>JABCTZ010000035.1 GCA_018238155.1 Candidatus Heimdallarchaeota archaeon | reverse complement strand
CCAATTAAAAAAATTGAAGATGATTATAGAGAGTGTGGTGATCTGGGTCTAACTGCATCAAACATGCTAAAAATAAAAACCCAAACTACATTTACAGCAGAAAAAATTACTGTAGAAAGAGTTTATGAAACTTTATTCAAGATTGCAAAGTTAGAGGGTAAAGGCTCGCAAGACTTGAAAATGAAACACATTTCAAGTTTGCTAAATGATGCAACCCCATTAGAAGCAAAATTTGTGTTAAAAATTTTGTTAGGTACATTGCGCTTAGGAATAGCGGAAAATACTGTCATGGATGCACTTGCCATTGCATTTACTGGAAAAAAAGAGAATAGAGAGCAAATAGAAAATGCATACAATGTTTCAAGTGATTTAGGAAAAGTATCCCTAATAGTTGCGACAGATGGAATTGATGAAATAAAAAAATTTAAAATTTCATTATTTAGCCCAATACGACCCATGCTAGCAGATCGAGTTCAAAGCGAGAAAGACGTTATTAAAAAAATGCCAGAACAGTTTGCGGCAGAATACAAACTAGATGGAGAGCGTGTGCAAATCCATAAACAATCTGATAAGATAATTTTATTTTCACGCAGGTTAGAAAATATTACACAGTATTATCCAGACATTGTAGAGAATATTGGAAAATCTCTAAATGTAAATGAAGGAATTTTTGAGGCAGAAATAGTTCCTATTAACGAAAACACTGGTGACTTCTTACCATTTCAAGAACTGATGCATAGAAGAAGAAAATACAAACTGGATGAAGCCGTTTCACAATATCCAATCACAGTTAATTTTTTTGATGTACTGTATTTTGATAAGAAAGACTGTTTAAATTTAGAGTATTCTGAAAGAAGAAAAATTTTAGAACAGATAATTCATGAAGATAACTTTTCAAAACTTGTACCTATGTTGTTCGTTAAAAATGAAAATGAGATTGAAGATTTTCTAGAAAATTCTATTAATGCTGGTTGTGAGGGATTGATGCTAAAAACTCCCAGTGCGCCATATCGTGCTGGAACAAGAGGCAGTAATTGGCTAAAGCTAAAACGTGAATATAGAAACGAACTAGGTGACAGTTTTGATTTAATTGTTATAGGTGCATACTTTGGAAGGGGTCGAAGAACAGGCCTATATGGCACGTTACTATTAGCGACATATAATCCGGAAAAGGATAATTTTCCTAGTATCTGTAAAGTTGGTACAGGTTTTACTGATGAAAGTTTGGATCAATTGTACCAAATTCTCTCCAACAATGTCACACTCAAAAAAAATTCTAGAATTGTAAGTGAAATGGAAGCGGATGTTTGGTTCGAACCTAAATTAGTTTTAGAAATTATTGGATCAGAAATAACTTTAAGCCCTATTCATAAAACTGGCTTGGATTTAATTAGAAAAAGTAGTGGATTTGCCTTAAGATTTCCAAAATTCACAGGAAAAATTAGATATGAAAAAGCAGTTGAGGATGCTTCGACTGCTGAAGAAGTGTTAGCATTGTATAAGGGACAATCTAAAATTAATCAAGAAAAATGAATATTCGCCCTAGAAAAGCATGATATAAATTAGAAAAGAGCAAATAACATATTATTCATTATGTATAGCGGAGAATTAGAAGTTCAAGCAAAAAGGAAAGCCTTAGCTGTTTTACAAGATGAGATAAATAGAATTCTTAATGCAGGCAGAGTACTTTCAACACTGCCAAAAATGTTGGTAGTAAAAGACAAAGCAGGAATAAAAACTACACTTGAACAAATTTCAAGTATTGAAGATGAAGTGGAAAATCTTAGACGCAAAATTACAAGGGATGTAGCGGATGTTGGTGGTTTGATTTTGAACAGGGATAATATTCTAAACACTGCTTATACAATGGATGAAATTAGTGGTTATATAACTGGAATTGCCTTCAAACTTTCAAACATCAAAGTTTCAACAATAAAAACTTCAAACCTAGATAAAGACTTGACTGAACTTATTGAACTTGTGGTTGATGAAATATACAAATTAAATGAAATTATCAGAAGCTTAAACGTTGATTCTTCCAAAGCTATTGAACTTGCTCAAGAAACACAAAAAATTGAGCGTGAGATTGATACCAAATACCGTATTATGGAAATTAAAGCTCTAAATGAAATTCATGACACCAAAGAATTACTGTTAATGAAAGATGTCATTGAATTGATAGAAGAAATGGCTGATAAATGCCAGGAAGTTTCCGACTCGTTCATTTTATTAGCACTAAGTCTTTGACTTGAAAGGCGAACTCTTAGAAAACAGAATAGTTGTTTGGAATACACAAGAATCTAGGGATTTATTTGCTAATGGTTATTTTGGAAAACCTATAGGGATTCCAAAGCCAAATGTAAATGACATCAACGTTCCACTAATTTTAGATCTTATTGAGGGATGCTACCTTCAAGAAATTTCAAAAATTAAGATCACCAAAAATGGAAAGAAAGTTTCTTTAGACACT
>JABCTZ010000031.1 GCA_018238155.1 Candidatus Heimdallarchaeota archaeon | reverse complement strand
ATTACTAAAACCTTACACTACTTCTGCTATGACAGATTATCCCATATCAACATTTGTTAACTCACCTAGAAATCAAGGACAACAATGCATTGCAGAATTAGTTGAAAAAACCAAACAAACAAAATTGCTTTGATTACTTTATTTCTTTGTCAAAAAAAAGTAGAGAAAAATCTCTTTCAGTCCTATTTTGCCGATAAAAATACTTACAGTTACCCCTCCCTTTCGTTCTTCTATTAATTAATTGTTGGTTCTAGTGAATGTGAAATAAATGTGAAGATAAAGGAGAGCCCTTTGCAAATGGGGAAGCTGTCGTAATTGAACTGGAGACTTTGGAGACCTTGACACGAAAGCAAGAACTAAACTTCATGCTAACTGACCTTGATTACAAAATAATGGATGGAAACAAGACATTGGTTATCAGGTTGTTTGGAAAGACAAACAAAGGAAAGCAAATACGAATACAGATTGAAGATTTCCTCCCTTACTTTTATGTTCGAAAAACTTCCGAATTATCTTTTATCCTTCAAAATGACCCTATCTTGGGTGACTGGGTTGTAAAAACTGAGAATATCACTCTGAGACCATATTTCTGGGGCTCTGTACAAGTAAAATTAGTAAAGATTTACGGAAACAATCCAAATAGGCTCAGAGATATGAAAAACACAATCGAGAAATTGGGTTTTGAAACATTTGAAACTGACATCCCTTTCTTGAAAAGATATTTGTTAGATACTGCTGTGAAATGTCTAAATGTTGTTAGTGCCAAATGTACATTAGTAGAAGAGAAAGAAGAAGGGAAAATATTTGCTGAAGCGAGCTATCGTGATATTGCGCCTGTTTCAGATTCAATAATTAAGTCCCCAGCTGATTTCTATTCACTGAAGATTATGGCTGTTAACATCAAAATTGCTCATGATGGTGAAAATCATCAAGAACTTCTCAAGCAAAAGAGTAACCGAATAATGGCAATAACAATCATTTGGGGAATAGATGGAAAGCCTGAGAATGGCAATCTGTTTCTCTTACAAGAAGATTCCAATGATAGTGAAAAAGAGCTCATTATGGATTTTATGAGGTGTTTACAAAAGGTTCAGCCTGATATTCTTTGTAATTATCAAGGTGATAGTTTCGATTTACCCTATCTTTTTCACCGAATGCAAGTTCTCAAAGTGCCTACCCAATTGCTTTCACTCTTTGGAGATGAGTCATCCTATTACTCTAATAGATTGATTTCTTATCGCATCAAAGGAAGGATGGTTTTTGATCTTGCTTTAAGAACATGGGGCATTCATCCAAAATCTGGAAAGAAAACTCTCTATGACATTGCGGAAACAGTTCTTGGTATAACAGGGTACGAGCATATCGAACCTTTGAAGTTATTGTGGTATAGTGGAGTTCTCGAGGATTGTGAAGATGACTTGCGATTATTTGCAAAGCAATGCTTTCAAGATTGTAAAATCATTTATGACCTTTATTGGAACCTCGGGATGACAGGTTGGGTTGAAACTCTAAGAGTTACTGGCTTTCCACCTTACGAAGGGAATTGTTGTACTGAACGAATAAATGGCGAATTTGAATTAATGAGATACATGCGCAGAAAGGGCATTCTCATTCCCCTTAAACCAAGTAAACAGCAAGTGGAGAAAAATCGTCTCGAGAGAGAGAAACACCCTCATCAAGGGGGAACTGTTCTTTATCCAGAGGGGCTCCTTCATACAGGAGTTGTCATAGTTGATTTTCGATCTATGTATCCTTCTGTAATGGTTGCTCAAAATATCGGTGGTGAAACTCTCAAAAATTGGGTTGACGCAAACGATCACGGTAATTCCTTGAAACTGTTCAATAATGACACTCGCTCAGCGTTATCCATTATGGAGAATGAATTGGTAGAGAAACGTATTGCTAAAAAACAGCAAATCAAAGAATTAAGCGAGCAATTAGAAGCAACTGATAGTTCTGGAGAGAAGAAGGATCTTAAACAATCAATTCGAATTCTTGAACGAGAACAAAATTCTATGAAAATAATTGCTAATGCAATGTATGGTGCTCACTTCTATATCCGGAGCAGGTTTTATTCACAAGCTTTAGCAGGGGCAATTGCGGATGCAGCGAGAGCGTATCTACTAGGCATCAAAGAACAATTGAAAGAAATTTCAGAGGAAATTATTCCTTGTGAACTTGTTTATGGTGATACGGATTCTGCTTTTATCAAATTATTAGATAATAAACTGATTATTGATATCTATAACGAAACTGATCCTATTAAAAAAGAAACGTTCATCCTTCTTTTAAAAGAAATCATTGCTAGCATGTTAAACAGATTAAAT
Source organism: Candidatus Heimdallarchaeota archaeon (assembly GCA_018238155.1). Classification (GTDB taxonomy): domain Archaea; phylum Asgardarchaeota; class Heimdallarchaeia; order JABLTI01; family JABLTI01; genus JABLTI01. The sequence goes on along the minus strand of JABCTZ010000031.1, from coordinate 52,488 downwards.
GAGCAATTTCCCAAACCGATTGAACTTACTTTGAAAGATATAGCATATCGATGTGTGTTCAAACCAGAGCGCAAGAAAGCATATGCGTATCTTAGTTTGCTAACAGGAAAGACAAATATCAAAGGGTTTGAAGCAGTTCGTTCTGATTGGTCTCCCATCTCACAAGCAGCTCAGAGAAAAGTTCTCGATATTTTTCTTACAGCTACAGAGAGCAAAGAAACGCTGAATCGACCAACTTCGAGGAAGAAGAATCGTAGAGTTCATGAAAAGAATGAATTCAACCGAGCTGAAAAATTCTTGTTGGAATTTGGCAAGCGAATTCTAAACACACCCACAAATCAATTGCTCCCTCACGTTATCACTTATTCTCCAATTAAAAGGCATCCTACATTGTACAAGAGTATGCCACCCGGAGTTTGTGCTTATATAAAATTCTGTGAACGAGAAGGATTAGATTGGAATCAAGAATGGCTTATGTATGATAAATTCCCTTGGGTTGTCATCCCAGGTGATGGTCCAGTTTCCAAACGAGCATATCATCCAAAATATGCCAAAGATATTGACCGTGCTTTTTATGTCCGGCAGATACTCCTTAGCATCCGAACCTTTGGTTTGGAAACTTCTCTTGATGATGTTTTAAACACTCAAAATGAGCATTTGCCAAATTTAGTTTCTACTAATTCTGATGAAGCATTCAATCAAGCTCTCGGTGAAAGTATTTTGTCATATTCAGGAACGGATCTCTCTTGGAAACATTCTATTAAAGGCAAAAAGAAGAGAAAACAACTACTCGTTGCTGGTCAGTCAAGGTTAAGTGTTTATTTAGAGAAAGGTGATGAATAGTTGATTGTAAACTGGAAAATAGAAGCAGAAGAAATAATGAAAACACCTAGGTTTTGTCCTCAGTGTTGGAATTTGGTTGCAGTTAAACTTAGAGAACACAAATTCAATCAAAGTTTTTTCGACTGCCCCATTTGTGGAGACACTATTTTGGTGGTGGGAAAATATCGACCCCCTGTTAGTCACTGGGATTAAAAAAAGACTAAACTAAGAGTGAGGTATAATTCTTTCTTTTACCTTAGGACCTGAATTGCTTAGTTCTTTCATAAATTCCTTTGCTAGATCAACTATTGGTGTTTCATGTGCTGCTTTATTTGTTCCCAAATCAACAAACGTGCAATTTACCAATGCTGTTGAAACTTTTAGCGAGAAATCACTTTTGTGAGTTTTATCAGTTGAAGCACCAATGAGGATGATCCTGTCTTTTATTTGAGGTAAAAGATGCCAACCATTGTATCGATTAGCGTTTTTCAAAATTATTTTTCGCATCTTAGGAACATCGGCTTCATTTACAGCGCGAATGTAATCTCTAGCTTGCTTTGGTTCTTTCTTGGAATCAACAGTTTTGTTTCTCAAGTGCCATCGAATAAACGGTTTTAAAAGATTGATTGCGAAAGGAGGTAATATGCGTAGGAGAGCTGGTGACAATTTAGGAAAGATTATTTCAACTCCTGGGCTTAGGAGAATTGAACCTATAGGTGAAAGACCTTTTGATGCTAAGTTTTCAAGAACTTGAGAACCACCCATTGAACTTGATATAGTAATATACTTTCTTTGATCTAACCCAAGAGCTTTTTCAATGTAATCCAGGTCTCCCTTTATTTCAGAAAGTTTCATTGCTGCTCTTCGAACCAGCTTACTAGAGCTTTTTTCCCTGCTTTCAATATAATGAACTTTATAATGCTCATTGAGCTCTTTGAGCACTGGTTCCCATCTTGGGAAGATAGTTAATAATCCTGGTACAAACATTATTTCGATATCTTCCGTTGGATTTGGTGGGTGCTCAAAAGAAAGAACTCGTAATTGACTTCCGTCAAATACTTCTATATATTGTTCATGTGCACTCTGTTCAAATTCTGATTTGTGGTCATCATTATTTTTTGCTTGCTTCTTGCCCATACACTACACATCGCTTTCTGTTGTAACTATAGTTTCTTTTGAAGTTTTTCATTTAGTAAAAGAATTTTATTAGCTAAAAAACACTAAAAAAAACCACTATCCGGCTTTTTTCCTTCGTTTATTTGTTGCTTTTTTCTTCTTTGCGGCTCTAGCAAGCTCTGCTTCTTTTGCTTTCTTTCTATCCTCTTGAAGTCTCTCCTCCAATTCGTCTTCATGCTTTTTCAACCACATCAACGTTATATCCTCAATAGAAATTCCAGAAGTTTTGATATCGATGAAATTTCCCCATTTGATTACACGTTCATGTATTTCTGTGGCTTCCTCCCGGTTACTAGCAAAGAATCGGCACATCCCACCAATCATTTCATATCTGGACCAAATATCTTTTACTTCTTTTTTAGTTACAGTCCCTTTAGGAATAACCATAATGTCGTACATGTAATTGAATTTTGAATGAAGTTCTGCAACATCAACCATTCCTCGAACGGTACCACCTAATGCAATGAGCAGAATTTTATCACATAGAACATCAACAACTTCTGGATCATGGTCAACAAGAACTAAAGTTCGCTCTCTTCCTTGTTTCTCAAGAAAATCGAGAACTACTTGTTTTCTTCGGAAATCAATTCCGTTTGTCACTTCATCTGCAAATAAAATTTCGGGGTTTTTTTGTAACCCAACACAAAGTCGAGTAATGGCTTTCTGTCCTTCGCTGAAGGTTTCTAGTTTAGTATTCCACAAATGGTCTAATTGTAATTCTTCGATAAAATCCTTGGCAAGCGCCATATCTCCACCAGTAACTTTGACAAAAAAGTCCAAAGTTTGCTTCAAAGTTAATTTCTTCTGAAAATCCATCGATGGTGTTACAAAGCTGATTCTTTTTCTTACTTCCTTTATTTCACTTACTATATCATACCCACAAACCGTAGCTCCTCCACCATCAGGTGAATAGATTGTTGATAGAGTTTTTAGTAGAGTAGTTTTTCCAGAACCATTTGGTCCAAGTAATGCTAAGGAAAGACCTTTAGGTAGATCGAATGTTATCCCATCCAAGATTCTTTTCTTTGATGGTCTGCCTTTATTTTTGCCTATAGATAACCCACCTGTGGGGAATTCCTTGATCAATCCATTAGATTGTAGTATTTGATCAACCATTTCATATTTCCTCCGTCTCAATAAAATTCAATTGTTCCTCTCTTTCTGGCAACTTTGGTCATTCCTTTTGTAAAGAAATATGCACCTACAAGTAAGACGATACAAACTGCTAGATTGATCAATAATATTTGCCAATAAGCAAAACCAAAGAAATCTGCAGAAGTATTATGCTCAATTAAATATTTTCTCATTGCAAATTGCCCGGCAGCAATAGGTAAACAAACTACTACAGCAGATAGCCAACCACTATATCCTCCAAAGAATGCTATAGTAAAGAAATATCCTGCAAGAATTCTAACAATATAAAGAACAATTCTAACAATTGTTGTTGTTTGCTTTACAAGTAGTGTAATAGAACCAATATACAAACTCGTTGCTAGCATAAACAAATAGGCGAGGAGGATAAACGGTATTAGCATGAAAAATTCTCCAGCGGTATGAGGGAGAAGATTTACACCATCATTTTTTACTAATGCAAATGTTGGAATAGTTGTTACAAGAAACAAAACAAAAAACTTCAAGCTGGAAGAGATATACCTACCCACCATTATTCCCAAAGCATCAACATTATTTGTTATAAGATAGCCCATTGTTCCCCTTGCTGCTTCTTCTCTTAAACAAAAAGCTGTTTCCTCATAATTTCCTGTGAACATCGTCCAGTACGCTGATGAAGAAAGCAGGAAGAGAGACATACTATATGGAGGAGCATAATTACCTGCTCCTGTACCTACAGCCAATCCAAGAAAACCATAAGCGACTAAATTTGTTAAAGTCCATAATAATTGAACAACAATATCAGATTTATATTGCCAATCAGTTATTAGATTTCTTTTGACTGTGGCTAATGTCACATCAAATGTTGTAGAAAGTGATTGCTTGTAATTTGTATCTCCTTTGAAAAGACTCATTATACCACCACGAAATAAAATGCTCCTTTGATAGATTGTAAAGAGCTTATAACAAGTAGGTGTGCTTTGTCAAACAAAAAGTTTGTGTAATCATAATTTGATAACAGTTACCTCATTGATGTTTACAACAATTGTCACTCATTTCTTTTACTGTCTATCTTTTCTATTGCAAGAAAAGCCATTTTTTTTACTTTAGCATTCTTATCACTTTTTGCTATCATTATTTCTTCTGGCACTTCCATACAAATTGAACCTAAGCTCCTAATTGCTTCCCATTCTAGTTCTGGCATTTTGCTTGTTTTTAAAATATTTAATAAAATTAATTCTGATTTTTTACTTGGAAAGGCACTTAACGCTCTCGTTATTTTCCATTTTATTATTTCATCATCACAATATTTTTGCAATGATTTTTCTAACATTTCAAATGAAATTTTATTTTCAGAATAAAAAGAAATGAATCCAATAGCATCTATTGCCTCATAGATTTGTTTTTTATTACCATCTACAAAAATATTATTTAAATCTACTAATATACTATCTCCAATTTTACAAATAGTTCTTGCAACAATATCTCTTGGCAAGGGATAGCTCCATTTGTTAAATATCATCTTGGGCAAAGTCTTATGTTGGTTATTGCCTATTATGCCTAAATTTTTGATTAACTCATTTATTGTTGGTTTACCAATTTTACCGAGGGCTTCAGAAATAGCAATCTTTGAATATAAAGCGTTTTCTTCTTTAAGTTGTTCACACAATGCAACAATAGCTTTTTCAGACTTTCTTTGTCCCAATACTATTGCAGAAGAAGTTCTCTCTTTGGGATATTTAGATTTTAAAAGAAGTATGAGTTCCACATTTGATTTGCTTATAAAAAGATTATTTTCGACTTCAGTTGTAAATCCTCTTTTTTCTTTTGCTTCTTGATTATTATTTTTCATATGTATCACCAAGCAAATGAGCTTTTAATAATGTCTGATAGATTATTTCATATAAATCTGTACCTGGGAATAAGTAAGTAAATGAAATAGCTTGTTTTTTTGTAGAAAAACAAACTAAAAAATGAAAGAAATATGAGAATGGAAAAAATAATTCTTACCACTCATCGTCATAATCAGAATTATCCCAATCATCATCATCTGAAGACGCTTCCCATGTTTCTTCGCCTTCAGCCCAAATATCATCGTTTTGAACGATTTTGATGGGTTGATCCTTATCATTTGTGCCTGTCTTTGCAGTTGCAGTCTTCTTTTCTAAACGTTCCTTTGTTTTTGCGGCAGCTTCTGCGGCTTTCTTTTTCTTTGCTGCAGGTGTAATCCAGCTGATTTTGATTATGAATTCTCCACCTTTCTTTGTAGAAATGTAATTAATATTACAACTAACATTTTGTTGCTTAATATCAGCTGCAAATTCGGATCCTTGCCAGATTACGTCGGGGACATCATCTTCTATTGAATCAGAGAGATTCAAGAAGAGCTCTGCGAGTTCTTGTTTCTTTACGCGTTTAGTTAGTGAATACTTCACTGAAAACCACTTCCGTATTTCGATATATTATATCTCGATATATGAGCTTTTTTCTATTTTCTTAGATATATATTTTATTATAATGTTTGAGAAAACCAAGGATATAAAAGTAACGATAATGAAATAGCCCATTTCAACATATTTAATAAAATGATAAGGAATATGAACATATAAGACTAAGAAAACTCATTCTTGATGATGATTACTATGGACGAAATAGAAAAAATATACCATTCGTTTGAAGAAGCTTGTTCTAAAGGAAATCTTCCTATAGCAGAAGAGATCATTCAACAGCTTCAGGAAATGACTAAAGAGAATACAAAAGTGAGAAAACACTATACAAAAGCAGTTGCAAAAACGATTCAAACTTTTCGTGGAAAATTATCTACAAGCAAAGTAAAAAAACTTCTCGCAGATATAGAAGAAATCGTTGAGAAGGACATAGAAAATGACCAGTTAACAATAAACTATGCAAAAGCTTTGCGTCACTCTTTAGTTGCACTCAGCACTAAAGGTCAACCTGGTATTATGAAAGAAGTGATAATTAATCTGGAGAAATTAGCAACAAAATACCCGGACAATGTCCTCATCCATGAGGAGCTTTCAGGTGCATCTAATGATATGGTACAATTCTGGAAGAAAAGGGGAGATTTCAAAGCTTTAAGAGTTAGAACAGGTAAATTTAGAGAACTTGCCAAGAAATTTCCTGACAATGGAAAGATAAAATTGAATCTTACAAAATCTTTAGTTCATGAAATTGAGAGCTCTAGAAAAAGAGATATCACAAAAGTTGATAATTTGCTGTCAGAAATCACTCTTTTATCAGAATCGATGCCGGCCAATATTGGGTTGCAATTAGAGTGGGTACATGCGTATAGAACTGCGATGGATCGAACCTATGAGAAACCAGAGGACGCAAAACGATGGTTAAATTCAATGAAAGAGATAACCCTTGATAAGAAAGACACAGCATTCAAAGTTGAGTTAGCTAAAGGATATCTAAATGCCATTTCATTACTTGGTCAGCAGAATATGGAAGAATTAAATAAACACATTAATGAGCTTGAAATGCTCGCAGATACTACTAAAGATAATCTTGAATTACAAACGATTTACGCTCAAAGTTTAATATTATCACTACGTATGCAAGGAATAACTAATTTTAATGCTACATTGGAAACAATGAATGAATTAAAAGAATTAGCAAATGAATTTCCAAAAAATAAAACTATTTTAGGACTTTATGTTGAATCTTTAGCTGGGATAATCAACATGCTTGTTCAAGCACAAAAAGCTAAGGAAATAATTCCATTACTAGAACAGCTGGAAGAACTCGACAAGAAATATCCAAATGATGAATTCATTCAACAAACTTTTGATCAACTCTCAGCTGCTTTGAAGATGGCAGGTTTTAAACGTAAGAAAACGAAAAAGCAAAGATTAGATTATATTTAGAAAGGGAAAAATTTCCCTCTCAATTACTTTTTTTAATCGCTTTTTTTCAAGAGAAATGTAAGCAAGTAATGATTTTCTGAAAAACAATAATTATTTCGATTGCTGATGACAGGCTAAAATCTCGCCAATATACATACGATGATAATTTCCATCTTTATAAAAATCGCTTTGTATTGGGTGAAGGAAGTTTTCTGTTTGTAAATCATGATAATAGAGTTTTTTACAATAAAGAACCAAATGGGCTTCTTTGAAGGAAATAGTATCAAAATTTGCTTCGGGAGTGAGATCTACATCTTCCATTTTATTCAATTCACGACCTGATTTAGAACCACATAAATTTAGAGAGGAACGATAATCTTTACTAAGGAAGTTTAAACTGAAATTATCATTTGCTTCTAGAAATTCGTAAGTATACCTACTAGGACGAACAAAGATAAAACAAACTGGTTTATGCCAGAGCACCCCTAATCCACCCCAAGAAGCAGTCATCATGTTATATTTTTCTGTATCACCAGAGGCTATTAACATCCAATCTAGACCGATTAATTTAATCGCGTTTTCTGTAAGATCTTTTGGGAGAATTTCTGTATGGGTCATACAAGAGAATACCTTCTTCATAAATTAAAATGATTTGTTCTAATGGAGAATTCGTTTAATATTAAAATCATAAGTGAATTTTTTTCACTTAGTTACTTATACGAGAATTGTAAAATAATATAGCAGGTTTAAAGCTAAGAATAAGAAAGAATAGAAAACAAAATCAAATGAATTTGATGATAGTTAACTATTCTAATCCCTTAGAATCTGGGACGAGATTTCCGATTGCATTTAAAACATAGTTGAGTAGCATCAATGTCACCAGATTGTTTTTCATCCATTAATTTGCCACATTCTGGACAGTATGCAAAATATTCGGTTGTTTCAATATTATTTTCTGAACTCAGAGTAAATCACCTTTATAGTATGTTAATGAAAATTGATCTCTGAAAAGCTCATACCTGTTGAAAATTCTTTTATCAATAGATTGGATTAAGATTGGCTAATTTCAAAGACAATGTTCTGTATAATTATATTAAACAAATAGCTATTTAAATTTAATGTAGTAGAAATAATTAAGCATTTATAAGTAATTTTCACCAAAAAAATAATCCAGGGGAGACAACCACCAAATAAAAACATGTAGAAACAAATAATCCACTAAATATGTGAATAATTAACAGAATAAAATAAATTGGTTTGTTTTAAGTTTAAAATAAAAAAAAGAATTGAAACTTCTTTGCCCATCCATTATTTCTAATAAAAGAAAAAAGGATGATGCTTAGAAGCATCTCAAAACTGCGCTTGGACCGAGGTCTTTGTACTCTTTCTTGGTGACCCACATCTTTTGGAAGGTCTTCAAGCTGGAAAGGATAGATCCACCAATCCATACTGAGTAACGTCTTTCGGGTGGAGCAATGATTTTGACTTCGATTCCTTCTGGAACTTGCTCGGTAAGCTCTTTGTGCAATCTCTCTTTGAGACCACTGAACATAGTGGAACCACCAGATAATACAATGTTCTGGTAGAGTTCTCTTCTCAAATCAACATCACATTTGCTGATTGCTTGGAAGATTGCGTCATCCATAGACATAGCTTCTCGGCCAATTTGTTGTGGTTGGAAGAATACTTCTGGAGCTAAAAATCGCTCAGTACCAATGGTCAAGACGTTTCCGTCTGGCATTTGGTAATTCTTCTCCATACCAGAAACTTTTTCGGCTAGTTGAAGTTCTTTTTCGGGATCGAGGGCAACATAACAGAGTTTCTCCTTAATGTCACGCACAATTTCAAGTTCGGCGCTGCTGGTTAATTTGTAACCTTTTTGTCTGAGTAATCTTCGGAAGTAATTGGTAATATCTCTACCAGCTAAATCAATTCTGTCAATAGCGTGTGTAAGGGCAAAGCCTTCGTAAATTGGTACAATGTGTGTAACACCATCACCAGAGTCTACAACTAAACCAGTTGTTCTGCCGCTGGCATATAGTGACAATACTGCTTGCATAGAGACATACATGGCTGGGACATCAAATGTTTCAAACATGATTTCGGCCATTTTCTCACGGTTGTGTTCAGGGTTCAATGGGGCTTCAGTTAAGAGAATTGGATGTTCATTTGGGTTCTCACGTAAATCGTTGTAAAATGTGAAATGCCAAATTCGTTCCATTGCATCCCAATCTTCTACTGTTCCGTGTTCAATTGGGTAGAGTAATTTTAAGACACCTCTTAAATTGAGGGCTTCTTCTCCAATATAATACTCGCGCACGTAGTGTTCTACGTCTGTCATAATGCTCTGGTATTTTGGATAACCGATTAGTGTTGGGAAAACACTTCTTGGTTGATCTTCTCCGGCGTAACCGTTTTTGGATAATCCAGTTCCGTTATCGATTACCAGTGCTTTTTCTTGTAATATTTCTTCGGACATTGTGGTATTTCCCCTCGAGGGATTTTTTTAGTTATAAAAAATTATAACTTATGTGTTATTACTTTCAATTTTCCAAATATAAATAAAACGGTTGGGGTATAAGTGGTTGAGGGACCATATCGCAGTATATACGACACATATCGTAAGTCTTACGATATACAATATACCGTATTTTCTTTCTAGTTCTGCGGATATTTTTTCTAGAACGATTTTTCTATCAAATATTGAACTGGTTTCCTTTTCCCGTGACGGGGGTTGTTTTTCTCTATTGATTTATTTACATCGTTTTCCAAAGATGACTATTATTTTGAATACAAACTACAACAGAATAAACACACAATCATATTGTTCGGTTAATAACAAAATATTTACAAAAATTAATGTTTAAACAATTGTTTTTGTTTGTTGTGAAAAGAAAGTGAAAAAATAGTAAGAGAAGTTATTTTTTCTTTTTCATTTTCTTGATGAATTTCTCAACTTTTTCTCTAGTGATTTTTAATGGTCGATTGTGTGAAGGGATAGCATATTCCCAGTCATAATCTAGTAGTTTAGGTAAAGATTTCTTATATTGTTTATAATCGTCATGGAATGCTTTGAAAACAGGCATTAAAACCCCAGAGATATACATGATAGTGTCTCCAAGCAGAAGCAATTTTTCATCTTCTAATAGTAAACAGATATGACCGTATGTGTGTCCTGGATTGTGAATTGCTTTAATCTTCACATCTTTTGTGATATACTCTTCATGTTTCACTGTTCTAGTTGGTTTGATACCATATTCCTTTAACTCTTCGATAAAGTGTTCTGCTTCTTTTTCGTGGCAAATTAGTTCCACAGAACTATTTTCATTCGCTAATTCAATTGCTTTTAGGATTTGAGGTAACCCACCTGTATGATCTAAATGCCGATGGGTAAAGACAATCTTTTTTATTTTATCTAGGGAACCCCATTTGTTTTTTATTTTCTTGAGTATTGTCTTTGCATCTTTTTTGAGACCGGCATCAATCAATACTAATTCATTTTCATTTGCTTTAATTACAAAAACCGGTACGGAATACAAACCCAACCCGGTTACTGCAAACACATTTGGTGCTAATTCGTTCATATTCTCTCATATTAATAGGCTATTTTTCACTAGGTAAAGTTTTCGCTTGGATTTATGGTTATATGAGATCATTCTACTTCGATTCACACCAATTAGAATAATATCAAAATCATGTTGACAGACAATTATATTCTGGAGACGTTTGAGAATATTATTTGTTTATTCAGAACCATTTTTGAACTAAATTTGATTTATAATTACTTTCAAAAAGAAAGATTGCCCAATAAAAAATGAATGAGATTGAAAAAACACTTTGTTATTACAATTGCCGGAACTTCGGGTTCAGGCAAGTCTACTTTGTCTTGAGTAATTCTTAGAGCATTTACGGGAAAATATTTCATGAGAGAAGATGGCTCACGAGTATTACAAGAAGAACCAGACCCAAAAGAAAAAGTGGAGATACTCGATAAATTCATTTTCGGACCATATTGAACTCGAGAGGATTACATTAAGATAAATAACCAAGTAAGAAAAAATGTTTATTTTGTCGCAGATGGAATGGGAACAATAGAAGAGATAGCTCTAGAGATTGTCCGAAAAATAAACAAACAAAGAAATGGAATTATGTATCAGACTGGCGGATAATTGATTAAAAGTGATCGAAATGAATGAAATAAAAATAAGACCATTGAAAGAAAACGATATAGATACTTGTGCAGAAATAAATATCACAACATTTCCATGGACAGTATTTAAATTAACAAAAGAGGGAGCAAAAAAATTTCTAAACGATCGACTAGGAAAAAACCTGGTATTTGTCGCAGAGCAGGAAAAGAAAGTAGTGGGATTCATAGCAATCAAACGAAATATCATGTTTGCAAATTACATCAGAAGAATCGTCTTACAAGAAGAGAGGAGAAGCAAAGGAATAGGGTCAAAGCTATTGAAGTATGTAGAAGAAAAAACAATTGCAGAAAAATTGCCAAACGTCTTCCTCTTATGCTCCACGACAAATGAAAAAGCAATAAAATTTTATGAAAAGAATGGTTATAAGAAAATAGGTACGGTAGAAAATTTTGTGGACGAAGGGCTCCATGAATATCTCTTCTGGAAATCATTCGGAACAATAAATAGCTTCAATATTTATGATTAGAAGATTTAATAACTGAAAAAGAAAATAAGTATCGGGAGAGATTGAGACAACCATGCCCGAACTCGACAAAGAAGAAGAATTATTAATTTTCAAATTAAATAACCAAAAAAACACTTTCAAACTCCTGATTATCTTGTGGAATCGTGGAAAGATATTTGGAAGCAAAATAAGAAAACTAGGAATGAATGATCGAACATTAATTAAAGTTCGAGAAATACTACACGGATTCGAATTGATAAAATTAACAACACTCGAAGGGTCACGACGTTTGTACTACGAGCTAACTCCAAAAGGGAAGAGAGTGGTGGAAAAATTGGTCGATCTCGAGAGAGAGCTAATCTCATAGTTAATTAATAATTGAACAAATCAAAATGTAGTAAAAAAATCGTTCAAAAAAGAAAAAACAATTCTTGCTAGAAAAGAACAAATTTGAAAAGAAATGTAGTGAGTTTTTATTTTAAATACTCTCAAAAAGAAATAGTTGATGTGAGAGAAAAAAAGAAGAAAATCGCCGGGAGATTTTCCAAAAGCAAATGATTCTAAATCCAAGTTCAAGTGGACGAGCTTTTTTGGAAATAGAGGATAAAAGAGAAGAAGAAAGGGGGAGAAAAGAGATGGAGACCACGTTCAAAATCCCAGATACTTCTTCTAAGATATAACTAGAACTTGTATGTTTAAAGGCACATTTTCTGTCAAAAAAAGCATTTACCAAGACAAGGATAATTTTGTGAAACGTCTAGTAACGAAAGACTATTTTGAGAAATTTGTTCCTAATAATAGAATAAAGTGTGTCTTTTTTTCGCTGAAGTTCTTTATTTAAACTATTTTCCGGAATAGACTATTGATAGTTTCACAATGGAGACAAAAAACAATGAAGAAAATAAACCCCAAAATTATTTCAATTGCAATGATCGTATTGACACTCCTCTTATCAGGAGGCTTCCTCGCTAAAGGTGTTATCGCTCCCTCCGGAGGAGGTAGCACAGGTGGTTTTGAAGACGAAATCGACCCCAATGGTGGATAATATTCACCAATCTTTTCTTCTTTATTTTAGAAGCCACTTGTGGTCTGGAAAACTATATAATTTGTGCAAAGGAACAAACCGCCAAACGATATTTTTAACTGAAAAAACTTCACAATCGAAACCACTTTTATTTAATTCAGCAATAATAAGCGTAGCTAAAGGGTGTTCGTAATTCAAACCAAAAACTGAGAGGATAAGATTTTCATACCCTTGATGAACAATGCTACTACCAAAAATATTTAACTTATCCAATACCATTTTAATTTTCTCATCTTCAGGATCACAAAGTATTTTTACAATAAGAGATTCATTTGCTGCGACGTGAGAGAGAGAGAGTCTTAATCGAAAGTCAATTAATTTTCTTTCCAAAAGAGTCTTTCGAGTTTTATTCAAAAAATCTAAACCGCTTTGCATATCATCCCAATTAAAACCATTGGCGGCTAGAAATTCTTTTAATTCAACAGTAAAGCCACGATAGTGGTTGTAATTGACGATCCCATTTGATTGATATAATGACATAAACCAAAGCAATCTTTTGTCATTTGATGTAAAACGAGAAGCATTTTCTTCTTCGAAATTATTGTTTCCCCAAGTGATTAGCTTTGTGCATTTCAATTCGCCATTTATCAACTTCGAGAAATTTGCAACACTCGGTTGAAAACTATCCTTAACAAAGGCAGATCTAAAAATTCTATTTTTAAGAGGAATGACATCAAATTCGACAATAATTTCTTCTTTTACAAATCTTTGCAGTCTATAAATCAAATTTTCAGCTACAATGTAAGGACAAAGAGTTAAACAATAAACATAGCTGAAATCCGAGTTTCCTCCCGAATAAATCTCAAAAACATATCGATTTGATTTAAGTGAATCTAATATCTTTTCTGTGGTTGAGGAATCTTGATTACTATACTTGATTATAATCAGATGATGCTTAAGACCCAATTTGTAGAAATTTTTTTCAACACGAAAAGAAGCAATGTACAGAGATGAAATTCTGATTAATTCCCGAAAAACAGTTTTTTGGTTTAAATTTAGAGAGTTTGCTATATCATTTGTGGAAGCTTGAAAACCAATATCTACTAGTTTTTCTAAAACTTGCAGAGAAGTTCTTTTTAATCGAATAGGTGCGGCTATCTCAAGAGGAGAATTTGAAAGGTATCTAATCAAGTAATCAAGTATCTCTTCGAAATCAATTTCTTCATCGAGAATGTCTTCAGTGAATTGCAAAAAAGTGTTCAATAAAAGCTTAAAGGTAATTGATTGCTTAAGCACTATCGTATTTAGCTCATATTTTTTATTATAAAGCCTTCTCTCATCACGGCTAAGATTCTCTGGTATAAATAAGAACCTTGATCGTATGTGTACAAATTTTAATTCAACAGATTTCTTATCGTATGCTTTTCTAAGATAAGCAAAAGAAAGTACATTTAGAATGTACTGTGTGATAACTGAAAGCCTACCAAAGATAGTTTTTTCTTCGATGAAGAATGTAAAAGCTGCTCTGATAATTAGAAACTCTAGAATATTGACTTGTATAGTACTTGGAGTTAGCTTTTCTATCCAATCACCAAAAACAATTGAATTGGGCTCTCGTACTGTGCCAAAATCCTGGTCGTCTTCAGGTGCTTTACCAATAGTTATGGAAACATCAGAAAGATTTCGTACCAAATCACACTTGGTCTCTTCGTGTATCTTTTCTAAAACTTTCTTCATTTCCTCTCTAATTTGCTTAAGAGACATTGGAAAAGTCTGATTCATGATAACAACAATAAGGCGTTTATAACCTATAAAATCTTGCTGTAAAACATAGAATCCAGAGCACCAATATTTGAAAAGAAAGATAATGACTTCAGATTAATAAAACTTTGAAAGACACAGCTAGAATGAGAGAAAAGAAGAAAATCCACCGAGAATTTTCCAAAGGCAATAGATCAAACCCCCAGATTCAGAGAGATGAGCTCTTTTTTAGAACTGGAGGATCCTGGAGAAGAAGAACGAGGGAAACGGATTTAGGAGACGACGTTCAAACCCTGAAACTTCTTCTTCTAAGATATAATTAGAATTTACTTAATTAAAGACAAATTTTCTTCCAGAAATGCATCTCAAAAGACAAGGATATTCTTTGGATGCTTTTATTGTCGAAAGGTTATTTTGACAAAAAATCTTCCTAAAACAGAAGTTTGTGTGCCATTTTTTCGTGGAAGTCCTTTATTTAAACTATTTTCCGGAATAGACTATTGATAATAAATAATGGAGACAAAAAATAAAATGAAGAAACTGAATCCAAAATTAATTTCTATTGCAATGATCGTATTGACACTCCTCTTATCAGGAGGTTTCCTCGCTAAAGGCGTTATCGCACCTTCTGGTGGAGGTAGCACAGGTGGATTCGACGAAGATCCAAACCCTTCTGGCGGATGATGATAAGATTTTATCAATCTTTTCATCTTATTTTTTCATTTTATCGTAGCAACCATTTTTGATCTGGAAAACTGTACAAAAGTTCTAATGGAACGTATCTGAATATTTCATTTTTAACTGAAAAGATTTTACCATTGTATCCGCTTTTATTAAATTCTTCAATAATAAGTTCAACTAGCGGGTGTTGAAAATTCAAACCGTAAACTAAAAAGAAGATATAATCAGAAGCTGCTAGAACAACACTTCCACCAAAAACGTTAAGTTTCTTTAAAAGGGTTTTAATTTTCTCATCTTCAGGATCACAAGGAATTTTTACAACCAGCATATCATTTACAATCAGATTTGAGAGAGACAGAATTAATCGAAAATCAATGAGCTTTTTTTCTAAAAGAGTGTTTCTAATTTTATTAGCAAAGTCTGTACATTGTTTCATATCATTCGGATCAATACCATGATCGACAAGAAAATCTCTCCATTCTGGTAGAAAAACGCGATAATAATTATAATTAACAATACCATTTGAAATATAAATCGACAAGAACCGCAACAATCTTTTTTCATTGGATGTAAACCTGTATACACCATCTTCTTCGAAATTATTATTTTCCCAATTGGTTAATTTCGTACATTCTATTTCGTTATCTATCAATTTCTTGAAATTTTTTATACTTGGATTAAAGCTATCCTCAATGTATGCTGATCTAAAGGTTCTATTTTTAAGAGGAATTACATCAAATTCTTCAATAATTTTTTCTTTTTCAAGTTTAAGCAATTTCTTAGTTAGATATTCTGCTACAAGATCTGGGCACAATGTTAGGCTGTATACATAACTGAAATTTGAGCCTTCTCCAATAAAAATCTCAAAAATATACCTCATTGATTTTAGCAAATCAACAATCTTTTCAGTTGATGAAGAATCCTCTTTCTTGTACTTGACAATTATTAGATAATGATTTAGACCTAATAAATAGAAGTTTTTTTCTACACGAAAAGTTGCATTGTATCTTGATACAATTTTGTTCAACTCTCTAAACACTGTTGTATGATTTATATTCAGATATTTTGCTATGTCCTTTGTGGATGATTCAAAGCCAATGTTTACTAGTTTTTCTAGAACTCTTAGAGTTTTTCTTTTTAATCGAATCGGGGCGGCTATCTCGAGAGGAGAATTTGATAAATATCGAATCAGGTAATCTAATATCTCTTCAAAATCAATTTCTTCATCAAGTAATTCTTCAACGAAATCTAAATACGATTTCAATAAGAGATTATAGGAGATAGATTGTGTTAGTACAATTGAATGTATCTCGTATTTTTTATTGTATAATCTTGTTTCATCGCTACCAAGATTTTTCGGTATAAATAAAAATCTTGACCTTAAATGTGAGAACTTTATCTCTAGCGATTTTTTATTGTATGCTTTTCTAAGATAAGCAAAAGAGAGTATATTTTGTAGGTACTCAGTAATAACAGCTAGCTTTCCAAAAATAACTTTATCTTCAATGAAAAATGAGAAAGCTTCTCTGACAACTAGAAACTCCATAATGTTAGATCTAAAAGTATCTGGAATTAACTTTTCAATCCAATCGCTAAAAATAATCGAATCTGGTTTTCTAATTACTCCAAAATCATCGCCAAATTCAGGAGCATAACCCAAAGTAATGGCAACGTCTGATAGATTTCTAACCAAATCCCACTTGGTCTCTTTTTGTATCTTTTCAATTACTTCCTTCATTCCCTCTCTTATTTGTTCTGGAGAAATAGGGAAAGATAATTTCATAGTAACTAAATGTAGGAGTTTTACCATTTAAAATATTGCTTTTAAATACAGAATTCAGTTGCAGAAATAGCAAATAAACGGAATTTCACTGTTTTTTGACTGATTGAAAGCGAAAAACAAAGAAAGCAACATAAAAGAGCAAGCTAAAAAGCGTTTACAGAGAGAGGATTTTCGGTGATTAATGTTCGAAGTAGATATATTTTTATTCAAGCAAGTCAATATTAACTTGAAATCCGACAAAAACTTGTTTTTTGACGGATCCCTCTCTCCCCACAATAAACACTTTTCTTTCGAGAAGTGTTTAAATAAATCCCTATTTCCTTTTCCTGGACGTGCGGAAACTTTTTCCCCGTCCAGTTTAATTCTCTATGGTGGAAACTAGGTTTTCAAAGCAATTTAAATTGAGTTTACTGTGAAATAACTTAATTACAAAAAGAAACTAGCTTTTTTTCTGTGAAAAAGAAAATATTTTGATGGATTGTTTTATTTGAATCCATCAGTTAGAATTGCAAAATTGTTTGTATTTCCAATACCGAAAATTTCAAAGCTCTTTCCTTTTACGCTTCTACATCTTAATTGTAATGCTGGAAAGACCATTATCTTCTGTTTTTCTTCCACTTCTCTATTTTTCATTAGTTTCTTGAATTCTTTTTTGGCTTCATTACAGATTTTATCTGCTTCTGGTGTCCAGTAGTTCAATTGTGGTACTAGTCTTGCTTGATTTAGGTCATCAATGTTGTATAGTGATAATCCTGATGTCTCTCTCGAGTTCAATAGTTGTTCTACATCTTTTTTATCAATAAATTTCTCTACATCTCTTTTGTAGAATACCATTGCACTTTTTCTTTGTGACAAGAAAGGCACTGCTTCATATTTGAATTGATAATATACACCAAATCCTTTACAGTCTTTACAAGTATTTTTTCCTCCCTCGCAATTTCGGCATAAAACTGATTTCCCTCCACCACATTTTGAACAAACAGCTTCTCCGGTATGACCGCATTTCTCACAAGGAATGTTCTTTTCTACTTTTGTTTTCTTGTTATTAACATCATAAACGTCTAAATCAATGATTACTACTCCTTTTCCTCTACATGAGGAGCATGATCGTTTTCCAGATCCATCGCATTTATCACATTTTACTCGTCCAGAGCCACTACATTTATCACAATTGTGTGTCCCAGATCCATGGCATTTTTGACAATCTACTCTTCTAATACTTGCTAGAAATGGTACACTTGTATCTCCTTTCCATTGATCAAAATCTACTTTTTTTCCTTTGAAATCATAGAATTTGTACTTGTGTAATTTGTCAGCTGTGACAGTTTCTACTTTTCCGTCTGCCCCTGCAACAAATGCTTCTGGTATTTTTTTCTGAAAATATACCACGATAAACTTTGATACACTGTATACCGTTTCTACTGCGGACACATGTTCTCTTCTAAAATCAACTTTCTTTTTTTCAAAGAATTTTTTCAATGTTTTACCATCTGCTTTTTTCAGCCATTCTTGAAATATTTCATCTGAGGTAATTGCTTGTACTTCCAATTTTATCACGTCAATAATTAAGATGCAATTATTGTTCTAAATGATTTCTTCCTTAAAAAAGGCTATTTGTAGAGGAATTTCACTGAAAAATGAAACTCATCTACTATTAAATGGATGTATCATGCTTTTTTTGTTCGAAAACTTTTCCGATAAACAATTGCTATGATTATTGTCAATGAGAATGCTATGGTTGTAAATACCAGCCCTTTGTTAGGTCCTATGAAACCTCTTTTTTCTGTTGTATTTGTCCAAATTTGTTCAACTTCGAAATCTGTCATTTCATCATCCATTGATACATCACAGCTTAGTTGTTGTCCAACTTCGATTTCGCCTTGTTGACTTTCTTGCCAAATAACCTCATTGTTCTTAACATGTTTTACCGTGAGATTCGCAATTTGTGATGCACTTGCTGCACTCGTTGCATTGATTACTACTCTGAAATTTTCTGTTCCAGTTGCTTTACTTAGCTGAACACTTGCTGTTGGTATTCGTATCATCACGTTTCCTATTAAATCATCATGATATTCTGCTCCTTCTATACCGAGTTCCACGCCCATATTAACTTCTGCAAAGTCATCATTCAATCCTACATGACGCTCTGCAGTCACCTCAAAAGGATTAATGTAAACATCCAATCGAATTGAAGGATCAATGTGTAACAATTGGATTTCATAAAAGTCTTTTAATTTGAACTTTTCAAAAGATAGGAGCGGGTAAAGTTTTCCTATAAATTCCCACCAACTACTTTCGAAGCTTATCTTGAAATTTTCGTAGAGATTCGGATACATGAATCCCTTAAACATATCATAGCTGTCTGGGAAGCATAAACTAAAACCATTCATGTATTCATCGTAATAGGATGCATGTGATTCATTGACCAATAAACCATTTGAATTCTCGGCAAGGAAAGTTAAGAGAGTGGTTGCTAAATCGCCTGTTTCTGTATAATGTAAATCAGTTTTATTTGCGACAATTTCCTCGATGAAATTTGTCAAATCAACCATCATTGATTCCGAGGTAGCTAAACCTTCTGATGTTAAATTTCCTCTGAAATTTTTAAAATAAGGAATCATAGTGCTACTTGAATAGTCAATTTCATCCACCAATTTCTGAGTGAAGTCATCGAAGGTTTCCATAAAAGATGGCACTCCAACCGTGATGTCGAACTTTGTTAAATCAATGAGTGATATTGTCGACCAATCATAATAACTAGGCAGAACAACTGGATCCACTGCTCCGTTGTATGCTGCTTGGGCTAATTCTTTTGGAGTCATTGTTAAATCTCTACTAAGAGCATAGGCAATCTCTCGAGGGTGATGTAATGCACTTGCACCTTGAGTTGACTCACCAGCTACAATGTAAGATACTTCTCCCACAAGTTGCCAAGACATTTCAAAAGATGCACCTAGGCAAGTATTGAATATCAACACATCAACATTGTTGGCTCCAGAGAGTGCAGTTTCCAACTCCGGCACTGATAAACTATCCCCCAGAGCATATTCCCAGTAGGGATGTGGTGCATGATAATCATAACAATAACCAGCATACCCTCGCCCATGGTCGGATAGAACTAGTGCATAATTATTTGCTGGAAAGTTAGTTTTACAAAAAGTAACAAAATTACTCAGAGTTGTCGGGTCGCCCATGTTTACTGCACCCCACGCAGCTTCTTGTGTATTTCCACCATCTGCAGTTGTTCTTAGCTGGTAAATCATTGCATGCCCATTTGGGTCCTGAAATGTATATGGATAATCGTACAGAACGATTACATTGAGATCTGTTATTGAACCTGGTAGTAAATCCATTGTTTGTAATTTCATCTTTGCTTCTGTCATAGCTGCGTGAAGAAAATTACCTGAATTATCAATACTCGGTGTAACTATTCCAGATCTTGTATCCGCACAAAAGTATAACATTAACGTCCATTCTTTCACTGCCTTATCTTTGCATTCATTTATTATCGTTTGTTGTGTGTTTCCAACACTTGGAATAAATGAAAGATAAGCCAATGAACAAATTAAAGTAATAACCAGTAAATGTTTAATTTTAAATTTAATCACTTAAAGAGCCCTCCCGATGCAGGCATCTATATTTATTACTCATTGTTTAAATTTAAAATTACTTGAAAAAAAGGCTCTTTTCTCCTATTCGTCTCTTACTTGCTGAGAAAAATTGTTTCAAGTTACTCATCAGCTGTTTAAATAGGCAAGCTTTTATTATTATAAGGTGTTTCTTGCTAATAGAATGTTTATTGGTAGATTACAATGATAAAAAGAAAAGCGCTTTTAGGCGGATTTATCGGTGCAATAATTGGTGTAGGTCTTTTTGTTCTCGCTATGTATTTAACAGGATTAATTGGCACAGGTTGGTCTTTTGTCCCATTATCAATTGGTGCTTGGTTAATCGCAGGCTTTGTTGCGGGTTTGATAGCAACTTCACCTAGCAAAGGAGCAATAGCAGGATTGCTAGTTTCAGTATTTACATTTTTACTAAATGCTATAGTAATGATTCTTGCAACAGTTATTGGTGGTGCAGCTATTTTTGGTACTATCTTTTCGATTGCAACATTAGGACAAGCGGAAACACTTGAAATTCCAAGCGAAGTGATAATAATACTCATTTTAATTGGATTGCTTTTTGCTTTTATCTTCTCACTTATCTCGTTAGTTTTCAACGTAATAGCAGGAGCTTTAGGTGGATTGATTCGCAATCCTGACAAACTAGCAAAAAGTCAAGAACCAACTTATTAGAAAGCTAAAAAGTTGAATAACAATAGATATTTGGGAAATAAATTCCCTTCTATTCTTTTTTTCCAAAAATAGCTATTCAAATATTGATATCATTTAGAAAAAGCTAATTAGCCTTGGGGCAGCTTTTTAGCTGCTTCTGGCTCAAGACTAATTCAATGATATCTTTATCATGTAATATTTGTTCCAAACCAACCTGCTGTCCTTCAAAATCGCAGGAGGACCCCCAGATACGTGCATATCGAAATCGTTGTAGAAAGCTGGTATGGATTTTCTCTGTAATATCCTTCACTGTTACTCCTTCTGGAGTCACAAATGGTTTCTCTAAATTGGGTTTTTCTCCAGGTGGTTTGGTATATACACGAATAACACCTAGCATCTCAAATAGTTGTTTTTTCAATTGCTCGAGTGATTTTTCGTTGTTGTAAGCTGTTGGAAATACTTCCCAATTGGTCTTCTCAAGCAATTCTTGATATGCTTCTTTTGATCCCGGTAAATCACCTTTTGTCGCTATGATTGCGATTTTATAGCTTGATTCACCATCTACCATCAATTTTGCGTTTGTCAATTGTTCTGTTAAGAAGAACAGTTGTCTTTCAATATCCATTGTTAAATCAATGACCAATACTATTGCTTCACTTGTTCGAGCAACTCTAACGATTTGTTTGCTGAGTGCCCAATCTTCTTTGAAGTCTAAGAATCCAGGTAAGTCAACGATTTGAAATGTCACATCTTCGTATTCACAAGCTCCTGCTTGACCTATTGTAGTTGTATTTAGGAAATTACCAATGCCAACATCAGTGTTTGTTATTGCATTCATCAAAGTGCTTTTTCCAACATTGGAAAGACCGAACAAAGCAATACGACCAATTCCTGATTTTGGTATTTCAAAGGGGTCATATTGTCTTGCCTTTGTTTTTGGTTTTTCTAATGCTTTCTGTTTTTGCCACTCAAGTCTCACAATCAACTGTTTGTAAGCTCCCCAAGTGTCAAGTTTCTTTCTTTGAATTTCTTCAATGATCGCATCAATCTCTACAGCGAACTCTTCACCTTCTAAATAGCGTAATTTATTTGCAACTTTATACATGAAGAATCGCAATTTATTGTGTCTGCTCATTTTTTCTTTTCTCCAAAACTTTTTTTCAATATCTTTCTGTCACAATTCAACAACAAGTAAAATGAAATCGATTTTCTGATACTATGAAAAGAACGTTAGTATTAGAGACACTCTCTTTCTGATACTATCCCAGATTCATTTACAAATGAATTTAATCCTATCAGAAAGTAATGGATCTACTATTCGCTCCGCTAACTAAAAAATCGACCATTGCTAGCGGCGAGATCCCCTCGCACTAAGTCATAATGTCCGGGAGTGTGTATCCATTTTGTCCACGTAACTAAAGTAGAATATTAGAATATAAAAATTTAACCAACCATAAGTATACAGAATGAAATTTATCGGATTCAATTTTTTGGTGAATTAGGATTATTTAATAGGAAATTTGGTTACCTTTTTATAGAAAATAGCATTAATTCTAGAAGTGGAGAATGGGAATTATTGAGCGCTAGCAACGAGAAAAAGAAGAAATTAGGGAAGCATTCTTTCAACGCTTTGTTTAAAGTGTTTTTGAAAACAGGGAAACGTAGACTCATATTCACTGTTTTAACGAGCATTATCGTTTTTACTTTATTAACTACCTTTCTTATGTCCTGGTATTCTTACCAGTACAAATCTTTCATGGATCATATTGAGAATAGGGATGATTGGCGTCAAGACAATATGTTAAGTATTAGAATTAACGATGTGAGTCTAAGTTATTTTGAACAAAATTCAAATTATTTTGATTTAGCAGTAAATGAAGCAATGGAATTCATTGATGAGAAAGCACCAGATTTGGTGAAAAGTTATACACCTGTAATGACGGCGGGCTTTCTTAATTTTCAAAACATTTCAGAAAGCGATTACAATGTAACGGAATTATTAGGTATTGGTGGAGAACCAATTTCACTTTTGCCACAATGTCTTATAGAAGGAAAAATACCTGAAAACACTCATGAAATTCTCTATCTTCCGAGTAATAGGAGCAAACCCCTTTATGCTGTTAATGATACTATTCACTTAAAAAATAGCGATTTTCTATTCTCAGAAGTTCAGAACTTCACTGTAGTGGGTATTTTAGATAATCTACTAAATGTCTTTTATAAAGCTGGTTTTTCAAGTGATATTTTAGTGAGAAACTATTATAATCATTATTTTCCTGATGAGGGGGATGAAACTTATCAGTATGCTGATACATTCATCACCACCTCTCAATATCTTTCCCAAATAGTAACTAACTACGTTTTATATCAAGGAAATATCAATATCAAAATTGATTTAGATTACCAAATTACTTCCTCGAATATCCGCAATTTAAATAAACTTCATGATGAATTTGTTAGCGTTCAGTTTTCATTTAATGATTTTCAATATCTCCCGAGTTATATAGACAGTTTTTGTTATGATTTGCTGAATGAAATTATTATGTTCCAAAGTAAATGGACCTTTAAAACAGTACTTGTTTTTGCGTCTGGTATTCCTTTGATCTTTCTCTTTGCTTTGATATGCACTGAAACTTTTCACATTGGTGATCATGAGAAAATGTCCAAGTTCAAGTTAATCAAAGTACACGGACTTGAGTTTAAAACCTTAAGAAGAATGTTATTCTTAGAGAATCTTCTCGTATCAACAATTGGATTGACTGCAGGATTTAGTCTCGGATTATTATTCGGTTATTTTGCATCTATTGGTATGGGGTCAACAAATTTTGGAAACTATTTTACAGTTTTAGCAGAACCAGTGATTATTGTTGCTGTAGTAGCACTCTTTGTGGCACTTTCATTTGTAGGGTTTATTATTGAAAACTCGTTAGCGAAAAAATCTGCCCAAACAACTGCAGAAATGTATAAAAGAAAACGGAGAAAGTTTATCCGTAAGGTATTTTCCACACAGGAATTTATTATCCTAATGCCTGGGCTTGTCTTGATTGCAATAGGTTATGTGGGGATGATGTTTTCATTTATGTTCTATATGTTACCAGGCAGAATATTCGAATCACTACAAGTAACTTTCATGTTTTTGATGTCAGTTGGAGCTCTCTTGGTCATTTCATCCATCTTCATTTTATTCTCAAGAATCGTTCGGCTACTTTGGCAAGCAATCGGGAAATTTTCCTGGAAGAAAAGAAAGAGCTATTTTACCCTCTCCTTAAAACATCTTTCAATATATAATACAAATTACACTCGGTCTATTCTTGCTATGTTTATGATTTGTTTAGCAATTACACCTGGACTTATTGTAAAAAGATCGGTGAATGAGCATGTACCTCTTGAAACAAATCTCACAATGGGTTACTCAGATATCCTTGTTAGCAAATGGGATATTCAGAACCAACAGATAATTGGCAATATTTCAGATATAGAAGGTGTGGAACTTGTTACAGGCGTAACAACAATGTCACTTTTTGATTCCAATGAATACCAAAGATTTGAGAGGGGTTTTGATATAACTATTTTGAGTATCCATAATGTATCTGAGTATAAACAAATTATCAATCAATCAATACTTGAAAAAACTCACTATTCAATAGAAGATATTGAACAATTAGAAAATAACATGACATTTATGATGAGTACGAAATTTGCTAAAGAGAAAAAATATGATGAACACGAAATTTTTCTTAGCACTAAATTTACTAGTCCAACATATGAACCATATGAAATGATATATGTAAATAGTTTTGACTATTTTCCATTACTCAGGAGGCAATCTACTAATTTCTATTCACGGTACTATGACAGGTACAGTTTAGTAGTCAGTAATCTTACTCTCTCTCAATTAATTCCGAAACTTAGCTATTCCACCAATGCTTATGGAGACCATAATCTTTTAGTGAAAATTTCTGATACAGGAAATGCAACTGTAATTTGTGAAACTATCGAATCATTCGGTCTAAGTACTGTGATTAAAGATGAATTAGAACAATCAATGTTTCTTCAAATTGATGATTTTTTCATTGTGTTTTTTGTTATTATAGCAATTATTGCAATGTTAGCATTGGTATTCTTTGGGTATATTACAGCGAAAAACATCTATGCCTACAGGTTACGAATAATTGAATCCGAGTATCAAGTTGGTGCCCAGAGAAAACAAATTTGGGGAAGTTTCACAATCGAATTTGCACTAATAATTTTTATTCCACTTATAATTTCGACAGTAGTAAACAGTCTATTAGTGAATAGTGTACTGGGTACTCTACTGAATGTAAAAGAAAATTTCACTAAATTTGATCCGTGGTTACCTTTCTGGTTAACCCTTCTTATCATCATATTATGTTTAGTGCTCATTATTAGTGGATGGATTGTTGAAATAATTCATCGGGTCAACAAGTATCGACCCATTAAACAGGAGTGAGGTTAATGATTGAAATAAGAGATTTAATCAAAATATTCCTTGATGAGGAAACAAACACTCGAGTACCAGCTTTACGTGGTTGTGATTTGACAGTAAAGAAAGGAGAAATTATTACTATAATTGGTCCAAGCGGCTCAGGTAAAACAACTTTAGTGAATATTATTGCAGGTTTAGAAATGTATTCTAGTGGGTATGTACGAGTTGGCGACTATGAATTAGAAAACCTAACATCAAAAACTCTCAATACATATAGGCTTGAGATGATAGGGATCATTGATCAATTCCCAGAAAGAACACTATTCTTAGATGGGACAATAGAAGATAATATGAATTTCCTTTCAAATATCAAAAAGAAAGCAACAAAAGAAGATTACATCCGTAATGCTTCTATCCTAGAAAAACTAGGTATTGATCACTTAAAATCACGTGTTGTACGAGGTTTGTCTGGTGGAGAGATGATTAGAACAGCTATTGCTTGTGCATTAGCCAAGAGAGCACCTGTGCTTTTGTGTGATGAACCAACAGGGCAACTTGATAGTTTGAATACTACTCGAGTAAAAGAGGTCTTGAGACAAGTAGCACAAGATTTTGACACAGCTATTCTGGTTGTAACTCATGACCCAAGATTTCAAGAAGGAGTCGATAGAACTTGTGAAATACGTGACGGTCGTGTTTCGTCTATTATCAACTTAAATAAACAGAATGCTTTCGAAGGTCAGAATAAATTTCCCTTGAAATTCAATAGTCAAATAGATTCTACAAATAATATTCGTTTGCCAGATCTAGTTGTAGATACATTGCAATTAAAAGAATCTGTTGAGTTACAAATGTCAAAGAAAGGAATGGTTAAATTACACCACCCGGAAAAAATAAAACCTAAGGAAATCATTCTTGAAGACATAAAATTAGTTAGAAAAGAATTGATTACGGAAGAACTTCCTAAAAACTATTTTGAAGATTACCAACCAGCAATCGAATTAAAAGATGTGTCAAAAATTTATCAAAGCAATGGCAATGAAGTCCGTGCGCTTACAGATATTAACCTGAAACTTAACAAAGGTGAATTGTTATTCATTTTAGGTCCAAGTGGATCTGGAAAAACTACCTTAGTGAAGCTAATAACAGGTTTGGAAAAAATCTCTTTAGGAGAGCTGTCCATCTTAGATGAATTATTTAGCAACTTTTCTGATGCGGAAAAGTCAACTTTTAGAAGAGAGAATATTGGATTGGTATCACAACAAGGAAATCTCCATCCATTTCTAACCGTAACTGAGAATTTCTATTTGAAAGATATCTTTTCTGGGAAAGTTTTCACTGACATAAGTTCAGAAGCTGTCAATGATTATTTAACGAAATTCAATATTGAACATCGTAGTAATTCTTTTCCTTTAGAAATATCAGGCGGAGAGCTTCAAAGAGCTTCATTAGCTATTGCAAACAATAATTATCCACCAATTGTTATTTTAGACGAACCTACTGCAAATCTAGATTCAGATCTTGCGGAACAAGCGATTGAACAAATCTACAAACTTCACCAGACAACCGATATTACTTTTCTTGTTGCAACTCATGACATAAATATCATTAAAGATGGCATGCGAGCCATTGAATTAGAAGATGGCAAAATAAAAAGAGATGGTATAGTTGTTTCAGGTAATTCTAACACTTAATTAGTTAATTACTAGAAGAGTGTGAATTTACTTGTAGCAACAAATTCATTTTCTTTATTTTTTATTATTTCAATTATTGCTGCATTTCTATGTCTTGCGGGACCAGGATTTACACATAGAGTTGAGCTAATCTTGCTAATAGATTTAGATTCATGAATATGTCCACAAAGGATAGCCAAGGGGTTATTTTTTTCAATAAACTCCTTAACAGCTGAGCTCCCAACATGTTCATCATTATGAAGTTTATCTGCTTCGGAGTTTAATGGAGGAGCATGACTAATAACAAAAAGAGGTTTTCCCTTAGGAACGTCTTTGAATGCTTGATCCAATATTGCAGCTAATTTCTTCTCAGATAGAGTAAAAGGAGTTTTGAACGGTGTTTTATTAGAACCACCTAAACCAACGAAGTAAATACCTGAAAAAAGCTTCATTCGACCATGCAGTGGAGAAATATTTGAAAATTCAATATCGCCCGATTTTCTTGAATCCATATTTCCAGGAATATAAAAAATGGGAATATCAATTGAATCGATTTCTTCTAAAACTTTTTTTACTTGTGCTAGTTTCCCCCAAGTTGTAAGATCTCCTGCAATAATTAACAAATCAATTGCTATTTTTTGGATTAATTTTTGTAAATCATCAACTGGAAACATACCACCAGAATGGAGATCTGTTAAACCTAGTATTCTCATTTTTATAGTCACTTCTTAAGAAGCTAATATAACAAGACTATTTCAATTTATAATAATTAATATTCCGTATTAAATCACTTGCTAATGGATTTTTTCGTTTACTAAGCTTTATATTATTGCTGATTCAAATAAAGCTGGGACAAACAATGAACAAGAAAACAACACTACAATTAATACTTATTCCCTTAGCAATCTATGGGTTAATTTTTGGTTTAGCAGTTTTGATTCCAGTTGTTTCTAGTGAAGAAATTTCTGTTGGATATTCTGTTTCTGGTGTATCATTTCCAACACATAGAAATTTAAAGATTAAATTCGAAGAAGGACACACATATTCAATAGTCTGTGATACCAATTCTTTTTGGAATATGGATGTTTCATTATTTATCTATCAAACACCATTTCAAATTTCAGGTTTAAAAGTTGATAGTGCATCTGATTCTGGAGATCGATTCCAGTTTACAGCAGAAAAAACATCAACATATTATATCAAAATAAAGAATACAATAGGAGGATTCTTTGACTTTTCAGTCACTGAAACACCAATCACAAATTCTGCCACACCAGAGAAAACCGCTAATGTAGGTAGAATAATGGTATTTATTATTCCATTTGTAATCATCTTATCTATTGCCATTCCAGTTGGATTTTTGGTTAGAAAGATAATAAACGCAAGACCTATAAAACGTGTTCAAAATGCAATTGAAAAAGAGGTGAAAAGAGCAGAGGAAGGAGAAGGACCTATTGCTAAAGTGGAAGAGGTAGTCCATGAAATTGCTGATACGATCAGAAATTCGTCTATCGTACAAAAAGCTAAAGATACCATTTTACCGGTTAATTATGCAAAACCAGAAGAAGAAAGGGTGAATGATTTAAAACAAATATTCAAACGTTATAATTCAATTTCACTTAAAGAAATGGCAAAAATATTAGCTTTTCAAGATACTATTGCTCTCCAAAATTGGCTGCTTGATTTGCCGGATGATATTACATTTGTCATTGACAATGGATTTGTAATTATTCCTGACGGTTTAAAAGAAAACACTATTGAAGCTGAGACAAAAATCAATAAAATCGCTCATGATTTATCATCACTGAAACATTTCACTTGTTACTATTGTGGCAATCCACTTGAAGAAGATAACCAATTCTGTGCAGAGTGTAGCAAAGAATTACTTATTTGTTCTGTATGTAAATTACCAATTGCTTTTGGAGATGATGTAGGCATGTGTAGCTTATGTGAAACAAAATGTCATTTATCACATTTACAAGAATGGATAAAAATCAAAGGTGAATGTCCGGTTTGTATGCAAAAGCTTCCTATGGAAAGCATTGTTTTCTTCACGACTGAAAACGGGAAAAAATAATTTTCCCCCTAAGTTAAGTGATTTTCACTTCAACACACTCATTTCATTTTTTTCTTCTAAATAATAACTCACTACAGTAGTCTTGAAATCAAATAATTTTCCAACCATAGTTAAATTTTTTATTCAAAGTGTAACTCAATATAAAAGTGAAGAAAAATGATTAAACGAAAATCTACTACTGTACTATTTTTCTGGGATGTACCAGAACGTTTACGAGAATACATAAGGAACAATCTAGAAAATTATCCACAAGTAAAGCTCATTTTTCCAGAGGAAATTTCCCAAGAATTTTTGATAAAATTTGCAGCACAAGCTGATATCATTATTGGTTGGCGACCTACTAAAGAATTTCTTGAAGCGGCTATAAAATTAGTTTTGTTTATTAACCCAGGAGTTGGTGTGCAACATCTAACAGATCTTTTTAAAGAATTGAATCAAACTAGAAAAATAACTCTTGTAAATGGTCACGGAAATACTTATTTCACTGCACAACATGCTGTAGCATTACTTCTTTCATTGACAAATAAGATAATTCCACACCATAATTGGATGGCTGAGGGAATATGGCGAAAAGGAGACACTGACGCACAGTCTAATCCTCTTCGAGACAGAAAAATAGGTCTACTTGGTTTTGGAGCAGTAAACACAAAAGTCCATAAATTTCTTTCAGGATTTAATGTTGAATTTCATGTACTAAAACGAGATTGGACTCGAGATAGAGTCACAGATTTGCCAACAAAAATTGAAAAATATTCTAATAATGAATTACACAAATTTCTTGATGTAATTGATATATTAATTGTTGCTGTTCCTTTAACTTCTAAAACAAAAGGACTGATTAGCAAAAAAGAACTTGAATTATTAGGTTCAGATGGGTTATTAGTTACAGTTGCTAGAGGAGAAGTAATTGATGAAGAAAGTTTGTATCTATCACTTAAGAATAAGACAATAGCAGGCGCAGCTATAGACGTTTGGTATGACTATCGACCAGATCCAGATGAACAAGGACGAAAACATCCAGCTCATTATCCATTTTATAATCTAGACAATGTTATCCTTTCACCACACAGAGGAGCATCACCAATGAATGATCTAAAGCGTTGGGATGAAGTAATAAACAATATTACTCGCGTTGCTCGAGGTGAAAAGAAATTTATGAATGAAGTTGATTTAGAAAATGAGTATTAAATAAGCTCATTTTCTGTCCAGCCAATTTTCTAATTATTCCTTAGATATTCTCTCACCATTAGAGCAACTGCTGCTCCTTCACCTGCTGCAGAAGCAGCTTGTTGAGTTGACCCAGATCGGCAATCACCTGCAGCAAATAATCCCGGAGTTTTGGTCATCATATGATAACCTGTTACAATAAAACCACCATCATCAAAATCGACTAAATCTTTGACAAGAGCAGCATTTGGTTCCAAGCCAATAAAAATGAATATTCCATCAGGGTGATAAGTGAAATCTTCACTCGTATTTTTATCTTGAAAAACTGCTCCTTGGAGTGATTTTCTTTTTCCAACAAGGAACTCTTTAGCAACTTTATTGTTGATTAATTCAATATTGGGTGTTTCTGCAACTTTTTCTTGAAGAATCGTCGTTGCTTTCCATTGGTCAGATCGACCTACAATTGTTACTTTCTTGGCAAAACGTGCGATGAATATTGATTCTTCAAAAGCTGAATTACCTCCACCAATTACCATCACTTCTTTGTCTTTGTAGAATGGTGCATCACAGGTTGCACAAAAATGCACTTTATATCCAAGCAGATCCCGTTCGCCGGGAATATTTAGCATTCGATATTTGCTACCTGTTGCTATGATAATGGCTTTTGCATCATATTCCTTTCCAGTAGATGTTTTTGCAATTAAACACCCTTTTGCACTTCGAACCTTGACTATTTCAGTTGCTTTGAGAAATTCTACACCAAATTTTTCCACTTGTTTAATAATTCGTTTTGCTAAATCTTCTCCTGAAATCCCATCTGGAAACCCAGGATAATTATCTAATCTTTCTGTAAAGCCTACTTGCCCCCCTAGTGCTCCTTTTTCTACCAATAAAGTTGAATATCTCTCTCGAGAGGTATAGAGAGCACAAGTTAAACCTGTAGGTCCGCCACCTATTATCATTACTTCATGGAATTCATGTGCGTCGTCTGTAACTAAACCCAATTTTTCTGCTAGTTCAGTATTTGTTGGTACAGTAAGAAATGTTCCATCTGAAAATTCAATCGTGGGTATTCGTCTCTTTCCCTCATTTATCTTCTCAACTTTTAACGCTGCAGTTTCATCTTGGTCTATGTCTACCCAATTATAAAAAATTCTATGTTCCCCAAGAAATGCTTTAGAACGTTTACAATCAGAACACCAATTTGTGCCAAAAAAATTTGTTATAGTTACCATAATTAAGTAATTCATTTGGTGGATATTTAATTTTTCGATTTAGAAAACAGATACTAGTTTCTACTATACTCGTACGGTAAATGAATTAAAAATAATAAAAAAAACGACTAGTGAATAACTAGCCTAGTCTTTCTTTTTTGCTGGTTCTTTCTTTGTGCTAGAAGTTTTCTTTTTTGCTGGTTCTTTTTTCTCAGCAACAGACTCTTTCTTTACTGGAGAAGCTTCTTTAGCTGGTGCGGTTTTTGGAACAAGCTTTCTTGTGGTTGTTTTCTTCTTTTGAGTTCCGGAAGCACTACCAACTTTCTTCCTTTGTAGAGTTTGTCTTTTCTTCTTCTTTGCAGAAATAGTTCTTTCTTGTGTTGCATCAACATCAAATTGTGTTGGAACGGCAGATATGAACCCTTCTTGACCAGGTCTGTTAGTAATAATTGCATAACCTTTCTCAGTTCTAATTAAAGCACCTTTTGTCATTACTTTTCGACGTGTAAATTCTTTATTAGCTGAGTTCATTTCAACATCAAGAATCTTAACTTTTTCAGCCTTTCGGGTATTCGGATCGGTTAGATTACAAAATTCCAATCGAAAAGCACGTAATTTTAAGTTATCTCCTCTTGTGCGTATTTTTTTGACCCTTTTCTCACCTATAATTGTTTGAGCTTCTGGTCTGCCTAATTCTCGTTTTCGTTTCTCGTGATGCTTTTTGATTCGTGCACCAGTTTTTGTTCTTTTAGATAATCCCTGCCAACGGACCATGTTTATTCAACAACCACTTATTTTAGTTTAATCTATTCTTTCGCAGACTAGACTGCTATAAAACCTTTGCGATTAATTTCAGTCTAAGTTTATGATATCTTCTTGTTATAGATAAACTTACAATAATTCCCCACTTTTTACTATGATTTAAAAAACTTTTTTCTGGATTGTTGAAAGAAAAATATACCAAATATGCTTTTAATCTCACACAGCAACAAGGTTTTGGTAGTGCGAAACCTGTATTTATCGCTGAGAACAGTTTTTTTGAGGGTGATTTTTTTCATTTTCAATACGACGAGTATCCCGCAAATGCGCAGCACTCCGAGCTAACTGTGTAATAATTAACTGAACATCAAAAGCATCTGCGCCTTCAGGCCAATCAGCTTCGTTTGTAATATCACCTATCGCTTTTATGATTCCAGTTTCAATTTCCTTCTGAATTTTTTTAGAATCATCTTTGGAATTAGAGAGATTTGCAATGGTCAAATTTCGTTCAACCTATCAATATTTGGATTTCATTACTAATTCTCTCGTAGAATAAATAAAAGGCTTCTAATATGGAGGTATTCTTTAAATGATATTTGAGATAATCGAATGATTTTTTACTTGGTTTGACTAACTATTTGCTATAGAAAGAACGAAAGAAAGAAATAGGCAAAGAATTAAAATTAGGCGGGTTGGTAAGAAATGTCTGGGTCAGAAAAAATTCTCGATTTGCAAACTCTTGCAAAAACATTAGTTAGTAAGGATCGTAAGAAAGCGCTCAGCTTTATCCGTAAACGCCTTAATAAGACGTTCAATAATGAATACGAACATTTGGTATGGAAAGGTTGGGAACGAGCACTAAATAGAAAAGAAAGCATGTCTCTAATTTACAAATTAGTTAATGGGATGACTGCAAAAGATGCCAAAAAAGCATTTCAAGATTTGAAAAAGAAACGCTCCGAGATCCTTATTCGTGACCACACTCAAATAGAATTATCAAAACAGTATATCCACCAATGGGTTCAGTTACTTGGTTTTTATTCTGAATTTTGTTCAGAATAATACAAATTATTAACCGTTTTGGTCTTTTCTCGTCGAAATTTCAACGTTCCACTAGAATAAGAGGTTAGTAAATTTTATATATCAGAAGTGTACAAGACAGCATGTAAAAGTTCCACTAGAAGTAGTGGTCTTTCCACTATTTGCCGAATTGAATAAGTAAGTGCCTTATTAAACGCACAAGTAAGTAAAACGTAGCAGCAGGAGAAAAACAGAAAACAAATGTCAGATCACCCATTAGACGCAATCTTTGATCGATTCATCTCAAGTCCAAGCATTTTCAAAAACCACGAGGTACTTAGACCTTCTCACATTCCGGAAAGATTACCACACAGAGATTTAGAAATAGAATTTCTAGGGAAGATGTTAGGTAATGCACTAAGAGACAACAGACCAAGTAATATTTTTCTCTACGGGAAAACAGGAACAGGAAAAACAATAGTCTCCAAATTTGTTACTAAATATCTAAGAACAAGAGCAGCTTCAATTGGAAAGAGCATCGTTGTTTCATTATTAAATTGTGTAGAAGTAGACACCGATTATAGAGTCTTGGCTCGACTCTGCGAGGTTGTAGGAGAATCAGTTCCATTTACAGGATTACCAACGGATGAGGTATTTAAACGGTTTAAAACAAAATTGGATTCTAAGAAACAATTGTTAATAGTAGTTTTTGACGAATTGGATAAATTACACCACAAAAGTGGAGATAACGTCCTCTACCAATTAACAAGGATAAATACAGATTTGAAAAGGGCTCAAGTATCATTAGTATGTATAACGAACGATCTTTCCTTTAAAGAAACCCTTGATCCAAGAGTAAGGTCAAGCCTTTCAGAAGAAGAGTTAGTATTCAAACCATACAATGCTAGACAACTTGAAGATATCCTTTCAGATAGAGCAGTAGAAGGATTTAACGAAGAAGTACTAAATCCATCAGTAATTAGTTTATGTGCAGCACTAGCTGCTCAAGAACATGGCGATGCAAGAAGAGCATTAGATCTTCTCCGTGTTGCAGCTGAAATTGCGGAGCGAGGAAGCGAAGAAATTGTTAACGAAAAACACGTGCGAAAAGCAACGAAACAAATTGAAAAGAATACTGTAGAAGAAGTTTTAGTTAGTCTTCCCGTTCAATCGAAAGTGGTTCTTTGGAGTACATATGTTCTTGAGAAAAGCAGCTTAAAAATCATCACTACAGGTGATCTTTACAAAGTTTATTTAGAATGCTGTAAAATCACAGGTCTTGATCCAATTTCACCTAGAAGAGCCAATTCACTTCTCAATGAACTCGCAATGTTAGGTGTTGTGAATACTAAAGTTGTTAGTTTAGGTAGATATGGTCGAACTACAAAGGTTTCCCTGTCGGTTTCAACACGTGAAGTTCGAAATATTCTCTGTGAAGATTATCACATTAAGAAAGTTAGTGATTTCAATGCGGAGTATCTCTTAGAAAATTAGGAGCATTCTTCTTCCTTCACTTTTTCTTTTTTCATGCCTCTTTTACGAATACTTTCACTTACCTCACATATCATAGTATTAATACTATTGTCGTCTTACCAACAAATTAACACTTTAACAGAAATGATAATACGAAACAATAATATTCAGCTAATAGATGAATATTGTTTAGTGAGAAGGCTCTTACAAGGCAAAACTTGAATTTAGCTTTAGACCAAAGATATAATTATAGGAATAGCTTGCCTTGAAGTCCAACTAAACTTTCAAACTCAGATAAAAGTTTAGCATTCTTGGAGGAAAAAAACAGTGAGTGAATTCAATCCTAATCTTGAGCTAAAGCGAATAGTCTTCGATTTTGAAGAAAAGAATGTTCTAGTAAAAGGTTTAATTGATATTCCTGCTATTAATATTGGTACAGGTAAAATTAAAATTACAAAGGGGTCAGAATTCGAGATTCCTTTTTGGGTAGCAAGGATTTTAGAAGAAGAAAAATTAGTAGAAATCAAGAATTTAAAATCATTTGATATACCCTATATGCAAACAGTTCTTTGGGATGAAAGTAAAAGTCAAACACCGATACAACTTGATGAGGATTTCTATCCCGTAGTTTCTCTCCAAATTGAAAACCTAACAAAGAAGGGAGAGATTTATACTCTTCGAGATAGAGAACGTATGGAAGCTCTTCTAAAAGATATAATTAGTAAACGTCGTTTTAAGATCATTAAACTATCACAGAAATCTGGTGACCCATCACCGTTTATTAAGCATCTCACTCCAGAAGAATTTTGGCTCTTCAAAACTTTGCGAATACAATTACATGAATGGGAAGCATCTCTTGTTAAGAGCAATAAAAATAATCCATCTTTCTAAGGAAAAGATAGTGACAGAGTAGTTAGTTGAAGTTGAACAATATATACAAGTCAATAAATTGAAAAAACACTATAAGGGGTAATTAAAATTGGTTTCAGATACTACAGATCCTATTGCGGCTTATAATGAATTCATTCGTGAATTCCGAAATGATAAAGGAAATTACCTTTACCGTGAAAGTGTCCAAAAAATGACCGTAGAGGGTGGAGTATCATTATTAATTGATTTTAATGATTTGATCAAGTTTAATCCCGAACTAGCTCGTAAAACAATAGATGAACCGAAAGAGTTTGTCCATCAAGGACATAGAGCTGTTGCAGAAGTAGTAGAAATTGAAGATGCTGACTATGCCTTTACTACTCGAGATTTCTTCATTCGTTTTTTTAATTTAGCAGAAAGTGAAACAGTCCCCCTTAGAAAAATTCGAGCAGAACATGTTGGAAAATTAATTATGCTCAATGGTATTGTTACTCGAGCAACGGAGGTAAAACCTCTACTTATTGAAGGATTCTTCCAATGTATTCATTGTAATGAAATAATCATTATTCCTCAAGCAGAAAGTCGCTACACACCACCACACCATTGTGAAAATCCAGGTTGTGGCAGAGCAGGTCCTTTCAAACTCCTCAACGAGGAATCTAAATTTGTTGATTGGCAAAAAGTCAACATACAAGAACGACCAGAAGACCTTCCACCAGGACAAATGCCGCGTTCTGTTACAGTATTACTCACAGATGATTTGGTTGATACAATTCGACCAGGTGACCGAGTATCTTGTATAGGAATTTTGCAATCCATACCCGATTTTTCCCAGAAAGGTTCAGGAAAATTAGCTACTTTTTCTGTAAATATGAACGCCAATTTCATAACACCCGAAGAAAAGGACTTTGATATTTTAGAAATAAGTGAGGATGAAGTACGCCAAATCTTAGAACTATCTCAAAATCCTTACATACATGACAGAATTATTGATTCCATTGCTCCATCCATATTTGGTTATAGAGATATTAAAGAATCAATTGCATTGCTTCTATTTGGTGGTGTTCCAAAAATCCTTGGTGACGGATTGAAAATTAGAGGAGAAAGCAATCTTCTTATGATAGGTGATCCTGGAACAGCAAAAAGTCAAATGCTTAGATATGTTGCAAGATTAGCTCCACGTTCATTGTACACTTCAGGTAAAGGCACTTCTGCTGCAGGTTTAACTGTTGCTGTTTTACGAGATGCAGATACAGGTGAATTTACTCTAGAAGCAGGAGCATTAGTACTAGCAGATAGAGGTGTCTGTTGTATAGATGAATTGGATAAAATGCGAAAGGAAGATAGAAGTAGCATTCACGAAGCACTTGAACAAAGAACGGTTTCAATTGCAAAAGCAGGTATAGTAGCAACATTAAACGCAAGATGTTCAATTATAGCCGCAGCAAATCCAAAGATGGGAAGATACATACCCTCTCGAACGGCGGCAGAAAATATTAATCTACCAGTGACGATTCTCTCAAGATTTGATATAATATGGATTGTTCGAGATGAACCAAATCAAGAAACAGATCAAATCAAAGCTCAACACATTCTTCGGTTACATACAATAGGAGTAACGGAACATGAACCGCCAATATCTATGGTGCTTTTACGTAAGTATATCAGCTATGCAAAAAGTAACGCCAAACCAAAACTAACTGAGGGGGCTGCAAAACGCCTTGAAGAATTCTATCTAGAAATGCGTGTAGCAGGTGAAGCAAGTGATTCACCTATTGCAATTACAGCAAGACAATTGGAATCTCTAGTACGTTTAACTGAATCTCATGCGAGAATGGCATTACGTAGCGAAGCATCAACAGATGATGCTGAAGCAGCTATTAGAATCCTCAAACAATCACTGAAACAAGTAGGTATTGACCCTGAAACAGGGATTATGGACATAGACGTTATGATGGTTGGCACCTCTACATCCACTCGCTCTAAAATTGAAATACTTATGAATATCATAGCTGAGTTGGAAGCAGAAAATAAAGGGCAAGCAGTGTCTCTTGAAGCTATTGCTGAGAAAGCCAAAGATTCCGGTATGAATAAAGATTTCATAGAACGAAATATTGAACGAATGAGACAAGATGGAATGCTATTCCAACCAAAAGCAGGATATATTAAACGAACTTAAATAGGGAAATTACTACTTTTACTAGTAAAGAAAAGTTATTTGTCCCTTTTTTAATGAAAGTAGACAGTGTTAATTAGTGGGTTTTACCTATGAAAATTGCTGACTTAAATATACCACCTCAAGCAAAGAAACTGATTCTTAAAAGAGGTATTGACTCTCTATATCCTCCACAAGTAGAAGCAATAAAACGAGGATTACTTGATGGAGAAAACATGGTTTTAGCTGTTCCTACAGCATCGGGCAAAACGCTTGTTGCAGAATTAGCAATGTTACAAGGAATTCTCTCTCGAGGTGGTAAGGCAATATACATGGTACCACTAAAAGCTTTGGCGGCAGAAAAATACACTGATTTCACTGAATTTGAGGAATTGGGTATAAAAGTAATTCAATCTACGGGAGATTTTGATTCCGAAGATTTCAAACTAGCAAATTACGATTTAATTATCTGTACGAATGAAAAGATAGATTCTCTTTTACGTCATGATACCAAGTGGGTTAAGGATGTTGAAATTATTGTTTCAGATGAAGTCCATCTTATCGATGATGCCAATAGAGGACCAACTTTGGAAGTAGTCTTAGCTCGTTTAAAGAAAACTTTGCCAAATACACAGATATTAGCTCTTTCCGCAACTATTAGTAATGCAGATGAAATAGCCAATTGGTTAGATGCTAAATTGGTCCAATCCGATTGGCGTCCAGTAAAATTATCAGAGGGAGTTTACTGGAAAGGAGTTGTTGAATTTAGTACTGGTACTCAAATTAGAATTCCAATCGTTAGCACAAAACACCCTGAAATTAATATTGCTTATGACACAATAAAAAACAAAGGGCAAATACTTGTTTTTGCAAATACTCGTGCAAGTTCACAAGCAACTGCTGAAAGAATAGGCCAAGAAATCTCAAGATTACTTACAGGACAAGAAAAGGAACAGCTCGTACTACTTGCTGAAGAGCTTCTCACATCAGGTGAAAAAACAAAATTAACAGAGCGATTAGCTAAAGTTATCCAAAAAGGCTGTGCATTTCACCATGCAGGATTAAAACCCGCAGAAAGAAAAATAGTTGAAAATAGTTTTAGAAAAAATTTGGTTAAATGTGTCAGTTCAACGCCAACTTTGGCTGCAGGAGTAAATCTACCTGCAAGAAGGGTAGTAATAATGTCCCTTTCTCGATATAAAGCAGGAATGGGAAATCAACCAATCAAAGTTCTTGAATACAAACAACAAGCAGGGCGTGCAGGAAGACCAAAATATGATTCAGAAGGAGAGTCCATAATTATAGCAAAGAAGGCTTATCATCTTAAACAGTTTATGCAACAATATTGCTTGGGTGAAACTGAAATGATTTGGTCTAAATTGGCCAGCGAAAGTGCATTACGTACACACATGTTAGCAGCAATATCAATAGGATATGTCTCAAACTTAAAAGAACTAACACAATTTATCAAAGAAACGTTTTATGGATATCAAAATGACATTTCAACAACTGAATTCCAAGTGAAAAAAGTACTCCGATTTTTAAAGGAAGAGGGAATGATAGAAAATGAGGGAGTTGATCTCTGGGCAACCAAATTTGGTCATAGAGTAAGCCAATTATATATTGACCCTCTCTCAGCAGTTATTATTAGAAACGGCTTGAAAAGTGGCAATGAACATCCAGAAACACCTACAGAAATTGCTATCTTCCAATTAATTGCTACAACGCCGGATCTTAGAAATTTGTATCTAAGACAAAAGGATCATACGGAATTACAAAGATTCCTCTTGGAGTACAAGAATGAATTTCTTACAGATACTCCAGAGGAATGGGAACCCGATTTTGAATATTTCTTAATGGGATTAAAAACAGCTATTCTTCTATCAGATTGGATAGAAGAAAAACCCGAAGAAGCAATAACAACTAGATTTAATGTTGGGAGTGGAGATATCCTCTATTTAACAGATAACGCAAAATGGTTATTATATTCTGCAATTGAAATAGGAAAGCTATTTCATTTCGAAAATGTTCAGAAACAAATTAGAGAAGTTCACATAAGAATCTCACATGGAATAAGAAAAGAGTTGGTACCACTAGTAAAACTGCGAGGAATTGGTAGAGTAAGAGCAAGATTGCTCTTTAACAATGGTTTCAAAACAATTGCTTCGCTAAGAAAAGCAGAACCAAAAGAGTTGGCAAGAGTGCCGGCAATTGGTCCTGAAATCGTTCGAAGCATAAAAGAGCAAATCGGAAATCCAATGTCCGATCAAGAATTACAAATAGACTAAGAGAACATTTTTAGATAATGATTCTTTACTTTATTCATTTTTGGTGAATGAGAAATGAATGATGAATTTTCTGAGAAGCAAATAAGAACAGCTACAATGGAAAATTCTTCTTTCTTTGATATTCCAACACAAATCAAAAGTTGGTTTCAGAAAAAAGACTGGAACCTCATTGTATATACTTTTGCTATTTTCATATTCTTAACATGTCTTGGAACTCTAGTAAGACTGCTAGCAGCATATCACTTCAGAGTACATTACCCTTTAAATTACTCACCGACAATTTGGGAAAGAGGAGTTATTTTCAGCCCAAGTGATTATTTTCCACTCTATGGATACGCCGATTTTGACTACTATTATGTTGAATGGGCTACTGCATGGTTCGAAGATGGATGGTATCCCTTCACAGATTGGAATGGGATGACTGTAGGAGATCCACTCTATTACTACTCGTATCCACCAATTTTCCTTTATTTCTTGCTTCTTATTTGGAGACCCGGTATGTCGCTAATTTGGTTAGCAATGCCTATGATAGTAACAGATGCGGCATGTGCTGGGATGGTTTATCTCATTGTTGAAAAATTAGTTAAGAAACCAGGATCAAAGGGCATAGCTTTCTTTGCAGGAATGCTAATGGTTTTAGCACCAATAAATATTATTTACGATGGAATTTATTGGTTAAATCCAGGACCGGTAATTTTGTTAACCCTAATTTGTTTCTACTTTATTATAGATAGAAAATGGTGGCAAGTGTTCTTTTGGTTAGCAATTGCAACTATGACAAAACAAAATGCACTCTTTTTCACCTATCCCTTATTTTTCGTAATGCTTGGTGAAAAGGTGAAAGAAAAAGGAATCAAAAAAGCAAGTTTTGAAAGTGGAGCAAACGTCATCCTATTTATCAGTGTATGCTTACTTGTATCAATCCCGTGGATCTTTATCACACCAATACGATATTTTGGTCATATGCTCTTTCCTGGAAAGATGCTAACAACAGAACCAATAATTGGAGAACCATATATAGGACAACCAATGCCCTTTTCCTATGCTCTTTATTATTACAATATTCGAGGGTTCATTATGGATGTAATTGCCTTTCTAGTTAATTCTATGCTGTTGATGATTGTTTGTGCCTCAGCAATAGGAGTGTATCTATTATGGCGATCTTTTAAAGGAAAAATTGATACGATAGAAATATTCGAGCTTCTAGCAATCTATACTATTTGGACACATCTCTTCATGCCGCGTGGAGTTTTCAAATTTTATAGCACATATTACGTCCCAATTATATTAATCGCTATTATTAGTTCTGTATCTTATTTCAAAACTAAGAAGATTATTTCTGCAGGGCTATTATCAGCAGTGGCACTAATTTTTATGGGATTCAATATTTGGCATTTAGTTTCAATAAGATATTTTCTCCCGATACTACTTTTCATTTCCAGCATAGTCCTACTAATTATATTTGGAGGTAGGAGAATCTACAAAGATAGAGTATCTTTACTCTCCGGGGCAACTACTCTCAAGAAATAGATGAGATATTGAAAAATTTTAAAAGCAAGTAAAAATGTTGCTCACTTGCTTATAAGGAAGACTGACTGATTATGACTAAAAAGAAATCACCATGCCTACATCCAATAGATTGGCGCTATGGTAGCAAGGAAATGAGAAATATTTTCTCTCGAGAAAAAAGATTAGAACTTTTACTAAAAGTTGAAGCAGCAATTGCTCATGGGCATGCAATGGTAGGTAATATTCCAAAAGAAGCAGCTGAAGAAATTGAAAAGAAAGCTTCACTGAAATTTGTCACATTAGAACGAGTAGATGAAATTGAGAAAGAAATCTATCATGATATTGTTTCCTTTATAAGAGCATTTTCAGAACAATGTGGAGACTTTGGGCGTTATATCCATCTTGGAGCAACTAGCAATGATATTATTGATACAGCTGAAGCACTCCGAACAAAAGAAGGTTTAGCTTTAATTGAAGAGAGACTTGTAAAGATAATCAAAACGCTGATAGAAGT
Organism: Candidatus Heimdallarchaeota archaeon; assembly: GCA_018238155.1. Lineage (GTDB taxonomy): Archaea > Asgardarchaeota > Heimdallarchaeia > JABLTI01 > JABLTI01 > JABLTI01. Next base: position 10,163 of record JABCTZ010000031.1, on the reverse strand, counting down.
CGCTCGAGAGCATCGAGATACTGTTTGTATTGGACGTACTCATGGGTCACATGCAGTTCCTTATTCTTTTGGTCATAAAGTGACGATTTGGATCGATGAATTAGTAAGACATCTAGAAAACATTCGTTATTTAACTGCTAATAAAGTAGTGGGAAAACTCTCAGGAGCAGTAGGAACTCGAGCAGCTTATGGAGTTCATGCAGATCGTATCGTGCAAATTACAATGAAGAAATTGGATCTGGTTCCAGCAACAATTACTAACCAGCTAATTTCAAGAGAGCTAATTGCTGAAACTTTAATGGAAATAATTCTTTTAGCGTGTTCACTTGATAAATTTGCAACAGAGGTTAGAAACTTACAAAGAACAGAAATGGGTGAAGTTCTTGAATCGTTTAAATCAGATAAGCAAGTAGGTTCAAGCACAATGAGCCATAAAAGAGATCCAGAAAAGAGTGAAAGGATTTGTTCACTTGCAAGATTGATGAGGGGATACACCATACCAGTTTTAGAGAATATTGTGAGCTGGCATGAACGAGACCTAGCGAATAGTGCAAATGAGCGATATATCTATCCAGAAATATATCTAACGATCGATCAAATGCTACTCGATTTTGATTTCGTTGTTTCAGGTTTAGAAGTAAAAAAAGAGCGAATGTTAGAAAATCTCAAAATTTCTAAAGGACTTGTTATGGCGGAAGCAGTGATGACTGAGCTAGCAAGAAATGGTATGAATCGACAAGAAGCACATGAAACACTTCGTAAGAATTCAATGACCGCAATGAAAGATGATAAACAGTTTCTTGATGTATTGATAACTGATAAACAAATAACAAAATACATATCTGAAAAAAATCTACAAGAAATCTTCGATTACCCTCAAAATTATTTGGGAACAGCAAAAGAACAAATAGAAGTTGTTTTGTTGAAAGCAGAAGGGGTTATTGTTAAAAAATAACCTCCAAAGAATTGTTTTGACGGCTAGAAGGCGTAAAGGTTAAAAAGAAGATGTCTTGGTAAATGAACACATAGAAATCACTAGTAAGAAAAAACTGCTTGAGAGTTGATACCATTTGATCTCCTTTATCGAACACAATGATTATTATAAACATAAGATGCCTCAAATTCTTGAAAACCCCAAACGTTTGCGAGTGATAAAAAAAGAGCTAACCGCAAGTGGTTTTCTTGAAAGGAAAGATGTAACATTAATTTCAGCTGAACTTGCTACGGAAAAAATCCTTAAAACAATTCACACGGAGCAGTTAGTAGATACTGTAAAGCATGGAAGTATGGTTGGAGACGTTGCAATTACTGGTGACACTATTACAAATGAATTTACATTTCAAGCAGCATTGCGCTCTGTTGGAGGGGCAATAAAAGCCGGAGAATTAGCTGTTAGTAGTGAAAACCAAGTTGCTTTTGCTTTAACGAGACCACCAGGACATCATGCTACAAGAACAAATGCAATGGGATTCTGTTTCTTCAATAATCTAGCAATTGCAGCAAATCATCTTATTGAAAAGAAAAAAGCAAAGAAAATTGCCATAATTGATTTTGATAACCATTATGGAAATGGAACAGCAGATATCTTTTATGAAAGAAATGATATATTAAATGTATCATTACATATAGACCCAAAATTAAGCTTCCCATATCAAGGGAGAGAAGCAGAAATTGGCGAAGGAGAAGGCACAGGATACAATATTTGTATTCCTTTACCCGAAAAAACTGGTGATAAAGAATATTTAGAAGCTTTTGATAAAATTGTACCATCAATCGTTCGAGAGTACAAACCAGATGTAATTCTAGTTTCAGCAGGTTACGATGGACTAAATGGAGATCCGTATGGTTATCTCAGTCTTTCAGTTTCCGGATTTCAAGCAATTGGAGAAAGAATTGCACAACTTGCTAACGAAGTTTGTCATGGAAAGGTAGCCTTAACATTAGAAGGAGGATACAAATTTGATGAGCTTGGTCGAGCCTTTACAGCAAGCATGAAACCATTTCTTACAGATTATGAATTTAACTCCAAGAAATTATTAAGCAATCTCAATTCAAGTGGTAACAAAAATCAAATCAAAGCCACACTTGGAGAACTTAAAAAATTATTGAAACCTTATTGGCGGATAGATTAATTGAGTGTAGCATTTTTGTTGTAAGATCAATGAGAAACTAATTAGTAAAAACTATCTTAAGATAAGCCTAAATTCAATCATTACTTTGAGATGATTTCAAACAAAAAAAGAATAGAAGGGTCTTTCTATTTAGACCAACATATTTTGTAACTATTCATCGAATTTTCTGTACATTCGCAAAACTTGCGAGAGAGCAAGAGGTTTTCCATTAACAAGAGTGTTAATCTCAACAACATCAGCTAGTCCCGATGAACGTAATTTTGGTAAGAAAACTTCTTCAACTTGGAAGATGCCTGCTTCTGAAATCATCAGAACATTAAGTCTGAGTGGTTTCTTCTTCGTTCCTTTCTGAATTTCAACCGCAGAAATGCTCAAAGCAGAAATTGAATGAATATCTATTTTACCTAAGTCATAGGGCTTTCGAGATCTTCCACCACACATATCTAATCCATCAGCAATAGTAACAAAACCCGCTTCGGGAGTTAAACATTGTATATCCTCATCATGAGCCAAAATTGCATGCTGAATATGTGAAAGAATATCAAAGCGTTTATCAACATCAGGGTAAAGTTTCTTCAATTTGCTAATTAAGAAATCCTTAGCCATAAGAGAGGAAGATAATTCATGATGATTCCTATGGATTACATGACCGACATCATGTAAATAGCAAGCAGCTAAACAAACTACTGCTACATCATCCAAATCACCAATCTCTTGTCGAAGGATTGCCGGCTTAATTTCATTAGTAACAACTTCAATAATTTGTAAAACGTTCTTACAAACAATTGTGACATGATCGAGTCCGTGATCTGTGTAATTAAGATATTTTACTGCAAGACGATTCCCAGCTTTAATTGTCCCTTGAATCTCGTCATTTGTAGTAAGAAATGTCCACATTTCCTTTGCTTTTTTGAAATTCTGTTGAGTTAGGAGATCCAATATCTCATTAGTGACTTTTTCTCTATCAACTACTTGCATATTAGTCCTCACCTGATATCTATCATTCTACCATAAAATGGCGTAAAAAAAGCATTGTTGTTCGAGTATTTCTACTATTCGATTGAGGTGAAAGGCTCTCAACAAGCTAAATTTGTTGAAAAACGGCTTCTTTTGCTATTAAATGGTCATTTTTTCACCAAATTAAATGTTTTTTTTATGTCACATTCGAAACTCTTTTTTTACTGAAACTTTACACATACATAGAATTAGCCATAAAAGAATCGTGAAAAACATGTTACTAGACTGCTATGAAGTAAACTTAGAGGGAGAAGAATTTAAAGTAGAATTCAATGATGTAAAAGTAACGCATAAATCATTACTGATTGTCGTTTCGCATGACACTCGTTACATTTACGTCTTCAAAGGAAATGATGTAACTATCGTTCAAAAATTCGCCTCAGCTAGACTTGCATCTCAAAAGAGATTACAAAGAGGATATAGAATTAAACATGTTGAGGAATGGGAAGGAATTGATGAAGACTTTTTACCCATTTTAGAATTGTTAGGAGGTATGCAAGAAGATGATGGTACAACCGCAGAAAAAACAGTGACTTCAAAACCTCAAAGAACGAATGTAACCTCTCTATCTAAACCAGAAATTATTATGTTCACAAAAACAAAAGAAAAACCAGTTGAAGTTTTACCTAAACCCGCACCAGAGAAGTTGACCAAGGAAGAGATTGCTTTCTTAACAAAAGATATGCCTGCGAAATTGGTAAAGGTAATAAAAACAATGGTAACATTAGAACCACCCGAAAAATCTGAATGTGACTATATTCTAGTAACACCTAAACTATATATTCTGTTGGGAGATAACAAAAAAGATTTGAGAAATGGAAAATTCAGACTAGAAGAACTTTCGACATTACCAGAAGGAGTATTTCCAGCAGAAAACTATTATCCTAGAATCTTGGTTGCGAAAAACAAAGTAATTGGCGTAGAACTATGGGCGAGACGATAGCAAAGATTTTTTTCAGAGTCTAGTGCTCTGAAATAAGACTATTTTCACAATTGATTGTTAATAGAAGAACTAATATAAAGATGAATGCCAAAAATGTAGATAGTTATCAGTATTGTTGTTTAGAGGAGTTGAAAAAAATATCTAGAACAAGAGGACCCAAATATCAGCATTTATTCAAAGTAATTGTAGTAGGTGCAGGAAAGGTTGGAAAAACAAGTTTAACGATTCGTTTTGCAGAAGATAGATTCAGAGAATCATATCTTCCAACACTAGGAGTAGACTTCTTAACAAAAACAGTCACTTTAGATGGGAAAATAATAAAAGCACAACTTTGGGACACAGGAGGTCAAGAGTTTGTTATGTCCTTATTACCTTTCTATTTCTCGGGTGCTGCAGGTGCCATTCTTGTTTATGATATCACCAATAGAAACTCTTTCAATAGTCTCGAGTATTGGTTGAAACAAATCAGAAATAATGCAGGCGATATTCCCGTTACACTCGTTGGTAATAAAATTGACATCGGTGATCAGAGAAAAATTTCTTTAGAAGAAGCCCAAACCTATGCCAAAAATAAGAAATTGATCTATATTGAGACTTCTGCTAAAACAGGTATTAGTGTTCCCGATCTTTTTGCTAATGTTATTGAAGTTATTATGGAGAATGAAAAGAAAAGAGCAGCTAAAGCAAAAGCCAAACCTAAAAAAGCAAAAGATGAAGAAGAATTTAGCTTTTGGCAAAAAGCATGAAACTACTTGCTTAACTTTTATTTGTTACAGCAAGTTTCTCTCTTCCCTTTTATTTTACAATTATTTGTTTTTTGTTCCTTTGAAAGGTCTTGCTCCATCCCATAATGAATTGCTAAATCTCTGCCAAAGTTCTGAGAAACTTTGATTGTCTGACCAAGTAGCCATGACACCCAACTCTATTCCTCCCTCAAGTTGTGCATAAGTTCCTTGAAGGATTTCTCTTGAATCAATGATTACCCATATAGCATGGAAATTATCAGAAATGCGAATTTTAGTATAATCCTTCATTTCATTGAGAATATTTACTTCTCCAGGATTATCAATACCATCTTCACCAGTAATAATTTTGATTGATTTTAAATGTCCTTGAGCATTTTTTAACACTAGATCAATCCCATGGAGGTGTAAATCGAATGGACTATCAATACCGATTAAAATTGCTTCTTCAGCATCCATAATCATCTCTTTAATTTTACTGAAAACCGCTTGTGACCCTCGGAGAATCCACATTTCGGGAATGAATGCTTTTTTGCTTCTTTCATAGAGAGCAAATAATTTTTCTTCTGTTTTTTTTAATGCGGTTTCATACTCATTTCTAATGTCTTTTATAACATTATCTGGTGAGCGAGGTCTATATCGATTAGTCGAAGTATCACTTTCTTGTGCTAAAACCAACCCGCGTTTCTTTAAAGTATCAATAACAGAGTACACTTTGTTTGGTGGAACACCACTTGCTTGAGATATTTCAGAAGCAGTTGCAACCCCTAGTCCTACTAGGGCAGTATAGATCTTTGCCTGGTATTCATTAAAACCAAGCTTTTTCAATTGTTCAATAACATCCTCGGTAAAACTCAAGCATTTACCACCACAGTAGTATACAAGTATTCAGTAATAAAAGCATTTTTGTAACTATTTAAAACTTGGGAAAGAACCAATATCAAATCACGAAGAGAGAATTGAGTAGGTAATATATTGATAATATGCGCGTATTTGCAGAAGGTAAGTTCTACGAGTATTACGGTGTTATTGACCTTTATATTAGATAAAAGAATACACCAATTCAACCTCATCTATCACCTCGATAGAAAAAACCCTGTTTTTACAGATAGGGTTCAGTCCTCCATATACATCCGAAGGGAGGGAACATTTTCTCACCTCCCTCCCCTTAATTCCACCAATCAAACGATAAGAAAAAAGAATTTTATTAAAGATTTGATGGAAATTACTCCATCATAGAAGCAATGGTTTTTTTCCACTCTTTAATAGCGTTTTGTAAACCTTTAACTGAGCTAATTCCTCGTTTCCATTTACGATATTCCACTTGCATTTCGTAAAAGACTCGAGAGTGGGGGATCATATTCATAAGCAATTCTCTAAATTCCAAGATTTCCATTTTAATATCATCATCACTTATTTGACCACCTATTTTATCTTCAAAATCAATGAATGCTTTTGATATTGCAGGTTCTAATTCTTCGACTTTTTCATCCTTCTTTGGAGAAGGAGTTGTTTTTGCTTCATGATGTTTTGATTCCTTTCCTGTAGAGGCTGTTTCTTCTTTCGTTATAGCAGTTGAGGAAGTTGCTGTTTTTGAAGCTTGACTAATTGCTTTAGTGATTTCTGAGAGATCAATATTATGTTCTACTAATAATTGCCTTAATCTACTATTGACCATTTCAGACTGTTCTAAGAAAACTTCATTTCGATCAATTTCTTTTTTCAGATAAGCAACTTGATGTGCAAGTGATTCAACTTCTGCAGAAGTATTCATTCCATCTGTGGAAGACTGTGCTACGTTATCCATTTTTGCGCTGTATTGTGGAGCAGATGGAGCGCCTTCTCCCACTTTGCCAGATTTTCCTTCAGCTCCTGCAGTAGGAGGAGCAGTTGTGGATCCATCTTTTGATGGTGATTCCTCATCAATTGTTTCTTTAAATCGTTGCAATTTTTCAGTGATTTGTTTCTTGGAATCAGCAATAATTTTACGGATATCAGATATAGATTCTTGAGTAGTTTCCTTTGGCTCTTTGCTTTCTTGCTCTGCTTCGGATATCAGCAAGGCATTCCTTAAGTCACGGTTTTTTTCACGCAAAACTTTCGTTTGATTTCTGAAAAAGGCTAATTCTTGTTCTAAGTCTTCACTTTCTTTTGTTTCTTTCGTACTCAATTCTCTTCTTCATCCTATATCTGGTTAGTAGTATTTACCAGCAAATAATTTTTTTCTTGTATTTCTAGCATAACTAGGATAAAATAATATTTCTAATACAATTATAAATAATCTCATTTAGGAAAAAAAAGCCTATTAAATATTACTCTAGTGACAATTAATAATGAGTGAGCTTTCCTCCCGAAAGGAGATAAGCAAAAAGCATGGATGCAATCAAATCAGCACTCGTTCCGGGATTTATCTTCTCCTCTTCTTCACGAAGCTCAATATCAAATTCTTCAAGCTCCCTTCGACCATCAACAGTTAAAGCGCCACCAAGTTCAATAATCGATTTTGCACGAATAGAAAATTTTTGTGCTCTTGTGATGCCAAATTTACGACTAATCAAAGTATCAGGGTACTCTGAAAGAATTGCTAGATAGGAGTCAATAATTGCTAAATTGATATCTTTTCCAATAAGCAGTGAACGCTGCAAAGATGGGAGAGCAAGACCAAAGGTAATTGGATAGCCTTTTGCAAGCTCGAAACAGATGTTATCTCGAGAGCTACAATCCTCCATAAGAGTTAAAAGATTGATCTTATTTTTTCGGAGATCTTTGTAAACAGAAAGATCATTCACATCATACTGTTCGACAGTACCTAACCCACCAGGTTTAGCAGAAACAATACCTCTAGAGACGTTAATAGAATCATCTATAGTTGTATGATCCATTACTTTGATAACGTTTGTTTGGAGTGCTTTAAGATCACATAAAGATTCGCCTTTATCTATGCACATTCCAGCTGCAACACACATAGGAGAGAGTAAGAGAATAATACCTAAGTTTGTATTACTGTTTTTGTGAAAGAAACTACTTGAGCTAATTGCTTTTTGTATGGTTAATCCTAAATTTATTTGTTCCCAGCTAATTTTCTCTTGGGTGATAAGAAAACCCTTCATAGCCAATTCTTCGATAAAAGAGCCAAAGGAAACACTTGATGCTAAAAAGTCCTCATATCGAACATCCTTGAAATCTCTGAAACGATGCACATTTCCTGGTTTTGGCGTAGCAGAAACCTCAAGGAGACACGCCAATTCTCCACACATTCGAATATGGTTGGTCAGGCGTCTAAAACCATTTGATTGAGTTATCATTATCTTCATCGTACCTAAGGGCGTCCTCCTCAAAAAGATTTTCGAATGTAAAGTTAGTTTTAATTAAATCTTGAGTACAGAATATAGAATGAAAGGTTTTTATTCTTGTTAAAAAATGAAATAAGTAAAATGTATAAATTTGTTATAGTCGAGGGCACTTCTACATAAAAAAAAGAGAATATGCTCAGATGTCTTATCTAAGAACATTCTTTTTCCAAGATTTTACATTGACCTTCATATCAAAAAAGTAATCCCAAAGAATAGAAACAGTTGCGAAGCTATGATTGAAAGAAAAGATAGAATTAGTAGTGTCCAAAATAGCAGTGCCATTTTTTTTGTCCTTTTCTGAGATGGCTTACGTAGTTCCTTTAATGTATCTCTAAAAACAGATTTCTGGGATACTTCATCTGTATTGCCTTGACTAAAATAGTTCAAAAATCGAACTAAAACAAAAATTGTAGCAGAAAACAGGAAAAGAGGAAGCCATAATACTAGAGAAAAAAAATAAAATCTTTGATTTAGAAGTCCTATTTCTTCAGATAGTACTTTATGTAAAATGTTAGGAGTAATCACAGAACCAAACATAAAAAGAACTAGATGAATAGAAATTAGAATAAATTTTATTGTAGCAGTTTTTTCCGCGTTCATATCCATATCCTGATTATTTGAATTATGGTTTGTCAGATTCACTTCTCTATCATCTCCTTGGAATTAGCTTTTTTCATATCCAGGTTATATAAAGAATAGCACGGATTATAACTAAATAAATTGTTAGAAAAACGAATAAGACTGCTAAACATGCACATAGGTATGAAAGTCCTGCAAGTGAAGCAGCACCCACTGCTATTGCTATCTCACAAGAAATATATCCTGTCATAAAGACTACAAAAACTCCTGCAAAAATCCCAGCTAACTGACCCATTGTCTCCAAGAGACCAGTTTTTCCATCTTTTGAAATAGCGACCATTAATTCGTCGACTGTTATTGAAATTTCATCGTTCTTACTAATGGCATCAATTTTAATGTTAGTAATTTTGATATAGGTTTTCATATCACCTTCTATATGGGACCAAGCATCATATGTTGCAGTGTGATATTTTAATTGCCAATCACCCGAGGACAATTCTTCATAAAATGTAGTGGAAAATGAGAACTCGACTCGAATGCCAATATTTCCTAACATGTAATTTGTTAAACTAATTGCAGCTGATTCGTAATTAAGGTTCCAAATTGTAGAATATGATGTTGCACTTTTAACACCATTCACTAAACGTCTTGGAGCAAGATTTGGATTAAAACCACCATTACCACTATCACCTGGGTCAAGATCGATTAATTGAATATTTTTGCATGGTGAAAATGAAGCAGTTTTCTCCCACTGAAGAATAGTAGATAAATCATTCATTACTGTAATAAGATCAATTTGAGTGTCATAAGTCAATTGTCTTTCATTTACTAGTTTGATATTTGAGGAATAACATGAAAGCAACGCTACCGTTTCCTTATCATTTGCCATCTCATGTATATTATTTTCTGAATAATCAGCAATGAAATATTGATTATTAGAACTAAAATGTCCATGACCTATTATTATTAGTGAGTTATCAGATTCAAATAATAATCCTGATGAATAAACCATTGCAGATATCTCAAAATCGTTTTGAGCAGCTTGAATACTAATGTAATCAGCAATTTCTGTTAAGGTCTTTATATCAAACTCGTTGGCATTAGTAATTGTAGTTTTATTGTCTACTTTTACCACATCTCTTTCCGTTGTACTTTTTGGCATTATTGAAACGACTGTGCTCAAATTAGCAATGATTGTTCCAATGATAACCAAAAATACCAGTAAAGTATTAATTGTAGTTATTTTTTTCATTTTCTTATCATTCCTTTTGCGAAGAAAAGATTAGTAAAGAAAAGATTAGTAAAGAAAAGATTAGTAAAGAAAAGATTAGTAAAGAAAAGATTAGTAAAGACTAACAACCTTTCTTACAATACACTCTCTCATTCTCTAATACTT
>JABCTZ010000018.1 GCA_018238155.1 Candidatus Heimdallarchaeota archaeon | reverse complement strand
TGGGTGGCTCTATTGCAGATATTGAAACTTACATTAGTTTAATGGTAGGTTTAGAAGAAGATTATCCTGAGATAGATTTTGTTTATATGACAGGACATTCTAATGGTGGCGGTTTAGAAGGATCTGTACATCTCCGAAATCAGCAAATTAGAGATCATTGTGAAACAAATGGTAAGATATTGTTTGACTTTTATGATATCGAGTGTTACGATCCCGATGGTTACTATTATGGCGATAAATTAGTTACTGATACTTGTGCATACGATTCAAATAATGATTCAATTCGAGATGCCAATTGGGCCTTAGACTGGCAAGCAGCTAATCCAAATGAATGGTATACTTGCAGTTCTGCACATAGCGAACCATTAAATGCCAATCAGAAAGCATATGCGGCATGGTGGTTATGGGCAACGTTAGCTGGCTGGAATCAACCTAGACCTCCTCCATTAACTCCTAGCACCACACAGACCAATAATCTTCCGATTACCACAAGTATCATTGGTCTCTCAGGAATACTATCAATTGTATTGATTTCTGTTTTGTTTATTGAGAAAAGAAGAAAATAAAAAAACTCCTTCTTCTTTTTTTCAGTAGGCATTGAAATCATCTCTATCTTAAACTGAATGAACTAATTCCAATATTCATGCTTCTAAATTTCTTTCAAATTGAGATTCTTATCAATTTTTTTTAATATTTTAAAGCAAGCAAGACTAACACAATGTACGGAAAAATAGTGTTCAGTAAAAGACTGTATATCTTGAATAGTTGCTTAACAGAAAAAAAAGAATAAACTAATCTGCAAGTTCAATGTTGAATATTATACAAGTAAAATTGAATAGGAAATTGTTTGTTTTCTTGAAATAAATATTGGTAAAGTAAAAAGATTATTTCAAAAAATAGCTTATATTCTCATTACAATTGAAATAACAATTATGAGAACAAGAAGAACGGGTCCTCCTCTCATTAAACCGTAAACCCACCACAGTAGATAGATTGATCACAAGATCTTTGATTTGTATATTAATTATAATATTCCAATTACTGTTGAGGTTATAATAATCTGCAGCCCTATTGTTATTGTATGCTGATTTCAAAATGAATAAAACTAGATTTAAATAGGTAATAGAAACAATTTCAAATCAAAACTATTTGAGGGATATTGAACATGAATTTGAAAATAAATAAGAGGATTTCTATAACAATAACAAGTTTAACATTGTTGGTATTTTTTTCAACAATAATGTCTATTAGCTATTCACAAGCAATGATTGGAGAGAGAACTACTAATCTTGAACCAAATGGTGCTCCACAATTCATTCTAAAAGGAATGAGCCAGTTTGATGATGGTGGTTCTGCTGAAAGTGTTTTTATTAGAGGTAACTATGCCTATGTAGCGGATTATACTGATGGTCTTGAGATAATAAATATTACCAATCCAAGTAATCCTACTGAGGTGGGACAGTTCTTTGATGGTGGTTATGCTTGTGATGTTTTTGTTTCAGGTGATTTTGCTTATGTTGCTGATGGTACTGATGGTCTTGAAATATTAAATATTACCGACCCGACATCACCAACATTAGTGGGTCAGTTCAATAACAGTGGTTGGGTTCTTGACGTTTTTATTTCAGGTGATTTTGCTTATGTTTCTGCTGGTAGTGCTGGTCTTGAAATATTAAATATTGCCGACCCGACAACACCAACATTAGTGGGTCAGTTCTTTGATAGTGGTTATGTTCATGGTGTTTTTATTTCAGGTGATTTTGCTTATGTTGCTGATGATTTTGATGAGCTGGAGATACTAAATATTTCCGACCCGACATCACCAACAAAAGTGGGACAGTTCAATGATGGTGGTAGTGCATATGGTGTTTTTGTTTCAGGTAACTATGCCTATGTTGTGGAACATTATAGTGGACTTGAGATTGTGAAAGCAGGTTATGATGCAGATGGAGATAACTTAACTGATCTAGAAGAGATTAATACTTATTCTACTGATCCTAATGATGATGATTCTGATGATGATACCATACTTGATGGCGAAGAAGTAATAACAGGAACAGATGGATATATCACTAATCCATTAAATAATGATACTGACAGTGATGGACTCATTGATGGAGATGAGGTTACAAAATACTTTACTGATCCTACTGTTTCAGATGCTAATCTCGATTCCGATGGAGATGATCTAACAAATGTTGAAGAAGTAGATACATACCATACTGACCCAGCTGACAGTGATTCTGATGATGATTCCATACTTGATGGTGAGGAAGTTATTACTGGAACAGATGGATATATCACTAATCCTAATGATGCAGATTCTGACGATGACGGTTTAACTGATGGAGCGGAAGTAAACACTCATCACACCAATCCAAACGACACAGATTCCGATGATGACACCATACTTGATGGAGAGGAAGTTATTCTAGGCACAGACGGCTACATTACAAATCCAAACAATGTAGATACTGATGGCGATGGATTTAATGATAACGTAGAAATAGCTGCCGGAAAAGATCCTACAGATTCAAATGATTACCCGGAAACCCCAACTACAACGCCAACACCTAGTGAGAGTCCTTCCACTACACCTACAACTCCAACTACTTCTCCAACCAATATTCTACCAATTGCTGCAAGTATCATTGGTTTCACAGTAATATTATCAATAGCTTTGATTTCTGTAATGATTATTGATAAAAGAAGAAGGTGAAAAAATTCTTACCTTCTTTTTTTGTAGGAATAGAAAAAAGCCAAATTTATCCAGCGATTACTAAATTTTGAGCATTTTTAGTAAAATAGAAAAAGATTTATTTATTGTAAAGAAAACATATTCTTTTATTATCTAAAGGTGGAAGAAAAATGAAATTTAAAATTCAACAAATTATTACAATATGTATTATTTTGGGACTATTGATAGGTTTCACTAATACTTCAAGTGAAAGCGCATCCTTGATAGAACAACCAAAAATAACTGCTGATGCAATAATTGCTGATCACACAATAATGAACATGGTGCGATTAAACCAGATACCTGATTCAGCTATTATCAATGCAAAGAATACTCTTCATATAGCTTACGGACATACTTCGCATGGAAGTCAAATCACCACAGGTATGAATGGTTTGTCTAATTTTAAAGAAAATTATGTTGGAACACAAGCCGGTCCTTCGAATTTCACTGATGGTTTATATGATTGGAATGAAGGCGGCTCTGGTGGAGCGCTAGATTTAGATGATTATTTTGTAAGTGGCGATTTGGGGAATCCTGATAGAGTCACATGGGAGAACCGAACAAGAGTCTATCTCGAGACTGCTGGAAATGAAGATGTCAATGTTGTTATGTGGTCCTGGTGTGGACAAGTGGGCGGTTCTGTGGAAGATATTGAAACTTACCTTGGTCTTATGGTTGGTTTGGAAGAAGATTATCCTAATATAGATTTTATTTATATGACCGGTCATACAAATGGTGGTGGATTAGAAGGTTCAGTTCATCTTCGTAATGAGCAGATTCGAACCCATTGCAATACTCATGGTAAAATCTTGTTCGACTTTTATGATATCGAGTGTTATGATCCAGATGGTTATTATTATGGTGATAAATTGGTTACAGATACCTGTGCATATGACTCAAATAATGATACAAGTCGGGATGCCAATTGGGCAACAGACTGGCAAACAGCAAATCCTGATGAATGGTATTCTTGCAGTTCAGCTCATAGTGAGCCCTTGAATGCAAATCAGAAAGCTTATGCCGCCTGGTGGTTATGGGCAACATTAGCCGGTTGGAGCGATCCAACAGTTACACCAACGCCTACACCCACTCCTACAGAAACTCCAACAGATACTCCCACTACTTCAAGTGAAACACCAACAAGTAAACTTCCAATTGCAGCAAGTATTATTGGATTCTCAGCAATAGTATTAGTAGTATTTATCTCTATTATTTTCGTTGAAAAAAGAAGAAGATAGAAGTGAAAATTCACTTCTCCTTTGTTTTTTTTACTATTTCTATTGGAATATATTAATTATATTTACTCTGTTTTTTTTTATTCAACTGGATTTGTAGGTTATAGGTTATTTATTGATAATTTCCTGTACTTTTTCTAAGAATGCAGAGGTAAGAGAGTCTTTTTTGATTGTTGATGAAGAGAGTTTTTCTGCAATAATTTTTGTTGCTTTCTCATTATCAATTTCAGTAAGAACTACTAATATCATTCGCCAATGCCAAAAAGCATATACAAATCTATAATTACCATCATTTATCGTTTTTGAAAGGACTTTATCTAATTTCGAAACAGCTATATTTTTGTTGGTGTAATATTTACAGATATTAAATAAATAAGAAATCAAATAGAATACAGGAAATAAACTTAAGATGATAAAGAAAGGAATGCTAGATTTAGGATTTAATGATACTGAATCAAATAGTATAAAATTGCTTATAATTAGTGTAAGGGGGACAATAGATGATAGTAGAAAACTTCTAATTAGATTTAAAGTTAAGCCCATATGAAGACGTTTTTTCAATGAAGATAATGTTTTGTTCATTCTAAATAATGAATGAGAAACAGTCTCTTTTCTTGAAAATATTGCTCTCGAAATATCAAATGAGGTTAATTGTGTAAACAGATATAGCATTGAAAAAACTTGCACACATAAAAAGAACCAGACAGTCCAATTTAAAGTAAAGTAGGAGGAAAATAAAGGATCCAAAACTGATTGAACACCTTTTTCAATTTCGTTGAAGAAGGAAAAAAGAGAGAAAAGGCAGAGAAAACCAAATAGTATGCTTAAGAACAAAAGACCATTCTTCACTAATAGTGTTATTTCAACACCAGTTTTTTGTTTGATTACTTGTTCTTTTAGAATATTTATCGGTACAAAAATGACTTCTATGAGGAAGACACCAAAGAAAAATCCTATTGATAAAAATGCGAATAATGGTATGTTAGAATTGAATGAACCTAATTCTGAAGCAAATCCTGTAAAAGTGAATCCAGAGTAATATTCCGTCCAAGCGCCAGAAAGAAATATACTTGTTGTTGAGCTATAGTTTTCTGCTACAGAATAAATCACTTGCTGACAAATAAATGGAATAGCTGCGCCTAAAAAAAGAGCTAAAAACACAAATCTTGAAATCAACATTAAGAAGATTTTCTGATTCTTCCTTGTAGAGTTATGATTTAATATAGCCAAGTAAACAATAATTGCTATAATGCCTATTATGCTGCTTATATACAAAATAACATCCCTAGTGTTAATATTGTAGTACTGTTCTAAATCCTCTATACTTGGTTTATCGATATTACTTAAGGGATTAGTTCCCCATCGATAAATTTCTTCGTTATCTGAATATCCGTCACCATCGGTATCAGAAACTCCAGGATTAGTTCTATAAACATAGTATTCTAACCCGTCATCGAGCAAATCATTGTCTGTATCGGGTTCAGTAACACTCAACCCTAAAGTATCTTCTAAAAATGAGTGTAATCCATCACGATCTATATCAACATAAGATACATATAATCTTGAACCTAATGTCGTACTAAAATGGTATTTACCCTCAATTATATAGATTATTTCATCAAAAACATATATTGTATTTTCTGTATGACGAAATGTCTCATCAATATTGTAAAGTCGAGAAGCAAATAAGCTTCCTTCAGGTATTTTATTGAAATGAACAGTTCTGTTCATTGATAGACAATTATTTCCATCTAATTGATAGATATAACAAGTTAGGAAGTACCCACTAATTCTATACCAATCATTATATTCTTGATAGCTATCATATTCCATTATACCAGAAAAGAACAATTGGTTGTTTTTTTGATAATTAAAGCTTAGATAATAATTAACAGATAGTGAGGAAATTAAGGTCATATCTATGATATTGTTCTTATCATAGACGGAAATATTTGTACAAGTAATAGTATAATCTTCTGAAAGATATTCTAATAACAGCAATTTATTAGTGGCAAAAAAATGAACATAATAATTGCTCAAAGTTTTGATAGTGAAGATATTCATTAGATCAGATAAATTTAGAAATGCTGTTTGAGATTCTTCACTAAGAATCATGAATTCTTCGCTAATTTCAATAATATTTGGATCAAAATAGATTTGATGATTACTATAGTGAAATGAATTAATTCTTGTTATATTCTCTGGATTTGTTAAGTTTAGAATCTGAAGCTCATCGGTAGAAGTTAAATTTCTACATGAAAGATAACCAATTTTTTCTTTAACATTTAAACCATAGAGCCGGTGAAAAATTGTATAATTAGTAATATATGATGGAGTTTCTGGAGTTGCAATATTGAAAAGATAAATTATTGTTTCATTGTAACAATAGAGGATGTTGTCTGATAGAACGAAATCATTAAAGCTAAAATTATCATAGCGGATTGTAATTATTAATTGAGGTATGTGTGGGTTGGAAATATTCAGAATAGTTAAACCATTCTCCCCACAAGCTAAATAAGCAATTGAATCTACAAACAAACTCTCTCTTATTACACTATCTCCCCAATAACTTGTGTAAAGATAATCATTAGTTATATTTCCATCAATATCACTTGCTTGTTCAAAATTAAGAATTGTCTGCAAACTGGTGCTTTTCGTATTAATTAAAAAACTAGCGGTTAACCCAACTATTACAACTACCAAAATGGTTTCAATTGTTTTTTTTTCATTATATCCCCACTTTTTATTAAAAAAAAGAGTTAACTATTACAATATTCTCTTTTCATTTTCTAATACTAGGTTTTTATTTTGTCTTGAATATTTAAAAATATATTGTTTTTTAAAATTAACACTGTAAAAGAAATGTACTTTTTTATATGATATTTTGAAATAATAATTATCCCTTTCGAAGGGGAAAGAAAAACACAGAGAGGAATTTGGATTTGGGAAGATCCTTTTTCTTAAAAAAGCGGGTGTGTATTTCAAATGATAAAAAGAAATCAATTATATACACTATTGATAATGATAATTCTGATTTATTCAGATTTTGTGCAAATAAACGCATTTAACACTTTCGGTGAGAAAGAAGAAAATGAGGAAGCTTTTCTTAATAGCTTCTTAGAAGATTTATTGAATACTTAAATGACATTCATCCTGTTAATCTTACTGACTCTATCGAACATTCAACTTATGGAATTAGCTTAATTGATAGTTTTCAAATAATGAAGGAACCAGTAGCAATTACACAATCAATTAAGGATTATTATCTAAACCAATTAATTTCATATACTCAATATTTAAATGATATGAAACTAGTTAATTGTAATTATGGATCCCAAAATAATCTAATGGACTATCTAGATCCATATTTCAATGAATCAGATGCTAAATTTATTACAATAAAATATAATCTAAATGAATCAGTTAATGGTTTAGATAGCGTTACATCTTATGCATTATATTTAGAAGATACTGCAGAATTAGTTTATGATGCATTCGCTTCAAACTTGCCAAAAGTAATCCTTAATAATAGAGTAGTTAAATATGAGTGGTCTAACAGCATTACAGATTTTGTACACGCATCAGCTAAAGATGAACTTTTCTATAAAGAGAAATATCTGTTTGCTACAACTGATATACAGGTTGCGAAATATACCGTAAATCATAACTTTGTAATAGAAATGTCAGATGAGAAGATCTCACCATTTTACAAAATTGTTGATAATGAAATTGTAGAAACAACAACCGAATTACCAACATATTTGTGGGAAACGTTACAAGCGCCAATGGGGAAAATTAATTTTCCATTAAAAGAATTCAATAATATAACAAATTTAGGTACCTACTTCGATATTGAAGTAACAGATTATAGTTTGGAGGAATTCTCTGACTTTTTTGATATTAGTTGGAGTTGGCTTATTAATAGATACTATAATGATTATCAAAAAGGATTGGAAGAAGCACAAAAAGCTGCAATCGTTTCAACTTTAAAAGTAAGTCCTAAAGATTACTATGATTACATTGGTATCTTTGACACTGACTATTTCTTTATTAAACAAAGTGGCTTCGTTCTACTTGCTCTAGCACCTTTATCTTGGGTGATCTTTGTTGCAGTGGGAATGATCGGTCTAGGGTGGGGATTCTTTATGCCAAATATCCAAGCATGGTTACTGCTTTATACACCTGCGAAAATACGCGGAAGAGTTGTGGGTATATTTGTCTTAATGTTATATCTTGGTCAATTTCTCTCACCAATAATTGCACTACCAATAAAGGGGTCTGATTTAGATATTTCTAGACTATTTCTGATTGGTGGAATAATTAATTTTGTTTTGATAGTTGTACCAATAGCTCTTTTGAGCGTTAATGCTATTCGAAACAAAAATTCAGCAATTAAACCTAATGAAGTATAATGTGACAACAAACTAATATGTTCATATGAATTCCCTTTTGGAAATCTGTCTGAAAAAAAGGATTGGTTTCAATTTAGAGTAACCTATTTAATTATTATTAATCTTGAGTAATGCTCTCGCAATCCTTCAGACAAATCTTCTTCTTTTGGTAAATTTGGTTTTCGCCATAGCAATTTCGTTGAATCATCTATACCTAAGAATTCTAACTGTTTACAGCTTTCCAAAGGTGTCACATCAATTTGCTTAATGTTATTATTTGATAAATCAAGCTCTATCAATTGAGTACAATTACTCAATGAATCCAAATTAAGAGTTGTTAATGCATTATTTTTGAGTTTTAATTCAAATAAAGTGGGGTTATTTCGCAAAGGTGTTAAATCGATCATATAGATCTTATTGTTTTCTAAAACTAACCAACTCAATTTCTTACAATTACTTAGAGGTTTAAGATCAAGAAAAGTAAGTTGATTCTTAGAAAGATCTAAAAAATCAAAATTTTCACAATTCATTAAAGGTTCGAGATTTATTGTTACAAGTTTATTATCACTTAGATTCAGAAATTCTAAATCCCGACAATCTTCAAGAGGATCAAGATCAACTGATGATAATTTCTTTACACTAAGATCGAGTTTTTTTATCCCTGTTTTAATCGTTTCATTTGCACCTTGCTCACCAATGATATCTTTTAACATGATATCCTCTAAATCATAACTTAAATCGCGTTTCATTTCCACTACGATTCCCTTAATCGAATCAAATGTTGTAATACCTGCTAATCTGTCGAGCTGTTCATCAGTAAATAAGTAAACCATACCTAGATAAAGAGCATGATTTGGTAGATTCCTAACTCTCTCTGAATCATAATTGTACACATAGAAATTCCTGTCACAGTTTTTGTAGATTAGTCCCCTTGCTAGTTGTTCTCCAACAATTTTCAAAATGACCTCTAAAGTTTCAGATTTAATTTGAGCGTTATAGCTCTCAAGATAACCTCTGATAATTTTTTCCATCATAGTATCTATTTTGTAGATTTTTTTGTAAATCTCTTCAAATTCAAGAATGGTTATTTTTTTATTTTCGAGTAATTTAGTATAAAAATGATCTAGTTCGGTTTTTATTTCCTGATTTTGTATCTTCCTAAAATAAATGTGAGTGGTAATAAAAGCAAGTTCTTTTACAGTGTCTGTATTGGTATCGAGTCGGTTAATTTCAAGAAGGTTTTTCACAAGAACATTCCTAAATTGAATTATATCATCTACTTGATCTTCTAAATTTTGGAAGTTAGTATAAACAATATTTTTCCATTCAGTTATTTCTTCCATTTTTTTTATAATTGAATTGTTTAAACTAGATGCATCTACATCCATTTTTCTAATTGTTTTGAGTATAGTGGTTTTGGTTTTGATATCGGAATGATCCAATAACTCTACCAAACCGGGAAGTCCTAATTCTCCTAATTCGCTCAATGTTTCAATGATCTTCAGTCGAAAAGCAAAATCATCTACTTGGTAAGCATCTATTAAATGAGGAATAACTGCTGAACCAATCTTACCAAGAGCAATCACAATGTCTTTGCTGATTTTGAAATCTCTTCGTAATGCAAAAATTAACTCTTTAATCCTCTCTTCTTTAGAATTCATATACAAAAGAAGAATTCATCAATTATAAAATTTCTTAATTTAGAAGATCACTGGTTAAGATATTTTTCTCAAGTATCAATCTATTTAGAAGAACATATTTGTGCTTTTTTTTCGAAAGTAAAAATTTAAATAAACTAATTGACATTTGAAAAAGGGAACATGTTCTTTTTCAAATCAAATTCAAATAGAATTGAGAGAGAAAATGGCAAAATTAGAAGTGATGACTATGGTTGAACCACCACGTTTACGAGTGCAATTTGATGCTCGAGAGAAGATAATTCCGGAAATAATTAAGAAAAATTGCAATGAAAGCTATCTTCTAGAAATTGTTAATCCAGAAGAAGAAAAAGATCCAAAACCAGGACCTATTTCAAGACCAACCTTCAGAGTTCTTGATGCTTCAGGTGAGCTCGTTGCTCATTTCAATCCTTGGGGTGGGTCAGAATGTCATAAAGAAGAATTCAAACATTTCTACGATAAAATGGTTGCTGAAATTGAAAAAGCCGCTGAAGATGCATTAGCAGAATTTAAAGGTCATTAGGAGCTGAAAAGCTACTAAATTAAATTTTATCTACTAACGATTTTTTAGTAAAATATCTTATATATTAGGTTGATGAAGATCAATTTCTTGATGAATTTAGTAGCAGAAATATTTCTAAGTGCTATGCTGTAATTTGAATCAATATTCCTTGTGAAAGTATTGATCATCTATTTTTTAGTCTTTAATTTCTACTTGTGGGCAATCATTAATAATCAAATCTTTCCTACAAATGGGGCAAAAGGGATTGTCTTGTAACCAATTTTCTAGTAAAGTTCTCTTAGCCATTTTACCACAGAAAGGACAGATGGTTATATCCATATCGATACTTAATGATATTTTAGAAATCATACATTTACCCAAATCTGTTTTTTGATCAATAAAATAAACTTTGGCAATTTTTATTGAATAATCAGAGTGAATGTTTGTAGAATCTGGTATATCAAAAGGATACCGATTTTTCAGTTTCAATATGCTCATCACAGTAGATGTAATACCCTTAACTCGTCTTTTCTTTAGATTAGCGGAAAATACTTTTTCAATATCAGGATATCTAATATCTGCTAACGCATATAGAGCTAAATTAGTTGTATAACTGAAACTAGATGCTATTGTAATTAATTCTTCAGCATTTTTTGTTTTTATTAATTCCATAAAATATTGTTGAGTTATTTTTTTTGGATAAAGTAAAATATAGAAAATTAAAAATATGGCCGTTGTAATTGCTATTGAAATTATCGGCAAAGTAACGTCTATAGGTGGCAATGTAATCGTTAAAAAAATCAGTAATGAAACTGAAATGAGTAATAATGATGAACCTGAAACTATTATCATTTTTTTATTTTGTTTTAGCTTTTGTTCGACTAAGGTTAAATTCTCTTTTTCTTTCTCTTCCTTCATATGTTCACCCTTTCTCAACAACAGATATTTGATAATTCACAATTTCATTAATATATATACTCTTTAGATTTCGTTCAATATAAAATGATATAGAATCCTAATTTTTGATATTATTGAGGAGTAAATTAGTAAAATTTTCCAACAAGAAGTGAACCAACTCTTGAAAATTTTTTGTGGTATTGCACAAAAAGAGTTAAATAAAATAAAGTCTGTAAAAAATAGGAATAAGTTCTTTTTCAGGGGAAAAATTGTGGAGAAAATGAGAGAGAACAATCAATCGATCAATCAAAATCATATGTGATTTATATGGCTATGGTTAAAAAATGTCAAAGATGCGGGATTCAAAGCAGTACAACTGTAAATGTAACCGCAACATGCAAGAAATGTGGAACTTCTTTTCTGCTTTGTGGAAATTGTCAGTTCTCATGGAAATCACAAAAATGTCCTTCATGCAGTGGATGGATGTCAAGTGGTACATGGAATTTCCAAGTTCTAGATGGACAAGGAAAAGTAACGGATGAAATGACTTCATATCTAGGTAATTTTAGTCCTAAAACTTACCTGAAGCTGTGGGCTGATCAAAATGAAGCGCGAACAGCTGAAAGAGCAACAGATGGAGATAGTGCCCACCGAGGAATAGCTCTAGAAACAGGGGAAGTATCATTCCTACGAGCTGTTGAAGATATAATTAAAGAACCAATTTATACCGTTAGAGATGATCGTGGAAGTTATGTTGTAATAAAAGAAGGTCATGTCGAAAAAATACGCTTATTTAATGCAGAACTTAGAGAAAATATGCCAGAAACAATTTCAAACCTAACAAAATTGAAGGAGTTTCGATACGAGAAATTTGACCGAAATAAAGGAAATCTAAACATTCTACCAGAGAGTTTTGCTCAATTATCCGAAGTAGAATCTATAATTCTAAGAAACGCTAGCTATAGTCTTAATGCTGAGATTTTGCAAAAAATACCCACATTGAAAAAACTGAGTCTTCGAAAGACTTTCAATTATTCTGCAAAAGATATCAAACCAGTTTTTCTGTTAACCGATCTTGAAGAATTAAACCTGGGAAGTTGTGTTATAAATAACACAGTTTTTGATGAGTCAATCGGTAATTTTGTTAATCTAAAGAAACTCAATATGAGCTTTGCACAAGAATTGAAAACACTACCAGAATCGATGAAACAGCTTGAAAACTTGGAAGAATTGGACCTAACAAGTGCTAAAATAGGTCAAAGAGGGTATTCTGATTGGCCGGCATGGATTACTGAACTACCTAAGCTAAAGATAATTTACCGGGACTACTACCAAGCTAATGGTTGGGAACCAGTAGAAGACGCATTGAGAGAAAGAAATCCGGAATCGTATTCTGCTGAAAAATTAGACCCATCTGTACGAAGAAGGATGTCTGCAGATGAAGAGAAGAAATGGTGGAAAGACCAACGTACACAAATTTTCATAGATGGATGGACAGGAATAGAATAAAAAACATACACCAACGTCTATCTAAAAGAAGAATAGATTAAAAGATCCATTTTTCTAAACTTTTTTTCATTTGAGATTTTTTTGAAACAAGAAAACAATATTACAAAGAAAGGATTAGCACCTAAACCTTCTACTTTGGAAACAACTGCAATACTAATTCTAAGTCTGGTAACAAATCCATTGATAATAAATGTGAATGTACTAGGATTCATAGGTTTTATATCAACTGCATTAATTACAATACTCCTCCAAAAGAAGAGAATAGAAGTGAAAATTCACTTCTTCCTTTGATTTTTTTGTTATTTTTGCTAGGCTATCTTGATACTATTTACTTAACAATTTCTTTAGAAATATCTAAACAATAAGATTTTTATTTTATAAGACATAAATTTTAGTTTAGAGTTATTTGGGTTGGTTGAAATAATAGATGAGTGCTTTGCCTATAACTAATAAGATAGTTCAGAATTTGTTATTATTTTCAAGCAATCAATTATTGCTCAGAATTTAGAGAAGGTTATTTTTATGACAGCTATTACAAAAAATTTGAGCAACAACAAAATACTATTACAATTACTATCTTTGTTGTTCGTTATTTTGATATTACCTTTTGCCACATCACAAGCAAAAGTGAATGAAGGTTCTTGCCCTTCTTATGGAATTACTGCTGCTCCACAATTCTATTACGAAGAGATTGGACAGTTTGATAGTTCTGGAGATCCAAATGCAGTATGGGTAGAAGGAAACTATGCCTATGTTGCCTCCGGAGATCAAGGAATAAGAATACTCGATATTAGTTATCTCCCTAATCCCGTTCAAATTGGGCAATGCTGTATAGGTAGTTCAATTTCAGATATTTTTATTTTAGGGGATTATGCATATTTATCAGACTTTGGTGAAGGACTGAAAATTGTTGATATCAGTAATCCAGTATTGCCTATCCAAATTGCCCAACCGGAAACAGAGCAAGTTTTATCAAGTGGCATTTTTGTTGTTGATGATCTAGCATTTGTAGCCGAATTTTCAGGTCTTAAAATTTTCAATGTTTCAGATCCAAGCAATCCTGTACAACTCAGTAATTTCTATGATGGTGGATATGCAAAAGATGTTGTAGTAATTGATGATGTAGCATATGTTGCAGATCATATTGATGGACTTGAAATAATCGATGTATCTGATCCCACTTCTCCAACACAACTCGGTGAGTTGGATGATGGAGGAGCTGCTTGGGGGATTTTTATCGATGGAGATTATGCTTATGTTGCAGATTACAGTGACGGTTTAGAAATCATAGACATCAGTGATTCTTCTACACCTGTAGAAGTCGGGCAATATTTCGATGGAGCGCATGCACGAAATGTTGTAGTTAGAGATGACTACGCTTATGTGGCAGATGCTGATGATGGATTAGAAATAATTGATTGTAGCATTTTCGGATCTCTTACTCAAGCTGGCCAAATTGATGATGGTGGATACAACCTAAATTTGTTTCTAGATGGAAATTACGCCTTTGTTATTGATAGTAGTGAAGGTTTAGAAATTATTGACATTAGTAATCATGGTTCTCTTTCAGAAGTCGGTCAATTTAATGATGGAGCAGATATTAGAGATGTTGAAATCTCAGGCGATTATGCTTATACAGTTCGTGGGAAAGGTGGTCTTGAGATAGTTGATATAAGCGATCCTACAGCACCAGTTTTCATGTCTCAACTCTATGATGGTGAAACCGCTCGAGATGTTTGTATCTCAGGTGGGTATGCTTTTGTTGCAGATGGGTTAGACGGTCTTGAGATTATTGATGTAAGCAATCCTAGCAATCCAATTGAAGTTGGACAATTCGATGATGGAGGAAATGCCTATAGTGTAGCTGTTAAAGGTACATATGCATTTGTTGTTGAATACTCTTCAGGACTCGAAATTATTGATATTTCTGATCCAACCACACCTGTACAAGTAGCACAGCTTGTTGATGGTGGGCAAGCATATGATATTGTAATTGTAGGTGATTATGCCTACATTGCCGATGGCTCAGATGGGTTGGAAATAATCGACATTAGCGACCCTACTACTCCCGTAGAAGTTGGTGGTCTTGCTGATGGAGGTTCTGCTAGAGCTCTTGTTGTTGAGAACAATTATGTTTATGTTGCAGACTACGATGATGGTTTAGAAATTATCAAAGTAAGTACTCCTTCTTCACCTCTTGAGGTCGGAGAATTTGATGATGGTCAATATGCTACAGGTATAGCACTCTCAGGTGACTTTGCCCTAGTGTCAGAAGGTAGTAATGGTTTTGAAGTCATAAATACTAGTGATTTGAGTACACCGGTAGAATATGGTACTTTAGATGATTTTAATGCTGCAATTGGTTGTTCTGTCCAAGGAGAATATGCTTATTTAGTTGATTCTGCATTAGGTCTTGTAATTTCAAAAGTTGGACTTGATACAGATGGTGATAGTTTAACTGATTTTGCGGAAAGTCATCAATATTATACTGACCCTTCAAATGAAGACACAGACTCGGATAATTTAAGTGATTATGATGAGTTATTTGTTTATTTCACTAATCCAACAGTAGCTGATACAGATTCAGATGGTTTACCAGATGATGAAGTAATAACACATAATACTGATCCTAATAACAATGATACAGATGCAGACGGTCTCTCAGATGGAGATGAAGTTAACACTCACCTTAGTGATCCTACAGATACCGACTCTGATGACGATGGTCTTTCTGATTCAGAAGAGATAGTTGAAGGAACAGATCCGAATGATGCTGATACTGATTCAGACGGATTATCTGATTACGCTGAATTAAATATACATTCCACAGATCCTACAAACGCTGATAGTGATGGCGATGGAGTATCTGATTTTGAGGAAATAGCTAATAGCACTGATCCCAATGATGACACTGATTTTCCTGAAAGCGAAACAACCCCTACACCTTCACCAACAAATACCACTATTCCTAATATTTCCAAAATTACTCTAGCTCTTGCAATAGTAAGTCTTTCAGTTTCAAGTGTTATTTTGGTAATTTCCTTAGTTGCTTTATTCCGTAAGAAAGCAACTTAATCACTTTTTTTTGGTATAATTTTATACCAACCCCTTTTTTTTTAGCGATAACGAGATCCTCTTTTCCGGATATTCAATAATTTTTAATTTTTATTTTTAAGGACTAATTCTTTTTCCTCAAAATAAAGAGGATGTAAGAGTATTCGAGGTTTCTATTATCATAAGCTAAACTCTTCTTTATGTTCCTAATATTCACCAAATCTTCAAAGATATCTATCAAAAGATTTAGCTGGCATATTGCATTTCGGAAACTTTTCAACATCAGAAAGCACTGATGCACATACAATTGAATTATCTAAAATAATTAAACAAACATCACAAGATTGTGTTATTTCATTTGCTATTTCCCAAACGGACAAACCAATAAAGATCAGTGAAACTAAATTACCAGATGTACTTCAGGAAGGTGTTGGTCGTATAATTTCTTTAATAGACTTGGACCAACCAAAGAATTCAATTAGCACTACAACAATAGAGTTTCTTGAAAAATTAATAGAGTTAGTAGGTAAGAAGTAATTTTCTTACTATCTCCTTTCTCTTTTTTTAAATTTCTATTTTCTCTGTATTCATGCTCTCAAGCATTTGGAAGTATTGTTGTATTTAATACTTGTTAAAAAGTATACTAGAAAATATCTTGTTTTTTTATAATTTTGACAATAAGAAAAACCTTTCTATACTTTGTTTTGAAAAATAATCACTCCCTTTTGAATGGGATAGAAAAACACAGAGAGAAAGATGCTTATACTAAAAGACTATACTTAATATTTGAGTATTATTTGTTTGATTAGTAGCAAGCAATTAAATTAAATGCAAATTGATTTGCTATTCGAATAACAAAAACTATACTCTAAAATATAACCGTACTAATATCTTGGGAAGATTTAGTCAATCGAAAAGACAAAAAGAAGGTTTATGTAAATGATATCAAAAGTAACTAAAAAGAACTATTTTATAACAATATCAAGTTTAATTTTGTTGGTGTTTTTTTCTTTACTTTTACCTGTTAGTAATTCTCAGGTAAGTGGAGAAGAAGCTATTATTACTATACTCGAACCTACTGCTACCCCACAATTTATTCTTGAAGAATTGGGAGAATTTGATGATTCTGGAAATATACAAGATGTAATTATCTCAGGTAACTATGCTTTTGTAGCTGCTGGAGATCAAGGATTAAGGATAATTAATATTAGTGCTCCTTCCAATCCTGTTGAGGTTGGACGGGTAGCTGATGGTGGTTATGCAAATGCAGTATTCGTTTCAGGTGATCTGGTATATATTGCAGATGATACAGATGGATTGGAAATCATAAATGTCAGTGACCTTAATAGTCCTGTTGAATTGGGACAAGTTTCTGATGGTGGTAATGCTTTTGATGTTTTTGTTTCAGGAAATTATGCTTATGTTGCAGATTGTGATGATGGTTTGGAAATCATAGATGTGAGTGACCCTAGTAATCCTGTAGAGGTGGGTGAGGTCGCTGATGGAGGATATGCATATGGTGTTTTTATTTTAGGTGATATTGCTTTTGTTGCAGATGGTATAGAAGGTTTGGAGATATTAAATATTAGTAACCCTGTGCTACCTATTGAAGTGGGCGAGTTTGTTGATGGAGGGTGGGCTTATGATGTTGTTGTTTCCGGTGAATTTGCTTTTGTTGCAGATGGTGCTGATGGTCTGGAGATATTGAATATCAGTAACCTTACGACACCCACAGAAGTGGGCGAATTCGATGACGGTGGTTCTGCTCATAGTGTTGTTGTTTTCGACGACCTTGCTTTTGTTGCTGATGAAGGTGATGGATTAGAAATATTAAATATTAGCAACTTTGCATTACCCACAGAAGTTAGCCAATTTGAGGATGGTGGTAGTGCTTATGGTGTTTTTCTTTCGGGTATCTATGCCTACGTTGCGGATTCTGACGATGGTCTGGAGATTATAGATATCAGCGCCCCTAGCACTCCTACTGAGGTGGGGCAATTCAATGATGGTGGTTATGCAATTGATGTTGTTGTATCTGGTGACTATGCATTTATTGCCGATGGCGTTGAAGGTCTTGAGATTATAGACATTAGTGACTATAGTAATCCAGTTGAAGTAGGTCAGTTCGCTGATGGTGGTTATTCTCGTGGTGTGTTTGTTTCAGGAAATTATGCTTATGTTGCAGACGGTTTTGATGGTCTAGAGATAATAGATATTAGCATCCCTAGTAATCCTGTTGAGGTGGGTCAACACGCTGATGGAGGATATGCATATAGCGTGCTTGTTTCAGGAAATTATGCCTTTGTTGCAGACGGTAGTAATGGTCTTGAGATTATAGATATCAGTAATCCTGCGGCACCCACAGAAGTGGGTCAAGTTTTTGACGGAGGTAGTGCTAATGATGTATTTCTTTCGGGCAATAATGCTTTTGTTGCAGATGGCTCAGATGGTCTAGAAATAATAGATATAAGTAACCTTACGACCCCAACAGAAATAGGTCAATTCGATGATGGGGGGCGGAGTTTTGGTGTTGTTGTTTCAGGTAACTTTGCTTACATTGCGGATGATGCTGGTGGTCTGGAGATTTTAGATATCAGTAATCCTTTGCTAATCACAAAAGCTAGTCAATACACTGTTGGTGGCAATGTTCAGAGCGTTTTTGTTTTAGGGAACTTTGCCTATACTGGCAGTGCAGATTTTGAGATCATAGATATTAGTAACTCTAGTAATCCCGTTGAAGCGGCAAAGATTTATGATAACAGTGGTTATGCTCGTGGCGTATTTGTTGTAGGTGATCATGCCTTTGTTGCTGATACTCAAGATGGTCTTGAGATTTTTAAAGCAGGTTATGATGCAGATGGCGATGGCTTGACAGATTTTGAAGAGATCAATACCTATTCTACTGATCCAAATGATGATGATTCCGATGACGATACAATCTTAGATGGTGAAGAAGTTGTTGCTGGAGCTGATGGTTTTATCACTAATCCAAATGACGCAGATACTGATGGAGATGGATTTAACGATGGTGAAGAAATAGCTCAAAATACCGATCCAACAGATCCTGATGACCATCCTCCTATCCCCACTCCTACTCCCACTCCAACCCCTACTACAACTTCTCCTACCTCTCCAACAAAATCTGGTGCATTAATTGGCGGTTTTGTTAGCTTATTTGTTGTTTTTTCAACTGTATTCTTCATTGTAGTAACTGTTGAAAAACGTCAAAAGTATTTGAAATAGAATTGGAGTTCAATCTCCTTTCTCTTCTTCTTTTTATTTTTTTATTTTCTATGTATTTATGCTCCCAACCATTTGGCAGTATTGTTCAATATTTGTTATCCATCAATTAATGGGAAATGCCACGATTGCTGAACCTAGCAACGAAATGATATGTTCAATCCAGAAGATCAAATAACTAATATTGCTTTTTTTTGTTGCTTCAAAAGTCAAAGTTTCTTCTTCATTAAAACAAATTCCCTACCTGGTTTACCACCAAATCGTTTTGCTAATAATTGCGGTGGAAGGTTTGTCTTCATAATAATGGAACCTTCTACATATTGATAATTCTTTTTTAGCAGATTTCTCATCAATAAACTAATCATTGCAGAAGCAATGTTCCTTTTATGGTTTTTTTGCAGTATCCCAATGGATATTATTCTTGCTCTGTCTATTTTACCTTCACTTATTTTTTGATAATAATCTGGTGCACAAATCAAAAATCCAATTGGTTCACCACTATCCGTTTCTGCAATAATTACCAATTCATCATCAATTAAAGGTAAGAATGACTTTACATAAGCGGTGTTTTCTTCCAGTGTTCTCGGAATGTAGTTGTATCTATTACCAAAAACCTCGTTTGTTATGTAATGATAAATGGCAATTTCTTTCTTAAGATTTGCTCTATCAAAAGTACGTATTTTCACTCCTTCTACTTCAAATCTCCTCTCAATATAAGTCTCTCGAGTGTAAATTACAGAAGTGATATTTAGATGAACTTTAAACCCATATTTCTTAAGATAATTGAAATAATAATCTGGGTTATGTGCTGTTAAGAGAGTCTGTGGTTTATCAAACCCTTTAATCAATAATCCAAAATATTGATTGTCTAGTTTTGGTAAAAGGATTTCTTTTACGTTTTCGTTTCGAAAAACATTCTCACAATGATCTAGAATTATTTTTAGAGAATCATATTCACCTTCTTTAACTTCAATATTGCTTATCCAACCAATCTTTTTACCATTCTTGTCCTTTGCTTTCGGATGAAGAATTACCACTGCTCGAGCTAAAGGTTCATTGTTTTCATTTATTACGATTAATGGCCAAGTTCTTATCTCATTTTTATCTGTTGAAAAAGTAAATTGTTTCTTAATTTCTTCTGGATTCTCCGGAAACCATATTGGATCATTTTTGTAGATTTCTTGTG
Organism: Candidatus Heimdallarchaeota archaeon; assembly: GCA_018238155.1. GTDB lineage: Archaea > Asgardarchaeota > Heimdallarchaeia > JABLTI01 > JABLTI01 > JABLTI01. The sequence continues at coordinate 74,451 of JABCTZ010000018.1, read as the reverse complement.
GTAGATTGAAAAAGTGGTTTAGATTATTATCTTCTAGATTATTTATTTCAATTAATTTCATATTAGAACCTTCTAATAACTCGTATTAATTTCTTGGACCTAGGATTTCTCTCAGGTTTATCATTTGAGAATTCGACTTCTCCCAGTTCAGCGTTTAATTTATTAGCCCAAAAATTAAGATTCTCAATGATATTCTTCTCTATATCTTCTCTATTCTCTTCATTTCTTAAAACGAGTCTAATTTCAATTCTATCTATTGCTTTCTGAATTGCTTGATATTCTTCTATTTCTTGAGATGCTTGATTTATTGACCTTCTCACATAATCTGGAAAGAGATAGCTTATTTCCCCTTTCCTGTTCTTTAGATGGAAGATGTCATCTGAGCGTCCATGAATTTTTTCAATAACTCTAAAACAAGAACCACATTTGCAATTTGTTTCTTGTAATTCAATGATATCATTCATTTCATAACGAATAATTGGTTGAGTTGTTCTGTAAAGATCTGTAATAAGTAAATTTTTTGCTTTTCCTATTTTGTCATCTACAGCTAAAGTTTCTATGAGTAAAACATCTTCATTTAGGTGTAAACTACCACATCTACATGTTGAAGCAATGAACCCCTCTGCTCCTTGATAAATTTCTATGATGGATACTTCAAAAATCTCTTCCAATTTTTCTCGAGTAGATTTTGATAGAACCTCTGCGTAAGAAATGACTGCTTCAATGGGATGATCGATTTGATCTTTTTTACTGCTAATAATTTCCAGTAAAGATGGAGGACCTGAAAGGATGTTCAATTTTTTGGTGTTGATGAGTCTAATTATTTCTTCAACTGATAATGTATAATCAATATAAATCAAATGAATGCCAAAATTGCTTATTTCCTTAAAAGTAGGATTGTTTCTCCGAAGAGCAAACAGAATTCGTCTTTTCTTAACAGATTTTGGAATACCATTTCTAGAGAATAATAAACAATTATACAATTCACTCTCATTTTGAGAAAGAACTGTGAGAGCTTTATTCCCTGAAGTGCCTGATGAAAGTCCTATGGAATATTCTCCTTGGAATCTTGAATAGATACCTTTCTTTTCTTGAGCAACTGTGTATGCAACCAATTCTTCTTTCTGCAAATTTCTAGTATTGATTAGATCGAAATTATCCATCATTTCACTTTTAGTCATTATTGGTATCTGTTCAAGTGTGATTTCATCTGAACCGGAAAAAAGATTAGCATAATATTCAGAGTTTTTTCTGCAAAAATTAATTATCTTCTTTAATTGCTTTTTTTGATGTAATTCAAGTTTCTCTCGATTCCATTTGTAGAATTGTTGTTGTAATTTTCTTATGTTGAACAATTTTTGAATGATATTCATTTTAGGCATCACACATTTTCTATTAATAGTCTACTTTTTCAAATTCTTCATTTGAATTTAGTTGTTGAAACACTGACTTTGAAATGCCATAAAATTGTAGTATTACAATTGCAACGATAAGAAAAATGCTGGGTAGAAGACCAAATGAAAGTCTAATACCAAGTATTGCTGTCTCTGGTTGTGTTGTAAGTTCTGCATCATAGTTGAATACCTTTAAAATACCGCCTAAAATTAGCCCTGAAACAGCTAAACCTAGTTGATGGAAAGTCATCCAAAATCCAAAGAAGATGGATTCATGTCGCTCACCCGTTTTATGTTCGTAGTAGTTTACCAGATCAGGTACGAGCGAATATGGAATTAATAGATAAGAAGACATGAAGATACCTAACAAACCACAGCAAATATAGAATGGTATTATTGAACCTTCAGCAATAGCAAATCCAGTAGGAATGAGTACAACAGCCATTAGTACAATTCCAATAAGCAATAAGCGTCTTTTATCAAATTTCTTGGAAAACAAATTCCATAAAGGTATCATCAAAGCTGAAACTGCAATATAGATAGCCAAACCAATGGTGCTTACACTTGCATCACCAAGAACATGTTCAGCAAAATAAGGCAAAGCAGCTATTAAACAACCAGTACCGATAGCACCAAAGAATTTCATCCCCAAAAGGATGAGCACGTTTTTCTCTTTCAAAATGACAAGATACTGTTTTAATGAATAATCAGCTATTCTATGATTCTGTTGTTTTTCTTCATTATCAGTTTTTTCTTTCCCATCCTCTAAGTATTCATCAGTAATTTCAGAAAAAATACCGAGTGATTTACTTTCAAATAAACTTTCGACTCCTCTGGTACTTAATGCAGCTACAATAAGTGAAATAGCTGTAAAAGTGCCAAAGCCTATTGCCATTAAGCGAAGTCCCAGTAACTCATTCTGAAAACTGGAAAGGATTAATGCTACAGTTCCACCAATAATGGTTCCAATAGTAGAAAGAATAGCCCTAATACCTGTTATTTGAGTTCTTTCGTCATAATCTTCAGACATTATTGGAACAAGTGACATATATGGAACGACACAAATCGAGTACGTAGTTGCATATACCAATAAAGCAAGAATAGCTAATGCAAATTGAAGCCATTGACCGGCTGATTGTGGGATTAACCATAACAAAATAAAACTGATGCCAAAGGGAATTGCTCCAAATAGAATGTACACTCTTTTCTTGCCAAAACGAGATCGTGTTCGATCACTGATAATACCCATTATTGGGTCATTCATCCCGTCCCAGAGTTTTCCTATGAAAATAGCCAATCCTGCAAGAAATGGATCCATCATAACAATGTCAGTTAAAAAATACATGAAATAGAAACCAACAGCAAAATAGGATATGGATACACCCATATCACCAAATCCGTAACCAAATTTATTTCGCAATTTCAAAAGGCTAAACCGCACAACAACTTATTCTACTGTTTTAAACTGGTTCTCTTCTTAAAACTTATGCGAATGTTATGGAAAGTAATAAACTATTCCAGTAAAAAAAGAGAAAATAAAAAATAAAGAACTATTCGAGAAAAAAAAATAGCCTTGACTGTATTTGTTGGTTTTTTCTAATCATCTTTTTCTTCCTTTTCATCTGTTTCTTCGAATACTTCTTCAATTATTTCATTTCGTAACTCGTACAAAATTTCATAGGTTTTCTCGATTATTTCAGAGAGTAGTCTTCCTAATTCCTTCTTAGCACTCTTAGTAACAACTCGAGATAATTTCTCTCCAAGAATCATTTTTTCTACTTCTGTCATCTCATCTTTAACATGTTCAGTAATTAGTTTTACAATTTTCTCTTCCACGGATTTCTTTAGTGTCCCACTTATTGCTTTGATTTTTTCTTTTGTAATATGTTTAGCTAATCCGTCGTTAATTTCTTCATCTATCTCTTCCATAACTTCATCGTACAGAGTTTTTCCGAGATCCGTAAGTTGAGTTTCTTTCTTATCATTGTCTGACATATTAAATCACTAATCTGAAATATGATTCTCTTTTTAATAAACGTTCTTCTATTTGAATAGAAAATAAATGTTGAATTAATGAATACAATAGCACCTTTTCCAGTACATGGGGAATCAAAAATCAATAAAATTATTATAATTTAGTAACTCATTTAATAATATGAAAAAGAAAACAAAAATTTTTCTCGGAATCTTTATTCCGGTCATTCTTATTGGTGCAGGAATCGGTGGAATACAGCTCGCCATATTTATTCAAGAGAAAATGGTAGCCAATTTGGATGCTCCTCTAATTGATTTTCCCGTAGAGAACACTGATTTCATTCATATTATTTGGGGGTATGGAGATCAAGGAGGAGATTTTCACAATGGTATTGACTTCGGCTGTAACACTTCAGTAAATATTGTTGCTTGGTGTGATATGGTTGTAGAAGAAATAACCACTTTCTACAATGAGGCTGGTGGTCATTGGCAAACGAATATTAATCTTGAATTCAATAAACGATTTACTTTTGTTTGTGCATTTGAACCTTGGGCTCTTAATGAAACATATGCTAATATTCAAAGAGATGCAATAAGTGTTGAAGTTGGTCAAATAATTTTAAGAGGAGAAATATTAGGTGAGCTTCTCTATCAGGGGTCAGGAACACACATTCATTTTGGAATGTACGATCAAAATGAAGATGTTTGTGCATATCATTATTTCACTGAAACAGCAAAATCTATTTTCGATCCACTATGGGATCAATATGGTTGGGGAGATGATAGCTGGTACACTAATTAAAAGTAGACTATTAAAAAAAAGATATAAGACATAATCTGATTTTGCTAACACAAGAGGCGAATGGAAATTGAAAATAACAGATCCTAATATAATTCACAAACCAGCGACCGCTTTGTTTAATATATTAGATAAACAGATCAAACAAATTTCATTTATAGGAAAAGGAGAAGGTTCTGTAGTTTATAGGATTGAAACACTTGAAAAAGCATATTGTTTGAAAACAGCTCTTTTTCCAGAGCGCACTAAAAAAATTCTTAATGAAGCTAAAATACGTCAAGATTTTATCGATAAGGGTCTAACTTTTGTCCCCTCTCCAATATTTACTGATCAAAAATTTTTCAAAAATGGTGCAGTTATTTATGATTATATTGAAGGAACTCCAACTATTTTTGACTCAAAAGATACCTTGTCACAGTTGGCAAGATATCTTGCAGAAATTCATAAATTAGATTTTAAGATCATTCCAAATGGAATTGATCAAATTTGGAATAACTATTTCTTTCTAGAAAAAACCATAAAATCAATTCAGTTAAGGTATGCTCATTTATTAAATAAAACTATCAATCAAGCTTTTACAAATGTGTTGAATGAACATAAACCACAGATTACAAAAAATATTGACTTGTTTCCATTTGGAATTTCAAGTATCTTACATGGAGATGTAGGTAGCAATTGTATAACTGATACTGAAGGGAAACTATGGCTTATTGACTGGGAAAATTCAGAATATGGAGACATAGTTGAAGAAGTTTGTTTTTTTGTAATGAATAACGATATTGAAGAAAATCTTCAAGATTTCTTTTATCAAGAATATCAAAGGCACTTCGAACCATCCAATAAATTGAATCTTAAGAAAATGGGTGAATTCTATATGAAAACAGTTCCTATATTCAATATTTGTTGGGGAATTGATCAATTGCATAAGAATTTGATATATAAAATTGAACCAGAACGCAAATTAAAGGATATAATGGGTTCTGCCAGAAATTGGTATTTATTCTTTTCAGAATCTACCTCATCAATGATTGTTCAAGGGGTAAAAGAAATGACTGCAAAATTATCTAAAGATCTTTGAAGTCATTTGATTTTTTTCCTTCAATGCACGATTTCACTTCAGAAGTTTCTTCAAGGAAGTACCGAAATCTTTTGCTTCGTTCAATTCTTCTTCAGTTGGGTGTCCTTTTTCAAATGCTCCTGGACCAAAACGGAAAAATCTAAATGCACCTTTAATTGCTAGTCGTTCTTTAGCAATCACTAATCCTTTTTCTGTTAGTATCTCTCCCATTTGTTCAAAAACAGTTTCTTTAATTAATGGATCATCTGGATTTCCACCTTTTGGTTGCTCATTTGGTCCTGCTGAAGAAATGAACATTACAGCTTTTTTGCCTTTTACTTTACTATCAAGACTGGAAAAGAATTTCTTCCCCCTTGGACTTAGTTGCCCGGCAATAATCCATGTACCTAAAACAATTAGATCATAATCTTGGAGGTCAGGTATTTTTCTACTGTTTACTATTTCTGCTCCAAGTCCTTCTGCTATACTCGTTGCTACTTTTTTAGTATTCCCTCCACGGGAATTATAAATGACAATCGACTTTTTCATAATAATCGTATCCAATTATCTTTAGTCAAATTTAAGTAAAAAAGGTTCGCAAATTAGAAATGGTAATTTGTTGCTATTTTTCTATGAAGAAGAAATTTCAGATAGAAAAAAAAGTCACAATTAGGCGGAAAATAATCAATAGCTAAAATTTTTGTTTCCAACTTTCATGACTTGTATTATGATGGGATTACAATACATCAGTTACACTTTTTTTTCTGTTTTTCCTTTCACTTTTTCTAGTATTTCATCTTTAATATTTAAGAGATTCATTTTCCAATATTTATTCCTATATTTCTCAGCTAATTTTATGTTTCTTTCTATTGTTGGAATTGCACGTTCACCTACGACATCAAGCAGATGAGTATATGCTGTATATGCACCTGGCCAATTAATATCTGTAGTCCATTCAAGTAATTTTTCAATCATTGCATCTGTTTCAGAGCGTTTTATAATTATCTCAACTATCCTCTCCCATGTGTCTTTTCTGCCTTGTTGTAGTATTTGAACTATTTCTAAAAAGGCATCATCATCCCCATAATTAATCCAATATTCCATTGAAATTTCGCTAATAAAATTTGATGAATTCCAACTAAACATTTCACTCCAAGCTACTTTTGTCCAGAAGCTTTCCGGGATATCTATTGGTTTATCAGGTAGCTTTTGAGTTCGATATGTAATAATATCTGATGGTTGATCACTCATTGAATCAAAAGTAGGTGAAACATAAACTGCATTGTCATTCCGGCAAAATCTAGTAATTAATTCTTTAGTTTTTTCCCAAATGAAATTTCTTGCTTCATCTAAATCTAAGATTTCTTTTTCAATTTTTTTCATCTGTGAATAATTTAAATGCAAGTCGTTAATAAAAGAATCATTTCTTGCCCATCTTGTTTTCAATACCTGTTCTTTTTGTTGGATATCAATGATGTTAATTATCCCTTTCAATATGTGATGCCTTAGACCCCAAATTCCAAGACTGATTGATATTTTTACATAGAAAATTTCTGGGTTATCCCCAAACTTATGACGTTGGATACTGATACTAATTGCAGGATCAATTTCTCCCCATTTCAGCTGTGGGTTAGATTCTTTACTATTAATGAAAGGCTTTAGGAACTGATAGAAATGTTGCTTTTTTTTGTTCTTAATTAATACAGAAAAAGCTCCACAAATATCATTTTCATTTTTGGCTTCTGCATGAAATTGATACAATTCATTTGGAAAAACTGTTGCTAAAGTCGCTTTATACTCATCACTATAGCTCTCTCCTTCAATTTGCTGAGCTTTTTGATTATAATATCTATAGTAAATAGGATGAAATCTTTGATCAAATAACTCATTAATGATAAATTCCTCGACTTCTTCCTTTGTGAATTTGGTATCTAAATGAATGGTAATTTCTATTGAAGAATAATCCATGAACTTCATTTTTACTATTTTTATTTAAAAATTTTCTTCTTATTCATTGAATTATTTTGTGAAGCAATTTAGACTTTCAATTAGAAAAATTTTATAATAGCTGTTTTCATTAGTTTTTTGATAGTTAATTTCTTATACAGATAACACCAATTCTTAAGATAAGATGACAGATAAACAATCTTCTATAACCCTCCAAGAAAATCTTGTCGTAGCATTTAATGAAGTAGTTCTTGTAGTTAAAGCGATGGAAAATCCTAACCGCTTTAAGATACTTTTAGCTTTACTTGTGGAATCCTTAACCTTTCAAGCTTTATCTGAAAAAATCGATATAGGTCGCACTGCATTGGCAAATCATTTAGCAATTTTGAGAAAAGCTTTGCTTATTGAGAAAATTCATCATGGATCATACGATATCACTCCTGATGGTCGAAACTATCTTCAAGCTATAAATACCGCTTATCAACAATCAACACTGTATTTACAAAAACAGAAGGACTTTCTAGAACAAAAACAATCCATTGAAACTTTCTTACAACGCTCTAGAAGCGAAGATTGATATTGCCTAAAAATACCTTTCTATTTTATCTTTTCTAACCTTATACCTTCTTGTTTCTACGTCTAACTGCTCTTCCAAACAACATATATACCTATTAATTCTGAATAGTATTCAGAAATAAGCGAAATATTTATATCTATTTCATGTTTTCCAATTATTAGATAATGAATTATCCTTCATAATAGAGGAATTACTATGAATAATAATGATAAATCATACAGTATACAATCAATTGGACTCGTAAGAAGAGAGAGTGATGGAATCAATCTTGAGATAAAGGAATCATATGTTCCGGCTCTGAAAGAGCTAGAACAGTTTAGTCATGTTCAAGTTCTTTGGTGGATGAATGCTTTGGATGATGAGAAATCTCGAAGTCAACTGCAAGTAGACCCCCCATATGGTGAAAACCCTCCGAAAACAGGTGTTTTTGCTACTCGTTCTCCACTTAGACCAAATCCAATAGGATTAACTATAGTAAAAATAGAAAACATAGATCACAAGAAAGGAATAATCAAAATTCAGAACATTGATGCTTTTGATAAGACTCCAATAATTGATCTAAAAGCTTATTTCCCAATTTGTGATCGAGTGAAAAACGCATCAATACCATCTTGGATAAAAGGATGGCCAGAATGGGTTCCTGAAGAAGGATTGGGTCTAAGACCTGATGAAGTTGAGGGATAAATATTCCTTCCTCTTCTTTTTCATCTTGAAGTATTTTTAGTAATTAGTATGTGGATAAAAAAGTGGTGAAAAATCAAATGACTCAAATACCAAATTTTAATGTAGAAAAAGCTTCTGATTTCATATTGAATCATAATGAACAATTTGCAAAATTGTCCTTTAAAAGAGATATTGAAGGGCTCTCTATAGATAGTTCTCAATTTCTTTCTCTCCAAGAGGAAATTCTTGTCACAAAAAAAATGTCAAATCTGATAGGCAAACAATTTGATACTGGAGCATGGCAACCTCCAGAAAAAGATGTTGTGTATGGTCCTTTGCAAAAATCAACATTATGGACTCTTGTTTTGCTTGGTGATATGGGACTAAATGGGTCTGTATTATCTAACATTGAGAAAGCTGTAGACTATCTTTTTGAAACCCAGTATAATAAGGAAGCACAATATTTTTTGAATACAAATCCTAAATGGAATAAACCAATGCAATGTTCAAATGCTGCTATTTTACGAGCGCTTTTACGTTTGGGTTTTGACTCTAGAGTAGATGTGAAAGCTGCCTGCATTTCTCATTTTGAGAGTATCTATAACAAAGAAGGCAAGTGTTCTTATAAGAAAGGTGATTTCAAATGTGCTTGGGGGCTTATAAAAGATTTACTTTTCCTCAACGAATGGCCTGAAGATTGGAGAACAAAAGAATTCTCTGGGTGTGTAGAAGCTTGCCAAGATTATCTATTGAGCTATGATCTCTCCAAAGCTGACTATCCAAGAAAAGGTGAGAAAAAAAATTACAAGTGGTTTGCCTTTTCTTATTTTCGTTCCTATCATAGTGATTATTTTGAAGCCGTAGAAGCTCTAGTTAGGAGTGGAATTAAGGATTATCCTGTAATAAAATCTGCATTGGAAGCAATTGGTGCAAAGTGCATTGATGAACAAACATGGCTAGCTGAACCAATTAGCAATTGGTTAGCAAGTTTTGAGAAGAAGGGAAAACCTAGTCCTTGGTTATCACTTCGAGGGTTAAGAATAAATATGGTCTAACCTTTTACAACTACAAAATGGTTTGGGATAGAAAAATGGATCCAAAAATTATTACTAAAAAAGAAATCACTTTGATTGGCAGCGTGTTTTATGGAAATCCATTCCACTCTGCAAAGGGTTGGGAAATGGAGAATGAGATTGGTAAAACATGGAAAAGATTCATGCAACTATACATGAAGAACTTGGTTACTTTAAAGAAGTACATCGTTGCGCCCAAAATCGCTTATGAAGTACACATAGCACCAAAAGAACCTGAAGATAAGAAAGATTTCTATGTTTTTATTGGTATAGAGGTAAAGAACCTAAATAAAATGCCTCTCGAGATGTTTGGCAAAGTTCTTCCAGCAACAAAATATGCTTTGTTTACTTTTAAAGGAAAGAAGATGTTTAGTGGAAGCCAGTATATCTACAATGAATGGTTACCAACCTCGGGGTACAAAGAGGCTTTTCCTTTTCAAATACAGCTTTACGATGAAGAAAGCTACAAAGGTATCGATAATGAAGAATCAAAAATTGAATGTTGGATTCCAATAAAATAGGAGAAAGAAAAATGAGTAAATTTATTGAAGTCAAAGGAGCACGTGTTCATAATTTAAAGAATATTGACGTAAAAATCCCCAAAAACAAAATTGTTGCAATTACAGGTGTTTCAGGGTCAGGAAAAAGCTCTCTTGCATTTGATATTATCTTCGAAGAAGGTTTACGAAGATATTGGCAATCAATCGGCTGGCCTCCTGAGAATATTAAAGAAAAATCCTTTGATTTGTTGTCCGGTCTCTCACCTACCGTTGCAGTTGAGCAACGAACAACTCGTATTACTAATCCTCGTTCTACTGTTGGAACAAAGACTACAATCCTTAATTTGCTAAGGAATTTGTTTGCTATTGAGAGTGTACAATTTTGTTCAAAGTGTAACAAGCTAATAAACAATGGAACAACATGCTCAAGTTGTGGAACCAAAGCTAAAGCTTACCAAGCAAAGCATTTCACATTTAATGAATCCAATGGGATGTGTCTTGAATGTAAAGGGCGAGGATATATTCGAGAGTTTCTAAAAGAGAAACTTATTCCTGATTCTACAAAATCAATTAAACAAATTTGTAAATCAAGTTCAGCATCCTTTGGACCATTATTTACATTAACAAAAGGATTGACAGAAGCAATGAATTTTTCTGTTGATACTTCCTTTTGTGATCTTCCCCAAGAAATTCAAGATATCTTCTTGTATGGTTCTGATAAAACTATGCAAATCAAATGGTCTTCAAAAAGATTCGAAGGTATGCTTGAAACCAAATTTGAAGGTGCTATTCCTTATCTACATAGAGTCTTAACTGAGTCACCAAGTGCATATCGTCAAAATAAGATTGTGAAAAATTTCATGACAAAGTTAGTTTGTCCCACTTGTAATGGTTATAAAATATGTCTCTCTTCACAAGATGCATTAATTAATGGAAAACATTTTGGTGAATTGGGTACTATGTCAATTGATGATTTGATAACCTTTTTTAAAAAGATTGATAATAAACATATAATAACTAATTTAGGTCGTAGTTCTAAAGAGGATATTCTTCAACGTTTGAAAAAAGCAAGGCTTGTAGGCATTTCTTATTTGAGTTTATACCGTAGTCTTGCGACTCTTTCCGGAGGAGAACTTCAAAGACTAAGTTTAATGACTCACTTAGATGCTGGTTTGGATTCTTTAATCTATATTCTTGATGAACCTTCAATGGGCATGCATGAACTTGAGAAAGAAAACCTAATGACCATTTTAAAGGAACTAAAAGAATTGGGTAATACATTGATAATTGTTGAACATGATAGAAATATTATCTCTCAAGCAGATCAAATTATCGATCTTGGTCCTGGAGCTGGAAAGCTAGGTGGAGAAATTGTTTACCAAGGATCTGCAGAAGGCATTCTACATGAGAAAAGATCCATCACTGGAAAGTTCATGAGTGGAGAAATGATGATTCCAAAGAAAACCGGTGAGCAAAGGAGAGCTCTCTCTTCTTCTACGAAATATCTTGAAATACAAAATATAACGACAAACAATTTGAAGAATCTCAAGATAAAAATACCGCTAGGTATTCTGGTTGGCATTGCAGGTGTTTCTGGAAGTGGAAAAAGTTCGTTAATCAGTGATACTTTGGTTCCTTTGTTAAGAGAGCGCTTTACTAGTAGAGATAATGGAGAAGAAGCTGAAGAAGAGAGTAATCAGATTGGTGAAATTAAAGGAAAGCTCACAGGTTGGGATAACATAAAGGATTGTATTGTTGTTACTCAATCTCCAATTGGACGAGTGAAAACATCCACCCCTGCAAGCTATATTGGTTTTTGGGATGCCGTTCGAAAGTTATTTGCTAAACAATCTTTGTCAAAGGAAAGAGAATACAACGAAGGTCAATTTTCATATAACAGTGAGGGAAGATGCCCAATTTGTAAAGGTGCAGGAGCAATAGAACTTCAAATTTCTTATTTTACTCGAGTAGATTTACCTTGTAACGAATGTAATGGAACAAGATACAAAGCGGAGATACTTGACATAAAGTTCAATGGCAAAAACATTTCTGATATTCTTAACCTAACAGTGACAGATGCACTAGAAGTCTTCAAGGATGAAAAGCGAGTTTATAATTATCTTGAAATTCTTGAGGAGATAGGTATGGGTTATATTACATTAGGACAACCAACTACTACTCTCAGTGGTGGAGAAGCTCAACGAATAAAACTAGCAAAGGAATTGGGTCGAACGAAAAAAAGGAAAAATACTCTGTATGTGTTCGATGAACCAACAACAGGTCTCCATCAAAATGATGTCTTGAAATTGATAACTCTTCTAAATAAATTGGTTGAACAAGGAAACACTGTTTTAATCATAGAACATGATGTTGATGTATTGAGCTATGTGGATTTCCTTATTGAATTAGGTCCTCAAGGTGGGCCAAAAGGAGGAAAAATAATTGCAACTGGTACTCCTGAGGAAATTAAAGTAACCAAACAATCTATGATCGCTCCCTTTTTAGGAGTAGATATTGTTTGAGTCGATATTGTTGCAAGAAAAAGGCTTTCAAAATTCCTACTAGTCTAATAATACAATAAAATAACAATCAACTATGCAATTCTTTAGAGAAGAATTTTGAAACCACTCTTTTTTTTGTTTTCTACTTTACAACCTCAGCTATGTGAATATAATAATTGTTGAATCTCATTATTTTTCTGTACAATATGTAAATCTTACTTGCATTTAAGTAATAAAAGAGCGAATACTGTATTCCACATTAAAGAATGTTAGGAGCTTGTGTTTTGGAATTAGTTCATTCAGTTTGGGATAAGGATAATTTCTATATCTGGGTTGAAACATTTGATTCACTATTCGGAAGAAAGGAGTTTCGAACTGATAAACGAACTATTGCTAACTCAACAATATACCCCAATGCTAGAAACATCAACCAAATTCTGAAAATATTGCGAATAGCCGGTTTGGATGATATTAATTTTGTAGCCACAAAAGCAAGTACAATTACCATAAATCATTCAAATAAAAATTTCGAAGTAGAAGCTCTAACCATTCCTCCTCTCGAGATAATGGATTTCTTATTACAGCAATTGGAAAATAAATTGGATTATTTCTCGCTAAGCGACTCAACTAAATTTTGGTTGAAAATTGCAAAATTCGTTTTAGAGATTATTGCTAAAGAAAAATTCATTCCCTTCGTCCATATTGAAAAAAGAAATAGAACTGAAACTAGCTTCCTTGGTATGTGGAAAGCGATATTGGACTTGAAGGGTGAGTCAAAAATAGTAACCTTTTCACAAGAATTAATTGACAATAACTTTACTGATACATCAGATTTTCTTGCAGCAAGAAATCAAATTCTTTCATTTATTAATTCACTACTAGATTCTTTTATCAGAAATAAACTTGGTGTCTTTCTTCCGAAATATAGAAATGATATTAACATTCAAACTTCTGAAATTGCTCGAGACTGGTTTCAATCTCTATTTGACTCTGATAAAATGTTAGTAACTTATTCTTCAAATGAATTTGATGTTTTTTTGGGTACGCTAAATGCTTGGTTGAATAAAATTCTTCCAGAAAAAAATGCTAACCCTTTTAGATTATCTTTAAAACTAACTCCTCCAAGTGAAGAAGAAATATCAGATATGGATGAATCCATTTGGAAGCTTGAATATCATCTACAAGCACAGAATGATCCTAGCTTAATTATCCCGGCAAAAGATATTTGGAATAGTAAGACTGGAACGATTGCTTTTCTTGAGAAGAGGTTTGAGAACCCCCAAGAAAGGTTGCTCATAGATCTAGGAAGAGTCTCGAGTATTTATCCGAAGATTGAGGAAAGCCTTCAAAGAGCATTTCCAACTGAGCTTGTTATTGAAAAGGATGAGGCTTTTGACTTTTTAGAAAATTACTCCCAAATATTGGAGGATCAAGGTTTTGGAGTACTGTTACCTGCTTGGTGGAAAAATCCACCAAAAGATGTCGACCTATTATTAAAAGTAGAACCTAACAATGTAGGCTCAAAAACAAATACTGATATGTTCAGGTTAAATTCTTTCTTGAAATTTGAGTGGGAAATAGCAATAGATGGAACTCAGCTATCAATTGAGGAATTTGAGAAATTAGCTGAACTACGAGTACCATTCGTTAGAATACGGGGTCAATGGATAAAAATTGATCAAGATAGAATCAATCAGATGCTTGATATAATCAAAAACAGATATCAAAGAAAGCTGATTTCCTCTGCAGAAGCTTTACAGATTGCAATAACAGAGGACCCTGATATTGATTCACTATTTGAATTCTCAATGGATGAAACACCAGCATTTCGGTATTTTACTAAGAGAATTGGTGGTTCAAATAAAATAGAATTACTTTCAACTCCTGAAAACTTTCAAGGGGAATTACGGCCATATCAGATTGAAGGCTTTTCATGGATGCATTTTCTTCAAGATTACGGTTTTGGTATTTGTCTTGCAGACGATATGGGTCTTGGGAAAACAATTCAATTAATCGCTCTATTATTGCGTACTAAAAATCAAAAGACTACAACTATGAATCCTTCTCTCTTAATTTGCCCAACATCCATTGTTGGTAACTGGTTACGAGAGATTAATCGCTTTGCTCCTAGTTTAAAGGCTCTAATCTATCATGGACCTGAAAGACCAAATTGTGAAGAATTTGAAAGGACACTCGAGACATATGATATTGTTATTACTACTTACAATTTAGCACAGCGAGACTTTTCAACATTATCAACAATGAAATGGTATAACATTATTCTTGATGAAGCACAGAATATTAAGAATCCACATGCAAAACAAACTCGTGCTATTAAAAAACTAGAAAGCAAATATAAGATTGCACTTACTGGAACACCGATTGAAAATCGTTTATCCGAATTATGGTCAATTATTGATTTCATCAATCCCGGATATCTCAGCTCATTAAATGCTTTTAACGAAAACTACATTCAACCAATTGAGAAAAATTTCGACAAAAATAAGATCAACCACCTATCAAAAATAATTCAACCGTTCTTACTGAGACGATTGAAAACTGACAAATCAATAATTAATGATTTGCCTGAGAAGATGGAATATAATGTCTACTGTTCTCTAACAGAAGAGCAAGCAATCCTCTATGAGGCCGTCATTAAAGATCTATTTGAACAATTAAATACTGTTCAAGGAATTCAAAGAAAAGGATTAGTATTAGCTACAATCACGAAATTAAAGCAAATTTGCAATCATCCAGCACAGTTCATGCACGAAGGGTCAAAGAAATTAAACAACCGTTCTTGTAAATTTGAACGATTAGAGGAAATGCTTGAAGAAGTTCTTTCAAATAGTGAAAAAGCATTGATTTTCACACAGTACAAAGAACTTGGTAAAATGTTGAAAATTTATCTCAAGAATAAATTTGATATAGAACCATTGTTTTTATCAGGAGATACTTCACAGAAGAATCGCGAGAAAATGATTCAAGCATTCCAAGACGAAGATAATCCTGAAAGTCCAAAATTATTTATTCTTTCAATCAAAGCGGGAGGAGTTGGCTTGAACTTAACAAGTGCAAATCATGTTTTTCATATAGATCGTTGGTGGAACCCCGCAGTTGAAAATCAAGCAACAGACAGAGTATTTAGAATTGGTCAAAAGAAGAATGTAATGGTTCACAAATTTGTTTGTATAGGTACACTAGAAGAAAGTATTGACCATTTGATCAAGAAAAAAATTGGTCTAGCAAATGCAGTTATTTCTTCTGGAGGGTCATATTTGACTGAGCTATCCATAGACGATCTAAGGAGTGTTCTAAGTTTAAGAACAATACATTGAGGTGATCACTGATTGCAAGACGATGATAAAAGAGTTAAACGATTTCTAACCAAAACACGGCAAGTAAAAGATGGTCTCAAACTTAACAAGGTAGATGAAAGTCGAAATTGGTGGACAGAGCAATGGATAGAATTGATTGAAAAACTTGAATCTGGAAATAGATTGACCCAAGGAAAAAATGTTGCTAAGAACAGCCAAGTGATTTACATCAAGGTGCAGAAAGGGTTCATCATAGCAAAAGTTCAAGGTGAGCGTTTAAAACCTTATCTTATACGTATTGAAGTGAATATCATTTCAGAAGAGATTTGGGGAGACATTCTAACGGAAATTGTTTCAAATGCTTATCTTATTGCAAAATTACTAGCTAATAAACTTCCAGAACAAGTCAATGAAATTTTTACTAAAAGAAATACTTCATTGATTCCATTTATGGAACAAGATTTACGAGCAGGTTGTAATTGTGCAGATTGGGCAAATCCTTGTAAACATTCTGCTGCTGTTTTACTTATTTTAGCTGATATGTTAAATAAAGATCCATTTATATTGTTTAAATTGCGTGGAAAAACCAAGGAAGAGCTTTTTGAGATATTTCGTGTAAAGCGTAATACTCTCGCGAATGATACATCTACAATTACTCGTGTTGGTGTTAGAATTATTTCAGATGTATACAAAAGAGAGATGGGTTTGTCAGAAAATTCATCATTAGATAATCTTGTAAGTGAGTTATATTCACATGAAAGAAATAATTATGAAGCAAACACTAATTCAGAAATTGAAACAGTCTCTGCTAATATCTGGTCAGAAATAGATGATTCTCCATATATAATAAATGGTGAAAATCTTAAGAGGTTGCTTGAAAATAGCTACCAAGTAGCAAAAAGGATTGCACGAAAAAGTATTACCACAACACAAGAAGATTTAGCTGATGGATAAATGTTCACAAATTCTGGAAAATTTCCATAAAATAAAATGTTGGATGAAACTTTTCGCCTCATCCATTATTAGATAAGTTTTAGAGATTAGTTTTTCTTTTTAACTATAATAATTATAATAGTCGCAATCATACCTGTTCCTATTATACCGATTCCAAGAAAAATCAAGTCTTCATAGAGAGGCTTTAGTCCTGGGAATAAACCTGATGGAGGAGTTGTACTATCTGTTGGCGTTGGAGTGGGCGTAGGTGTTGGTGTTGGTGTCGGTTCTGCATCTTTTTCAATAGGAATTATTTCGTAATAATAAGCTTTTCCTGAATAATATGACATTAAAACAATATAGTCACCAGTATAAGTCAAACCTGATTCAAATCCATTAACAGGTGCTTCAAGGTTAATTGTTGCATTACCGATTTCTTCTTTTTCCGGATCAAAATATTTTATCTTATCTTCTGCTCTTGAGGTTGCCCATATTATATTTTGATTACTATCAAATGCTATTCCTTGGAAGTTTTCAAATGAATATTCAGCAACTATTGTCATATCGAATGCATTAATTTTATACAAGATACTATCATGACCCAGAGCCCAGATGTTTGTTCCATCAAAAGTTAGAGAGACAATCATAACATCTAATGCAGTATGATTAGCCACTAATGTTCCACTTGTTGTGTATGTGAATAAATTGTAGGGTGCTTCCTCTTGAGCTATTAATAAAGTATTTTCATCTATAGCTGTTATTCCTGCTGGCTGAAATGGAACAGCCCAAATACCATTGTAGAGATTTGATCTATCAAATCTATAGATAAGTGAAGAATAATTTGCAGTGATAAAATAGAATTCATCAGTAAATGTTATATCTAAGTTTGTCGACGCAAATATCTCTTGTCTTAGAAATACTTCACCGGGATCAGTATGTAATTCTGTTATTGCAATTCTTAGCTCAGTTAAGTAATCACTTTGAAACATATGTGTACCATTATTGGTTATTCCTGAATCATGATGGAATGGACTTGCATATCCATCTGAGTATGCTCCTGTTAAAGGATCAAAGGCTATAACGCGATCAATAAAAAAAGCAACAGTCCAGATTTTATTATCATACCAAGTAATACCGCGCAAAATATTTGAAACAGAAATATTTGTAGACGCATCGCCTGTATTTGGATTTATTCGTAGAAGACTCATTGAAGCAGTTTCATAACCCCAGAGATTAGTACCATCCCAAGCTAATCCTCCGATATGCTCATCGTAAATATCTACATGTATTCTTGAAATCTCAACTCCTGATGTATCCATTTTAATTATCGAACCATTTTTTGCTCCTAATGCGTAATAAGAAAGATACAAATTAGTACCATCTGTAGTGATACCTTGTGAAATGAAAGATATTGAGATATTTGCTGTGCTAGTTCCTGTAGCAACATCAAAAACATAGAGATTGCTTGAAGAGCCATCAACACCATAGATGAATCCATCCAAGTATTCAAATGAATACAATCCAACATGAGTATCAAATGAAGCATCTTCTGAACCAAGCATATTCTTTGGTGCAAAGGTTGTATTACCAAAATCTTCATTTGCTTTAGCTAAAACATTTCCAAGATTATTGTTGCTAAACAGCAAACTAGGGATAATGAAAGCTACCAATATAAAAGTGAATTTTTTTTTAATCATCATCTATAATCACTATATTTTGATAAGTGAGACTTGTATTAATAGATAATGGTCTGTTCAAAAATCAGTACGTTATTACTTCTTTAGAAATTTCTTCAAAAAGAAATAGCTAAAATATTGAAAATTACTACTGTTTGAAGCATATCCAAATTGTCCATAAGAAGTGATAACAATTGCCACCCTAGGTTTCTCTAGGTTAATCACATTATATGCATGCATTAGCAGCTCTGGGATTGCTTGTTATAGTAGCTAAAAAGGGAAAAAATAGCTAGTAGAAAGCTTTTATTGTAAAGCTTTCTCTAATCTAGCAATATATTCATCTTTTGACATTTCATCTTTATTCAATTTTCTATAGATTTCTTCTCTTCTGAATTTAGATAGTTTTCTTCTGATGAGGATAACTACTACAAGCACAGCCACAATTGTAATTGCTACGCCAATAGCTATTCTATATGCCAGAATCATAGCGAACCAATTTCTATCTTGTAAAGTTATTACCCCATCAATAGAAGTAATATTAACTTCATTTCCAATATTATCTGATATAAAAGTAATTAATATATAATTTAGTGGTATATAATATTCCAAAGAACACCATTTTCTTGATAATATTGTTTTACCTTCATTATCTTTAACTCCACATTTCATTGAGCTTGTTTGTTTCTTTAAGAAAAGTGTAGCAGAGTTCTTTAGTCCCATTTTATGATTCTTATAAGCTGCATGATAATCAGCAAAATCTGTAGCTACTCGACAATCATACTCTCGTAAATCAGCATAACCAAGTAAATGAAGATCAAACCAACTTCTTAAAGATTCACCTGTGAGTGTATATGCAGAGGAGAAACTGAACCTAAGTAGTGTTCCTCCCTCGGTAAAATCGTAATCGAACTTTATCTCAAAATCAGCATTCGTACCATTGATCCAATATTTGCTTATGTTTAAGAAATATGTTATATACAAATAGTTAGTAGCGTTACAACGAATGCTGATGTAATCATCGGTATTATTGTATAGAAATTGCGGTCGAGGCCAACTTAATTTAAATCCACTAAAATCCGATACAATCTGCTTTGTTTTTCCATTTGAACTAAGAGTTGTAGTGTTATCTTCAATGACTGCTTTTACAATATCTATCTTAGATAATCCATTGGACATCAATAAAACTAATACAATCCCTAATGTTAAAAGACAAATTCTATTGTTTCTTCTCATTAATTAATCCCTAAATATTGTTTGTTTTTCAGCTATTTAAAGCTAAAGAATAAATTCCAAAAAAGCATTTGCAGAAATATATTTCAGGATATCTCGATGGGTACATCAACGCAGTTTATCGTTCAATGAAGTGCCTAAGAGATAACTACATTTTTGGTTTTCGTCTTGAAGCAGCAATTTCTATTAGCCTTTTTCTAATTTGTGCTTTTGCTGTGCATGATAGACGATTATCTCCATACCCAAAGTATATCAAATTTGAGTTGGAAAAATTTCCCTTGATAAAATTCCCATGGACCGCTAAAGAATTAATGGATAAAATACTAAAGGTCCTAGAAACGGGTGATTACAAACTACAGCAAGAATTGCTAATAGAAATGGAAAAAATAATGAGAAAAGAAGGATTTGGAGAAATATTTGATTCATGGAAAGGGCAAGATAAATGGACTATGACTTTTAAGCCATAATTCCATTTTAGTATCAATTTTTGATTAGTTTTTAAATAATCATTCAGTTATTGGTGCACCACAATATGGGCAAGTTACTAAACTCTCAAGTGGTAACTTTACTTTACAGAAAGGACACTTATTCTTCTTTCTTCCTGCTCTTGGTAATGCTTGTCCAGTTTCAAGAGCTTTTGCAACAATTGCATTCCGTTTTCTAATAAATAGAAAACCTATTATAATGAACAAAACACTTACAAAAATAGCTGCTAAAACTATAACTCCAAGAGTTATCCAAAGCCAGCTTAAAGTGTAAAGAACGCTAATTCCTTGAAATTCAACATCTTTTTCGATGCCCGTACCTTGTTCTATGACTGTAACTGTTACTAATCCATCTTCATCATTGTTAACATAAATACCGAGATAGAAATCTCCATCATATGGTGCAACGAAGACAAGGCTCTCAGGACCAACTCCTGGTGTATATTGAATAAAAAGTAAACTCCGATTTGAATAATCAGTTCTTTTGTGGATCGATAAGGTGAGATCAAAGCTATAATAAGCTGGGTTGTAGGTTGCATTAAAAACATAAGTTACATCTTCTTCTAGGTCCTTAACGACTAATGCATCTAATTCATCTTCTTCTGCGTATATGGCATATTCAGCTCTTACTGGTGCAAGTGTTGCAGTAAATGAACCTAATAATATAACTAGAGAGAATATTACTAATAATGATTTTTTTCTACAAATAATTTTAACACTAATTTCAAGTACACTCCAAAATTAAACTACGTTTGCATCTCGACATAAAATAAATAGTTTTTGTCAATTACTCATTGTAGTCAGGATATAACAAATTTATTGCTATGAATCTGTAGTGGACAAGAAAAAAATCATTTTTTCTTCTTGTTTTCCACGAAGATAGCACCAGCCTGTGTTAATACATCAACAAAGCTAATTGTGTTTAATGATTTATTATTAATTTGCACATCATGCAAATATACGCATTTCTCCAAGTATTCATCTTGAATGACATGTTACTTTTTACTTTCTTTCTTAAATATATGATTTGCATAATATCCGTAAGTAGTAAATGAAAGAATAACTAGAATCATAAAAACATATATTGTAATCCCAAAAAATGATAAAATAATATCAATTGGAGGATCTAATTCTTTAGAACTTCTTATGGTAAATATCATAAGTGGAATATTAACTGAGCACATAATAAATGTCGCCAGTAGAAAATAATGCCGAAAAGGAATTAAATTACACTTAGAAGAACAATAATCTGGCTCTTTGGTCATTGAATTGTAATATCCATTTATATCTTTAGTGATTTCTCTCCCGCAAACTTTACAAAAAAAAGAGAATTAATATTGGTAATCATTTATGTTCACATATAGTAAATGGGAGGGTGTTTATTTAAAGCTAAGTAATCAAAGAAAGAAATAAGTGTTATTTTTTCTCAAATTCAATATATTTCATTTGTTATTAAATTAATGATCTTCATTGTACAAAGCATACCTTCACCAGCAGCAATTGACATTTGACGATAATTATCATTTACTAAATCACCTATGCCAAATATAATGCTTTCAAATAATTCTTTAGTATTTTCTTCGAGTAACATATTATTTGGTTTTCTACGAATAACACCAAAGGCAAAATCTACATTTAGGATTGTATTGCCTTCCAGCAGAAGATTCAAATTATTATCATCCGAAAATTGCAATTCTTTAACTTTTTTAGGCCATAACAATTCAATCGACTCGAGATTAGAAACACGATAATAAAGTAATGGTAGACATTTGAAATTTTCAGAACGATGTACAATAGTAATTTCAAGATGCCTATTGGAGATTTATAATAACCAAAATATTCGCTTTGCATGGAGTATCAACGTGCTTTGATTTTTTTATGTGAAAATATTCTTAGGGAGAACCGCTCTTACGCCTGGTGTGACATCTACAAATTGACTCACTCTTAAATCAACAGTACAGCTACAGAGAGCATATGCTTCTTCTCGAGTTAATCCTTTTTCAACAACTAACCAATCGATCATGTCTTTTAGGGCAATTTTCGCTGCATCATCAGTTGTTTCACCCCAGGCCGTTGTCATGTAGTGATCTTTTGTTTCATATTGTGGTCGTACAATTTTCTTCTTTTTGTTCACAACCAATTTTATTGTTACGTCTGCATCAATTTCTACAGCTGTGCCACATACTTCTCCATCTCCTTGAACTGCATGTACGTCACCAACTGCAAATAAAGCACCTTCTACAAATATTGGTAGATAAACAATTGTCCCTACTCTACATGCTTTTGAATCCATATTTCCACCATACTCTTTTGGAATTAGCGTTCCATGTGATCCTTCAGCAGGTGCAACAATAATTGTTCCTGGGAAAGGATCAATTGGTATTTTTACTTTATCACTGAAGATTGCATGTCCATCTTTAATAGGAATGATTCTTGTCCATGGTTCTGGATACTCTGATGCTAGAAATCCAAAATTCGGTATAATACAGCAAGCACCTTGTTCGGCCACATCGATTTCTAGTATATGAACTTCGAGGGTATCTCCTGGTTCCGCACCTTTAATGAAAACAGGACCTGTTGCAGGATTAATATGGTCCATATCAAAATTAATTGGTAAGTCTTCAGGTTGTTTAATTACTTGATTAAATGCATCCCGGCATTCAAAAGTAACAATTTCACCAGATTCTATGGTTAAAACTGGAGAGTTGTTCTTATCCGCTTTAAATACAACATCTTTCATTGAAATTTTCTTTATTTTCATAGCGAGTCACTTAATTAGTTAATGATATCTAAATAAAAAACCCTTTCTCAGCGGGTGTATCAAAGATAATTCAATCGATTTAACCAAAATTCATTTTTTTGTTGATTTTTCTAATCCTTTTATATGGTAAAATTTGACTACAACACATTAATAGACAGTAATTGTCTTCTTAAAAAAGGTTGATATTATTGACAGAAAAAAAAAGTATGACAAAAAAGGAAAAGCTCACAGAAGCCAAAAAACAATATAAAAAAGGTGTAGAATACGGAAAAAATGGTGATGCAGAAGGTGCAATTCAATGTTGGGGAAAAACAACAGAATTAGATCCCGATCATTTCGATGGTTGGTATAATTTAGGGAATGTACTCTATGAGGGTAGAGGTGATTGGGAGAATGCATTCTATTGTTGGAGAAGAGCTTTACAAATTAGACCTGATGATATAGATGTCCTATATAATATGGCTAATACTCTTAGAGAATTAGATGTTAATGATAAAGCAATTGAAATTTACACTAAAGTAGTTACTTTACAACCAGATGACCATGAAGCATGGAATAATATGGCAATTGCTTATATTAACGAGAAAAACAGTGAGAAAGCAATTGAATGCTGGAAAAAAGCAGTTGAAATTAAACCCACTAAAGTTGAAAGTTGGTCCGGTTTGAGTAAAGTTTATGATGAAATAGGAGAATTTGATTTAGCTATTGAAGCACTTGAGAAAGTATTAGAAATTTATCCCGCTGTAAAAGGAGCAAAAAGTATGCTAAAAAGACTAAAGAAAAAACAAGGAATAGAATGAATCGTTTCTCTTGGTTTTTTCCACCACATAGTTTACTCTGAAGTTAGGGCAATCATTCATTATTTTCAATTAATTCAATGATTTTCATCGCACAGTGTAAGCCTTCTCCAGCGGCAATTGATATTTGACGATAACGATCATTTACTAAATCACCAATAGTGAATACTTTGCTTTCCATTAATTCTTCAGGAATATCTTTGAGTAACATATTATTTGGTTCTCTACCAATAGCAACTAATGCAAAATCTACTGTTAATATTGAATCATCATCCAATAGAAGATTTAGCTTATTTTCTTCAGAAAATAGGACTTCTTTTACTTTTTTTGGATATTGCAGTTCAATTGACCCGAGATTAGAAACACGATAATATAGTAAAGGCAAACATTTGAATTTTTCAGTACGATGAATAATGATAATTTCATTTTCTCTCTGAGCAAAATTTAAGGCGTAATCAAATGCAGCATCACTTCCACCTATAATAGCTATTTTTGAATTTGTGATTTTAGTTTCTGGAACAAAAATTGGTTCATAGAATAACTGTTCTCTCTTTTCTGCTTCGCTTTCTCCTTTAACTCCTAGGGGTTTTGAGATTGAACCGGTAGCTACAATAAGAAAATCACACAGACAAGTTGTTTCTTTTGTAGTAAGCACAATTTTATCTTGTTCTATAGTTATTTTTTCTACTTTTTCAAAAATAATGTCAACAACTAATGACAGAACTTGTTCTTCCATTTTTTCGCCAAATTCTAAGCCAGAAATCCCTTGTTCAATTCCAAGATAATTTTCGATGAGATTGGCATTTAGAGCTAACCCGCCTATTTTATTTTTTTCAAATAAAATGGGGTCAATTCCTGCTCTTTTAAGTTGGATTGCTGCTGCGCAACCAGCAGGACCAGCACCAATTATTGCAACCTTAGTTTGCCTTTTGTTCATTTTGCCTTCTCCAAGATCTCCTCACTTGTTATTGGTATTCCAAAACCATTGCTAGCTGCTTTTAATGAATTCAGATGGAATTCTTCTGTAGAGGTTGCCATGCAATCAATTGGTAAATAAACCTCAAACCCTAAATCGAAAGCACTTCTTGCAATTGCTTCACAACACAAATGTGTTGCAACTCCAGTAATAACCAATTTTGTTATTCCTTGTTTATCAAGATTAAGTGCTAGACTTGTTGTTTCAAATATATCATATGTTGATTTAAAATAGACTGATTTCTCGTCTGCATTCATTTCAGACGAAATTTCAAACATAGAATCTTTTGTACTTAATGTTTTTTTCCACCATCTGTGCATCATACTACTATCATCAATTACAGGTTGTAAACCATATTGTGTGAAAAAAACACCTTTGTTATTTTTCTCAAAAGCTTTCTTTAATCGTAAAATTGGTTCAATTATTGCCTTTGATGCAGGTATAAAAGCATATGAGTTTGAGTTGAGAAAATATTCTTGCATATCAATTATCAATAATGCACTATTTTCCATTGTAAAGGCAAACTTCTTTTTACTGGAATAGTACTTTGAAAGTATTTCCTTCCATTCAGCAGTCTTTGTTTCTCGATTCTCATTTGTAAAATAGGGTTCTTTTCTCATAGTCTTCACGTGAATTAAATTATCAAGATTTTTGATATTTTTGATAGTTTTCTATAGTAAAATTACCATCTTGGAATTTTAGAGCGTGTTGGCCACAATTACTCCCAATGTGATTTTCCTCTAATTCTCCAATACTTAAGAGAACCTCAAAACCTAAATCTTCCAATGTTTTTATTTTCTTTTTAGCGAACTCTCCTGTCTCTACAGAAATCATTGATTGTAAGCTATGTGCTTTCGCAATACCTGTTGGATTTATTGGAGTTATTTTTAAGAAAAATCTTTTCGGATCGAAAATTTCGACGAGTTTCTCAGGCTCAAGTGGATTGCACTTTTCAGCTGCAAAATTAAGTGTTATTTTTCGGTCACCCTTTTTCCAATAAGATTCGCCATAAATTGCTATCTCTTCTAAAGACCAGATGTTGTAGGGAATGACTTTTCTTCTCGTTTTTTCATCAGTAGAATGGATTGAAAATTGTAATTGAAAATAACCATTGGAATAAAATTCATTCTTAATATCTATCATTTCATTCATGAACTTCTCAGCTTTAGTAGGAGCAATTGTGGAGATACATGGTAATAATCCTGGAGCATCATATTTGTCTGGAAGGTGTTTCATGACCGCTAGAACATCATCATTTAGTGCAGGTTCACCCATCCGTGCAAATTGAACCTTGAATTTTTTTGCTGGAACTATTCTATCTGGATATCTCTTAGTAACTATATGATCAATTTGATCTAGCATTGTTTGATAGGATATTTTCCCCTTGTAATAAGTACCTGCATCACACATATCACAACGTACGGGACACCCATACATGGTAGAAATAATAATAACCCATTTTTCCTCTCGAGTAATTGGTGGTTGTAAGGATTCGACAAATTCAATATATTTATCATCATTTTTAGCTATATATAAAATCGCTAAATCGTCACGACCAAACTTTGCTACTATATTCATTGATATCACCAATAATTCAATTTGCTGGTGGAGTTTTATTGATAGCAAAGTGGCTAAGAGAGGGCTCCTTACTCTCATCAGATTGTTTACTGAACCTGCTTTTAAATCATTTCTTTAAGATTAAAGTTGATTTTTGAGCTCCATTTTCTTTTACTGTAAAAGAATAATAAGTTTTTAGTCGGATAAAAGTAGAAAAATAGCTAGATATCAATTGTTAATGGATTATGTTTTGGTAATCCAGCTCAGGAGAAAGCATTTTGTCAAAAATTAAAATAGTTACAGATTCAACAAGTGACATACCAAAAGAAGTTGCAAAAGAATACGATATCAGTGTAATTCCATTAAACGTCTTCTTTGGTGATGAAAAGTTCAAAGATCGAATCACGATCACCACAAGTGAATTCTACGGAATGTGTGATAGTGGTATTTATGATTGGCCAAAAACTTCTCAACCATCAGCTAAAGAATTTATAGACTTATATGAGAGTATCTTCAAAGAAGGATATGATTCAATAATTTCAATCCATATTTCACCAAAACTCTCAGGAACACAAAATTCTGTTAATTTAGCAATCAATAAAATGCCCGGCAAGGATATTACTCTGGTAAATGGAAACACTGTTTCAAATCCATTGGGTTTACTAGCACTTTTTGCTGCTAAGCTAAATAAAGAAGGAAAGAGTAAAGATGAAATTATTAAAACACTAAATGAAAAATATGTTCCAAATTCTCATATAGTTGGCGTTCTGGAGAGTTTAGATTATCTCCATAAAGGAGGAAGAATAGGTCGCGCAAAGAAAATACTTGGCACTCTTCTTAAAAAGAATCCTTTGATTCAAATAACAGATGGTCTTGTAGATAGTTTTGGTACAACAAAAAATCATGATGAAGGTTTTGAAGGACTTATGAATATGGCTCCAAAAGTTTGTGATGTTTTAGAATTTGATACCCTATGGGTTGGCTATACTAGTAATCAAGAACTCGCAAATAAAGTTGAAGCTGCTATTCGAAAATTACCAAACGCACCCAAAAATATTATTCAAGCAGATATTGGACCCGCAGTTGGTGCTCATATTGGACCAAATGTTATGGCTCTATCTTGGGTAGGCGATTGGGACGAAAAATGGTTTTTCAATAAATAAGCAGGTAGATTATTTTCTTAATCTATCCTTTCTTTTTATTTTTGTATACAGGTGAAGAGATAATATTTCCTCTATATTATTATATAAAGTTTGATATTATTAAATCATCAAAGAAAGATGATGTATGCTATTTTTGCAATCTACTTGAAGATGATTTATTACCAAAAGAGTAATTACGGATATGAAATAAATGGATGAAGAAGCATTTCGAAAAAATCTAAGAAGAAAAGGCAAGAAGCAAAATGTTGTTGATAGAAATGTTCTGACAATGAAAAAATTCACTGAGTTTCTTGATATTAAAAGAAATAAGAAGATTGTCGATGTCAAATCAGATGACATTGAATCGTATGTAGATATAATTGAATTGGCAAAGGGATCTGCCAAAGGATTTCTTTATGTTCTTATGAATTATTTTAGCTTCATTGAAAAAGGTGAGATGCTTGATTGTGCAAGAACTCTAAGAGAGGAGAGAACTAAAAAGTCAAGAAGAATATTTCCGATTAAAGAATTTCAAAATATCGATCAAGAACAAGTGAAAAAACTCGCTATAATAGGAATAAAAGATGTTGAACAAATGCTTGAAGCTGGAAAAACAAAAATTCAAAGAGAACAAATTGCTAAACAATTAAACATATCAGAAAAGGTTGTTTTAGAATTAGTAAAGCTTTCAGACATCACAAGAATGGGGTACGTTAGAACTAAACTATCACGATTATACAATGATGCAGGATTAGATTCACCACTGAAAGTAGCAAAATTCGAACCAGAAGAATTACATGAATTTTTTATTAAATTTGTAGAAGAATCCGATTGGGATGGAATTGTACCTAATCCAAAAGATCTCGAGTATAATATTGCTAATGCACGGAAATTGAAAAAGGTTGTAGATGAATAACTGTTGTACCCTTCAAATAAAGTATAAATAAAAAAATTCGTTTATTTTGCATTCCAAATTACTTTTTGAAGAAATTTTTTGCTTCTTTTTATATTTAACAAGTTTTTTAAATTACTAGTTAGAATTTTCGACTAGTTTGTATATAACTGGAGATAGTATTTTGTCAAAAATTAAGATAGTTACAGATTCTACTAGTGATCTGCCTAAAGATTTAGCAGATAAATACGATATCGAAATTATTCCTCTAAATGTTTTCTTTGGTGAAGATCGATACAAAGATAAAGTTACAATATCACCTGGTGAGTTCTACGGAATGGTTGAAAGTGGTATTTATGAATGGCCTAAAACTTCTCAACCTTCTGCAAAGGAATTCATGGAAGTATACACAAAAATTTTCGACCAAGGTTACGAAACAATTATCTCAATTCATATAACACCAAATATGTCTGGAACAATGAATTCAGTACAATTGGCAATAAATCAATTGAAAGGAAAAGACATTATTGCTATAGATGGAAACACTACAACGCTTCCTTTAGGATTGATAGTTCTAATTGCTGGAAAGTTAAATAAAGAAGGTAAAAAGAAGGAAGAAATTTTAGCCACTCTAAAAAATAATCTCATTCCAAAGTCAAGAATTGTTTGTACTTTAGATACACTTGAGTATCTTCATCGTGGTGGAAGGATTGGACGAGCAAAGAAAATTTTTGGTAAATTATTGAACAAGAAACCAATAATGCAAGTCAGGGATGGTTTAGTTGAAAGTTTTCTTTCTGTTACCGGCTCTGAAGAAGCTTACAATGGAATGGTAAGAATCGCACCAAAAATCATCTCAAATTTAGATTATGATATACTCTGGATAGGCTATACCAATGATAAAACTCTTGCAGAGAGATACTACGAATCAATCAAAGATTTAGCAAATTTACCAAAAGATATTGCTCTTGTGGCAATTGGACCAACGATTGGTGCACACATCGGTACTGGAGCGTTAGCAATCTCTTGGATAGGAAATTGGACAGAAAATTGGTTTACTGATAAAGATTGATTCGAATCAATCTTTTTTTCTTTCTATTTCTTAATAGTTATTTTTAGATTGCTTTTACAAACAGGATATATAGTTTTTTCTTCTACCTATTCACTAAGATATGTGCCAAGAAAATAGGATTCACAATGAGGGCATAGTAAAATATCCTTTTGATTGTCTAAGGGAATCTTTGTTATCATACAAATGGTTTTTTCAGGAGGAGTTGTTTCTAAGTAAATATATTCAAACAATACTTTGGTTTTAACGTCACTTCTAATTATTTCTTTTATTTTTTGAATGGACATATTATTTGCTCTATCAGAACATTCATCTTTGCTATCATTAGATGTTCCAAGGATAAAATTGCCAAAACCTATCATAAAAATTATTCCCCCACTTGCAACCATTATAATGAAAACTACGGTAAAATTATTTTTTAAGGTAAAAAATCCACAACTTCCTAATACTATCCCTAGAATAGTTAACATAACGAAATGATTTTTTTTCTACCCCAATTCAATTTCATAATTATAGATGTTAAAATTTAGTTTAAATAGCTTCTGTAATTTTATTAACAAGATTTTTTATTTGCTAAGGATAGTATTAGAAAGAAAAACCATGGAAAGTTGGAACGATGTACTACATTACAGATAAAGAATGGAAAGAAACAAGACCTAAAGACACAATTAATGTTTTTGGAAAATCACTGATACCACAAGAATGGTCTGATGTAAAAATGGTTTTAACAAAAGTTGAAACTCAAGGAGAATTTTCAACACATATAGATGATTATCATCACGTGTTTTATTATCTCGAAGGATCAGGAATTGGTTGGATAGACGACGAAGAATATGAAATAAAACCTGGTTTAGTTGTGGAAGTTCCTGCAGGAAAAAGGCATGGTTATAGAAATACTGGTTCTCAAGAATTGATGTTAATAACATTGAATATACTTAAAAAATAAATGGATTGTTGATTTAAGTATCAAAATCCCTTATCATATCACCTTCCATTGAAGAAACATAAGGTCAACCTTTCAAATCTTCTGACTATGATGTTTTGAGATATTCTCACGAGTATGAAGTAATCAAATAATTGAAAATGAATATCATAATTTTATTGATTGGTCTTTAATTGGAAAAAAGTTATTCTTACTTAGTTTCTTCAAGGAAGGTTTTATCAGCCAATCCTTCAATTTGCTCTTTTTCTCTATCTGAGAGTTGTTCACCTAAATTATTGATAAGTGCATGCCAAATAGTAATTGATTTTTTCAGTTCGCTAATAATTTTATCTAATTTTTGAATTGCAGAAAATGACTGTCCTTTGTAAACATAACAAAAAAGCAGTGGATTTTCAACTTTTAATAACAAAGTATATTCCTGATGTTTGATTCGTTCAATTGATCCACCTGTAGCAAATGTTTGATGCATAAACGAATCAATAGCAGT
The DNA here is from genome assembly GCA_018238155.1 of Candidatus Heimdallarchaeota archaeon. Lineage (GTDB taxonomy): Archaea > Asgardarchaeota > Heimdallarchaeia > JABLTI01 > JABLTI01 > JABLTI01. The sequence continues at coordinate 43,701 of JABCTZ010000018.1, read as the reverse complement.
AAGAAATCCGCCAACAAACATTTCATCTATCATTTCCTTTTGTGAGAATTTCTTCGAATAGATTGTTACTCCTCCTTCATAGACAATAATAAGGAGTACTGGTTCTTCTTCCTCAAATTGAGGTATCTCAACTGTCCTTTTGTTGACCAATCGGATTATATCTTCATTTAGGGGTTCATTTAAATCATTTGTAAAATTAACGCGAGTGTCAATCGTTGGTTCTATATTTAAATCAAAATAGGCTTCCAACATTGTTCTCATTCGAGGAATTTCCATGGCTAATTTCCTAAAGCCTTTATCTTCAGTTATTTGTTGCGCTTGCTCAAGATAAATTCTTGCTTTTTGATAATTATGTCTGATCATTGATAATTGTACTTTTAACCAGAAGCTTTCTGCATACATTGTATGCGATTCAATATTTTTTGCTGTTGCATAGTATTTGTTAATGGTTGTTGCAAGATTTTGAATTTCATCCTTTTCATGGAATAATTCAATTTCTTTTACTAGTAATTCGCATAAATGATATTGAGCAAGAGAAATTAATTCATGGTCAAGAAGAACACCTGCTTCTATGTCACGAAGCATTTTTTTTGCTTTTTGAAGAATATCATGTTTTGAACTAGTTTTTAGTATTAATGCAGAAGCTAAACGATATCTTAATTCACTCACTTCATTTTTCTGTTTCTCGATTATCTTTTGAATTCTGTGGAGAAAAGTATGTACTTGATTGAGCGAATTACTTTCGATACTAGTAACAATTAACCAAAATAAGGTACTAGTAGTTTCCATGCGATTTGTTTGCTCATTTTGTAAATCCAGACTTTCTATTAAAAGTGAATAAGCTTTTCCAACATTCCCTAAACTAAGTTCCAGTTTACCAAGAGTTTCATTTACAGATGCGAGACCGAGTTTTTCCTCTAATTGATTATAGATTTTTTTACTTTGCTTTGCGTAGTCTAAGGATTTATCAATTTCACCTTTTCTAAAGAATATCCTACTTAAGGAATTTAGAATAGAAGCTATTCCTGATTTATTATCTCGACCTTCATAGATGGATAAGCATTTTTCAAGATATTCAAGAGAGCGATTTAATTCTCCTAGTTTGAAAAATACTTTGCTAATATTTTGAAGAAAAATTACTTTTGCATATTCGTTATCTAATTCTTCACTTATACTTAAACTTTGGAGACTGTGCTCTAGTGCTAATCCATAATCACCTTTCCAAGCGTAAATTTTACCAAGATCATTCAATACATAAGCTGCATCTAGTTCATTACCAAGTTCCTTGTAAATCTCTAGACTTTGCTTGTAAATTAGTTGAGCTCGAATAACATCCCCAGTTTTGAAATAAATCCTTGCATTAGCATTTAATGTTTCAGCAATAAATGGTTTATTATCTAATTCTCGAAAGAAAGAGAGACTTTGTAAAAAATTGTTTAACGCGCGTTTTAATTCTGCTTTTTTTTCGTAGAGAATTCCTCGAAGTAGATGAACGACAGCTCTTCTTTGATTCAATTCTGAAATACTCTCATTCAAAAGAGATTTGAGAATCTCAATACTTTTTTCTAAAATTTCAAATGCTTCTGGTAATCTGTTGAAATTTGCGAGAGCATAAATCTTAATTATATGCGCATCAAAAACAAATAAGGAATCCCCTAAATATTGATAATTTTCTAAAATCTCATCAGCTTTTATTAAAGCTTCCTCAAACTCACCCAGTTTTAGGAGTATATTTCCTTTAATGATTTTACAAAGAATACTCGCTGAAGAATCCAATTTACATGTAGTATCTATAATATCTAATTCATTTAATGCTAAGGAATATTTCCCTTCTGTTACAAGTATTTCAACTTGAGCAATCTCTTCTGGTTTAGAGTATGTCATTAGTAGATTCTCGCCACGTTGTGTTGTTTTTAACAAGTATTACTTTCTTTTAAAGTAAAATAAACGTATCTTAATTATATCTTTTCTTTTTGAGGTAAAAAAAAGAGAGGAAATAAACGAAAAAATGGTAAAAAGAAGGAAAAAAAGAGCTAAAAATGAATTCATAATGCTCTTTTGAAGAAATCAACCATGGTTTTTACAGTAAGCTTTCTAGTAGCAATATCACCAAACCCACCATGACCAACAGAGTCTAATTCCATATATTCATAATCCTCTCCTTCTTTTTTGCCAAGATCATTCAATTTATCTCTGAATATTCTTGCTTGACTGATTGGACAACGGGGATCATTTATTCCATGGAAAATAAGCAATTTAGCAGTCATCTTTTCAGCAAAGTTTACTGCACTCCTGTCATACCATAGGTCTTTGTCAGTTATCGGATCGCCCATTTGCCTTGCGAGGAAATACTTGAAATGTGGCATTGATTCCTCATACATAGTAAAGAAGTCGGAGATACCAATCCAAGCAAATCCTGCTTTCCAATGTTCCGGTTCTTTAGTTACCGCAATGAATGTCATGAAGCCACCATATGATCCACCACCAACGCCAATTCTATCGGGATCAACATATGGAAGGGATTTCAAATATTTTGCAGCATAAACTACATCTTGTAAATCTTTTCCACCCCAGTCCTTTATACAAGCATCTCTAAATTCAACACCATATCCAGTGCTTCCTCGAATATTTGGCAAAATAACAACAAAACCTTCTGAAGCTGTATATGAATCCATGACATCGAATGTTCTGAAAAATTGTCCTGTTGGACCACCATGAACGTTGATAATTGCTGGTAACTTTACTCCTTTGGGAATATTTTTGGGCTTGTAAACAATTGCCGGTATTTCTAATCCATCAAAAGATTTGTACTTTATATATTCCGGTTCCAATAATTTTGATTTGTCAATTGAACCATATTCTGAAGCAAGAAGTACTTGATATTTATCAGTAGCTATATCGTATATCCAAATATCTCCTTTAATTTGTGGATTAGTGAATAAGAAAAGAAGTTTATCATCGCTAATGAAATCATAGAAAAAGGCTAATCCTTCAGGTATATCTAACTCCTTTTTATCACCTGTTTTTAAATCATAAACAATTGGTTTTAGTGTTGATTCATGATTTCGCAATACTACGAGATATTTTCCAGATTCACTGAACTTGCCTCCATTTTCATCTACTGAACCATCACTCAACCAATTGATTTCTTTAGAATCAATGGTGTAGATTCCTACTTGATTCAAACCAGATGCATCTGACATTAATGAGAAGCTTTTTCCATCTGGAGACCAATCACCAAATCTATCGTGAGAACCTTCTTCAGTAATTCTTATCACTCTTTCCATTTCACCTGTTTCAATGTTGTAAAGATAAATGTCATCATTCTCTAGATTCGTTTTCATCTCATTAGTGCCCATAGCGATAAATTTGTCATCTGGACTCCAAATACCACCATTCACAGGAATATCCGATGCAGAAAGTTGAGTCACTTCAGAACCATCTAATTTCATTTTGAAAACATTCATTTGTCCCTCTCGTGTGCTCATAAAAGTTAACCATTGATTATCATTGCTAATTTTTCCTACATGCTCTTGAGCCTTGGGTGTTTCAGTCAAAGGTTTTGCTTTTTTTGTTAGAATATCTATAACCCAAATATCGCTTTGCTCATTTCCACCACTATCTTTTCCAAAGAAAATTTTCTTCCCTTCTTTATCCCAAGTGAAACCTGTTCTTGGTGATTTTGGTAATTCTCCATGAGAAATCTGTTCAATTTCTTTGGTTTCCATATCAAGCACATACAATTCTATTTGACCTGTTTTATCCCAAAAAAAAGCTAGTTTATCCTTATTCTTAGTCAATGTTGGCATCGAATAAGATGGTAATCCTAACAATTCGTCAAAAGGTAACGGATCAGGCTTGTAATTTGTCATAAGTACATTTTAAACATTCAAATACAATTAAATATTTTGTTTACTTGAAGAGGATATTGACTCATTTTTGTTAATAGAACGGAATAGAATCTTCAAAAGTAACAGCTAATATTCAAAAGACCACTAATTTTATAGGTATAGTAGTTTTATTTCTTATGATTTTGAGAATTCATTCTATTCAATCAGTCAATAAAGATTTATAATAAGAAACAATAAGCAAATAAAAGTAGGTTAAGTGATTGAGATGGCATTTGCTTTCTATTTAAAAAGTGCATTTAGGAATATTTGGAGTGGGAAAAGACAATCACTAATTTATTTTCTGGGATTCTTCATTTCAATCACAGCTATCATTTCTCTAAGTGTTTGGTCTAGCACCTCTGAGGATTTAGCGATAACAGATTTCATGTCTGATTTGGACTTTGAACTAAGAGTGAATTCATATCTTCCACATAGAATTCCCGAAATCAAAGAATGGTTAGACTCTGATAGTTTAGTAGATTCAACAGCTTTAGTTCGTTCAAATATAGCCTTTTTTAATGCAGAAAATAAAGTTCCAGACTATCGTTTCTTACCATTGAACAATCAAGATGATATGTCTAATCCCATTGGATTATCTACTTTATTACTGGTTTCAAACAATACTATTACCAGAATTTCAAAACAATTTACTGTTAATGGTGAATTCAAACTTACAGGAAATGATACACTAATCTCTGAGAGTGTTGCTTTACAATTGGAAGTAATTTATAATCAAACTATTGTACCAGGTATGAAAGTAAATATGTCTATTTGTAAAAAGAGCACTGATTTTGGTATAAAATTGTATCAATATGAACCAAAACACTTCTACAATATAACTATTCGAGGAATTTACAAAGCTATTCCTGGAATAACAATGTTACAATCAACTTACTCTCAAGATTTCATTGAAGATTCGGCTATCTTTTTAACTAAAAACCTTAACATTGACGATATCGATCGCATGGACGAAAATGGATTAACGCCTATCTTGGTAGTTAAATTAAATGCCAAATTACTAACTGAAGATGGAGTAAATGAAATTATACCAAAGATTGAATTGCTAACTGACCAACTAATACTTGCTCAAACAAGCTCACTGCCAGCAATTCTAAACGCTCCTTTAAACGATTTAGAGGAAGCGTTCAAGAAAACCAATGTTTATGTATTTATTTTATTACCTGTAATTATATTAGGCATATTACAAACACTATTTTCAACAAATATTGTTTTGGAAAAAAAGGAAAATGAAATTCAATTATTGAAGCAATTTGGAGGACAAAAATCACAAATTATTGGTATATTTATTCTTGAATTTTTAATAATTATCCTAATTGCACTATCATGCTCAATAATAACATCGTTATTTATAGCTGCAATAATACCTGCCTTTGGCACCCAACAATTGACATGGCTCACGTTCTCAACCTATATACAGAATCTCAGCATTAGTATTATTCCTGTATTACTTTCAATATCAACAATAATTATTATATCGATGATTTATGCTATCTATAAAATAGATAGGATACTTGTTAGTGAAGTATCTGAAAGAGAACAGAAATTTAGAAATAAAATTCAAAAATGGATTCTGTTTGCTTTTCTGATAGCAACCACTTTAGCGACAATTGTATTACTAGTTGTCTTTGGAATTATTTATGGAAAAGATTTCAATTATGAGTATTCTTTTACACTTGAACTTGCTCAGAAGGGCTCTATATTGTTTATTATTCTAATAGCTTTAATAGTTCTCCTTGCTATTTGCGCTTCAGTTGGACTAATAAGCCTACTTGGACGTTCTAAATGGTTTTATAACACTTTTCTTGGAAAAAATGGTTTCTTTGTTCGGAGCAATCTTCGAAATTCTAGATTCAAATTTTCACCAATATTGCTTATTTTACTTATTGTAACAAGTACGACATTCTTTTCAATGACGGTTTTAAGCTCTTTGAATCAAAATGAAATCGATACAGCTTATTATAATCAAGGCGCAGATTTACGAATAAGTACACACAATGTTGATCGAAGTTTTGCCAAAACGCTAAGTGATATAGATGGTATAGATGAAGTTATGCCGCTGATGAAAATTTCAGCAAAATTAGCTTCACCTGAATTGAGACAAGGTTATGTATCAATTTATGGTATCAATGTTAGTCAGTTCATCAAGATCGGTCGCTGGGATGATACTAGTTTCATATATAGTGATGATATTATGTCAGAAGACTACAGCGATTACACTCATATTGATTGGTTAAATAGATTAGAAATGGTTGCAAATGGTACTCTCATTAGTGATTCTCTAGCAAGACGATTCAATCTGAAAGTTTGGGATACAGTCATTCTTAGTGATTTACCACTTGAAGCTTATGCTAAGTCAGATGTTTTAACTGTTGTAGGAATTATTCATTCTGCTCCCGGATTAGGATTATCCTCTGAAGGAAATTTTGCCCTCGATCAGTTAAATCCATATTATTTGATTGTTCATGATGAGAAAATATTCAATGATTATGGCGTACCAGCAACTGATTTGTTTTTCGCTAGCATAACAGAAGATGCTAATTTAGAAGAAGTTGAAACAGAAATTTCTTCTTTTTCTACTATCATTGAAGTGAATTCTCCATTAGAATATGTTAGCTTTGGAGAAGGATATGTTTTTCGATATGTTCCATTCATAGAAACTTTCTTCATTGCACAAATCGTTTTGGTCAATATCATTGGTTTACTTGTAATATTGACAAATATTGACTTTATTCTTTCGCAAAGAAAAATAAATAATGCTATACTCTCTGCATTAGGAAACTCTCATAGAAACCTTGCTTGGATGGTTTCCTCTGAGTTATTAGTCATTAATTTTGTAACTCTATTTGTAAGTGCACTCATTGCATTTCCAATGGCACTACTGTGTTTATTATTAACCAAACCTTTCTTACTAGAAAGAGTAATATTACCTCTCAGATATTCTGTCAATTTTATTTGGTTAGGAGCAATTATTGTATTTATTCTTGGAGCACCACTCCTCTCAATAATACCATCTTTACTACGAGTAAAAGGAGAAAAAGTAGCTGAGTCACTGCAGCCAACAGTTTAGGTTGCTAGACATTCGATTTCGACCCTAAAAGGGGTAACTTTTTTTTATTCAATTTTTTTTATTGTTATTTAAATTAGCAGTGTAAATGTAATTGTATTTTTAGCTATATTTCACTATACTATAATAGGTAATTTTTATATTTCTATTGTATTAACTTTAAGTCACAGGAATAATTGTCTATGGTGGAAATATCAAACCAAACTGCACAAAAGTTCATTATTGAGGAACAAGGTCTAGGGGCGATTAACTGTTTTGACGATGTTTTGAGTGTAGCAAAGAAGATTCATAATATCCAAATTGACACTATTTCTGTTGTTGCTCGATCGCATGATCTAATTTTATTCAATCGAATAGATGATTATCAAGAAAAAGATGTTTGGAAATGGCTCAATGAAAAAAAATTGTTTGAATTTTGGTCTCACGCAATGTGTTTAATGCCTTTTGAAGAATATCCCTTCTATGCTTGGAAAATGAAATACAATCAAAAAAACATGCCAAGTTGGTGGAAAAAATGGGTTAAGATAAATCAATCTGTAATGGATAGAGTCTATTCACACGTAAAAAAGAATGGCTTAACTTCTAGCACCGATTTCAAAAAAGAAAAGCCAACAAAAAGTGAAGGGTGGTGGGATTGGAAAACAGAAAAAATGGCTCTCGAAAGTTTATTCCTACAAGGAAAACTTCTCGTAGCCTACCGAAAGAATTTTCAGAAGACATTTGATTTATCTGAAAATGTTGTGCCTGCAGGTATTGATATCGAACCTATGAGTGATGACCTTCTCCCGGGATATTTAACTAAAACGATACTTTCATCCATAGGTATTGCAAATAAAGATGAATTGAAAACTTACTTAGGTAAATCTCCTGCAAAATATCTCTGGAAAAACAATAAAAATGCAATTACAGATTATCTACAAGATTGCGTTAAAAATGATATACTTGTTGAGATTCAAATCGAAGATAATGAAGAGAAGCATTATTCACTTAAAGAAAACGTATCTAAGTTAGAAGCAATAATTAACAAAGATATCAAAAACAACAAAGTGAAATTTCTAACTCCTTTTGATAATATCATTCGTGAAAGAAGCTTTCCGTCAAAAATTTGGCACTTTGAATATAAGATTGAATGTTATGTTCCTGCGCCAAAACGTAAATTTGGTTATTTTGCTTTGCCAATTTTAGATGGTTATCAATTGATTGGAAGAGCGGATTTGAAAGCACATAGAGCTAAAAAGATTCTTGAGATAAAAGCATTAGAATTTGAAGATGGAATAATACTTACTGAAGCTAGAAAAGAAAGACTAATTCATGGTTTCAATTGTTTTGCCAAGTTTAATGGTTGTAATACTGTTGAAAATGCAACAAAAATATCTATATTCTAACTGGTTATTTTTTACGAAGGAAGTGCAATCAATGGCAAACAATTCTCAGATTTTTAAAGAAGAAACGAAAAAAGTACTTAAAGAAGGTGTTTTGCTTTATTTCAAGAATGAAATTGAAAAATCAGAGGAATGCTTCCAAAAAGCCATTGAACCTGAACTAAAAAATGAAGCTGTTTTTCGAGTTATCATTAATCACTATTATCATAATGAAGAATTGGAGAAAGCAGAAGAGTATTCTCAAAGAGCATTGGAAATTAATGCTAAAGATATTATTGCATTACAAATTTTGGGTAATATCTTTTCTGATAAGCAAGAATTTGAGAGAAGTGAAGAGTACTATTTGAAAGCAAAAGCATTGGATGCAGATAATGTAGATATAAATTACAATTTAGGAAGTTTGTATAAATTACAATCCCAACATGAAAAATCTCTTAAATTTTTTCTACAAGCTGAAAAATTTGCTGAAAATGATGCAGAGATTCTTTTCGTCATTGCAGAACTCTATGAATTAATGTCAAATATTGATAAGGCGATTGAATATTATTACAAAGTGCTAGATAATAATATTGACATCCCTTTAATTATTGTACATTTATCAGATTTACATTATCATAGGAATGAGTTTGAGAAATCTTTGAAATGCTTAAAGAAAGCAGTAAAGATTACTCCAGAATATCCCACAACTTGGAACAATATTGGCATTCTTTATCTAAGATTGGGAAAATATAAAGAGGCAATAAAGAACATTGAGAAAAGCCTCGAAATAGACCCAAAAAATGATAGCACATGGTGTAGTTTAGGAGAAGTCTACACAGAAACAGAGGAATATGATAAAGCATTGGAATATTACAAAAAAGCAGCTGAAATAAATCCTGAAAATAATTCTTATCAAGAAGAAATTGAAAAACTTGAGACGAAAATTAAATACAAAAAAAGGATATTTAAAAGAATAACTCACTGAGGATCTACAATTGAGATCAACAAAAAATTACCATTCTTTTAACTTCTCTTTTACGAAAGCTTGCCGCTCACCGCGAGTTGCTAATTTTTCGAGTTCTTTTGGATATTTTTTATGAATTATCTTTTCTTGAAGATAAGCATATAATGCATCATAGAATGGAAATTCCATTTCTAAAGATTCATGATCAGAATTTGTCAATAATGGCGCACCACAAGCGATTGCTTCAAGACCTAAAGCTAATGGTTCTTCTTCAAATCTGTTTGTATCTGCTGCATTAACTATATTACGAAGAAGTCCTAAGGCTTCATCTTTTAATTCGTATTTTTCAATTATTGCATCAAAAGTGCAATAGTTTTTTCCATCTTTTTTATAATGGTCAAGTTTAGCACCTTTAACGTCATATGGAATTGCACCTGTTTTTTCTGCAAAACCAGCTATTTCATCTTTTCCAAGAAAGATAAATTGAGCTTTAATATCTATAAACCGCTTAATTAACCATGGACAAGCAACACGATCGACGTGAACGTAATCTCTAGTTACCCAAATCATTGTTTAATCAATCATCCGTATTTTTAATTACTCTGTTTATTATCTAACTCTATTTAATATTTTTCTATCCAAAATTTTTTTTAACTTCACATAAGAAATCTAGTAAAATAGGATTTTTGAGTTATTAAAGTATAAATTTTTAAGGAATGTCAAAGAAAATGATAAACTACTCATAAAGTCAAATTAGCAGTTTATATTGTTCTTTCTTTTATATTTTCATCATGAAAATATCATCTGAAAAATTAATAAGGGGTATAGTAATGGTTATGTAGAAGTCTCTAGGTGAAAAAATGGCTCTCATCAATATTCTATGGCTCGTATTAGGATTGCTAGGTTCATTTCTGAGTGGTTCTATTCCTTATTCTGTAATCATTGGAAGATTAGCAACAGGTAAAGATCTTAGGAATTTCAATATTGGAAATCCCGGTGGATTTAATGCCGTTATGACTTATGGACTCCCAATAGGACTTACTGTTATGTTTGTCGATATTTTGAAAGGTTTTATTCCAATTGCGTTGTTAGATTGGATTTTCTCTATGAATACTTTTACTAACGATTCAACAATTTGGCACACATTAGCTGTGACCATTGGTCCTGCACTTTGTATTTTAGGTCACAATCACTCTCCGTTTTTGAAATTTAAAGGAGGTCGTGGATCCGCAGTGTTCATTGGAACTTTGTTTTGGGTGAATCCCCTCGTTCTAATCGTTTACTTCTTACCGTTTGGTCTCATGATTGGACTATTTAAGGTACCTACAAGAGTATCAACAGTCTTATCAGCAATATTCTACGTTCCCGTTGCAATGTTTATGGGGTTCGGTCCGCCTTGGACAACAATTCCTACAGAATGGTCAATAGTTGCATTTGGAACTTTTACTTTGTTCATGGCACAGTTTTTCATACTTTTTGGAATGTGGTTAGCTCAATTACCAAGACACATTCCAAGCTTAATAGCGGCTATTAAAGGTGAGGAATGGACGCTAAAAATGTCAGAAGGACAACAATTCTCAGAAAAATTTGATACAGAGAAGATTGAAGCTAAAAAAGAGTGAAAGCTTCTTTTTTTTCAAATAAAGACTCTTCTTATTTTTTCTAGTATAAAATAAATAAGAAAGAAATTACTTTTTCTTTCTTATAATTATAATCGATATCAACATTATGACACTAAATGGTATCAACAATGCAATAGCTAATTGATTTGTTGGTGTTGTGGACGGTGTTGAAGTGGGTGGAGGTGATGATGATAATGATTGTATTATGAAGCTAAAATTGGAACCTCCATTATCATTCACATCCTCATTAGATCCAATTACCGAATCTATTGCAGAAATTTTATAATCAATAGTTGTCCCACCTGCGAATGACCCCAAATTTACTTGATAGGTAGTACCAGAAATCAAAATCATTGCAATATCATTCCAAATACCTGAATTGAATCTATAGTGCAAAATAACAGAATCAATAACATGTTGATCAAAAACATCACAGCTGATGAATATCGAATTTGCTTCAGTTGGATTATTTGGCGTATGTTTAACTTGGGTTATTACTGGAGCCTTGGTATCAATTTGAAAGTGCTGATAATCAGACCATCTGCCATAACTACCTACAGATCGACGAGCTCGAACACGCCAAATATAATTGCCATCAGATAAACTTGAGCAAGTAAGATTACTAGATGTGACATAATCAGAAAACACTTGTGAAGCATATTCAGTATTATTCTGATAAAGTACGATATTATATCTTGCTGCTCCATGCAAATCTCCCCAATCTAAATCAGGAGTAACATCATTAGTTATTGTTCCATTAGCAAGTGAAATCAATGTTGGACTGTCTAAAGGAGCAACAATGTTAAAGTATCTAACTTCACTCCAAGGTCCTCGGTTATCAGGATTTGTTCCAGCACGAACACGCCAATAATAAGTATCATCCGATAAATATGGACAGACAAGCCCTCTTGAAGAACGAACACTATCAATTTCAAGTGAACTAAAATCGTCATTATTATCTATTTGGTATTGGTATTGTGTTGCAGTAGGAACTACGCGACACTCAAAGAATGGTCCATTATTGTTATTAAATGTTACACCATCATGTGGAGAAATTAATACGGGAGTACCTCCTGCAAAAGAAGTATCAACCGTAAACTGAAATATTTCACTCCAATCACCATAATTTCCAGCTCGATCTTCAGCTCGAACACGCCAATAATATACTCCATCAGATAGACTATTAACATAATTATATTGACTTGATGTTAGATAGACAGAAGAAATTATTGAACTAAAATCATCGTTATTGTCAATTTGTATATCGTATCTAAATGCAGATGGAACATAATCCCAATCAAAAAATGTGGGAGTATTAACATCTCTAAATACTCCATTAATTGGAGATAGTAATGTAGGAGTATCTGGTGGAATTGTATCAATTGTGAATTGACGAGTTATACTATTAGCACTCCATTGATTATCTGAATTTTTTGCAGAAACATACCACTCGTATGAATTATCATTAATATCTGAAAATTCCACACGTGATTCGGTAATGTAGATACCGCTAGAACTACCACCACTAGTCGTTCTAAATATAAGATGGTACTCTATTGCACCAGTTACATCATACCAATCAAGAGTAACTGACGATTCTCCAATAAATGCATTGTTAACTGGACTAATGATAATTGGAGCATCAATTAAAATAGATAAAGTGGGCTCAGGTTCATTGATTAAACCCAAAGTATTGGGTATAATTATTCCAATGAAAATTAGTGATATTATAACAAAAGTATTAATTGCTTTATTTCTTTTCAAGAAGTAACTCTCCTCTGTATTCAAATAATATGATAAAGAGAAATGTGTTATATTATATATAAAAATTCCTACTTTTTATTTCTTTAATTCTTTGATAAAAAGTAATCTAACAATTTACAAAATAAATCAATTCAGAGTTCTCATAATTTGAAAAAAAAAGTGAGAATAATTCACGAATAAACGTGATTATTCCTTTCGTTTTTTGATTACTACAAGAACTCCTGAAGATAGAATAACTCCAAGTATAAGAGCAAGAGGTTCTATACCAATTCTTCGAGTATATGATTGCTCAGCAACTTCAGCATTCATGCTGAAAGATGTTGAGTCCCCTTTATAGTCTCCGGATATAATTGTTAATATATCATACCCTTGAAGAACATAACTAGTAGTATTGTAATGGAATTCTACAGAATGTATTATTGCAAGATCGGTGCTTTCTGCAGCTATTAGATAATTACCTGATGCAGAAACAACGAAGCTCAATGTCTCGCCACCGTCATACCAAGTAGCAGAAGTCTGTACTGTCATATCCGCTTCCGATTGATTGTAAGCAGTGAAAAATGGATCCCAATTAGTAGTATTTTCAAAGCTATCGTAGACATCAGTCCAAACTATTGATGGAGGTGCAATATACCAAATGTCTCCTAAACTGACACCTTTTGTAGGATCAATAGGACCAACATCTCCTTCAGAGATACCCATGACAAGGAAAGGGTAAAGAGTATACAAAATTAAACTTAAAGCAAAAAGTAATCCATTGTTTGTTGGAGAAGCTAAAGTAGTACCATTATTCTTTATATCAAAGCCAACATTGGATGAACCAATTGATGTTACTTCAACATCCAAACTAGCACCTTTACTTAAACCTGTACTCCCAACACGGAATTTTTTTGTTTCACCTGAAACTGTAGTTGCTCCATTGATATATTCAAAATTACCTGTAGCTGATTTTACTACAAATGTAAAAGAATCACCAACGCTTAATCCTTGACTTGCACTAATTGGCAAGGAGAGTGTAAGAACGATAATGAAAATTGATGTAATAATTTTTTTCTTCATCTAAATCACCAGAGTTTTCGATAAGCTAAACTCTTCCAATATTAAAACTGCCCTTTTAATATTTAAAGCAATATTTTGTGGCAAATGAATTGTTGAATAAATCTAAATTTGTCGGAAAAATTTGTTGTTAATGAGAGAAGAATTGGTTTTCAAAATGTTCCATGTTCTGTTCTTTGAATTATCTCATTTTGTAATTTTGTTCCAAGGTTAATAAAATAATCACTATATCCTGCAACGCGAACAATTAAATCTCGGTACTTGTCAGGATTCTTTTGTGCATTTTTGAGGACCTCTGCGGAAACAACATTGAATTGTATATGATGTCCTCCGAGTTTGAAATAGCCTCTTACCAAATGCGCAACTAGTGTTATTCCTTTTTCTGTTTCCAGAAAGTTTGGAGTAAATTTTTGATTTAGTAATGTTCCACCAGTTTTTACATGATCAATTTTGCTTGCGGATTTTAATACTGATGTAGGTCCATTGATATCTGTTCCTTGCACAGGAGAAATTCCTTCTGATAATGGTTCAGTTGCTAATCTTCCATCTGGCATTGCTCCAATTACACTGCCAAAATAAACATGAACAGTTGTTGGGAGAAGATTGATCCTATAATGACCGCCTTTTGTGTTTGGTTTTCCATCAACTGCATTGAAATAAACATCAAAAACTTGCTGAGTTATTGAATCTGGATAATCATCATCATTTCCATATTTCGGTGTTTTACAAGTTAATGCTTTTTGAAGTTCTTCCTTTCCTTTGAAATTATTTTTCATTGCTGTAAGTATTTCATTCATTGAGAGATTTTTCTTATCAAAAATATTGTACTTTAAGGATGTCAGATTATCAGTTATACTTCCAAGACCTACACCTTGGATGTAACTTGAATTGTATCTTGCTCCTCCTGCGTTGTAGTCCTTTCCTTTTATAATACAATCATCTATGATTATTGATAAAAATGGTGAAGGAAGATATTTCGCCCAAATTTGTTCGATGATATTATTTCCTTTAATTTTAATATCAATGAAATAATTTACTTGTTTTTCAAAGGCAGAGAACAATTCCTCATATGATTTGAATTTCACTGGATTTCCAGTTTTTAGTCCTAGTTCTTTTCCTGTTCTCGGATCGACTCCATTGTATAGCGTTATTTCTAATATTTTTACTAAATTGAAATACCCTGTAAGATTGTAATTTTCTTTTCCAAAAGCACCTGTCTCTACACAACCGCTGGTACCACCATTTCTTGCATCTTCTATTGTTTTTCCAACGCGCAACATTTCTTGGATAACAATATCTGTGTTAAAAATTGATGGTTGTCCAAAACCAGTGCTTATGATTTTCAGTGCTCTCTTCAGAAATTCATCTGGTGTTTTGCGACTGATTTGAACATTTGATCCTGGTTGTAAAATTCTCATTTCTTCTATTACATCTAAAATCATAAAGGATAGTTCATTTACTCCATCTTCTCCATTTTCGAGTAATCCACCTAAATTAATAGTACAAAAATCAGTATAAGTATTGCTTTCTTCAGCAGTTACGCCAACTTTAGGAGGTGCAGGTTGGTTGTTAAATTTTATCCAAAAAGCTTCAAGTAATTCTTTTGCTTCTTCAGCAGATAACTTTCCTGTTTCTACTTCTTGCTTATAGAATGGATAGAGGTGTTGATCTAATCTACCTGGATTGAATGAATCCCAGGTGTTTAGTTCAGATATTACACCAAGATGGATGAACCAATAGTGTTGTAAAGCTTCGTAGAAGTTAGTTGGAGCTTCCGCCGGAATTTTGGAACAAATTTTTGCTATTAACTTGAGTTCTTTCTTTCGCTTGGAATCGTATTCTTTTTCTGCTAATTCAAGTGCTTTTTCTGCATGTCTTTTCGCATAAGCAATTATCGCATCTGCAGCAATTTCCATTGCTTTCAATTGCTCTCGTTTATCTAGAGCATCTGGATCATAAATAAAATCTAATTTTTTCATACTTGTTTTGATTTCATTTTTGAAATCATTAAACCCTTTCGCGAATATTTTTCCATCGGCAACAGTATGTCCTGGCGCTCTTTGTTCCATAAATTCAGTGAAGATACCTGCTTCATATGCGCTCATCCAGTTTGCATCTACTTCTGAAAAAATTCTATCTCGTATTGATCGTCCTTTCCAAAAAGGAATGATTTCTTCTTTAGTAATCGTTTTCGTTTCTGATGTAACTTTGAATGATATTTTCTCTCGAGAGTCTAATATACTCAAATCTTTCAATGTATGACAACAAATTTCCGGATACGTTGGAGTTGCTTTTGGTTTTTCTCCTCTTTCTCCAACAATCAATTCACGTGCATTGATACATATTTCTTTGTTCTCAAGTAAGTATTTGAATGCTTTAGCTCGTGCAACAGGAATGGATACTCTTTCTACTTGTCCACTTTTGTAAAAATCAGTAATAAGTTTAGCACGTTCTATCGAAAGAGTTGGTTGTGCATTTCTGGATTGTGATCGTAATAGTTGGATTCTTTCATTCATGATTAAACCTCAATACTGACATTTAGATCAAAGCTCTCGAGTTGTTTCTTGATTTCTTCTATTCTTTCCTTTGATGGAGGAATAATTTCTTTCATTCGGTTTACTTTCTTAAGCCTCTTATATTTCTCTTCCCCAATTGTATGATATGGTAATAGATCTATACGAATAATATTGAGTTTTTGAATAAATTTCCCAAAATCAGCAATATCTACCAAACTATCATTTATTGTAGGGATAACAGGAATTCTAATAACAATATTATATTTCAGATCAGAGAGCAACAACAAGTTTTCGAGTATTTCCTTATTTGATATTCCGGTATATTTCTGATGTTTTTTATCATCTATGAGTTTTAAATCGTAAAGAAATAAATCAACATTAGGAGCAATTTGGAGGATTATTTCTTTGGAAACACAACCAGCGGTATCAAGAGTAGTATGCAAACCATTTTTTTTACAACAAATCAATAACTCATTTAAGAAGTCTTTTTGCATCAAAGGTTCTCCTCCGGAAAAGGAAACTCCACCTTCAGATTCCTCATAAAAGACAAGATCTTTTTTGATTTCTTTCATAGTCTCCTTCACTGAAACAATTCTACCAATAGGTTCTCCATCATTGTCACAATTATTTACTGAACTAGTTTTCAACAAATTTATAAAAGGTTTCAGTTCTTTCTCCTGGCTTTCGGGATTATGACACCACCAGCAGTCCATGGGACAGCCTTTAAAGAAAATGGTTGTTCGAATGCCCGGTCCGTCATGAATAGCATATTTTTTTATATCAAAAATTATTCCTTGGGATGCCATGCTAAGAGAAATGGTCTTTAGGATAATAAATTTAATCAAAAAAAGCTATTTAAGTGATAATAATAGAAGCTGTGTACGCTTTAGATTGATATAACAAGATAGAGTTAAATGGTGAAAATAAAATGGAACAACCAACCTGCTCAAATTGTGGAAAATCCGGTCATATTAAATACAAACAATTAGCACATGAAAGTGGCAAAAAATTTACCAGAGATTTAGTAGCGATGGCTTATTGCACAAATTGCGGTCACATCATCGGTATCGGTGCTGGACGATAAACAAAAATTCTAGTAGTGGAATTATATTTCCACTTTTCTTTAAATTTATAATAATCTTTTTTTCTCTTGATCACCTATTTTTCTTATACAAAAATACTTTTAATAAATTAATCATGTAATAAATAATCATGACAGAAGAAAAATTTGAAAATGTTAGAATCTTGAATAATTTCTATCAAACTTCTAGCTTTTTTCCTATGCCTGTAGTATTAATTGGTACTGTATCTGAATCAGGCAAAACAAATTTGGGTCCATATTCTTTGTGTTTTCCATATAGAATAGCCGGTGAAGGCAAACATGCTATGAAACTAAATGCCCGAGCGGATAGTAACACCGCTACGAATATTCGTAGAACTGGTGTCTGCTCCATTAATTTCATAGAAGATGACAAGAAATATATGGAAAATTGTGTGATGTTGGGTTTCCCAGGGGAGACCACAGAAGAAAAGATGCCAAACAGTATCTTTACCCTCCACCCATCTACGAGAACTAATGATGAGAGAAAAAAAGGTATACAATATCCGGAAATTGTTGAAGAAGCAGTACAAGTTTTTGAATGTACCGTTGATCCAAAGGAACCTGTATATGTAGATGAAAACACAACAGAATGTCATATGGTCCTTCTGATAGACAAGATCGTTTTGAAGAGTAAATGGAAACAAGCTTTATTCGAGGGAAAGGGTTTTCCAAAATTACCTATTGATTATGGGTATAGAGACAATGCAAATTTTTGGTTCACTAAACATTCCAAACCCTATAAAATGGCTATCCCCGAAAGCAAAGGTGTAGATATCAAAACAGTTAGGTATTCCGTTACTAGATGTGATCCAAAACTTGACTGGACAGATGAAGCTTGTGAAAGACTGGTCAAAGTGCCTCGACTTTTCCTAAATAAAGTTGTTCGAGAGATCAATAAACAAGCTATTGAAGCGGGTTTGACTGAAGTTACAGCTGATTATATGGATATGCTTCGAGATAAGCGCGAAAAAGATAAAAGAAAATAATTCATATCTCAATAATTTGGCCATCGAATGCTAATTTGAACCCTTTCTCAAGGGTTTCTTTTCTTTCTTTACTTGTTTCATCAAGTGTTTTATTTGTGTGATTGAAATGAGTGAAGTAAATTTCTGTTGTTGAATCTTTCAAGCGTTCCATTGTTTCTATCATAGGCGGATGTTTTACATTTGACATTCGTGGCAATTCTGCTTTTGTATAAAATGTTGCATCTATTAAGGCAATATCTGCTTCTTCAATTATTGTTAGTATTTCTTCCGTCCAATCATCTATATCCGGTAAATAAACAACCGTTTTCGTTGCATGAATAATATAACCAACAGTATCGGCAAATTCATTTCGATGTGGCACTTCAAATGAAGAGATAGAAAATCCATTGAATTCTTGCAGTACACCGATTTCGAAGGGTGTGGGTTTGATATTTCCTTGCTCAGTCATATGTTTGAAAGGATGTTGGCTATTTAGAAAATGGTTTAGTTTGTGTGTACAATGAACAGTTATTCCTTTGATATCTATACACTCTTTTCCTAAAGACCAAAGACCGGCAAGATGCCCAAAATGAGCATGAGTTAAGAAAATTCCAGTAATGGGAACACTTTTTGCAGGTAGTTCTTTTAGCATTAGTTTGTTAACTATGTCTACTTGAACTTTTAAATCAGGAGATGCATCGATGATGTAACAGGTTTTTTTATTTGAAGTTATTAAAGCGATAGATGGACCTAGCCTTTGATAAGCTTTATCTTCTCGAGACTTTACACAATTGCCACAATAACAACCAATTTGTGGAACACCAGCATCTTGACCTGAACCTAAAATAACTAACTGCATACTTAATTCTTCAAATAACTCAATATAGAAGTTTCCTATTAAATTGCTATAGAGTAAACTTGACTAATTTTCACTTGAATCCGCATAGCTTTTCTAAAGCGGCAAATTATAAATACATGATTTAATTTCAGTAGACAAGAGTACATTCTATTAAAATGCTAATGAAGAAATTTGTTGATAAAGATGGAAGACAAAAGAATTTCTGAACACAAATCTGTTATTAAACTTTACAATAGACTTAGAATGGAATATATCAAACCGCACTCGTCTCATGATAGATTGTTTGAACGCTTAGAAAATGATGGAATAACAAATATTTGGGATAGATATGAAGCACAAGGCTTAGCTCCTGGAGAACCAGATCGCAGGTGTAAGTTTTGTATGGATGGTGTAAGATGTGATTTATGCTCGCATGGTCCTTGCCGCGCAAATGTGGCAAAGGATAAACGAGGAGTCTGTGGGATGACTGGTGATGGTATGGCAATGCGAATGATGTTGCTTCGAAATGTTATGGGATCATCAACATATCAATATCATACTGATCAAACGGTGAAAACTCTACGTGCAATTGCAGATGGTAAAACAACGTTCAAAATTGAATCACCAGAAAAATTGACTGTATTCGCGAAACGGTTAGGCATAGATGTTAGTGGAAAAATAACTGAAATAGCTATTCGCTTGTGTGATTTTGTAGAACAAGATTTCAATAAAAAATATGATGAGCCCAGTGTTATTGTTGATTTACTTGCACCAGAAGAGCGAAAGGAATTATGGCGAAAATTAGATATTTATCCTGGCGGAATTCATGGTGAAATTTTATTTGCAACCAGTTCTTGTTTAACCAATGTAGATGGATATTACGTTAGTCTTGCTCTTAAGGCAATGCGATTGGGTATTGCTATGGCTTATCAAAGTCAAATCGTAAATGAATATATTCAAGATGCTATTTTTGGCATTCCAAAACCTCACAAAATGAGAGTTGATTTAGGTGTTCTTGACCCCGATTATGTAAATGTTCTCCCAAATGGTCACGAACCATTTCTAGGATTTGGTTTAGTCCAAGAAGCACGAAAAGCAAAATGGCAGAAAAAAGCAATAGCACAAGGAGCAAAAGGCATTCGAATTATAGCCAATATTGAAACAGGTCAAGAAATGATTCAAAGATGGGAAATGGATGACGTTTTTTATGGTTACACCGGTAATTGGTTAATGCAAGAAGCAATTTTGGCAAGTGGTTGTGTAGATATTTTCGTTGCAGATATGAATTGCTCAATGCCTGTCAACCCAATATACGCAGAGAAATATCATTTCAAATTAGTTCCAGTTAGTGCATTGGTCGCTTTTGAAGGAATTACTGATAGAATCAATTATGTTCCTGAAAAAGTTGAAGAGCAATCAGAGCAACTACTCCAAATGGCTATTGATAATTTCAAAGAACGAAAAGCATCAATTAAGCCTATTACAGGGTTACCAATGAGTGAAGCAATAGTTGGTTTTTCCACTGAAAGCATACTAGAAGCACTTGGTGGTTCTCTAGATCCATTGCTAGATGCAATAAAAAATGGTTCAATACGCGGTATTGTTGGAATGGTTTCTTGCACCACTCTGAGAGATTTTGGTCAAGATGTTCATACAGTTGCTGTTGTCAAAGAATTAATTAAACGAGACGTTCTGGTTTTATCTCTTGGTTGCGGAAATGCTGGTGTGCAAGTTGCCGGTTTATGCAACTTAAAAGCTATCAAATTAGCCGGACCAAAATTACAAAAAGTTTGCAAAGCACTCAGTATCCCTCCCGTTCTAAGTTATGGTACATGTACAGATACTGGAAGACTCGCTGATCTTATTCATGCAATTGCTAATGCATTACAAGTTTCAGTTGTAGATTTGCCTATTGCTGCTGCTGCACCTGAGTACATGGAACAAAAAGCAACTATTGATGCAATCTTTGCTCTTGCCTTTGGTCTATATACGTATGTTAACCCTGTGCCAACAGTTACCGGAGCACCGAATCTCGTAAAATTGCTAACTGAAGACTTGCAAGGAATAACTGGTGGTCTATTAAATGTTGAAAAAGATGCTGTTAAAGCAGTAGATGGAATTGTTAATCATATTGATTCCAAAAGAAAAAAACTTGGCATTTAGTTTCTTTTTCTGATTATTTTTGAAATCAGAAGAAGCTATTCCTTTGTAAGAAAATACTGCATCTGGATGAATGTTATTTAGCAAAATTTTCACTTGAATAAATTTCCACTACAAAGTAATATTCGTATCCAAAACGTATTTTGTTGTTCAAAAAGAATAAAAAAGAAAAATTCCTCTTAGAGAGGAAGTAATTATTCTGCAGGTTTTTTCATCCATTTTATAAAGAAGAATAGACCAACTCCAGAGCCTATCAAAGCAATGATTCCTAAAATAATCATCCAAACCAAATCATCTGTTCCTTCCATTGCTCCACCAATAATTCCAAGAACACCCAAGATGAAACCTGGTATTATTAGTCCGAGTGAACCGATTGTAATACCTGCTTTTGTATACTTGTTCTCCTTTGGATTCGGAGACATTGAACCGATTATAATAGCAAGAATAAGACCTATGATTGGAAGACAAGTGAATCCTAAGATACTGGATACTAAAGAAATGACTTCTAAACCGGAGCCTTTCTCGGTGCTGGGTGATGTGTCTTTATCTGTTTTTTTACTTTTACTAAATGATTTTCCACAACCATCACAAAACTTTGCTTTTGCTTCATTTTTTTCGCCACAAGATTCACAATATTTGACATTTTTTGACATTATTTAATTCACCATTTGAAATATATTGGTTAGTTTAATCTTAGGTTCTATTCTTTGAAAAATTTAAATACTTTCTGTCTTAAAGTAAATTTTTAGAGTAATTCGATTGATGAGTAATGAAGATAACTCACTAATATTTATTTATCTCATCATTTTTCCCTTCAAAGATGAGTATATTTTTTCATTTCCATTTTAAATGGAAAATCGTCCATTTCATACTTATTTTTAACTCCTTATCAGCTAAAATATGAACTCAAAATCTTTTACAAAAATGTCCAATTTTTCAAAACACTTTTGAACTAGAGCTACTTACGTTGAAAAGTTAATCTAATACATGGGTGAACTTGAGATGGTTGCAACTTGGCTTAGTACAATAATGATTCTTTTACCATTTATTGGTGCGTTATTATTATTAATTTTAGCAAAATGGAAAGCAGATACTACCGGTTTTGTAATGTGGTTAGTAATGTTTGTCTTAGCCATTACTCTCTTTAAAACAGATGCCAAAGTTTCATTTCTAGCTTCAATTGTTGGTTTTATCAAATCTTTTCCGATTACGTTTATGGTTTGCACAAGTATTTTCATGATTACATACATGCAAAAAACAGGTGCCTTACAAAGGATTGTAGTTGCTTTTAAAAAATTAGGTGGAGAAGGGAAAAAACCATTTCAAATAATGTTCATTAATATTGGGTTAGGTTGTTTTCTTGTTTCGATTGGCGCAGCACCAACAACCATGCTTCCTCCAATTATGATTGCTCTGGGTTATTCATCTCTTGCAGCTGTTGCTTTACCTTCCATTGGATACGATCCGCTAACTACTTTCGCACTTTTAGCCATTCCGGCAGTTATTTTCCAAGGTGAGATGTCAGGTTTATTTAGTGAATTCTCACATCTATTTCCCGGATTAGAAAACTTTCCAACTTTAGCTCAAAGCGGCTTTACTTTTTCATTGTTTATGCCTGTTGTTACTGTAGGGATATCTTTGGGAATGATGTTTATTGCCGGAGGAAAAAAAATGCTCTTTAATAAGAGAGCAATCTTATTTGCATGTGTTGGAGGTTTAACTACTGGAGGAACAGCTGTTTTGGTTAACTTTTTGGCAAAAACATTCGAAATGGATGGCTTAGTTCCTTTGACCGGTTTATTTGCTGGCCTTTTAACGTGTGGATCAATGATGTTGTTAGCAAAAATGCTTAAACTAAAAATTTTTGATAAAGATAATTTAACTGAGGAAGATATTAAGATTGAACAATCTATGCCACTTTGGAAAGCAGCATTGCCTTGGCTTATTTTAGTTGTTTTGTGTTCAATAACAAATTTCATACCTCAAATATATGATTTCCTATTTCATTCTCTAGCAATGCCTGTAGAAATTACCGGTTTTAAGCCAGTAAAATTGCGCGTATTTTGGAATGCATACTTTTGGGTTCTAATTGCAACTCTCTTATCCATACCATTTCTAGGTGTAAAAGGAAAATTGAAGGATATTATGTCTACATGGGCAAAGAGATCAATTAAGCCCGTTTTTGCATCAGCAATATTTTTCTCAGTTGCAAGTATAATGACTTCTTCTGGAGCAACAGGTCTTCTAACTGGAGAGGGTGCTTGGGAAATTATTGCTGATAACAATATGATAAGCATTTTAGCAACTGCTAGTGCACAAATATTTGGAAAATACTATCCTCTCATAGTTCCATTTGTAGGTTTACTCGGCGGTTTTGTTTCTGGAAGTGAAACATCTTCTATTGCAATGTTTACCGGTTTTCATTTTAAAACTGGAAATTCTTTAGGTATGTCTAGTTCTAGCATTTTAGTTTTAGGCGCTTCCAATGGCATTGGTGGAGGATTAGCTAGTGTTCTTAGTCCAGCTAAGATACAAGGTGCAACAGCAGTAATAGATGAACAAGGAATAGAAGGTGAAGTAATTAAAAAGACAGCACCTATTGCTCTGCTTATGGTTTCAACGGTTGCAGTTATAACCTTATGTTGGGTGAATGGATATTCTGTAGGTGGATGGTTCGCAGTAATAGGAATTGCATTAGGAATATTTGCTCTGATAGGATTAGCTGTTTTTGGATTCTCTAAACTTCGTAGAAAACAATCATTAAAAGCAGGAAAATTGGCGAAGGATGATGTACCCGAAAACATGAGTGATATTCGAACTACGGATGGAATAGAAGAAACAAATGAAACAGAAAAAGTAAAAGAAACAGAAGACGTAAACGGAACAGAAGAAACAGAAAAGGAGGAAGAGTTTTGATAATCCAAATTCTAGCCTATCTTTCAGTAAGCATTATAATACTAGGTTGGGTATTGTCAACAACTATGGATTTCTTTAAGAAAATTTTTGAAAAACAAGAAAATTCTTCAGAAGCAATGGAGGAAGCGAATTAATGGCTGGTGAAACCATTGATTGGGTGACCTTTTCAGGTTTAGTAATTATTTTAATTATTGGATTCATTTTATTATTATTTTTAATTTTGGATATTCCTGCTTTTTTATCTTCTTTACCATCAAATAGAAAAAAAATCAGCGAAAGTGTTGTCGAGAACATTAAAGAACAAGAAAACAAAGTCGATTGAAAATAGAATCACTTAAAATTGATAATAGAAAAAAGAGATTTTTTGGTAGAAGCGTCTACCATTTTTCTCCAATATTTTTTAGCCAAATCATGGATACTTTTTCAGCTGCTACTTTAAATGCTTGTTCATCTCCACTTTTGCCAATTTCTAAAGTAGTGAAAATCTCCTGAGTAATAGACATCAATGTTACGAGAACTGTTTCAGAGGATTTAGGCATACCTTGAGATGAAAGTAGAATCTCTAATTTTCCAATAATAGAATTAGCTATTATCGTTGTATTCTTGAATTCTTTCTCAAGCAAGGATGTAATAGCATATTGAGCCAATTGTATTGTTTCAACGAAAATCTTTTGACTCGTTGGAGGCATTTTAACAATCATTTCTTCAATAGTGAGTATTTCAGCAGGAGTGGTTTCAACAACTGGTTTTGGTTGTTCAACAATTTCCTCTTTATATTGTTCTTGCTGCTCCGTTATAGGTTGTTCTTGATACTCAGTTATTGGTTGTTCTTCTATTTGTGTATAGGTGTCTACAGCTTCATAAGCTTGTGGCGATTCGGTAAGCGTTACTTCTTCAAATTCACAATCATCAGCTAATTGCATGCGATCGCTAATACCAAAGTGGCTTTCAACAAGAATTGATGCTCCTCTAAAAGTATCAGGAGTCAACAATGGATCATCTATTAGAACATCTTCATAGTGACTTTCAAAGTTTTTAGTAAATTCGATTAATTTGTTTTTATGAATTGGTTTTGGTTTGTTAACCATTAATACTGAATCACCAAAATTACCCGGACAGATGAGCACTTTCTTTTGACCCATTTCTACACTTTGAATTTCCATTTTAGATTTTTCACCTATTATTTCCTCAAGTACACCCCGGATACCGGTCATTGCTCCACCAAATAACATTTCATCTTTAACTAAATCGGGATTGTTAACCATATATACACATGGTAATCCGTTTAGAACATAAGCAACAATGATAATTTCACGTTTCCAACCAAAATTAACAGTTGTTTTTCTGATCGTTATTGACATTAAAACAATTAATACAAGAGTGAGTGCACTACCTGCTGAAACATAAATCAAGTTGTTTCCTTGCAATATCCAAGGAATAACTGATGCTTCTTCAAATGAAACAGTATATACTTGATTAACGCTATTTCCAGCATAGTCTGTAATAGTTAAGGTAAATGTGTATTCACCTAATCCGAAGTCAGAAATATCGAGAGAAATATTATATTTAATTGATTGAGCTCCAATTTCTTCTATATTGAGAATATAAATTCGATCAAAATCAGCTCCTTGTATTCTTAGGGTTACATTAGCTACTCCAATATTATCATTAACCCGAGTTGACAAGGTAATATTATTTTCTCCATTTGCCTGGTCTATTTCTATGATTTGAGGATTTGTATTCGTTGAATCCAGTGCTATATCACCGATGAGCGTATTCCCTACAAATGATGGGCCATTTTTATCTATGATAAAAGGATGAATTTCAGCTACTTCTCTGCCTTGTGCATCGACAAGCACAATAACTAATTGATGAGTGCCAGTTAGATCATTATAGTATGTATTATCTATATCGATTGGCATTGTAAATGGAGTGAGTTCGAGGTCATTGTAAGAAACTGAATGTAGTAATTCAGCATTATCTACATGAACAATTATTTCTGCAATACCCAAACCAACATCCGATACAATTAGATTGAAACTGAATGTTCCTGTTGCGGAATAATAGTCTTCAGGTAAATCGATAGAATACTCAGGAAGCATAACATACACTTGAAGGATAATTGAGGATTCTTCATCATTGCCTGCAAAATCAAAAGCTTCAATGGAAACTGTTACATTCCCTGCCAAACCATCAAATAGGAGATATTGTGAATTTCTATTTGGAGACCAAGTGTTTACTGTTGTACCATCAATTTTTACATTATAAACACTGATACCACTGCCTCCTGTATCTGAACCAGTCCATTCGAGATAGACAATATTTGTGTAAATAAATGTCCCATTTATTGAGGGGCTAGTAATACTAATCACAGGTGCAGATTCATCCAAGGTTATCAAACGAAAAGCGGCATAGTTAATAGCCGGATTCGTAGTAACGGCAACGATAGTAATGTTTTGAGCAGAAGCACTTATTGCCAAAGTCACATCATAGGTGTTAGTTGTATTACTTACAAAATCAATTGAAATGCCATCAAGAAGTATATCAAATCCAGTAAGATTATTCAAATTAGATATTATCCAATCAATTGACACTTGTGTATCTGAAGTGTAAGTGCTAGTTGGAATTGGATTTGTTATAATAATATTTTTGGCAGTCAAATTATGAGTGACGATGATTGAATCTTCAAATGTATGATTCAAATAATCTATTGCTCTCACAGTAATATTGTAATCTTTTTCAATTGGAATGGATACAACATGGCTAGATACAGCAGAATCGGTGATTCTATGTGAAAACACTGAATCAACAAATATTTCATAGTAATTGATACCACTGCCTTCATCTGTACTGTTCCAGTAAATAGTTACAGTATTTAAACTGGTATTGAATTTATTTACCGGGGATAAAATTTCAATAAATGGATTGTTGATGTCAACAATAACAGTAATGACATCTTGACCACTATTTCCTGCATCATCAAATGTTGTTACAACAATATCTTTTATTCCCTCTCCATTAAGATCAATAGTTGCTTGAGTACCTCCACCGGTATATTTAGTAGCGCCATTAACAGTTACCTCTGAATATTCAACACCTGTTCCACCAACGTTATCAGCAGTATCCCAATGAACAGTAAGTGTTGATATGGAAGTTAAAAGACCTGATATAGGAGAGGTAATATTTACAGTCGGGTTCTTAGTGTCTCGAGTAATAATAATAGAATCAGAATAAGAATTACCTGCAACATCAAAAGCTCGAACAGAAAGAACATAGCTATCATCAATCTCCAAAGAAATTACTTGAGAATAAAGACTTGTAGTTGCATTTAGAATGCCATCTCTTCGGACCTCAAAATAGTCAATACCACTTCTACTATCATCAGCAGTCCAAACCAAAGAAACAGTGTTTGTTCTAACCGCGGAATCATCTGAAGGAGAACTAATTGCAATTGTAGGGTTAACAGTATCTTTGATAATGAAAATGGTATCACGACCAGTATGACCTACAAGATCAACAGCTTGAACGGTAATATTGTAGACACCATCAGCAGGTAATAAAGGAACAGCATATGAATCTGCTGTGAGGGAATGAACAAGACTACCATTTCTATAGATATTGTAAGTACTAAAATCACCATTCCGATCATAATAAGAATAACTAATTAAAATACTAGCAGTATCTGTAAAGGAACCACTGGTAGGAGCTGAGATAGTTACCTCAGGAGCATCCAGAGAAACAGTCACGGAAACAGAATCACTGGCAACTTTCCCAGTAACATCATAAGCAAAAACTTCAATATTATTTAAACCTTCAGCAAGATTAAGTATGACTCCAATTTGACTACCACCCATTCTAACCTCAAATGTAGAATTGACATAGACATCAAAATGATCAAGAGCAACATCATCAGCAGCATTCCAATCAAATTGAACTATAGTAGATATCTTCACAGAACCATGAGATGGACTAGTAATAGAGATTGTTGGAGGAGCAGTCCTACCTAAAGACATTATTTGACCGAAATTATCTCCGAAAATAACTTCATTCTCACCATCTGCATCAATATCATAACACTCCATAGAATCTTTCATACCAGGACAAGAACCAAGATCACTACTCCATTCAACAGTATACGATAACACATCACTTCCAGCATCTGTAACATTGAGAATCAATATTGTACCATTATTACAACCCAATATAAGTTCATTTTTTCCGTCTCCATCTATATCACCAATAACTGCTCCACCACCCATAAGAGGTGCTGAACTTCCATCATTAACTGATAATTCAATTGGAGGACCAGAAGTAAAAGTATTATTTCCGAAAATTTTCAAATAATTCATACCAACGATAATTGTTTCATTCTCGCCATCATTGTCAACATCACCAACAACTATAGTATGTCCATGTGAATCCTCAGTTGAACCAGAAGTGCCATTTATAAGGTCATCTTGAGAATTACCTTCCCAATCAGAAAACATAGAATTAAATTCAATTACACATAATCTACTTGTTCCTATCAAATCGCTTACAACAGTTTGATATAAAAATAATATTTCATTTATTGAATCATCATCCATATCAGCAATTTTTACCGCATTGATTTTTTGATAAGTAATGCCCAAAAGAGATAGATTAATCTTATTTGAGTCATTTTGAAATGTATCAAATCCATTATTATATTTTATTACAATCAATTCTCCTAGATTTGCTCCAACTTTCTGAGATGTTACGACAATTTCAACTTCACCATCATTGTCTACGTCTTCTATGTCAATAAATCCTCGCAAATTAGCTGAAAACGTGATAATTTGTTCTGAAGTGTCGAAATCTTCTGTGGTAGAATTCCAATTAGTAAAACGTAAAATTGATTCATTATTTCCACAGAGGTAAAGCTCATCTTCACCATTCTCATCAAAATCATAAGTAGCAATACCTTGAACAACAAACATTTTAGATTGGTGAGAAGAATGATTCCAAGATTCCCAAAGAGGGATTAATTTGCCGTTATCGTAATCAAAAATTGTAAGAAGATTTGTATCTCCAGCAACAGTTCTGTTGGAACATGTAATTAATTCTAGATCACCATTCCCATCGATATCTGCTGTTGCAATAAATGTTCCATTATTGTATCCTGTTGCATTTATTTTAATGTTAGTATTTTCTTCAATTGCATATTGTGCAAAATAGTTTGCTTCTGTAGTATTTTTTCCTAAACAAATATCACCCCACCCACCTGCATTAAGAAGGATTTGTGCTGGATTATTTCCGAACCCTGGCCAAGTTATTGTTCCATCAAAATCGTTATAATCATCATAAGATTCCAAACCAATTCCAGTAACATTGCCAGGGCTACATCTTAATGTCACAAGTGGAATTTTTATTTCATATTGTCTATGATTTATCTGCTCAAAATAAGAAGTTGTGAAATCAGTTGCAACTAAAACGTTTATTGTTGGTATATTCTCACCTGGATTAACATCATCAACATATTGCCAATTCTTGTTCATTTCATTGTATTGTTCATAAATAACATATTCTTTTGTACTATTGACAAATAATCGAATTGCAATATCATCATGTGATAAAAGTCCATTATGATCCCGGTCTAAATAAACAGCACAACCCCAGATTGTTGGAGGAGATTCAGTTTGATATTCAGCAATATCCATTCCAATGAAGAGATTGGAATCGTCATTTTGTAACAAAAGTTTTGCTGTAGGAGAGTTTGTTTCATCAAACATACTATAAACTCCTGCAGATGACCATTCACCTGAAAGATCCATTGCTGTAAAAATAATTGCCCCATTCATTGTAGGTGCAGTATCATTCCAAAGAGAAAATATCTCAGTTGGAGTAGCGAGTGCTGAATGTGCTTGCCCAAAATAAATTTGATTATTAAATCTAGTTCTAATTGAAACAAGCATTATAACTATAATAATTAGAAAAATTAAAGCTCTTCTTGACAAGAACTTGGACTTTAGTTTATTTATGAACATTTAATGGGTTCTCCTTAAGAGTTTAGTAAACTAATAAGATTTGTAATTAATTATAAATTAATAGCAATGTATTAACTGTGCTAAATTTAAATGAATCCCTCATTAAAAAATAATATCTTTGCGGTAGATGTTAGATAAATATACTGTTTTTTGAGTAAATGTGTCAAAATTGAATGGATTCAGTTTGAATGTTAGTTATTTAATAGTATTAACTCTCTTCATTAAAGCTCCACTTTGGAAAATACTAAATAGTTTGAAAGTCAAATACTATCCATTCAAAAGAAAACCTCGAAAAACTGAAATGTCATTGGATGTTTAAAAATGAAAAATAGAAAAGTAATACCAATTTTTCTTATGCTAGTTATGTCAATTTTTATTGTTAATAATCAAGTTTATGGTGGATTACCTCCAGAAAAAGAACAACCCAGCATTAATGCTATTGGTGTATCCTCACTTTGGAATTATACAACTGGAGGAAATATTCAGTGTTCACCAACATTGGTAGATTTAGATAAAGATGGTGATTTTGAAATACTCATTGGTTCATTTGATGGAAGTTTGTATTGTCTCGAGTACGATGGAACAGTTATCTGGGAATATGCAACAAATGATACGATAGCCACAACTGCTCCAACAATAGCGGATTTGAATCAAGATGGAGAATTGGAGATTATTATAGGTTCAAGAGACGATAATTTGTATTGCTTAGATAAAGATGGAACAAGGTTATGGTACTTTTCTTCAGGTGGAGATATTGATGGTGCTCCTGCAGTGGGAGATATAGATGCAGATGGAAAACTGGAAATTATTGTTGGTTCTGATGATAACAAACTCTATTGTTTAGATGATACTGGATTGGAGCAATGGAATTATTCTACCTCAAATAATTTTGTTACATCTCCAGCTATAGGCGATGTAGATAACGATGGAGACGTTGAAATAATTGCAGCAAATAGAGATAGCTTAGTTTATTGTTTAAATAGTACAGGCAATCTGGAATGGTCATTTGATACTGGGAGTGTTGTTTATTCAGCACCTGCAATTGCAGATCTCGATGGAGATGGAACACAAGAAATCATTTTCGGATCAGCAGACTCTTATCTTTATTGTATAAATGCCACTGGAGATCAAGTGTGGAGATATTCAACTGGTGGAGCGATTTACTCTGGAGCATCTGTAGCAGATATAGATGCTGACGGTACATACGAAATAATTGTTGGATCAATTGATAACAAAATCTATTGCATCAGCCATGCAGGAATCTATGAATGGTCTTATACAACAGGAGACAATGTTGCTGCATCAGCCTCAATAGCTGATTTAGACAATGACGGAGATTTAGAGATTATTTTTGGATCGTATGATAGCAAACTTTATTGTTTAAATAGTTCTGGAGATTTACAATGGAATTATTCAACAGATTTGGAAATATTTTCCACAGCAGCAATAGGGGATATTGACAACGATGGCGATTTAGAAGTTATTGTAGGTGATCTGAATTCCAAAATATACTGCTTTACAATAACAGGTACAACAAACTATGGTGCTTTAGTCTGGGCAAGCTACCAAGGTTCATCTTTTAATACTGGGAATATGGATAGCGATAGCGATTATATTGATGACCAAACAGAGGCTTATTTTGGAACAAATGCTACAAATGTTGATTCTGATGGTGATAATCTAGAAGATTGGGATGAAATATATTATCATGGCACTGACCCAACTGATGCCGACACAGAAAATGATGGTATGCCCGATGGTTATGAAATAGCACAATCATTTAACCCTCTTGTTGACGATGGTGGTGATGATGCTGATTTGGACACTTTGTTCAATACTGAGGAATATAACAACAGTACGGATCCTCATGATCCAGACACAGATGCAGATGGCTTGAGTGATGGATCTGAAGTAAAGATCTTTGGTTCGAACCCACTTTTAGCTGATACGGATTCAGATGGAATAGACGACCTTGAAGAAGTGACTCTTGGAATGGATGGATACATCTCTGACCCAACTCTCACCGATACAGATAGCGATGGTCTTGGAGATTATGCTGAAGTCAATACCCATAATACCGATCCGAGTAATGCTGATACAGATAGCGATGGATTGGATGATCAAGAGGAAGTAACAAGTGGTTCAGATGGTCATATTACCGACCCAAATGATAGCGATTCAGATAATGATAATTTATCAGATGGAGGTGAGGATACAGCAAATACAGATCCTAATGATAACGATTCTGATAGTGATTCTATTTTAGACGGAGAAGAAGTTCTTGCGGGAGCAGATGGATATGTGACAAATCCATTAAGTGCTGATACAGATGGTGACACTCTTACAGATGATTATGAAATAGATACCAGTTTGACTGATCCAACGCTTATGGATACAGATGGAGATGGTATTAATGATAACGTTGAAGTGAATACACATAATACTGATCCCAATGATTCTGATTCAGACGATGACGGACTTGACGACCTCGAAGAAGTAACTGCAGGTTCTGATGGCTACATTACCGATCCTAATGATAGCGATTCAGATAATGATAATCTATCTGATAGTGATGAAGCAGTTTTTGGCACAAATCCCAATGATGATGATAGCGATGGTGATACAATTCTCGATGGTGAGGAAGTTGTTGCCGGTGCAGATGGTTATATTACCGACCCTAATGACGCCGATTCAGATGGCGATGGTTTATCCGATAGTTATGAAATAAACACCAGTCTTACTAATCCTATTGATGATGATTCAGATGGCGATGGATTAGATGATCAAGAAGAAAACACACTTGGCAATGATGGTTATATAACCAATTCAACAAATTCTGATACCGATTCCGATGGTCTGTCTGACTACAGTGAATTTTATCATGGTACTGATCCAACTGACAACGACAGTGATAATGACTCTATTCTTGATGGTGAAGAAGTGACCAGTGGTTCCGATGGCTATGTCACCGATCCAAACGATAATGACACGGATGGTGATGGTCTTACAGATGATTATGAAGTAGGCACTAGTAATACCGATCCCACTGAAACCGATACGGATGGCGACGGTTTGGATGACCAAGAGGAAGTTACTCCTGGTTTGGATGGTTATATAACAGATCCAACCATGCCCGATAGCGATTCTGATAATCTTTCAGATGGTGTAGAATATATTTATGGCACAAATCCAAATGCAGCCGATTCTGACAGTGATACTATCACTGATGATGAAGAAGTTGTTGCCGGGTCTGATGGCTATGTGACCAATCCATTAAGTGCTGACACGGATTCAGATGGTCTTGCTGATAATATTGAAATCAATACTCATAATACTGATCCAACTAAAGCCGATACGGATGGCGATGGTTTAGATGATCAAGAGGAAGTTACTCTTGGCTTAGATGGTTATACTACCAATCCTACTGATGCTGATTCAGATGCTGATAGTCTTTCTGATAGTGTTGAATATGCTTTAGGAACAAATCCTAATAATAATGATACAGATGCTGATACCATCTTAGATGGTGAAGAAGTAATTATTGGCACTGATGGGTATATCACTAACCCCTCTTTAGCTGATACAGATGCAGATGGAATAGATGACCTTGAAGAAGTAACACTAGGTTCAGATGGACATTTTACCGATCCTACTGATGCCGATTCAGATGATGATTCTATATTAGATGGCGAAGAAGTCATTGCAGGAGCAGATGGTTTTATCACTGACCCTAATGATGATGATTCAGATGGTGACTTGCTTTTGGATGGCGCAGAAATAAAAACTCATTTAACAGATCCAAATGACACAGATTCTGATAATGATACTTATTCTGATTATGCTGAAATTGTTGCCGGTACGGATCCCAATAATTCTACGGATATTCCTGAGGTAGATGCAGATGGGGATGGTTTGAGTGATGACTATGAAACGACTGTTAGTTTTACTGATCCAAATGACGCTGATACCGATGACGATGGTCTTTTAGACGGAGAAGAAATTAATCTATATCTCACAGACCCAAATACTGCAGACGCAGATCTTGATTCTGATTCAGACGGTTTATCTAATGTCGAAGAAGTTGATACTTACTTGACCGATCTTTCAGATAATGATTCGGATGACGATGGTCTTTTAGATGGAGCTGAAGTCAATACTCACAATTCCGACCCATTGGATGCTGACTCGGATGACGATGGTTTAGATGATCAAGAAGAAGTTACTGCCGGCTCGGACGGATATCTCACCGATCCAAATGACGCCGATTCAGATGGCGATGGTTTATCTGACAGTGCAGAACAAACACATGGTACGAATCCTAATGTTGTTGACACCGATGGTGACACCTACAGTGATTTTGTTGAAGTTTCTCTTGGTTCCGATCCAACTGACGCTTCTGACACTCCTGAAATCATTCTTCCACCAATAACTGAGACTCCACCACCAACAACTATAACAATTCCAGGCCAGAACACTACTATCACGGTAGAAGGTGGAATTATCTTTGCTGCTTCAATTGTTACAATTGGCATTGCTTTGACTTTTGTTGTAGCAGTTATAAGACGCAGACGTCTTGTATAGTTCTACGCAAGTAGAAGAAGAGTTTCGAGAGAAAGGAAATCTCCTTTTCTCTTGCATTGTTTTTTTAGTATTCTTTTTCTTTTTTTAATTAGTATTTTTTGGCTTAGTTAGTGATAGTTTAATGACCAATTTTGAACGAATAGTTATTTATGGTGCTTCTGGAAGTGGTAAAACAACTTTAGAGACAATTTTCTTCTATAGACTTCATTCACTTGAACCCTACAATTACAAGAACCTTCTTTCATAATTTTTTATTCAGCACTAGAACTTTGATGGTATTTTGCTTTTGAAAAGATGTTTATTAATTATTCAAAATTACTTTGAGCGTTTCTTATTAAATAATTTCCTTGGAAAATACTAAATAGT
Source organism: Candidatus Heimdallarchaeota archaeon (assembly GCA_018238155.1). Classification (GTDB taxonomy): domain Archaea; phylum Asgardarchaeota; class Heimdallarchaeia; order JABLTI01; family JABLTI01; genus JABLTI01. Next base: position 8,510 of record JABCTZ010000018.1, on the reverse strand, counting down.
TTGGAAGTAAATTACTATTTATTCTTATTATCATTCCAAAAAAGAACATAAGCAAATTGAAGTGTCAAAGGATGTTCAAAAATGAAAAATATTAAAGCAATACCAATTTTTCTTATGCTTATAATGTCAGCATTTTTTATTACGGAACAAGTTAATGGAGGATTACCACCTGAGAGAGACCACTTTAGGACTAATGCTCTTGGAATATCATCTCTCTGGAATTATACGACAGGAGGGGATATCCAATGTTCACCTACTTTAGTAGATTTAGATAAGGATGGAGATTTAGAAATACTTGTTGGTTCTGCTGATGGAAAATTATATTGTTTCGATAAAAATGGAACAGTTATTTGGAATTATGCAACAAATGATTCTATAACCACATATTTATCCGATTCTGCACCTACAATTGCAGATTTAGACAAAGATGGTGAATTGGAAATTTTAATTGGTTCAACAGATGATAATTTGTACTGTATTAGTAGCAATGGAACAAGGTTGTGGTATTTTTCTGCAAATGGAGATATTGATGGTGCTGCAGCAGTAGGAGATATTGATGGAGATGGAAAGCTGGAAATAATTTTTGGTTCTAAGGATTTGAATGTCTATTGTTTAGATGATACTGGATCGTTGCAATGGAATTATAATTCATCATTTGTATTTCCACTTGATTTCAATGCTACACCAGCATTAGGTGATATTGATAATGATGGAGATGTAGAAATAATTGCTGCATCAAGAGATAGATATATTTACTGCTTAAACAGTACAGGTGGTTTGGATTGGCGATATTATACTCCTAATAACATTTATTCTTCACCTGCTCTTGCAGATCTTAATGGAAATGGACATTTGGAAATAATCGTTGGTTGTTATGATTCTTTTGTTTATTGTGTAAATAGTAGTGGAAATACTGTTTGGACTTATGATACAGATAATGGAATCGTTTCATCACCCGCTGTTGTAGATATCGATGCGGATGGAACTTATGAAGTGATTATAGGGTCATATGATTCTAGAGTCTATTGCCTTGATCATGAAGGAAATCAAGAATGGAACTATACTACAACTGTTTCTAATCGTGTCTATTCTTCTCCATCATTAGGAGATTTTGATAACGATGGAAAACAAGAAATAATCATTGGAGGAAATGATGATAAAATCCATTGTATAAACAGTACTGGAAACAAACTCTGGACTTATGACGTCGATGGTGATGTCTATTCTGGTATTGCAATTGGAGATCTTGATAACGATGGCGATTTAGAAGTAGTTGTTGGTGATAGAAGCGGTAAACTATTCTGCTTACTCATAACAGGTTCGTCTTCTGGTGGTGCAATGCCTTGGTCACATTTTCATGGTTCAGCTTTCAATACAGGGAACATGGACAGCGACAGCGATTATATCGATGACCAAACTGAAGAGTTTTATTTTGGAACAAATGCAACAAATACCGATTCCGATGGAGATAATCTTGAAGATTGGGATGAAATATATTATTATGGAACTGACCCAACTGATACCGACACAGAAAATGATGGTATGCCCGATGGTTATGAAATAGCACAATCATTTAACCCTCTAGTTGATGATAGTGGTGATGATGCTGATTTGGACACTTTGTTCAATACAGAAGAATATAACAACAATACGGACCCTCATGATCCAGACACAGATGCAGATGGTTTGAGTGATGGTTCTGAAGTGAAGATCTTTGGTTCGAACCCACTTTTAGCTGATACGGATTCAGATGGAATAGATGACCTCGAAGAAGTGACTCTTGGAGTGGATGGATACATCTCTGATCCAACTCTCACAGATACAGACAGCGATGGTCTTGGAGACTATGCTGAAGTCAATACCCATAATACCGATCCGAGTAGTGCTGATACGGATGGGGATGGCTTGGATGACCAAGAGGAAGTAACTGCCGGTTCTGATGGCTACATTACTGATCCCAATGATAGCGATTCTGACACAGATGGCTTATCGGATGGAGGTGAGGACACAGCAAATACCGATCCTAATGATGATGACAGCGATGGCGATACAATTCTCGATGGTGAAGAAGTTCTTGCCGGAGCAGATGGCTATGTGACCAATCCATTAAGTGATGATACAGATGGAGACACCCTCACAGATGATTACGAAATAGATACTAGCCATACAGATCCAACACTTATGGATACAGATGGCGATGGCATCAACGACAATGTTGAAGTGAACACTCACAATACAGATCCTAATGATACCGACTCGGACGATGATGGACTTGACGACCTCGAAGAAGTAACTGCAGGTTCTGATGGCTACATTACCGATCCTAATGATAGCGATTCTGATAATGATAATCTATCTGATAGTGATGAAGCAGTTTTTGGCACAAATCCCAATGATGATGATAGCGATGGTGATACAATTCTCGATGGTGAGGAAGTTGTTGCCGGTGCAGATGGCTATATTACCGACCCTAATGACGCCGATTCAGATGGCGATGGTTTATCCGATAGTTATGAAATAAACACCAGTCTTACTAATCCTATTGATGATGATAGTGATGGTGACGGTTTAGATGATCAAGAAGAAAACACATCTGGTGCTGATGGGTATATAACCAATTCAACCAATTCAGATACCGATTCCGATGGTCTATCTGATTACAGTGAATTTTATCATGGTACTGATCCAACTGATGATGACAGCGATAATGATTCTATTCTTGATGGTGAAGAAGTGACCAGCGGTTCAGATGGCTATGTCACCGATCCAAACGATAATGACACGGATGGTGATGGTCTTACAGATGATTATGAAGTAGGCACTAGTAATACCAATCCCACTGAAACCGATACGGATGGCGACGGTTTGGATGACCAAGAGGAAGTAACTCCCGGCTTGGATGGGTATACCACAGATCCCACCGATTCAGATAGCGATTCTGATAATCTTTCAGATGGAGTAGAATATATTTATGGCACAAATCCAAATGCAGCCGATTCTGACAGTGATACTATCACTGATGATGAAGAAGTTGTTGCCGGGTCAGATGGTTACGTGACCAATCCATTAAGTGCTGACACGGATTCAGATGGTCTCAATGAGAATATTGAAATCAGTACTCATTCAACTGATCCAACTAAAGCCGATACAGATGGCGATGGTTTGGATGACCAAGAGGAAGTTACTCTTGGCTTAGATGGATATACTACCGATCCTACAGATGCAGATACAGATACTGATAGCCTTTCTGACAGTGTTGAATATGCTTTAGGAACAAATCCTAATGATGATGATAGCGATGGCGATACTATCCTCGATGGAGAGGAAGTTGTTGCAGGGGTAGATGGTTTTATCACCGACCCAAATGCTGCTGATACAGATAGTGATGGTTTAACTGATGCATATGAGATTGATACCTCCACAACTGATCCTACTGACGACGATTCAGATGACGATTCTATTTTGGATGGTGAAGAAGTAGTAGTAGGAGCAGATGGTTTTATCACCGACCCAAATGATGATGATACAGATGGTGATTTGCTTTTAGATGGCGCAGAAATAAAGACTCATTCAACTGATCCAACTGATACTGATTCTGACAATGATACATATTCTGATTATGCTGAAGTTGTTGCCGGAACGGATCCCAATAATTCTACGGATATTCCTGAGGTAGATGCAGATGGGGATGGTTTGAGTAATGACTATGAAACGACTGTCAGCTTTACCGATCCAAATGATGCTGATAGTGATGACGATGGTCTTCTAGACGGCGAAGAAGTAAATAGATATTTCACGGATCCAAATACTGCAGATGCTGACCTTGATTCCGATTCAGATGGATTAACTAACGTTGAAGAAGTTGATACTTACTTGACCGATCTTTCAGATAATGATTCGGATGACGATGGGCTTTTAGATGGTGCTGAAGTCAATACTCACAATTCCGACCCATTGGATGCTGACTCGGATGACGATGGTTTAGATGATCAAGAAGAAGTTACTGCCGGCTCGGACGGATATCTCACCGACCCAAATGACGCCGATTCAGATGGAGATGGTTTATCTGATAGTGCGGAACAAACACATGGAACGAATCCTAATGTTGTTGACACCGATGGAGACACTTACAGTGATTTTGTTGAAGTTTCTCTCGGATCCGATCCAACTGATGCTTCTGACACTCCTGAAATCACTCTTCCACCAATAACTGAAACACCACCACCAACAACTATAACAATTCCAGGTCAGAACACTACTATCACGGTAGAAGGTGGTATTATCTTTGCTGCTTCAATTGTTACAATTGGCATTGCTTTGACTTTTATTGTAGCAGTTATAAGACGCAGACGTCTTGTATAGTTATTTACAAGTGAAGACGAGTATCAAGAAAGAGGAAGAATCTTCTTTTCCTCTTCCAACTACTTTTTTCATTTTTTACTAGAGAGCAAAGTATGATTTTAAAACAATTGTCAATGATTATGTAGTATACCATTAGATTTCAAATGCCTTTGAAAAATCCAGCTAAGAATCTATTTTGTTTTCTTCATTTACCTAGATTAATTCACAAAGAAAATAACTAAGAAAAGAAGAATATGTTTAGACTCTCAATCTAAGAGTATTTCTTTTCAAGATTATGTTTTTATCTTCATATCAAAAATATCAATCCAAGGAACAGTAATAGTTGTGAAGCTATGAACGGAAGAAAAGAAGCAAATACCTAGCAAGAATCATATTTGACGCATGAAAATAATTCGATTATAAAATTTGTCTGGAAAAGAAGGACGAGAGAAAATAAAACAAAGAAAAAGAAGAAAAAAAAGGATTCTTAGATAGATTGGTCAAAGTCAAAGCGATTATTTTTTAGTGTTCTCTGTGCGAAAGAGATTGATCATCTTTTCCATTTTCTTCTTTCGTTTGTACTTCAAGAAAAGCGGTAGAATAATCACAACACCCACAATGGGAACGATAATTAAAGTTAAGATAAGTCCTGTATAGCTCCCAGGAGGATTACCACTATAGAACGTTAAGTTCAGAATCAAGATACCACCACCTTCATCTTGCAGATAAAGATATGTCTCATGCAAAAAAACTCCATAAAGAAAATTAATCGTGGTATATTGTCCTAATAGGATGGGAACAGAGGGGTTACTGACGTCGAGGATATATAAACCATTATAAACTGCAGCTTCGAAAACGTACTGTTCGCTTATAAAAACACCCCTAACAATTTCGTCATTTCCCTCATCCCTTATTGGCATTGTTCCACCGAAATAATGACTGATTCTAACCGGATGAGCGATATCTACAATATTAAGTATGAAGAGTCCATAGTGGGAAGTACCAAGATAAGCAAATGAACCATTTAATATGATACTTAATCCGCGCATATCATCATATACCTCATCCTCAAAGTGGCTAACTTTAACTGGATTCTGAGGGTTGGTTATGTTAATTATCTCTAAAGTAGTTTCAGAATCAGTTACAAAGGCAAGCGACCCCTTAAGTGCAAGGTCCCAAGCACTCCCACCATCATTAAAACAACCTACTTCTACGGGTTGAGTCGGATCGCTAATATTGACGATAACCAAACCATTTCTATCAGCAGCGAAGTAAGCATAATCTTCTTGCAAAGTAAGAGCACTAACAGCTCCAGTTGTATTGTAATGCTGCCCACACCTTAGTGATATTGTCAAGATTGCTAATATTCAGAATCTCTAAACCATAATGACTTCCAAGATAAAGGTAGTTATCTTGTAATACAAGAGCATATATACCACCATTCTCGACAACAAACCCTGCTACGAAAGTTGGAGTGCTGGGAGCAATCACATCAATGACAGTGTTTTCTCTATTTGTTTTTCCCGATAAGCAAGAGAAGCATACCTAAATCATCATAACAAAGAAATGAATGGAAATCAAATAATAAAGATAATGAAACGATACAATAGCTTTGCCACTTACATAAAAATAAAAACGAATTGGAACTTGAAGTTCCAATTTAAGAGTTCTAATAGTATATGAAACCAAATAGAACTACTTGAGAAGCAATGAATAGACATATACCAATGATTAAGGATAAATCACTTATCATCTTCTTACTTTTACCCATTCTAGTTGTTGGTTTTAATCTTTCCTCATTAAGTATTGAGAAGTTTAGCTTCGAGTCTTTTTCTAGTTTTCTTGAAAATGTCAATAATGGAATTAGAAATCCAAGACAAAAGGCTAATACCAATAATAAAAGACCTGTACCAACAAGAATGAAGTATGCTAAACCATATGCACCACTCGATGTGATTACGCTCATTGTACTATAGTTACTTGTTGGTAAAAGAAAACCAGAGATGACTAATATTGTCAGTAGAACTATTGACATTGTAAGGATTAGTAAATATACAAATCTTACATTATCATTATTTTGCTCATTTGAACTATTACTATATTTGCTAGATTCATTAGTCATTTCTATTAAACCTCTCCCATAGCAATGAAACAACTTTTCTTACAATACACTCTCTCATTTTCTCTAATACTTCCTTTCACACAAGTATTATTGATAGTATTCTCTCAGAGATATTAAGTTTTGTGAGATTTTGTCGCTTGTGACTACAACCATGTAAAGCTATATTTTTACCTGCTATATAAACAACAAAAAATTTCCTAAAGTAGTGAGCTTATACTACTATTTCAACATTTGAAGATAAAGTAGATAAAACCTTGTCCCTTTAGTATTTCAAAGCAATCAATAAATAAAAAAATTATCTCAGATTATTTATCAATCTGAGAATATTAGCAGATAATAATTAAGACTATCAAGAAAGTTATTTGAGCTATTAAAACCATTAAGGTGCCAATAGAACAGAACCATAAAAATATTCTTCTAGTTTTATAACTATTCTTTGTTGGATTACTTACCTCATTTTCAATAGCACTAAAATCGTTTTTCGTTAGAGATCTATGTTTAAGCAATTGGAAAATCAAAGGACTGATGTACAACAAGATTGATAAAAGAATCAATATTGTTGAAATTATAAATAGTAACAAGTTAGCTTCAAGTGATCTTGGATCCAAAGTAGAAAAGTCAATGCGGAATTTTAGGAAAGGCGGAATACAAAAAAGAAGCGACATACCGAAAAGGTATTTGACAAAAAAATTATCAAATTTCTTATTTGTATCTGTTTTATTTTGTTCTTCATCCATATTATTTATCATAGTCATTGTTTTTTCACTCATTTCTTCTAATATAACCAGATATCCCATAATAAATGGCTGCAATTACAAGTCCTACTCCGATTATAGCTGCTATCACACCACCTACCCAACCTAAGAATATTAGGAATGAGAAAGTAGCGGCAAATACATATTTGATTATAAAATATGCTGCTCCACAAAGAGCAATTCCAATCGGTGTAAATACGAATGCCAAATTGAAAGCTGCTTCAGAATAGGATATTCCATTTGCTTGCACTAATTGAGTTATGATATCAAATACTTTTATGCTACCACGAAAATCTGGTTTTGAAACTCCGTTAATTTCTGTATTTGCAAAATTTAGATAGTCCCATACACCGTCCGGATTGGAAATCCATGCATCAAATTGTAAATTTTGATCTATTATATAATATGAATTTGAGTTAGGACTTGTTTCCACTAGAAATTCACCTATATAATTAAAACGGATAGCATTCATTTTATGATTCAATAAATAAGTAGAGAGTGATCGTACACCAGTTGATGTTAGTAAATTCCAATAGATATTGTCTTCTGGACAATAAGCCATTCTCTGTATGTTAAATGCTGGGGGAGGGTTACTCAAACTCCACCCATTTCCACTCCCACCAGGGTCAAGATCAAATAATTGAATGTTCATCGATGGTAAGAATTCATGACTGATTGTCCAATCGAGAAGATTTACTAAATCTTGTAATGCAGTTTTAAGATCTACTTTATCAAAGTAAGTTAGTTGAATTTCATTGTCTAATTTAATAGTGCTTGAATAACATCCAAGTAAAGCTACTATTTGCTTTTGTTCAGAAAATCGCTTAATTTGGTTTTGTGTATAATCTGCAATTCTGTATTGATCATTTGAATCAAAGTATCCGTGGCCTATTACTATCAATGAATTTTCTGTTTCAAATAAAAGTCCAGATGAAAATACTGTTGTTGTAATATCAAACTCATTAAGTATTGCTTGAGTCTTCAAGTAATCAAAAACCTCTGTCACAGCTTTGAAATCTAATATATTTATATCAATTTCTGCTGCTTGATTTTCTTTAACCCCATCGTAGTCTTTATTCACATTTTTTGGTATTATTGAAGCAATCACACCTACGTTTGCTAAAAACGATCCAATTATTACCAAAAATATTAGTAATGTGTTAATTATGGTTATTTTTTTCATTTTCTTATCATTCCTTTTGCGAAGAAAAGATTAGTAAAGAAAAGATTAGTAAAGACTAACAACCTTTCTTACAATACACTCTCTCATTTTCTCTAATACTTCCTTTCAC
>JABCTZ010000039.1 GCA_018238155.1 Candidatus Heimdallarchaeota archaeon | reverse complement strand
AAGTATTAGAGAATGAGAGAGTGTATTGTAAGAAAGGTTGTTAGTCTTTACTAATCTTTTCTTTACTAATCTTTTCTTTACTAATCTTTTCTTTACTAATCTTTTCTTTACTAATCTTTTCTTCGCACAAGGGATGATAAGAAAATGAAAAAAATTACAATAATTAATACATTACTAATATTTCTGGTCATATTTGGCACTGTTTTTGCTAATTTAAATGCGATAGTTTCAATAATGCCTAGAGATACTTTGGAAAGAGATGTGAACGGAGTAGACAATAGCACTCCTATTGTTGATTTTGATGAATTAGATGTAGAGACAATGATAGAGGTTGCAGACTATATTCAGACACAAGCAACCATAAATAATTTTGAAATATCTACTTTGGTTTATTCATCAGGACTATTATTTGAGTCTGATAACTCGCTAATAATTATTGGTCATGGATATTTCAATTCTACAGGTCAATATTTTATTGCTGATTATTCAGCAAATAGAATTCTTCAAATGACTGAAAATAAAGAAGTGGTTGCTCTACTTGCTTGCTATTCCAACAATATTGAATTAGAAAATGATTTACAATTAATCTATACAGATAGAATCGACCTTACAACTGCTATACAAGATATGATTAATCTATTAAGTTGGACAGAAAGCTACAAACTTAATCCTATAAAGAATATTCAACTTCATGCTCTAGATCCAGGTGGGAGTGGAAACGGGTGGAGTTTGAGTAATCCGCCATCATTATTCAACAACGTACGTCAAGCTTATACGTATGCTGGTAAACACATTTATTGGAATTTGCTAACTGATTTAGGTGAAAGAAGTTTATATACATATATGATGAGTCACAAATGGCAAAAGATTGAATTTACATACAAAGGAGATTTTTTGGAAAAAGCATCATCAAGTCAATCCTCTTATTATTTAACAGAACATTTAGTGACTTTTGATGCGTGGATAATTACAAAAAGTGATACAAATGATTATGTACACTTTGGAAATGTCTATAGAGATAATAATTTTCAAAAGAAAGCAAAAGGAGATATTCTTCTTGATCAATTCTTGAAAATTGTAGCGGATGCTGCTCCTAATCTAATTGATATACGATTTCAATATACTGCTCTTCTTGTAGCTATTGCAGCTATTATTATTCCAATGGGTGTAATTTTTATTAAATTTGCACTTGAAGCTTCAGGTCTTATTGTAGTTCTTGCAGCTATCGCAGGACCCTGGGCGTTGGCTATTGGAGTGGTACTGTTAATAGCAGCATTTATTATCGGTACCATTGCTATTATAGAAGCAAGCAGTTATTGAGGTTTTGAAATCATGCAAAATAACAATTTGAACAAAGAAAATCTTCAAGGGAAGCAAAAAGCCAATTCTTCCATTTTTTATATGCTACTTATTATGGTGCTATTCATCACTCCAAATACTATCAGTTTATTGATTGATTTTGGTTCCTTAGATTCGAATACTGTTAGAACCACACTTATATTATTTTTATTTCCAATCTCTTTTCTTCTTCTTACGTTTTTCTTACATAGCAGTACAATTATAATTAAAGCATTAAAAAAAGAATCTCTAACAAAAAATGATATATTAGCTGTTTTTTTGGATAAAGAAAATCCTGCACAACAACCATTTAAAACCATTCGAATCTTTGTATGGCTCTCTTTTATAGGTTCAATATTATGTCAAATAGTTTATTTGATATATCTTCTTGTTCTAGCTTTTGTTAGATAGGATTCTTAGGAATTTTTTTTCCATGAATCGTTTTTTTTCTTCTATTCCTTTTTCTTTTTTCATCACTCTTTTATGATTGAATTGTTTTTCTGTGCTAAAACGGATTCCTGCTAGGCATTTGCATCAACAGTAACAATAAATATGCGCAAGTGAATGTTATTGTTGATTTAACATAATCTTACATCTTGGAGAAGGTTGTTGAGTGTATAAATGTCACAACAAATTGGACCATTTTTAGCCCGAAGATTTAGAGAAATTTGTAAAGAATCGAACAAGAGCAAGCGATTAGCTGAACACAATAAAATCTCTGATGAAGAGATAACAGCTATTGAGCAATTGTTAAAGAAAGTGGATAAAAGAGATTTTGATCTTGAATCTGCTTTAAAGAAATTTCTAGGAGCAGCAGATTAGGGAGAGAATGCTCATGCTTGAAAAAATCACTGTTTCTAATTGGATGGCTCATGAGAATTTTGAAGCTGAATTAAAACCCGGTAAAAACCTTGTTTACGGTCATAATGCAACTGGCAAAAGCAGTCTTGCGAAAGCAATCGCATACAATCTAACTGGTTTTCTCTCTAAGAATGTTAACCCACGAAGAGATAATACTAGGGTTTGTTTTGTTGATCTGACCATTCAGGGTAAGAACAAAAAGTATCTTGTTCGAAGAATGATGAACAAAGGAAAGCGCAAAGATTCTACGCTATTTATTTATGAAGCTGACAAGCCAACTGATGCTGTGTATACTGATGATAAGGCTGAACTCTTTCTTCAACAAATTTTTGGTATGAACCCTGATATCTTTCAACGTATCATTTACATGAAAGAGGAAGATGTTCACGAGTTTTTAGCTAAACCTGATGGTCAAGTTTTATTTGAAATCGATCGTTTAATTGGTCTTGAAAAAGTTCACAAAATATCTGAGGACATGTATAACATTGAACGCGATTTGAAGATACTTCACAGAAACGTGGAACGAAATCGAAAGGAACTGGAAACTGCAGTTAAAAGAGAATTGGGCGTTAAAGAGTCAAAAACAGATATTAACAAGGCTAAAAAGAGACTGAAAGAAATTACCTCCACATCTGAAGAATTAATGAAATTGCAGGGTTTCTATGAGAAAAGAATTGAACTAGCTGATGAAATAGCTGAAGTTAAGAAATTAGTTGGCGAGCAAAATGAGCAGAAACTCGAAGCAAAGCTAATCGAAAAACAAATCAGCACAACAAAAGAGAAGACAACAATTGAAGGTGAAATTCAGAAAGAACGTGGAAATATTGATGAATTGATTATTTCTCAGGGGACATTTTCCGCTAAAAAAGAATTGAAAGAAAATATCGTTGAAGATTTGTCGACCGATTTGAAATCCGGTGAAATACCCGATTGTCCCACTTGTGGTCGTGAAATGGATCAAAAACTTGTTGATGCTACTCTAAAGAAGCTTACAGGTGAAATAAAAACACTCAACAAGGACCTTCAAATGAAAATAGTTGAACTCGAGTCAAAAAGAAAGACAGTCACTAAGAAAGAAAGAGAAATTGATGAATTAGATAAGAAGATAGGAGCTCTTAAAGGTCTCAAAGAGACAGCAGGTCAATTACTTGTTGATCTAAGTACTAATGAGGGCACAATTAAATTATTGCGAAAGAAAGGTTATCCTGAAACGGTTGTTGCTGTTAAATCTCAAATTGATATTCTAGATAAAGAGGGCACTGCACTAAACCACAGTCTTTCTGCTGCAGAAGGCGCTAAAGAAATTACAAAAGAATTCGTCGAATCCAAAATTACCCAAGAGCAAGAAGTCAAGCATAAAATGAAAATAGTTGAACTCATTAGCAGAGCAGCAAAAGAAACAACGGAGATGCAACGTGAAACGTATACTGCTGATGTGAAAAGCATTGCTGAGGGCATTTGGAAGCAATACAAAGGAGTTCCCTGGCAAATAGAATGGGATAAGGATTTTGTGCCCAAAGCAAAACCACTGTCTTCCGAACGAGAGCTCTTTGCTTATGAAATGAGTGGTTCGGAGAAATTTCTGATTATGTTGGCTATCAGACTTGCTATTCAACAATCACTCGAGAAATTCCAATTACTTATTATCGATGAGCCTTGCCAGCATCTAGATGAAGTGAATGGTCGGTTGTTCAGAGATATTCTAACTTCTATTGATGAGAAGGAGATAGGTCAAAGTATTGTTTTCACCTACAATCGGGATTTCTTGGACGGAAAATGGGCTAAGATAATAAAGCTATCAGAAGACTAACGATGGAATTGATTTTGGATGGTTCAAGAAAAAGTATGTATTTTCGATTCTTCATCTCTCGTCTACATCTACTTACATTCTAATCGAAGTGATGCCCACACTCTCCTTCAAAAATACAAAAAGCAACTAAATAGTCAATATGTTCTCGCTAAAAATGACTTGCACAAGGACCTTATTCTTCCACTACAAACAAAGTACAGAGCAAGAATTAATGTTCTATTCAATTTTCAAGAAAGCCCTCGGGATGAACAATTTAATGAGATTAAAACCATCGCTTTAGATAAGCGGTACATAAGTCAAGATGATGTGCGAAATGAGAAATTAACCGATTTAGATATTGTTCGGTTAGCCATCGAATATCAAGAACAAGGAAAAGAAGTAATAATCGTTACTGATGATGCCGGTGTGCACAGTCTTGTTGAAGAACTCAAGTTGAATGATGGAATAGACATCCTCTACACTCATCTGTATTTTCTCAAATTACTACCATTCATAACTGACCCGAATGATAAGAGTGAAATACAATACAACATCCAAGATAGTTTTTACTACTTGAACAATTACCTCAGAAGAAGTGACCGCTACTTGCCCTACGAAAAAGTCATCAATACTTCAATAGAAATTTTATCGAGGAATTATTCAGGAGTAAATCAAAAGAAATTTGCTCTGATCCAAGATAGCATTGATGTGTTCTTGACTTCTGGGAAAATTAAAAGTAAAATTGACAAGTACTTGCCAATACTGGAAATCATACGAAAAAATCGTCTCGACCCTGATTATAGCACTGAATTAGCTTGTTTACAATTAATGATTAAAATGAGTGATTTAGTATCTGTTAGTGATGAAAACAAACAATTGATTATTGATCTTGCTCATCGTGAATTTGCCGGTTACCACTTAGAACTCGCAAGTAATAATCATATTGAGCTAAATCTCGTAGGAGCGTTAGGACATATTCGCTCAGCAGCACAAGTAATGGCTTTCATTGATTCCGAAGAAAAACAAATAGAAAAATCCCTTGAAGAAATATTGTTTATTGAAGCATTACTACTACTAGAGCTTGGCTCAGAAAAGGAAGCATTAACGTACTTCCAAGAGTTTCTATCAAGTAATATCTTAGCATCATCTGAGACCAAAACCTTCAGAAACGTTGCTGAATCCTTACTAGTTATTTACGGCCAAAAAGTCGGTCGGATAAAACCATCAAGTGAAGATATGCTATTAGAATTAGTAAAGGAAGCAATAGCTATTCCTAATCCTGCTTTAGCTAAAAATATCTTGACCAAGATGGTTGAAGATGAACGTGTGAATATCAAATATCGGAAAGCCGCTGCAGAAGAAATTTTCCATCTAGTAAACATACGTATTTTATTACCTGAAAATCCTATCGTTGAGAAAGCAGAAAAATTACTTGGAAGAGAAATAAGTGATCGAACTGGTATTAGACCTGATTCTGTTAATTTGGAGAAAGTGAAAAATGATTTCTTTTGTAAAGAAGCAGAAGCTTATCATGGTCCCTGGGAACTTGCCGAGATTCGTTCAAAGAAAAAATCTACTTGGATCTATGCCTGGAATGAGAAATTAAAATCACTCTGGGTCCTGGAAATTATGGATGAGTTTACTGCAGAACTTGAAAAAGCTAAATCTATAACCATTCTTTCAGGGGAAATTTTGGCTTATAAAAATTACACTAATTTGGAAGATGTGAAATTTAGACATAGAATACAACTCAAAGATGTTGTTCTCGGGATAAATGAGAAAAGAGCATTACCACTTTGGTAGAAAAAGAACAGATGCGATATAAATGAAAAAAAATTGAAATTAGACCAATAACAGGTTGGTTAAAGGAACTTAAAAGTAAACAATGGGATTATTTTGGCACAAGGCATTTTAGAGATAATAGCTTTAAACCTGAAACTACAAATCCTTGCCCAAATTTTATCAATGAAAGACGTCTCTGGATGCACTTAGGAACTTTGACTGACTATATGATTAGGAAATTTTTCCGTGATAAATTAATAGCACCTGATGCGGAAATTATTCTTGAAAGACCTCTGATTTCAGAGATAAGCTTGGATCATATTTATCATAAGGTTGACGACCATTGTTCCGTTTTAGTATACAGAGATGACATAGGAGAAGAAGAAACGATGGCACTTTACGAAAAGGGCACCATGTGGGTTGATCATTACAAGAACAAACCTTGGAAAGACATAATACAAGACATTTGGTTAATGTCAGCTCTTGATGCATTATATAGAAGTGGTCATTTTCCTCGAATAAAACCATTAGAAAAACTAGAAATAAATGAATTAGAGATTTTTTTTGAAAACATTCTGGAATGGTTGCAAAAAACTTTCAGCTCAGCAAAAAAAGTTTACCTTAACCCCTCATTAGGAGTAAAAGATTTTGTAAAAGCTGATGCTGATCTAATTATTGATAATTGTCTTGTGGATATAAAAACAACAAAACATCCACATAAAGCTCCAAATAATGATGTAAATCAACTTTTAATTTATGCTAGTCTTTGTCATCATCATTCTGTTAAGAAGATACAAAATTTTCCCGAAATCAAGAAAATTGCTTTCATTCTTCCACAACAATTAGTCCTATGGGAAAGAGATTTACATGATTTTACCAAAAACGAAAAGGAGAACATGATATCCAAACTTAAGGATTTGAGTGAAGGAATAGTGGGGGTACTATATGAATAGCTAACTAATTATTTCTTATTTACTAATTCAATCAACCATATACTGAACAAGCTTTAAGTTTGATTATGAATACATCCCATTCTCCTTGGTTAGTTACACCGGGAATATTTTTGGATCCTGAACCACCGGAAATAATCAGACCTCCATCAGAGGTTAGATCAAAAGAGGAAGCATAATCGATTTTAGAACCGCCATACAGTTTTTGCCATTCCACAGCACCTGTTGAATCAATCTTAAAGAGATAATAATCTCTTTCACCGTGGTTAGTACAATTTTGGATGTCATCTGACCAAGAACCACCAAGAGCAATATATCCTTCAGTGGTTTGCTTGATTTCATAAGAAAGATCCATAGAGCTTCCCCCGAACTTTTTCTGCCAGAGAAGATTTCCATTTGAATCTAATTTTATTACATAGGAGTCCCAATCACCATAGGACGAGCAACCGGCAATATCAGTAGAGTCTGAAAGACCACATGCAATATAACCACCATCAGCAGTTTGCTCGATTGAGAACCCCCACTCTCGAGAACTACCACCATACATTTGCTGCCAGGTAATATTACACGCTTCATCTAGTTTTAAAGCGTAAAAATCATAATCGCCATGATTTGTACAATTTGCTAGTTGCGAATTTGAACTGCCAAAAACAATGAACCCATTGTCAGAAGTTTGTTGAATGGACAAAGCTCGATCATCATTCTCTCCTCCATACAATTGTTGTTGCTCAATGGTGCCATTTGAATCAAGTTTGAGGACAAAGACATCTGCACCGCCATTATTAGAACAACCAGGAATGTTGGTTGATCGAGATTCTCCTGCAGCAATAAAACTACCATTAGCGAGCTGGCGAATGGAGATTACAAGATCATTATTATTTCCCCCGTACATTTGTTGCCATTCCACTTTTCCAAACGGGTCTAGTTTAATGATTAAACCATCAAACCCACCATTGTTCGTACAACCTTGGATATCAGTTGAATCCGATTCTCCAACTAGAATAAATCCTCCGTCAATTGTTTGCAGAATCACATAAGCATAATCACCATTACTGCCCCCATACAATTGCTGCCACTCAACTGTCCCGTTAAAATCGAGTTTAAGAATGTAAATATCGTCTCCTCCATGATTTGTACAACCTGCAATATCTGTTGACTCGGAAACACCAACTATGATATACCCTTGATCGTTAGTTTGTTGGATTGAATAAGCCCAGTCTTGTTTTGAGCCTCCGTACATTTGTTGCCACTCAATGGAACTATCTAACTCTTGATTTTCAACTTCTGGCACCTCAGATTCTTGAGGTAATAAAATCATAACACCGAGAATAATGAATATCAATGATGCCCCGCAAACTGTTACGAGCTCTTTCCTTTTTATTAATAACTTGTTCATGTCCTAAGTCTTCCTTCTCGTGTTCTAACTATATAGACAGAAATCTCTTTTCATTATTTATAAAAACATAAGCTTAATAATATTAATTTTCCTAAAATTGAACATACAGTGTAAAAATCTTAGGCTTTCTGATTAATGGAAATAGTAAGGTTTTATTCGAATGATTTCCCAAACAATTTCTATATCACTAATTCAGTCAACTTTTCAACGATTTTGACTTGGGCGAGAGTATCTAGCTTACAATATTCGAGTAAATTATTCCTAACCCTTTGCTTTTTACTTTCTTTGCAGTCTTCATAGGTTACGCTTAGAAATTCCACCGGTGCAGTTCTTCCATCTTTAATTTCTAATCCCTCATAGCTCATTTCAGTCATAGCTGAAAGAACAGCTTTAATAGAGGCGCTACCTTGCTGTTGAGGGTGATAATAAAAGAATTTTCTAAATGGATCACGCAAATCAACAATTCTTGTAATAACCGTATCAACCCACTTCTTATGTTTGGGGAAATGCTTTGCAAGATCCCTTAATCTTCCAATCTCAAAACTTTTATGATAAACAATAATACTTCCACTGTCTCCCAAAACTTTCATTAATTCTCGAAGGAATTCTTCTCTCGGATCTTCTTTACCATTGTATAAATATTCGAAATGCTTGCTCTCTGCACCTTCTTCTTGAACTACATGTAACGAGAATTGAAAGGGAACGTGAAAATACGGAGTTAATCCATCGAACATTGGAATAGCTGTAGAAAAAGTCTCAAAATCAAGAAAATAATACGGATAAAATAGCTCTCCAAGAAATTCCTTTAATTTCACAGTATCAATGTATGGTTTTCCTTTGATCACACTTTCTCGTTGAATTGCCTGTTTATATATAAGTTCGAAACTCTCAGGAATGTCTCTAATTAATTCTATTCCGGATTCAAACAATTCGTAAGTTGCTTTTTTACTGCCATACAAACAAAAAACATTGTTTGGAGGTAATACTAAACATTTTTCAGTAAGACAATTATGACTGCCTTTTTTTATTATCTTTGGTAAGAAAAGCTTAGCTTCAGGTGCTTCATCTGAAGAAATGAATTTGAATATTGCATCTATTCTATCTCTAATACCGACAATTGCTTCTTCAACTTCTGAGGTAATCTCTTCTTTCTTGAAGAATTTTTGAATTTCAAAATCTCCCCTTCTAGTATATTCTCTATTTATGTGCAGTAGAAAACAGTTCTTTATTTTCAACCCATTGGCTTCATAAACAAATTTCTGAAAAGAAACATCATGAATATGTTTATCCTTTACTCTCGTGCTCGATTTTACCTCGATAATATCCCAGCCATCACCATTAGGAACAATAATATCTGCCCTAGCAAAACAATTCTCAAACTCGAATCCTGCTTCAAATAAAGGCTTATTTTTTGTTAGAAAATCTTTTGTTTTTAGAATATTTTCCGAATATTCATCAATTGGAATATTAATCCCTTTTGAAAATAACTGTTTAGCAATTTCACCTACTTTAATACCTTCATTTAAAGTAAATTTTTCACCTATAGTTTCTTTGCGTATCTTCTCTGGATTATTATTGATATTCCACAAATATCTTGGGCATTCTAAACCTAAAAGATAATGCGATTTTGATAATTTATAGTTCATAATCAACTTTACAGAGTTATATTGTTTTAAAAACTTGTGAATGTCTACATCTGTACATTTCATAAGATAAGAATCGGATTTTTAAATTCGATACTTAGTCAAAATAAAGTAATGAATGATTTTGAAGGAAAAATAACAGAACCTTATCGTAGTCCTTGGGAAATCACGGAAATTAGACAAAAGAAAAAGCATCAGTTTTTGAATTACTACTCTCTTAAGACTCTTTTAAAATGATTATTATCAGTAAACAAGAATAAGTGTCCTTGAGTAGACAATAAATCAACTGATTATCATAACCACTAATAAATTACACTAATAGATCCTAAATACTTTCCAATTTTAACTTCAGTAAAATTTGGTATTTCTATTTCTGTAGATGATATTGTTCTAATCTTTGTGTGATTTGGCATTAACCATGATTCAGCTTCAGCAATATATTTCATCACTTCACAAAAATCATTTTTAGGGAATCGCTTGCATCCAATTATATTAATAGGTTTTCCATTAAAACAAAAATCAAATAAATGTAACCAATCTTTTGTTGTAATTGGAATTATGTGATCTTTATCTTCCAAAGCTAGAAATAGAGGAATTCCAGCTTTGTTTTCAATTTGATAAATTCTCATAAATTTATTTATATTTTCAGGTTCTGTTTTAAATTTACTAAAAATTTGGTTGTTTAGACTTACAAAATTCTCATCTAGTGGATTAACGCTGAAACAATGATTATCAATTTTAAATGTATCACTATTAATTCTAACTATTTGCTTGTCTTTTAAAGAAGCAGACCTTAGTATTGAATCACTTAAACTATAGTATAATGATTTGTCAAATAATTTATTTTTAGAAGCCGTATCAATACCAAACTTTGAGTATTTGAGATATTTTTTTCTCTCTCTATCAATTTCCTCAAATGTTATATTAACAGTTGGAATACTACCTTTGCTTAGACCATTAATAATATTCTTTTGTTGACTTGACATGATTTCTGGTACTTCACCTAATACTGCACGAAAATCAATTCGTCTATTTTCTAGAACACGATACATTCTCTCTTCAATCGAATTAGGATAATAAAGATTAATCAAATGAACATTCTCAGATTTCTGACCTAATCTATCCACACGACCAAAACGTTGTTGCAGTCTAGAAGGATTCCATGGGACATCTACATTGATAACAACATTAGCAGCATGAAGATTTAATCCTTCGCTTGCAGCATCAGAACAAATTAGTATTTTTATTTTTCCATTATTAAGATAGTCTATTATGGTTTTACGATTGCAAGGAAGAAATTCAACTGTATTTTTAGTAATTTTATATATACCAACATATTTCCCATCAAATCTACCAACTCCCGCATTATTATAGAATTCTTTTAACTCATCTATAATGGCACTAGTTGTAGAAGTAAATCTACTGAACACCAATATTTTATGGTTTTTAAGCAGGTGTTCTTTCAAAAGTTTTTTTAACTTAACAAGTTTTGGGTCAAAGATTTTACCTTCAGTAAACATTTTTTCAAGTTTTGAAACGAGCCTATTTACTATATATAATTCAGTTCGAGCGATTTCCAATATTGATTGACTCAAATTAGTTGATTCTGATACATTAGAAAAATCAGGCAGTGCATCATTCTCATCATTTGACTCTGAATTAAATTCAGATAATACATTCAAAATAAAATTATCTATTTTTTTATCATTCAATATTTTCTGCAATTTATTTTCTCGATTTTTTAAGGTATCATAAGCTGCTTTAAATGATGAAACCATTCGTTGTTTATATAAACTACGTAATAATCCTATCTTGTTATTTTCACTTAAGTGTCTTTCTAGATGACCTAGATGAAGCTGAATATATTCTTCAATATCTTCTAATAAATCACTTTGGTTATTATCAATAGCTATTTCAAATCCTTCGAAATGAGATTTTGGAAATCCATAACCTAAATTTTTTAAACCACTTCTAAAATTTCTCGTTGTTAAAAATGTTGCAGGATGTGTTGCTATTATATCATTTCTAGGAATTTTTTGGATTTTTTGTATTATGTCTTTGTAAAATTTGATATCTGTTGTTTCTTTGTTTTCTAAATTATGCAATAATTTAATGTTAGGAAGATTTAGCTGATATTTCTCCTTAAATCCATGAATAAATTTTAGGTGTTTAATTTGAGAATTCATTCTATCAGGAATTTCACCTCTAACCCATTTAGTGTAGTGCTGCAAAGAATCAATAAAATTCTCAGGTATTCCAAGGATATCTAATAGAGAGAAATAATCATGAATATTCGTTTGATATGGAGTTGCTGTAGCTAAAATTATATGAGGAATATATCTTTGCATTTCCTTCAATAAACAATATAATTGAGTTTTTTCAATATTTGAATTATTTTCTTTTATTCGAGCATGATGTGCTTCATCGACAATTAATAGATTAGGTAAATTATCTTTATTAAATCTAATCTGTTCTTTCGCACCCAATCTTGCCCAATGCCAAGAGATAATCACATTATCTATTTTACCTATTTGAGATAATGGATTTTTTCCTACAGAAATACTAACTTTATCATTTTCACATGTTTGAAGTGAAGAGTTATAAATCCAAAAATCTTGTTTGAAATATTCCTTTAGCTCTTTTTGCCATTGTCTCTGTAATGAGGCAGGAGTAAGAATTGCTATTCGTTTTACATTACAAAATTTCTGTAAATAGCTAATTAGTGCACCAGTTTCAATCGTTTTACCCAAACCTACTTCATCAGCTAAAAGTATTCTTATTGGCCATCTACTAAGAGCCTCCTTAAATACGCCTATTTGATGCGAGAGAAGTCCAACTTCTTTGAAAGATAAACAATGATATATTGGCGAGCTATCTAACAATTTAATGAATTTATTCCAAGTGAAATATTTAATATCCGACTGTTTATAAACTGTATCTACAACATTTCCAAATTCTTCTGTGAAAGGCATTGTGATAACATCTTCATCTTCACCCAACCATATTTTTTCAAAACGGTTTAAGAAATGTTTGCAAACAATCTCATCTGGTTCATACCATGAATGGTGTAATATTGCATCTTCTATATTTTCTGAATACCCTCTAACACTCTCATTCATCGATGTTGTTATTACTGAGAATTTAGAACTTGAACGTCTAAGCGAAAAAGGACGATAGAATAGATTTTTTAAACTGAACTTTGTTAATCTTGTTTTACTGATTTTAGTGTCTTTTGAATTCTTAGGAGTATGATGAAAAATCATAAATTTTGAATGAAAAATCCCGATTTCAGGATTGGGCCATTTCTTTTTCTTTTTGTAAGATTCAAAATTAACCTTTGGTGTAACAAGGGTTACTAATAATCTTTTTTGATTAATTAATTCTTTAATTATACTTAAAGTGTTTTTTTTATTGTTTTTTAATATCGTACTCAATTGATTAGCATTACCCAAGATTGCATTCATTACTGCATTTCTTATTGCATCTTTAACTTCTACATCAGATTTCAGTGCCGGAGTAATTTTCATTGTTTCATGAAAACCAATGATTAACCTTATTTGCCCATTTTTTGCCCATATCTCTGCAAATTCATTTAGAAGAATTGAGAGTGAGAGTGGGCTATAATATGATGCCACTCGATCATAAGAATATGTATGCTTCAGCAAAGGTTTAATCATTTCAGAATATATTTTCTTACCTCGATTACTTAATACCTTAGGAATATTTTCCATATTCATTTATTTACACCTAAATCCAATTTAGCTATCATATAATTCATATTCTTCTAAGAATAATTTAATGATTTTAACTGCTTCAGGAAAATCTTTCTTTAAAGATGGATTCATAAATACTTGTAAATCTAATTCATGATCATAAATAATTTCACGTTCTAACCAATTTAATTGTTTATAAGATGCCTTCTTATATATTTTAAAGCCCATTAACATACTTCTAAATTTAGCGTTTAATGTTCCAGAAATTAGATTAATGTCCTTCAAATATGCACTAACAGCAGCCCAGTAATTTTTATCTATTAAGTCAAATAGGTTTAGAATTCTAATTCTCCAATTTCCATTGTCAATATATGATATTATACTTTTTAGTGGAAATTCTTGTTGTAAGATCTCATTGAGATTTTTGTACAATTCATTTCTAATTTCTGGTTCTATTAACATAAGAGTTCTAACTATTCCAATATCTAATTTTAATTCATTGAGTTTTTTTCTTTCTTCTTCATCACATAGATATAAACCAAAATACATTCTTACTATTTGTGGAGCGATTTTAAAGGCATAAGATATCATATGTGAATCTAAATTACCATCACTTATTGCGCGTGGATTGAAACCAAATTCCCTAATTTTCTCAATAAACTTATCATATCTTTTTAAGAGGTTGATTTCTTCATTTAACAAGTTAAATTTATCTAGATTCATTTCATTTTCCCTCTTCTGGATATAATTTTGCATGCCATTTATCTCTTAAATCTATAGCTCTGGCAGGTTCTATATCTAAATCATAAATCAAACAGAAATAAAGTGAATCAAGGATTGCCCAATTATTAATAAGATATGCTAAGTCTCCTGGATTCTTCTTATTTTGTGCCCATAACCAAAGTGTTGAAGATTGATTCACAAATATTGCAATTTCATTTGATTCTTCATTATAACTAAAATCCCAAAATTGAAAGTGATTAGGTGTTGTTTGTTGTGTTACTGAAATTTTAATGAAACGTCCATCTCCTAGTGATATATATTCTCTAGAGTCTTCCTTTTCATCCTTTTCCTCTGAATTATTAGATAATTTTTCAATGATATTTTTCCCTGTTTCTTTGGCTTTTTGTATGAATTGTCGTGCTTTTGCACTTCCCGCTTTATTCTTGCGATATGCTCTTGCTGCTTTGACGAGTTCATCCAAAATAGACTTTAATCCTTTCTTCGCATCGATCCATGATTTAAGCTCTGTATTCCAACCCATTTTGGTGAAATTTGGATCACACATATCTAAGTGTATTTCACCATGAATTCTGGCAATGGTAGGGTGTGGATCAACTGGTAATAGCCCATTATTTGTGGGTCCATCATTATGGAATGCCTCAACAAGTTGACCTTTTCGAAAAGTATGAATACCCCATCTGCCCGAACCTGAAGCACTAATTTTGCGTAAAGCAATCCATCCTTTAATTTGGATAGGTTCACCTCTAGTACCATCTCCATTATCAGGTTTTACCATTATTTTTTTTAGATTTAAATTAATTCTTGTATCATCAAATATAGCAATAATTTCAGGAAGACATGGTTCCAATTCTTTTTCCTTTTCATAGCTATTATCTACAATGACAATATTAATATTCTCATATTGAATTTCAGGGGAAAAATTACGACCCAATTCTTGACGCCATAACTCTGGTTTATGCCTACTTTTATGCAAATCCTCAATTTTAATATAAGTTCCACTTTCAAATCCATTTAATGGACCAATATTATCATATTTTTCATAAATTCTTCCGATAACTTCTTTCAATTTTAGTTTTCCGTCTTCAATTTCTCGAGTATTGATTATTATTTCATTTTCGGTTTTATCTATCAACGATCGAGTTCTAATTGTAAATTTCCAACCCATACCTAAGATTCCTACTTTTAACCCCATACCAAACATACCTTTACGTTCCCGCAAAGGTTCCCTTTTTTCATTACTAGCAGCTCTTAGTTTAAGCCCAATTTCAAGTTCATTTAAATTCATTCCAATACCATTATCCCATATCTCAATACTTTCACCATTGAATTGAATTTTTATAATAGTATCAATTGGATTTGCTTTTAGAAGGGGAGCATAAAACTCAAAGAATTTTCGAACTTTTTCTGGATTTATTCTCTTTTCTTCAATTAAACTATTAATTTCTTTCTCGCTTAATCTTCGCCAATCCAATGAATTAGCTACCAATTCAGACAAACATTGAACGATGCCAATGTTTAGAGCTCCAACTCCCTTTGGTGTGAATATTTTATCATCTGCAGTTATATCTAATTTCTTCTCTTTATACTGAATCATTTATTTACTCATCCTATTAATTATGAATTAATTTATAATTTTGACAAAAGAAACAAATTTTCTCTCGATAATTTTATTTCCTTTCAAATTTTTCACTCATTATAATTATTCGTTAAGTTACTTAAAATTAACTGTTGATACAGTGCAGATTTTTTGGTGATTTAAAAATAAAATAAGTGTAGGGTTATAACAATAATTTGAGCAATGATTTAATACTAAAGTAATATATAAGAAATAGATATAA
This sequence comes from Candidatus Heimdallarchaeota archaeon, assembly GCA_018238155.1. Taxonomy (GTDB): domain Archaea; phylum Asgardarchaeota; class Heimdallarchaeia; order JABLTI01; family JABLTI01; genus JABLTI01. Next base: position 43,738 of record JABCTZ010000039.1, on the reverse strand, counting down.
CGAAAAAGTACATTAAGATTAAACGTTAAGGTGAAACAATGTCCAAGAAATCTGAAGATTTAACGTTATTTGAAATTCTCCCTTCATTAAAGAATTATGAAGATATAGTTAAAGATTTCAAGATTAAGAAAAAAGCTGTACCATTTGTAAAATGGGCTGGTGGAAAGAGGGGAATTATTCAAACATTGCGAGACAATTTACCTGAAAACTATATGAATTATTATGAACCATTTGTTGGTGGAGGAGCATTATTTTTTTCACTTTATGAAAGTAATTTTTCTAATAATGTTTATTTATCTGATTTAAATTCTGAATTAATGATAACCTACAAAATAATACAGAAGAAACCAAAGAAATTAATAAAATTGCTTAGATATCATGCAAAAGAACACTCACTAAATAAAAAAGAATATTACTATAGTATTAGATCTCAACATAATATAAAAGATTCACTAGAAGTAGCAGCAAGATTACTTTATTTGAACCGAACTTGCTATAATGGATTATATAGGGTGAATAAGAAAAATGAATTCAATGTTCCTATTGGACGTTATAAAAATCCAAATATAATTCAAGAAGAAAATATAATTGCTTGTTCACAAGCATTACAGAACATAAATCTAAGTTGTAATGAATTTTATCAAATAAAACCAGAAAAAAATGATTTTGTTTATTTTGATCCACCATATTTCCCTATAGAAGAAAATTCTTTCACTAGTTATACAAGATTTGATTTTATAAAAAAACAGCATTTACAACTAAGAGATTTCGCCTTAAAATTGCATAAAAAGGGTGTAAATGTTATGATATCAAATTCAAATTCAGAGTTTATTAAACAAATTTATGAATGTAAACCATTTAATTTACAATTAGTAAAAGCTCCTAGGTTATTAAATTGTAAAAAAGATGGTAGAGATCCAATTAATGAATTAATTATTAAGAGTTTTTGAAAATGAAAAAAGGAAAAGGTTTAGATACAAAAACAACCTCAACAAATCTTGAATCATTTATTGAGAATTGCTTATTTGAAAATAGTTACACATTTATCGAAAATATTAGATTCGATGCTTCTACAATTTTAGAACACCCAATTTTCTCTAAGCAATATTCACTAGGTAAATCTATCTATAATACTGATCTTTCATGCGATTTTATTATATTTCACCCACAGAAACATAATGATTTTCTAATAATTGATTCAAGATGGCAACAATCACATGGTACAATAGATGAGAAATATCCATATTGGGTTCTTAATATTAAGAATGTTTATCCTTACAGGACGATAATTATTCTCGATGGAGATGGATATAGAAAAGGTGCAGAGGATTGGTTAAAATCTCAAATTGATGATAAGCTTATTCATGTTTTTACTATGAGAGGATTCCTAAAATGGATTAATAATGGAGGATTATGAAAATATTTCCAAATCAATAAAATAAACCAATACTTATTTTACTTTCTAAAAAAGCACGTTTATTATTTTGAAGTTTTTCTTTTATTCTTGCGATATGCTCTTGCTGCTTTGACGAGTTCTTCCAAAATAGGCTTTAATCCTTTCTTCGCGTCGCTCCATGATTTAAGCTCTGTATTCCAACCAAGTTTTGTAAAAGTAGGTAAGCACATATCTAAGTGTATTTCACCATGAATTCTGGCAATGGTAGGGTGTGGATCAGTTGGTAATAACCCATTATTTGTTGGTCCATCATTATGGAATGCTTCAATAAGCTGCCCCCTATAAAATGTATGAAGCCCCCATCTGCCGGAACCTGAAGCATTTATTTGTCTTAGAGCCACCCATCCTCTTATCTTGATAGGAATTTTATTATCTCCATACTCTGGCACTATAAGTAAATCTAGAGGCTCTAAGTGAACTTTAGTTTCAGGAAAGATATCCGTAACTTCTGGCCTACAAGGTTCAAGTTCGATATTTTCACCTAAACTATTATCTATGAATATTATCTTTACACCTTCAGATTCGATTTCAGGAGAAAAATTTCGTCCTAATTCTTGACGCCAAATCTCAGGCTTATGTTTTTTTGATAATAAATCACTAATACAAATATATGTTCCATATTTATAATCTTTCATAGGGCTTTCAACGTCACTACTCTCGAAAGATTTTATTACAAGATTACTGAGTTTTAGTGCTTTTGATTCAATCAATCTTGTGTTAATAGTAATTTCATATTCATTCTTTTCAAAAATAGATTTTGTTCTTATTGTGAACTTCCAACCAATATTAAGCAAAGCCAAAATTAACCCCATACCAAAAATACCTTTTCTTTTTCTAATTGGTTTTCTTATCGTATCATTTGAAAATCCAAATTTAAGAGCATTATTTAGCTCTTTAAGAGTCATTCCTATTCCGTTATCCCATATTTCGATACTATCTTTGTTCACACGTATAATTGCTTTCATTTCTTCAGATTTTGTTTCTAATAAATACTTTTCTTTTTCGCTCAGTTGTCTCCAATCTAAAGAATTTGCAATAATTTGAGTTAGACTTTGTGTTATTCCAAAATTTAATGCCCCTAAACCTAAAGGTGAAAAAATATTATCATCAATTCGAATATCTATTTCTTTTTCCATGTATTTATTCATTTATATCAAAATCCCTAATTAATAACATAATATTGACTAATATTACTTTTAATATTTTCTAAGATTAGAACCAATCTAAAGTTAGATGAAAAATTTTAATAATCCCTAACAAAATTCTTGAAATAAAATGCCCATTCGTGACAAGAAAACTCATTAATATTAACTGTTGTTTAATTTATAAATAAAATCATAAAGAGAAATATTGAAATATAATTTAAAATTTACAAGGAGCATTTTATTTCAACGATGATAAAAAGAAAACTAACAGTTGCAGATTTCTTCTGTGGTGCAGGTGGATTTTCTGAAGGTTTTTCACAAAAGGGATTTGATGTAGTTTTTGCTTTAGATAATTGGCAACCTGCAATAACTACTCATAAATTTAATCACCCAAATTGTAGAACCTTAAAAATGAATATTTTAGATTTAGACACACCCGAGAAAATCGGTCATTATGTTCCTGATGTAGATGTAATTATTGGAGGACCTCCATGTGTATCATTTTCAGGTTCCAATAAAGCTGGTAAAGCTGATAAAGCACTCGGAATAAAATTAATAGAGGCTTATCTCAGAATAATATTATGGAAACTCAAAAATGGAAATCTTAAATATTGGGTTTTGGAAAATGTTCCCAATGCTGGAAAATATATAAAGGATGTATATTCCTGGAAAGATTTAAACCTACCCGGTAAAGGTCCGAATCTTGTTTTTGAGGAAAAGGGAATTCTAAATGCCGCTGATTTCAATTCGCCTCAAGCTAGGAAAAGATTTTTTGGTGGTAAAGTTCCTCTGCCAGAACCTCATTTAATTAATCCGGATAATTTCAATACATTACAGAATGTATTGAATTCTCTAACCAATCCTTTAAGTAAAAAGAGAAAAGAGAAAATTAAAGATCCAAATTATGATTTGATTATAGAATCTTCTTTATTAACAGACCATTTCTATGATACTAGAATAGCTGAGTATGAGTGGAGGAGAGCCAAAAGACAAAAGGAAGACCATGGGTATATGGGGAAAATGGCTTTTCCCGAAAACACTAATCGTCCGAGTAGAACAATAATGGCTACTCGTTCAGCATCAACCCGAGAATCGATAATTTTAAACGCAACTAATGATGAGGGTAAACATTTAGGTTACCGTCTTCCTACTATAAGAGAAATATCCTCTCTAATGTCATTTCCAATTTCCTATCAATTCAATGTTTCTGGAGAAGGCTCCAAGTATAGACTTGTTGGAAATGCAGTAAGCGTAAAACTTTCATCTGCAATTGCAGAAAGTATTTTATTGAAAGAAGGCATTGAAATTAGAAATAATTTAGGATTGAATAACATTAGAAAAACAATATATGATTTAACTGACTCTAAGAGACTTATCAAAGCACAGAAAAATAAGAAATACAACTCTAGATTTTCTAGACATATTCCATATTTGAAGATTAAGGGTTTTAGAGTAGAGCTAACTAATGAAGATTCTGATTTTAAAAAGGGTATTATCAAATGGTCATGCATCTTACACAGAGGAGTAGGTAAAAATACTGACAAATGTTATTCAGATGAATGTGATATTGCAACAATAGTAAAAGACATACCAAATTTCAACAAATTCAAAAAAGACATTAAATCGAATTTCGGAAGTATTAACATATCTCACTTACGATTGCATGATTCTCATATTTACGTTAACAGTAAATCAATATCTCCTCATGGAGTTCTGGATTTAATGAGGAAAATTATTGATAAACACTTTGTGGATGAATCCAATTATATAAGTAATAATTCCAAACAAATAAATATTGATCGAGAACTCATACCAACCAAAATAATTGCAGGACTTTATATTTGCGATTATTTTGTAAAGAGATTAAGAACTACTCCCTAAGTATTCTGTAATTTTTTCATCAGTTGTTTTAATATCACCTCTAAAAATATTATAATGGTATTTTATGAATTCTTTTCCTATCTTATGTCTAATTTCAATTTGTTTTCCAATATAGGGATTTTTATTATTTTTATGCAAAATTGTACAAAAATCATTAGGATCAATAGCAATTGTTCCATAATCAAATTCAACGTGATGATTGGGACACAGTATTATAATATTTTCTTCAATATCAGGACCATTATGAATTTGAGCAAAAGGTTTTAGGTGGTGAGCTTCAACATAGTATCTTATATGATTGCCATTTTTTAAGTAAATTCTGTTTCCGCAAATTTGACATTTATAATCATATTCTTCCTTTAATTTTGCCGAAATTTTAGTGTCTCGTATTACCCTAAGAACATTGGTTTTTACTCTTCTATTCTTTTTAGTTTCACCAATATCATATGCAATAGAGGGATTACAAAATTCAGTATTTTCTTTGTAGTTATCTAATATATTTTGTATATAATTAGTTTTGATGAAGAAACCTCTTTTAACTGTTCTTTGATTACCTGGTGCTAAAACTTTATCATCACCATCAGCAGCTTTTGGTCTTGTTTGTATTATTCTCCCACCAACTGATGCATCTAAATCATCAGCTTTCTTTGTCTTAATATAATCTACAATATCTGACCAATCCTCTCTAATTTTATCCATATCTGTACCAGTTGGTTTGTGGAATAATACTGTTTTAAAAATTGCTTCTTCCTGTTTTGCTTTTGTATTAGGAAGTTCTAAAACTAGTAATATGAAATTTGAAATATTAATTTTTAATTCAGAATTCTCCCATTTCTGATTTATAATTTCGTTATATCTGTATCCTCCTATGCTTATTGTTTCTTTTACTTTTAGACCTGGTAAACAACGGTAAGTAAATACTTTCATTTTAGCATTTTTATTTTGAATATATAGATTTCCTTCTTTTGTAATACCAACTGCTTTTCGTATTACATAAGCGGCATAATTTTTAGGATGTTTCTTGAACTGGATTTCTAAACGATTCTTAATTTCTCCAACAGTCCAACCCAAATATTGCATGGCATTAATTCTAATTGCATTTATGAAAAATTTCTGATCATCCGTTAAATCATCTGTAATTTTGAATCCCTACCTAACATTTCAAATTAAATAATTACAAATATATTATTTTTATTCGTTTTAAAAATTTGTATTTAACTAATTAGAAGTTAATTTAAAGACAAAAATACAGTAGTTGATGCAACACCTAAATATATTATTTAGAGTTTATGGAATCATGGAATACATAAGAGATGGTCGATTACCCATTCCTGAATCTGAAAATACTTCGAGAGTAATGAGTGCAAATAAAGGAAAAGATACTAAGCCAGAATTATTGTTAAGGGAAGCATTAATTGAAATAGGATTACCTGATTTTGTCACTCATGCAAAAGATATTCCAGGTAAACCCGACATTGTTTATCTTGAAATCAAATTAGCAATATTTGTTCATGGATGTTTTTGGCATCATTGTCCGAAATGTAATCCTAATTTGCCAAAAACAAATACCGAATTCTGGAAGAATAAATTCGATAAAAACAAAGAGAGAGATAAGAAAAAGAAAAAGGAATTAGTAAAAGAAGGTTGGAAGGTTCTGGTTTTTTGGGAACATCAAATAAAAGAGGAAATAGGTAAGTGTGCTAAAAAGATAAAGAAACAATTTGAAAAAGAAAAACTATTCTATATGTAAAAATACTGAATTCTTTGCAGCGAGATATTTAGAGCAACCAATCTATGCAAAGAGAGTGTTGATTGGCAAAGAAGCAATGGGTGGAGATTTTAGATGTACTTTCATTTTATATCACCCAATAAAATATCCAGAATGTTTAATTATTGAACCAAGATGGCAACAAAGTTCAGGTTCAACAGAAAAGAAATTATATCATTTAAGGGATACATTAAAGATAAATTCCAAATATAGTGCTATAATAATGCTAGCTGGTGATGGTCAATCAGATACAGCTAAGGATTTTTTGAAGAATAGTATTGGGGATAATTTAGATGTATTATTTAACTTAGATGGATTACAAATCTGGTTAAATGAAGGTGGGTTTTAAAAATTATATTAAATATAAGGATTTTATTTGTTGGGCTTTTAATATTCTTTCTAAACAAACTAATATGAGAATTGTAACCATTGAGGATTTTAATAAATACAAAAATTCTGAAATTGAAATAGATGATATACGTTTGAAAATAAAAAAGAAAAAACATATTAAAAAACTACATCCTGACAAATTCAAACTTGAGGGAAGCAATGTTTGGAGTTTTCCAAAAAGAGGGAACTGGGCAACACATTATCTTAATGCAAAATACCGGGGAAATTGGGCTCCACAAGTACCAAGGAATCTTATTCTACGTTATTCAGAAGAAGGAGATATTGTTCTTGATGCTTTTGTTGGTTCAGGAACTACATTGATTGAATGTAAATTGCTTCGAAGAAAAGGTATTGGTATTGATATCAATCAAGACGCCCTAATGATAACTAATGATAGATTAAATTTTGAAATATTACATGATGATTTTCCAGAGCAAATGGTCTTTCAAGGTGACGCTCGAAATCTTAATTTTTTTTCTAATGAGAGTATTGATTTAATTGTTACTCACCCTCCCTATGCCAATATTATTAGTTATTCCAAAAATTCTAAAGAACAAGGAGATCTTTCCAAAGTCAATTCTATTGATGAATTTATTGAAGAGATAACAAAAGTAGCTAAGGAATTTTACCGTGTTCTAAAACCAGGAAAATATTGTGCTATTCTTATAGGAGATACTAGGAGAAAGAAACATCAAGTTCCTATTAGCTTTCGTGTTATGCAATCATTTCTTGATATTGGTTTTGCTTTAAAAGAAAATGTTATCAAAGTTCAACATAATACTCGAACGGAACGTTTGTGGCGGAAGCAATCCATTAAAAGTAATTTCCTCCTTCTTATGTTTGAGCACCTTTACGTTTTTCGTAAACCTGATGAACGTGAAACTCCTCGAAGGAATAGCGACAGTAAGAAGTGGTGGTAAAACCACTTATCTCCTTAATTTTTAAGGAATTGTTTTTTTAACAATATTATATCTATAATTTATTAATTTCCGATATATTTTGAAATCAAAATATTTATTATGTGAAAATTCTATTAATTTTAGAAGAGTGAAAAGGAAATGTCAGAAACAAGAGATGAGGTTCTTAATTTAATTAAAAATAATGCAAAAAACGAAGATGAATATAAGGTAAACAAGCTTTTCTTTGATACCTATTTTGAATATTTAGGATCAAGTGTTGAGTTTTCTACAAAACAAGGCATTATAGGTGAAATTGATGGGATTTGGTCTATAGATGATAATAAATATGTTATTTTAGTTGAAACTACTGCAAAGAAAGATGGTTTAACAGAAAAAATGGAACGTTTTTTTAACCTTTGGAGTAATCAGAAGAATATAGAATTAATCAAAAAAAACTTTAAATTATCTAGAGGTACAAAAATAGTCCGAATTTTTTTTGATTTAAAACATACAAAATCTCATGATGAACTTCCTTCTGTTGAACATATTTTTAGAGATAAAAATAATCATTACCTCAATTTAATTGATTATAGATATCTTGAAAGACAAATTAAAATGATTGGTAAACATGCTAAATCAGATCTATTACATACATTGAAAATTCCAAAAAATTGGTCCAGTGATGGTGTACCTGCAATTAGAACTTTTTTAGGGAATGAAGAGGTATTTTTGTTCTCGTTAACAGTAAAAAAGCTTCTTGAAACTTGTTATGTAAGTAGACGAAAGGATATAACAGGTTTTCAAAGAATTTTAAGTAATAAAAAAATAATTTCAATTAAAAAAGCTATCAAATCAGATGAATCTATTACCTTTCCAAACTCAATAATAGTATCTACAAAAGGTGATTTAATTTTCAAAAAGCTTCTGGAAGAACGCAATATACCAGAAGCAGGCATCCTTACATTACCTTCAAGTTATTGTAGTATGAAATTAGTTGATGGACAACATAGATTGTATGGGTTTGCTAAATTGGATGATGAATTATTACAGAATTTTAATCTAATAGTTGTTGCATATAAAGAAATTGAAAAATTCAAAGAGGTATATACTTTCATAAAGATTAATTCAACACAAAGTAGAGTAGATGCTAGCCTTCTTTATAATTTAAAAGCTGATTTTAAATATCCTCTTGAACATGAGTATTATGATGAAAGAATAGCTGTATTAATAGCCAGGGAATTTAATAAATCTGATTCAATCTTGAAAAACAAAATCTATTTCCATGGAATAGAAGAAACAAGAAGTAATAAGCCAGTTACATTGGCAACATTTGTTACTGCACTATTAAAAAATCAAATAACTGGGAAAAATAATTTCTTTAATATCGAAAGAAGTGAGTTAAATGAATTTTATAACAAAATAAATGATTTAATAGATTTAGCAATTAGAGATGAAAATCCAGTAATGATAAAGATTATTAAAACAAATCTAGGTATCAGATTATTTTTCAGATTAATATTTCTATTTTTCAAAAATAAGCAATATAACACAATAAAAAAATCTGAAATCGCTTTTATAGATGATTTAAGGGAAATTATTTCAGAAAAATTCCGAAAGGAATTATTTAGTTACTATGGTTCTGGGGGTGCAAATAAAGCAGCTTTTGAGGTAGTTGAGAAATTAAAAAAATCAAAAAAGGAATACGAAGATTTCTTTCCGAATATGAGAGGTCGCAAATAGATTTAAATTTTTTAATTTTTTAAGCACTCTTTTAATTCCCGAATAGTTGAGATAACTTTAGTGATTCTTTTATCAAATTTCTTATCTGAACACAGAAATTTTAGTTTTTTATTCTCCCAATGATCATGTTCTTTTCCTTTATAATAGATATTGAATTTAATATCATAGCTATCGATTCTTAGAAATCCTAAAAATAAAGCTAATTGATAGATTAGTTTTGCACCACTTTCGAAATTACAGTCTAATTCTTTGGGTATTCTATTCTCCACTTTTACTTTAACACTTTCAAAACGATCCTTAGCAAGTGCATAAGATTGGTCATCGGCTGTTACATAAACAAATTTTACGTCTTTCAACGATTTTATGTAATCTTCGTATTCCTCAACTATTGCTTGGTCTTTTAGATTTTTATTTCTCATTATTTCATATTTTTCTTCTGATAATTTTTTACTCTCTAGTTGAGTATAGGATTCTTCTAATGATTTCAATTCTGAATAAATCGAATATCCTAATCTTGCTTTTCTATCTATTTTTTCTGGAAGATAAAAATCCCATTCCTCTAATTTTCTATTTAATTCCTTTATGCCTTTATTTTCTTCATTTCTCATAAATCCATCTCTTTCAGAAAGTACCCAACTGGATATAATATAGCTAATAAAATTTCTCATTTGCTGTTTCTCTTTTGTTGAGAATTCTCTTTCTACATAGCTACTCATTAAATTATCAATCAGTTGGTTGGTATCTAGTGCTATTAAGAATCGTTTTCTTCTATTCATTCTCTGTACTGGTGTCAAGTAATTTTTTATTTCTTTGATTAAATCATCAATTCCCTTGGGCATTAGTAATCCTGCAGAAATAACTGCTTTTATTATATCGTCAAATTCTGGCAATTCCTTTTTTGTTGCTCTTGAAAGAGAATATTCTCTTGTTAAGAAATCAATGAACACCCTCCAATTCTGCGGATTTGTTTTAAGAAGTAATTTTTTATTCTCTAAATCATAATTGAACATTTTTTCTTCTGGAAAGAAAGGAGCTAATGTGATTTCTTTATTATTTTGTGCTAATAATTCATTTAGAATTATTTCGATTTCAGAGCAAGAGATAATCATTTTATAACTTCCATTAAGTCTACATAGTTAAAATTCTCTCTTGGAATTTCAGGATACCATTTACTATAATGTTTATCACTGTCAATTAGATGCCAGTAAATAATTTGATGCAAATCTTCACTGGTGATTATTTTTTGTTTCAAAGCATTATTTGCGAATAATACACCTGAAATACTCATTGTTTTTCTACCGGGTGTTATATCTAAAATCAAATGTTTTTTCTGTTCACCTAAACTATCAATATATTTCATAAGCAGTGCAATATTCTTCTTTATTTCAAATTCTGAAATAATTAAAGTTTCTACAGAGCATTCTTTCTCCAATATATTCTCGATTAGAGTTGAAACAGATTTCTCTATTTTTTCAAAACTGCTTTGCTTTTCAGATACTAAAAGAACGATCTTTGTTGGTATTATTCCTTTTATATCAATAGATGCCCATAATGAATTAATAATTGAATAAGGGCTTGTTCCACAAAAAATCATATAACACAATTTATTACTTGACATTAAAACAACCTAACCTCTATTCCAATCAAGTATTGAATTTGCAAAATAAAAAGCTTGCTTGATAGAAAGTTGAAATGTTGGTTATTTTGAAACGATTCTAGCAAAAAGTTTTCCAGTATTTGTTAATGTTGCTATCTTGTTTCTGCCATCTATTTTTAGTGTGATTAATTCTTTTGAAGCTAGTTGTTTTAAATGATAACTAGCATTTTGTTTGGTTATCTTCAATTCTTCATGTAAGGCAGAATTTGCTCTTTCCAACATTCCATTTTCTTGATAAATATAAGAAATAATTTTTCTCTGTGTATCTTCTAAATCATGAATGTTAGTTTTTGGAACTGGTAATTCAATCACTAGTTCTTTCTTTGGTTTTCCTTTGTTTCTTTCATTAGATCCATCTTGTATATAATAAACTCTTAATCCTAAAATGTAACCTGCTAATAACGCCGCAGAAGCCATAACCTTAGTGCCACCTGTGAGATTAATAGAAACATTATCCCTATTGTGCTTCTTGTGAACATCCATTATGGAAATAATTACGTTTTCTAGATCAAATGCATCAATTTCAATAATTTCATAATCAATATTCATTTTTTGAATTACCTTAGAAATTTCTACTGAAATTTCATGTGATTTGTCATCATTGCTGTGTAGTAGAATTAATTTATCAATTGTATAAGCATTTACGCCGTGGAAAATTGGTTCAATTGTTAAACCTACTGTAGCTATATGTACTTCCATAGTAATTCACTATAATTATCGAGTTTATATTATTAATGATTGTGTTTTATAATACAAATCAAACCTTTACTATAAAAGACTATGTTTTAATATGTTCTTTAACATAGTATTCTTTATGCCAAAACAAAAATCATTACAAAATAAACCAATAAGCGTTAATTGGCATTTCTGGCCATGGTGCAATATGAAATGTAAGTTTTGTTTTGCTACATTTAATGATGTTAAAAAGATAATATCAAAAGAATTGGCTTTGAAAGTTCCTGCAATGCTAAAAGATGTGGGAACCGAGAAACTAACTTTAGTTGGAGGAGAACCAATGCTTTGTCCATATATTGGTGAATTATTGGAACGCTCAAAATCAGTGGGATTAGTTACTAAAATTGTTTCTAATGGGACAAATATTGATGCCGAGTTTTTAGCTAATTATGGAAAACATATTGATTATATTACATTAAGTCTTGACAGCCCTTCAAATGAAACTGAGAAAAAATTGGGCAGAGGTTGGGGTTATTATGTTGATTCAATTAAAGAAACAGCTAAATTGATCAAATCTTATAATATTCAATTGCAATTAAACTCAGTAATTACCAAACTTAATTGGTTTGAAGATTTAAATGAAATAATTAGAGAAATTGAACCAATCAGATGGAAAATTTTTCAAGTTTTGAAAGTAGATGGACAAAATAATGGTTCTGTTGAAAAACTACTAATCACACCAATCGAATTTGCTGCATTCAAAAATAACCACAAGGAAATTTCTTATGCTGTTTTTGAAAGTAATGATTTAATTACAGGATCATATATTATGATTGATCCTATAGGACGATTTTTTGATGACACAACAGGCACTCATAGATATAGTGAATCAATATTCTCAGTTGGTGTTTTGAAAGCATTTAATCAGATTACTTGGCAAAAAGAAAAATTCAATCAAAGAAATGGTTTCTATTATCGTGATCCTCATAAAAAATCTTTATTTAGGATAAAGAGAAAGTCATTAAAGATACTGAAAAGAAAAAAAAGAAATATTTGTACATAGGGAGAGAACAATGTCAGAATTATACTATTACAATCTTCCTGATTTACCTGATTTACCTGATCAAGAAAACATGGATAGATTTAGGAAGGATTGTTATTATACTCTTCTTGATTTCACTTTTTATTTAAATAATGCGAGATATCTCCAACAAGACAGAGTTATACGATTACCATTTCGAGTTTTATCTAAAGAACTGATAATAGACATGCTAAAACAAATTAAACTGGATTCTTGGAATAAATATGGTTTTGAAAAAACAGAACTTGATGAAATTAGTGTATCAGATGGTGAATTTATACAAATATATGACCCTTCAGGTAAAATTGATGAGGATACCTTTGAGGATTTTATGAAAGCAAAAGTGTTAAGAGAAAAAGTACAAAAATATGATAGCCGAGATGATTGGATTTATGTATTGAAAAGCTTTCCAATGTTTAACGTCTTACAAGTTGATAGAAAAGTTAATTCTGAATATATTTTTTATAAAGGCAACCCTTATGATTTTCATCAACAAGTAAAAGCAATTTATGCTCTTCAATCCAAACCTAGAAAAGAGCATAGACCTCTACTTAGATTATTTCAAGTGAAAGACCTTTCTTTATGGCCTAACTTTGTAGTACAATCAATAGATGATTGGAAATTACTTAATGATCCGGATTTTCCTGGAGTAGATAGCCAAAGGATTTTTGTTCAAAAAGCTTTGAGCACATCAGATTTTGCAATTCTTCATGGTCCCCCTGGATCTGGAAAAACATTAACTATCTGTGAATTGATTCTTCAAGCTGTGAAACAAAATAAGCGAGTACTGCTATGTGCCTCAACTCATGTTGCAGTTGATAATGTTCTAGAAAAAATTGCTGATAGGGAAGAGGTTATCGCTGTAAGGATTGGGAATGAAAATAATCCATTGATTCCTGAAACTATTAAGAAATATTTTCTTGAAAATAGAAAAAGAACTGAAAGAGAAAGAATTTGCAATGAGTTAATTAAATTAGGAAAGTCAAAAAGTGTGGGTCAGGACTATTATCTTAACGTTCTTCAATCTGATATAGGCGAATCAGAAATTGAACGATTAATTTTAGATAATGCCAATGTAGTATGTGGTACTGTAATGGGCATTTTAAAACATCCCGATATAGAAGCCGAAAAAACAACACCAAAAGCTGTTTTCGATTTACTAATAATCGATGAAGCAAGCAAAACGACATTTCAAGAATTTATTGTTCCAGCACTGTTCTGCAAAAGATGGATATTAGTTGGTGATAATATGCAACTATCTCCATTTGTTGATGATTTAATAATTAAAAAAACGTTGGATAGTATTATTCCTTTAGATGATCAATTAATATGCAGGGCAGCTTTTTGTTGTTGGAAATATGATTCTTATAGTACAATAATATCAGAAGCTGATTTAAAAAACAGAGAAAAATATATGGAGCAATTTGATTCATTAAATTTGGACTACATTAATTTAGATAATAACCCAGAACCATTTTCGCCGGTTTTCCTTGGATCTCAAATTTTCATAGGTTCACCTGAAACCGTAAAAAAATATGAAAAATCTTTTCCAATGGATTCTTTTCATTTGGGTGAAGGATTTAGTGAAAAAATGAGAAACGCACATTCGTATTGGGAGAAGTATTTCGAGACTGAGAAACTTTCAAAAAGGTATAGAGGAAGTTTTGGAGAACTTCTCGCATGGCGTTTAGTACGTCTTTTTACATTAAGATATTCCGAAAATGATTCAATCAAAATAGAATTAGAGGATGATATTGAAAAATTGCTTCCTCAATATTTCAAATCATATGATTTAGAAAAATTAAGGAGGAATCTTACAACAATAAAGAAAGTTGCTTTTCCATCTATAATCGAATTGTTAAAAGAGGGTTTTATTGATTATAAGAATCTTGAACCATGGAAGCATTCTGTTATTAGAAATGGTTTTAATGACGAGGATTTAGAAATCAGATTTGAAAAGTTGGAATATCAACATAGAATGCATCCTGAAATATCGGAATTTCCTAGAAATTATATCTATGACGGTATGGCATTGAAAGATAATCCCCTAATGGTTGAAAAGCGCAACTGGAATTATTCAAAATATGCTTCAAGATCAATTTGGATTAATATAACAGATAGAAATTTTTCAAAAATGAATATTAATATCAATGAAGCAAATCGGTTAATAATTGAATTAGATGAGTTCTTGAAATATGCTAAAAAATCCAATAGAAAATGGGAAGTAGCCATTTTAACATTTTACAGATACCAGGAGGATCTTCTTCATAGCTTATTATTGAATCACTTTGGTTTTAAGATTGGTTCAAGAGAATTCATTCTCAAAGATTATAACGTAAAAATCAAAGTATGTACAGTTGATAGATTTCAAGGTCAAGAAGCAGATATTGTCTTTCTTTCATTTGTAAAAACAAACAGTGTAGGTTTTCTTAACTCAATTAATCGATTAAATGTAGCAATTACTAGAGCAAGATATCAACTTGTCATGCTTGGAAATAGAACATTCTTTAGTGAGCAAAATTATTCATCAATTTTGCAAGAATTAGCTAATATTAAAGATGATTTAACAATCTAGGTGAATTATTATGAATATAAAACTGGAAAGAAAAATAGCAGTTAGTAAATTCAAAGTTATTTTAGATATAGGAAGAAAAGAAGAGAGATCTGATATTATTGCCCTTTTGCTAATAGCTCAGTCTAATAATAATCAATTATCAAAGAAAATTGTTTGCAAAGAATTTTTATTTAGATATCACAATCAAATGGCGGAAAATATTTTACGAAGGTGCATTGAATATGAAGTGCTTGACAATGAATACAAAATAACTGAAGTAGGTTTTCAAGCAATAGAAGATGGAATGATCTATCGTTATTATGATGGAGTGTCTTATCTTTATGCTACTAAAGATCAATTAATTCCTCAGAGGATTTTAGATTTTCAGTTTATTGATGAAAATATTAATTTTAGAAATGAAATTAGGGAACCTGATGAGAATCCAATCAATTTAATAGATATCCCTCGATGGTTGAAGGATATAGAGAAAATTGAAGGCAAGCAATTATTCGATGATGAAAAAACCGAGATAAATGTAAAATCTATTTCTGAAAAAGTTGAATTAATAGAAAACTTAGAAATGGTGGTTTCAATTAATTTAACTAAGAAATCTTGCATCTTAGAAACTACAGGAATTTTTGATGATAATCACAGAGAAATCGATTATTTCCCCAACTTCCAAATAATTTGGGAGGAGTTATTAGCAAATAGAATAACGGATTGGGATTGGAATGATAATAAATTAGAAGTTCACAGTAATATATCAGACACGGAAAAAATGACTTTTAAGAAGAAAATTAAATTTAAATCCCCAAACATCATTGATTTTGGAGTATTTGATTCAACATCTGTAGAAGTTGATATTAAACCAAAAACTGAAGTTGATGCCAATAAATGGGCAAATTGGCTCTTAAAACATGATATAAATGATTTCTTATTTGATGCTGTTTTTATTGAACGCATACAACAAAATTCTATGTTATTCCCAGGTTTTACAATTAAATTTCTTTCACATGAAATTTTGGCAAAAGAAATGGAAGAAGATTTAGATTTAGAAAATATTCCTAACGCATTTTGGTTTGTTAAAGCACCCTTAGATTTAATCCCCATAGCTGAAAAGGAGAATAATTAGATGAGTCAAAAGAATTTGAAAGTGTTGTTAAAAAATAATAAAAAAACTATTGATAATCTTTTATCTTTAGAGAACATCTGGCATATTGATACATCAGGTGATTTTGATAATAAAATGAAAGAATTCTATTCTCCTGATATATGGTTTATTGGAAAGAATCGTATTTTTGAAAGAGAAATTTCAAAAGCAATTGAAAAAGCTAAAGAATTAGTAGTTATTTGCTCTTTCTTAATTCAAGAAACTGAAATTACAAATGCTCTTCTAAAGGCTTCGAAAAAAGGTGTAAGAATCTATCTTCTAACTGCTTCAGAACAACGATTAAATAAAGATCAAGGTAAAGAAAGCGAAACTGAAAATGATAGAATTGATGAGCATAAAAAATTATTGAGAATTTTAAAAACAAAATGTTTTATTAGAACAGCACGTCATTTCCATGCTAAATATGTTTTAATTGACCCCAAAAATGAAAATCCTGCAGGCTATCTTTCAAGTGCAAATTTCACTCAACACGCTTTATCAAAAAATTTAGAAATAGGTATTAAACTAAATAAAAAACAAATTGTTAATCTATTCAATACATTCTGCTATGCTTTTTGGTATCAAGCAGAGCACGAATCTCTCTCTAAAGAGTCTCTAAGATCTGTTAAGAAAATAAATGAAAATTTATTTGACAAACTAAAAATTGACCATATATTCGGCGCTAATCAAGATATAGGTTTTAAGGATACTCTGGAAGAAACAATTAAAGAAACAACAGGACCAATTCATTTATGTACTTTCTCAATTGAACAATCTACTTCTCTCTTTGATATCCTTATTAAACAACTACAAAATGGGAGAAAATTACATATCTATACACGTCCAAGTCGAAAGGGTGTTGAACCTTTAGCTAAGCTAAAAGAAAGTGGCGCTCAAATTAAAGGTCACACATTATTACATATGAAAGGAATGTTTATTGAGGAGAAGGGAAAGTCAATCGGTATGATTTTTACCGGAAATCTTACCTCACAAAGTTTTAATGATAGTTATGATGTAGGAATCTTTCTTACGAAGGAACAGATTCAGATTATTCTACCAATAGTAAAATCCTGGAATGAGATTATACCTGCAACGTTTTTCAACAGTAAAAAAATAAAAAACTTGAAAACAGGTTCCTATATAAGGTGGAAAAAGAATAAAGAACATTTTCAGATAGTAGAGAATAAAGAAATAACTTTAGGGGAATTAGATAACGAAAAAATAAGAGACGTAAAGGATTTTGAGTCCATGTTGAAAATACCTGAAGGATTGAAGGAATCAGCAAAAACATTTACATTTCTATGGGAATATCTGCCAAGAAGTAAACAGAAAAATACTAAAAGAACAAAGTAGATTTGAAAATATTAAATTTTATATTAAGTTATCATGTATTATTGTTAACTGTTGACCCTCTCATTGTAAATTTAGTATTGCTTTTTGGTCGAGATAGTTATTCTTCTATTTAGCAAACATTCAAATCACAGAAAAGGGTGGGAGAATGTCCGAATTAGATATTGGTAGAATTCAAATTCTAAAAAATGACCATTTAGAGCAATTGGATATTGAATTTGAATCACCAATAATTGTTAGTAAAAAACCTGATGATTTAAGGGTTATGAAGGAATTAAAAGAAATCAGTTTGAAAGAATATAGCTCACAACTCTTTTTAGGTAAGAATATTATTATAAAAAGAAATATTATTCCACCAAAATTGCCAAAAGATGCAACACAAATAATAGATAATTCATTTCCTCTGCCAGTATACATTCATAAAAACAAACGTTATCAATTAATCAAAAATGAAAAACAATTAAGAATAATATTGGATAAATTTAGTGAAAAGTTAAAGAAAATAGTATTAGTTACTAATTAAAAAATTAACTAATAAAGAAGTGAAAAATCACTTCTTTCGTTTTCGAATAATAACAAGCGTTCCTAAACCAGAAATAGCTAACAAGGTTAGTATTGTAGGAATTATTCCACCTGTATTCGTTGGGGTAATAGAGTCGAGAGTTACTGTCGTTGTTTTCGTTACCGTTGAATCGCTATCGATCAGGCTATCATCAGAATCCACTATTATTGATGGGAAGGTTCCGATATCGAAATTCATTTCAGCATATTGGGGTGCAATTAGTGCTATGATATTTCCAAAGTTTATATCCAGTCCCCAATCAGCAAAGAATTCATAGGTAAATAGCATATCATCAAGAACAATTTCAAATCCGGTGGTCGTACTAATATCTTCAGCTACTGTTACCTCTGTTGTTGTTGACATTGTTGTTCCATCAAAAGTGAATTCATCTGTTCCTACAGTTGCTAAAGCGGTATTGTTTGAACTGATTGTTCCAGTATTATAGCCTTCAAATCCTGCTCCTAATGTTAGTTCAATTGACTCCATGAAATAATCTAGTAGGTTTAATGGTTTCTCTGTTGCTGGGTAGTAACCTGGTAATTCTCCTTTTATCATATCCCAAATATCTAGAGTCATATTTAGTGCCATTATTGTTCCAAGTAGGTTTGGTGCTAAATACAGGTGATCCATTGTTAAATAGCCACTACTGTCTATGCTCAACCCACTTTGTTCATATGGTTGATATCCTAGCAGTGAGAGTAGCAAGCTCAGTTTGCCTATTGGTATATTCACACTTACTTTTCCTTCGTGGTCAAATAAAAAGTTCTGATTAAAGAATAGTGCTTTTATCGTTCCATTTAAGAAGAGATCGTATAGCAAGGCAATTTCTGTGTCGTCTTCAAGTATTTCGATTTCAATTGTAGCATCGAATGTATCCCCTGGGTTCACTAGTTCAGGAGAGGTTATCGTATACCTGGCTTTCATTAGCAGTGCGAGGGTGAGGTCTATGCCATATTCATAGTTGATGAAATTACTGTTTGCTTCCTCGAATGCATCTATATCATCCACTACATTTGGGTAACCATTTATCAGGTATGGAAAACTGAACGGATTTACCACATCAAAGGTGAACGGATGTACTTTAGGATATTCCAACCCTAGATGAGCTATCCACCATAATCCTTGTTCGAAAGCGTAATAATGCATTCTAAAGAATTCTGCTATTTTCGAGTCATTCAATTCATCTATTGCATAGTTGAATCCTAATTCACTTGTTGTGATATCAAAAATTCCTGGTTGTCCTTCTTGGAAGTTGTGGAAAGATGTTTGCACCAGCAAGTTCATTGTTTGTATCCCACTTGTTCCCATACGGAACTCATCTGTTACAACGGACATGTTAAAGTATTTGTATTTTGCAGTGTAATTATCGCCAATGAGTGGTGTTAGCTCTTCAGAGCTAAAAGCTTCTGTCTCGAGCACAGCAGTTGTTGCGTGGTCTTCCCAGATAGCTATCCTTTGAGAGCGCGTATTGGAAATATAGCTACCGTCATCAAAGACATATCTATATGGATGCATCAAATCGCTTGGATCGATAAATATCAAGAATTGCTCGTAATCGTCTTCATGGAATTGCACATTAATTGGAAATGGAAAGTTCTCTTTATCCCAGCAAAAGATATATTGAATACAAATTGCTGTTGTTAGTCCTGCATCCCCATCGGGTCCAACTAACACTCGAGCGTAGGTTTCATTTGCTTCCTCGGTTGCTCCTGTTTCGTCAGTAAAGTAAAAATATGGTTTACAACCATCTGCAAGAACTTCAGCTGTTACTCCTGATGTAGTATCTTGTACATCTATTTCTAGCCATACTTGTGCATCACCAATAGTAGTATTTCCAGTAATGGTTTGCGATACTGGGTTAGTTGTTGCATAATGATATATTCCTAGTTCATCATCTGGTTGTGGTGCGGGATCATCTTCCCAAACTTCAACGGTGATATCAAGGACTATACACCAAGCGTAAAATACTGCTAGATTAAGGTCAAGAGTATCACCATCATTTGCGCCATAATTGATGGTTTTAGTGAAATTGCCATTTATTGTTACATTGAAATAAATTTCTCCTTCACCAATGTCGTTATCATTCCAAATAGTTGAGTTTAGGAGTGTAACGTTAACTAAATGTCTGTTTGCACTTACAGCTGGTATGACATCATCACCTGAGAAAGCTGTTATACCTTCAGTGGTAAAATCTGCGAGATTATCTAATGTTTGGTTTACATCTAACAAATCGGTCATATTCCAGTAGTTGTTACCATCAAGATGGAGATTCTTACCAAAGGGGAAAGTGATTTCTCCAGAAGTACTATTCATTGGAATATTTTTTGGTCGATTGATTAGTTCTGAACTGCTAATTGCAGATGCATTTAGTTCAAAGCCAATGCTCATTATTATTAATAATATTAGGAAAAAGCTGTTACTTCTCTTCATAGTGTTGTTCCCTTTCTTAGAACTTTAATCGTATCTCAGAGTATAGAATTTCTACCTTTAGAACTTTACGCCCAAGAACTTTATTCATTAAAAGAATAAAAAATCCCTTACTAGCAATTCTTTCTTTATTGAGGTCTTCCTTAATCTCTTTGGAATAAAAAATAAAACTAATAATAAAAAAATAGAAGGAATTGTTATTTAAAACAATATAATTTCAATCACCTAAAAGTGAACCAAGAACATTTTCAGCTACTTCTTCTGCAACCTCTTGTTTAAGAGATTTATTACTACTTCCAGTATCACAACAGGAGCCACAACAACAGCTACAGCAGCTTTCCGTTAAATTAACCAAACAAATAAATGGCCAAGTAAATAATTTCCACCATTTGAACTTCTTAGTTTCTTGCTGATAAATTGGTTGAGATGGGGGAACACTTTGCTGTCTTAATGATGAACCACATTTTGGACAGTTATTAAATTTGGATGGATTCCTATTCCCACAATTTGGGCAGATGGTTTCAGCACCATTTGTTGCTGCTACTCTTGCAAATATCAGTTGAGCACCACATGAACCGCAGAAATTTACTGTTTGTTCGTTTTCAGCTCCACAATTTCTACATTTAATTGACATTTTGATTTACCCTTCTTTTGAATTAAAAGCTTACTATCTCTTAACATAGAAAATTATAAGTATTGTTAAGATGAAGAGGTACGGTAGTAACTATAAAATCCCTCTTTTTACAAAAATTTCGAAGGCTTTTAATAAATAAATACCAGATTATTCTGTAAAAGAAAGTGAATTGACTTTCTAATAAAAAATAAAAGTGATTGATCATGAAAACACTTGTGTTATATTATTCAAAAACAGGAAATACAAAACATATAGCAGAAATAATTGCTAAAGAAGTCAAAGCAGATATTCTCGAGATACAAAGAGAAAAAGACATCAAAGGCACAGGGTTCGGGATGTATATGAAAGGGGGCTTTGAAGCAATGACAAAAAGAAAGGCGAAAATAAAACCGTTCGAAAAAGATTTGCAAAAATATGATTTGATCTTTCTTGGGTCACCTGTATGGGCTTGGAGTATGAATCCTGCGGTACGTTCAATGCTGACTGAAGTAAATTTCACTGGAAAGAAATTCGCTCTGTATTGTAGCTGCTCTGGAGAAGGCAGTGGCTTAAAAGTATGCGAAAAAACAAAGGAATATTTAACAGAAAATACTGTCATAGGTGAAACTGAATTCATTGATCCTCTAACAAACAATACAGAAGAGCAAACAACGCGAGCAAAAGAATGGGCTAAAGAGATGAGAAAGGAAGCAAAAAGAAAATAAAGGTAAAATACTTTCCATATTATTAGCAGTTAAAGAATAGATTGGAAAGAGGAAATGTAAGTTGGTTTTTGAAACATATGAAACGAATAGTTATGAGGAAATCGATGATGGAAATTTATTAGTGGGATATTGGACAGAGCAAAAGTTCCTACTAATAGCTTATATATCCATGGGGTTCATTTTTTTTCTTCCTGTTGGAATATTCTATTTGATACGATTTAGCAAAAGTAAGCGAACTTATCTGAAGATAACTGAGTTAATACGAGACGGGAATCAAAAAGAACTAGTCCGACTAGTAAATGACAATATTGATTCTTTTAATGTTAGAGCTATTATGATGGGGCTTTATGCTTTAGCAGATATGAAAAGTAGTGCACTTGAAGAGACAATAGGAGTCTTCATGAAAGCTTTAGAATTTAAAGCAACAATAAAAGCATCATCTGCAAGATCTTTATGTGATGATTTACTATGGACAGCAAAGAGAAGAAAGGAAAGTAGATTCAAAACAAAAGAACTAACAGAAACAGCAGAAACGATAATACCAATAACAAAACTATACTTTGTAGAAGAGGATAAAGTACAAGAAGAAAAATGTATGATATCAGGAATTAGAATAGACGTAAAAGGAGAAAAAATTGTCGCCTGTCCGAAATGTGGACATTTCGCGAAAAAGGAATTACTGGATAAGTGGCTGAACGAAATAGAAAAATGTCCTCTATGCAGAAATAGAATAACAATCACGGATTGCCCTGAAGTAAGAATAAAAGAAAGGAAATAACTTCACTTAATTCTAGAGAATAGTTAGCTGTTTAATTTTGCCCCCAACATCTACTAATCCATACTTACAGGTTATAGTCTTTGGTAACAATCCTGTGTTTTTGATTTCTTCTGCAGTGATTCTGGCTCTGTTGAGTTGTTCACTTTCTGAACCATAGAGACAAGATATTGCATTTTCTTTAATACTTGTTAAATATTGATAACAACTATCTTCTGGTAGATTAACAATTGGAGCTATTTGTTTGCTTATTTTCTTAATCGAATACATTGAGGTTTGTTGTACCCTTTGCAAGAACCGTCTAAGAGAAGATTGTTCAAGCACATTCATAGCTGGTTCTAAGACCAGTACTTCTCTTACCGTCTCTCCTTTCAAATAACTAAAGATCAATAATTCGTTTGTTAGCGCGTAGTCTTCTTTTATACTTGATTTTCCTGCTAGGGTATGGATCATAGTGTTTCCGTCAAAACTTATTCCTCTTTCATCGATATTTTCCAACATTCCACCCTGATTAACAAATGGTTGTGTTATAACTAATCGATCATTTGGTATCTCTTCTTTAGCCAAATCATTTGGGAGAATTCTTCCAAGTAAACTTTTCAATGTGTATTCTTCTGGTATTTTTTTAAATTGGTTTACTTCCCAAGCTGCGTGTTTTCCTATTCCTCCCAAACTGCTAAGATCATATAGTTGTGCTCTTCTCAAATAGTCGTCAATTTCATCATTAGATAGGTTAGTTTCTTCATCCAACTTTTCTTTCATAGCTGTTAGTGATTCCGATATGTTATTCATCCCACAACCAAAATAGCCATTCTTACCTAGAATTCCGTGATCAGCAATAACCACACGAATTTCATTATAGATGTCTCCTGCTGTTTTATTGAAGAAAAGTATTGCAGCAAGGGTATAAGACGGCTCGTTCTCTCGAGGGAATACGCATGCTCCTGGCACTCGAAAAGAAAGCATATGAACTCTTGGAGCAATTCGTTCATCTACACAAGTAACGCTCATAGTAAGAACATTTCTTCTAGGGTTTAGTCTGCTTTGAGAATGATTGATCGTCTATCCCTCCAAGTATTATTGTAAAAGGAATTATTGACTTTAAATTTTTATTAATAAAAGTTTCTCTCAAAGTAAAAAGGATTGAAAGTGTTTGAAATCTCTCACTAGTTTGAATCCTGGATTAGCCGCTCATCTCCTATTGAATTAATAAAGACTCATAACAACAATTGTTCTTTTTTTATTATAGCAGCTAAAGATTAAAATGGAAAGAGGAAATTTAAGTTGATTTTGAAACCAAAAGAGAAGAATAGCTATGAGGACGAGGAAGTTATCCCCAATGAAGGCGATTTGTTGGAGTATTATTGGGGGCAACAAAAGCGAGAAATGACAATTAAAATAATCGTATGTTGCTTCCTTTTTCTGCCAGTAGGTGTATACTTTTTGATACAATTACTCAAAAGGAAGAAAGTATATCTGCAACTAACAGATCTAGTAACAGAAGGAAATCAAAAAGAAAGAATTAGAATGATAGAAAGAAGTTCTCCTTTTGAAGTGATAACGGTTATGATGGGTATTTATGCTTTAGCAGATACGAAAAGCAATTCTCTAGAAGAGATAATAAGATCCTTCTTGGAAGATATGGGTGTTAATACAACCTTGAAAAAAGCATTTGTAAGACAAAGGTGCAATTATCTGTTGGGTTATTTAGAGAGAAGTGAAGAAAGCGAGGGAGAGAAAAAAGAAGCAATAGAGGAAGCAGAAACGATAATACCAATAACAAAAATATTCTTCGTAGAAGAAGTGAAAGAAGAAAAATGCATGATAACAGGAATTAGACTAGATGTAGAAGGAGACAAAATTGTCGTCTGCCCGAAATGTAGGCATTACGCAAAAAAGGACTTGCTGGAAAAGTGGCTGAAAGAAAAAGAAAAATGCCCAATATGCCGCAATAGAATAACAATAACTGATTGCCCTGAAGTAATGATAAAAGAAAGGAAGTAACTCCACAAAACGAGCGAATTGATTGGACAAAAGAAATGAGTAAGAAAGCAAAATGAAAAAAATAGTAATTAGATGAGAATCAAAAAAACCCTTTCTTTGATCCCATCTTTTTTGGGAGAACATTTTTGTTCTGGTTTGTTGGTTAAATGCTACAATAATCTACATTCTGACATATGTCCAATATGTAGGAACATTTGCAATTCCAAAATAACCGAAAATGCCACTTGCACATATTTGAGGCAGGTAAAATATTCCACTTAATTTATACCCATCGTTTCCATTATGATAAACAAAATTCACTAATGGTATATATTTGAAAAATTGCACACCAAATTTTGCGTCGTGTCTAATGCGATTTGCTTTTGATATTAAAATTAGCACTGCATTTACAGCTAAAATTGCAAGAAGAAGTGCCACTAAAGGAGGATTTAAGATAGCAATCTCACCCATTAGAGTACTTAATGCACCATGAAGTTCCATCAGTGTTCCAGCTTCATTTTTATCAAAATTGACCCAGAATATTCTTCCTGCTAAGGCACCTCTTCCAGTATTTTGCATTTTGTAGGCATGCGTGTACCCACTTTCAGATAAACTAAAATCTCTGCCACCACCACCGCCACCTCCTCCGCCACCAGGAGTGTGCGCTAAGTATACAGGTTCAGCTTCCTTCCTTACAAGCAATGTTGCTCTACTAAATAATTGGTTTAAAACATAATCAATACTGTTTTCTTGATCTTGTAATGTATAGTACGCTGCTGCATAGCCAATAAGAAGAGCATCAATATTTCCATTCCAAGAGAAGAGCTCTGGTCCCGTATAGCTGTCTGTAATTGCATTTGCGCCAAAGCAAGATGCAAGAATAATTTTCGCTGCTTTTGAAGAGGAAAGGTAGACGGAAAAAGCATCCCATGTAAAGGTCAATTTTTCTGACAATTTAATACCGTGCTCATCACCATGAGCAAAGATGACAATTTGCCCTCTAAATTGCAGTATTTGATTAAATGATAGTACTTCAAAATTCGTGCCTATTCCATCTAGATATGCTTCCATACCAAGATTGATTGCGGAATCTGATAGGTCACCATATATCCCTACAACTTGTGGGCTAGAATTAGTAACTGCTTGTGGAGATAAAGCTCCACTAGTAACACTTAGAACAGAAGTTGTTAAAAAAGTCAATATAATTAAAATGCTAGCCAATTTTACTTTTCGTAGTTTGTTATTATCCATAAAATCACTTCACACAATAAAGCTATTGGATAAGATGTTTAACACATCTACTTATATAAAGCTAATAAAATCATACGGTAAAATATTTGATGGTTTCCAAAGAAAAAAAAAGAATCATTTCCAGATGTTTTGTATGAGTTAGGTCGGTTTAGGACCATATCTCATACCACCACCATGAAAGCCATAGATCATATAATCGGGTTTTGTCAGGAAAAAAGCAATTGAGTGTGAAACACCCTCAAAAGGCAACCCCTCATTCATCAACAAAGTAGGTCCACCATCATTTGTATATAGTGGACCGCCATAGCCCCAACCACCTGAAACTGAATAACCACCAGCAAAATAGACTCTATTAGAATTTGAAGGATCAATCTTTATACACGTTGGAAAGGAATACTGGTAAAGGCGAGTCCAGGTATCACCACCATTCGTTGTTTTCCAGATTCCTGTGGAAAGCCATTGACCCATTCCTCCTGCATTTTCATAATCGCCAAGCCAGATCGTTGCTCTTTGGTTATTTGATAACAAGTTTGAGGAAAAATCAACCGCAAAACAAGAGGGATAATACCACATATTTGCGCAAGACTGTTCTGATGGTACATGTACCGTTCCTCGAAGAATCTTCCAAGAGGTTGCTCCGCCATAAACATCTAACATGTATAGTCCCGTGTAATTTTGATTTTCAAATTCAGGATAATCACCGGATAAGAGTGCATAGACATTATTGTTTTCAAAATCGATTTCGATCTGACCAATGATCATTTCCTCAGAAGAATAGATGCCTGTATTGTACCACTCCCAGGAAGCACCATCATCAAGGGAGCGAACAATTCCTTTTCCTTGTGTTCCGGCATATAATGTATTTGTAATGTGATTGTAAGCTACAGATAAATATTGAAAATACATTTCACCCGTATCAGGTGTCAATCTTGCCCAAGTTCTGCCACGATCTGTTGACTTAAATATTCCTCCCGGAACCTCCTCTCCAGAACTGACAAGATGCAATGCATGCCACCAAATAGGCCAATCGTGCATATAACCTGAAGCAGCATAAACAACATTAGTATCATCGGGGTCAAAAGCAAAATCATAGATAACATTGCAAAGGAATCCTGTTAAAAGTCTCCAGGTATCACCACCATCTTCACTAACCATACCATGAATGTCATTAAAACCGGCATAGATGATATTTTCATCTGTAGGATGAACTTCAATCCTTGTTGTTGAAGTTACTTCTAAACCATTTGATTTCCAACGTTTGCCTTTCTCTCGGGGACCATCATCAGCATACTCAGTAAATGGTGAAAGCCAATCTTGACCATAATTCTTAGAAACGTGTAGGAAAAAGTACTCAGAACCACCTGCAATTGCAGAATTGCGTTTATTAACTGAGAAGCTTTCATAACCGCCATCCCAATAGCCAATGTCGAGTCCAACAGCGCTTTTCTCGAGAGAATCCCAAAGATCCCATTCTTCAAGCATCATAAAGCTCAAGTCCCAAGTAGCAGCAGCATCTCTCGAGAGCCAAACACCTGTACCGGTAACAGAGCCAGAATCTGTCAAAGCCCAAAACCGTAATCCTGTGACATAAATCGTTTGAGCATCATTTTCAGCCATACACAAATGATCACCACCAACACGAGTAGTCATTTCAAAAGCACTATCATCATGACTCTGCCAAACATATCCTATACAATCCACTCTTCCGGAATCAATGTATACTTGAGGTAAATCTTCAGGTAATCTTCGATCAACACTAGCAAGTTCCGCATATGGCCAATTATCTAAAAAGGCTAATGTTAAACCGGAGCTATCACGACCACCCGTGAATGCTTGAATATTCGTTGTTGCAGAGTAATGCGTTGAAAAGGTTTCACCACCGTCATTCGAAACTAATATCTCATCTCTCGTGGAGTGAAACACTCGGTTTGTAGTATAATCAATAAAACTACCTGTGCTATAACCCGTTACTGCCCCAATTCGAGCCCATGTTTCACCAAAATCAACACTTTTAAACAAACCTTCAGAGGAGGCAGCAAACATAAGTTCTTCCTGAGTAGAGTCCGCAAACCAATAACGAATATACTCAGTATCATTTAGAGGGAGGCTAATCTCATCCCAAGTAACACCGTAATCAGTGCTCCTGTACTCTGTAGTAGACCAAGCATGACTCCTAGCAAAAAAAACGATATTTGCTCTTGGACTGAAACCAACATAACACGCCCTGGGTAAGTCCGCGCTAAAGACTACCTCGGTTTGGCTGATAGGTGACCAGTGACCTCCTGCATCAATACTTCGAAACAATGTGCCCATATCTGTGCCAACAAACCAGAGATTAGTATCATAAGGACTCATGGAAAAAGAAGACATTGCTCCGCCACCACCAATACCCCATGACTCATAGGGACCATCATAAACACTGCCATAAACGCCATTAATATCCGATCCCGCCGGTATATTTAGAAAATAGATGAGACTCAGTGACCCAAGAAGAATACAAATAATGAATAGTGTGAAGGAAGCAACTGCTATCTCTTTTCGTTTCTGATTAGATCTTTTCTTTGATTTGTTTTTTTTCATTTCTTTATCCCCAGATATTTTGCTATATTCACTCCTTATGAATTTTATCCACTCAGAATATCTAACCTCTTTTTTTTTAATCATAGAGAAGCGGTATTAAATGTAAAATGCCAAAGAAAGTAACTTGATAGGCTTTAGAATAATTTTCCCACCATAAAAATAAAAAAATAATATTATCAAGCAATTGTTTCTTTCTCAATAACTCAATCAATATGATTATCATAATTGATATTACAAACAGTTCTCATCTGGTAAGTGTATTAACATTGAATTATCATTAAATCAAATGAGGGAACAGGTATCATAGTAAATTTGTTTGACGCTTTCCATTATCATAAGGAGCGTGAAAAATTTACTAAGATTTATATAATAGATTTTCTTACTACAACTAGAAGAATGTGATAAGATGACTGAATGTTTACAATGTAAAAGAGAGCTAGCTGATGATTTTGTGTCTCCTTCAGGAATTTGCAATGATTGCATGCGTGAAATGACTGAGAAGGGCTTAAAAGCTCGAGCTACATCGACAAAAATGATGTATGGAATATTTGCTGTGCTTATTGTAGGGGGTATAGGTGTTCTTATATGGTTATTATTGAGTCAATGAAGTCATTGTTTTTATTAAAACATAGCTACTCTTCCTAATCTTTTTTTTTCAATTCTGTTTATAATAACTTCATTTGTTTTTAGGACAAGAAGAACTAATTCATTTAATTCTTCAATAGAAAAATCAAGGGGTTCTTTAGAATATCTTACTATAACCGCATAAAGATTTAAGCCATGCAATCTTCTCGTAGTCTAATTCTTCAAAATCTTTATTATCACCTATATACACATTCAAAAGGATTTCCAGATCATGTGCTTTTTTTGGTTCGAATATCAACTAAAATTAGATACTCTTTAGATATTTCTCAATTGCTTGTTGACAATGAAAGGAAATAACATCGATAAGAGCATCTTCAAATGTTAATAACTGTTTTACTGCTTCAAGATCATTGTCAGACTTTCTTAGCCATCTAGTAACAATATCATCTTTCAAACTTCAATTCACTCAAGAGATGCTTCATTAGAAATGGTATTAACAATCTTTTTCTCAATAGCAAAAGTTCGTTTATCTTTTAAAATTAAATCAATCGAAACTAATGGAAAGGAGATATGAAAGCGGTGGAAAATTTGATACCGAAGAGAATGTTGGTCTTTAAGAGGTAACTTTTTCTTGAGAATTATCAGAAAATCCCAATCACTTTCTACAGTAAAATCAGTTCCTGCTCTACTGCAGAATAAGAAAATAGAAGAGTAATCTACTTTAAGATCATCAAGCGCTTTTTTCAAGCCAGCAATTACAACTGGTTCTGGTATCATCTCTGTCATCCTTAACTACTTGCTTTATACTCATACAATAAAGAATTTTAATTTTTTCATACTGGAAGAAGTGAAAGAAGAAAAATGATTGACAACAAAGACAAAAATAGATGGAAAAAGAGAAAAAAATATCACTTGACTGAAATAATGGGATTTCGAAAAAAAACTTGACAGAAAAGTGGTTGAAAGAAAAAGAAAAATGCCCAATATGCCGCAATAGAGTAACAATAACGGATTGTCTGGAAGTAAGGATAAAAGAAACGAAGTAACCACACAAAACGAAAGATTCATAAAAGAAAAAACAACGAAAGAAAAGACAAGAAGAATATTTTGGGCCGGTAGATCAGTCTGGAAGATCGCCTCCTTGGCAATGGGTAGAAATGTGTTTCTACCGACAAAAATGGAGGAGGCCGTGGATTCAAATTCCATCCGGTCCACCAATTTATTTTCTCTTTTCCGTCTCTTAAAATCCTTCTTTTCCACCAATAATCAATTATTTTTTTATTGTTCTTTGTATCCTATTGCTTCTAGTGTTTTTTTCGTTACAAGGTTTCTTGCTTCTCCCCCTTCTTCATATTCTGCAATTATTTCCTTTCTAAATTCCTCTTCTTCTTTCTTTGTTGCTTCTCGATATTTTCTCCTTTTCTTTTTCTCTTCTTTCTCCAGTTCTTTAACCAATTCTCTCTTTTTTTGTATCAAGGTTCTAATTTCTTCTGTTTTTTCTTTTTCTTGATAGTTTGGTTCGTTGTAGTAATTCCATATCCTTTTCACTAATTCATTTTCTTTGTTTAGTTGATATTTTCTTTTCTCGTGTTTTAGTACTTCTTCTTTCACTGTTCTTTGCAGTTTCTCTATTAGTCTGCTTTTCTTCCATGGTAACCTCTCTTCTAATTCTGCTAATGAGTATCTCTTTGAGTATCCTCTTTCCATCCTTTCTTTTGTTAATGTTATAATTATTTGATAGACTACTTCTCCCCCTTTTTCCCCTATTTTTTTTATTTGCTCTGCTATTGTTTCTTTTGTACTTTCTTCTGTTAGTTTTGCTAGTTTTTGCAGTTCTTTTTCTACTGTCACTTTTTTTTACTCTCCCTTCAATTTATCTCCATCACTTTTAATGGTCTGAACCCTATTTTTCTATGTTCTCTTTTCAAGCCGTTTATCAATCTCTCTTTTTCTTCTCTTCCCAGTTGTTCCCATACTTTCTCTTTCATGATTGCCCATGGTTGGTAATCTACTCCATGATGTTCTACTCCTAACTGGTTACTCCCTCTTTGGAAGTTATTCAACCATTGTTTCCCTTGCAAGTAATAGTTACTTATCACGTTCTTTGCTTTTCCCCCGTTTATCTCTCCTCCTTTCATCTCTTCGACCACTTCAATGATCTGCTCTTCTAATTCTGTTTTTTGTTTTACAAAGTAGATTTTCTGTCTATTTCTTCCTCTTAAGTATTGCATTTCTTCCATTTGTATTGTCCCTATTTGTAGTGCTTCTAGTAGGTATGGTAACGTTAGTATCTTTTCTTGCTCTCGCATATCTAGATGGAATGCGAACTCTCCTCCTCTCGTTTTTTTATGACATAATCCTGGCAATCCATCCCAGCAAAAACCTATCTCATAACAATATTCTTTCACAAACTCCCCTGCTATTCCATACACTCCATTTATCAAAGCATCAATTGGACTATAGGCGTAGAAGCATCTATGTGGTTTTGAAATATCTTCTACTAATCTGCATCTCATTCTTCCTGGAAAGTCAATTCCTAAAGTTTTCAAATACACTTTTACTACGCTCCACATTGCATTCCCCGCTCTCATCTCAAAAGCATTCCATTCTTTTGGTGTTATCCATCCTTTCCTTTCCACCTCCACGATTGCCTGTTCAATTGCTTTTACTGCTTTTCTTACCACTACTTCTTTTTCTTTGTTAAACTGTTGGTGAATTTTTTCAATCACAGTTATTCTACTAAACAGCATAGAAGTGCAAAATTCTTTGTTGATGATTTTTATCTCTCGTAGCAATCTCAAAAGTCCTACCTGTTGTTTTATTGGTGGCGGACTGACTAGTTTATCTGCTCCTAGGATGACTTGTATGTCCCTGTATCCCTTTCCATCTAATATTTCTACTAGCGGTTCATAATCCTCTTTTCTTTTAGCAACCAGATAACCTATCTCTCCTAATTTTCCCACCCAATTGTTGTTTGTCAACGTTTTTGTTCTAAAATTAAAATTGCTATCCCGTAGGTCATGGATAACGATTCCATATTGGTCGCTTGAATAGAGTAATTCTGGCTCTTCCCCACCCGTTGCTTTTGCAAAATTCTTCTTGTATTCCAGTCCTTTCTCGATGTTATAATGAACAAAGAACTGTTCCTTTTTTTGGTCATAAAGCGTTTTATAAAAAGAGTTACAGGCATCACATCTTATTACTGAACTTCCCAGTTTAGCTATTAATCCATTTCCCAAGGTTGGGAGTTCCGCTTGACATTCCTTATTTGCACAATGGTAGGTTATCTTAAGCCCTTCTTTTGATATTGTTATTCTTCTATTTTCAGCTAAAAAAACCTCATATTTTTTCTTTTTCCAGCGAATCTCTCTCTCTATGAAATCATCACAAGCGTAAGTATTTCTTGTTAAAATAACACCCGATCTATACTCTTCTTTTACTATTCCCTCCTCTGCTAGTTCTTCATAGTATATACAGCGTAATGTCTTCCCTCTGTTCTGGCAATCAAAACACTTCTTGCCAAGATGTTTTGGCCACTCTGCTTCTGGTGTTTTATAATAGGTCACTCCCCCCTTTGGTCTTGCAACTCGTTTTGCTTCAGCTAAACCATTTGCTTCCAATATCTTGATGTGTCTATGAATTACACCATTCGAATATCCTAGCTCTATCACTAGCTCATCAATCGTTACTGGATAGTTTTTTGATCTTGCCTGCAGAATTTTGCCTATATCATTTTGGATATCTTTTGCCAAACTATCACATCATTGAACCTTTTCTTTGTTCCCCTCTTCCTTCCTTCTCGACCAATATAATTCGTATGTTTCTTGTATCCATTCATCAGATTTTTCTTCTTCGAAAGTTTCCTCATGTTTACTAAATACATCATCTCTAAATGTCTCCAATGCATCCATTATACATTCATCATGTGATTTGTTGCTGTTTTCATAAGTTAACTCTTCAAAGTTTGTCACAAGTTTATCTATATTTGATTCTGTTACCTCCCCAAGGACTGCGTCGATTATTGTCTCTCTCCCTTGATTTCTAGCATTAGCTTCTTTTGTAGTTATGATTTCCTCTTCTAATCTTTTAATCTCATTTAGAAGGTCACTCCGGAATTCGTGCATTGACTCTGTATTGCAAAACATTGGGTCAATAAACGCCATTCTAGTATACAACTCATCATTGGTTAATGTGTGCTTAATCCAAAGCTTATTGTCATTTTTTTCTTTTTGAATCATTCCTTTTGCTTCTAATAACTTTACAGCTTCTCCAATTGACTTTTCGTGTCGCCCAACACAACAGGCTAGTTCTTTCAATCCTTTCTCGAACCATCCTTCTTCTCCTATTATTTCTCTCCATACTAAATATCTTATAACATCTGCTTCGACATTTGTCGATTTTTTATAGCTCTCAGCCAAATCTTCTAACACCTTTTTATTGCTACTATTTATACCATCGACAAAAATCCTTCTTAAAGAGCTAAATGGCTATCTTTTTGTCATTTATAAAGAAAATTCTGCATTACTTTTTGAGAAAATTGCTTGAGAAAGATTTCATCCTTAATAAAACTGAATTCATAGCTTATTTAGAATGCCCATTCCAGTTTTATCTAATCAAAGAATTACATAAATCACAAGGTCAAAGTAAAGGGACTATAAATTACACTGATTATGAAGGGTTTTTACAAGAAGGCATCGAGAAACATTTGTGGTTACAATTATTTTACGAAAATTATGGTACCGACATTCAAAATAACTTCAACCCACAAATGAACGTTGAGGATAGAAATGTTCCTTGGAAAAAGGCTTTTCTGGCTTTTGAAATTAGACGTTATCAACAGGAGCCTGATTTTTGGGAACCGCTAGCTGTTGAATTATATTTGCGAACTGATTCTCTTTGTGGTAAAATCGATCGAATAGATCAAGTGGATAAGCAAGGTCATTGCCGAGTTGTTGAGTATAAATCTCTACCAAGTGAATTTGATGAAGAAGAACTGTTGTTTTACTCTTTTCTTCTAACCAATCAGTTCCCTATCCAAGAGCTGCCAGACATAACAAAAGTGTCAGAGATAGGTGCTTATTACTATAGAAGCAGAGAATATTATACAGCGAAAGTAACAGCTGATATTTTAGCTTCATTTAGTGTTCATCTCGAGGAAATTCGCACTAAAATGATGAATCCTAACTTGATCAAGAAGAAAAAAGATTGTGATTTTGCCACTACTAGATGTTTATATCGTGAAATTTGCCAAAGAATCCACATAAATCAATGGAAAATTTTCGGCCTTTAGGGAAAAAAAGCATAATTTTCACTCAAAAACGTACTCTCTATGTAGCATTTGAAAAAACGTTTTTCAAGCTTTTTTTGACCAATTTTAGTGGAAAAAAATCGGACTTTCGAATGTTTTCGAAGAGAAAGGATATTTTTTCGGACTTTCGAAAAAAACATTCCGCTAAGAATGAGAAAAAACTCATCTAGAGCCATCTAAGTAACAAAAATGCTGCGGAAATACCTCTCTCCTACATTTTAGTAATATCTACGTGGGAATTTGAATGACTTTTTATAAAACATCATCAATAACAAGTTCTTTTACATTAATTGTTGTATAATCACCAAATGTAGTAAGAAATCTAAGTAAGATATTTCCACGTATTCGATTTGACTTTGCACATATTCCAAATAATTCTTGTATTTTATCCTTAATTTTTTGTGTTGGTTGAACGATTCGAGTCCAATTACTTAGAGGATGTAAATGACTCATAACTAAGATAACATCTGATGTTGGTTTCAAAGGTAACCTTATGAGTGTAGAAGTTGAAGATTGAAAAATTATGCTCTCTTCTAGCGTATCAAGTTTTTGCATAAGCGAATTTGAATCCAAAGATTGGATATCAAGTAACTGAAATAATAGTTCAAATGGAATTGCTCTTGTTCCTTGTTCATAATAGAAATATTGTCCTCTAGTTAAAGATAATTCGTGCTCGATAGCAGTATATGTTTTATCCTTACGAAATTCTCTTAGGATATTAGATAATCCTTTGACATAGAGAGGGCTTATTTTAGTTAAATCAAAAAAACCATTAGAAGTGATGTTTTTCTCATCAAGACCATTAAAAACGATAGACTTTCTTTGTAGCAATTTACAAAAATCTTGTTTTTTCTTAGGATTAAGTACTCCTATCTGTTTTGCAAAAGGTAATTTGAAATCAATTGGAATTGTTAGCAAATAAGATCCATTCTTCATTTGATAAATTTTACTTCTAATATTTATTATTTGTAAGAAATGTTGAAAATCCTCAGTGTAAAGCTTACTTGCACTTGCAAATGAGATGTGGTTTTTATACGAACCATCTGCATCCATTACTCCTCTCCAGTAAAGGTTGCGATGTGGTTCACCTAATTCTCTGAATATTAAAGGCTCTCGCAAAGAGTCATATTTTGCTCCCTGAATCGTTTGGTCCGTCAAGAAATTGAATAACCGAACTGCTGAGGATGAACGCAATTCTACATTCCAAGCGTTTGCATTTCTCGTTTTGAAAATCTCTCCGGCATCATTGAATTGTTTTTCAAATAGTTTCGAAATCAATTCTATATGCTCCTTTGTTTCATCCACCACTCGTAACCAGTGAGTACTAAGATGACCATCACCATTAATTACGCCACAGAGATAGGCAATTGTTGGTGTAATCTTAGTTGGAATAGCATATCGTTTTCCACGAGCACTTTCAAAAGTTAATGATTCTACTTCCGGATTAACTAATTGACGTTTTAAAATCTCACAAGCACAACGGTAGAGAGGATAAGGCATTGCTCCTCGCTTAAGATAAGTCAATAATCTCCTCTTCCAATCCATAATACTGGAATTGATCGATTTGTAGAAATAATCTCGCGCACATTCAGCAATCAGTAAGATATTCTTTTGAATCAACTCATTTTCTTCTTCTGAGAGAACGAGAAAAGGAAACCTGGCAAGAATCCTGTCACTAGTTTTTTCTCGAACAAAGTCGATTTTCCGCACGAGAATAGAATACAGGTTCAACGAACAAACACTATTATTACAAGAAGAAAACCAATTGCTTTCAATCGAAGCAAGGTTTTTATTAGCATTTGAGTTATTCCCGTGCAATTCCATTGATAAAAGATTGTTAGCTGTGAGCCATTCATTCACTGGAGTGGGTTCAGAATCGAGCAATGAGGGATCATTTTGCCAGGTAAGAGGAGTCAATAAGTAACACCAAAACACACACATTTTATCATTAGCTTTGAGGTGTTTGACTACTTAAACTTACAGCACAAAAGTAGTTTTTATCATTTTTCAATGAGCCAGAGCATATTCTCACTTTGTAATGATCCTGTAGAATAGAGTTCTATTCCAGCCTCCCAGAGGATAAGACCTATTACTTTCGCAGCTAAACCTTGTTTGCCAACTAAGCTTACCTTCAGTTCATCGATTTTAGGGTCATAAAATTGTTGGATATAGTAATCTTTTAGAAATCGCATCTCGAGAGAGGAAGCAGAATTATTTCTCTGGTAGAGTGCTGCTGCAAGAAAGATTTGCTCATTATCTTCTGAAGCGGTTTTTAATTCATCGATTATCTCTAGAGTCAAATCGCGTTCTGTGGCATATTTAGCTAACACCCAAAATACTCGAGAACGAACCCCATGTGATTGGTTGGTAACAAGGTGTTCAATGAGAGGGATGATTTTTTTCCCAATGAATGGTTCAAGATAAATGATCGCCTTTTCACAGATAACTGAGTTCTGATTGCTTAGAAGTTCTTGTAAGAGCAGGATTTTTTTCTCAGATGACCATTCCTCGTCCTCAACAGCAAATTCAAGTAGAAGATTAAGTTCATCTACTGAAAGGATTACTAATAGCTCATTTAGTAATTCAATAAATGATTCATCTGCAAGTTCTAATTGAAATATTTTCTGCGAGATATTTTCAGAGAGCGTTTCTTGAATCTTTTTTCGAAGGAAAGGCATTTACGTGTCAACAACCTATATAGTAAAAACAAGCGAATAATTAGTCGCGAAGAAATTTCTGAACCTCTTCTGTAACTCCTTCTGGTCGCTTTTTTTCACTCTAACGAATAGTTGTCCGTTTGATTTTTTAAAAATTCTCCTATAAAGAATCACTTGTCCCAATGCTAATGCTATTTTTGAATAGAGATTTGGAATGTATTGGTAATGGCTTCGATCCTTACAGCTGATTATTTCCATTGAGTCATTTTTAAACACTAAATGATCAATTTCGAAATGTTTTCCATGTAGTGAAAGCAAAACATTAGAAACCACTTGATATCCTTCTCTTTCTAAGAGTTTTAGAACCTGCCTTTCAAAAACGATTCCTGTGCCTGATTGCAAAATTTTAAACCCAAGGATTCGACACATTGATGGCAAGGAGTTCATGATGACATTCCAATTTCGTAATAAAATGCTATATTCTTCTGCAAACTTTAACCCTTTGTTTTTCTCTTCTTCTAAAATCAAATAATTGCTATTAAGAGAAAGCTCTGTATGGAGTAATAGTAAAATTTCACAATCAAAGATATGTCTTGATGAAAGCATTCGTCGAATAGACAAATCTTTCACAGAAGCAATTTTTTTGCTAAGTTGTTCATTTAACAGTTTGTAGAGTTTGAAGAAATCTGACTTTTCAATATTCATTAAGAAACAGTATTGTTCAATAAGTGAGAGTGATTCATGTGAGTTTAACGAAAGTTTTTCCAAAAGACTGTATGCCTGTTTTTCGAGAGATTCTTTTGATGTTAGTGTTAATTCAGTAGGATGATAAATTTGAGATTGGCTTGATTTCTCATCCAGTAAATACAAATGCTCTCTCACTCTTTCTAATAACAATTTTGGATTCATGAGAAGAACACTTAGTTCTTTTTTACCTACTAAGATGATATTATGTTCCATCCCATAGAGTTTTGTAATGTTTTTCTTTAATTTTGATGCTATCACTTCTGCATTGATAAAAAACAAGATAAAGTTTTTCTTGCTCCCAAGCTGTTCTTGTAGTAATGCCAGCTCACCAATGACTTCATCTAAAACAGTATTTTTAATTTTCTCTGAAGTTTTAATCTCTATTAAACCTAAAAATTTCTCACTCACTAAGAGACCATCAACAACCTTCGTTTGTTCTTCTTTACTTGCGCATGTTATTTTTACCTCTGAGAAAATTTTAGCTTCCTTATCAGTAAATGCTTGTTTAATTATTGTCCAAACGTCACTCGCGAAATTTTCATTTTTATGTTTTGGTTTATCCAACCAATTAGTTGTTAATTGCTTTATAGAGTAACCTTTTTGTAGCAAGTTTTGTTTGAGTTGCAAGTCTTGTATGGCATTTTTTGAAAGTTTCAAATCTATATTGGTGAAATAAATAAAGGATTCTTCAGGTATATCCTGAATATGAAAAAAGATTTCTTTGAAGGATCTTCCTTCTCTATTTCCTGGTCGAGATTTTGCTTTCACGACCATTGCTGGTTGTTCGTTAAAAGAGCATACAAAATATTCTTCTCGATTATTATGCCAATTTTCAATATATCTTGCTATTTCATCAGAAAGCAAGATTTTGTTTTGATTATAACTTACTTTACTATAAATGAATAGTTGTCCTGTAAAGTTTCTATAGATAGTGAACTCGGTATTTTTTTCTCCACCAAAAAGTATTGGTTCCAGTTTCTCTCTGGATTCTAACAACATATTATCTCTAAGTTTAGCAAGCTTTTGAAAAAATGATGTATGGAACCGTTTTGAAATAACCTGAATTGTACAAGTTGCTCTTATTCTGGTTTTGATTTTTCTGTAACCTTCATCTGCAATTTGTTGAATGAAATATGAATTCTTGTAAACTCCGATTTTGCTTTTTCCTTGAACGACTTCAGTTTTCCCATTTTCTCGTTTAATTTCCCAAGTGGTTGGAATGTTCTGTGATTTTTTTTCTAACTTTGAGCAATCAAAATAGATTTCAGCCATTTTAGGTATATTAAGCCCATTACTTGTTATCTTTGTTTTGACTATCAGAGTCCCATCAGTATAAACTTCGAATGCTGTTCCTCCGCTTGGTTGTTTATAGCTGTAAAGCAGTTTCTTCCTTTTGACTTTATCTAATTCTTTTTTCAATAACAACACCTATAATCTGCCTATAACTATATTATAGGCAAGAGGAATATTTAAAGTTTATGGCTGCCTATAATAGACTAGGGTATTAATTATGCCAGTAAAATTTAGGCGAAAAGTAGCTAACCTTAATAGAACATTGATGGTTAACATTCCAAAAGAAATTGCTCAAGAGCTTGAGATAAAGAAAGGAGATATAATACTAGTTACACTCGAAAATGGTCATTTTCGTTGTAGAAAAGAAGAACCTGAAGAGAAATAATTTGAGGTTAAAATGACAATCTAGCAAAAATACTACAATATCCTCTTTGGCTTTTCTATTTAGTCTTTTATAAAGGATTTTTCTTAGTGTTTTCTTAGCATTTCCTGAAGGTTGTTAATAATTGTTAAATAGAAAGATTCCTCCTTACGTCTCTGGTTTGTCGATGATTGAATTTGAACAGAAGACACCTCAATATTTTGAGCTCCTTATGCTCAGTGATCATTTATTGTGTCTTCGTAGGTTTACTAAAGCTGAGGAAGCGCTCCAACAAGCAATTGCTCTTTTGCCTGACCAAGCAGTTGGATATGCCAAGCTTGGAGCGTACCATTTAAAATATGATGACATTTCCACTGCAAAGGGGTTTCTAGATACTGCATATCAACTAGATCCTACTGCTATTGAAAATCTAACAAACCTTTGTATGTATTATGACTTTTTTGGTCCACTAGATAAAATTAAACAAATCTGTGAAGAAATTTTGTCATTAGATCCTTTGAATGTTATTGCCTTAGCTGCTCTTGGAGTTTATTATAGTGAAAAGGATCAGCTTACTAAAGCTTTAGAGTTTCTTCAGAAAGCAACAACACTTGAACCATCGAATGCTTCTATTTGGTTCAATCTCTCCCTTATCCATCACAAACAAGGAAATGCACAGGAAGAAAGGAAGTGCTTAACAAATGCTAGTAATAACGATCCTTTCAATGGTGATTATTTGTGCAATTTAGGACTTTGCTACAAAGCTTTAGGTGATTATGATGAGAGTTTAGAATGTCTTTGGTTAGCAAACAAGGCATTGGTGTATGATCCTTCAATTGCCTATGAAATTGCAGTTGTTTATGCTCTCAAAAAGGATAAAGAATTCACTATGGAAACTTTACGACTTGCTATGAGTAGAGACTTTCCACTCTTGGAAAAAATTTCCAAAGAAGAAGCTTTTTCCTTTCTTAAATCGGACAGAGACTTTCAGTTACTGCTTGCTAATCTGTCAAGTTAATTGAATCATAAGTAGAATTTTGTTCGCGAGTGGCTCTATTTTAAAACTTGATATTAAGCCGTGGATTCAAATTCCAACCGGTCCACCAGTTTCTTTTCTCTTTTCCGTTTCTTTAACTCTTTCTTCTCTTTCGTTCTCTTTTTTCATTGGTAATCAATTACTATTTTTCTGTTTTTTTGTACAGTCTGTATTCAATCCAATTTATCTTATCAAATATGATTATCCAACATTATTTTCCAATTGAGTAAATTATTATTGCAGAAACTCTTCTTCATTGTTGACCATATCTATTAAGTTAAGTTCCACAAAATTCTTTCTTCTTTTGTTTACAATAAACCCATCAATAAAATAAAAAGCTGTTAATAACAGAATAATACTAAGTTGAATTATTAAGAGCATATATGGTTTTGAAGCGAAAATGTTCTTAAAAAATTCGTATCTTGAAGATGTCTCTGGATATCTTGTTTCTATAAATATTACATCTAAAATTGGGAGCATGAAACACCACACAAGTTGATTTATCCCCCAATAGATTAATGGTTTTAAATCAATTTTTATTCTTTCTTTATCTTTAAAATAACCAGTGATTTTTATACCTCTTAGGTAAAACCATCTGATATAAGCTATTATTGAAATTAACGTTAACAAAATTATTCCCGCAAGCAAAATTGTCTCTATAGTATTTGGCATATAACTTAAAGGTGTTTCATCTCCAGTTATTTTTTCTAATAATGAGGTTTCTAAGTTTTGAGGTAAACGAATTAAGTAAATTATCCCGATAATTATCATAGAAATACCGAACAAAATTACACCTTCTTTAATTGAATGTAAAATTTTTCCTTTAATACTTTCATTTCTTGTAGAGTAACTTTGCCAATCCATTGCAGTATTATAATCTATTATTACAATATAATAAAGTGACAATGCTGAAGAGTATGCAATTACAAATTTCAATATAACTTGTAGAGTGAAAAAAATATTAAATAATCCAAAACCCGCAACAATTAGAAAAGCAATTAAGAAAATTGGCATAAGTCTTATTCTCGTTTTCATAAACAATGCTTTTTTTTTCTGATCTGATTTAATAGCAAATCCCGTTTTCCTATAAGATGTAATATAAGTGTCTAATCTTTTCAATAGTTTAACCCTCTCATTGATGATGCTATTCTTCCTGCATGTCTATTTAATATTATGTGCATAATCTTTTAATACATATTTGCTTTTCTTATATTAATTAGCTTTTAATGAAAAGGGCTAATTGGGAAAAAAGTGGTGACTTTAATGATTTCTAGTAGATATAAACATGTGAGGTTATTCTCCTTAATTTTGATAATATCGAGCCTAATATCGAGTGTTATTTTTATCCAAGCTTTATCAACAAGTGTTCCAGGAACCATTGTTGTTCAACTTGATGAAGATGCTTCTATTAAATCAGCAAGTAGGGTTCTACAAGAAAATGTAAAAGGAATTAGCATTCTAAAATATAATTCATTCAAATTTCTTTTAATATCAAATAGAATCTTGCAACCGATTATTTGGATCGGTCATGGATCTATAAAAGGAATATCAATTAATAAAGAATTAATAAAATGGAATGATTTTTCAAATGAAATTGAGAAATCTCGCTCAAAAGATATAATACTATCCTGCCATTCTAATGAAATTATTCAACAAACCGATTTAACAGAAAATGATGCACTTACCTTTTATGGTAAAATTGATTCAAATCTAGGCGGTTTAATTTCTGCGTATATTCTTACTAGATCTGAGTTAGTTCTAACTAAAGTAATGGCATATCAGAATTCCCTGATTAGGGGTGATGTTGATTTTAATCCATTATTTGATTTAGATGATGGAAGTGGTGGTGGAAGTTCTATATCATTTAATTTTCCATCAACATTTTATGTTACTCAGTTTACTACAGGTTATGTTTTTTTCCAATTAAGTGGCATTGAGCTATCTTGGCATTTAGTAATGCTAATTGTTTTAGTTTTAAATTTAATAATCGGAGCTCCTGCTGTTCCTGCAG
The DNA here is from genome assembly GCA_018238155.1 of Candidatus Heimdallarchaeota archaeon. Lineage (GTDB taxonomy): Archaea > Asgardarchaeota > Heimdallarchaeia > JABLTI01 > JABLTI01 > JABLTI01. The sequence goes on along the minus strand of JABCTZ010000039.1, from coordinate 1,078 downwards.
AATTTAGCTTGGTCACGAAAACAGCTGTGGGATTCTATCAATATGCGATATCATACTTTTTAATTGGATTTGCCTATTATGTAAATGGTGATATGACAGGGGCTGAATTTTTTGAGCATGTCTGCAGTGCTGCGGGTGAAATCGCAGAGAGTTTTGGAAGTGCATTAGCTAATGCAACTGATGCAGAATGGTCTCTTGTTTTGCTCTATTTAGTTCTTGCTGGAATAATTATTGGTGCGGAAGCTTTTGTAGATGCGATAACCGCGTCAGGTGCTGCAACTGCAATTAGAATTATTGTAACAATGGCTGCAATAGCAATGTATCTAACTGATTTTGTTTCTGATTGTATTGATAGTGATGGTATTGTTGGTTGATATCAATCCTATCCTTTTTTTTTATTTTTTAGTGAATTGTCATTTTTAGATTTTCAAAACCAAAAATTTATACATAATTTTATTGAATAACCCCACATGGAAAGTCAAATTTTCTTTTATCTATCATTTATTTCCATCTTGTTTTCACTTCTGCTCATCCCTCCAAGAAAGAAGGAACAATTCAAAATCTTCAGCAAAGTTTGGTGATATTCCTGATTTAGTTACTGCTATTTTTGAATAGATTGTACTCAATCTCTATTTATCTGATCTAATAGAGGTAAACCCGAGTCCTCCAATTTTTTTCTTCCATTTAATTTCTTTGTAAGAATTATTCTTTCAATACTTTTTATTTGAAATTTTTTCCAATTTAATCCTAGGGGGTCTTTCTAAATCCCGTTCCACTTTAATGATCAAGTTGACGGTAAGAAAAATCGTTCTAGCATTATGAAACTTTAGAATCTTGTTAATGCCTAAACGCTTAGGAGCTGTCCGTTCCAAAAATTAAAGTTCGTTTTAGAGTTTTAAAATGATTCAATTATAGATGGGCCTGTGGATTCAAATTCCATCCCGTCCACCATTTTTTTCATTTTTATCAAATCCTTTATTATTCTAAATAGACACTTTTTTACTAAGTATTTAGGGGTTTTATGAGATTGACTACAAATTTTAAGTTGCAAGAACTCTCTTGCGTTTTCGTTATTTTA
>JABCTZ010000027.1 GCA_018238155.1 Candidatus Heimdallarchaeota archaeon | reverse complement strand
TGTGTAGTAATCGTTTTTTCCATATTGACTGATATCTTCATTGAATTCAATTGTACCATTTACGTATTCTGCTGTTCGCTTTGTCGCTTGTAATTCAACATCAAGACAATATACTGTATCCATTGCTATCTCAACATCAGATATTTTTTGCATCTCTTCTGGTACACGTAATTTAGAAGATACATATTCAATTGTCGGATCACCCATTTTAACTGCTTCAGCAATCATCGAAGTGATGGGCATTATTGCAAAAATTGCTATCATAAATATCATAAGTCCAATTTTCTTTCCTTTCGTGTGCTTCAAAATTATACACCCAATTTCTTTCTCCGATTAACTCTCTCCAACGAGAAGTAATCAGAATAACGAAAGTGATGCTAGCATATAATTATTTCTCAAAAATGCTAATTGTGTCGGATGACAAAAAATGATCAATAGAATATTGTTGATAGTCATTGATTTGTTTTCATAAACTCTTGTTATATGAATGTAATAATAGTTATAAAGAAAAAAGATCTGATTTTTTTGCTCTTTTTAAAGAAAATTGGGATAGGATTTATTGTAAAGCGAAAGAAGGAAGCGACAAAAAAAAGGTGAGTGTTATTTCAAGTTTCAATAGTGAAAACAATTATTGGAGAACAATTACAAAGGAAACAAAAACTACACAAAAGTTGCTGTTATATTGTCTATGGAAGGGAATAGTCTCTAGTAATTGCTTTTCTATTGGAAATCAAAGGTCCGTCGCTCAAAAACTCGATTGCCACTATAATTCAATCTGTAATACTATAAAGAGATTAAAAGCTAGAGACATCATTCAAAAAAATGGTGAGAAAAACAAAAAAAAATATTGCTTGAATTTTCACTCAAGTTATGTAACGGATTTTCTAATGGTTATTAGTGATAAATTTCTAAATAAAATTGAAACAAGTGTTTTCAGAAAAATTGTTCTACAGAGGAAAGTAAACCACGAATTTCTATACATAATGAAATTTCAGATAATGAATACGCCATCATTGAGAAACATGCTAGCTACTTGTTAAGAAATGCAAAAGAGATTGCTCAAAAATTAGCAGAAGGAATAGCCAGTGAATTCACTCGAGCACAAAACAAAACAATTGTAGAATTAGATCTACGAGAATATGATGTTCTGGTAGCAGAACAATTCGAAGAATTAAAACAGATCTTCCCTGAAATAACTGATACTTGGTTTTACACTAAATTTGGCATACAGAGAAAGATACTCAAAGCAAAATTGACTAAATTGTAGGGGAGATGCAAAGATGACTGTATGGGATAATAGTAAACGAATAAAATTACGAAATGAGAAGGAAGAGGAAATACTCTTCTTTGTAGAAGAACAAGCAATGCGAGCAATGGTAATTTCTTATGAGGAATACAATGAACTCACTCGAGAGGAATATTATGAACGACTAAATTGCTCCTTTCCAGCGACAACCTTTGATCTAGAAAAGTTAACGAATCTTCCTTCAAGCACTGTTTCTGATTATATGAATAGACTTAGATTACAAAAGAAGATTAAATCTAGAAAAGTTAAATGGTTCAAAAAGGAAAAAAGATTCTACATCCCCTATCACTTTCAATGGCCAGAATATATTTTCAAAGTGTGTGGTTCATGTGAGAATTGGAACAGGTTTACCTCTAGATGCACTTTTTTCCAAGAATTAGCTGCAAAAGGTTATCCAACAGATAGAATACGATTACTTGCTAATCTCCCTGCAAAAATGCTTGCTTGTAAATGGTTTATCTCACGAACGACAAGAGCACTTGTAACGTTTCGAACAATTCAAGATTTTGCTGATAAAGCAGGTGATACAGAACTTTGGTTCGACTTGAGTGAAAGAGATAGCTATTATATTACATCTCCAAAAGAAGCAATGGTTGCCTATCGTTGCATATTTTGTAAAAAACCTATGATCAACCTAGGGTGGGGAATGCTCCCTAACATTGGCAGCGCACTGCGCATATGCAACTATTGTGGCTCTTTCTATAAACTGAGGTTTAACGAAAGCGAAGGAGTCTATGGGGTGAAAGCTGCACAAGAGAAATATCACGAATACTCAAAGAACTATCAAATCTATACCGGAGGAGAAGAACCGCCATTATTCAAAGCGAGTGGTAAATATGGTATTTCTTTGAAAAGTTTCAGTGAAGAAGAAGACTTGCATAAGGAAATGGCACTATTAACCTCATACAATCTCTATGCTCACTACACTCAACTGAAATTCTTGGTAGTGAATAATAAAGAAGAATATGATATTTTGAAGAGAAGACTGGGAAGAAACTTCTCCGAAATAAGAATCATTCAAAGAGAAGAACAACTCGAGAGTATTGAACCTACTAGACAACAAATCGGTGCAGTGGGACTGCTACGAGAAACAGAAGTGTTGAATATTGAGTATGCTATGTCATTGCTTTGGAGCAGAAGAAATGCTCTAGAGCAAATAACCGAATACAGTGATAGAAAATTGCTGGGTCGAGCGCTGGAAGAGAGCAACAAAAAAATCAATGAATTAATGAGAAGAAAGAAACAAGGGATACCACTTGGAAGTGAAGAATGGAATCAAAAAGACGGATTCGTAGCAAATTACCAATGGGGGGTACTAAAAGGAATCTTTGAGGAAAATAAATTTGATTTTCCGAATAGAAGGAAAGCAAGGCATACAGAAAGAGACCCGATACGACCATATGAGATCCATTTTAGCTTCTCAAAAGGAAACACAGTAGCAAATGCATTCTTTGGGAAGATAAATACTGTTTTTATCAAAAAGTGTATCGAACACCAATTTCCGTGGGAAGGATTACCCGGCTTTTGTCATAGAAAAACAACAGGAGGAAGATACGGTTTTCTACTAGATAATGAAGAGGGGTTCAAACAAGCAATAATACCCGCAATGGTGATAGCAGTTGTTGAAGAAAAAATCACCCCTGATATGATCTTTTCTCAACGATTACGAAAAAGAATCCCACAATATTACTTGTTACCAGAGTCAGAAGGAAATGAGGTGCTGGGTAAAGAATGTCAACGAGTGATAAAAGGGAACATACTAACTTGGATGAACGGTAAAGAACAGATGTGTAGTCTAGATAAAGCAATGGATTATCAGGTACTGAGTTTGAAACAATTTTTGAGCGATGTCATCTGGAAGGAGGAAATGCTCATCTCTAATGAAAAGAAACAATACAATGCTTGGACCGTAGGAGGAAAAAATAGATGGACAGAACTATCTTGGAAGGAACAACAAAGAATCAGGAAAGCAATGCTGCAAGTAGTACAACAAGCAAAGGAATACTTTCGACCATTCCAATTCAAAATTGAAGAACAAAAACAGGAGTTTGATTTCGAATTATAGAAAAAAAAAGAAGGTGAGAAGAGAATTGAATCAAAAGGAAGGAAAAAATCCAACAGAAGAAACAATAGAAGAATTATTGGTAGCATTGGAAGAGGAATTACTAGCGAGTCCAACACAATTGTATGTAGAAGAACGGAGTAAAGTGGATAATATCATCAATGAACTAGCTGAAAAAGAAGTGCAAACAACGAGCAACATTGTAAAAGTGCTACTCGAAGAATTTATCGAAACAGGTGAGAGCCAATATCATAGCAGAGCTTGGTATTGTGAGCGATTACCATGGGAAAAGAGTAGGATAACAGAAAGGTTGCAACAACTGGTGAAAGAAGGTATTTTACGGACCAACAAACGGAAATATGCTATCAATGTATCATCCCCATTTGTGGGGAGAATAAAACGAACAATAAGATTAGATAGTCAAGAAATAGATTACGAAACAATGGTAGAGGAGTTTGCTCGAGAGATAAATCAAAAAGAAGAGGAAAAAGAACCAAAAGAGATAGAACTGCAGGAAGAGAAAAGAAGAGCGTATCGAAAAGGAACGGTGAGAGAAATTGAAAAGTTCATTCAAGAAATAAGAAGAACGTATTTTGAGTATGTAGGAGAGATGACAGAATGCGAACTAGAAGATGAAATTGCAAGTGAAATAGAGAAAAAGATTCTGATGACAATAGGGATAACAAAAATAACTAGCAGCTAATAAAAAAAAGAGAACGAAAAAAGGGAGAAAGTAGACAGTCACTCTCTAGAGGATATTAAGAACCTATCAAGTATTTTAGTGCAAACAACAGCATAAGAACAATCATGAGAAGAGAGAGAACATGCATGTTTACGAGCCCAGTTGCCAGTAAGCATCTCAGAGCGAAGAGGAGAAAGAAACTCGCGGAAAGAGGAAAGTTCCTCGGGAACAATCTCTCGAGTATACCACTCACCAGTGCGATAAAAATAACAAGCAACACGGGTAACAGGACGACCAATTGTTCGACAGAAATCGTCACTCTCAGAAGCAAGAAGAGCATAGAAAAGTAATTCTTCGTCAAGAAAACCACTGGTTCCCGGACGAGCCTTATACTCAACTAAACAACATTCTGTGGCACCAAGAGGATCAATACGGTCAATCTTACCACGCATAGTCGGAGAAGAGAAATAATATTCAAAAGCAAGAGGAAACCAATGAGAAGGATCAACTTCATAACGATGGAGCTCCCGCTGCCAGAAAAGTTGATAGATATGATGAGTGAGAACTTCACGTTCAGAAACTGTCCCTGCAAGAAGATCTTTGGCTGTATTACGATAGAATTCTGCAAGACGATCATGCCAGATCATCCCACCCGATAAATGAGGAGGATAAAAATCACTATTTACGCCCCCTCTCGGTCCTTGCTTCGTTGTTAGATTCTGCTCCTTTTGTAAATAGAATTTTATAGGACATTCTAGATAGGCTGTAAATTCCGTTTTACTGAGATTGAAAGTATTTGGCATTAGTACTCAATTAATAAAAACCAGTTTTCTTTATAAAGACCAAAATAGCATAATAAAAAAATCAAACTATCATTCCATTATCTAAAATTAGAATTCATCAAGAATATCAATTGTTTGACGTGCACCAATTAATGCACCCTCCGCCATTGAATATAATTGTCTTAGTGAATCACTATAATCAGCACTGTTTCTATCAATACGTAAACGGTTCAGTTGGGCATGAATTTTACGAATTCTTGAATCTTTATCATCTTTGATAGTATTAATTACCCAAGAATGAGTTTTTTTAATAGGAGGTGCTAGTTCTCTCACATCTCGAAGAAAGTTTCGTGCTAAACAATGGGAAGCAAAGTATGCTCGACTAATAGAAGAACGAAGCATAGATTCGGAGAGTGGTGAATTTTTTTTCGAGTCTTCAAATAATTGTTGAGCTAATTCATAATATTGATACCAAGAAAAATCTACTGGAACTCTACGTGAAGACACATCAAATCACCTATTTCTTCTGAAATCTCCGTCCACCACAAATTGTCAATTTGATCAAGAGCATCATACGCTTCTTTTGCAGATAATGAAGTTTGAATAAAGAGGATTAATAATAACGAATCATCTTCTGGATCTGTCTGTACTTCGAGAAGTAAAGAGTAATCAGAGAAGTAATTCCTAATAATCAAATCAGCTTTTGGTATGATTTCCATTAATTCAGGATGATCTAATAGAAAATGATTTACTAACTTTTTAGTTCGGAATGAAATATTCCACGAATCGATTTCTCGATAAATTTCTTGGGAATCCAACATAGGAGAAAAAAGTTTTGATTGTTTGAAATTGAATGAAACAAGTGAGACAAATTTGTTTTGTTGGCTGATTAAACTCGGAAAAACATTTGCCGTTTTAATGTCTACATACAATCGATCTAACGCTTGTATATGGTTTAGATAGAGAGAAGTATCAGTTTTAATCTTTTCAAATTGGGCTTGCTTTGGTAATGAATCAACTTCTTTGATATCATATGCTTCGGTTGAAGGAGATCCGACTTGAAAACATAATCTACTCATCATTATTCTACTCCTTTAATTTCTATAGTTTTCTTAACAATGTTAAATGCGAATTTATATTTTTCAATGTAAGAGGTAACAAATTCGATTACTTTTTCTACTGGTCGATCTTTAATAGTATAATCAAAATTAAACTTATATGTTACTGCATCTTCGTTAGGTGGTGCAATAGATATTCGCATCTTATAATCACTTTCTTTCGCGTAAATGATTGACCCATAACAAATCTCATGGTCAGGAATTAGAGGAGATATATCAATTATAGACCCAAGTGAGAGACTTATCTCAGGTGGAGCAGTAGTTTCACTTTCTTCAACCAACCATTCGAAATTCAACCCTAAACGCAAGTAAGGTATATGTGGTAGAATTTCAAGATATTTTGTAATTATTTGGGTAATGGATTTTACACTTTGCAAAGAAGGTTTTTTAGCACTTAGTTGTAATCTTTGACGATCAACAATGAGATTGTAGCTTTTAGAGTCGAAAAGTGCAAAATCAGGAGTAAGAGCAAATTGTTTTGGGTTTTCAGTAATAACTTTATTCTTTTTCAACCAATCTGGAGATAATATACTTGGATTATGTGCTTCTGCTAATAAAACAATAGAAGCTAAAGTAAATTTACTCACCATAATCACCTACCACAAGAACACTGACCTATTAACAATCGTACTTATAAATTATTGGTTACATAAACATTGTCACATTTCTTTATGTTTTTGAACTTAATTTTTAAGAACAAAGATGATTTTATATTTTGAAAAAATAACAATATTTCTAATGCTAATATTGCTCATTAAATGGAATCTGACTATGAAAAATTATTGACTAGTTAATTTTGTATAAGTACTCAGATTATCACCAAAGTAATTATCGTAGATATGCTGGTAAATTTGATCGCATTTTTGATAGTATAATTTTTGGTCATAACTTTCAGGGAGCATTTTTTCTAATTGTAGTTCTATAGCCAAACGCACAGTAGCTCGAGTTTTCTGTTTTTTACGCCAATCAATAACCAATTTCCGTTCTTCTTTTAGTACTTTCAATAGTTCTTTTGCAGCATCTTTAACCATTGTTTTTTCTTTTTTGGTTAAATCAACTTTGAACAACAAATCGAAAACAGCTAATTCTTCCTCTGTGAGATTTTCACCAATACCTCTTTTTTCCTCTTCGTTTAGTTCATTTGTAAATGACAATAATTGCTCAAAGAAAATATCAGCATTATATACTCCGGCATTGTATTGCTCTACTAATTTTATGGTAGTCTATTATTAAAATAAAAGTACGTTAACCTAAATTGTACTGCTATACGAAAAAAAACATCCTCCCTAGTAGAGATGAAAAACAAGGGGAAAAGAAGAAATTTTATCACAAAAAATCGGGCGAAATACAAAAGGAGAGAAAATATCACAAAAAACTGGTCAAAGGAAAAAAGACAGGCTGAAATGATACACTGAAGGAGTACGTTCCAACCTTCTTTCTGGAAAAGAATCTATCCTAAAACATAACACTACAATAGAACATAGCTAAGAAGAAATTTGCTTCTCTGAATACCTTTTCCTCTCTCTATTTTCCCGAAGAGACCCCTCTGATAAGCTTGTTTTGTTTCCCTGTATTTCAGCATATTTTTTAGCTATTCGGAATTAATTTTGTAGAAAGTTTTAATGAATTTGTATATAACCTTATTCCATAATTCTGTATCCTCTATTGTAATAGCAAATGTCTCTTCGATTTTTATTTTAATAGGTTTAAGTGAAATGTCAATATTTGATAAATCGATATACAAATATCCCTTACGAATTTTCAGTAACAGTAAAATTTCTTCCAGAGTTTTATTTGGTTTTAGTGGCAATTTAGCTGAGCTCTTTCCCGAATAAAATTGAGTGATTTCATTTTGAACGATATATGAACAAATGTCTTCTTGATTTGTTTCTTCTCGAATTTCTTTAATTATTGAAAGAGGGATAGCAAGTTTTCCGTTTTTGTATCTATTATGAGTAGATTGCTTTTGTTCTAGTAAAGCTAAGTTAATGTTTTCATACAAATCTGATGCTAATTTTGGTGTTAAGATAATTCGTAAATCAATTAATTTATTAAAATCAAAATAACCATCTAAGGTTAAGGAAGTTTCTTTTAAATGAAGTATCTGTCCTTTATTGTGTTGTATTACTTTTCTTCTTAAGATAGCATCTAGTTGTTTCTTTTTGTTAATATAATAAGAATCCAACATTAAGCAAAAGTCAATGTGCGAAGCAGCTAGAATTTGAACCATATAACCATAAGCATCCATTTCTTTGTAATAATTTTCTTTGGTAGAATATTTTATTTTCTTTTCCTCAAGGAAATTAGCAAAACTTACCATTAACGGTTTTGATGCAGTTGTTAAACAAATATTGTACTTTGAATATGATCCATCACTATCCATTATTCCTCTCCAATAGTCATTTCGGAAAGTTTTACCTAATGAAGATTGAAAAACTAGCGGTTCTCGAAGTGAATCATACTTTGGTTCATCTATTGCTTGGTCTGTTAGAAAGTTGAATAACCGCACAGACCAGAGCAGGTTCAGTTTTACTATCCAAGCTCCTCCTGTTTTCATTAGTTTACCAGATTTAGAGAATGACTTAGCAAGTAACTGGGTAACAAACTCAATATGCTCTTTCGTTTCATCAGCAACAATAATCCAATATTCACGCAAATTTCCATCACCATTACAAATACCGCAAAGATAGGCTAATTGGTTGGACATCTTCGTTGGAAAAGTAAATGCTTCTCCTCGAGCACTCATAAAAGGAATAGTGCCAGAACCATTCACGGGTAAGGATAATTCCGGAATAATTTCCTGTGCACAGCGAAATAATGGAAAGGGCAACGCACCCCGTTCAATATACTTCAAAACAATATCCCGCCAGGCAGTGATCGACTTGTTTATAGAGCGATAAAAGTAATCTCGAGCCACTTCAGCTATGAGAAGGGTTCGTTCTTGAATTTTAGCTCGAATCTCGTCAGTTAAAATAAGGAACGGGAATCGGGCAATGATCCTATCTCGAGAGCTCTTTCGAACAAAATCATTCTTTCGAACCATTATTCCATAGATGTTTTTGAAGTGGAGATCTGGAGAAATGATTTCTGTTATTCTTCCCTTCTCTATCAGTGAATTTGCTGTTTCCCAGTTGTTTGCTTTCATTGGTTCTTTATCTAGTAATAGAGGATCTGTGGACCAGTGAAGCATTAAAACCAACCTATTTTGATATTATACTTGAACGTCTAAAACTAGCTTTGAATTAAAATATAAAAAGACTTGGAGGAAGATAGCACTTCAAGGAAAATTATTTGATAATTTTACTCTAAAGGTTCAAGTTTAATGAGTTTATTTTCTGATACTTTAGAAAATTGTTTGCAAACCTCATCTTTTGCTGTAAAGTAAATTATCTGCCAATTCATATCAGCAAGTTTCTTGAGTATAGTGAAAGCCTCTGTTAATCTATCAATGTCATATGAAAGGAAAATATCATCCATAATAAGGAAACCACTATCTCCATCCAAAATTCGCTGAGCTAAATCCACTCTAATAGCAAAATATAGCTGATCGTATGCACCTTCACTTAGTTTATAAGCAGATTTTTCTCCTCCACTTGATTCCTTAACAATAATATTACCACTTTCTGACTCAAACATTATATTATCATATTTCCCTTTTGTCATCTCATTAAACAATTCGATACTAACGTTGTCTTCATCAAATAATTGATTTATCTTTTCTTTTTCTTCATTGCTTATTTTATTGAAAATCTCCAATGCATTTCTACAAGTTGTTGCTCTATTTTCAATGAAACTAATAAATTGATGAAGTTTCTCAATGAGAACAGGCAATGAATCACTATTTTCAATATGTAAATCAAATTCTTCATTTAAACTTAAGGAAATTTTTAGTTTTGAAAATCTTCTTGAAAATTCATATAATTTTTCACTATGTTGCTTCAAATCACCTTCGCTTGTAGAGATTTCATTTCTCAAATCACTTATGCTTTTTTCCAAGGCATCCACTTTTGATTGTTTATATTTTATTCTTAATTTCAAATCTATTTTTCCTTCAATTTCCAATAATTCCTTCTCTGCTTGTTCAATGACTTTTTCAGAATCTACTATTAAATCTAAACTCCTTTTTAGTGCACCAATATTTTCAGTGATTTTGTCATTACATTCATCAATAGATTCCAAATTGCTTTCCAATAATTCTTCTATCTTTTCAATGGTTTCTTCTACCACGCCCATTTCCTTTCCTTTTTCAATTATTTCATCCCTTAATTCATTTTGAGTTTTCATTCTATAGTAAGCAATAAACCACAAGATTGAATATGATAACAGAAAGAATGAAGTCATTATCGGAGTAATGATTCCTATAACTGGTTGTGTAGTGAATATCCAAGCCAACCAATACACAAAACAAAATAAAAATGAAAGAATTATTCCCCATATTGAAAATTTAGAGATTTTAGAATGGTTCTGATAACTAATTTCGTTAGTAATATATTCACTAAGTTTTACTTTCAAAGAGTTTAAGAAATCTGCTTTAGGTAGTGTCTCAATATTAGCTTTACAAAGTCCAATTTCATCAATAGCTTCTTTGTTTTTTTCAAATTCATGTATTTGTTTTGCTACTTTCTGTTTCTTTAAGTCTTCCTCCATCTGTTTCAATTTTATTTTATTAGTAAATATTCTACCTTCCAACACTCGTATATTGTTTTCTTCTATCTCTATTATGTACTTTGAAGCATCCCTTTTCAGAGTATTTGCATCTTTAACTCTATCTCTCAAATTACTGCTTTTGGAAGTATTCAATAATCCCAAATTGCTTTTTGTTAAAAAACCATATTCTAATATTTTTACCTTTATTTTATCTATATCTGCTGTTCTTGATCCAGTTAAACGATATGTAATATCGGAATAATATTTGCTATCAGGTATGTTTAAATCTGAATCTTTCATTACAAAAATTCTACAAATATCTGCATCCTTAATTTTAGGAAGAAAATCTGTTAAGCATTGATTCGGCTCTAATTTTATATCGTCGGTATCATGAAAGATGATATAACCTTCAGGTTTTTCATTTACTCTATCTTCTCGTTTGTATTGCGCTTTCTGTTTCTTTGATAGCTTTTTTAATAGAAAATCCATTGTCAAAGATTTACCAGATTCGTTTAGTCCATATATAACATTAATACCTGGATTCAAATTCAAATCTAAATTCTTTAAAGGTCCATATCTATCAACTTTAATTCTTTTTACTCTCAATTTCTCAACTCCCTTGACCTAAAATCTTTGAAGCAATTTCTAAAACAAGATCTTCTATCTCTCTTTTATCCTTATAGTCACTCTCCTCTAATTTCCCAAGAAATTTAATAAATAATGGATCATTCAAAATTTGACCAACTTCTTTACAATTATAAATGAAAATCACATTTTCGTCAATTTCGTTAATAGCTTTTCTATATTCAGTTTCATTTCTATTAATAAAACCATTAACTGTAACTTCAATGTTTTTTTCGTAAATAACTTGCTTTTTTAACCATTTTTCAATATTAGAAATTGCATCATCTTCTTTATCAGCTATAACTGTTTCAATCAATTTGTTATGATAGAATGTTTTCAGAGGAATTTCTTTTATCTCATTTTTTTCTAGATCAATCAATACGACTTTTCTCTTACCTAATTCCTTTGTAGTTATTGATGTTGGTGAGCCAGGATAAATGAATACACTTTTTTCATTTAATTTTACAATGTCAGTCTTCGTGTGAAAATGTCCCGCTAAAATATACTCATAACCTAGCTTTTCTAATTTAGATTTGCTTATTGGGCAATATTTTTTCTCATCTCCAAAATCACCTGAGCTAAATCCAATATCTAAAGTACAATGAAGAAGAAGTATATTCGTTTTTCCAGCTTTTGTTTCTTTTTTTAGTTTCTCAAGCATATCTTGGTTTAATTCATCCAAATAAGGTATTGCTACAAGATTTATATCTTTATGAGGATAAATGCCAAAAGGTTCATCAGTCATAGGAATGAAATTTTCCCCAAAATCTAACCCTTCTCTATAAACATCAGTATCATGATTTCCGGGAATAGCAATTATTTTGAAATCATTTTTTGAGAACTTGCTTCTTAATTCAATACGCAAATCTTCAGCATCATCTCTTTTATCAAAAAGATCGCCCCCAATCGTGAGAATTTCGACTTCATTTTTCTTAGCTACTTTTAATATCTCATCCAAAGCAGCTATTGTATAAGGTTTTTTCTTACTTAGATGTAAATCTGCAGTATGTAAAATCTTAATCGTCATTATTCCTCTTCCTCTAATCCAGTATCACTGTATTACTTTTTGTATTTAAATCCATATTATGATCAAATACTAAGTAGTTTTTTCAAAATTGTATAGTAACGAGTCTAAACTTTTTATTCAAAAAAATTAGCTGTTGAAAATTCGATTTATTACTCTTCTTTTAGTGGAGCTAAAAGTGTCTCCACAATGGTTCAATAGGTTGGATAAAGTTAGGATCATTACTAGTCAAAAATAATGCTAAGAAGAATAACCCAAGAGTTAGAGCAATTGATACAAGGCTTAAGATCAATGGTTTTAGCGGTTTAGCTTGACCTTTTGGTACTTTTCCGATTATAGATATTGATATAATTAAAGAAACTAGATTGAAAACATTGCATAGTCCCATTACTACTGGGGCGAAAAAAGCTAATATGATTGAGACCGGAATAACAATAGAACTTGTAATTATTGCGAATTTTTTTTTCTTTTCAAAATTCTTTAGTTGAATTTCTTGGTACAGCATTTCATCTTCAAATTCAAGATTATCAGTTTCTTGTTGTAGTTTAGCTGATTCGATTCTATATTCTTCAATATCTTTTATTACTTCCCCGCATTGTGGGCAAAATTCTAGTACTTCTCTTATAGTATGACCACAAGATTGACAATATATAGTCAATGTTTCTTGAGTTTGCTGTTCTTGTTCTTCTAGTTCTCTTATTCGTCTCCAACAACGTTTTGCTTTGGAATTGTAATCAAAAGTTCCTATAAGTAGAAATGGAATACCAGTGCAACAGCAAAAAAAAGTGAATGTATTAGCAATTCTATTATATTCTCTCGCCATTTGCTTATAATGTGCAATTTCTTGATCAAGAGACTCCATAGGTAAAAACCTCAGTTCATTTTTTCAATTTTATAATACTCAATTACTATTTATTAATGTTAGAGTTATACATTTATTCTATCCCCTTTTTCTAGCTGTGCTTTGACTTCCTTATTGTAAAAAGACTAGAAACTATTCATCAGGTAAGGCGATTTCTTTTGTAAGGATTATTCTACCATCCGTATCCTCTACAAATATAATGTGATCCCCTAAAGCTAATTCTAATTTAGCGCGCACATCAGATGGTATTGAAATTTGATATTGTCTTGTTATCTTGGAACTTCCGAGAAATTTCATTTTTTTACCCTCAATTGTATCTTCTCAACCTTTTGAAAATTAATTAAAAATAGAGCTTTTAACTCCCTCGCTTGGAAATACTATTCTCCCTTTTTCCAGAGAATAATTTTCTTTCCTTCTAAAGTAACATTTATTCTATCCCCTTTTTCTAGTTGCAAAGCTTTGATTATTTCTAATGGGATAGCTACTCTATGCGTTCCGGAGCCATAAATGATTGACCGTTCAAAGACAATCTTTGGTGTTTCATCTTCTGTCATTATTTTCCCTACTATTGAAGCTTTGTTGCGTATATATAAGCGTAGCTTTTGTTGGATCTAAAAAAATCAAAAACATAGAGTTTATATAGCCTAAACGTTACGGTTATATATACGGTAAGCGTAATAACAGAAGTTTTACGTTATGAGATGAGAAATATGATTGAACGAAAATTCAAGCGAATAGTAATAGATGCGCAAACACCCATCGCAAAAACGGGCAATGGTCTGGCGGTGGGAGGAAAAGTGAACAACCTATTATTGTTAGGAAATGGTTCGGAGAACAGTAAAGATGACAGTAAGAGATACCTAATGAAAGGAATACGAGGATGGATCAACCATGCAATGATGGCACTAGCGAAGGAAGAAGGAGTAGAAGTATGCCATTCCTCAAGCAAAACGGAAACACAAAGTGGAGTAAATTTGCTGCCAGAAGGATTTCATGCAAGAGGAAAGTGCCTAGAAACAGAGGAATGCATACAACACAGATTAATGGGGTCAATAAGCAAGCCATCCAAACTAAAATTTGAACCAGTGATAATTATCTCAACAGCAAGCAAGGGAAAAATCAATGATGCAAACACACAAAAGATGCACATAGCCACCGAAAGAAGAAACTCACTTGTCCATAAAACAAAAGCAGCAATACAAGATTTCGGGGAGAGATATTTCGGCGGAGAGTTTACCATCAAAATAGAGTTCCTAGAAGAAGTAACAAAAGAAGAATTAGGATATCTTCTGAAAGGAATATTAAATGCACAGGAAATAGGGCTAGGGGCAGCAGTCAATAATGGCTCCGGAAAAGTGAATATTCACTCAGTAGAACTGCAAGAAGTAATTCGCTCTCAAGGGTTCGACAAGAACGGTAAAGTATTCGAAGAGGAAAAAATACGAAACCTCAAGAAAGAGAAGAAGGAGGGAATGAAAGCATGGTCGAAAGCAAACGCCTAAGACTAGTAGGGAAAATAATCACCCCTATTGTAATCAACAAACCGTTCTTTCATATGAAAGGGTGTAGAATTTCAATAACCAAGCACCCAGAGGAAAACGACAGAGGATATTTCCCCTACCCAAGAAGAACACACTTTGGAAAACTCATCAAGGGAGACCGTAGGGCACCCACAGTACGAAAATGTTTCAAAGGATATGTAGTAGTGGACTTGCGATTCCGCCCCCTAAGGGAGGGAGGTCAAACAGAAAATAAACTAAAGTGGTTCCTCAACCTAGATGGATTGGGAGCACATCAAAAAGATGGAATGGGAAAAATACTATGGCTGGAAAGAAAGGAATGCATGCGTAAGAAAAAGCTGCCCAGAAAACGAAAATTCCAATACTTGAAAGGACTAGGGAGCTATCCAGAACCAATGCTAATAGCAATCAAAGCACTACTACTGCACGACTTTGTCAAAACAGAGAAACACATCAGCAAAATATATCGAGAAGTGAATATCGAAAATGAACTCATAAGAGAAGCATGCGAGAACCATCACAACAAGGAGTTCACCGCTGACAACTGGTTGATACCAATAATTAGAAAATACGACGGACTAGCAGCGTTCATAACTCGCAAAATACCGCGAAAAATGACCGCTCGATACGACTATTTCAATGGAGAACTAGACTTCAACAAACTAGCACAGGAACTAGAACTAAACCAATACTCAGTACACGAACTATACAATTACATCTACCGATCAAAAGTACTACGAAGAATACCTGAAGCAATGAATTATAGCAACAATAACTTGAGAAAACATCTGCTACTAGCAGTAAACTTATTTATCGCAGATTTTAAAAAGGGAGTGATTTTAGTAAAAGATGATGAAATAAGGAAAGTTTCAAAACCGACTAAAGAAAAAGAAGAAAGAGAAAAATTCTTATCTAAGTCAAAGGTGCTGAAACGCATCTACCCGTTCAAAGAAGCTGATTCTAAAGAAAGAAAAAGCGATCAAGTGACTGACCACCAAGGGCGAAAACCATCCGGTATAAAGGTGGAAGGAATGGAGCTTGAAATGGGATAACTAAAGAAAATTGAAAAAAATTAAGTTTAGTGAGTTGTAAAAGCGTGGTACGTATTAAAAATCCCGACGAAATTCGCGGCATGGTCAAGAGCCATCCTATGGATCAGCGTCGTGTCTTCAGTATTGCCGCTCATATCGATCATGGCAAGACCACTACGAGCGATTATTTGCTTCGTCGTGCTGGTCTTATGAGCGATCATGATGCTGGCACTAAGTTAATGACTGACTCTGATGAAGAGGAGCAAGAGCGTGGTATAACTATTTTTACCAGTGTTGTTCTTCTTAGTTACGAGCACCAGGGCAAGGACTATCTTTTTGAGATCAACGATACTCCTGGTCACATTAGTTTTACTGGTGAGGTTAGTCGTGCTTTAAGAGGCAGTGATGGCGCAATTATTTTAGTTGATGCTTTAGAGGGTTTGATGACTCAGACTATTACTAACATTCAGTTGAGTGTTGGCAGTGAGATGTGCAAGCCTGTTTTGTTTATTAACAAGGTTGATCGTTTGATCAGCGAGTTGAAGCTTCCTGCTAGTAAGGTTTTTGAGAAGGTTGATACTATTATCACTCAGGTTAACGAGCAGATTAAAAAGTTCGCTCCTCCTGAGTTCAAGAAGAAGTGGCAAGTTTCTTTTGCTAAGAACAGTGTTGCTATTGGCAGTGCTAAGGATGGTTGGGCTTTTACTCTTGAGATTCTTAAAGAGGCTGGTCATACTAATCCTGACGTTGTTTTCCAAAAGTATGAGGAAGATGACAGGCAGTGGCTTCGCGATAATCTTCATTTAGAAGATGCTTTACTTCGAATGGTTATTAATCATTTACCCAATCCTGCTGATGCTCAAAAGTATAAGATCCCTCATATTTGGAGTGGTGATATTGATTCTCCTGAAGGTCAAGCCTTAGTTAACTGTGATCCTAATGGTCCTTTATTGGGTATGATCACTAAGGTTTTCATTGATCCTAAGAGCAAGCGTCCTACTTTGATTGGTCGTATTTTCTCTGGTACCATTCGTTCTGGTATGGATATTGAGCTCATTGGTCAGCGCAAGAAGGTTCCTATCAAACGTTTAGGTGTTATGGAAATTACTGATATCCTTGATTGTGATGAGATTCCAGCAGGCAATCTTTTTGCTATGTTCGGTTTCATTGCGCCCAGTGGTGAGTCCTTCCGTGAGCCTGGTACTAATTATGCCGGCTTTGAAGAGATCAGTTATGCTGCTGAGCCTGTTGTCAGTCGTGCTATTGAGGCTGTTGACCCTCAAGATTTAGCCAAGCTTGGTGATGTTGTTAGCAAGTGGATTATGGCTGATCCTACTGCTACTTTCCGTCATGATAAAGAGAGCAATAAGTACGTTCTCTCTGGTATTGATCCTCTTCAGATCGAGATTTTGACTAAACGTATTAATGAGCAGATCAAGATTAACATCAATGAGCCTATTATTGTTTATCGTGAGCGCATTAACCAGACAGGTAGTGTTGTTCATGCCAAATCTCCCAACGGTCATAATCGTTTGAAGCTCTACATTGAGCCTTTAGACGATAAAGCTGCTGCTCTTATCAAGAGTGGTGCAATCAATATGGACCAGGGAGATAAAGTTCGTGCCGGTATTCTTCGTGATAAAGCCGGTTGGGATGCTAAGTTTGCTCGTAAGATTTGGGCTCTGGAAGGTCAGAATATGATCATTGATGGTAGTTCTGGTGTCCAGCGTATGGATCGTATTAAGCAATATGTCATTCAGATTTTCCGTGACTTTACTTACTCTGCCAGTGTTGCAAAAGAACCTACTCTCGGTCTCAAAGTTGTTATTACAGATGCGACTATTCACACTGACCCCGCTCATACCGGTTTCTCTGAAATCCTTGGTATGACCACTGCTGCTATGAACATTTCATTCCTCACAGCAAATCCTCATATCTATGAGCCTATTCTCTCTGTAGATATTAAAACTCCCAAAGAGTACATGGGTGCTGTCATGGGTCTTATCAGTCAACATAGAGGTCGTGTTGAAAATACTGTAGACGAAGGTGAGCAAGTTCGCGTTGTCGGTGTGTTACCTACTGCAGAGACTTTAGGTGATTTTGCCGACAAGATCCGGAGTGCAACTTCTGGTCGTAGTTTCTGGGGCTATCAGTTTAAAGCTTTTGAGCAAATGCCTGCCAGCATGGAAGTTGAAACTATCATTGAAATCCGCTCGCGCAAAGGTTTGACTGCTGAAGTTCCTTCACCCGAGAATTGGTCTCGTTTTGTTTACAAACGTCAATAGAGACTTTTCTGTTTAAATATCTTCGAGAGATTTTTTTCTCTCGCTCTCTCTTTTTTTTTAAATCCAAGTTCTTCTCAGTAATTGATTCTTTTTATTCGTAAAATAAGTAAAATCATTCTTTTTCACCCATTGGTTTTTATAGTTCTTTTATATTTCATACTATATAATAAAAGGTGAACAAAATGTCTAAAGATAAAGTATCAATCCCTCTAGCAGTAGTTGGTAGAATTATGAAAGAAGCGCTTCCAAATAGTAAATTTGGAAAAGAAGCAAAAATAGCTTTCGAGGAATTACTTGTTGATGTAGCAATAGCTACTTGCAAAAAAGCAGGTGAGTATACTGCAGCTGCTAAGAGAAAAACAGTCAATACTGAGGATGTTAAATCAGCATTCGAGTCTATGTGATAAACGAGTTATGTATTTCGTTTGTGAAATTAATTCTAGCAATTAATGGAAAGAGGTCTCTTCTCTTTCTTATCTTTTTTTCTTTTATAATATTTCCAAAAAGTGATGGCTATTCAGAAGTTTTCTCAATGACTTTTGTAATGCACAGATCCAAATGATTATGTAATAAAGAATCCTTTTTCTAAATAAAAGGTGTTTTTGGCTGGTTTTGCAGGTTGGCGTCTATGGAATAATATTTCGAAGTGCTACTAATAAGTAGATACCAAATAGAAGTAACAATACGCTATAAGTTGTTAGTATATGAACGTAAACATTGGGATAGCTTTGAGCTTTTACATCACACCATTGCTTAAATAATGTCAAAAGAATAAACTACTACGACTAGAGTACGACATGACTGTTATATTTTCTTCAACTCTGATAACAAAATTATAACCTCTGTCCAAAAAAACGTTTATTGGGATGGTGGACTGGATTCCCACTGTTCGCTAATTTCTCTGTCATTTATCATGTTTGAATTAGACATCACTGAAAATAGACGAATGAAAAAAGAAAGAAAAAAGACAAAAAAAGTTGGGTATTAATTAGATTGATTCGAAATCGCCTTTACCGACACCACAAACAGGGCAGACCCAATCATCGGGGACATCGTTCCATTTTGTTCCGGGAGCAACGCCTGAATCTGGATCTCCTTCATCTTCGTCATAAATGTAGCCACAAACTGAGCATTCGTATTTTGCCATTGGTTTTTGTCTCCAATATTCTTCTGTAAGTAATTGTTTATTTGATTCTTTCTTTTTTATTAAACAATTCTTATGTTTTGTGCACTTTAACCTACTATAAAAATATGCTCTCTTCATTTCTGAGATATAATATAAAAAAAGTTAGAAATACAAGAGCGAAATATTACTTGCATCTAGTTATGTAGTTGGTTAGTTTATTGGTTCATTCTTTCCAGATTTTTTCGGTAAATTCTTTTGCGGATTGATAATAATCCTTTGTGTTTCGTCGTATTCTTATTGCAAAATGTCGAACAGAATTGGAATTTTTATCTACAAAACGTAGTGAAATAATTGTTTTCTTTAGACAACTTAGAACTAAGATCAGTACTCCAAATATAAGAATAATAATACCTAGTCCCAATGCCATAGTATCGCCATCATTTTCAAATAGATCGGCTATGTATACAATTAGTGCAAATATACCTAGTAATGACAACAGTGAACCAAAGATAATGCCGAACAGATTAAAGGCTCGATAACTAACAGATGAACCTCTAAAATCTTCTCTTTTAATATCTAAATGAAAATCTCCGGCCATAATTGTTCTTTGCCCTTCTATTGCAAGTTTCTCGTTGTCAACATTTAAGTCAATATTTTTCATACGTTGCATGTGCGCAATACGCAACACGAAATTCATGCCCATAGGAATTCTTTCATATGGTGGAATGAGCGTTGATTTCTTTGTTATTGAATATTTACTATCTTTCATTATTTCTCACCAATATTTTTTTCATCAGATAAATCCTATTTACTCCAGAGTTTTTCTGTGAATTCAATTGCGGTTTGATAATAATCCTTTGAATTTCGTCGTACTTTTATAGCAAAGTGTCGAACAGAATTAGAATTTTTATCCACGAAACGAAGTGTGATTGTAGTTTTCTTTAAACAACTTAGAACTATAATCAGAGCTCCAATTACAAGAACAAGTAACCCTACAAATAAAAATGGTTCGTCTCCTGAACCTCCTGATAACCCGGTTGCATATACTAGCACTAAAGATAATCCTCCTAATGCTAAGATCGAACCTAGGATGATGCCTATTAAATTAAAAGCTCGAAAATTTACAGATGAGCCTCTAAAATCTTCTCTCTTAATATCTAAGTGAAGATCCCCGGCCTTAATTGTTCTAGTGCCTTCTATTGTAATTTTCTCTTCATCAATGTTTATCTCTATGTTTTTCATTCGTTGCAAATGCGCTATTCGCAACATGAAATTCATGCCCATACTTAGTCTTTCAAATGGGGTAAAAATTGTTGATCTATCTGTTATTGAATATTTAATTTCCTTCATTGTTTTCTCTACACCAATATTTTTCTAATTCAATATTGAATCAGTATAGGTAAGATCTGTTAAAGACCTCAACCATTATTACATTCTTTCTTACTATTTAAGCATCTTGGAATTGACCTTCATTAAATTCTATCGAAAAACAATCTAATAGCTAATGTTTTTACTCTTAAGAGGTTTTTTGTCGTTTCATTTAGTCCTTTATTAAGTAAATTTCTTAGTGTTCTTTCAAGTCGGCACAAAGTAGTAACGTTTCCAGGAGAGTGAGTATTGATTTGAAAATCTGTATGATCACGGACACTTATCATCCAAGTTTCGATGGCATCGTTCGCTATCTTGATTATCTTATCCCAGAATTGCTTCAGAAAGGATATGAAATTACAGTTGTTTGTCCCTGGTTTCAAGGAGAGAAACATTACTCTTCTCCAGAAGAGGGGTTAGAGATCATTCGAACAACTACTACTCGTTTTCGCTCAAATGCTTATTTTTGGGCTATTCCAGATTGGCGTCTCATCAAAGCCATTATTCAATCTGATTTTGTTGTTCTTCATTCTCTTATGCTTCTGGGTGCTACAGGAGGATTTCTTGCAAAGCTTTTCAGAAAAAAGATTGGTTTTTGGTGTCATCATGATGAGCGTGTTATACTCAACGATATTTTCCATCTTCCACCTTTTCTTGTTAGTTTTCTGTACAAGTCCATGCGGAAATTTTATACTAAAATAGTTAATGTGTTCTTTTATGCTACAGAGCGCTTCCGTCGTAAACTTGTTTCTTTTGGAGCTCCAAGTGATAAGACACATCATACTCCTTTTGCTATAGATACCAGTAAATTCCATTCTGAACCTGAAATTGACTTGCGTTTGCGTTACAATATTCCTACAGATAGCATCATTGCATGTTATCTTGGTCGTCTTTCTGTTGAGAAGAATGTGAATAATATCCTCCTTGCACTTGATGATGCTATGGATGAGATTCCAAATCTTTATGCGTTGATTGTTGGAGGAGGACCTGATGAAGAAAAATATCTTTCTTTACCACGAAAGAATGATGATCGGTTTATTTTCACAGGATTCATTCCTGAAAATGAGCTGCAAAGTCATTATGCTACAAGTGATATTTTTGTCACACCCACTCTCAACGAATCCTCTTGTTTTACTCTTTTTGAATCTATGACTTGTTGTGTTCCTGTCATCACGTCTGCTATAGATCATGATCCTGACATAATTGATAGAGAGAATGCCCTTCTTGTTCACGATGTTCTCAATCCATCTGAAATTACGGAAAATCTTCTTCTCCTTGCTACAAATGAATCATTTCGTAAGCGTATTGCTACTAATGGACAAGAGCTTATTTTATCACGAACTTGGGAAAATCATTCGGAGCGATTTATTTTTGGAATGAACACTATTTTCTCTACTAATGTTAAAAACAAGAATTCAATCCCTAAAGTTGCTACTATTCCAAGAAATCAAGCCAAAAATAAACTTAATTATATCAAGAAATCCCTCGGAGTATAGTAGTAAAACAAATTAGAAAAACACTTTCGTTTTTTAGACAAGAGTAAATAAAAGAAGGTGAAGAAACGACAATTTTGACCGTCTTCTAAGTCCTCTGGAACAAGATAAGGTTTCAGAATATGTTCTTATTGTCTTTTTCCTCCAAAAATCCTATTCTCCCTCATAAATACTCAAGTTCTTTAGACAAGTCTTTTTGGAGGCTTTCTCTTCACCGGTTATAGTTTTGTTTTTTATCTTTATTTAATTTTTTACCTTAATCATTTCGTTAATGGCTCAATGGTCTTTCTTTAAAATGCTAAAACAAAAATTAACATTATAATGTTAATTTATTCTTTCATTTTTTTATTAATTTTGAAAAGATACAAATAAAAAGGTAGAGTGAATAATTTATTATATATACGAAAATCTTTGGTAGAATACTTACACATAAAGGATATTTGGTTGTTAGTTGATATGAAAATTTGTTTTCTAGTTGATTCGTATAAACCGATTTATGACGGCGTGATTCGTTATCTTGATCTAGTTTCAGAAGCACTTATCAAAGACGGTCATGAAATAGCTATCGTCTGCCCTCAAATTCCTGGGACAGCCAAATATGAAAACCCACACCATGGTCTTAGAGTAGTTCGATGCCCCACACCAGGTTGGTATGCTCAAGGATACTTTATCGCTTTACCTGATTACGATTTAGTGAAAGAAGTACGTAAAGCAGATTTTGTTGTTATTCATTCTGTAGCTACATTGGGAGTTATTGGTGGAATTATTGCTAAATTACTACGCAAGAAAACAGCTCTTTTTGTCCATCAAGATGAAAGATTAGTTCTACGCGAAATGCTAAACAATCCTCAATGGGTAGTCAATCTAACTGCAGCAGTTCTTTCAGAATTTTTCTATCCCGGTTGTATTGATGTTTTCTTCCATGCAACAGAGCGTTTCAAAATGAAACTCATTGATTTAAAAGTTCCAGATAAGAAGATATTCTTCACTCCTTTTGCAGTTGACAGGAAAGAATTTAATCCCGAAAACAAGAAGTTTGACATTCGTAAACAGCATAACATTCCTGAGGATGCAATAGTATCACTTTTTGTTGGTCGAATATCTATAGAAAAAAATATTGAAAGATTACTTCAAGCAACGGATCTTGCAATGGATGAGAATCCAAAATTGTATGGTATCTTTGTTGGTAAAAAAACACAAATGGAAGTTGTGACTAAAAAACGGAAAAATGCTAATCGAATCATTTTCACAGGTTTTGTTCCTGATGAAGAATTACCAAGTTATTATAATGCTTCAGATTTCTTTACCTCTCCTTCAATAAATGAGTCAACCTGTTTCACAGTTTACGAAGCTATGTCATGTAAAACACCAACAATCATTTCTGGCGATCGTCATGATCAAGAAATCATCCATAAAGAGAACACCATTCTTGTTATGAATTTACGAAGTGTCTCAAAAATTAAAGAAGCGATTTTGCTTTTAGCAAATGATAAACCTCTACGGAATAAAATAGCCAAAAAAGCTAAACAACTTATAGATACTCGAACTTGGGAATATCATGTACAAGAGGTTAAACGCGGAATCAAATTTGCCTTTCGACCGAAAGGAAGAAGAAAAAGAAGCACTAGTTAATTTTAGCTTCTTACAAAACTTGGTTTGCCTATCAGTAATTGATATAGACATGCCATTAATATTTCATTCTTTGCAAATCTTAGTAAAATTTCTTCCTTTGTTATAATCTCAATATCTTTTTCATTCACTTGTAAATGAGATGGAATAGCAATACTGTTTTCTTGTATGCCTTTTTTGATTATTTCTTCCATTGTATATTGCTTTTGCTTGAGTAAAACTCTCCATCGACCATTTGCTACATCAGGTCCAAATACCACAAGAGAATTATTATTATATTTCTCAAGGAACTTAACCTGAGCAACGAGATTTATTGGTGGTCCAATTCGCCAATGAAATTCTGGAGCGATACTTTCTTTGGTTACAATAGCAGTAATGATATCAGTTCTATCCATGTATGAATCAATTTTTATCGGTCCAAATTCGCAATGGTCTAAGAAGGTCTTCATGCTTCGCTCAAATCTTCTGATTTGCCCCCATAATACATCATCAACGATTTTTTCTTTCCGCTTATGAATAACAACTGAAAGTTTGATTGGGTTTTCCATCATTTCCTTTAGCTCTAGTTCTTTGACAACAATCTTCTTCGGAAAGAAGTAGTCTATTTTTGGTTCTCTTAGAAAATTTTCTGATGCAACTATGAATTCATTCAACGAGTCAATTTTAACAGACGAGGCAACATTTCTTGTGTCATCTGTTGGATCAATGACTATTATTGGTTCTCCACTATACCTACTCGAGTCTATGACCAAGTCTGGAACAAAAGTAATTGTTTTTCCCGGAAGCGTTTTTGCATTCTTCAATACATCAGAGAATTTACCACCAAAGTGAATTATTAGTAATTCCGCAAGATAGCCTGAAAAACCATGCACTTTTACTTCTGCGCCATAAATACCTATTCCTCTCATAAATTTCTTCAGTAGTCGAACTTCATCATTAGAGCCTATAGGCATATTTTGGATTATAAAGGCCCGATGTAGTGGGGAGCGGTCTACCGCACTTCTCAATTTCATTCCTTTTTCTATCTGATAACAAGGTATTATTTCAATCTGAAAATCATCTTTTTCAGTGTACAAATATGGGTGGTGTGCATGTTTTCTCTGCCATGGTAAATCAATGCCATTTTTTATTACTTTTACTAATTTATCTGGTGTCACTTTACTCGTATATGGTAGTTTAACGAATATATCCAAATCCCTTGTTCCAGAAAGCCAAGTCTCTCGAGAGAATGACCCACTAAGCTCAATTTCTGCTTCTATTTTATTCTGTTTAAGAATTGTTTTGATTTGTTGTTCGATTTTTCGAAATTCACTCTCGAGACGATTTTTCTCTGGTGCCTTAGGTCGTATTCTTTCCAACACTTGTAATTGAACTTCAGTCATCTTTTTTTCGATCATCATAATTTTATTCCTCAAGTAATCATTTCAGTAGCTATTTTTATTTTAAATTAATTCTAAATAAATCACTATATTTTGGTCCTGTTGGTGTTAGAATGCTTTTCTTCAATTGGAAGCTGGTAACTTCTACCTCACCGAAAAGCTCCTCTTGTTGTTCTTTTATTCTTTCTATCAATAATTGTTTATCACCAGGATATTTCACACGACCAATTGTTAAATGTGCTTTATATGCCCGTGTTTCTTTCCTTAAATTAAATTTCGAACAAATCTCTTCTATCTCTTTTGCTAGTTCAGTTAGTTTCTCCTTTCCTTTTTTTACATCGATATAAATAGTATTTATTCTTTGGAGATTTGGTAAACAACCTGTCCCTCTATATTCAACAAGAAATTTTTCAAATGAAATTGTTTCTGTTTCTTTCTGCAAATCTGGAAGGATCTTTTCATCGATATCTCCAAGAAATTTCATTGTTAAATGGATATTCTCCGGAGCAACTAATTTTATTCTTCCACCAGTTTCTATAAGCTTGTTTTGGAAAGCAATTATTTTATTGATAATTGGTTTTGCATTCAACTCTACTGCAAAGAAACTTCGAACTGACATAGCTTGTATCACCTTATTGTCTATACAACTGATTTTAGTAATTAAAATTTAGCGCAAATTTCTGATTTCATCAAATGTTTTATTAGCGGTTTACTAAATTACTACAAATAACAACGGTGATAACTATGTTCAAAATTTCAGCTGAAACCAAACAGCATCAAACTGAGGATCCGAAAAAAATTGCCGCTGCATTACAAACCGTTTTCAAAGAAAAAGTTCAAGAGCGTAAAGTAGGTGATGAGACCTATCTTTTTATTGAAAGCACAAAATATTCTTCCTTAGATAATCTTTACCATCTTTTCAGACATCAAAGAATTCTTGATGTTGCACGCAAAACATTACGAAAAGGCACTATCGATAATTCCATCATTTTTTACATTAATAAGCAAGTGGCTTCTGTAAATAAAATCAATTTTTGCGAAGAAGAAGGAGAATCACCGTTAGGACCAATTAGAATCATAATTGAATACGAGGATATTGAGTATCTTATAGATTGGTTAACTCCATTCACTAAACATGGCTTTGAAGAAAGACTCGTGAAGAAATTTCCCTGAGGGTTTTCCATTTGGAAAATTACCCTTTATCCAAATCTTTTCTGTTTAAGTGTATCTCTAAACCATCGTAAGCTATTATTGCATCTGGGAATTCTTCTTGTGCTTGTTTTTCTAGATTATCTTCTTCGTCCAGACGAGGTGAAATGTGTGTTAAGTATAGTTTCTTAGCTTTTGCTTTTCGAGCTATAATTGCTGACCATCTTGAAGTTGAATGATGTTTTTCTTTCGCTTTTGATTCATTTATATCACTGAATGTTGCTTCTAACACCAAAACATCTGCACCCATAGCGAATGGCACAAAATCTTCTTCCTGATAAATTCCATCGGAGCCAATAACAATTTTGAATCCTCTTCTCTTAGGTCCAAGAATCATTTCAGGTAGAATCACTTTGTTTTCTTCTGACAGCACAGATTTCCCCTTTTGTAATTGCTGCCATTTAGTACCTTTCTTTACATTTAGCTCCTTTGCTTTTTTAATGTCAAAATGTCCTAATCGATCCTTTTCGATATAAGCATAAGATAAAGTATAGACAGAATGAATTGTTCTTTTTGCTACTATTTGATAGCCTTCATCTTCGCACACAAATCCTTCTTCTGTGTCAAGAATTACGATTGGATAGCTAAAACCGTTTTCTAGTTTTTCACCAAAAAATCTCTCGAGAAGCATTTTTGTCCCAGGAGGTCCATAGATTTTCAATGGATTACTTCTTTCCGCAAGGTTCATTGTACTTAAAAGACCAAATATTCCATAGATATGATCTCCGTGTAAATGGCTCAGAAATATTTTAACTATCTTCTGAAAATTAACTTTATATTTCATTATTTGGTATTGAGTTCCTTCACCACAATCGAATAACAATACATCACCATTCTCTATTTGCATCGCTAGACCAGATAAGAACCTGTTTTTCTGTGGTACAGAAGCCGAAGTTCCAAGGAACACTATTCTAATTGTGGTCATTTTAATCGACAAACTCCTATCCTTCGTGTTAGTGATCTGTGAATGTAAATTTTTTCAAAGTGTTCTAATATAAAACCTGTTTTTTCGACTATTTCTTGCAAAGGAACCTCTTCAAACATCCCAATTGCTATTATCCCATCTTTTTGCAGAATCTGGCTTGCATTTTGAAAGAACTGAATAAGCAAATCTTCAATATCTTTTCCATAAGTTGAAGTCGATCGTCCGTAAGGTGGATCTGTTGCAATTGCTTTTATTTTTCTATTGAATGGTAAATGTTTTGCATCAGACAGCACAAAACCAGCAATATTGGATGGAGAATAGTGATTGATATTTTTCTTAGACCCATTAATCATTCGCTTATCCAAATCTGAACCCAGTATTTTGCAGCCAATTATTGCACCTTCAATCAATATCCCGCCAGGTCCACAAAATGGATCTAATAGATATTCTCCTGGTTTTGCTCGAGACAAATTAACCATCAATCGTGCAAAACGTGGTTCTAAAGTACCAGGTTTAAAGAATGGTCGTAAATCAGGTCTACGGTCAGTAAAAGAACCTTTTTTCCTTGAAAAGATTTCACGCCCGAAGAAAAAGCCCTTTTCAGTAAACAATACTATGAATGTTATAGTTGGAGCCTTCATATCCGCTTTACAAGCACCTTTCGTTTGATCCCAAATTGTATCACCAATTGCTTTTTCCAGATGTATTGAAATGTGTTCGGTATGTACCTTTCCGATTCGATAAACGCGCACTTTGAATCGGTCTTCTTTCAGTAAAAATTTGTTAAAATCAATTTGTTCTGAGATGCACTTAGCAATATTTACTGTTGTTTTAGAACCAACCTCTGAGCGAAATAGCAATTCTACAGAACGACGACAATATGCTGCTCTTTTTGCAGTTTTAATAGCAGCTAGCTTGGAACAGTTTAATAGAAGAAATTGACTGCTCTTTTCCAACACTTGATGTTGAAATTCTTCGCCTTTCATTATTGAAAGCACTTCAATTGAGGGCAGCTCAGGATGATTCCCTGAAAGTTGAAAAAAGAATGGTTTAATGAGATGAGTAGTTTTTTTCCCCAATGAAGCTTCTTCTAAATTTGTCAATTATTCTCAGTCCGGCTTAGTACTTTTCTATTTGTTCTTTGAACATTGGTGCAACTGGAACGATACCATAATCTGACGGTAAACTATCTGTTCCGATTAGCTCTTCTGCACCTGCTGCAAGGATTTTTTTATCAGCACCATTTACAAGCATCATATGAGTACAAGCAACAAATACTCTTCCTACATTCATTTCATGAAGTGCCTGTATTGCTTTGACTATTGTGCCACCAGTGCGAATAAGCTCATCAGCAATAATAACATCTCTATTTTTCACAAGCATTTCATGCGGTAAAAGTTTAATTTCGCCGGAAACGGGGTCACGTTTTTTCTCAAAATAATCAGTTTCAGCATTCATTACTTTACCAATTATTGAAACTCGCTCTTTTGCACCAAGATCAGGCGCGATAATAAGTGGATTGTCTAGGTTTTTCTTAAGAAAATATTTACCAAATTCAGGCATTGCTGAGAAATTATGGTAAAAATTCTCTTTCCCTAGTAATACTTCTGGGTTATGAATATCAACAACAAATAATCTCTTGGCGGGTGTAGCTTCAATCATTTTAAAAAGATTAAAAATACTGACAACCTCACCAGGTAAAATTCGTCTATCCTTAGCAGCATAAGCTAAATATGGTGTAACTAAGGAAATATCCGTTGCTCCAAATTCTTGGGCTGTGTAAGTTAATTGAAGGAGACTAATCAGATTTGAATCTTGAGGAGGAGCAATAGTTTGAACAATGATAGTTTGATCATCACATGTTTCTTTGGAGAAAATTAGATCTCTTTCTCCATCTGGGAAAAATTTGTGTTGAATGCTAATTAAATCAGCTTTTAGCAATTTAGCTAGTTGTTCACCAATATTTGATTGGCCAGGTCCTGAAATAATTGTGGTCATGAAACATCAACTAATCCTTTCTTACATATTCACTTCAAATTTTTTCGAATAAATAATCTCACTTCGGGAAAGCAAATAACTTGTGAATTAATTCCTTTTAGTACCTTTGTAGATGACAATTACTTTACCTCTTTTGCCAACTAGAGTTGCACTAGTTTTTTTGCAGATCTTTTTTATATCAGCATCAAAATTTTCAGTTGAAAAATTTTGCAAAAATTTTATTTTCACTAGATCTTTTTGTACTAATTGACTACTTATTTCTTTGAACAGTTTGTCAGATAGACCGTTTTTTCCAACATGTACTTTTGCGTGTTCAGCCCAAGCTGTGGCTAAACGATTTTTTAATTTCTTCTTGAG
This sequence comes from Candidatus Heimdallarchaeota archaeon, assembly GCA_018238155.1. Lineage (GTDB taxonomy): Archaea > Asgardarchaeota > Heimdallarchaeia > JABLTI01 > JABLTI01 > JABLTI01. Next base: position 11,220 of record JABCTZ010000027.1, on the reverse strand, counting down.
ACCAATTGTCACTCTTATCACTTCACTAGTACCATTTCAAAATAATTCGTTTTTAAAAGTAGATGTAAGTTAGCGAATTTACATTTACCAAATTTATTTGATTAAGAGAAAAAACAGGTAATAGGTGGTATTAGCAACACTTTTTGCAAGGGAATAGATAAAGTGCTTCAAATTTCTTGTGAAATCAAACCACTTATTAAGGAGGTTTTTCGATTTTCTTCTCCTGTTGCTTCAAGTCTAGTATCTATCGTTCCTCAGGCTTAACCATTACAGGTTGAATTTTGGTTGCAGGATTAATATAGAAACCTATGAGCATTAGTATCGGACCTGCCACCCAAGAAATAATTGCTAAAGTTAAGAAGATATAAGGAGAAACATCAACTAATGCATCAAATACAAACATAAGTAAGCCAAGTACAATGATAGAAAATCCAAGAGTAAAAAAGCCGATACATTTCTTTGCTGCTTTTTTTGTGAGAGAAAAATACGTTAGAATTAGCAAAACCAAACCAGTGATAACAAATATTGCAGGTATAATCTGTACGCAAGTTTTTCCAAACCAGTTATCTGTAGTCTTATAGCCTCCCAACCCATCTTCTGTTACCCAGTCATTCAAGGTTCCGAAAACTGACAACACAATTCCGAGAATAGTGAGTATTGCTGTCAAAATCCAGTTAATTTTTTCCACCCATAATATATTCCAAGTGGAGCTATGAATAATGTTAGTGCACAAAGAATTCCTGTTACTACACACATATCTCTAAAGATATTTGCTATGAACACCGATCGATAAGCAACTAGGAAATTTATTCCATTAAAGATTAATGAAAACGACCAAAAGAGAAAACCTGCAGAGAATAATTGATTTAATTTTTTCTTTGGGTTTTTACTTAGAAATAATATGCTTATTACTGCGGAAATAAACCCAGCGACAATCCATGCGATTGCATTAAAGAGGTTAAAAGTTGTTATCATTATTGCCTACTCATAACCTAAGTGAGAAATTCAGTATTTAAAAGACAATAAAATAAATTAGTGTAGAAAAGTTTCTTTTAAAGCTACTTCATTGAAAAACATTCTTTGCTCAATTAATGCTATCTTATTAGATTTGATGCCTTTAAAAGGACTCTTTTACATTATTATTTACAGAAATATCGTGAAAGAGCAAGCGGTAATTTACTAATTTAAGGTTGAAAACAATGTTCAAAGAATTACTATGTTCCAAAAATGAAATAGAAAAACACTCTACAAGAGGAATTGGTTCAGAAATAAACAAGATAGATAAATCTCAGCTGAAATTTCAAACGATTTTATGTCCTAAATCCAACCAGTCTTTTTCAACAAAACAATGTAAGACATGCCCACATATGATTGAACATCAAAGAGCTCATAAATCTGGATACTCAATGGTCACTACAATTTGCAGATTTAGTGCCAAAAATCCATTAAATAACGAATAAGATATATTGTCAATTGATTTTTCGGTTTCAATCAATCTCTTTTCTATTGGCTAATTATTTGAGTTTAAAAAGGCTAATTATTACTTATTTATAGAGTCTTTCGGGTCGAGTTTACATGAAATTTCAATTGAGCAAGGGCATTCTCAAGAAGCTATTGGCAGGTACTACAATAATTAATTATCTTGTTTTAGTAACATATGTTTTTCTACTCATCTCTGCATCTTCATTTAGCAGTCATTTTGTTTTTTTGCTTTCAATCCCCGCTTATGTGCTTTCTAAGAGCTGGTTATTGATCATAGGGCTCTTTGGTTTTGAAATCTTACTCATTACCTATTATTGGTATAAGAATAAACTGAACTTGTCGAGTGAGAATAACTCCATTGTAGAAATAGATGAATTTACTAGAGAAGTAGTTTTTGATGAAACAGGAAATATTGGCATAGAGAGTAATAATGCAGAACTCGAAATTGAGGAAAAACAAGAAATCGATTTTGATGTGCGTTCTCCACCTGAAGAAGAGACTGTTCCATACATAAACACATCCACACAACGTGAAAATAATATTGAAACAACTCAATTAGAAATGGAATTTGATAAATTATGGGAAGATGCCATTGAACATGTTCGCTCAGCAAATAGTAACGATAAAAAAAAAGCTCAGGAGTCAACTCCTTTAGTTAGTTATGATATGACTTTAAATGAGTCGCTCACACAAGCAACTCCTAAGACCCATAAGAAGAAAAGAGTAAAAAAGAAAGAACGAACTAAAGCTAGAAATTTCAAACATCTCTCTCAATCTCTAACACCAAAAATTGCTGTGAATAACACTAAGAAAAATTATTCAATAATACGAGATGAACATCGAGAATTTTACAACGAAGTTGCTCTAAATAACTGGATATATGCAAAAAAAACAGACAGAGAACGTATTGGCAAATATAAAATTGCTTTAGATGAAACTCATTTTCGAGAGAAAGATATTACTTATCTTTTTGATGCCGGAGTTTTACTCAAACTTCTAGTTCCACATCCACAAGGAGCCTTCTGTATTTATTCGATTTATGAAGGGGAAGATAAAAAAATAATCAAGCATTATCTTGCAGATTTTTGTAAAAACCATAAGATAACCTTTTCTCAAAAAACAATTTCGATTGTAAATTATCAAGAACTTGGTTTAGATAAAAGGATTTGGCGCTTGGATTTTCAGCTTAGAAATGATATTCTTGGTTTAATTTGGACAAGTAACTTCCTTGTCTGTGATGACCAAACAAAAACTTATTCTCTATCATTTCAGAAAAAGAAGGAAATAAAAGCTCTCTTAGCTGCTTCTCAATTACAGTTCACAGATAGAGAAACTATACCATTAATAATTACTACATTCAACGAAGATACTGACACCATCAATAATTACATCCATACTCTTGGATATGGTAAAGCATATGTTTTGGCTATTGGAGAAGAAAATTTCGAAGAAGAATTTCTAAGATTAACTCAAAATGAATAGATAAATAAAAAGTGAACGGAGTGAAAATGAAAAAATCATTCCTCTTCGTCTCTAATAATCTCTAAGATAGAAATTGCTTTCCAAATTAAAGTTCGAGCATGAACAGGGCAATTTGGATCTAAGCTCGTTTCTTCTAAAATGCTTGTAGCAATATTTGCTCTGATTGCTTGAGAAGGCTCATCTTCTACATTATTAATAGCTGCTAGTGAATCACTGGCACTCCTTCGAATGTTTCTTGGAACGCTTGTATCCTCGCTAATGTCTTTTAAAATTCTTAATGCTAATTGTACATCTTCAGACATAGTTTCCACCACCGAATTTTTTGCTAGAGAAAACTTTTGCAGTAATTAGTTCGGTAATATTGATTTGGCAAACTCTTCTAGATTATATAATTATTGCTATTGGAATGAAGAATGGTAATTACACTATTTTATTAAAATTCTTCATTAATCTTATCAATTTCAAAGAGAATTTTTAATATACAAGTTGATGCTAGATAAGATTTTTCACCAAGGTTTATTTTGTTTACTTGAATCGTTTCAAGGTATTGTTCATGTTCACGAGAGATATCTTGTCTACCACCCAAAATAAAAGCTAAGCTATCCTTTGTTCCTTTTAGTTTTTGAGAGGTATCAATTGGTTCTCCTGACTCATGGAGATAAATGAGGTTGTAATGTAATGCAGAAATAACTTCAAAGAAATGTTGAAAATTACTCAAGGAGTACCACTGGATCTCATTTGAGGTATTTATTGAGTCAACATCAAATTTCTCAGCAGGGATTTCAAATGAATTTCGAATAAATGATGCTATTTCAATTTCATCGTACCACTCTTCTTTTACAGTTAAACCATTTACTTGGAGAACCATTGGTGAATTTTTGGTGAATAATGCATAATAAGTAATACTTGATTTTAGATGAGATCTTGGATACAAAGTTAAGATGTTTCGTGCAATAACATCTATTTTTGATTCACCTGGGAGATTTTTTAATGAAAAATCAGATTTAGGTGGTTCTTCTTCCAAAATAACAACAAATAGAATTTTCTGTGTCAATCAGTAACAAATCCTCTCACTCTAGTACAAAGTTGATTTAAAATAATAAACATAATATTAGATAATAGCTGAGAGGATAAAACTTCCTCTCAAAAAAAATCGTTTATCTAATATTTCTAGGTTTTACGATCTTTTTTAGATCTAATCTTTACTCTTCCTCGATGAACGGCACAAGATACACAATAGTACTTGGTTGTACGTTCTCTAGGTATGAAAGTACCTTCTCTTCTTAATTCTCTAGCAAGCATGGGGTCAATGAGAGTAACATATTTTGTTTCTTTCTTGACTTTATCAGATGGTACTTGCCTACCACAAGAGGAGCATTGGACTGATCCACCTTTGCCTTTGCTTCCTTTGGATCTGCCACCAGATTTTCTTTTTTTAGTCATTTGTTCACGACCGATTCAATAATTTTTATAAATTATTGTCAGTTTCTAAGTTGAACGTATGTCTCTATTTTAAAAAGATTTGCTTTCAAGTTGAAATCAGAATTAACCATTTATAATGGTTTTTTTAGAAGAAGCTAATCTTCTACAAATGAAATAACTTGTTTTATATGTAAGAAGCAAACTTTTTTCAACTACAAGATTATAAAGAGTTCAATCCAATAATAGAGATTGTCTTACAGGATTTAATTGAAATGACTTACGAACATCTAACTGGAGAGAGCTCTAATAAAAGTTCAAAAGCCTTCAAACGCTTGACGAAAAAAATTTCTATTGATAATTTATGGATTTATATCCTCAGACTCTTACAAGAAAAGGAGATGTATGGATATGAACTCAAAGAATCAATAAAGAAACGATTCGGATTTGAACCCGCTACAGTAACATCATATACAATTCTGTATAAATTAGAAAAAGATAATCTCGTTGTTTCATATGTAAAAGATAACCCTGAAGGAAGACCTGATCGCAAATATTACTCGATAACCAAAGAAGGTCATAATGCAATGCTAAAAGCAAAAGAACTTTTTAAGAAAATATTTGACCAAGTGTTTGATAAAACATAAACACAATTATGTGTTGAGAAAAATCAGATAGAAATGGATCAACCATTCTATCCTATTCAACTTCAACTAATTCTGATTTTGTGTAAACGACTACTTTTCCATTGCGAATCATAACATCATTTTCTAATCTTTGTCCACCAAGCCCCTTAATATAAACACCAGGTTCAATAGTAAACACCATACCATCTTCGACCACACGTTCAGTCCAACCTTTGAGTGCAATTGAATCAGTAGGTTTTTGTCTCACACCAGGAGAATCATGAACAGCAAGACCTAAGCCATGACCTAAACCATGGGGCATTACATAACCAGCTGTCTCAATAACGTCATTTGCTGCTTTGGAAATTTTCCAAAAAGGAACACCCAAATCAATTGATTCAATAGCTGCCTCATAGGCTTTAAGAGTTGTATCACGGATTTTTTCTTGTTCAGGTGTAAGCTTACCAAATGTTATGGGGACGGTAATATCACAACAATAACCTTCAAATAATGCACCAAAATCGATTAATGCCAAACCTTGTTCTGCATAACGATTATTTCCAGCAGATGGGTGACAATGAATCATATGTGAACGATTAGTGTTTGCAATTAGAGATGGAAAAGCATTATCTTCTGCACCATATTCTCTCATTTTCTTCATTACAATAAATGATAAATCACTTTCTGTACCTTGTTTTTCTTCTGCAAATTTCTTGATATCAGCAATAGTTTTGTTGCCAATCTTTGCTGCTTCCGTCAATTTATCAAGTTCTTGTGGGCTTTTTGTAGCCCTTAGTGTTGAAAATTTATCAGCAATTTCTTTTGGATTAGAAAAGATGGTGGCATTTGGCAGTCTTTCTTTGATATTTAAAATAAAACGATAAGGAATATTATTATTTACACCAATAATTGGATTGTCTTTTTTGGTAGCATCTTTAATATATTCAATAGCCCCTCCTGCTTGTCTATTAGCATATTGTGTGAAGTCAAGAGTTACATCCACCTGTGCATGATCTTCTGCCAATTGTTTATCCCATGGAACCAAACAAACTTCTCCACCCGCAGTTAACACCAACGTTGCATCCATAGGATGTCCTGATAGAAAACGCATATTAACATCTCTAGCATTTTCCCAGTCAGCTATTAATATAACATCAATACTATTTTTTTCCATAAATTCAGTCAAATTATCAATTTTTTCTTGAGTTATTGCTCTCATATTAGCACCAACAATATGAATTATTCAATTAGATTATCTTTAAAGTTTAATATACAATATATCAATAGTATAAAAGTCATTTTTTCAGTTTAACAACAGTTAATCTTAAGTAAATTAGTAAAATTCAAATAACACAATGATTTACGATTGATTGAGTAAAAAATAGCACTATGCTGCAGGAGTTTTCATTTGCATACACCAGACTTTTTGAAAGAAGATTGGATGAAAGAAACAGAGATACGGTTATCTATTCTGGAGGAAGTTCGTACCTTACTAGATATTATTGTAACTGCTTATACACCTATTGAAACTATTTTAGGAAGAAAACCCCGAGGAATGTTAGAAACAGAAGAAAAGATTCTAGAAAGAATCGAAAATAAAACAATCTATTCTGTTCTTTACAAAAGCAAAGTAATTGGTACCTTTACTATTAAATTGAAGGAGAGTCATAATGTAATGGAAATTCAGAAAGTAGCAATAATAGCTAGTATGCAAAACAAAGGATTCGGTTCTTATATAATAGATTCTGCAGAACAGATGCTTAGAAAAAGAGAAGAAAGAGTTGTGGTGGTAGAAACCTATGGAGATCATCAGAAATTAGTTGATTTCTACAAACATAGAGAATATAAAATAATTGGAGAGCGAATGAGAAAAGGAAACATTGTTTATTTGATGCAGAAAAAACTTTGGAGAGAAGACTAATTATGCAAGTAGAAATTATACGAGGAGAAGGATTAAATTCCAATATTTTCATTTTGAGCAGTGAAAACGAAGAGAAAATTCTAGTGATAGATCTTGGGCTTGATGGCCTTCAAACTAATTTTGCTTTGAAGAAAGTATTGGGAAAAATGACTGAGAAAATGACTGATTTCCAAATAGAGGTTTTCTTAACTCATTGCCATATTGATCATGTTTTAGGAAGCGATAATTTAGCTGAGTTTACAAATGTTCAATATAGTGCAAGTTCACAAACAGCCAAACATATCAATGAAAAAGATACTGTGACTTTACTTTCAATGTATGGCTCAGGAGAAATTAATTATACGGTTGAAAAAGTCTACAAAGATAATGAGAAAATCACTTTTAAGGGTGCTGATTTGGAAGTCATTCATTCCCCAGGACATACAGACGGTTGTGCAGTTGTTTACGATAAAAAAAGCAAATCACTTTTTGCAGGAGATGTAGTGTTTGCAGGTGCAGGTTGTGGTCGAGTTGATCTTCCAACTGGAAATAGAACTACTTTAATTGCATCCTTAAATAAATTAGCAGAATTGGAGTTAGAGCATTTATATAGTGGACATGGACCTGATTTGCACACAAATGTAAAAGAAAATATTTTAGCAGCTAAAAAGATGCTCGAATGGTAGATTCTTTATGAGCATAAAAAGAAAGAAAAGAAGAAGAAGCATGTAAAATATGCTTCAATTTTTTTGTTATTTTTGTCTAATTTTAGCGAGGGAAGTAATAATAGACCATTGATGATCAATATAGTTTTGATAGGCGGTTATCATTTCTTCACCAATACCTTTGTAACGACCCTGATCTTTCAAATATTCGGCTAATGGTTTTCTCTTTGCAGGATCTTCATATTTCTTACTTAAATTAGATATTTTAATATCTCCATTTACTGCTTCCCACAAAATATGGGCACCAGATTCTACTGCGAGTTTTCCAATCTCGATTGTTTTCTCAGATGGGAATCGCCATCCAACACAACAAGGTGCGAGAAGGTAGATAAATTTGAATCCATCCATTGTCTGTGCTTTCTGGAGTTTTGTAATGAAATCTCGTGGATAAGATGTACAAGCTGTTGCAACGTAGGGTAAGTTATGTGTCCACATTATTAAGGAGATATCTTTTGGAGAACCAACACGACCATAAGGTGTTGTTGTAGTTCGAGCACCTGGGGGTGTTGCACCAGATTTTTGAACGCCGGTATTACTATAGCTTTCATTTGAATAGCAAACATAAATCATATTATCATTTCTTTCTGCTGCACCAGATATAGTTGCTAAACCAATATCAACACTTCCACCGTCTCCAGCCCAAGCAAGCACGGTTGTGTCTTTGTTTCCCTTAGCTTGTAATGCGCCTGAAATGCCAGAAGCAGCTGAAGCTGCAGCAGCAAAAGCAATATTTAGTACTGGAACTGATATAGATGATTTTGGATAAGGTCCTTGCCAAACGGAAGTACAGCATGCAGGAACAGACATAATAACATCCTCACCGAGGGCTTTTAATGCATAACGCAATCCAAGGGAAGAAGAACAGCCTGCACAAGCAGCATGTCCCGCTAGAATGGGTTCTGGGAGTCTTAAAATCTCTTTAGTAGTAACCATTTTTTCTTTCACCTCATTTTAGAGTTTCAAGATCTTTTTCGATTAAGTCAGCAGCATATTCTGCAGTGACATCCATCCCACTGAGTCCTTCGATGTGGTGGAATGCTTTTGGTCGAGCATCGCCTTCAAAAAGAGCAGCCATCGTATCGATAGCGATAATACCCTTATAACCATAAGAAGGAGCTCTCTCGATAAAGTGAATTGTTTCGATATTCTTGCAAAGTTCTCTGAGCTCTCCATCTGGAAATGGTCTAAGAACTCGTAATCGAATCAAACCGACATCAAATCCTTTATCTTTTAACATATCAACAGAGACTTCAATTTCCTCTGCAATAGAAGAATGAGAAATAATGAGATGCTTTGTTTTCTTATCGAGCCCATATGTTTCAAGAAGATCACCATGGAATTTTCCAAAGCGTTTCTTATAATCTGCGCAAACATCTTTGATGATTTGTTTGGCACGATGAGTTGATTCCATAATGTTAAGTCGTTTCTGACGATAGTGTTTCGGATAAGCTAAACTACTATGTGTAATAGGATCTTTAGGATCGAGTTTGAAATGTTTTGGATCGTAAGCAGGTAAGAAGTCATCAAGGTCCTTTTGAGCGGGCATATCTACGGGAGCATTTGTATGAGAGAGAATGAAAGCATCTTGACAAACTAATGAAGGCATGTAAACATGTTCATGTTCACTGATCTTATAGGCCATAATAACCGAATCAAAGACTTCTTGATTATTTTTACAATAATATTGAAGGCAACCGGAATCACGAAGACCCATCGAGTCTTGTGTTTGAGCCCAAATGGACCATGCAGGAGCTAATTCTCGATTTACTATACTCATAACTGCAGGTAAACGAGCAAGAGCAGCCCACCAAACAAGTTCAGCCATATAGAGCAAACCATGAGCGGAAGTAGAAGAGAAAGTTCGGGCACCTGTAGCAGATGCACCAATTAATGCACCAGCAGCACTATGCTCACTTTCAACCTTAATATAATGCGCACCCATTGTTCCACCATCTACAAAATCAGATATTTTTTCAATACATCCAGTAGAAGGAGTAATAGGATAAGCAGCAACGACCTCTACACGAGCCATTTTGGCAGCATAAGCAGCTGCATGATTACCGCTAATGATGAGGGTTTTTGGTTCATCATGCCCTAATGATTTTGGTCGGTTATCTGAAACAGTCATTTATTTGTCCTCCTTTTCTTTTTCCTTGGAAAATTCAGTCTCTTTGATCATTGCTATACAATGCTGTGGACATTCATTTGCACACATGCCACACCCTTTACAGTACAAATAATCGATAATTATTTTTCCTTTTTTATGTGACTTATCCTCTTGATTCAATTCAATACAAGGTTCTGGACAAAAGAGTACACAAATTTCACATCTTGTACATTTTTCATGATCAATAACAGGTCGGAATGTTCTCCACAAACCTGTTTCTCCAGCTGAACCTTTTGCAGGTCTTGAGTTCCAAGTATCAACTTTAAAATCGTCGTTTGTATTTGTCATTCTCATTTTCCTCCATTATTGTAGGGATGTGTTTCGTTGTATCCACGTTTGGCGGCTTCAATATTCTTTTCCCAGATTCGTTTGTTAAGTTGGCTCTTGAGTGCATCTAGCACAGAATCCAGCTTCACTAGTCCTGTTGCTTTTGCTACTGCACCAGTCATTATTGTATTTGTGATGTAACTTTCAGATACACGTAATTCCAAATCGATTGCAATTTGTGTTGCATCTATCCAGAATTTCGTACAATCAATTTCGGAAGAGAATTCCATTTGTTTATTAGAATTAACAATTAAAGTGCTATTCTTTGAAAGTCCTTTCAGATATAATATCTTCGGGAGCGCAGGATCAAGTACTGCAACAACTGTGGGATTATAGATTTGAGAATGTCGCTTTACATGACAATCAGAAATTCGTGTATAAGTCTCTACAGGTGCTCCTCTTCGTTCTGCTCCATAAAAAGCAAAAGCTTGGACAAATTTACCTTCACGATGTGCAGCATCAGCAAGTATTTTCGCAGAAGTTACTGCACCTTGTCCTCCTCTACCATGCCAGCGGATTTCTTCAAACATTTTATTAGTCACCTATGCTAATCAACGATTACAGACCTTTTTCTATAAAATTTGCTTGTATTTATTTTTAGAGTAACCGTTACAATTACTATTAGCTCTTAAAATTTCATTACTGAGTTATTTAATGTTTTGGATATCTTATAGTAAAGATAAACTAACTAGCTACTCAAAATTGGATGGTAAAAATGGTAGCCCGAGGCGGATTCGAACCGCCGTCCCAGGATTCAGAGTCCTAGATGCTTGACCTAGCTACACTACCGGGCTAGCTTTCTACGATTATGTTTCTCATTTACAATTACTTATAATCGTTTTGATTAACTATTGAAAAAGAGAATTGGTGAAAAAATTTCACCAAATTGATTTTTTTCTTTACCACTCATCATCGTCGTCGTCTACAGGAGAGACTTCAACGGAGGTTTCACTTGGTTCTTCTTCAGTTGCGTCTTCAGCTTCTTCTTCAGTTGCGTCTTCAGCTTCTTCTTCAGTTGCGTCTTCAGCTTCTTCTTCAGTTGCGTCTTCAGCTTCTTCTTCAGTTGCGTCTTCAGCTTCTTCTTCAGTTGCG
>JABCTZ010000032.1 GCA_018238155.1 Candidatus Heimdallarchaeota archaeon | reverse complement strand
CTCAATAAATTAAACAAATTGAAACATGGATCATTTCGAATTATTACAAGCTGATTCCAAGGTCAGCTCTATTCACTTGAAATATAATCAATAAAAATGATTGAAACTAAATCGTTTTCCTTTATTTGCTGCAAGCAATTAGGACAATATCCTTTTGCAGAAAGCCAATTTAAAATGTGTTCTTTGTGAGCATAACTCTGGCAACAAAGTGTTCTAACTATTGTATCATCAGGTGAAAGCTCTGATTGACAAATTGCACATAAAGACCGTGGAGAATCACATGCAGAGCAGCTTTTCGCTTTAGATTTAATTACTTCACCACAAGTGTTACAGGTAAAGAAAGCAGCGTTCTCTTTCCGAAGAGAATGAGTAGCCTTTTTCCGTCTACGGGATTCGATTTCACTTTCAATAAGTGCTTTTGTTTTACTATCCAGAGATTTATCTTTTAATCTAAAGTCTAACTCTGCATCTGCGAGATTTTCAAATGATTTTGATGGTATTTTGGTTTTTTTACTATAATAGACCATTAATGATGTTAATCCGATTGCTACAATCAACAAGATTATATCCAATGTAAAACCGTTTCCAAGAAAAGCCCAAGAAACAATATCCCCTATCCAAATTAGAGAAGTAAAAATAGAGCCTATTACGAGAAAAAGAATGACACCCAAATCTCTTTTTGTTTCAGTTTGAATCTTCAATCACCAATTAATGTAACTTTCAATTTAACGCCTTTAAATATTATTTTCCTCTTTATTTCTCTAATAATTATTTTGTTTAATACCTTTTATATGTTTATAATTGTTAATTTTTGAAAGAACGGTTCAAGAAAATGCTAACACAATTGGTTGTTTTTTACTTGGTCGTTTCTCATCAAAATAAACGTTTTTTTACTTCAAAAAAAAGATAGAATGAGTAGAAAATTTTTAAATAGTATTAATTTAAGGTGCTTTGTAGCGTCTATCTTATTGATGACGTTGATATCACCTTGAAGAAATAAAGGTGAAAAAAAATATCCAATCCCTCGAGAAACAATATTGAGGTCAATTCAAAATGGGTAAAATTACAGATCCAATCTACGAGCAAGTGGTTAAACGAAATGCTCAAGAACCAGAATTCCATCAAGCAGTGAAGGAAGTTCTAGATTCAATCGAGCCAGCTCTAGAACAACACCCTGAATTTGTTGAAGCAAGAATTGTCGAGAGACTAGTAGAGCCTGAAAGAATAATTACTTTCAGAGTTCCATGGGTCGATGACAAAGGTGTTGTCCAAGTTAACAGAGGTTTCAGAATCCAATTTAATGGAGCAATAGGACCTTACAAAGGTGGATTAAGACTCCATCCATCCGTTTATGACGGAATTCTAAAGTTCTTAGCTTTTGAACAAGTATTCAAAAACGCACTTACCGGTTTGCCAATGGGCGGTGGTAAAGGTGGTTCTGATTTTAATCCAAAAGGCAAATCTGATGGTGAAGTTATGCGCTTCTGTCAAGCCTTTATGCGAGAACTTTATAGACACATTGATGCTGATTTAGATGTTCCAGCCGGTGATATCGGTGTTGGCGGACGAGAAATAGGTTACCTTTTTGGCGCTTATAGAAAAATCAAAAACGTCTGGCATGGTGTTCTTACAGGAAAAGCTCCAGAATATGGTGGTTCTCTTGGCAGACCAGAAGCAACAGGTTATGGTGCTACTTGGTTTGCAGAAAGTATGCTCAAACACAGAGGAGTAAAAGATGGTCTCAAAGGTAAGGTTGTCGCAATTTCCGGTTCTGGAAATGTTGCACAATATGCTACTGAGAAAGTAACCCAGTTAGGCGGAAAAGTAATTACTCTTTCTGATTCCACAGGTTTCATTGTTGATAACGATGGTGTTGACAAGAAGAAATTGGAATTCGTTATGCACTTGAAGAATGTCAAACGTGGCAGAATTAAAGAATACGCAGACAAATTCAAAGTTGACTATTATGTCTACAATGAACACAAAGACATCAAGAGTCCATGGTATGTCCCAGGTATTGAAGTTGCTCTTCCAAGCGCAACACAAAATGAAGTTGATTTAGGCGAAGCTAAAGCTCTAGTAAAGAGTGGTTGCTTAGCTGTCAGCGAAGGTGCAAATATGCCTTGTGTTGCACATGCAGTAGACTTATTCATTGAGAAAGGTGTCTCCTTCGGTCCAGGTAAAGCAGCAAACGCTGGTGGTGTCGCTACTTCCGGTCTAGAAATGTCCCAAAACAGTTTGAGATATTCATGGACAAAAGTTGAAGTATTAGACAGACTTCACAAAATTATGGACAACATCCATGAAACTTGCGTAACAACAGCAGAAAAATATGGTAGCCCAGGAAACTACGTAGTCGGTGCAAACATCGGCGGATTCCTTAAGGTCGCCAAAGCTATGCTTGCTCAAGGTGTTATTTAATTCGATTACTTTTAGAGGGCTTTTATGCCTTTTATTATCTTTTTTTATTTATTTCTACACTAAGGTTAGAGCCAAAATTTAGATCAATTAATATATCTATTTCTAGGCAAATTCTTAAACAACGTTGTATGTTTTAATATAGTATTAAACTTAGATTAAATGGTGTGTTATTTGAAAAATAAGAAATATTGTACATCTTTGTTTATTTTATTATTCTTTTCGAGTATTATTTTTGGTTTTACAACTGTTAAGGAAAATAATGCTGTAACTATTGAGAATCCAACAGATATGAAAATAGAAATGTTAGGTGACTTTTCAGAATCTTTTAGCACAGAACCTCATAGATTAAGTGGCATTACTTTTATGGATGGTTCTATTTTCGGAATTACTACCGGTCACGGTTTTATTTATGAATATGATGCAGTTACAGGTGTAAGTATTGGAAATTATTCATTACCACTTGGAACTGGGGGGATTACCAATGATGGAACTAATCTCTATATTTCAACTTACCTAACTCCCCCAAATGGAACTATAGCGAAGTTTAACTCTACTGGTGATATGATATCCTCTATTCATACCCCACTTTCTGTTGGTGTTTTTAGGAGTTTGACTTGGGATGGCACTCATCTTTGGGCGTTTCAAACTGATGTAAATAACTTGCATAGAATTGACCCAGATACTGGTGTAATTATTAAAACAATCACTCTTCCATTCTTTCCAGCTGATATAGAATGGTATAATGGTTTGCTCTGGTGTGTTGACTACATAGAAGATCGAGTGATTGCATTCGATCCTCAAACAGGTTCTGCAGTAGAGGGGTTTGCCAGTCCATCCGCTCAAGGTAGTGGTATTGCTTGTAATGATACACATTTATTTCATAGTCAAGCTGCAATTATAGATGAAGTGTTGATTGCTAGAATTCCAACCAATCCTGGTGATGTTTACTTAAGAGAAGAACTTTCTATCTCAAATGCTTCTGATATAGCTTATGGTAATAAGCAGTTTTTTGTTTGTGAGAATCAATCAACATCTATTCGAACCTATGATATCACAAATGCTTATACTAGTACTTGGTCTGTTCCTTTCCATCCTGTGGGAATAACTGCAATGTTTGATGCTTATTTAGCTATGTCTTCTGAAGAATCACCATATAATATTTACACTTATTCTTTTGATGGCACGCAAATAAAAAGTCATACTGCCTTAGATGTAATGATCAAATCTCTTGCATTTGATGGAGCGTTCCTGTGGGCAATGGGTCAAGACAATGTTTTGTATAAACTTGATCCACTAGATATGTCAACTTTAGAAGAATTTCCAGTTTCAGATATATATGGAATAACCTATGATTATAACAATGATGTCATCTGGGGATATGAACGTGATGAATATCTAATTAGAGCAATCAACACTACTACTGGTGAATTTAGAGATGAGTTTATCGATATCACTTCAATAGGTCCCGGATTTGGCTATGGTTTAACCTTTACTGGCAAACACATTGTTCTGACTAAATTCACAGACAATGATCCCTATTATTACAAAATTATTCCTTTAGACATTGTAGATGAACTTACTCCCACGCCTCCTCCAGAAACTGGTACACAACAACCTGGTTATTTCATTCCAAATATTCCAGGTTATGCTGAGGATCTAATTGCCATTGGAATTGGTGTTGTATTAACAAGTATAATCGTAGGTATAATAGCTATTGTTAGAAGGTCGAAGGGCAAATAAATATACTTGTAATATTTGGTGGGTTAGAAAATCTGCCACCTTTTCTTTTTTACTTTTTGATTTTTCCCCCCTCAAGTTTAATTCTGCTTTTGTAGATTTTGAGCATTATTTGAACAAAATTAACGTATTTTTGTTACGAAAAACTAGATTAGTTTGAAGATTTATAAGTAAATTTTGGGTACGTTAATCTATATTGGGGGTTATTATGCCAGAACAGAAGAATTATCTTTTGTATAGAATGATTGCAAATTGAATTCTAGTTATACTGCGATATTTTAAACCCAAACAGAATGAAGTGATTATTTTGAGTGTTGTGAAATATAATTCTATTATTGAAGAGTTAAGAGAAGAAATTGAACAAATTGTTGAACGAGAAAAGATCTGTGGTTTAGCTATAGCTCTAGTTGATGATGAAAGAATTGTTTGGTCAGAGGGTTTTGGTTTTACTGATACCTCCAAGAAAGAGAAAGTTACTGCTGATACTCTCTTTAGTACTCAATCTATGGCTAAAACCATTACTGCTACTACTTTTATGATTCTTGCAGGCAAGGGTTTAATTGACCTTGATGATTCTATTAGAAAATACTATCCAAATTTCACTATTAGTACAAAATTTGGTGATCAAGATGAGGAAATTGAGAAAATCACATTTCGACGTATGTTAAGTCATACTGCAGGTTTTACTCATGAAGCAGCAGTAGGTAATAATTACAATAATGCGCCCTGTTCGTTTGAAGATCACATTATTAGTGTTGCTGACACTTGGTTGAGAAACAAAGTTGGCTCTCAATATGCCTATGCTAATATTGGCATGGATTTAACTGCTTATGTTTTGGGAAAAATTAGTAATAAATCATTTCAGGAAGTTGTTAAAGAAGAGCTCTTCCAACCTTTAGGCATCACCAAAGGAACTTTTAATCTTTCTGAAGCATTAAGTCATTCTTTCGCGAAAGGCTCTAGTGGTGATTTTCAATGTCCCGTTGTCCAAGTTCCTATGTTAGGAGCAGGTGGAGTGTACATATCGGTTAATGAGCAAGCACTTTTTGCTATGTTACATTTGGGCAAAGGTTCTTTCAAAGGGAAACAACTCATCCCTGCAGATCTTTTTGAGGAGATGTATAAGCCACAATTTGAATTAGATGGAGTGGAAAATAAGTATAGTTTAGGTCTCTATCAAAAGAACCCCATTGGTGATGCTGAAGTTTTTACACATGGTGGTGGTGGATATGGTTACCAAACTCAACATACCTGGATTCCTAAACATAAAATTTCTGCAATTGTTTTCACTAATTCATCACATCACTCTGGAGAACAGGTGAAACTAACACGAAAAGCACTTGAATTAATGTATAAAGAAAAAACAAAACCGATAGCTGTCAATATTAGACCTGATGTTTTACAAAAGGTAGTTGGAACGTATTTAGGCCACAGAGTAAGTATGCGAAACATAGTAATGGAAAATGGTAAGCTATACATGTACAATATGTTTGGTTCTAAACAGTTTCTTTATCCACAAAACTCATTGGAATACACAACTGAAGAAGGTGAAGTTTTAGCATTCAAGTTAGTTGAGCAACAAAGAAATGCTACTTCATTACATTGTAAGATAAATGGTGATGTGTATGTCTTAAATCAGAATGACTCACCAAATGATAAGAAAGGACCTGACAAGAAAGAATGGACGAAATATCTTGGAATTTACAAATATACAATTTTTGGTGTAGATTATTATTTGGGTTTATCAGTAATCAATGGGTTTCTCTACCTTATAGGGGCAGACAATATGAAGTTAAAGGAATACAAAGACAATGTTTACTTCAATATGGATGGAGAATCCTTTTTCCTAGATGATAAGAAAATAAATTTTAGAAATATTCCATTGACAAAGATAGACTTGGATATCGATGTTTTGTTAGAAGAATGTAAAACAAAATTGGACCAGAAATATGGTTTAAAGTGGTCTTTTGGTTATCTAGCAGGAATATTACATTTACAAAATGGATTTGAAACTACTTTTGACTTCATTTTACGAGCTATTGAAATCAATGAAATTTTCAAGGATAGTCTTGTGGTTTTTGGCAATAAACTCTATGGATTTAGAGAATTAGATAACGCTAAGAAATGCTTTGAAAAACTTCTTGCTTTAGACAAAGAAGATAAGAAAGCAGAAAACATGCTAAAACGAATTACGAAGGAACAAACGTAATTCGTTTACTATAGTTAGTAACGTTGTATTTCATACTTAGAAAATAGCGATTAATTTTTATTCAAGATACTTTGTATTTGCTTAATGATTATTTTCGGTTATTGTTTGAAAAAGATAGCTGTTAAAGGTGCATTTACATGTCTGACGATATAATTGTCCAAACTTCAGATCTCAAACGAATATTTGAATTCGGTGAATCTGAGATATTTGCTTTAAACGGTGTGAAGATGGATGTTAAACGAGGTGAATTTGTTGTTGTCCTTGGTCCTTCTGGTGCCGGAAAAACAACTTTACTCAATATGATAGGTGGTATTGACCAACCAACTGAGGGACAAGTTATTGTTGATGGTGAGGTTATCTCTGATCATTCATTAAGTGATTTGAATACCTATCGACGCAAGGATGTTGGTTGGGTCTTTCAATTCTTCAATATTGTAGCTAGCTTACGAGCATGGGAAAATGTTGGTTTAGCTTTGGAATTTTCTGGTGGTCATACAAAAGCTGAGATTAAGAAACAATCATTTGAAATTCTAAAACAAGTTGGGTTAGAAGGTAAAGAAGACAGATTTCCAAGTCAGTTATCTGGTGGAGAGCAGCAGAGAGTAGCTATCGCTCGAGCTTTGATTAAAAAACCAAAAATAATTGTTGCAGATGAGCCTACTGGCAATCTTGATTATGTTACAGGACAACAGATCGCTGAATTAATGAGGGATCTCAATCATCAAGAAAAAACTACTTTCATTGTAGTTTCGCATGATTTGAGCATCACACAGTTTGCCGATAGAGTTTTTCATTTACGAATGGGTAAAATCGAACAAATCGAAGAGCAACCTCAAAGTAATATTACCAAGAAAGTGCCTGGAGTTTAGAATGCCCATGAAGATTATGTCTAAGAAAATTTTCAGAGAAATTTGGCTTAATAAATTCCGTTCGTTATCCATAATAGCTATAGTTTCAATGACTATTTGTATGGTTTCGGGAATGTTAGCTGCTGAACCCATGTTTTATGATACTTATGCTCTAAATCTAGATGTATCCAATACAGCAGATGGTAGATTTACTTTCACACAACCTGTGGCTCAAACCAATGTCACTACAATCAAAAACAATACCACTTTTATGAATGAAAATAATATTAATCGAATTGAAGGTAGAATTATTTTTAACACAGAGTTAAAATTTGAGGATGAAAAGTTTTCTGCTATCGTTATTGGAATAGACTATCCAAATGAGGTTAATCAACTTACTATTGAGCAACGTTCTGAAAGTATTACTTCAGATTCCGAATTATTAGCAAGAAATAATAGTTGTTTACTTGAAGCTCATTTTGCGGGAATCATACCAATTTTAGGACAGGATATAGAAGTAGATGATCTTGTTGAAGTGAATATTGGAGGTAGCTGGTTTTCATTTAATGCTACAGGTATTGCTCAAGATACAGATTATATTTATTGTGTAGATCCCATTACTAATATGCCTCTTTTAGGTGAGTTGGCGATTATTTGGGTTAACATTAACACAATTCAAGACATTCTCTTTTATAGCCAAGATGTTGTTAACCAAATTTTATACATTGTTGATGAGCGGTTTGATGAGGAGATGATATTAGATGCCGCGGATTCATTGACAAATTATTTTTCACAGAATAATATTGATGTTAATACATTGAAATTCGAATTGTTTGATGAAACACTCGAGTATAAGATGTTTGAAAGCGATGCCGGTGCTGTTGATAAATTTGGCGTAGTTTTTGGTCTCATCAGTATCATTGTTTGTGCAATTATTATCATAAACACATTAACTAAATTAGTAAATTCACAGAGAAAGAACATTGGTTTATTCTTATCAATGGGAGCTAAAAAAGGAAATATTCTTTTTCATTACATTAACATTGCATTACTATTATCATCTATTGGCATGTTAATCGGTGTTCCGCTTGGTTACGGTCTTAGCATTGGAATGACTAAAATGGTTACCATGGTTTATGGAACACATCAACAAGCACTTTCGGTTGATGTCATCCCATACATCATAACTTCTGCAATAACTTTAGCCATTTGTTTTGGTGCAGCTTTACTAAGTGCTTGGCCTATCACAAGTGCAACTCCACGAGAAGCAATGTCTGCAACTTTTACCAGAATAAAGACAACAGGCAAATCATTAACTGAAAAAATATTTGGTTGGATTCCAATTTTCAAATCAATTCATATGTTAGTTCCTTTACGTGAAGTGTTTATGAATAAAAAGAAAACATTGATCACAATTATGGCCTTGACAACGTCTATGATTGTTCTAGTTAATTCTATAGCTTTGGAATGGAACATGTATGATATTATGATGAATAATTTCCAGGAATACAATACCTATGATGTTCAATTAAAATTTGAAACGCCTGTTCCAATTGCAACTGTAAATGCTTTCATGGTTAATGAAAGTAATCCTACTGTTGGGCAAATCACTGCATCAGAAACTTTTGTTGACCTTTTTACAAAAATAAATTTTCGAGATGAATTTATTAGCTGGGCTCAGATAACTTGTTTCCAAGAAAATTCTACTATGCGCCATTTCAACGTTATTAAAGGAGATGCTATTGATAAATCGCAGTTAGATGAATCAACTATCCTTCTAGGGAAAGCATTTGCATCCGAATATGATATTACAATAGGGGATGAGATATCAATAGGGTTAATTGGAAATCAAACTGTCAAAATTGGTGGCATAGTTGGTGAATTAATAGATTATTCAGTTTTTTGGACTTTAGAATCATTTTATAAAAGTGAAGCAAATCTTGTATTTGGTTTACCAGAAGGTTTTGTAAATGGTATTTCAATTCAAGTTGAATCAGATACTGATCTAATTGCATTACGTAGTGAATTTGAAGAAGAATTCTCCATAAACGCCTGGGTTGAAGCTGAGATTGCATTAAATTCTATGTTGGCTTTGATGCAATCAATGTTGGGTATGATGCTAATATTTCTAGTAATTGGATTAGTTACTGGTGTCGCTTTCAGTTTCCAAGCGATGTATATCTCTTTTGTTGATAGGCAGCAAGACTTTCTAGCTCTCAAAGCGATGGGCACAAAGATGAAGTATTTACGCCGTATGATTTTCTGGGAAAACTCTATACTTAGTATCTTTGGTTTAATTCTCACAGTGCCATTAGGTTATCTATCATATATTTGGTCCCTAGAATATATGTTGGAGGGAAGTTTCTATGTTCCAAAAACAATTCCATGGTTTACTTGGCCGATAGTACTCGTATTATCCTTACTCGCTTTGTGGTTAGCAACTGCAAGACTTGTCCGTCGAATTAAAAAACTGGACTTGGCTAGTGAACTTCGTCAAACAGGCGCAACATAAACATTCTAATTAGTCAATTCAAAAATGAGGAAAATTGTTTCCTCACTCTTTTCTATTTGTTGGAATCCATAGCCTTTTTTTATCTGTTTCAAATTTATTTACTTTATAATAGCTATTTGTGATTGATTCTCAAGTAACAAATCCTTTCCACTTAAAATGGTATACCAATCAAAAATCTTAAAGATGAGAGAAATTAGAATTTCGGCGATTCAAATGGTAATAGACAAAAAGGACTTGGACTTTTTCAAAGAGCACTCAACTGAGAGTAGTTCCATTATCCCTTTACTACAACAAATTCAAGATAAATTTGGTTATTTGCCTAGTGAAGCTTTAGGTGAACTAGCTAGTTATTTGGATGTTCCTTTGAGTAGAATTTATGGAGTAGCGACATTCTATTCCCAATTCAATTTTACTCCATTAGGGAAATATGTGGTGAAGGTTTGCCATGGTACTGCTTGTCATGTCAATGGCGCAGTTGGTATCGCAGATGAATTAATAGACATTTTTGGCATCCAAGAAGAAGAAACTACTTCTGATGGTTTAATCACACTTCAAGCTGTTGCTTGTTTAGGTTGTTGTAGCCTTGCACCTGTTCTTAGTGTGAATGACAAAGTCTACGGAAATTTAACACGAGCTGATGTTCGACGTATAGCTAAAAAAATAGTTAAGGATGAATTTGAATGATCAAGAGAATTTGTGTTGGTATGAATTCTTGTGGTATTGCAGCTGGTGCTGAAGAGATCAAAGAATTCATTGAAACTGAGTTTAAAGAACAGAGTATTGAGTTAGAGATTAAGAATGTTGGTTGTACTGGTATGTGCTATCGTGAACCTTTAGTAGATATTGTTACAGAAGATATGATCTACACTTACGGTGATTTGACAACCAAAAAAATGAAACAAATCATCGATAAACATATCGTCAAAGGAGAAATTGTTGAAGAATTTCTAGTGAAAAAAGATGAATTTAAGTCCAAACCAGTTACCGTTTGGGATGTCGATAATTTTTTCTCAAAACAAATCAAGATTATTTTAGAAAATTCAGGGTATATTGACCCTGAGAAAATTGAGGAATACATTGAGGTTGATGGTTACAAGGCGCTTGAAAAAGCTCTGAAAATGACTGCTGACGAAATTATTGATGTCCTTTCTAAATCGGGTTTACGTGGAAGAGGTGGTGCAGGTTTTCCAACAGCATTAAAATGGAAATTTACCAGACAGGCACAAGGTGAACCTAAATATATTGTTTGCAACGCTGACGAAGGAGATCCAGGTGCTTTTATGAACAGAAATGTTTTGGAAGGTGACCCACACAAAGTTTTAGAAGGAATGATTATTGGTGCGTACGTGATTGGTGCAAATCATGGTTTCATCTATTGTCGAGCAGAATATCCTCTCGCAATAAAGAGATTAGATATCGCAATCAAACAAGCCCGAGAAAAAGGCTTCCTTGGAAAAGATATTCTTGGCTCTGGTTTTGATTTCGATTTATCTATTATGGAAGGAGCAGGTGCTTTTGTCTGTGGAGAAGAAACAGCATTACTTGCTTCTCTTGAAGGCAAACGCGGTATGCCAAACCTTCGACCTCCCTATCCCTCAACAAAAGGGTACAAAGGTAAACCAACCAATATTAATAATGTAGAAACTTGGGCAAATGTCCCTTGGATTTTGCTTAATGGTTGGCAAAAATATATTGCCATGGGTTCAGAAAAGAGCAAAGGAACAAAAGTTTTCGCTTTAGCTGGAAAGATCAAGCGTGGTGGAAATGTAGAAGTTCCAATGGGTATGACCATTAAAGAAATCCTCATAGATATTGGTGGAGGAACTAAATCAGGCAAACCACTCAAAGCAGTGCAAATGGGTGGTCCTTCTGGTGGCTGTATTCCATTATCTCTATTTGACACACCAGTTGATTATGAATCCATTAATGCTACCGGTGCAATTATGGGCAGCGGTGGAATGGTTGTAATGGACGACGATTCTTGTATGATCGATATTGCGAAGTTCTTTTTAGATTTCACCGTTTTAGAGTCATGTGGCAAATGCACCTATTGTCGACTTGGTACCAAAAGATTATGGGAAATCCTTGATAGAATCTCTAAAGGAGAAGGCGTTATAGAAGACATTGACAAATTACTTGATTTATCTCCTAAAGTTAAAACAGGTTCTCTCTGTGGTTTGGGTCAAACAGCTCCAAATCCAGTTCTAACGACTGTGCGATATTTCAGAGGTGAATATGAAGCACACATCAATAACAAAAAATGCTCTGCTAAAGTTTGCAAACCATTACTCACTTACACAATAAGTGATGCTTGTACTGGTTGTCGTGCTTGTGCTAGAAAATGCCCAACAGATGCCATTACAGGGGATAAGAAAGCCATTCATGTTATTGATCAAGATAAATGCATTCAATGTGGTGCTTGTTATCAAGCTTGTCGTTTTGATGCAATAGATGTGGAGTGAACAGCAAATGAAAGTTAAAATAAATTCTGACGAAAAAGAATTCCCTGAAAAAACATCAATTATGGATTATTTGTTGCAAAACAACCGTCATATTGCGGGAGTTTGCAAAGTAAAAGAGCTAGATCCTTATGGTTCTTGTAGACTATGTTTAGTTGAAATCAACGGACGTCTATTACCTGCTTGTTCAACCTATCCAAGAGAAAACGACAAGATAAATATCAATAATGATGTTGTGATTAATAGTAGAAAAACTGCTCTTGAATTGATGCTCTCTGATCATTATGGAGATTGTATCGGTCCTTGTAATGATGGGTGTCCAACTAAAAGTGAAGTTCAAAACTATCTTGCATTAATTGCTATGGGCAAACATCATGAAGCAGTTGCTTTAATGAAACAAGATTACATTTTACCAGCATCACTTGGTCGTGTCTGTCCGGCGTTCTGTGAAGATGCTTGTAGAAGGAATCTTGTCGAAGGTCCTGTAGCAATTCGTGAAGCAAAACGATTTGCAGCAGATTATGATTTAGAACATGGTCCTTGGATGCCTGACATTCCAAAAGAGACTGGTAAAAGTGTTGGAGTAGTCGGTGGCGGTCCTGCGGGTCTTGCAGCGGCTTTCTATTTACGAATAAAAGGACATAAAGTTACTATCTATGAATCTCTCCCAGAACTTGGCGGTATGTTGCGTTATGGTATACCAGAATATCGTTTACCAAAAGCTATTTTGGACAAAGATATTGCTACTGTAATTAATACAGGTATTGAAGTAAAAACTAACACAAAGGTCAGTGTTGATATTACACTTGAAGAGCTACAAATGAAACATGATGCCGTTTTTGTCGGCATTGGTGCTTGGAAAGTTTACAAACCAAGAGTAGATAATTGCGAAATACCAGGTGTTTTGGATGCAATCGATTTCTTAAAACGAACAGCAATGGGTGAGAAAATCGATATTGGTGAAAATGTTATGGTTGTTGGAGGAGGCAATAGCGCTATGGATGTTGCACGTACTTGCGTACGACTCGGAGCAAACGTTTCACTTTCCTATAGGCGAACCAGAAAAGAAATGCCAGCTCGACAAGTTGAAATCGAAGAAGCAGAAGAAGAAGGTGTTAATTTTCTTATTCTTTCCAATCCAATCGGTATAATTGGTGAAGGAAAAATCCAAGAAGTCGAATTAGTTAGAATGGAGCTTGGTGAACCTGATGAAAGTGGTCGGAGTCGACCGATTGTTTGTGATGGTTCAAATTATTGTGTTGAAGTTGATACTGTCATTTTTGCAATCGGACAAAGACCCGATTATGATCTCTTAGCTCAACATGGTTTGGAACATCATAACTGGGGCGGAGCAAAATATGATGAAATCACCTATGAAACTAATCTTCCAGGTGTGTTCGTTGGTGGTGATGTAGCAATTGGCGCAGCAACTGTCATTGAAGCTATTGCAACGTCTAAAAATGCTGCACAAATGATTGATTTTTATCTTAAAGGTACTCTCCCTAAAATCCGAGAAATTATTCGAAAGCCTTCAGAACATCTAGATGAAATCTATTCTGATAAAAACCTCAAAGAATTCCTTCTAAAATACTATCCATATAATCATTGGAAGAAAGTTACTGAAGAAGATTACAAAGATAGAAAACGACAAGAAAGAGCAAAACCAAAGCTCCTTCCTGCAAATGAACGCGCAAAAACATTTGATGAAGTTGAGTTAACTCATTCAGAAGAAGATATCTTAAAAGAAACTGAAAGGTGTATGTCTTGTGGTTGTCTTGATTCTTTTGATTGCAAATTGAAAGAATACTCAATGATGTATAATGCTAAACAAGATACTTTTGAAGGGGAACTACAATCAGATGTGATTGATGAATCCCATCCCAATGTTATTCTTGATAATAACAAATGTATCTTGTGTGGTAGATGTATCAATTTAACCCATGAAATAACTGGCGAAGGATTAATTGATAATCTCAACAGAGGATTTTCAACAAAAAATGGCCCGCCACCCGGAACCAAACTCGGTGAAGTTAAAGGTGATTTTATTGGTCAATTTGTTGATGATTGTCCAACAGGTGCATTTGCACTTAAAACTCCATATCCAAAAGATGGTCCTTGGAATGTTACTCCTAAACCAACTGTCTGCAATGATTGCGGAATGGGTTGTGAAATGAATATTGATATCTACAAGGGAATTCCAGTGAATGTTTCAACTATCGATGATTCTTGGAATCACGGTTTGGTTTGTGATAAACCAAGATTCGGCAGAAGTTGGGAGAAAAGTGTAGAGAAACCAATGCAGAAGGTTGGTAGCAAGTTCAAAGAAATCTCTGATGATGAAGCTAAAACTATTATTAAGGATCATCTCGGAAGTTTAGCCATTGTTTTAACACCAAGTGTGACAAATGACGAAGCACAAGAGTTAATGAAATTTGCATCGAAACATAAATTCTCTATTGGAGCTATCTACGATAAAGGTATTTCTACAACCAAATTTGCATCTATCTTTACTAGCAAACGCATAAAATTGGACGTTGATTTATCAGACTACCCTGTTTTGAAACCCTTTGTTCACATAGCTAAGAAACAAGGAGCAATCATTACCAAGGAAAACCCAGACATTGTCATTGTTAATGCTCCAGCACAGCCCGGAGACATTCCAACAATCATTATGCACAAAGGACTAAATGAAGTAGGTCTTATACAACTCGGTTTGAAAGAGGTTCCAAAAGCAAAGAATTATCTTGTTATTGGATCATCTGATAAAAAGTTCAAAGGATTCACAATATCAATGGGTGAAAACAAGAATGCCGATTTAGTTTTGCCTTCACCTGCTTGGTTGAATAGAACAGGTAAAGTAATTACTTCAGAGGGTCGTGAATTAGAAGTTAAACAGGTCTTAGATGGACCTTCAATTATGAAGATTCTGAAATCTTACTTCTAATTTTTTTCTTTTCTTTTTAACCGGAAGGACATCATTATGATTTCCTTTCGCTAAAAATTTCTTATCTTTTAAACTCAGATTGTGCTAACTTTAATAGGTTAAGAGTTAGTTACTTTTTAACTAGAAGAACTGCAATTATTTATACAGTTCATTTCTAAAAAGAATTTCAAGGTTAAATAAGTTAACCAAATCTTTAATGAATATTCTCAAGGGTTATTATTATTGTATTACGAAGTGAAATTAATGGCAGAAGAAGTAAAGCTTGATTTATTGGATTTAAAATTGATGTATCCAAATTCAATGTTATTAGATTATATTTATAGAAAAGAACCAATGTCAAAATTCTTTGGAGGCATTTATGATAAAATGCATCCAGTCAAATATCGAGGAGATAGAGGAATATTAAAAGATATTTTAATGAAATATAATAAATCAATTGATGCTCAAAGTATGGTCTTTGAAAATATTGAATCAATTGAAAATGAGAAGATAAAATTCGTTATTACTGGACAACAATCAGGTCTGTTTACAGGACATATGTATACAATCTATAAAACATTCTCGGCAATAAATTATGCTAAAAAGTATTCTACAGATGATGTAAAGCTGATACCCCTTTTTTGGAATGCTTCTGAAGATCATGATATAGAAGAAGTAGATAATATTTGGGTTTTAAATAAAAACAATGATGTTGAGCAGATTAAGTTCGATAGTAGTGCTTTGTTAGGAAAAAGTTTAGAAAATGTTCTAATTGAACACAGTAAGTTAGATTCTCTTATCAATAAAATGAAAAATTCATTAACAGAAACGGAATTTACTGATTCTATTTTTGAAAAACTAAGTGGCATACTCAAAAAGTCAGAGAAATGGGGTGAATTCTTTAGCAGGACACTTTCTTACTTAATGGGACAATGGGGACTTATTATACTGGAACCGAAAATTCTACGACCTCATTTGAAGGATTATTTTACAGCTGTCCTTAGCAATCCGATAAAATATAATACTATCTTCCAAAAAACTACCAATAGATTGACAGATTTAGGTTATAAACCTAAAATGCATAAGAAAGAGAATGTTGTTGGATTATTCTACATTGATGAAGAATTAAATAGATTAACAATAACACTGAAAGAAAATGGAATATATGAATTATCTGATGGCAAATCATTTACTCGAGAAGAAATTCTTAATGAAGTTCAAGCTCATCCTGAACAATTCAGTACCAATGCTATCTTTCGTCCTCTTGCTCAAGATTTAATGATTCCAACACATGTTTTTGTGGGAGGTCCTTCAGAGATTGGATATCATATTCAAATCAAAGATTTATATAAGGAATTTGATTTAACCCAACCTAATATCGTTTTTAGAATGGGAGCAACAGTAATTGAAAAACACATTAACAAAATAATTGAGAAATATAAGTTTTCAATTACAGAGCTCCGTGATTTGAATAGATTGAGCACAAAACTCGTTACAAATGAGAACGAACAAAAATTACAAGGATATTTCAGCAATATTTCTGAAACATTAGATCGTATGAATATAGAACTTAATGATTATAATAAGGAACTTGGATCACGAGTACAGTATCGCAAGAAATCTATAATGAAGGAATTAAAGAATATTGAGAAGATGTATATTAAATACGTTAAAAATGATAATCAACTTTTGACAAATCAATTAACTAAAACTAGAGCCTATTTATTTCCAAGTGATATACCTCAAGAACGAATGTTTAATATCTTCCAATATCTTAACAAGTACTCATTAAATCTCCTAGATTGTATGAGAAATCTCATGTCAAAAGATCAACCAGGAAAACATGTGGTATTGAAATGTTGGATGTTTTAGTTTTTGGACCGCACCCGGATGATGCAGAGCTTGGTGCCGGAGGAGCAATAACAAAAGCTGTTGTAGAAGGATTGAAAGTAGGTATTATTGATTTAACAGCAGGTGAAATGGGTACACTTGGTACAAAGGAGATTCGTTTGAAGGAAGCGCAAAGTGCGGCAAAAAAACTTGGCGTGGAATTTAGAGAAAATCTAGGTTTACCTGATGGATATCTTGGTTTAGATATTTCCCAAGAAGACATTTTTGCTGTAGCAAAGAAAATCCGCCAATATCAACCAAAAATTGTTTTAGCACCTTATTGGATTGATAGACACCCAGATCACGTTGCTAGTTCTGAGATAATCACAAAAGCAGCTCATTATGCAAAATTGAAAAAATTCAAACTTGAATATCCCCAACATAAAATTCAACAACTTATCTATTATGAATTAAATGGTCAATTTACTCCATCATTTATTATGGATGTAAGTGATTTTTTTGAACGAAAAAAAGAAGCAATCATGAGTCACAAATCTCAATTTAAAGAATTTTCAAAAGTATACCTTCCATTTCCTTTGGTAGAAAGATGTGTCTATTATGGTTCATTAATTGATGTTTCATTTGGAGAAGCCTTTATGATAAGAGATTCGTTAAAGGTTGATAAATGGAAAACAATAATAAATAAATAAATGAATAATGATTAATTATATTCGAGGATAGATATTAAGATGAAAATTGGCATAATCAATTATCCGACTTTTGGTGGTAGTGGTATTGTTGGAACTGAATTGGGATTAGAACTTCAAAAAAGAGGACATGAAGTTCATTTTATTTCCTATCAAATACCTGAGAGATTAAAACTGGAAGAGGATTTTATTTTTCATGAAGTAAACATTTTATCATATCCTCTTTTCAAGTACAAACCATACACCATTATTTTAGCATCTCTATTGCACAAATTAGTTAATGAACATGAATTGGATATTCTCCATGGTCATTACGCAATCCCTCATGCAACATCCTTGTATCTTGCAAAATTGAGTAATAATAAAGCGAAAATCATATCGACAATTCATGGTTCTGACATGCATCTTCTAGGTCTCGATGATGCTTACAAACCGATTTTAGTTAATAGTTTAAACAATCATGATGCATTAACAACAGTATCAAAATGGATGAAACAATTCGTAGTTGATAATTATGATATGGAAAAAGACATTGAAGTTATATATAATTTCGTAGATCCCAAGAAATTTTCCAAAATTAAAAAGCCAGAAAAAGAGGAAGTTGTTTTCTGTCATGTTTCTAACTTTCGAAAAGTGAAACGCTCACCAGATATTGTCAAAGCATTTGCAATCGAAGCAGAGAAATTTGATCATGTCAGATTAGAAATGATTGGAGAAGGACCAGAACGAGAATATTGCCAAGACTTAGCAATATCCTTAGGTATTAATGACAAGATTACATTCAGAGGAAGTCTTCTAAATGTTCCTCGTGTTTTATGTTTTACTGATGTTTTTGTCATTCCTTCTGAAAAAGAAAGCTTTGGTTTAGCAGCTTTAGAAGCTATGGCATGCAATATACCGGTTATTTCTTCAAATGCAGGTGGTTTACCTGAAGTTGTAGAGCATGAAAAAACTGGTTTTGTTGTTGAACCAGGAGATATTGATGCCTTAGCTAAATATATGAACGTTATGATTGA
The DNA here is from genome assembly GCA_018238155.1 of Candidatus Heimdallarchaeota archaeon. Classification (GTDB taxonomy): domain Archaea; phylum Asgardarchaeota; class Heimdallarchaeia; order JABLTI01; family JABLTI01; genus JABLTI01. Next base: position 343,828 of record JABCTZ010000032.1, on the reverse strand, counting down.
AGATGAAACTTTAAGAAAGAAATTAGGAAAGGCTTCAGCTCAACGAGCTAAGGAAGTATTCCATCCTGATAAAATCATTCCTCAATATGAATCATTATACAAGAAAATAATTGAAAAGTGAAATATTAAAATGGAAACAATTAACGTTTCCATAATGTAATTCTTGTAATTATAATAACAACCAATGGAACACCAATGATTATTCCACCAATCAACCACCAAGACCAATTTTGAGGTGATCTAATTGGAACATCCAAACGTGGTGTTGAAGGTATTGGAGAGATTTCAAATGAAAACGCTTGCCCAATAAATGATTTCCTTTCATTATTATGGTAGTAAGTAACATTCAAATTATTAATTCCAACATAACCTTCTTCTGTACAATTCGCAATAAACCAGAATGATTGAAATGTATCAGGCAATATATTTGCCCAGGTGACGTTAACAGAATCTACATCCCAATAGAATAATGGTTCTGTATTATTTACATCTAAATAGTAATCTGTGGAATTGTAAAAGGTCATATTACTTGAAACACCATAAACATCTGAGATATTGAATGAACTCGTTGCATCAAATCTTATTGTAGTATTATACAAATTATCTGTACTATTGAGTGCATTTCTAAAAACAACTGTAGTATTTACTAATTGACCTACATGTGGTTCAACTATATCGGGTACCATATATACTATTACATTATTCAATGGCGTTTCAGCGGTAGTTTTTCCAACACCATTTACAAACAATAGTATTGTAATTGCAATCGTTGCTGTGATAGGTAATAGTTTCTTATACTTCAAGGATAATTCTCACCAGATTGAGTCAATTGAGTTGGTTTTTCACACATTAATAAATGATTCGAAGTAATAGAAAATTATTCTGTGATTATTATTATCTAAATTCAAGTATAATACAAAAAGAGTAAAACATTAAGAAAATTAGAGCTATTATTGATAAAATAACGATAGATTATTGTTATACAAAAAAAAGACCCCTTTCGAAGTTTTTTTATAGTGTATGTTTTATTTGTAGTACATTAAATGATATGTAGGTAAGATTTATAGTTTAATACTTAAATCAACATATACCTATATACAAAGAATATTAATGTCAAAAGAATATTGACCAATTTAATCCTCAGAAGGTGTAGAATTGCAGCGAAAAGATGAACAAGTTTCAAGAGAAGATTTACTCTCAGTAATCGGTTTCGGATCAGCTGGTGGAAGAAACACAGAGCTCAACAACTTACTAAAAGAATTGGAAACATCAGTTCCAGAAATCGAAGCAGCAGCCGTAGTTAGCGTTGAAGGTTTACCCATAGCTTCAGCATTACCTCGTGATATAGAAGAAACACGATTAGCCGCTATGACAGCAGCAATGTTGTCATTAGGTGAAAGAGTTATTGAGGAAATGAAGAAAGGTCACATTGAAAGAGTTTTCATTGAAGGGTCAGAAGGTACCATTATTTCAATGAACGCAGGTCCAAATGCTGTTTTAACTGTTAGCTCCCGAAAAGATGCCAAACTTGGTTTGATCTTCCTCGAAATGGGTAGAGCAGCAAGAAAAATAGCTGATATCTTATAATTCATTATTTGAGACTAACTTTGCTGTTTATTTACAGCAAGTAACTTTTCTTCTATTCTTTTCTTTTTTCGTTTTAAGAATATATTAGTTTTCAAATTCTAATTATGAAAGTGAATAATAAAATATTATTAGCCTCTTAATTTTTTAAGAGAATTCTTAAATTTGAATTGCCATTTTACTAAAAAAGGTTAAAATAAGATAGAAAAGATATAGCATCTATACAACAAAAAATATATGAGTTAATAGAATAGCAATCGTGAAGTGGTTGTTGGCAGTATATGAAAATCAAAAATCCTATCTATACTATTTATGAAAATAGATTATGGAAACAAGTTAAAAAATTTCCAAAACCACAACATATTGGTGTTATTTTAGATGGAAATAGAAGATTTGCTCGAAAAAAGGGTTTAGATGAAAAAGATGGACATGCTTTCGGTGCACAAAAAGTAGAGGAACTACTTAATTGGTCTTGGAAAATAGGAGTCAAAATTATTACTATTTATGCATTCTCTACTGAAAATTTCTCGAGAGCTCCTGAAGAAGTACAACGTATAATGGAATTATTAGTTGAAAAATTGCATCAATTGAGAAGTGAACCCTTAATTGTGAAAAACAAAGTAAAAGTAAAGGTTATTGGTCGTAGAGAGACTCTTCCAGATAAGATCAACAAATCAATTGATGAAATTGAAGAATGCACGAAAGACTACGATAATTTTCAATTAAATATTGCAATCAGTTATGGTGGGAGAGCAGAAATAGTTGATGCGGTTAAAAAAGTAATCAAAAAAGTACAGAAGAATGAGTTAACTTTAGAAGAAGTAGATGAAAAAGTAATTGGTAATCACCTTTACACAGAAGGATTACCAGACCCTGATCTTATTATCAGAACTTCTGGAGAAGAAAGGTTAAGTGGATTCTTACTATGGCAAAGTGCTTATTCAGAATTATACTTTACAGATATATACTGGCCTGCGTTCCGAAAAATTGACCTTTGGCGTGCGATAAGAATTTTTCAACAAAGAGAAAGAAGGTATGGTAAATAACATTCAATTTAAATGAAGGTGAAAAAAATGGTATTAAATAGAGTTGGTAAAGCCTTACGAATAATATCCGATGAGAATAAAAAGAAAATAGCATTAATTATTGATGGTCCTACGATTCTTCCAGATTTCCCTTTTTCGAAAATGAAATCACTTAAAAAATCTCTGAATCAAATTGGCATAGTTCGAACTGGTAAAATAATCACAGACACACAAATTAGTCAGAAAGATTCTGATTTATTGAGAGCTCAAGGATTTAGTGAAGAAATTGTTGGCAGTGATGTAGATATTCATGTTTCTATTCGTGCATTAGAAATGATGAATAATGATGGAATAGACATAGTTGCTATTGGAACAGCAGATAAAAATTTAATTCCAATTCTATCTCAAATAAAAAACAAGAAAAGCCTTGCGGTAATTATATGGGATAAAGATATTTCCCCAGCTATAGAATCAGTTGCTGATATTATTCTAACATTGGATCTACTCAAATAGATAGTGCTCAAATGTGTTGATTATTTATGGAAAATAGAAAAATCGAAGGGAGAATCAAACATCCATTTTATTTTCAAGAAGGTGAAAATCTTCAGATTATAGCAACAGATTTCGAGAACGGTATTTTCATCTCCATTTCCCATTTAGGAGCGAATAAATTGGGAACAACTGCACTCTCTCTACCTATTGATACAAGCTTAGGTCTCTCGAGTGAGAGAAGCTATTCTGATTCTCCAACAGGGAGAAGAGGATTAACAAGTGCAACTGTTATAGGTTCAAGAAACGAAATTTATACTAAAGCTTTAGCTGAAAAAGTAGTAAGAGCAATAAGCAAAATTGTTTATTTATCGACAAATTTCAAAGAGCAGAACGAGAGTTTGTTTACAGAGGCAATCACTCTTGTGGATGATCTTTTAAAACAATTTTATGACCTAGAATAGATTTAAATTGGGGAAATTATGCCCAAAGGGATTTTTATATAAAGGATAATGATAATAAATATCAAATATGCATATTTAGAAAACAATAAAAGATTAAATGTATCAATTTTATATATAGTGCTTAATGGAGAAAAACTAAAATGTCTATGAAATTTTATCTAGTACTTGAAGATGGCTCTTTAGAAGAAGAAAAAGAGTTTATTCAAGAAAGTACAAGAGTAATAATTGTTGTTGATGATCAATTTAAACGAATCTTTCTATGGAAAGGAGCAAATTCTGGTATAAAGAAGAAATTTATTGGTAGTAGAGCTGCTGCAGAATTGCGAAAAACCTATTATGGATTTGCTTACCGGTTATCAGTTGTTGAAGAGGGAGATGAAACTAATGAATTTGAGTTTACAATTAAGAGATCAAGAGGAGAAGCAACCGTTGGTGTTGTTGAAAGTTCCACCCGGGGAATTCCAACAAACCCATCTACAATGGGATTAGAACAGAATGTTGAATTTAAATTAAGAGGGGAAGAACCAGGCAAAAAGATAATTTATACAGATAAAGATAAAGCAGAGGCATCCCAATTCGCTGGTTCTCGAGCTGAACCAACAAACCAAGCAGCAGCAAGTGGTCCTAGAGCAAAGAGACCTGAATCTCAGGGTCAAAAACAACCTCAGAAACAAAGGACTATTTTAAGTGAAATGATGAATGGTGGCAGTGAACCTAAGATGATTCGTCCAGCACCTGTTCAAGCAAAAAAAACCGCGAAACAAGTTACTCCTCCACCAACCCCAGCACAAACAGCAACACCACCTCCACAACCAGCTTCACAGAAAATGACAGAAGAAATAGATCCATCCTATGCATTCAAGATCATAAAAGAATTAGGAGTACCTTCAGGGTATGAAAGAGATTTAGTAATTGTTGGAACAGGCGTTTACAAACAACAAGGAACTGAATTTCTTGTCCCACCAAATCCTCCTGAAGGAGTGTTCTTAGCACCAGATCGTGTTCCAAGAATCGTCATAGAAAATGGCGTTGTTAAAGTTGTCGAAGTATTAAAGAAGCTTGAAAAAGTAGTTAAGAAAAAGGAAGAAGATGTACAATTTGATCAAGGTATTGAGGACTTGATGAGTACCTTCCAAATAGAAATTGAATAAATAACTAAAAAACAATTTGTGTGTGAGATATTATGGCAATAAAAATTCCACCAGAAAAAGCAAAAGAGCTTGTAGCTGTTTTACAGCAAATTACAGCAGAAACACAACTAGGAGCTCTGGCAATTGTCTCGGAAGCAGGAGAAAGAGTTGCTTTCTTTGCACAAAACAAAGATATCGACCCTGTTGAGCTATCAGCAATGGCTGCCGCACTTGTTTCCACCAGTAAGCTATATCTTGATCGATTATCATTTAGTCCTTTACAAGACATTATTCTTAGAGGCGCAAATGGCTTTATGGTCATGAAAGATATTGGTAGATTTTATTTAATTGGTGGATCCACTGATCAGAAATCAATGCCATTAACAGTAAAGAGCTTGTCAACTCATGCTCCAACACTATCCCAAATAATGGGTTCTGTCCCATCTTCATAAAAAAAAACGATTACTAGTGCTTTGGGGAAAAAAGCCCCTCAGCCACTTTTATTTCTTCTTTTTTAAATAAACATCATCTATTTGAGTAAATTTTTTTATAAGGATAGGATTATGTTTGCCTATAGAACAGAATAACAGGAAAGAATACATCAAGATCCATTAGGAGCAACTGGAATTGAATCAATCTAACATTAAAAAAATACAATTCATTAAAGATCCAATTCATGGTTATATTTTCGTTGATGATTTAGTAAGAGAACTCATAGATACTAGATATTTCCAACGCCTAAGAAGAATAAAACAACTCTCAGGATCAGAATATGTTTATCCTGGAGCAAATCATACTCGATTCGAGCATTCTCTTGGCGTTAGTTATTTAGCAGAAAAAATGGCTCATTCAATTACAAACGATGAAAATGTTACTCTTTCTGAAAAGGATATTACTCATGTAAAGGTTGCTGGTTTGCTACATGATATAGGTCACGGTCCTTTCTCACACACATTTGAAGCACTTTTATCCAAAGCAAACAAAAATCACGAAGATCTTTCAAGATGGATTATACAGAAAAGTGAAATTTCTGATATCCTAAAAACAAATGGAGTGAATGTTGATATTATTTCTGGATTAATTAATGGAAATAAAACCATTAAGGGCAAAGGGTATCTGAATCAGATTATCTCAGGTGCTTGTGATGTAGATAAAATGGATTTCATTGTTCGAGATTCCTATCATACAGGAGCAGAATATGGTCAAGTAGATATTATGAGAATCCTCTATACAATGGGCGTATTTGAAGGAAATTTAGCAGTAAATTACTCAGCCTTACCTGCATTTGAAGCATTTCTTATCGCTCGAGTGGAATCCTTTAGAACAATTTATTTCCATAAAGTATCGAGAGCATCCCAACTGATGATTGTTCGTGCAATGGAATTAGCCGAGAAAGAGCTTGGTTTACTTGATTTCAAAACACCAGAGGATTATTTAAAATTAGATGACTTTACAGTTTGGACAAAACTATTAGAAAGCAAATCATCCAAAAAAATGATGAAAAAATTAGCGGATAGACATCTACTTAAGGTTGCTTTTGAAAGAGAATTTATGACTCGAGATGAATTCTTACAATCAACTCTCAGCAAAGAAAATTATCGTCAAAGATTAATTGAAGAAATTGCACGTAAAGCTAACCTAAAAACAAAAGATATATTCATCGATATTCCCACACTCCCTAGTGTTCCATATTCGCATTCAATAGATTTACCTGCTTATGAAGTACCCATGTTTAGAAGGGATGGTATAAGTCAAGAGAAAATAGGAGTTAAAATTAGAAACGTATCAAGAATATTTGAATCGCTCATGGGGATGCTCTATATCTTTAGAGTGTATGCTTTTGAAGAAAATAGAGAACAAGTGAGAAAAGCAGCAATAGAGGTTTTTGGTGAAAAATCAATTGGAACTCAAATATCATTTTGAAAAGGTGTAAATGAAATGTCAAACAAAACAACTGATGAAGGAATTAAAGCAATTGCAGAAGCATTACGTGCTGGTGGCACTTTACTAAGTACTGCTTGCCCTGTGTGTGATTCCCCCTTGATAAAAATCAATGACAAAATCTACTGTAAAGTTTGTAATAAAGAAGTGATGATATACAAAGATGAAAGCGAATTACCTAAAGAAATTCAAAAGGCTCTTCATAAGCAGTCTTCATCCGAATTCGATTCGAATGAATCGAAGGTCCACCAAACTATCAATAAGAAGATTGAAACACTTAGAAAAAAGCTAGAAGAAACAGATGACCCAGATGAAATAATCAAACTTTCAGATGCGATCGAAAAATTACATTCAACATTAACAAAAATGAGAAATGAATAGAAAGAAATGAAAGATCAATCTTCTGGTTGGTATTTCATTTTTATTATCTCGAGTATTTCATTAGACATTTTCTTTCCAATTCCTTTAAGCTCTTGAAGCTCTTCAGCTGAAGCATTGAAGAAATTTTCCAGAGAAGCAAATTTATTCAATATGCGTCTAGCTAGAACAGTATTTATTTTTGGGAAACCAGCAACGATGAACTCTAACAATTCAGCAGGATCTGTAGGTGCTTTTTCAGTTCGAATTAAAGGAGTTTTATCAGAGTGAATTTGTTCTCTTTTAGCAATATTTCGTAAAAATCTTGCAGTATCCTTAGGGTTTCGACTCCAAATTAAACCAATATCATAATTAACTACTATAGATGAAATTGCACCTCTAATTGCTTCAGGATTTAAGGCTCTATGACCGTACAATGTATCTCCTTCAATTATTAGAATTGGTTTTTCATAATTTCTTTTGAGAGCAATTAATTGAGGGAAGAGACGACCATCAATAATACTTTGACTCAAATCTGCCACATCTTTTCTTTCGACACCAACACGAGAGCTTAGAATATAATCAGCTATCTCAAGTTGTTGTAGATCTATTTTGACTCCAAGTTCGATTAATTCCTTTGCAATGCCCGATTTTGACTCTCGAGTGTCAACAAATATTTTGATTTCTTGTCCTTTTGTTGTTGTATCATCAGAGAGTGTTTTAAAATCTTCCAAAGCTGAGAGCTCATTTTTTGTGGGCTCAATTGTTTCAGATACTTTACTTGTTTCAACATCATTCTCCAATATGCATAATGCTTCATCTGAGAAAATTGAAAGATCATCAAGTCCTTCTTCAACTACTACTTTGTCTTCCTCTATTGGTTTTTCATCAGAAGAAGATGCAGCTGCAAAGAAATCCTCCATGGTTCTTTGCTGTAGATCAATTTGAGGTTTACGTAATTTTTCTAAATCTCTAAGATTTCTTTTCATTTGTCTTTCTTTATGTCGTGCAGCCCAAAAATATCCTTCATCTCGAGTGCCTTTCGTTATTAACACAACAACTCTTCCAGCTCTGTTCCTACCAGTTCTTCCTCTACGTTGAATATTTCTGATTGCTGAAGGTACACAGTCATAAAAAGTAACTAAATCACATTCTGACACATCTAAACCTTCTTCACCAACACTAGTTGCAACTAAGCAATTTAAATCACCATCACGAAATTGCTGCATAATCTCCAGTTGCTTCTTCTGAGAAAAGCCTTTATCGCCTGATTTTGAAGCTTGTCCAACAAATCTAGAAGCACGAATACCTTTCAACCCATTCAAAGTGTCTGCCAGTAATTTTGCAGAATTTCTATATTGAGTGAAAACCAATATTCTCGAACCGGGACTTGTAGAAATAGATTCTTGAATGATTTTTTCCAATTCAGGTATTTTAGGATGCTCTAACCCTTCCTCCCTAATTTGATGTGATACATCATATGCAACGACCATCGCATCTTCATTGATTAAATTTATCAGAGTACGGGTTGCTTTTGATCCTTTAGATTCCTTTCTCATTTTATCGAAATATTTGAGTAAAGAGCTAATACCCTGTGTTTCCAACAATTCTAAAGCATGAGTTAATCTAATAGAAGAACCAACTAGACCTAGTGCTAAATAAAGTTCAGAAGGGTTTTCAGTCTGGTCAAACTGTTTTGTAATAACAGGTGGAAGTTGAAGTAAATCACGACGTTTAATGTTTACTCCTGCTGATTTTATCCAACCTAAACGTTTCAATTCCTTTAGCTTTCTTGAAAGAGAGCCTTCAAGAAGTGATTTGACTCTTAAAAACTTGGCTGGGAGTTCAACGTGAATCCAATCCACATCAGTTTTTTGAACATATGGTTGAACATCTTTTGATGTGTCTAATCGTGTTTCAATATTTCTTATTGAAAGATTTTCACAAACATGATTGATTTTTTCTTTATCAGAACCAGGAGAAGCAGTAATAGCAAAAATAAGCTTATTTTTTGCCTTTCGCATATATTGTTTTGCAACGTAAACATAAGCATATCCTCCAACTGCCCGATGGGCTTCATCAACTCCCAGCAATGAACATCTAGACAAATTCAAACGTTCACCCAATAAATCATTCTCAACTACTTGAGGTGTAGCAATTATTATTTGTCCTTGTTTCCAAATTTTTCTTCGTTTTTCAGGAGAAGTAGATCCAGAAAGCATCACAATTTCTTCCTCTATAATATTGAAGACTTTCTGAAAGGTTTTGAGATGCTGTTCAACTAAAGGTTTCGTTGGAGCCATAATAAGAATAAAAGAATCAGGATATTGTTCCATTCTTCTCGCAGTTAGTAAAGCAAGAATAATCGTTTTTCCTAATCCTGTTGGTAGAACAACGAGAGTATTATTAGAGAGACTACTTGCAAAAATAGTTTGTTGGTAAATACGAGCTTCAATGGTGCCGGGTTTCAAATATTTATGTTCTACGAATTTCTTTTCACTCATTATTCTGGTTCCTAAATGTATTAGTCTTGAATTCTGTGATTGAACTTTAGTTTAAAGTATTCTACAGAGAGATGACCAAAAGTAAATTACAAAAGTTTTATGTTCATTGCGAATAGTCTTTGTTGAATATCACAAGAGAACAAGCAAATTTTAAAAGAAATAGGAAATATAATACTTGTAATTGGAGCAACGTAAGATGACAAATCAAATAGGTGAAAGCGAGATTGAAACCAAAAAGAAATTTAGAATTAAAAAACGAAAGGAATTTTGCACCTATTATTTAAGGCAACGCAAAGTAATTTTGTCAATACTAATTTCAATGTATGCCGTTTTGAATATCATTGCTTCAATATTGACAACTTACTATAATTTTGTCAGTATAGTACTCTATGTGGGAATAATTATGATAGTAATTATTTCTGGAATTATTATAACTATAGTTTACGAAAACAATTACTTATGGGCAGTTCTGGGTTCAATTATTATTGGAGTAATTCCAACTATCGAAATAATAATCGGTTTAGCAATTGCAAATCTTGAAGGAGTAAATCTAATTTTTGTTGTTATTTCTTTGATTTTCTCTTTATGCTTGATATTTGTTCCAACATTTTTAGTTCATTATAAATCAAAGAAGAGCAAGAAAGAGGATATGAAAGAACAGGAGTAGAAAAAAGAATGACTAAAAAAAGTGAAACCACAATTATTGATAGACTTAAAGATCCTTTTTCAATATACAGTTTTTTGACATTAATCAGCTATTTTGTTATGGTAATACTGTATTTTGTTTTACCTATTTTTAGATCATATGATTCTGAAACACAAATAATGTCATATTTTTATTGGAATGGCAACTTTCAAGAATTCATTTTACCATCAGGAGACTTAACTTCTTCCGGTGTTAGCGAAACACAAGCTATAGACGCTCATAATATATTTGTAATAAGTATTATTTTACTTATAGCATTATCAATTACACAGATATCAACAGTAATTTTCAGCAAAAAATTAACGAAAAAGAATTTTCTTGACATCTTTATTATTCCAACTTTTTTGTTCAATTCATTATTACTTTTTAGTGTTTTTTCATTTATTCATTGGATGCATACAAGATCATCTTCAAAATTGACTTTTAGTATGAAAACACCGTTAGTTTATATTTTGTTTGTAGGAATATTGCTAACAATGGTGATATTAGGGTTTGCAACAACTTTATCGATAATCGGAAAAAGAAAGGAAAGGATGAAAAAGTCAACTCAGTTAAACAAAATCGAATAAACTTTTTTGTCCTTTCATTTCCGATTTTTCCTCACTAATATCAACGTATAATCCAATAAGAGAGGATAGGTTTGTTGTATAGTATGTTGCGCCATTTTTTAGAACAAGAATAGTTCCTTTTACCCCTACAATTTCACCACTTAGCTCAAAAATATCATCGGTTATTTTCTTAACTAAAGGTCGGGCACTAATCTCAGGTATGTTTCCATGATAAGAATTGAGATAAGTAATTTCTTCAAGCTTGTCTCTAGGTAGGAGAATTTCAGATTTCATTGAACTATAAATACTATCAATTGCAATAAGCAGTTCCTCATAAATTTTATTCTTTTCAATAGATTTTCCGAGGAATTTCATTTTTTGAGTTATTCGAACAGCTAAAGGTAAAGATAATTTTAAACCGATTTGATGTTCTAAAGCTCGAGGAGCAAGACCAACCCCTTCAGCAACACAAATTCCAGCATCACTTCCTTGACCTAACCAACGTCTAAGAGGACTAGTTGAAGAACCAACTTTAATCTTACCTGCAATATGGGTCAAGTAAACACAAGCGGTTGTTTTCCAACAATGGTCTTTAGCTTCATTGCTTGATGGATGACAGAAATCTCCTTGACAGATAGCACGACAAATGTAAAATTCATTAAATGAACACGATTGACATTGCATTCTGTTGTTCTCAACTAATTCACCGGTTGGGCATGGAAGATGCTCACCATTTGTCGAACTGAAACCAACACAAAATTTTTTCTTGGGCGCACTCACTCGAATGTTAAGATAATTTCCAGGAGTAAGATCATAAACTCGCTCTTTTCCGCTTTCTTCATCTTCAATATAAAGAATGAATGCACTTGGTTTTGGTTTTAATTTCCAGCCAATATGAACAATGAATTTTAACACACAGACAACATTCCTGTTTTTTTCACTTTAACGTGCCATACATTCATTTAAAATAATTGTTTCATATAATAAATAAGAGAAAATTATCTTTATAAAGTTCAATCAGGTGTTGTATTGATGGGTCAAACGATAATTATGTGTCATGGTGATTGTGATGGAATAACATCAGGAGCAATTGCATTAGCGGCAATTCCTGGTTCAAGAATATGGTTAACTAATCCAATAAGTTTAGATGATGATTTGAGAAGAATACGAGATAAACCAGAGCGAATAATCATTACTGATATTGCATTAAATGATAGGTCGTTAAAAAAAATCTTTGCTGAAATGATACGATTAACAAATTTAGGTGTTGAAATTATCTATATTGATCATCATCCTTTGCCTAAAGGAATGCACCAAAATGATATTCCTGCTACAACAGTAGTCCATCGAGAGGATGGATGTGCAGCAGAATTAGCTTATCTCCATTTTGAGAAGAAATTAGGATGGGAACAGAAAATCCTCGCAGCAATCGGTGCCGTTGGAGATTACGCGATGGATACACCTTTTGCAAAAAAAGTATTACGTGATTTTGATGCGAGAAGCATCGCATTTCAAGCAGCAATAATTGTGCAAGCATTAGGTGAAATCCCGACTTCTGATGATCTAAATATGAAAAGAAGTATTATTGAAAGGTTAGCATTAGGGATGTTACCCAGCGATTTGAACAATCTCGTAGAAAGGGCATTACGAGGTTCGGTTGTTGAAAGAGCTGTTAGAGAATATGTTCACGAACAGGCTGAAAATAAAAAGAACTTGGGCTATATTTTAGATATTCCAACAGGAGGGGGTTTCAATGGAAAAGGAGCATTATTTGCTGCTTCTGTTAAAGATAAAGCAGTAGGTGTTTGTGGAAATACTAAAGGAAAAAAAATATCTATATCGATTAGGCGTAGAGATGAAAATATTGACCTTAATCTTGTTGCAAGGAAAGCTGCAAAAGAAGTACGAGGGTCTGGTGGTGGTCATCCCGCAGCTGCGGGTGCAACAATAAAGTACGAGCATTGGGATAAATTTCTTAACTTGCTAGATTATGAAATCCAGAAGCAATTGAAATAGCGTGATAGAAAATTGATCACTCATATACTTAATAACACAAAAGAATTACAAAAAAAACTTTCAAATTGGATTGCTGAAAATTATAACAAAAAACTATTAGCGAATCAGAGAGTTTTTATCAAACCAAATATGGGGTACCCAAAACCAGCACCATTTACTACCTCAATTGATATTATTACTAGTACAGTAGAAATTCTAGCAGAAGCTCATGCAGAAGAAATCATAATTGGAGAAGGATCAACTAGTAAATCATCTGCAACAGATAATTTTCAGATAACAGGTCTTGTAGAAGCGTTAGAAAAATATGATGTGAATTTTATCGATATAGATACTTACGAGAATACAGAAGTAATCTTAAATTCAGGTGTAAAACACTATCTCCCAAAATATTTACAACAAATGGATCTAAAAATTTCAATGCCTGTAATCAAATTTTATGACGATGATGAAGGAGATACTTTCCTTTCAAATGCAATAAAGAACTTCTTTGGTCTACCACAAAAGAAAATGTACAAATTGAATGAAGATTCACATAAAAGAGATAAACTACACAAGGATTTACATAAATCTGTTGCAGAAATCTTTCAAGCAGTGCAGAAATTTGCTCCTTTTGATTTATACATCTGTGATGGACTTAACATTCTACAAGGAGAAGCTGAACACGGGGAATCAATACAATGGGGTAAAATTCTCTTCTCAAATGATGCAATTAGTGTGGATCTCAAAGTTCTAGAGATTATGAACAAAAAGCAACCTCGTTATCTTGATTATTTATTAGAAAACAAAAAATAAAGAGAAAGATTAACAACTAAATCTTTGTTGAAAATCTTATTTTATCCGGCAGTTATGGATAATAAATGTGCACCTGATTCATCATTTCCTGGGTCTACGAAGGTAATAAATTGAATATATTTGTAATAGTCAAGATAAAATCCTGCAGTATGAGTATGTAAATGTGCATGAGGTGTATCAACTTGTGTACCCAAATCAATATTTGTTACCAAACCATGTGGAGAAGCAATACATCCCGAGATATAATCTGGAGGCGAATCTGCATTTGAACTATACCACCAATCATCAATATAATCATGACCCATTTCCCAAATTGAAGAACTACCATCTGTATATGTGATATTTAGAGTTAATGAAATTGCTCCTACTGGAAAATTATCACCCCATGAACCTGTTAAACCTAAGATAAAGAATCTTTTAGCTTTGAAGGGATTGCTTGTTCTATTGATTTGTTGAATAGTTGGTTGATCGGTTAAAGTACCCATTATTGAATGAAAAATAACTACTTTACCAGTAATAGCAAATGGTACATATGTTGTTTCGTTTATAACTGGTAAATAAATAGTTTGATTTGCTAGTAGAGGACCAAATTCTGAGCCACCTGTAGTGTTATAATTATTTGTAGGCCAATGAATATCAATTGCTCCTTCTAAAGCCCATGTTTGTAAATCAAAAGATTTGAAATCAGATAACAGGTCAGAGAGATCAGCTTCTTTATTTAGTAATTTCCAATTGCTAACATAGGCATACTTTTGTCCTGCATATTCGATTTCTAACCTATAGTAAGTCTGTTCTGCTATTGACAGCTCAATTTGATCGGTTCCAACAACAGTCATTTCCTTTGGACTTGAAGGAGCGACCCGATTATCAGATGGATTTTTTAAAGCCCAATCTTCATGTCTAACCCATTTATCTTGATCTTCAAGGAGACCTTTTGGAACAGACCAAATGAAAATGCTAGTTATCTCAATATTAGTTGTTCCACCATTTGTAACAATAATCTTAATTTCATCGTATCTTGAATCTTTGTTTGTATCTCTAACATTCTTCACAAAAGCAAAAATCTGTGTGCTATTCAAATAAGGAATAGCAACAAAATAGACTAACGCAATTGATGACACAGTTAAAGCTATAAGCAAAATTGTTGCAATTACAGGACTTATTGCTTTTCTTTTTCTAATAATTTTTTTCATTATTTTAAGCATGAAGTGGCTCACCATTAAATGTTGGAAATGATACTTTATACATAAATAGATTACACTAATATTATATTTACTACTAAAATAAATCCTTTCGCCTTGAGGTAAGAAAAAAAGAGGAAAATATCTGAACTTTCCAAATAATGGCAAGCTCAAAATAGATATTTAACCAAAGGTTAGCGATAATAAGTGTGGACCTGAGTCATCATTATTTGGATCTGTAAAAGTGATTGATTTTACGTACTTAAAGTAATCAAAGTAGAATCTAGTTGAATGGGTATGAAGATGTGCTCCTGAACTGCTCCCTTCTATTTGCAATCCTAAATCTAATTCAGTTATCAAACCATAAGGTGCACAGACACATTCAGCAGAACCAGTAGGTGATGTATCCGAATTGGATGCATAATACCAATCGTCAATGTACTCATGACCAAGGAGAAAATCAACATAACTTCCATCTGTGTATTCAAAAGTTACATTCAGAGCCCAACTATTAGTAGGAAAATTATCTCCCCACGATCCAGCTAATCCCAAGATGAAGAATTTTTTAGCTCTAAAAGGTGTTGAAGAGAAATCTATTTTCTGCTGAGAATCATAAACAAAGCTAGCTTGATCGGATGGAAAAACAACGATATCATTAGTAACTAAAAATGGAATATATTCTGTTTCATTCAATACTGGCAAGAGATTTATTGACATATTAACCAATTGGAAATCGCCAGAATCATCAGTATAATAGTTATTTGGGTCGTTATCTTCATCATCAACTGTTCCTCCAAAACCTGCTGCAGTTAAATTAAAAGTTTCAAAACCAGAAAGTAAATCACTTAAATCTAAATAGTCATCACTCACTCTAACCCAGTCCGTAATGTAAGCATATTTCATCCCTGCATAGTCAATTTCCAATCTAAAATAGGTAATTTCATAAATAGACAAACCAATCTGTGAGGTTCCACTTAGCACCACAGAATCAATTTCAGATGGTTGAATAAGTGAGTCTTCAGGAAAATCAAACGTCCATCCCTCATGAGCAAGCCAAAGATTTTCATCGTCAAGCTCAGTTTGAGCACAAGTCCAAATAATCACTTGTGTAATGTTGATATTTTTGGTTCCAGTATTTACGAATTGAATTTCGATTTGATTAAATAATGAATCCCGATCAGTATCTTTAATTTTCATTACTGTAGCATCTAATTTGGTTGTATTGAATATTGGAACGACAACAAAATAAACAATTGCTGCCGCTACAACAGTAAGAGCTATTAATAAAATTGTTGCAATCACAGGGCTTATTGCTTTTCGTCGACTGTAGAGTCTTTTTATCTTCTTAATCATCGGGTGGTACCACCAATAAATTAGAATAATATTCTATTAGTTATTCTAATAATATATTATACCTTACTTCAAAATAAACTCTTCTTAAGAAGAGTGTGTCTTTAGGTAAAAAAAATTGAAAGAAAACTCATTTTTCAGCTATTATGAATAAATTGTGAAAAGATTCTCTATTTGAAATGATTCTTAAATTTGCACTCTTGATCAAATCTTCCAATTCTTTTTCCTCGAATAGATAATAATATCTCATTATTTTTGTTTTATTAGGCATAGTCCATGGGACAAGGACATCCTTTTCTCCTCGTTCAATGATTTCCTTCAAATCTTCTTTTTCGAATCTAGGATGAGTTCTAAGCCAACAACTTATCAGTATGCGTCCTTTTCTTTTCATTATTCGAGATATTTCTTTTAGAGCGTGTTTTCTTTCTTGTAAGTTAGTCAAATGGTGAAAAACGGCAATCATAATTATTCGATCAAAAGATTCGTCCTTAAATGGCAAGTCATTTACATCAGCATTAATTACACCAGCTAGAAGTTGGGTTACAGAAGAGAGTTCATTTTCTAATGCCGTTTTTAAAATATTAAATGAAACATCCATACTTACTGTATCAATATTTTTTTCCAATAATAATCTAGAATGACGCCCGTTCCCACAACCTAAATCTAATGCTAGATTACTTTCATCTATTGTCTCAATAAACTCACAAACTTCTTCCCACGGTCGTTTTCTTTTTGTATCAAAACTTTCAGCAATCTGATCATACACTTTTGAGATAGGCAGATATACTTGCGATTTTTCTTTGGGAGGAGTCATTTGCAACATGAGAACTTTAGCAATGCTCATTTTAAATTATTTGTTGTTAAAAGAGTGGAAATTACTTTTGACTTGAAACAATATACTTAAGTTACTTTTTCCATAGTCTTATTTGGCAATGATGTGACGTACGGTCTCGCTAGTCTGTGCAGACAATGATCGAAATCTGGGGTAACTGAGCCATTTTTTCATTCTAGTGACATTCGAATAACAGTAGAAAAAATAATAACCTAACTTTACAAACTAGTTTTAGTTAAATTTAAGATGAGCTGATTATCGTTGGGAAAACCTTTCAAAGTAATTCAAGTCGGTTTTGGACCCATGGGTCAAATAGTTACAAAACTACTCTTAAAACGAAAAAACATTGATTTAGTTGGAGTTATTGATATAGCTAAAGAATTCCAAGAAAAGAAAATTACTGACATTTTAAGTATAGAAATAGATTCTGATCTTGTCATCACTTCAGATCTTGAGCGAGTTCTAACCAAGGATATTGATGTAGTAATTATTGCTACGTCTTCATTCTTAGAAAAAATTACTCCAATGATACTTGAAGTTGTAGGCATGGGTGTAAATGTCATTTCACTTTGTGAACAACTAGCTTATCCTTATGCTTTTCATCCTGAACTTTCGAAAAAAGTTGATGCAGCAGCTAAGAAGCAAAATGCAACTGTTGTTGGCACTGGCATCAATCCTGGTTACTTGATGGAACTTTTACCCATTATGCTAACTGCACCTTGCGAGGTAGTAGAAAAAATAACCATTACACGAATGATGAATTCAAGCAAAAGAAGAATACCATTCCAAATAAAAATAGGTACCGGGTTAAATAAAGAAAAGTTCGAGAAAAAAATCGCTGAAAAGAAAATCACAGGTCACGTTGGTCTTGAAGAATCAATGCAAATGATTAATGCCGCTTTGGGACTCGAACTTGATGAATTCATTGAATTACCACCTATAGCAAAGATTGCTGAAAAAGCATTTTTCTATGATAATATTGAAGTTCCAAAAGGACATGTTTGTGGTTTACACAGTAAAGGTATAGCTAAAAAAGAAGGAAAAGAAATTTTGGTACTTGATTTCATTGCATACTCTGGTGATCATGAAGAGTTTGATAGTGTAGAAATCATCGGAATCCCAAACATTAAGCAAATCATCAAAGGTGGAGTACATGGTGATGTTGGAACTGCATCAATGGTTGTCAATTTAATCCCCAAAATAGTAAAAGCAAAAGCTGGTTTACTAACAATGATAGATTTATCAGTTCCTTGTAACACTGCAAAAATATGGAAAGAATAGTCTACTTGAATAATCTTCTCTAGAGAGATAAATTCCTCTCGAGAAGAAATCACCCTTTTTCAAAATTGTATCATTGGAAGCAATTTAAGAGCTAATTTAATCACAGCGGGTTCTTTAAGCAAAGATAAAATTATTTCAGCTTGACTATCGATGTCTCCTTTCTTTTCTATCAATTTTCCCAAGTCATTTTCTACTGCAGTTTTAAAAGCTCTATTAAATGCTTCATCAGTCAATCTATTTAACAACCATCTGAAAAGAGACATTGCTTTTAATTGATTTCTTAGAATAGCTTTCCACTGCGTATCATATTTATTCAAAAATTTACTACAATTATTTTTCTCTTGAATAGCTAATGAAGCAACTTGTCCAGCAATTATCCCTGCTAATCCACCTGTAATGACCCCTCCGCCTGTTGTTGCTTTTGTTTGTCCTGCTGCATCCCCAGCAACCATTATCCCATCTGTTGAAGTGTTCTTCATTAAACCATTTACAATCACTTCACCACCGTATCTTTTGATAATCTTTGCTTTTTGAAATCTGTGTTTTACGATTGTGTATTTCTTCAGGAAATAATTGAGTCTAAAAACAGCATCCTTATCACTAGTTGCTAAACCAACTTTGGCAGTATTTTCTGAAATAGGAATTATCCAAGTAAAGAATCCAGAGGAGATAAAATTACTAAAATACATCTCTACAAATTGAGTATCAAGTTCAGATACATTTTCAATTAAATACTGAATTCCTGATAATCGATGTTTTTTCTTTGGTGAATTAAATCCAATGCTTTTAGCTAGTCTTCCAGTTCTTCCCTCTGAAATGATTGTTATTGGGGCAGTCAATGATTTTAGAGGAGAAGATGGATGTAATTTATCCTTAATTTTCAAGGTTGTTTTTTTGATATCATTTTTGTATTGAAGATCAATTACTTTGGAATTTCTGAAAATTGTTACTCCACAGCTTTCAGCTTTATTAGCTAAATATTGGTCAAATAGTGTTCTATCCACAACTAATGCTTGTGTTTTATTTCTTGTTACTTTGAAGTTTGTACCATCTGGAGAATAAAATTTCGCTCCAATTATTTTCTCACTTTGAATTATTGATTTTGGTAATGAATCTAAACCGATTTTTTTCAAGCCAGTTTTGCTTATCAGTCCCGCACAGTGATCAGGAAAACCAATTTTCGCTCTTTGTTCAAGTACAATTACTTCGGTTTCATTTCTACGTGCTTGAATCGCAGCTAAAGTTCCTATTGGTCCTGCACCAACAATTGCAACATCTGTTTCCAATGAGAGCTTTCTCCTCATCTTCTGAACGTAAATTCACTTGCTTTGTTAAAAGAAATTTGGTACATCAGTTATTTTTCTAGTTCGTTTAGCGAGATACTTAAATCAAGTATAGACTTAAACATTGAAAAGAGTAATAAATTATTAATGATTTTCTAAAATTACGGATGAAATATAATGAACGGTATCAACTTTCAATATAAAATGGTAATTATTATCAGAACTGATTTAAAAATGACCAAAGGAAAAATTGCTGCTCAGGCAAGTCATGCAGCAGTTATCTGTGTAGAAGAAGCGAAGAGAAACAAACAGAATTGGTTGAAAACTTGGTTCTATGAAGGACAAAAGAAAGTTGTTGTTCAAGTATCTTCAAAGGATGAGCTAGAATTGGTTTTTCAAAAGGCTCGCAAAAAAAACTTACCTTGCGCCTTCATCAATGATGCCGGAATGACTGAGCTTCCTCCTGGAACACCCACAGCTGTTGCAATAGGACCAGCACCAAATAACAATATTGATCATATTACTGCTAACTTGAAGTTATTGTAGAAAAACAAACGGAAGAGGATTTCAGATGAATACACCCAAATTACGTGAAAGCCATCCGATAGAACAGATAATGGGAATTAAATATTTCAGCTCTCTGACTGATGGAATTGGTGGAAAAATACGTTTTTTCCCTAAAGATTTCAAAGTAGAGGAAATTTTACCAGATGGGAGAATTATAAAACTGGATGACGAGAATTTTAGTTTAGGTGAAAATGAACCGGGATTATTTACCGAATTTATTTTAATAAAAAAGGATATTGAAAGCCACAGAACACTACACAATATCTGTAAAGCATTAGGCGTACAGAAAGAAGATATCAATGTTGCAGGTACAAAAGACAAAATGGCTCATACTGCTCAACATGCAACAATCTGGAAAGTCCCAGGTGAAAAGTTATTAAAATTAGAGTTAAGAGGAATAACGATTCGTTCTCCAAGAACAACAATTTATAAAACCTATTTAGGGAATCTCATTGGCAATCATTTTACAATAACTATTCGAAAATGTCCACATGAATTTGAGGAAATTCAGAGAAGAATTACTGCAATTACTGAAGAAATTAAGGAGTTTGGTGGAGTAGCTAATTATTTTGGACATCAGCGGTTTGGTTCGAGAAGACCCGTTTCTCATAAAGTTGGACGAGAAATATTATTAGGAAATGTCAAAGAAGCAATTTGGATGTATCTCACAGATATTTCTGAAAATGAGCATGAAAAAACTACTAGCACAAGAAGAAAATTACTCGAGACAAATGACTATCCTACTTGTTTGAAAGAATTCCCTCCTGAGATGATGTTTGAAAAGAATATTCTGCGTCATCTAATGAAGTATCCAAATAATTATCAAGGTGCTTTTAACATTCTTCCCAAAAACCTTCGAAGAATGTTCATACATGCTTATCAATCATTTATTTGGAATTCAATGTTATCAGAAAGGATGAAAATTGATGGTAATGTTCGCCCTAAAAAAGATGATATTTATACTGAAAATGGTGTAGTTCAACCAATAATCGGGTATGAAACTGATTTTACCGACAACCGTTTAAGTGATTTTCTAGAAGATCTCTTAGAGAAAGATGGAATCACTCTTGAACATTTTAAATTACCACATATTCCGAATATGAAATTTGGCGGCACAAATAGGCGCATAAATATTCATCCTGAAAATTGGGCTGTAAATTTCGCTGAAAATGAAGATGATAAATTTGTTAACCAAGAATTCTCATTAAAACGAGGATCATATGCAACAGTTATTTTAAGAGAATTTATGAAAGTTTCACCTATCTACTACTAGGAGAAAACAGACAGTGTTTTCAACAAAGACTTTCTAACGAAATTCCGTTCTTATTTCATCTCCGGTCAGAAGTTTTACTAGCTCTTTTAGTTCCTTCAATGTACCTGGAAGGTTTTCCTTATCAGCAGCAGAGATAAGGACAACCATCTCTTCTTCTATAGAAGGTTGTCCTGGTTTCACATTACGAATAGGTACAAAAAGAGTGTTTATCCCTGTAATCATAGCAGGAGCGAAGATCTCATCGATTATTTTTCTTTTATTCTTTCCTTTTTCCATAATCTTTACTGATTTATTCAACTTCTGTTCAATTTGTTTATCAAAATCTAAAGAACCACCTGTAAGAAATCTAATATCACCAGGTGCAACTAATAAAATAATAAAAGTTGGTTGTTCAATAGTTTTAATAATATTTACTTTGGATGAATGGGGATGAATTTTTTCAAACTCAGAAGCGATTATTGATATTTCAATTTCGCTTGGAGAAACCTCTCCATTATTTACTTTCGTTTGACAATCTTTGCAAAGCATTCCCGTTTGAGCACAAAAAGTACAAATCGCTGTTTTCATTATAAAGAGCACCAACAAATTCCTATTGAATGTTGTTTATGAACACACATTCTAGAATTTTTTTACTTATTAAATCCTCCGATTGTTCAGAGCACTCTCAAGAAAAACAAAAAGAAGAACTAATAAAAAAAGAAAAGTGATCATTCACTTTGCTAGAATAATCTCAATCGCAGAAACGTTTGCCATTCCACCACCTTCGCGGCGTTGGACTTGTTCTGTGCTTGTTATAATGCTTTTCACTTTAAGATCGGGCATTAACTTATTTCTAGTCAATTCTGCAACATCAACAGCGCTACTGATTGCTCGACCTCGAGCACAGATTCTAACTTCTGAAGCGTCATTTTCATTGAAACACGTCATTACAGCTAAGACGTATATCATCGCAGGTTTATTCCCAACGAAAATAGTGTTCTTGGGTTTGGTTTGTGGTTTGGTCGCCGGTATTGGTTTCTCTTCTTTAGCTTTGGTAGACTTTGGTTTCTCTTCCTTAGCTTTGGTAGATTTCCTTTTAATCTTTAATTTAGTAGATTTTTCTTTCGTTGCTTTTGTATCTTTAGTTTTTTTCTCAGACTTCTTTGCTTCTGGTTTCTCGTCTTTGGACATTTAGAGTTCCTCCAAAATATCAATTTCATGACCAATTGTATCAATATTTATGTTAAGTAGTCATGGTCTATCTTAGTTAACTAACTTCTAAAGAATGTTTTGTTAACGTTTGATTCGCTGCGAGTCCGCCCAACTCCGGTAAAGGAGGAACTTTCGTTTGACGTTTGGCTGTGTGTCGCAAAAAACTTTCCGCGAAAGACCCGAAGATCTTTCACGAATCGTTGCCTGACCACAAGGCGTTTCTGTGATAGTGCTAGCAAAGCGAGGAAGCGCTGCATTTGTGTTCCTGAACTGCTTGTGTCTCGATCTATTACTAGCCCACAATCACAACTAATAGTTCGTTCAGAGAGCGCTCTGTTCTCCTTTGTCATACAGTAGGTGCATAGTTTGGTTGTATCTCGTTCACTGATCCTTATTACTTTTTTACCTACCTTCTGTGCCTTGTAGGTTAAGAATCGAGCGAAACGACCAAGGGAACCAGTACTTTGCATGGTTCTATGTTTGCTCTTATCGTTCTTTTTATCTCTTTTTTTGCTTTTACTCATTGCTTTAACATTCAAATCACCGATAATGATAGTGTTTGCTCTGGTGTTCTCAACGACTTTCTTGCTTATTTTATGTTGGTAATCCTTAAACTGGTTTGCTTGTTTTCGTATCATTTTCCACATTTTATTATTGTACCAGTGCCATTTGGTGTAGTATTTTTTGCAATGATCTCTTTTGCTTTGCAATTCTTCTATTTTTCGTTGCCAATATTTGTCCACGCGCTTATTTTTGATAATAAAAGATTTTCCTGCATGGCTATTCGTTGCCGCAACAAGGTTGATCACACCCAAATCTAAAGTCTGGTAAATACCGTTGTCGTAATACTCTAGGGTGTTTTCCTCGTAAATTATTGAAAGGTAGTACTCCTTTGTTTTTTGCTTTTGGTAAATGGTCACTTGCTTGACTTTTTTTCCGGTGAAGGTGAATTTTCCTTGTATTTCAAAAGCTAAATCAACTTTTTCTGCTTTTTTTGTAGGATAAAAATGAGTCAAGGTTATCTTATTCCCTATAATCTTGAATCCTTTTTGATTGTAATGCATGGTGGTAAAATATTTTTTTCCTTTGTATCTTGGTGGTTTAGCATCCAAATCTCCGTTATCTCTTAAAGCGTAAAATGATTTATATTCTGCTTCTAACTGTTTGAGTATGCCTTGCAATGTTTTGGAATGATTTTGCTTGTAGCGAGGGTACTGTTCTTTTAATTTTGGCAATTGTGCTGATTGTTTGTTGTAAGTTGGTTTTGACTTCTTGTCCCTTTTCTTCTTTGGTAAATGTTTGTTTTTATCCCACCACTCTTTTCGCTCTTTATTTGCAAAGTAATGAATTAATCGACAATTTTCAGCTAGTATCCAAAGTATTTTTTCTTGCTCCTTTGTTACTTCAATCTTTACTTTAGCGGTTAATTGAAGTGGTTTTTTCTTGGTTGGTTTTGTTACTTGCCTTACTTGTTCTAGTGCTTTCTCTAATTCATCATCTGGCAGATCAGCTATCAGTGTTTTGTAAGCTTTCCTTGTGAGTCGATGTTCTTTTGAGAGCATTTTTCTTCGGTAAAATATAATTGTCATTAGATTTATTTAGTTTTTATAAAGAGTCAGCTGAAAGTATTATTCTTTGTTTAAAAGAATCGTTGAATAATTAATCTTCCGTACGAGTAAACAAAGGAGTATTTAATAATTATAGAAAGAACAAGATGATAGGAGAATTACTATGCAAGATTTTTTCAATTGACGCACGGATCCAATGCTATTTAACCCTTGACTCCACAAATAATCTTGACAAGTTACAATTGCAATTTTATAGATGAAGTGACTGTTCAAAGATCAATTCCTCTTTTAGATTAGTTTCATGAGAGAAGATTGTTTGCTGAATAATGTTTTTTTCATTATTTTTTTAAAATGAAGTATAAATACTATTTCTGACACCAAAAATTATGTAATGACTTTTCAAGCGTTAACGAAATAGTGCCATAAATATTTTTGATAATCTTTCTAATCATTAAATAACTTAAAAATTCTTTCTAAGGAAATTAATGAAATATGCCTTGAGATGCACTTTTCGTCTATTTATTGTTAATTAAATTCAAAAAAAGTGCTAACACAGCATTTAATTTCCGAAGGTTTAAAAGCAAAATCAGTCCAATTTCAATTAATTATAAGAGTTATATTTTGAAGGCAAATCTAGAGTTTTATGATTACTTCTAGAAAAATCTTTGTAAAAAATCCTTTGGTATTTGTCTGAATAAACTTCAGACAATCTTTGAGGTGTGGGAATCTGTCTAAAGAAAAAAACTTTGAATTTAAACCAAATAAAAAACTATTGACCAAATATTATGTAAGCTCAATAATTGTTTTCTTGGCAATAATAATTTTTTCAGCAACGTTTTTTGTGCTGATGTTTATTGTCGAAGACAGTCTGCAATTACGGATAATCGTATATGTTACTAGTGGGATATCCGTCACAGGATTAGGATGTTCATTTATCATTTTTCCTTTCTACTATCGTTCAATTCATTATGTATTGACAGATAAGGAAATGATTGTTTATAGGGGATTTATTCAGAAAATAATGAAAGTTGTACCATTAAGAGCGATTACCAATATTGCAGTTATAAGAGGACCATTTGATAGGATTATTGGAATAGGCAGAATACAAATACATACTGCCGGCTTTAGTACTAAGCAAGGACCTGAAGAAAAAATCGATGGATTAATTCAATATCAGGAAATCTACGAAAAACTCAATCAGAAAATAAAACAATTGAGACCTATGACACCCCTTGCTAGTCTTGAAGAAGAAGATCTTCCTTTTAAAGAACCTGCAGATATTAACAACGCTATTCTTAGCGAGCTTAGAGAAATTAAGGAGATCTTAAAGAACAAATAATCATTGTTTGTTATTCTCTCTTAATTCATTTTTTTTTCTTTCTTTCAGTTAAGTAAAATGAAGCAATGGATACTATAGCCAGAATTGTATCAGCACCTGAACCAAAGATACAAATTAGTATCTTGAATGTCAAAATTCAATTCCAAAGAAAAAGAGAGAGCAGAAGATATGTTGCATATTCTTCAGAGCTTCTCTAAACGAGTCTTAATATAATCAAATAAAGATTGAACTTCCTTTGGAGAGGACCCTGTAACTAATACCGTTAGTTTACCATCCACCAAAGGACCAATATTATATGGAATAACAATTCCTTCTGAAGCGGTTCCATCATAAAGAACTTCTTCACAGGATTCTAGTAGATCACTAAATCGTATTCCTTTCTTGTGTAAGACAATGTTTTCTGCTCGAGCGGCTCGAATAGGTTCAAATTTCTCAAGTTGGTGAACAAGCTCCCAAGGATACATTGCACCTGTTACTCGAGGGTTGCATTCTACAACAAAAAGACCTTCTTTAGTTTCTATGAAATCAAGACCAAATGGTCCAACAAATCCTTGCTCAACAAGATGTAAAGCAATCATATAGGAATATTCTTTCACCAAATCTTTGTTGAATTTAACTGGAAACTCATTACCGCGATGTGATGTATCCTCATCCAAGATTTGTCTAGAAGTCTTAAGATGACAAATCCTCTTATCAAAAGTGATAAACCAGGTGGAAGAGGGTGAAGATTTGACCTCAAGGAATGGTTCAATAAGAAAACGATCACCAGGTTTACTTTTTTTCATTAATTTTGAAAGTTCACTTTTGTTTAAGTGGTTAAGGATATAGGTACTAGATGCTGAAGCACCAACCTCTCCTCTGATAATAACTTTACCTGTTTTGAGCAATTGTTCTTCAACCAAATCCAAGAGCATCTGTATTCCTTGCTTGAAAACAAAAATAGCTCCTTTAATAACAGGTACACCTACATTTTGGCAAAGTTCTTTAAAAGCAACTTTGCTGTTGAGCTTATTTGCAATGGAAGAATTTGAATACATGACCAAACCAAGATATTCACTTGCTTGTTTTTCCAAAGCCCCAGCATAAAAGGGGCTGAAAAACATTTGCTTCTGTTGCTGTATAGAACCAAATAGCTGCTTTACATCTTCTTTTGGAATTCGTCTCAAAATTCGCTCATATAATGATTCCTCAGAATTACCATTTAGTACTATGACTTTTCTGGATCCCAAACCAACTTCTTTCAACCAACGCAAATAATTTCTATCAGGATGTGCTTTTAGAAAGATAATATCATGTGGTTTTGCAATTGAAAGGACACGATCATATTTATCTAAACCTGTCACACGATAAGCGATATCTTTGAAATTGGGCACTGTACTAATATCATGAGCAAAAACTCTGAGTGACCCTAATAGGTCAACAAAGGAAGAATTATCTTCATATCCATTATTCATGCTAAACACCCTCATTCAAAAAAGAATCATATAGTGATTCCAGTTTTGTGATATTTTCTTCTTTCGCTAAAAAATCATTAGCCATTTGTTCAAAAATCCACGAAGAAACCTCAGAAATTTCCTTTCCAGCCAAAGCATCAAGCTTGCCATCTAGAAAACTCACAAAACGCTCATAGTGATCAATGAGGCGCAGAGAAGAATCTTTACCATTACCCATATTGTAAAAATTCTTCCGAAGAGATTCTACCCGATGGAGAAGGTACACAAAATACGAGAGCAATTTTGCCTTGTTATATTGTTCCTCTGGAAAAGTTTTATTTTTCAAAACCTTATGAGGTGGTACATCCATGTATTCTATACCATATTTTTCAGGATTCTTGTAGAATTCAGAACCAGGTAAGCAGAGTAGTTCATGAACATAGACACCTTCTGGTTGCATATTAATAACAAAGTCAAGAGAGTTCAAGAATTGACTATAGCTATCCCCAGGCAATCCAATGATTAAGCTGAACCAGAGTCGTATATCAGGATTTTTGCTTTTCATCAAATCAATATTCTTCAAATATCTTTCAGAATTAAATCGCCTATCCATCAAAGCTAAAACAGTAGGGGATGTAGACTGTACACCCAAAGCAAATTCATCATCGCATAGTTTTGGTATGAGAGCCAATATACTTTCATCAGTCATATATTCTGGAGCAAGCTCAAAAGTGATAGATTTTCTATGTACGTTTAACTGAATCAACATCTCGAGTAATTCAATCGTTCTTCTTCGTCGGAGAAAAGGGTTTGAATCAGTAATATAGACTGTTTTAACATTTGGATGATTGAAGAGATATTCGAAGGCAGGTTTTAATTTTTCCAAACTAAAGTAGCGCATCTTTGTTCCACCCCAAGTACAATATCTGCATCGGAATGGGCAACCTCGAGAAGTTTCAATAGCCGAGCGAACTGGAGCAGGAGCATTATCAATATATGTTCGATACTCTTCACATTCATAGGGAAGAACTAAAGAGTTTAGATCTTCAACGAAACATTCAGGATTTATCATAACAGAATCATTTTTCCTATAAGCTAAGCCAGGAATCTCTTGTAGTTCTGTAGATTCAAGAAACGCAGAAAATGAGATTTCACTTTCTCCTACAAAAATATAATCCAAAAAGGGATGTTGCAGAAGAAGTTTTTCTGCTAAACCGGCAGCCTCAGGTCCACCTAAAATTATTGTTGCTTCAGGTCGCTCCTTTTTTAGCATTCTTGATACGTCTATGACCAAATCATAATTCCACACATAAGTTGAAAAACCATAAATACGGGCATTTCGACTCAACAAGCAATCTAGCAATTCAGAAGCCGACGTGTCTTTATCGAATTGTGAGATGTTGATAGTGTAGTTGTTAGCAACGTGTTTGTTCTTAAGAGCATAATTCTTAAGATAAACTGGTCCAAGGTTCAAGTCTCTTCCCGGAAAGGATATTGATATTAATTCAACAATTTTTTTCATAAAATTATCACCTAAATAACAAAAAATATTATCGCAGAGCAAGCTTTCGTTTCAAGAATAGAAATCAAAGCTTTAGCTAATGCAAATAATAATAATAATAATAATAAAAAGACGAATTATTGAGCAGAGAATTTCACACAAACGAGCGCTATCTTTCAAAACCTGTGAAGATAAGATATGATTGAGGCTTTCAAAGAAACTGAGAAGAAATGACCATCCACTAACAAACCAACTAAGAAGGGCTAATAGGTGAATGTTTTCTGTATTATTCCACGATTGTGGAGAAATACAATCCTCAAGTTCACTTTCTTGTGTCAAAGCGACTAACAGATTTTCTGTTAGAACTACAGGAAAAACCTTACAAAATTCCTCTTTTGAAGTAGGAAAGTTAGAGGTTATGTTATCCATACTACTATTATCCTCTTGATGCCAAGAGGGATTATTCGACTGAAGCTGTTGGAATTTAGGACAGCTAAACGTACCCATCTTCTGTGCTGGGAAATACAATAAGAAATTCATTCCAGAATCATCATGAAAATGTTGCGTTAGCAGAGATACCTTGAAGTTACCTACGACTGATTTAAGAACCTGTTTAGTAACAAATTTGGCGACCCCTTCTATGCATTATTCCACCTTCATAGTTTGATTAAACAAAGATTAATGGAAGCTAAATATAAATGTTTCAGAATAAACGCCTAAAACGAATTATCTTTCCTAGATTGGTATATGAGTAAGAAAACCTGTTATTCAAAAAAAGGTAACAAAGATAGGAACTGATAAACTATCAATGCATTGATCAATTACAAACAAGATTACAACATCAAGTGTTTCCAATCTTCTTCTTCCTTTTAATGGAGTAAAATAAGGTAATGCAAACTGTAATTAGAACAACTCCGCCACCAATACTGAAACCCCAAATATACCAATTAGTATCTTGTATATCTAAAAATAATTCAGAAAGTAATACCAAACTACTTCCATTAAAATGCACTATTCCACCAAATGTTAGTTGTATTTCATCAAGAGCTATGTATTGATTGTTTTTTGAATCAACAATTTTTAAGTGAAATTTCGCAGGATCAGGATTTTGACTGTTTTTACTTGTTCCTTTGAAATTAGTAATTTTCACAATTAAATCAGTAGAATTGATATACGGATTCAATAACGTATATGAGCTTGCAGTTGTAGTTATTGGTGAAGAATAATTTGCTTTTTCTGAGAGAATTTCTTCTAAGAAATGATTCAACTTTGTTGATGCATCATTTTCATTACCAAAGAGAATATCGCACCAATATTCTTCTCCGATTCTATTACGAATATATGTTGAATTTTCATTATTCACCAGTAAATCATTTGAAGCATAATTAGTGCCAAAAAATGTTTCTAATCCAAAATCTGTGCGTTGAGTTCCGTTATGAAAATATAATGAAGTTAGAGCCGTTGAAATTACCGGTTTCGTTGTAGCAAAATCTTGAATATAATCCATTTCAGAAGTGTTTAATGCTGCAACATCAGGTAGAATTAAAATTTGTACATCCAATTCATCTAAATATGGTAAATGTCTCGAGGTAATAATTTTCACTGGAGTATGGGATTGAAGTAGCATCGCTGTAATACCATACAAGTCATAACAATGGTGCCCTCCAATATATTCATCATAACTTTCCCAAATTTGATCAGCAAAGAGTCCTCCAGATTCGACAATTGGCTCTTGTGAAGCATTTAATGAATAGACGAAATTTCTTGTTTGTGGACTGAAATAAACAGCAACAGGTTCCATCACTTCCCATGAATCATAGAGATATTGGTCATTACTCTGTATCCAATCAAACAGTTCTTTTCTAAAATCTAATCCTACAGTATCAGCCATTTCAGGTCCTTTTGTTTCCCAAAAATTGCCTTCAAATAAAACATTTGCAGCTGCAAGCACAGTTGAATCTAATTGTTCATCAGCATAATCTAAAATCCAACTAGGATGTTCAAAATCCAGAGCTCTATAAATTAAATTCTTTATTACTGTATATAGCCATAACTCCTCATTCATCACTTTTGCATCGCCGTTTACTCCAAATTCATGTGCAATTGCATCTACATGATCATATAGAAAATATGGATCTGCCCCTGAGTACAAACCATGTATACCTTGAGCTAGATACAATTCAGCGATAATTTTTATCTCAGGGTTGATTGCCTTTGCGATGCTAGATACGTCTTCAAAGAATTCATTTACAATGTCAATTCTAAATTGGAGCCATTCAATAAATACTGGATTGCTCAAAGTGAATTCTAGCTCTGTTTGGGGTGGTGAATGTCCAAATCTTTTTTCAAATTCTGCGATAGTATAAGAATCAAAGCTTCCCCAAGTATATTCATTAGTATCACTATACCACACTTTCCAATAAGGAATATCAATATAGATTCCATCAACACCTGTCGCAGCTAAATCAGCAACTATTGAAAGATATTGATTTCTCCACTCAGTAGCTAAAGGAGTAACCCAAGCAGATTCATCTCCACGTTCTACCCAGAAACCTAATTCTGAACCATAAACAGCATAATTTCCTTGAAGATCTTGTTGTAACCAATCAGGATGATCCATTAAAACAGAATGTTCTTTTTTGTTTGCACCTTCCGTTATTATTTCAAAGCCGGAAATATATTCAACAACCGCTAACCCTTCTTCGTGAGCAATTTCTACTATTTGCTCTGTCGCTTGGATATAGATTTCAGGATTGAAGAAAGTTTCATAGAGATGAATCAAACCTATATCTAATTCTAAAACATTGACATTTTGCTGCACAAGATTTTGAACTTTTTCGCGAACCTCTTCATCAGTCATATCTTCCCAAAAATCATCTCCAGCAATTCTTGCGGATGTCAACCAGCTCGAATTAGGAGATGCTGTTGGGTTGGTAAGATACTTTTCCACCGAAAATATCGTGCGATTACTTACAATTGGGAGAATTATTAGCATTAGAATAATCATGAACTTAATTGATTTTGAGGAACGCATATGTATCATCTCACTTCATTCTACAAAACTACTTGTATTTATTATTATTAATATAACAAGTTCCAATAAAAAGCTGTTTAAATAAAATTACTTGATATTTGTGTTCATACTAACATATATCTAGATAGAAATGAAAAAGACAATCAAAATTATGATTATTCTTCAAATGCAAAGTATTGTACAAACAAATCTTCTTTTGATTAATGTTGAGAAAAGCTCATTTATTAACGAGCTTAATTCAATATTATTTAATAACTTGAACAATGTATTGCAACTTAGAATAAAGGGGATTAACTTGAAAAAAGCAAACATTATCTTTTTTATATTATTATTTTCTTCTAATTCATTTTTGATTCCAGGTATTTGTGATAATGTGAGTGCTAAAAGTAGTGTTTCATTTAACACTAGAGATAATCTAAAATCTAGAATCTCTAATACAAATTCCATTTTTGAAATTGAAATCGGCTCAGACAAGAACCTAACAGATTATGGTTTTCCCGGAGAGGGGACTTTTGAGAATCCGTATCGAATAGAAAATTATGGAATTGATACTAATATGCATTCAGCGATAACAGTTTATAATACAACAAAGTATATTGTTATCCAAAACTGTACAATTGATTCTGCACATAGTGGATTAGTTTTGGTAGAAGTCGAATCTGGAACAATAAAAATTCAGAACAATTCATTTATTGACAATGTTGTTGGACTATATTTGTTCAAGTGTGATGAAATAATAATTTTTGATAATCTTTTTGAGCAGAATTACGAATCAATTCAAATTGGTAACACAACGGGGATTGATATTTTACACAACACTTTTAGAAATAATGAATACGGTATACGATCCTATTCATTACCAGGTGATAATGTTTTTACAAACATTGCTAACAATTACTTTTATGAAAATTTTCATGCAATAGCATGCAGTAGTGATTTAAATGATTTCAATATCCATAACAATTCTTTACTAAATAATGAATATTGTATCTTTATTTCAAATTATTATGAACTGAATGGAATATACAATAATATAACTTATAATTTAATAGAGAATTCTACATCCGTTGCTATAAGAATTATAAATGGTCTAGAAACTACCATCCATCATAATACTTTTGCAAATAATAACTTGAATGCTAAAGCAACTAGTCAAGCATTCTATGAAGGGTATGAAAAAGTTGTATGGTATGACAAAGAAACCAGAGAAGGAAACTACTGGTCAGATTGGAATGGTATACTCTCATATAAAATTGATGGGAAAGCAAAAGGTAGAGATAGATATCCATTAACTAAACCAGTGCATGAAGTGCAGACAGAGATACCAAAGTTCTTCGTTGGAAGAGTTGTTATAAACGCAACAATCATTCCGCTTACAGTTATTGGTATAGGAGTTATGATTTACATCTATGTCAAAAAAAAGCAGAAAGGAATAGAAGTTTGAATACAAGGTAATTTTTTTATTTTAAACGGAAATATTAATGAAAAGCTGTTTAAATGATTGTTAGATATTATCCATCCTTACATACATCTTCAAGAGAGAAACGAAATATGAAGTCCAAAACTAAAAACATCCTATCAATTGTAATCCTGTTATCAATTTCACTGCAAATTCTTACATATTCTACTATTGAAAGCACTGAGCCTGTCGAAAATTCGTATATTCTTCCAGCTCAAAATTGGTACTTCATATTTGAAGATGAGAATTTTACTGCTAACTCAATTGTTAATTATGAGTGGTCAAGTGATATTGAAATCCAAGGAACACCAGTTTCAGAAGCGGATTATACAACAATACAAGCGATGAATTTAATGAAAAGGTCCACATACTTTGAAAGCCTCTTGTATACTGAGGGAAAATTCGATACCGGGAAAGTTACCACAAATCAAGATGGAGAAATTTTCTTCGTCTTTTATAATCCAAAGAGTGTACAAGCAAATTTAAATTTGAAACTAGAATCAAATGAAGGGAATTTATCACCGACAATAATTGGTTTGATTTCAGCACTCGCAGCAATATTTTTTCTCAGTATAATAATATATGCAATAATTAAAATTAGAAATAAGATACTGAAAGAAGCAGAGGAAGAGGAAGATTTGACTCCACAGCAACGTTATATGCAAAATCAATGATTTCCTTCAATGTTCCAATGAAATTTTTATTAAGTAGACTTGTACATTAATACATTATAGATTTATTGAGGTAAAAACTACATGAATTCTATAAGCCTATTCTGGGGATATTTGATAGGAGAAGAACATCTCACAGAGGAGCAATTTGCAAGTATAGATTTTGGTGATCCTTCAATTGATACTGAATTTATTACCTTTGATCCGTTAGCAAGTAGTTATTTCCAAGGCAAATATTATCAAATGACCGAAAAAAAATTCTTCTTTCCACATAGAACTCTTCCTGCTATGCGATCAGAAAATATGGTTATTTATCAAGATACAAAAATAAAGATACTCGATCCTCCAACTGATTTGGAAACACCAACAGGAATTTATCTTTGTATATTCACAGGGAAATCATCTCATATAAAAAAAGCAATAGATTATCTGAGTAAAAAAATAAACTTACGATTTTCTCCTTGTGAAATTGATTTAGAAAAATTCTATTTAAAATTATCAAAAACGAGATTAGAGGTTATAGCTAAAACTTTGACTATTAATAATTTGACCATTAGTGAGTTCCTCTCTGGGGATTTAGAAGTAATCATTCATAATAATGAAACGTTTTTATCTACACTTAAAACTTACAAACCAAAAAATCACCAAATAAAATTACAAATAAAAGAAGTTAGTTTTCTTCTGGATTTAGAAGTTAATATTGATGGAAAAATTAATTTCAACCAAGATATTGCCAATCTTAATTTACTTGAAACAATATATGATGTTGCTTCTAGAAGTGTCTTTACAGGGAAATGATAATTAATTAATCAATCAATAAGATGTTCATTTTTCTTTTTAAGCAAAAACATCTTCCCTTGTTTTCTTTCAGCATAATCTCCAATAAACACCAGCAAAGGACCTTTAATTGTTCCAAAACCTTCTACAGGTAATTCATCAATTATTTCTTTGAATTCAAATGATGGAAGATTTTTATGTAGTTTTCCAAGGATGATTACCTCTCCACCGGTCATCTCTGCTCCTGCTCTCTCAATAACATCTCCATGAACAATAATTGTTCCCCTGTGCAAATGCATACCAAGAAACATTGTTGCGGAACCATCGATTTCAATGATACCTTTTCGCATCCATATACCACACTCATTCAAGACATTGCCATCTACTTTGATTTTGCCACCACTCATCCCACGCCAATTCCCTCGCATTGAACCTCCTAAATAATGTCCTGCATTACCTTGAATTTGAATCTCTCCACCAGTCATGTTTGCGCCTGCAAAATCATGTACATCTCCTTCTACAATGATCTTTCCCCCAGACATTTGTGATCCTAAATGCATTCCAATAGAACTTTTAATTGTGATTTTTCCTGCTGACATTTTTTCGCCAACATGCTTGTACTTTGATAATTCACCAATGAGTACTATTTCTATTTCTGCCGTAGAATCTCCAACGTGTTCTTCTCCAGTCAAGCTAAAAACTTCTTCGAGAGGTAATTGTCTATTTCCACGCCAGATTATCAATTGTTTTATTTCCTCAATACTCTTCTTTGTAAAAATATCAGGAGATATAACATCAGCTTCTATTGGAATTTTTGGATTAATTACCGGTTGTTTTTGCGTCAGTATTATTTGCTTCATCTTATCCACCAAATAACATTATTGAAGTTCAGTTGTGATCAATTCCTCATTTGGGAAATATTCTTTTTGCACAGCATAATTTGCCAAGCTCACGGTATAATGCTTTCTGAATCGATCCTCAATTGCATCCCTGATTTGGAGAGTCCAATCTTCAGGTATATTTGCTTCAACTCGAAAAGTTCTACCGAACGGACTCGAGATAATCACTCCATCCTTAAGAACCAATTCTCCATCCTTAATTGTGTATGCAGCTTTTCCAAAGCCTTTTTCCACAGCTTTGTAATTTTTATTTAACTCATCTAAAGGTATTTTGAAATCATAGATAGCAATATCTGCATCTGCACCGATACCTAAGTGACCTTTATTTTTCAAACCGAGTATTTTCGAAGCACTGACTCTACTTACTTGAGCTATTTCTGCCAATGAAAATTCGCGAGTTAGTTCTGCTAAAGATGTTTTTTCTTTTGCTGCTTTATCTGTTCTTGAAAGCATTCTATCTCGAGCATCTTTACTCATTAACCAGCTGAAAATTTTTGGATAGAAAGTAAATGGACCACCATTTGGATGATCTGTTGAAATATTTACTTTGTTTAAGTTTTTAATCATTAAGAGAAACTCTAACCCAATAGCCCATTGAATAGCATTTACTGGATTTTTTCTTCTGAAGATATAAGGTACAACACCAGAGCTAGATTCAAGTTCCACTTGAGTATTCATCCATTTTGAACCAGAGCGAGGTGACCATGCTAGATGTTCAGTGATTCCTCTCAAAGTCCATTCCCATGCACCATCAGCAGTCATTGTTGTAGTATTAGTAAAGATAATTTGACCGACATCACAAGAAACATGATCATTCTTATTGATATAATGAGCTATCTCTGGAGCTTCAGAACAGAAATCTTCCCAACCCTTGCCACCGTACGAAGAAAATTGAATGTGGGTTAAATGCATATTTGTTTTTCTACCTTTTGCAGGTTTAATGCCTTTTACTGCATTCATAGTTTCCAAAGTAACATCATGATTACCTGGAATGCCCAAATTATTGGTATGCAAATGAATTGTTTGAGGTAGTGATAATCGTTCATTTACTCCAGCCAATGTTTTAATAATTTTCCTTGGAGTAGCTTTGAACGAACCTACTAAATCATCTAAAGAGTGAACATTCTGACCCCATGCCCAAGTTTCTTCTCCACCGGGATTTACCAATTTAATTGAATATCCACCAGAGGCTTTGAGCAACCAAGCAACAAAAGCAGCCATTTCATCTTTGTTCATCTCACTAATGCGTTCTAAGACAAACCAATTACTCCCCAAAAGAGTATAGGCGCCTTTATCAATAATTGGAATATCCATTAACTCTTCATGTGTATGTCGTGCTTCTAGAGGCGGCATTGCTGGTTCCATTGCAAAAGTATATCCTAAGCGAGCATATGCATACCCAGTGTAGTATGTAGATGGAACCGAACGACCAGTTCCTGAACGAGCAACAGCAGTCTTATTTAATGGATCAATAATATGATCTTCTGGTCTTAGTAACCTTCCAGAGTTGACTTTGGGACCTGCAATATGGGCGTGAATATCAACTCCACCAGGCATTACAACTTTACCAGAAGCATCTATAACTTTGATTTTCATATCTGAACGAATTTCACTTTCTTCTACAATTTTCCCATCGATAACAAAAACATCTTTGTTCTCCCCAACTATACCATTAGCAGGATCGACAAGATAACCGTTAGTAATTCTTAATCCTTTAGATTTTTTCTTTTTGGAGCTAATTTTTGTCCACCACCAGGAGCTGCTTTTACTCTTTTTTCAAAGAACCAATCTCGAGATTGTACTGGTTTCTTCAATTTTGTTTCTAGATTTTTCCATATTCTACTCTCAGAACCTTCCTCACTACACTTTATCTCAGTCCGCTCTAGCTTTACAGCACCATTTGCCGGACAAGCAAATAGACAAGCACCACAGAAGAGACACTTTTCTCTATCCACACCAACTTTTGGTACTTTTTCCCAAGGTTTCTCCTTAGAGGATACTGGAAGAGTAAGGCATTCAACAGGACAGACATCGATACATGTCGAACACCCTCCAGGACATTCATCATCATCAACTGATATTTTTCCATCAATAAATTTTAAGGCAGTATGACCTGTTCGGCTAACCTTTATTTTGTGCCCTTTAAGAAAAGGTATTGATACTCCACTTTTTATTTTCTCAGCTGGTTTATCATTAACAATTAAGGATAAAGCATCAAATGGGCAAATATAAGCACATAAACCACAAAAGACACACTTGTGGTAATTAATTCTTATTGGTGGAGCAATTACACGATCCCTTAAAGATGCTCCAATTGGCCCTCGCTCAATAGCATATCTTGGACAAATGGTCCAACAAAGATTACAACCTGTACATTTCTCAAGATCTAAAACAAGAGAGGTTTTATCGTAGCGATCCTTCCGTTCTGTAGTTACTAAATTCATTTTTCTTTTAACAGAGGGCACTCGAGTCATTTTTTTAACCTCAATAATTCTGAATTTTTTAATAAAGCTAAAATTAAGTTTTGGAAGTTTCCCGTTCAACTTCAATATACTCATCTAATGGAATAAATTCAATAGAAATACAATTTTGCGGACAAACAATCATACAGACTCCGTCTCCATCACATCTAAAGGGATTAATAACAACTGCAACACCATTTTTTATTGCAATTACCCTGGGATCCTCTTCGGTGTCAAATCGTTCATCTTCACCCAGAACAGCATTTACTGGACAAGCAGTTGTACAATTATTACAACCGTTACAGAGAGATGCATCAATAGCAATTCGGTAAGTAATTCGTTCATGGACTGGCAAAGGAAACACTCTTGGATGAGATAATTTCTGTTTTTTTAATATTCTTATATTTTCTTGTTAAAGCATTAATTAATTGTACAACAATCATTCTCTTTTGATATTATAGAAGAGGTTTTTCATGTAATATCAACTAGAAAAATAGGTTTAAATGTTCTTTTATTACGATGTAAAAACACAACAGGTTTCAGTCATGTTCAAAAATCGAAGATATTTACGACCTAGAATAAAACAAGCTGCTGAGGAATTTACACATACCTTAGATGAAGCAACACTACTTGTTGAAGCCTTAGTTTTACAACAATCTGGAACAAATTCAGATAGATTCAAGAATTTCAACTTCAAAAAAGCAAGCATTGATAATTTGAATAGTGTTCTACTTACTTTGAAAGCAATAACTAAAAAAAACCTTCATTTTTTGGATGATTTTGTTGATGATATACGAGAAGAATGTATTTCAAAAATTAGCCAATATCCTGATTTTGCTCAAATTATTCAACATTCGCTTCAATTAAATCTGATTTCTGATAATAATGATATATCGCTTTATTTGGCACCTTATATTAGTAATTGGGATCTTTTAACTGCAGGTGTGCAAGCAATAATAATAAATCAAATAATAAGAAGTATAAATCAAGAGATTCAAAGAACAGAGCTTGCAGAAAAAATAGCTAGTAAATTCTAACAAAGCTAAATTAATCTCTTCGTAAGAAATCTAATAAAAAGAATTAAAACTAGAAAAAAAAGATAGAATAGTTGATTATTAGCATGTCTGAACAAAAGCCTTCTTTGGAAGTAATATTTACCTCAGGTAGAACAATAGAACAAGGAGTCACTTTGGTTGGCATTAAAATTTCTGAGAAAGCCAGAATAGCTACTGGAGTTTGCTACTTAGATCCTAAAGATATGGAGAAACTTGATGTAAAAGAAAATGATAACGTCAAAATTTCTACTTCTGAAGGAGAAATTACTGTTAGTGCGAGACTTTCTAAAGATGCTCCACATGAAGGGATTATCTTTATGCCGCTCGGTATGTACGCAAATTGGATTACACCTCCAGGATCAGCAGGCATTGGGGTTCCACAATATAAAGGTGTCAATGCAAAGATTACTCCAACAAAAGAAAAAATACTTGAAGTAGAGGAACTTGTTCAAATATTAGAAAAACAAGCCAAAAAAATCAGTTAGAACAACTATCTATTGGTGATTAAATTTGAAAGTAGTTAAAGATGTAGTTTGCCCTTTCTGTGGAAGTCTCTGTGATGATATTGAAGTTGTTTTAGAAAAGGAAGAAATAATTGAAGTAAAAAATGCTTGCCAATTAGGAGCAGTTAAAATCACAGGGAATAAAGATGGAAAAAGACTCCTCTCTCCATTGATAAAAATTGACGGTATATTCACCCCGGTAAGTTATGATGAAGCAGCTGTGAAAGCGGCAGAAATACTTTTTGAAGCAGAATTTCCAATCTTCTATGGATTCGGTTCAACAGAAGCTGAAGCTCACAAAGAAAGCATAAAATTAGCTGAAGAAGCAGGAGCAATTTGGGATCATTGTCCTTCTGTTTGTCATGGACCTTCTGTTATGGGTATACAAGAAATTGGTTTAGCTGGTTGTACTTTGGGAGAAATCAGGAACAGATCTGACCTCATTATTTATCTTGGTTGTAATCCAATGGAAGCACATCCAAGACATATGAGTAGATATACAACTTTTCCAAGAGGTTATTTTCGAGAAAAAGGATTTCAAGAACGGACTGTTGTGGTAATTGACATACGTTTTACAGAAACGGCAAAATTAGCTAATCATTTCATACAAATCGAACCAGATGGTGATTTTGAATTCATTAGTGCTCTAAGAGCAATACTTCGGGGCAGAGAAATAACAGAGAATGTAGTCGCAGGCATTCCGATAGAGAAAATTCAACAATTAGCTGAAATAATGAAAAAGGCAAAACATGGAGTGATTTTCTTTGGTTTGGGTTTAGCTACTACAAAAGGCAAACATAGAAATGTAGATGCTGCATTAAGCTTAGTTCGCGATTTAAATGAACATACAAAATTCTATGTTATGCCACTTCGAGGTCACTATAATGTCACGGGAGCTCAAAATGTAATTACTTGGATATCTGGTTATCCATTTGCAGTTTCTCTTACAAGAGGATTTCCTCAATATAATCCCGGAGAATTTTCTATGGCCAGTGTATTATCTCAACAAGAAGCTGATGCAGCATTTATTGTTGCTTCAGATCCAGTCGGAAATTCTCCTAGAAAAGTAATGAACCATTTCTCTCAGATACCTGTTATTGCACTAGATCCATACGAAACACCTACAACACGCTTAGCTGAAGTAGTTTTTCCAGTAACAATTTCAGGTGTTGAATCAACAGGTACTGCATATAGAATGGATTCAGTTCCACTTAGACTTCGAAAAGTAAAATCAGGTCCAAAAGGAATCTTGACAGATTATCAAGTGCTAAAAAAGATTTTCTCAAAATACATTCAATTAAAGAAGAAAAAAATAATTAGAATATAGGGATATGACCTATCTTCTAATAGTTATTTTTGGTGTTTTTTGTTCTTCAGAGATTAGTGTTAACGGATTAATATCTTCATTATATGTTATGAACAATTTCATTTGTGGTTTCACCTCATTAATTGTCCAGGTGATTTTTACACCTTCAGGTGAAGTACCAATAATTGGTTCTAAAACATTCACAGGGAGCATATCCTTTATCTTGAACGTTCCGGATATATATTCAGAAATTTCTATCAGACTTAGTTCTGCATCAGTTAAATTTGCTATACCGAGTGTTGAGAACCATTTATCATCAATTTTCTCGATCCGTTTCTCTATTTTTACCACTTTAATTTGTTCTCCATCTTCTCTGGAGATGAAACCTGAATGTAGCAAAATTTCAGTCGAGCGCTCATCATTTAATTTTTGATGAGTGGTTTCTACCGTTAATTCTTGAAGACCAACAATGGTTTGTTTTAATGGTTGAAATTCAGAAAGCTCAATTTTTTCCTCTTCCACCTCTTTCACTTTATCGCCAGGTTGGATTGGAAGCATTTTATCTAATGGAAATTGACTTTCATCTTTTTCACTTTCTTCTTCAATTTTTATTGTTTCTTCAATGATTTTTACAGATTCTTCAATTGCTTTTGAGTCTTCTGTGATAGAAGATTCTTCAGACGCTTCATCTTCCTCATCTAGATTTACATCAGGGATATCAGGTATCTGAACTTCATCAACCGTTTCATCGCCCAAAATATCGGGGATATCCGGAATTTCCATTGTTTCTTCTGCTTCTATGCTACCGATATCAGGGATGTCAGGAATATCAACTGGAGTATCTACTATTGGGTCACCCTTTAAAGCAGCCAAAACAGAGGGATCAATTTCATTTTCAGAGACGATAATTGGATCAGAAATAGAAGCGTATTTCATTGCAGGCACTCCATCTTCTGCAGAAACATTTTCTGAATCAGGGATAAACGATTCAGTACTTGTTTTAGTATGTATATCAAGTCCAATATTAGGTAAGAGCATACTAGCACCGGCAGGTAAATTTGGTGCTTCTTTTGAAGTGCAATTAACATCAAATGATGTATAAATTGATTTCCCATATGGACCTATTACAACAATTTCAAGATTATTTTTACCTCGAGTTAGAGGAACTGAACCAATAAAAGAACCATCTACATCAACAAAGGCAGCTTGACAATTTATCCATACAATAGATTTAATTGCTACTTTGCCTCTGATATCAACTTCTTTAGAATCTATTTTTTCACTCTTAACAGGTGAGTAAATAACTAATTCCGATAGTTCAGGTAAAGTGCCCCCTTCTAAGATACGTTCTCTTCTTAGTTGTGTTTCTCGTTTGTCCAAACGAAAGAGCATTTTTGTCTTATCTTCGGCATTAAAACTAGATGGACTAATATGAGCAGATTCGCTTAGATTACTTTTCTTTTTTGTCTGTCTAATTTGATTCCAAAGGATTGCACCGATAACTAACACAAAGATACCTGTAACTCCGAGAATCATATAAAGTTCCATTTCAGCCATTGTAACATACTTTCCTTACTGTCTTCTTTTGAAGGTTCATCATTGGGAGGAAGTGAATAAACACTATTACTAATAACTAACTGTGCTATTGTAGTTAATATTATTTACTGTCTTTCTATACTAAAGATTTTCTTATTGAAAGTTAAATTAAATAGAGTAAACTTAAGAAAGAAAGAAAGAAAGAAAGTAAATCAAAACTTAGTTTCTAAAATAGAAAACTTAAATAATTTCAGTAGTAAATTTATTCAGCTCATATCTTATAGCTGATAAAAAACAGTTATCAAGGTATCCAATGTAATTTGTAATTGGGTCTCTTGAAAAACTTATTAAGAGTAAAACTTATACGAGGTAATAAAATTGAGTTTAGAAGATAAAGAATTAGAACAAATAAAAGCAAAAATTGTTAGTGATATTATGAATCAAAATCAAAGTGCAAGCGGAGAAGTTACGGTTTTAAAGAACAAAGATCTTCAACCATTTATCAATAATAACAAAAATGTAATAGTTGATTTCTATGCTACTTGGTGTCCACCTTGTAAAATAATGGACCCAATAACACAGGATTTAGCTGAAATCTATAAAGGAAAAGTTGCTTTTGGTAAAATTAATACGGATCATGAAAGGCAAGCAGCAATTCAATATCAAATTAGATATGTCCCAACATTTTATCTCTTTAAAGAAGGGAAAGTAATTGGTCAATTTTCAGGGGCAAAAAAGAAGAAAGTTTTCCAGGAATTAATCGAAAAACAATTTAAAGATGAAAAGTAAAATAGCTATTTTTTTCTCTGTGATTGATATTAATACAATCACATATTTTTCTCCTACTAATCCCAGCTTATTTCAAATCATTTTAGATCAAGCAGAAAGAAATGAAAAATGAAGCAAAGCAAAAAAGCCTTCCTTCGTAAATTTATATTCTCACCAAATACCCATTTTCGAAAGCAACATATACATTATTGCTATCCATGCAAGTCCGACAATGCCAATTCCAACTACTAAAAGAATAGTGGCATTTTTTGGCGAATAAGCATATTGTGTTGAATAATAAAGCATAAAGAAACCACCAGCTCCAATAAACATTAGTAGTCCTGCAGCCATTCCTTCTACAAGAAATTGAGAATCTAATTGTCCGGGATAAATTACTATTGGATTACCA
Source organism: Candidatus Heimdallarchaeota archaeon (assembly GCA_018238155.1). Classification (GTDB taxonomy): domain Archaea; phylum Asgardarchaeota; class Heimdallarchaeia; order JABLTI01; family JABLTI01; genus JABLTI01. Next base: position 300,594 of record JABCTZ010000032.1, on the reverse strand, counting down.
TCTTGACCAGAACCAAAAGCGCTTATATTGTCTTGAGCTAAATCATAAAATCCGCCCATATAGATAAAGAATAATCCAATAAATACTACCGCGATTATTATCTCAATTGGTATAGATGTTGGAACTGAGAGTTTTACAAATCTCAGTTGGTAATCAGGTCTTCGAACCATAGGTGCAAAAGGCAAATTTGATGGCAATCGCTCCATAAGAGGAACGTCTTCTTCAACCTTTTTTGCATCTTTACTACTTTTCTTTGTTTTTGACATAAATTTGACTCATCCTTTAACTTTATAATATCACTAAGTAGTATTCTTTGACTATTTCGAACATTTTTCATTAAAAAGGATTTCTTAAGAACCGAACATAAAAAGGAGGTGAGAAAACGAGGTTATCCTCGTAGTCTATATTTATCTAAGAAAAGTTCAATTTGCTTTGAAAGAAGACCAAATGCCTTTTCAATATTTATACCAGATTTTGCTGATGTTTCAAGATAAGGCACATCAAAACCAGTCCATTGGGTTAAAGCAGCGGCATATTGTTGTCCTGCTTCTTTAGGTAAACAAGGAGCCGTTCCACGTAAATCAGTTTTATTTCCAATTAAAACAATGGGAACAATACGATCGTAATTGTTTTTGGTTAATTCATTTAACCAAGCAGGTAAATTCTCAAAGGAGCCTGGATTTGAAACATCAAAAATCAATAATGCACCACTACTACCGCGATAATATACTTCTCGAACTACATCAAATCTTTGTTGACCTGCAAGATCCCATATTTGAAAGGTAATAATCATATCAGAGAGCTCAACACGTTTAACGCAGAAATCTGCGCCAATGGTCATAGAGTAACCTTCTTTGAACCCTTTTCCAAGATATTGTTGTCTAATGCTCGTTTTACCGACAGCACCGTCTCCAAGTAAAACTACTTTATATACTGATGATTTTTGAGGTCTACTCACTTTTATTCAAGCTCCATATACAATTAAATTTAAAATTCTCTTTTTATTGTGAAAGAGTATTCCTTTAAAGGATTTGCTATACTGCAGAATCGATTAAGGCAAATGATAGATAAACATACTACTTTAAAATAGTAATCATTGCGGAAGGGAAAAAGAAAAAAAATGATGAGATAGAAAGTCTATCACATATCATTCGAGAATAGTTTTTGGTTTTTTAACAGAACGAATAATACTCAAACCAAGCATGAAGAAGGCCTCATTAACTTTCTCGCCGGTTTTAGCACTGGTTTCAATATAAGGAACTTCATACCCTAATGCTTCTGAAAGTCTTCTCGCGTATTCTTGACCTAATTCGGGAGCGATGCTTTTAGGAACTTCAGAACGAAGATCAATTTTGTTTCCACAGAGAATCATAGGAACACGACCGGCTTTTTTCCAGAGCTCTTCAAGCCAAGTGGGGAGATTGTTAAATGAACTGGGGTTAGTAACATCAAAAACTAACAAAGCACCACGAGAACCTCGATAGTATAATTCCCTAACAGCAGCGAATCTTTGTTGACCTGCTAAATCCCAAATCTGAAATGTTAAACGATAATTTTCAAGATTGATTCTTTTAATAGCAAAATCAGCACCAATGGTTGCAGAATAACCTGCTTTAAATCCTTCACCAAGAAATTGGCGCCTCATAGTTGTTTTCCCTACAGCACCATCACCTAGGAGTACTAATTTTAAGATTGCGTTTATTGCTTTTCCATTATTTTGTGACATGTTGAGTTCCCTGCCATTTTATATTACTAATTTAGTATACTATGTTTTTGTCAATTTCCTATAATTAGCTTTCTAAATTCAATATAACGTTTGTACTTGTTTATTTTAAACTTTGGTTTGTAGGTAAAGTATAATAAAAGTAAGTAAGAAACGAAAAGACTGTTTTTTAACAATAAGTAAAACAGCTTTAAGAGTAAAAACTATTAAACGAATAGATTGAACAAACCAAAAAGAGAATATATAATCCAATCATAAACTTTTTTAAGTGAAAAAAGTCAAAATCAGAAGTATTAAAACAATACAAAGGGGCCCGTAGCTCAGCTTGGTTAGAGCGCTCGGCTGATAAGAAAAACAGTCGAGACTGCAGTTCTCAAAAACCGGGAAGTCGCTGGTTCAAATCCGGCTGGGCCCACCACTTTTACTTTTGTCGGGTATATTTTTGCACAAATTTTATTTATTGTAAAAACTTTCTTCAAGTTGGAGGGAATGTATCATCATTCTAATTCTATAAACAAGGTGCTATAAATGAAAATAGGAAATAAGAAAGGTAAAAAGAAAATTGAGGAAATTCACTTTGAAAATTTACTGAAACCCATTGATACTTTGGGCAATATGAAAATTTTGCTACCAATAGAGAAAGCTCAGCAGATAATAGATGCTATAGACGTTAAGGGATTAGAAGAGAATAAACAGATAATTACAGCAGATATAAGAAAAGATCAGATGAAAAGGAAGACTAGTAATTTTATTAAATTTATAAATCCTATAGTACGGTGTGATTGTAATTACAATCCACCTGATTTTGACATTTGGCTTGATAATAATCCCAATATTCGAGATGCAATTAAGTTTCAGTTTGATAATGGAGAAATATTGAGTTACCCAGATTGGAATAACACAATCAAATATACATTGAAAATGGCTTTCGAATCTGCATGGATAAACCAAACATATGAAAATTTACTTCTTCCAGATCCTTTGCCAAATTATGCTAATTTAGAAGATGATGATCAAGTATTCACGGTTACTGCAGGAGTTTTTGCTTGCCATTTATTCTTAGCTCATCTTGCAGTATGTTTGGCAAATGAAATAAAAGGAAGACTTCCTTGGTCAATTAGATCATACAACACTGAAGAATTAGAAAACCTATTTGATTGCACGCAGATGTTTCAGCTTATATCAAACATAAATAATACTTATGTTGGTGGTTATTTATTCAAGACATATTCATTCGGAAGAGCAATTCCTGCACCTCCTAGTGTAATTAATTCTTTTCTAGCTAGTGAAAATCTATATACTCTTCACAGAATGAAGGCTATTTCAAATATAATAAATTGGTGTCGTGAAAATTTAACCCATTACTTATATGGTCCAATAACGAGCTCAATGGATGCTCAATGGCATTATCGAGGAGATCCCCCCGTTTCTCGAATTATTAAAGGAACGACCAGTACCTTCAATCCTGAGTGGGGTAAGAGACATTTTACAGCTGGATGCCATGGAACAAATGGTTTTCTTAGAAGTATTTGTCGAGTAATCAACATACCTGTAAAAAAGATGTCTGTCCGAGGTCACGCTCTTCCCTGCTTCATAAATGACGATTTGTATCTTAGTCATGGAGATGATCCATATAATGGACATAGTAAAATAACTCCATTACCTAGTGAAGAAAATCTGATTGCTCTGGGAGAAACTATGCTACCTCCAGCTGAGCGTCTTCTTATAGTGTCAAGAATATTTCATAACTGGTTTGGAGTCAACGTTTCTGTTGAAGACCAAGAAAATAATATTGGAAGACAAGTGAGAGAATTAGCAATAGAATATCTTTCAGATATCTTATTACATGCGCATTGCAGAGATTTAGAGGAAGACAAAAATCATGAGGATAGCTGGGTTTACAATTACTGTAGTTTAGATAGAAACTATTCAGTTAGTGAACTAGAAGATCTAAACTTATGGGACAGAATCGAGGCAAAAATTGCAGCTTGGGGGGGGTGTCAAAATCTACCAAAATGTGATTATTTCCCTTCTCCCTAAAATTCGAGAGTGCAAATACTCAATTAAAATAATTCCAAGGTGGTAGGTTCGAATCCGCGTAGACCCACCACTTTCTTTTGCTGTATCTATAAATATACTATATATTGATATACAATCATAAACCAAGCAGTTAGTACTGTTGCAATAATACTAGAAAGAAATCCAATTAATGTGAATGAGTTATTTTCTATATTCAATGAAATCAAGCCAATAATTATTCCAGCAATTGCCATTAGTAAAATAACAAGATTAATTATAAATTCCAATCTTCTTTCAGTTAAGGAATAGTAACCAATAATTAGGGGTACCCATGTAAACAAAATTAACATAATAAGTCCATAGAAAAATGAAGTTTTTTCTATTTTAGTCAATTTTTGAAATTTAGTTACAATGTTTTTCTCTTTTGATTCAGAAACATCAGTACTTTCCATAATTTTTCAACCCTTTATAATAGTCGGATATTTTGCTATATTTATATATTCATTTCAAAATCTCGCGAGTATGTTATTTAATACTTAATTTCTAGAAGCTCTTCTCCTTTATTTATTGAAATTAAAGTCAAATAAATAGTATCTGAGGTTATGTTTTTAAACAAAAATCACTTAATTTAGATTACAATTATTCGGAGGTAAGTAGAAGATGACATGGTTTGGAAATTTTGAATTCAACTCTAGAAAAAACAACAATCAACTTTTATTTACATCCAGAAGATCAAACTAACCAAGTTTTTTCTTAAGATAAATATTTGTTCTTTGTTTTATTTCTGCTTTAACTTTACTTGACATTATTACAAATTATGCTATTTTCATTACCTCTTCAAGGAGTATTATATTATGGCCAATACAATAACTTATACCACAAAGAATTATGCTGAAATCGAATTAGCAGAACTAGCCAAATTATCAATAGACATTTGGAATGCTAAGGGGAACCAATACACAGTAGAAGGTTTTACTAATTGGTTGAAAAATCTTGATTATACCATTGAACCTCAAATTGTTCAAGCAAAACGGGATGCCAAACTAGTTGGATGGGTAATGCTATTTGCACATTCAAAAACAGAACTAGAGCTCAATCCTTTTGCATTAGGTGGTCATCCAATAATAGGACTTGGTGAAGATAAAGAGACCATTGCTAAACACCTACTGAAAAATGCAATTGACTACTTTAATCAAAGTAAGTACACACGGATTGATTTGCTTTTTAACAAAGAGGGTTCCGAAGAGAAGCAATTATTTAGGAGACTATATACATCGAATAAATTTGAGCTAATAGAACAAATTTGTCATATGAGAATGGATCTTACTAACCATCAACAACGCCATCTACAAGAAGACACTAAGCGACAGATAAAACCAATTTCACAAGTCAATATTGATGACTTCTACAATTGCTTTCACAGAACATTTAGAGACACCGAAGATGGATGGATGTTAAGCTTATCTGATGAAGAAATCAGAGACTATTTTGATAATAGAATACTGAATGATTCATTTAAATTAATTCAGGATAGTTCACTAGGGATATTCGATGACAATAAAATGATTGCTTATTCAGTGGTAAGAGAATCTCATGGACCACACAATGGAAATCTTTGGGTAATGGGTGTTCATCCAAAATACCGTAGACTTGGTATTGGTTCATTTCTCATTGATACTATGTTAAACAAATTGGTGGAAAATGACTATAAAACTGCAAGTCTAAATGTTGATTTAACAAATAGTCCTGCTTACAGTCTTTACAAAACTAAAGGATTCAAAGAAGATTGGGTTAAACTTGCATATGTTTTAAAGAAAGAAGAATAGAGAAATCTATTCATTCTATCTTAGATCAGCCAAAAGCTTACCATCAATTCCAATGTTATCAGAATTGTTCTCATTAATGATCACAGTTACATGTGAAAACTCTTCGGGATAACCATAGGCTTCTTTCATTGCTTTAGTTAGCAATTCAACCAATTTTCTTTTTTCTTCGACACTCTTTATTGGACCTTCAACAATAATTACCGGCATAAATAATTCACCAAATTTTCTCTTACATGTTTCTGAGAACATTATTCAATGTATTACTTAAATTATTATCGAGAGTTAGTTAGTTGGTTAGTTTTAGTAGTTATTCTTGAGTGTGTTATATGTTCCAAGGGCACTTGATGTTAGTGTAATTTATGGTATTGTATCAATTGTCATTACTGCTGCAGTATTCAATGTAGTTTTAACTATAGCAATAGACTCACTAGCTATTTATCTCAAAAACAATCAAAGTCGAATTAAAAACAATATTTGATTTGTCTTCAGAAAAAGATTATCATTAGAAAATCTAAGGTAATAAAAATTCTGAGAAAGGTACAATCAGAGAGTAAAAAAAGAATTTTTTTGAGGGAGTAACCCTCAATCAATGGTTTGATTATTTCTGTGGTTTTAGCAACACGAATGTTATTGCTAATGGGATAATGATCAATGCAATAAGCAATAGCCATAACCAAGCATTTGAATGTGATCCAAATGATTTTGCTGATTCGATTTCGAATTTGTATACTTCAGAATCTGCTGTATTGTAGTATTCATCATATGCTCTGACAAAGATTTCTACTTTATCACCAGTGCTTGCTTCTATTGTAAAGCTTACAGAATATGTTGTTCCAGACACATAGTTCATATCAACTACATGCTGTTCACCATTAATGTAATAGAAGACTTGAACCGAGAGTAAAATACTGCTTTCTTCAATGGTTACTGTAACGGTAACATTCTGACCTGAGACAATTATTTCTGGTACTAGTGTAACATTAATCACAGGTGCAATCATATCTACAGGCATTACTTTGATATGGTAATATTTACCACTATTGTCCAAAGTAAGTTCATTACCACCACTATCATTTACCCAGAAATAAAAGTCAATAATAGTAAATACATCATAAGTTTCTGTGAAATTATATTCAAAATAGAACCAGGTGTTGTTTTCTGCTCCAGTTGTAGTATTGGTTAATACTAGTTCTTCAAATTCGTCTTCTATATCAATTCTGTAATTTAGATTGCAGAAATTAACCACACTATGTTCTGTTACATTTAGTTTCACAGTAGCATTTAGAGCGTAAGTTACTATAGGCTCATATTCCACTTCACCTTTTGGTAGGATGTGATCTGGAAATACTGATTTTGCTACAAATGGTTGATAAGTTTCATTTTTAAATTCATGATATTGACCATCAGTATTATTTGCAAAGATTTTCCATTCAATCATTGTTCCTACAGGTAATGGGTTCAGAGTATAATTGAATTTACCTTGAGTTTCTTCATCTACAGTTAGATTATTGAATGCTGCCTCAACCCAGGCGCCTTCATCTATTGAGTATAATAATCCAACATAATCGAGATCAAGTTCCGGATTATTTGTATCTGTTATTGTTATATTGAAAGTCAAAGTTTCATTTGAATCGATTATTTTTGGAACAGATTCCACTAAATATAATGAAGGACCTACAACTTTTACTGCTGTAGTATTATCCTCAAAATTCAGAGCAGAACTATTATCATGGGCGGTAACCTTAATGAGAGGTTCTTCTGCAACTTCTCTGTAGCTTTCATAATCCCAAGTAAACATAGTTTGAGAGGGGTTAGGATTTTCAATTCTATGCCTCTCTTCACCATTGACAAAGAATTGGACAAGACTCAAATTTGATTTGTCTGTAATATTAACTTTGATTTGGAAAATCCCCCAAACTTCTTCGTACCCTACAGAAGGTGTATCGAAAGTAACTTTAGGTGGTTCTGTATCAATGAAAATAAAGCCACCGCTCCAAACAACAATAGCACTTTGATCACCCTCATTTGTAAGAGCAACAACAGTTACATTGTAACTAGCTGAATCTTCACCTGAGCCATCAGCTAATGTTGGCGAAAGAATGGAAGTATCAAAAGTTGCTTCATCTTGCCTACCGAAAATTTTGGAAGAATTATAACCATTATATTCATCATCCGCAAGATCAATGAGGATATTTGCTTCAGATTGATTTAGATACAAATATAGTGTTTTGGTGTACAAATCCCAATTGTACCCAGATAAAGTAATTTCAACTGTGACATCAATTCGATACGTATGAGTAGAGGTCACATCAGTAATGCTAATTGTTGGACTTTCAGCTGCAACATCATGTTGCTTTAATGTTAGTAGTGAGACAAATGGTATCACTAAAACTAAAAGTGCGTATGTCATAAGTTTCTTTGAGCGAATATTCAATTTCTTTCACCGAGGTTATTGACTATAGTCAATTCTTCCGAATTTGTTCTTTCTTTGATTAAACCGTAATCGGACAATTCAATCATTATTTTTAAACTTTTCATAGACTTTAAGATGACAAAGTCCTCAAAAGGCTTGCCATCATCTAGGAATTACTTTACTCCAAAAAGAAGATTATTTAAAGTTATTTTTACACTTGGATAATAGAATTGAAGCAATAATGAACCTATTTTCAAAATAGAGAGAGTAGATAAGATTTATTAAAGGATAGCTCGGCAATTCAATATATATAACGGAGGATTGCCCATGGGTAATATTCGATCTGATAAAATCAAAAGAACATCAAAAGAATTAGTTGCTAAATATCACCAGCATTTCTCTATTGACTTTGATCATAACAAATTGCTTGTAAATAAACTAACAAATGTTCAATCTAAACGTATGCGAAATAGAATCGCAGGTTATGTTACAACAATTATGGTTCAAATTAAGGATGGCAAAGTACAAGTCATTGAGAAGTTAGCAGTTGGTAGTGGCACCAACTAAACCCTTCAATTTCGTTGTTGAGTACTCACATGAGACTCAAGCTATTCCTAGCTGATTTTTTTTAAAAGTAAAAGTTTATTTGGAAAAACAGAAAGATTATCCGGATAAGCCTTTTAGAATTTCATTTTTAACTTTCTGTAAATCTTTTCTTGCATGAGTAAGTGTGGATCCAAAACCCATAATCAAAGAGTATGTGTGAGAATTATTACCGATAGGCAATGGAGGAGCTTGGACACCATCGATTCCTGTGACACGCTCAAACCTAGCTTTTTTGCTAACAGAAGATGGAATAGAAATCTTCGAGAAGGATACATAGCCATTAAATGTTATAGCGGGAACTTCTTTGTCATTTTCTATTAAATCTATTAAAATTTGAGCAAGATTCTGAGAAGCTATTTCTTTTAGAGCAATATAAGGTACAGTTATTCGAGGATTTACTTCGATAACAAATACACCTTCTTCTCCTGCAATAAGGTCAACACCTACACAACCTTGCAAATCCAATTCTTTTACTAATTTCAGTGAAGCATCTATAATTTCATCATGATATTCTGGAATGTTAAATGGAATTTCTCCACCGAGATAATTACCAGAATAGTTCTTTGAATCCAACCTAATGTTTTGGTGATTAATTGAAATTGGATAGGCTTTCTTATTTTTTGCAATTATACTCACGCTGATAGGCACTCCGGGGATGAATTCCTGGACTATACAATTCTCCATATTAGTTTCTGAATGAGCGGATTGTAATCCAAATCGCAAGCCATCCACATTGGTTGCTTTAGTTAATCCTTTGCAACCGCAACCATCGATTGGTTTAATGATTAAGGGAAAGCCGAGAATATCAACTTCAGATTGAATTTTATCAAATGGATCACTATAAGAAGGAGAAAATGTAGCTGGAACATTCAAACCTAATTTCTTTGCAACTTCCATTGTTTTTATTTTATCAGCAGCAATTTCAATTGATTCTGATTTACTACCTAGATACAAAGATTTTGAATTTTCCATGATGGAAGAAAGATCTTTTAGAATGCCTTTTGATTCAGGTGCAGATGTCATTGAATAATCTACTTTATCAGCTAAAGTTTGTAACCCAGTAATAAAATCTTCATGAGTAGCAATAGAAATGAAATCATGTATCGGAGAGATTCTGATATGTTGCATGAGTCTTTGATCTATTAAAGTAGAAATTTTGTAACCGAGTTTTGCAAAATGTTCTATACATGCTCGTAAAATCGCATAGCCTTCTGCAAGGCGATCTAGGGGAAGATCTTCTTCTGCGAATCCCCCGCCAACAATATAGTCAACAATAAGAATCTTCTTCAATTATACACAACCAACTTTGGCTTAAAGAAAACAAAAAAAGATAACTTATAATTCTTTTTGAAGAATTGAAAAGAAAATGGCTTTATCATTTCTTTTTCAAACATGGAAAGAAATAGACATCGTCCTTTTTATCATAATAGGCCATTTCTTGTTCAGATAAATTTCTTAACATCAATTCTACGCGTTCTTTCTTCCAACCTAGTAATGTCACAATTTCTGTGACATTTGTTGTGCCAATAGTTGATGCGACATTGAGAATAGTTTTGACATCATCATGTAATTCAACTGGTTTAAAGGTAATCAGATTATCTTTATTCTTCATTTTATACAATTTAGGAATGAGTCCTGCTTCAGCGAGATATTCTAGTGCTTTTCTAATTTCCTTAGGAGGAGCTTCCCAGTTGGGTCTCATTTCAACAAAACGAAGGCAAAATTCTTGGAAGGTCATTATTCCTCCATAACGTCTACTCTCATCTATACCTACTTCCAATATTTCCTTAGCAAGAAACTGTTCGTATTTACTTTTATCTTTAAATCGACTCTTTTGGACACGATCTCCAACACCAATCAATTCAGGCATATCAGCTTCTTTTCGAAGCTTAACAATTCGTGCATCAACAGCATGTGTGCCTTTAATCTCATCACGAAATTCTTGCTCAAGATCCATAATACCTTTCTTCAATACTTCTTTTCTCTTCTCTTTGTCTTCTTTTTCAACTTCTTCTAAACCTTCGGCAAAATTCTGGTAAGCATCATTTATTTTTTCATTATCACTCAAAGAAACAACCTCAATTATTTTTTCAGCATATTTGTTTTGGAATGTATATCAAATCATCAAACCGTTATTTAAACATGGTCTATCAGTATATTATTGGTGCTTTCTAAAAATAAACCTTTCATTATTAAGAATATTAGCTATTTTTGCAACAAGAAGAATAAAATACTATTGAGGATTATTTAAAAATGGTATCGGAAGATTTATTGCATAATGTATTTCAACAAGAGCATTCCCAAATGAAATTCTAAATTTATTATTGGTTGTGAAAATTTATTGGTAAAAATAACAGTTTATGGTGCGGCGAAAGAAATTGGTCGAAGTGCTGTCCTCATTGAAGACAAAGATACAAGAATATTATTAGATTGTGGTTTAAAAATACGTCCAAAACAACCTACGATCCCCCCCGAAGGAATAGATGAAATTGCAAAAGATTTACATGGAGTAATACTATCCCATGCTCATTTTGATCATTCAGGTTATATTCCAAAATTAGTTAGGTTAGGCTATAAAGGTACCATTCATATGACTCACCCTACGAAAGATATTTGTGCTGTTTTATGGAGGGATCACCTTAAAATCGAAGGTGATAGACATTGGACAGAAGACAATATGTATGATACCTTGTATCAAATTAGTACTCATTATTATGATAGATCGTTCAAAATCGCTGATGGTGTTACAGCCACGTTTTTTGATGCAGGACATATATTGGGTTCTGCAAGCATTTTACTTAATTGGAAAGGGCAACTTATTTTTTATACTGGAGATATTAATACATTCGCAACTCCTTATCATGATTCAAATAAATATCCGCAACTTGAGGATATTTCAGTAGTTATCTCAGAAGCAACAAACGGTTTGAGAGACCTTCCAAATAGAGAGAAACCAAATCTAGCAATTGTGGATGCCATTTATAATACAAGAAGAAATAGTGGTATAACCATTATCCCAACTTTTGCTTTAGGGAGAGGACAAGAAATTGAAGCGATTCTTGCTCGAGAGTTTATCGGTAGTAATTTCAAGATCTATATGGACGGAATGCTCTTGAAAATGAATCAAATCTATCGCAGCTATTTCACGGAGTATTGGGTTTCTAAAAAAATAATGAATTGGTGCAAGGATCATAGAATTGAAGTTCCCTTTGATTTACGAAATTTTATACCAATGAATCGTAATATTGCAGATAATTTAGATACATTCAGAAAAATGATCGTAACTGAAAAGAAACCAAATATTATTCTCTCAACCTCAGGTATGCTTGAAGGCGGACCCATGCATTCATACCTTTTACATGGTGCAACTAAACCTGAAAATCTTATAGCAATATCTGGGTATCAAGTTGAGGGAACAATTGGTAGGTCAATCGTTGATGGTGAACGCAATATTCAGTTATTCAATTGGTCAAGAAATCGAAAAGGTCAAGGAACCAAAATTGAAATAAAAGCAAAAGTAAGGCAATTCCAATTCTCTGGACATGCTCAAAGAAATGAACTTATCAAAATGCTAAAAGCTATAAATAGTGACAAGTACATCTTTGTTCATTGTGTTGAAGAAGCAGCACAATCTGTACAAAAAGAATTCGATAGAAAGAAGACTTCCTATATCCCTAAAGCTGGAGATTCATTTAACATCGAAAATTAGAAAAATTTAAAAAAAGAATGTAAGAGTTATTTACCTTTCAACAACCAACTCAATGGAATATTTTGATATTTTCCATCAGGAAGTAACCTGGAAATTGTTAAAGGTAAAACATTCTTATATAATTCTACTTCAGCAATTAGAATAGGGTCTGAAAGATCTTTCTTAATTTTTACTAAGATTGGTGCACCCAAAGAAATTTGTAGTCCTCTTGCACCCATAATGCGAGCCTTTTCGAATCTCGTTAAACCAGGTGGTCCAATAACGACTTCATCGGCAATAATTTCATTTCGGACAGGAACTTTGTTAGACAATATATTACCCTCTACGGTTATAATTACGCTTGCATTAAAATCTGCTTTAAAGTTTTTCGGATTGATTTGCTTTTAAAACCTATTAAATGGTACTTTATTTGTTTTCAAGATAAAAACAATGATTGTTTCTTTAGTATTGTTACATTAAAATACGGAGAATATTTAAGTAAAAATATCTTTGTATCTTAAGGTGAATATATTTTGACAAACAATACAATACAAAATGCATTTAATAGCATAGAAAACTATGTCCAAGAATTGGAAGCAAAAATTGCTAAACAGGATCAAGAAAGGATTGATCTGAAAAAAACAGCAGAAGAGTTTGATAAAGAAAAGGAATCTTCTGCACAGAAATTGAAGGAAATGGAAGAAGAAATGATGAATCTCTCAAGTGTTTATGAGGACTTGAAGGGAAGAGCAGATGTAGAAATAGACTTACAAGAAGTAATGAAACTCTATGTCATACTGACTGAACAGGTTCTAGATGGAAACGCACATATCAGAATGCTCACACTCTTACATGGCAAAAAGAAGCTCATGACAAAAGATGAACTTTCAAAAGCAAGTGGAATTCAACCTGCAGCAACTTTAAGAACCATATTTGATCTGAGAAATAATGGTCTTGTAACTTATAACGATGAAAACCAAAAAGTAAAACTTATTCGAAGACTATTTGACTAATCTGACAAAAATCAATCTAAACTCGAGTAATCTATCAGAGAAGAAAAAAAGTGATAGCAGAGAGGATTTACCCTCACTAGCTAAAAAGCTGCAAGCAGCGGATTATAATCATCTCGTCTAAAACGAGACTCTAAAATATAACTTACATTACTGGGCTCTTTATGCATAACTTCTCGAGCCCTTTCCCCCATTATTCTGCAAACTAAGATTAATCGATGAATTTCTTCCTCATTGGACCAATCTATTAAATCAAATATTGTCCTATAAGTTACTGGTCGCCACCATAGCAATAAATATACACCTACTGTTTCACCATGATCATTAGTAAAGACATAATTTAGTTTTTTACGATTGCCAAATGGAACATTTCTCCGGTATTTTACTCCTCGTTTATCCAAATAATTTTCTATCCTCTGTTTTACCTCGATATCTGATAAGCCATTTCTATCCAAACTTGTAAGAGACCTCCTTTAAAGTCATCCGAATAGGAAACACTATCATACGCGCATTCATAATAGTGTAACAAGTTTAACAGCACTTTGAATAATGATAAAAGGATTTTGTATTTACAGAGAATTAATTAAAACATTAATCAGTATATATATTTAATAAGAGTTTAAGTAAAGCCGATTCTTTTTGGCTGAAAATGACAAAAAAGAAATTCACCTCTTGCTGAATATCACCAGAATAGCAATTTTTTTTAATTATGAGAAGATAAAAAAATCTATACCCTATTTCTAAACAATTTTGGAGTACAATAAAAATGTCTGAAGAAGAAAAAGAAGAATACAATGATCAACCAACAATAGTTGTTGAGGAAGAAGAAATAAAAACAGAAGAAGAAGAAGCAAAAAGTGAGAATATTGTAAAAATCGGCGCTTTAGCAGAAGAATTAGATAAATTAAAACAAAAGGGTGGACCAGATATCAGAATTTGTCCTAAGTGCTTTAGTTTGCGTATTAAGGAAATTGACTTTATAAAGGAAATGGGTATTTTTAATAGCTATCCAGTATGTGTCTGTCAAGATTGTGGATGGAAATCAAAAGTGTGGTTATATTTAGACCGAACCATGTCTAATGAAGAACGAGATTCATTTTTTGAGAATTTAACCGAAGAAAAAGTTGAAAGTTAGAGTTCTTGTACTACAAGAATTCTAAAGTTAATTATTTTTTAATTATTGCTGAAAGATAAGCAACTACTGAACTTTTATCACCTGTAATGTCACCACTTGTGGAATATTTTAGAATTTCGACCTCTTTAGAACCACTCTTTTTTAGCGCAGTCAATACTGCAGCTACTGGTCCTGGTCCACACATAGTAATCTGATATTCTTCAACAGTATCAATTAAGCCACTTGCATTCATTCGTTTTATCTTTTGAATTGCAAATTGGTCCTTAGATATTGCGGAGTCCGCACTTTCAAAATGAGTTAAATCTGTACTAGCAATCAGACAATAATCGTAATCAGCTAATACTTTTGCTAAAACCAATCCAATTCTTTCACTCATCTCTTTACTTTGATCTTTAACACATATTGGAATAATTGGTACATCTCCACCATAGAGATACTGTAAAAAGGGTACATGAACTTCAATGCTGTGTTCCAGCATATGTGCTGCAGTATCTGCTCGGAAGTATGGTTGCTTTACAATTTTCTCAACAATTTCTTTAGGGATTTTCGCATTGCCTAATGGAGTGTTCCAAGCATCATCAGAATAAACACTTATAGGAGGGCCAATATTTCTGTGATTAGGACCTATTATAACAAAGAATTCTGGTTTCCCATCTTTATACTGTTTTAAATATGCATGAGCGGCAACGGGACCCGAATAAATGTAACCAGCATGGGGAGCAATGAATCCAGCTATTTCACCTTTCCTTGATGGAACATTGGTCTTATTTGGCAATTCACCTGGACCGATTTTACTATCTTTGAAACACTGTTCAATCATCTCAATTAATCGAGATTCTGTTTTTGGGTAAAATGATCCTGCAACAGCGGGTTGGCGTATCATTATTATTTGCACCTAATTTTTATTTTTGTACTTACTTAGGAAGTGAAACCTTTTTAGGTTTTAGCTATTCCTAAGGATTTAATTGATTGTATAGCTTATAGAACGTTACAAATCATCTAAATACTTTATTGAAATAGTACGTTCATTAAATCGGAAGGTTGTTTGTCTGTGTCAACAAAGAAAAAGAGTAGTAAATCCAAAAAGCAAACTCTTACTAAAAAAGCTAAAAAGGTGACAAAAAGTAAGAAGGATATGTTGCTACTCGTTGAACTGAAAGAATCACTTTGTGTTCTAACAGAGATATTAAGAGATACAGCAGAAGTTCTTCCATCTTTAGTATATTCTGATGGAAAAAGGACGAAAAATAATGGAGTATTCACAAACAAACTTGAAACTGATGTTGAACTAATTGGAATGTTAGAGGGTTTTTTTAAAAATTTAGTTGTTTTACTTCGATTGCGATCAAACTATGACCAAAAACTCCAATTAATATATTATAATATAAAGAAACTAGAAAAAGCTAAATCTCTTGGAGAATTTAAAGGAATAATGCAACTATTAGGAATCGCATTAGTTGAAATAGAACATATTGTTGAAGATTACATTGTAATTCATACAAAGTTATTTACAGAGCAAGCTATGTTACAATTTCAATTGATGGAACAGCTCCTTCTTTTCAGAGATAGAACTATTCCGGGTTTTACCAAATTATTTGAAGCTGGATTGGATACTTTTAATAAAATAAATGAAAAAATAGCTCAAATAGAGACTGGTTCTCAATGAAGTTTTTAATTTCGGGCTTCAATGCCAGACCTATCGCTAAATCAGCTAAAAAAGCAGGTTATGATATTGGTACAACAGATTACTTTGGAGATATGGATTTAATTAACATATCCAAAAATTGTTTCTCTGTTTTAAGACAAAAACCTGGACAAACACTTCATCGACATTTGCATCGCTCTCCACCTGAGTATCTCTATATTCTTTCTGAAATAATGGTAGATGAACAAGAAGATTTTGATGGAATCCTATTTGGATCAGCATTTGATCGCTACCCGAAAATTATTGAACAGTTCAATCAATTAGGACCAAAAGTTTATGCAAATTCTCCGGAGAAATTTGCTTTAACCCGAGACAGAAAAACGATGCATAAAATTGCTGAGGATGCGGGTTTTGATATTCCATTTTCTTTATCTTTCATGAATATTGAAGAATTAGTTGAGGAAGCGAAAAATAGACCATTTCCACTTGTTACTCGAGGTTCAGGAGGAGGAGGAGGTACAGGAATAAAATATTGGTCCAACTATTCTGATCTGCAGAAATATTTTGAATTGAAAGATGAAAACTACGATAAAGAAATTTGGTTGCATGAATATATTGATGGTTTAGATGCAAGTTCATCTGTTATTTGTACAAAAGATATTGTTCAAGTACTTTCAATAAATAAACAAATCATTGGTGATAGCAATTTCAATTCTCCAGGAGATTTTTCGTACTGTGGAAATGTTGTTCCATTACAAAAATTAGAAACAAAAGCTAAATTACTTGATCACACTTTAGAACATATCAGAGAAGTTTTTCTAAAATTAGATTTAAAAGGGTCAAATGGAATCGATTTCGTAATTAAAAATGAAAAACTCTTCTTTATGGAAATTAACCCGAGATTTCAAGGAAGTTTGGAATGTGTAGAATATGCAACAGGTTACAATGTTGTACAATTACATATTGATGCTTTTAATGGAATTCTTCATGAACTACCTAAGAAACCCAAATATCATAATTTCTCAGTGAAAGGTATTCTATTTTCAGATATTGAAGAAAAGTTTCCAGTTTTGAAATATCCAAAAAGTAAATGGATTGTTGATCGAACACATTATAAGGTTCTACTTGAAAAAGGAGATCCATTCTGCAGCATTGTTCTCCCAGCTAAATCTGCTGAAAACGGCTACAATTCTGCAATAAAACTAGCAGAAAAAATAATGAATGTAAATCGAAAAACTTAGTGTCAGTGATTTAATTTCAATGGGTTGATATCATTATATTGTCGAATCAATTTTACTTTGTGCAATGAGGTTCCGATAAAATTCACTCACGGGAATATTTCCTTTCTTCTTTCGTTTAAAGAGATTTCTAAAAACCATTTTACCATAATTTCTTATGAGCTGATTTGAACTTTTATAATCAAAATTACTATAGAGATTATCGCCTATTCCAAATCTAATCATGGCAGGAATACCACCACGTGCATATTCTAACATCCAAGCTCTTTCAGGTATACGGTAGCTTTTTGCTAACTTCCGTTTTAGAATTGCCATATCACCAGGTAAATAAGTTGCTCGAGTGATTTTATCTTCATTATAACATAGCATTTCTCCATCTAACATTATATCATAGACATCTGCTTTTCGATATCTTCCTGAATGACCATGTGTACCAATAGGCGTACCAAAAAAAATCAGATATTCCTTTAATGATCCATGTAATAACGTAAGTGAGCCCATTGCACCCCCAGCATTATTAAAGATCCAATTTCGTTCTTCTGTCTTAATATAAGTTGGATACTCTCTTGCTAATTTTTCAGTTAATTTATCAAATAATTCATTGATCTTTTGTTCAGAATCAAAATTTGAGTATTCAATATCTTTTAACACTTCTTTACATATAACTTGTAGAATTTCCGGCTCGAATATGTATCTCATTTTTTTCACCTAATAAATATTGATGCAAAAATTGGAAAAATAATTGATAATCTTGTGAAATAGGTGGAGATAGAAGGTTTGACCTCTAACTATATTATTGCTTCTTTAATATTTAAAGGTAGGCATTATAATTAAAGAAAAAAGAAGAAATTAAATCCTGCTTAAAGCTTGATCAACATCTTCAATTAGATCATCTTTATCTTCAATACCTGTTGAGAAACGAATAAAGCCTGGATTAATACCAATTGCTTGTTTTTCTTCTTCAGAAAACTCGAGATAAATCATACTACCAGATGCTTGAGCTAGAGATTCAACACTACCCAGACTACTTGCACGCTTAACAATTTTTAATGCATTGAGAAAAGTTCCACCATCTGTATCGGTTTTTCCTACACAGAAACTCACCATACCACCAAAACCTTTCATTTGTTTTTTAGCAAGAGCATATTGAGGATGACTCTTAAGTCCAGGATGGTAAACCTCTCGGACTTTTGGATGATCTTGTAAAAATTCAGCCAAAGCTAAGGAATTTAAATTATGTCTTTGAATGCGTAATTCAAGTGTTTTTATTCCCCGAATAGTTAACCAAGCATCAAATGGCGCCATGACACCTCCATAATAAACAGTGGTATTCATAATTTCAGCACGATCTTCTGCAGAAGAAACAATTGCTCCACCCAGAACATCACTGTGTCCTCCAAGATATTTTGTTACACTATGAATAATGACATCTGCTCCGAAATCCAATGGTTGTTGATTTATTGGACTGGCAAAGGTGTTGTCAAAAAAATATTTAGCATCAACTTCTTTTGCTAGTTTTACTGTTGCTTCAATATCACATAAGGATAAGGTAGGGTTTGCAGGGCATTCCATATAAACAATTTTTGTTCTATCATTGATTTTTTCACTAACACTATCAATATTAGCAGCATTAACAAAATGAACTTTAAAACCCCAACGTTTTAAATATTGATTTAATAAGTGACGAGTACCAGGATAACAACGATCAGTGATAACTATTTCATCGCCTGTTTCTAAATAAGTGAAAATTGCAGAGGAAATCGCAGCCATTCCAGAACTAAAACCAATACCAGCTTCACCATTTTCTAGTATTGCTATTTTCTTTTCGAAAATTGAT
Organism: Candidatus Heimdallarchaeota archaeon; assembly: GCA_018238155.1. GTDB lineage: Archaea > Asgardarchaeota > Heimdallarchaeia > JABLTI01 > JABLTI01 > JABLTI01. Next base: position 281,454 of record JABCTZ010000032.1, on the reverse strand, counting down.
CGTGTTGGGTTTCCATGGCGGGAATATGCAAATCCGTCTTTTCCGTGATAAAATACTTCAGCCCATTCTTTAGCAGTTTTATAAGCAAAAGTAGTTGAAAAATCAATTGGGGAAACAACACCTCTTGTTTGAGGGTTTATCTCTTCACCTGCATGAACAACTGCAGTACCAATTCTTTTTCCAAGATTCTCTTGCTTGACGATTTTACTAGACTTTACACCAATTCCTTTTGAAGGATCAACAGATTTCTTTGACAAAACTAACACCAGATTTCTTCTTTTAATATCAATGATTTAAGTTTAACTTTTTAAATAAATTGATACTAATTTTGATGAAAGGAATTTTAAAGCGCAATGAATGTTTTTTTTAAGTATAGGGAGACAAGCATATGGCATCTGAAGAAAAACAAGAAAAAGCAAAAGCACTCTTCGAATCTCGATTTATGTCGATAATCCTAATGTTAACTTTAGTAGTTATGTGTGCATTATTCATTGTCATTATTTGGGCCTTATTTACTCAAGAAATCGCTTTGAATGTTCTCATGTATATTGCCATTGGTGCTGGAAGTGGAGCAATTCTTACAATTTCAAGTTTATTTATCTTTTTGAAATTAGAAAGAAATTTCGATAGGAATATACTCTTCTTTTTTACAATGAGTGTGTTAGCCATTTCACTAATACTCTCTTTAATTCTGAAATTTAGTACCGGTGACCCAACTCAAGGAAACTGGTTATTTATTTATACAAGCTCTGTTGGATTAGGTATTACAACAGGAATTGCAATGTCGTATCTTCTATTAGCTATGTTCAAAAGCAAGCTAGTGGAATATAAGCAAGTCGAAAAAAACGCTGAAGATAGTTCAAATGAAAATGAGGAACAGTCTTTAAAGAAAAAATGAACGTTTCTATTATTAAGAAGTACACCAAAAGAATTAAAGGTAAATAATTTAGCAACGTGATAAAGAACATAACGATATTTGAGGTTTCAAAAAATGCAGATTAGAGCAGAAGTAGAAAGTCCTGGAAGAAATATTCATCGTAAAGGAAGAGGTTTCAGTACCGATGAACTTGCAGCAGTAAAACTTACAGTCAAAGAAGCTAGAGAAGCAGGAATAATTGTTGACCTTCGCAGAAAATCAAAATATTCTGAAAACATCACTTCATTAAAAGTTTTCAAAGAAGATTACGCAAAACAACAAGCCGAAAAAGAAAAATTACGATTAAAAGCTATCAAGGAAAATAAAAAAGCACGTAAAGAAGCTGAAAAGAGAAAAGCTGATTACGACGTTCTTCAAGAAAAACGATTAATCGAAATTGAAGAAGAACGAAAGAAAGTTCAAGAAGAAATTGCTAAAAGAGAAGCAGAAACAGCCGAAGAATTATCTACAGATGAATTAGCAGAATTAGATGATCTCGAAGGTGAATCAGTTTCCACTGAATCTGCGGAAAGTCCAGAAGAAGCTTTAGAAAAACTTGAAGGTGATTTAGCCGAATCATTAGGAGATGAAGTTACTCCAACAGAAGCAGTAGCAGCTCCAGATGGAGCCAAACGAGTCATCAAGAGAGTTAGAAAGAAACCAACTTCAACATCTAAAGGTGTCTCTGATAAAGCTGAGAAGAAAGAATAGTTGATTAATTCTTATTCTTCCTTTTTTTATTTATTTTTTCTTAATCTACTTTTATACTGTAATTGTAATTCTTGAAGTTAATAATTCAGGAGTAATGATATTTAGTGGAGTAGTGAGTATTGGTACTTGTTTTGTTTTACTCCCCAAAATTAGAGTCGGGTCATTCAAGATTTTGTAAATATTGCCTGAGCAAAAACAGGGTGAAATTGGATTAATAATTTCACCATTTTTTATTTCGTAACCTTCTGTAACAGTGAGGTTGAAATCACCGGAGAAATAATTTGCATCTTGAGCTCCTGTAATTCGTTTAACATAGATGCCATCAGATAAGTAACCTAAAATGGAATCTTTAACAGGTGCAAAGGATTTCATTATGAAATTTGACGCAGAGATTACAGGAGGATATAAATAACTTCGACTTTCTCTGCTTACAGGAGCAACTCTAAAACAATTACCTCTGTAATTTACTTCTTGGGATTCTTCGGAGCAGTCATAGGTCATGCCTAATAGGTTCTTACATTTTCCTTTGCTAATAATCGTTTGCGGTTTGGTAGGATGTCCTTCATCATCAAAACCAAAGGTATTCAAAGCACCTTGAATCGTTGGATCATCTATCAATTCAATATCTTTTGCAAAATTTCTTTTCTTCATTGTTTCACTGTGTGAACTCTCATTTGTTGAATAGAATGAAGGAATTAATGAAAATGCAAGAATCTGAGCAATTGCTTCTGAGCTGAAAATTACCCCTCGAGGTTTAGATAGAGAAAGCTTCTTTTTACCTTGATGTGAATAAGCATTTTTAATTGTTGAATTAAATAACGCTTGCCAATTTTTATCTAACGCTCGAGAGCATTCGTTCCCGGTTCCAACACCAATGAAATCATCTATTTGAATAGCTGTTTCGAGTTCTACAAATAATCGTGTTCCAACCTCTCTTTTCCACAATCCCTGTGAATTAGCAACCAAACGTTCTTCAGTTTCAACAAATACTGAACCGGCAATATTGATAATTGGTTTTGAAGAATCAATTGACTCAAGCATAGTAATTAGTTTCTCACTTATATCATTCAATGTTAAATCTCGAAGATTATTATCTCGAATATTATCTACTTGAGAAATGGTTTTAGAATCAACAAAATCTCTTGAAATTTTTTGTAGTGAGCTCTTTGCATTTTGTAGTGAAAGCTCAACTGTAGCTTCAATATTGCTTGATGAATTTGAAGAAACGAAACCCATTCGTTTATCAATTATTGATCTTACAGCAAAACCTGATAACTCGTGTTCTGAAACATTTTTTATTATTCCTTTATTCATAATAATTCTTTTCAGTGATTTCTTTTGAAGAAAAGCTTCTACAGCGTCTATACCGATTTTTTTAGCGTGTTTGAGAATTAATTCACCAATAACTTCCAGCATCTCATCTTTCCCTCATTTTCTCGAAATCAACTTTGCGAGTTTGTCTGTGAGCAATATTTGTAATAATGCCAATTGTCTTCAAACTTACTTTTGGAGAAATAGAACCAACACTAACACTTTGACCACCTTTGCTACAATAAGCAGGGTAACTACCAAGATCCCTACTCATTCCATCTATAGAACCTAAAATAGAGAATAAATTACCAACTAAAGAAAAATTTGTGACATAATCACCCAGTTCTCCTTTCTCGATTTTTCGACCATATTGAGCATCAAGCTGAAAATTCCCTTGTATTGTATCAGAAATACCACCGAAGGAATCACAAACAAATAATCCAGAACGAGTATTCTCAAGCAACTCTTCAAAGGAGAAATTCCCTGGCTCAAAGAATGTATTACTTTGCCTCACTAATGGTAGATGCAAACTACTCTCAGCACGACCATTGCTTGTAGGAATAGCGCTCATTTCACCTGCAGTTTCTCTTGTTTGTAAAACATCAAATAATATTCCATCTTCAACGATAAGTGTACCAGAAGCTTTTACTCCCTCATCATCGAAATAATATTCACCATACCCTTTAAAACTAGCATCGTCAATTATAGTTACTTTTTCGGAACCAATTTTTGTTCCTATTTGATTTCCAAGAGAAGATCTTCCTTCCAAAATTAAATCAGATTCAACTGCATGACAAAATTCATGGCACAAATTCCAACCCATCCTCTCATTTAAAATAACAGGTTGTTCAGTCGGTTTTACTAATTTAGCTTGAGCTATTTTTGGTAAACTTGAAGTGAACTTTGTAAGAAGGTCTTCAAATTCCAATGTCTGAAATTGTTCAATACCACCAACACCACCAAAACCAACTGAGCAGATTTTTGGTAAAGTACTTGAACCCATCAATGAAGAACCTAGAAACAAACTTGCTCTTACGAGAATTTGTTCTATTTGTGTGCCATCTGAATTCAAGAAAAATTTTTGGGTATTATTTTCAATTAGTTTAATATCTAATACAGAAAGATCCTTTACACGAGTAGTAATTCTTGAATTGATATCTGAAACGAGGTCCATTCTTTCAATTGGGTCAATTAGCTGTGGAGATTTTTCACACTCATCTGCAACACTTGTTTTCCTAACAGTCATATCTGCTAAATTGCTCTTTTCTTCAGGAAACCTTTTAGCAATTTTTTTAGCACACAATAGTGCAGATTCAACAGCTGTTCGTATAGATGAAGTATCTAAAGAAGCAGTTGCTGCAAATCCCCAAAAACCATTGAACAATATTCTAACACCAATACTCTCACGAAGTTGAGTGTTAACTCCACATAATTTTCTATTGCGCATTCCAACATAATTTTCAAAAGCATTTTCCATTCGTACATCAATATAATCAGCTTCTTCTTTTAATGCATAGCTTATAGCATCTTGACCAAATGAGAAGAGTGACATTTCTTTTGAGCTCCTTTCTATAGTGTTAAGGGAATGGTTTAGTATTTAAATGAAGTTTTATTACTAAAGGGGAATAATATATTGCCTTTTTATATAATATCAATCAACTATTGAGATTCATGATAAGCAAATCGAATAACTGTCAATGCATCAATTTTCGCTTTTTGTGATTCTTTAAGAGAGAAATAGCTAAGAGGAGTTCCATCGGGTTTGTTTTCTAAATCTCGACTAGTTTTGAAATAATCATTAACATGATGACATGCTTCTTTTACGTCCTTAGGAATAGCACGGCTTTCTTTCACAGTTCTTAAAAGAGCAATAAGATTATCTCCATAGGTTGACTCGCCCATTTTAAATAGAATTGCTTTGAGGGCAGCAGTTGCAGCTTGTTGAGATGTAAAACAAGACCATGAAAAACGACCTTTATCCATTAGTAAATCAGCAATTTTGATTAATTCTTCAGAATATTGTAACCAATCTTTTGTTCTACTCATAAATTTTTTCAACCTTATTTTTTTTTAAACCTGAAACCAATTTATTGGATGTTTTCCAAGTATATTAATAATAAACAACTAAATGTAACTTAAATATAAAAATGAAAAATTGTTGGTGGAAGAACCACCAAACTCTGAACAAATTTTTATTGTTTAATTTAACGATAGGATTTCTGGTATTTAGCTCTTGCTCCAGGTCCGCCTGCTTTCTTTTGTTCTTTTCTTCTGGAATCTGCAACCAAAATGGTTCTATCATAGTGTAAAAATTTGCTTCTTAATTCAGGATCTTGTGTCCATTTTACTAGAGCTCTTCCAATTGCAGTTCTTGCAGCATCTGCCTGTCCGACAGTACCACCACCTTTAACGTTAACACTTATGTCAACTTTATTGATGACAGCTTCTCCGGCAAGTTGCAATGGCTCTTGAATTTTCATTCGTGCCAATTCTGAGGGGAAAATTTCTAGTGGTATGGAATTAATTCGGATGCGACCTTTGCCGGTTTTGGTGGTTGCTCGTGCAACAGCTGTTTTTCTTTTACCGGAGGTTAGAACGATTCGTTTTGAAGACATTTCTTAATCACCTATTCTTCTACTGGTTGATAATTTGGATCCAGTTTTGGGTTGTAATTCCAACCTAACTGTATACAGAGGTCAGCAACAGAAATTCGTTTACTCGTTAATTTTGCTGAATCAGCATCTGGAATTGTAATCTTCTTAACTTTTTCAAATTCCACTGGTACTTGGATATAGCATTTCAAACGATGAAAAGCAGCCTTTCCGCGTGGTTTTTTGTATGGGAGCATTCCACGAATGGATCGTCTTACAAATCTATCTGGTCGTCTGTAATGGAATGGACCTCTAAGAGGATTATATTTGCTTCGGATACCAAGACGTTCTTTATATTGTGCAATAACTGACTTTGGTTTACCTGAGATAATAATCTTCTCAACGTTGACAATATCAACTGTCTCACCAGTCAACAATCGTTTTGCAACATATGTTGATAATCTGCCTAAAATTGCTCCTTCTGCGTCTATTACTGTTTTTGGACTTGACATATTAATCACTCCGAGCTAATTAAGCAAGAATACGAACATTCTTGATTTCTGCTGCGGGTAAATTCATTAAGTCTCTTAATGAAATTGCTTTTCCGCCAGCTTTTGTTATTTTTGCTTCAGCAATTAAGCTAAAGTTCAAAGCAGCAACTGTATAGCTGCCCTTTATCTCCCCAGAGGCTAAAACTTTACCCGGAACAACAACGAGATCTGTCTTCTTAGCATAACGACTTATCTTGCTAAGATTGATAGCTGGTCTTATTCGGCGTGGTTTTTCCAATTTTTTTGAGAGAACCGTCCAAAAAGTGTGCTTTTTATCTTTAGCACCTTTCTTTCTTAAATCGCGAATTAACGCGACGGTATTTGGATCTGATGGCCCTGTTGGTTTTGGCATATACTCACAATCCTCCGTCTTCATTTACTGAAAACTATTTTTAGGATTAACTTGACTTTTTGATTTATTGATACGATAGATTAGTTCTTTTTCTTTGTGAAATTTTCATGAGCTATTTTATAAGCAGTCTCGAAATCCTTGGCTTTATTTTTGAGGATTTCGGTCGCTTTTTTGAAAATATCTTTTGGTGATATTGAACCTGTTGATTCTAATAGGAACACGTAATCACCATCGACCTTACCCATTACCAATGATTCATATGGTGCACAAGCCTTTGTACACAAATCACAGAGAAGACATTCTAAAGGAGTAGTTAATTTTACTACTTTTTTGGTAACCTTAAGGATTTTCTTTGGACAAGCATCAACACACTCGTCACATCCAGTACATTTTGATGGATCTTGTATAACCTTTGGATAGTAACGATAAGAACAAGTTACTACTGGAGACCATTTTGCATGTTCACTGCCTCTGCCCATCATAGCAATGGCTTCAAGAGTAATTTTCTGTCCTGGACCAAGTTTTGCTATTTGGATTTTATCACTCACTGGAACGATTTTAGCATCATTAGAAATAAGATCTTTTGAATAAATATTTAATGTTTCATCATCATTAGCTTCGACATCAAGAGTAAGTGAAACGGAACAAACATGACATCCTTCTCCACCACAATTTTCACATTCACTTGCAACAGTAAATTCATCCATTGGAGTAGTTAAAGGAATTAAACCCAATCTATGAGCAACCATTTCATCTAAAACAGGAGAAGTGTTCTCAACTAGAATGATATCTTCAATAGCTAATATAGGAACGTCACTTATGATAGTTCTTCTCAAAGCATTAACGAATGTATCATTGCTTCCTTTAATGACAAAATGTAGTTTATTTTTATCCTTAGTTTTGATAAGCTCAATTTCCATGGTTTATCTCAGCTCTTTTTTTGTCCTTTAGATATTGCCGAAGAATTGGACAAAACAACTTATTACGTATCAGTTCTCGAATGTTAAGAAATACCTTATAAAGTTTTTTAATAAGCTGAACTTAATACATTCATTAATAACTATAAAAATGTACTAGAACTAAAAGTTAATTATTACTGGCAAATCAATAAAAAGTGTGAATTAAAATGCGTGGAATGATTGTTGGAAGGTTTCAACCCTTCCATAAAGGGCATCTTAGTGTGATAAGGTATATTCTAAATGAAGTTGATGACCTCATCGTCATCATTGCTGCGTCTCAACAAAGTCACCAACCAAAAAACCCATTTACAGCAGGTGAAAGATACGATATGATTCACAACTCATTAATAGAAGAATTGAAGGATATTACTCGAGTAATTATTATTCCAGCAAATGATCTAAATGATAATGGTCTTTGGGTTGCACATATAACTAGGTTGGTACCAAAATTCGATATTGTTTATACAAATAACCCTCATACAAGATATCTCTTTGAACAAGCAGGTAAAAAAGTAAGAACACCACCACTCTTTGAAAGAGATGAATATAGTGCTGAACATGTAAGAGATTTAATGAAGAAAGGAAAAAAGGAATGGCAAGAATTACTGCCAAAAGCTGTTATTAGCGTATTAGCAAATTTAGACGGGTTAGCTAGAATTAAAGCTATTAATTCTTCAGATAAATAATCCTTAGAATTTGTAACGAAACATACTCAAACTAATTTTACCACGAATAACTTCAACACCTTCATCACGAAGCATAGCGGTTTTTTCATCAGTTGCTTTCGCTTCACCACGAAAATTGCCTATTGAGCCATCTGATTTAATCACTCGATGACATGGAATTTGAGGTCCACAAACATTGTTTTTCATCGTTGTACCAACTGCTCGAGATGCATTTGGAGAGTAACGTGAATCCCTCTTTGAGAGCTCCTTAGCAAGGTCGCCATAAGTAGTGACCTTTCCTTTTGGAACTTCAGCTAAAATGCGAAGGATTGCTTGTTGGTATGAACTAAGGGTAGCTAATTTTTTCTCATCTTCAGGTGTAATATGATACATTGTTCTCCATCCGTAACTAATTACTATAATATCATTCAATTAATAATTTTTGAGACAACATAGCTTTGTGAAAAACAATTACTATTCTGGATAATAATTTGGTTCACAAGTAATAATACCGGGTTCTCCGACCTTACCTTGTACTGAAAAGTTTGCTTTCGTCAGTAATTTAAGAATCTCAATATTTGTAAGAGTATGAAGTGTAATTTTATTTGTATCAATAACTGATGGAAAATCAGATATTCCCATCCAAATTATTAATTGATCAGCTAGATGATAGTCAATTGGTCTGCCTATTTTAAGCTGCTCAATAATGTTTTCTGCAGCAATTTGACCCACTTTTTCAGCCGGGAGACCTTTTTCACCCAAACCATCACCAGCCAATATCGTACCAAAATTATTACATGACCAAAGTGTTATTCCCGTCCCAGGACCTATATGAACATCGTATTTTGGTTCAGAGCACTCTTGTTCAATTGCGGCTATTTGGAAACCATTCTTCTCGATGTGAGCAACTGCTGAAGTAGTAATTCTCTCTGCAATAGAACATGGTAATCTAACAGCATGAACTTTTCCACAAATACATTGAGGTTTTAAGGGTGCATCAAATTGATATTGAATTGGTTTCATCCGGATAAGAGGTTCAATATCACAAGTGAGTGTTCCACCACCTTTTGGGAAATGCCCGCGACGACCAACACAGAGTGTTGCTTCTAAACCTAATTTCTCCAACATTGGTAAGTAAACAGATTTAATATAGTCTATAGGGGGAGACCATCTAACATCAGTTCCACCTTTCATTAATAATTTAACAGAATCAGGACACTTAGCTGCAACAGGAATAATTGCTTGTAGGAGAAGGGATAAACTTCCTGCTGTTCCAATATCAATTGTATATTCCCCACCTTTTAGTTCGCCAGGATAGAAACGGATATTTTGTGATCCAACAGAAACGCCAGCCATTTTTCCATCAGAGATTGCACAAATTGCTTCAATTACTTTTACATGTTGATTTCTTAAACCAGGTTTAGAACGTTTAGCACGAATATTGTAAATCTCTATGGGGGTTTTGTGTAAAGCTGACAATGCAACAGCATTTCGCAAAATCGCTCCTCCACCTTCCAACAAATTCCCATCAATCTTCACTATCGTCTTCGTCAAAGAATATCCACTCAATCTTATCTTTTTTTACACGTTTCTTACCAGGTTCCTCTATTATCTTTTTATCCTTGTTCTTATCAAAGATTAACTTCTTTGGTGGGAGCGAATCAATTATCTCTGTGATTATTATCTCTAAATCAGCTGAATCCTCTTCACGTGTAGAGATTGCTTTATGATCACCAACTAGAGATCGAACCTCTACGAGTTCCGCTTTTGTTAATGTATCTTGTTTATTAATATAACAAATAATGGGAATATCCTCAAACTGAGTTTCAATTTCTGAAAGAAGACTCAGTTGTTGCTTCAAACTTAGAGGAGATTGTACAGAAGGGTCATAAAGAAAGACAATGAGATCTGCAAGGTGTTTAAGAGCTAGAATGCTCCTCATCTCAATCACGTTACGTTCTCCTAAAGGTCTATCAAGCAATCCAGGGGTATCCATTAATTGAACACTTTCAAATTTGTTTCTCTTTCTATGACCAATCACTAGCTCTTTCGTAGTAAATGGATAAGAATTAATTTCAGGTGCTCCAGTCGAAACAAGCTTAACAAAACTGGATTTACCGGCATTAGGTCCACCGGCAAAAGCAATTGTATGTTGCTTTAGATTAAAATCTGGGACTCGAGATAATTGTATTTTCGCATCAATCAAGGTATCAAGAGGTTTCTTAAGCTTACTTATTGTTGAACCCACACGTCCTAAAGCTTCTGATCTAGCTTTCTTAGATTCAGAAGGAAATTCACTCATACCAAGTCGTTTGTTAACATCACGTGAAATACTTTTCAAAGATTTTCTAGTATTATTAATTCTAGAAAGAGCAGTTCTAATTTTATCTATACCAAAAAGAACATCAATCAATTCAATATGAAATGGATGCAATTCTTCGATAATTGGAAAACTTTCAGCTATTTTTTCTAATCGTTCTTCAAGCTCAGGAAAGAGATAACGAAATTGTCGGAAATAAAGTGTTTTATGGAAAGATTGATCAGACCTTCGTTTCTTTGAACCCGAAGGAGCTTCCACTTTAATCTTGCGCAATTTGGAAAAGACTATATCAGCTAATTTTTCTGAAGTAGGAATATGTCGTATTCTTTTAAATTGGCTCAAAATATTGCACCTGGATTCAATGTTTTTTACTCTATAACTGATGAAGAATACTTCATGCTTTTTAATCTTGTTTCTAGTAAAAAACAAAATAGATCATTTTTGGTGAAAAATAATAAAAAGGGTTATTTATTTCTATTTTTCTTATGTTTGATTTCCACGATGTCATAAGAGTTATGGACATTGATTTCATCTATTTCGATTTAATATTAGCAGCTATTTGGATAATATTATTGTTAGTGCGAAAAAGGTTCAAAGCGTTACTCTTTGGTCTTTTTGGCTATGCGGTCATTTTTTTCACAGATGATATCATTTGGTATACGCTCAAGGGAACAAGACATATCGAAGGACCAATCGGTCCTCACCTGTTCTTAGCATATTTCTCATTCACTTACGGGATGATTATGTTTTCATATGCACCAATAATGTTTGATAAAAGCATTTCTAAAATAGAAAAAGGATTATGGTCAACTTTGTTATGGGGAGGTTGGATGTTAATTGCAGCAATGTCTCAATGGATACACTGGAATGATGCAGAGATGTCAATCTACCGTGAGATGTCGGGAAATAGAATCGGACAAATTCTGATGATAGCTGTAGGATATGGTATGCTCTTAGTACTCAAAGCATTTCGGTGGAAATTTATGGAAAATATTCCTTGGTGGTATTTTGCTTTTCTCTTTGGAGTGGGTATTTTCATACACTTTTCAATGGAGTCAACTTTGATGATAGCTGGAATTCGACCTTTAAATTGGAGTGTAATGATCTTTAATAGTTTCTTAGAATTTAATACTGGAATACCATATCTATTCTTGATGTGGATATTTGTTAATTTAAAGGAATACAAAGTAGCGAAGGAACTTGTAATTGATACTGCTGATGTAGAAATTCAAGTAAATCAGGATTCGATTCCGCGCCAATAAAAAAGCAAATTAGAAAATGAGTGCTAAAAACAAACTCATTTTTCTGGTTTCTTTCTCGAGAGATATTCTTGGAGAATCTCATCCAATAATCGTTTGCCTTTAAAACCGAATCTGTCTTTTTCTTTCTCTTCTTTAATTCCGGTAAGAACTTTTTGAACCATTACATCCTCTACTGGTTTGAAGGTTATCTCTGCAGAAGGAATGTGTTTTTTTATACCATCAGCAATCTCTTTCGCAGTTACCCACAAACCATCGATATCATAGATTTCAAAATGAAGTTGATTGCTTCTCCAAAGGTTAATCAAAACTTGAACTGCTTCTTCAATATGGATAATTGGGATTCTTGTTTCTGGAGAAACTTTGGCAATATAGGGAACACCATGAAGTGCATCGTCCATCATTTCGATAGGATAACTAGACATACCTGACATAGGATCAGCACCATGACCTAAAACGACTGGGAATCGAACTGCACGAAAATTAATATCAAATTTTTTAGCATAAATAGATCCAATAATTTCATTACAAATTTTGAATGAACTGTATACAGTCCACGGATCACGTAAATCTTCCTCAGTAAAAGGAGGTTGCCTATTTGGACCAAAAACTGTAGCAGAACTCGGATAAATAATCGTTTTGATTCCATGGTTGCAAGCAGTATTGAGAACATTCATTGTTCCTTCAATATTTATTTTAAACGCAACATATGGATCTTCCTCAGTTTTGGGAGGGAGAATGGAAGCAAGATGAAATATTGAATCAAAATCGTATTTCTCAATTACTTCTTTCAGTTGATCAATATTAGAAATATCTCCTTCAATATAAATTGCCTTTTCATCCCTATTTTGTATATTATCAATATTGATATCATAAACAACTACTTCTTGATCTGCTTCTACAAGACGGTGAACGAGGTAAGAACCAATAAAACCTGCGCCGCCAGTAATTAGTATAGCCATCATTAATCCTTCTGTATAGTCATTTAATTGATTATTTGATTTAACTTTTTCTAACAAAGGTTAAGTCTAGTATAAAACTATTTTTCAAGCTCATTATGATTAATTATTGGTTGATACAACTCAACTCTTCTATCAAGAAATATGTGATTATTCGCAGTTATCATTTTATTTTGAGCAAGTAAAGGATCTATTTCCACAACACCTATCTCTTCTTTATCTACACTGGCTTTCAAGAGAATTTCCATTTTCGGGCTTGTAACTTGGCTTTCACCAGTAAAAATTAATTTTGATGAGGGTCTAATATCGTCACCAATTCTATTTGCAGTTATTGTATAAACTCTGTTCTCAATTGAACGTGCCAACATTACTTTCTGAGCAAAGCTAAGAACTAAGTTGGAAGGGTGACAAATAATCTCAGCACCATTTAATGCTAGTATTCTAGTCAATTCAGGAAAAGCCCAGTCGAAACAAATAATCATCCCAAGTTTTGCTATTCCAATATCATAGATTTTGAAAGGACCATTTCCAGGAGAGAAGAAATTTTTTTCAGTATTAAATAAATGGATTTTACGATATGTATCAATGTAACCTTCGGGTCCAATTAAGACGGATGAATTATAGAATTTGCCATCTTTGGTTTTTTCGCAAATTCCAGCAACCAAATAAGTATTAGTTTCTTTTGCAATTTTAATCCAAGCCTTAGTTGATTTTCCTTCTGGGATAAATTCAGCTAATCGTTCTAATTCTGTTTTATCAGTAAAGAGATATCCGGTTGTACATAGCTCTGGTAAAACTAGAAGGTCTGCATCTGCTCTCTGATGTATGAGCTCAAGAGTATGTGTTCTATTGTAATCTACTTCACCAAACAGAGGATGGAATTGAATGTAACCAACTTTCATCATAAATGAAACACCGTTGAAAGAGATTTAAAAGACAAAGTAATATAAATCATTACAAGAGATAATGGCAATTTTAGATTAAAAAGGTTTCAAAGAAAAAGAGAAAGGAAACAGGGAATGAACCCTGCAATAATAAGTGATGACTATTCAGAAGCCACTTTCTTCTTCGTGAAAGTTTCCTTCATCATGAAGATAAGGAAGCCTAAGAAAACGACTATGCCAACATAACCAGCTATAGCCCAGCTGCTTGCAAATGCTAAATAGATTGCTAAACCCATAAGTCCGAGGGCAAAGACTATACCAAATAATCCCCAGAATCGATGAGAACGGGATACGGGATACTCTGCTCGAAGAACTTTTCCTCTTGCAGCATCAACTAATGCTTCACCTTCCCAATCTCCATAACCATAGATTACTCGGTAAAAGGGCACATGTAAATAAGAGATTTCTTTGAGGTTTATGGTTTGATTCATACCATCAATTTTAACAATTTCTCGATAAATCAATTTTTGATGGCGATTTTTAACTTGTCCTTCTGCAATAGCATAAGCATCATCATAACCGATTTCGGTATCAAGGATAACTCCGCCTTCAGCTTGAACTGCTTTGATATCAAATGCAGTTTTAGAACCTACAGGAACTTTTTCATCACGAATTTCTTTGTGTTGTTCTCTGTAACCGAAAATAAGACAAGTTTGATCTAGATCAATCGAACCTTGTTCTGGTCGCTGCTTTATACTTATATGCTGACTCCATGCATTTGTTTGATTAGGATTAACATATTTACCCATTCCTTTGTAGTCTGTATGAGCATGGAATTTGAAAACCCAAAATGGCATCATTCGAAGTTCAAATTGTTTGAAAACTGTTTTATCAGCAAAATCCTCGGGCACTCCGACATATTTAGAAAGGTATTGTGGAATAAGTTCTGTTAGTTCAGAACCACTAAAGTACACTGATAACATGTGGTGATTTTCGATTATTTTGCCACTTTGTAATTCATTTGGAGTTCCACAGTATTCACATGTTACTACAGATGTATAAGGAGGAACATCATTCTCTGCTTTACAGTTACCGCATTGTATTTTCTTAGATTGGTTTTGTGTTGCCATTTTTGATATCAACTCCCTACGGTATGCCCACATTTTTCACAGAATTTTTGATTCGGTTCAAGTGGGTCACCACATTTTGTGCAAAAGCCGGCTTTTTTACCAGTTCCGCTAGTCGTTGGTTGAGGTGGTTGATTAACAGTTACTTTTTGAAAGTCAAATAATGAAACTTTAGCACCACTAGATTTTATTTTGTGCGGTTTGTATGACCTAATGAGCAACAAAATTGCGCCAATTATTCCTGCAAGAGCTAATACTCCAAAGACAATCAAAGCCCATATTTCTTCACCAGAATTGAAATAGAAATTATATCCTAACTGTGCAAAGACTGGTGTAGCTAGAAAGCACAAAATTGCAAAGAACACCATTAAACGTCGATTCTTGATTGGTTGTTCTTCTCGAAGCAATTTTCCTGAACCCCAATGATAAGCAGCACGATAAGATCTACCTTGTATTTTTCTTCTAATTAGTAGAAGAGGTTGATGTAATAATGCTGGTTTGGATAAGGGTTTGAAGTTAACATGAGTATCAAAAACTTCATGCATTTCGGATTTCGCTCGAGCATAAGCAGCTTCGTAAACAACTTCTCCCGCTTTTTTACCTGCTTCATCTTGTCCCCATTCAGGACTTAGAGCTTCTAAGGAGCGGCTTGAGTCTTCACTTGCAAGTTTTTTAATAAACGTAGAATTAAATGGCATTGGTTCTCCACCTAATGATTTAGAAACATTAGATATTAATTCTCCAGCACCAAACATAGTAAATTCTTGTCTAGCTAAAAATCTCACTGCTTGAGTTCCGTGGTGAGTTATTCTCCAAGGACGATATTCTATAATCGTTTTGGTTTCTGTGTGTGTTTCACCACCACGTCGTACGGTTTTCGATTCAGTCCTTTCCCGTCTTTGGTATCCTTTAGCATCAACATCAATTTGTGCTTGTACTTCAAAAAATGGTACTAAAATTAATTCCATCTTCCGGATGTCATCAACACCTTCAGGAGGTTGCAAAGGTAAGGGTTTAACAATTATGTGAGGACTAACAGGACTTTCAGCGGTAATATCTCCACAGAAATTGCAGATAGTAATAATAGATTCCGCTGAAGGTTTCATGGGTGCTCCACAAGTAGAGCACTGAAGTGTTTTAACTAAGGAATGTTTACCTTGATCACTCAATGATTTCACGCCTACATTTTTTAGTTTATATTTTTGAAAGGTGTCTACTTTCCTTTCTATAAAGAAAGATAATATCATTTACTAAATAAAGATTTACTATACAACAATGAGAGTAAAAAATGGCAATATCTTTCTAGTTATTGTTACTAAGCTTAGGCTTAAAAAGTTTCAAGCGCAATGAATTTGTTACAACAAAAACAGAGCTAAATGCCATTGCACCTGCAGCTATCATTGGGTTGAGAATACCAATTGCTGCAACAGGTATTGCGATAATATTGAATAAGAAAGCCCAAAGAAGATTTCCTTTAATGATTTTTAAAGTAGCTTTACTTAATTCAATAGCATCTATTACTTGAGTTAGATCATTCCTCATAAGAGTAACAGAAGAAGTTTCAATTGAAACATCAGTTCCAGATGCAACAGCAAAACCAATATCCGCTTGAGCTAAAGCAGGAGCGTCATTAGTTCCATCGCCAACCATTCCAACAATGCGACCGACAGCTTGCAATTCTTTTACTTTGTTAGCTTTTTCTTCTGGTAAAACCTCAGCAAAAATTTCGTTTATACCGGCTTCTTTTGCGATAGCTTGAGCAGTTCGCTCATTATCACCAGTTAGCATAACCACTTTTATTCCAAGAGCAGTTAGCATTTGTACAGCTTTTCTTGAAGATTCTTTGATAGTATCTGCAACTGCAATTAAACCAGATAGCTGTCCATTTATTACAACAAGCATTACAGTTTTACCTTGTTTTTGTAATCTTTCAATTTCAGTGAGAGTTGAATCTTGAACATTTATAGACTGCTCTGTCATTAGAGCAATATTGCCAAGAACTATTTCCTTTGTGTCTACTTTTGCGATTATTCCTTTACCTGGAATAGCCTTGAATTCTGATGGATCAAGAAGAGTTTGATTTCTCATGATAGCACCACGAACAATAGATTCGCCCAAGGAGTGTTCTGAACCTTTTTCGGCACTTGCTGATAAACGAATCATTTCTTCCTCAGAGAAAGAGCTTTGTAGAGAGATTATATCTGTGACTTCAGGGGTGCCTTTTGTTAAAGTGCCAGTTTTATCAAATATCACAGTATCTAATTCTTGAGTTCGTTCAAGTGATTCTGCGTTCTTGAAAAGAATACCTAGTTCAGCTCCTTTACCAGAACCAACCATTATTCCGGTTGGAGTCGCTAATCCAAGAGCACATGGACAAGCAATAACCAAAACAGCAACAGTATTTAGTATAGCATGTGTATACCAACTTTGAGTTATTATGGGAAGAATGGGAGTAAATCCAAAAAGACCTCCTCCAACTAACCATATTGTTAATGTGGTAAAAGCAATCACTATTACTGCTGGAACGAAGTAAGCTGAAACTTTGTCAGCTAATCTTTGAACAGGAGCTTTACTACCTTGAGCATCCTCTACAGATTTAATAATTTGAGATAATACAGTATCAGAACCAATTTTATCCGCCTTAAATTTAATAAAACCGTTTTTATTGATAGTTGCTCCAATTACCAGATCACCTGGTTTTTTATCTACTAACATACTTTCTCCAGTAAGCATTGATTCATCTATGGCAGTATTGCCTTCAATAATTATGCCGTCTACAGGCACTTTTTCTCCAGGACGGACAATAACAATATCATCAACAATGACACTCTCTATTGGTATGTCCATTTCTTCTCCATCATGGATTATTCTAGCAGTTTTGGCTTGTAACCCAAGAAGTTTAGTTATTGAGTCTGAAGTTCTTCCTTTTGCAACGGCTTCAAGGAATTTTCCAACTACTAATGCAGTTAAGATGAAAGCTGCAGATTCGAAATATAATGGTCCACCAATAACTAAGGAAATGATACTATAGATAAATGCGGCACTACTACCAAGTGTAACCAATACATCCATATTTGATGTGAAGTGGGTAACCACTTTGAATGCACTTTTAAAGAAAGGCCAACCAACATACAAGTAAACAGGAGTAGCTAATGCTAACATTGTATAGCGAACCCAATCAAGCATCATGAATCCATCAATTGCAAGATCAATAAACATGAAAACCATTAAAGGTGTTGTAAAAATAACACCAAAAATGAGTCGATTACGATAATGTAATTTCTCTTCACGTTCCAGTCTACGTCTCAACGTAAGTGCATCCTCTTCTAAGGATTTCTCTACCTCATAACCTACATCGTTGATTGCTTTTTCAAGAAAAGTTATGTTTGTAAGTGCGGGGTTGAATTCAACTACTGCTTTTCTTGTTGTGAGATTAGCTGCTGCAGTTATTACACCATTAACTTTTTTGAGAGCTTTCTCAACATTCGCAGAGCAAGAAGCACAAGTCATTCCATTAATAATTATTTCAACTTTTTCTAATCGAACACCATAACCGATTCCCTCAATAGCTTCAATAAGATCTGTTTCAGAAACTATGTTAGGATTATAGGAAATTGATGCATCATTTGTTGCTAAACTAACTATTGCGTTATCTACACCAGCTGTTTTCCCCAGAGATCGTTCGACAGCACTACTACATGCAGCGCAAGTCATACCTGTGATTCCTATTTTGACTGTTTTTTTAGTTTGTTGATTATCATCTATTTCTGTCACAAGTATCACCTACAAAATTAAGTTATAATTCACCTTCAACCTTGAAACCAAGATTGTGTATTGTTTCAATTATTTTTTCTTTAGCGATATCTTTTTCGTTAAATTTAACTTCAGCAATTCCTTTTGAAAAATCTGCTTGAGCTTCTTCAACACCATCTAATCGGGTTACAGCCCGTCCAATGGAAGCTGAACAGCCATTGCAACTCATACCACTAACCTTGAATGTTACATTTGTATTTTTGCCCATTGTTGTTTCACCTAGTATTACATTTTAGTCTATATAATTGATAATGCTACAATGCAATATGAATACCGTTATTTATAATATTAAATTTTAGTTAGAAAAAGCATTAAGAAGAAAGAAAAAAAAAGAAAGAAACTATATAAAACTAAACCCAATGCTTTTTTTGACATTTAAGTTATTTATAATTTCTTCCCAAATACGTCATCAAATGCAAATATAGCCGGTCCTCCTCCAGAATGAAGAAAGAGAACATTCGATTCTTGTTGAATTTTCCCAGTATGAATTAAGTCAATCAAACCCACCATTGCTTTTCCATTATATACGGGATCAAGGAAAATTCCTTCGAGCTTGGCTACTAATTTTAGTGTTTCAACTAACTCAGGTGATGCTATTCCATACCCTTCTCCAAAATAACCATCATTAACAATAATATCTAAATCTTTGAGTCCAACTTGCAATGACCAATCTTCCTCAAATTGTTCAATGATTTCCATTGTTGCAGAAATTATTTCTTCTCTATTATCTCCAACATTTATACCAATTATTTCAATATCAGGATAATATAATAATTTTCCAGCAACTAGACCTGCTTGAGTTCCTGCACTTCCAGTACCAAAAACAAAATAATCAAATTGAATGTTCATTTCTTTTGATTGAACAGCAATTTCTTTCATGCAAGCAATATAACCAAAGATACCGATTCTATTAGATCCACCTGTAGGAATAATGTAAGGCATTTTCCCCTCTGAGGAAAGAATTTTTGCTCGTTCTTTCATTTTCGATTTTCGTTCTTCACTTGATGAAACACGATGGATCTGAATGTCCAATATTTGATTTAACAGAATATTTCCAGTAATCTTTTCTCCAGAGGCAGCATCTGAAAGAACAAGCTCACATTTCATACCTAGTTTAGCTGAACATGCCGCTGTTTGTAAACAATGATTAGAAGTTAAAGCTCCTTCAGTTAGGATTACATCCGCCCCTTTCGCTTTCGCATCAGCAAGTAAAAATTCTAATTTTCGATTTTTGTTTCCACCAAAAGCAATTCCAGTCAAATCATCTCTTTTAACGAAAATATTTACTTTACCTAGTTCTTCACTAAGTCTTTGCATTTTGTGAATTGGTGTCGGTAATAAACAAAATCTCTCTCGAGTAACTGAATCAAGGTTAAAATCTAGCATGAGTTATAAATATAAGATGAGAATTTAATTTTTACTAAATTTTGTATAAATCACGAGATAATTCAAAGTTTTGACTAAAATAGTGAATGTATTTATTTATCTTAAAGCTATTTCAGAAGTAAAAAGCTTGAACAATAAATTCCAATTCATATATCTCAACAATTTTTGCCAATTATCTTATTAAGAATATAGAGTGAATAAAAATTAGTATTAGGTGAATAAAATGTTTGAAGGAGAAAAAGTAATTCTACGTTCTGTAGAGCTTTCAGATTTAGATGAAATTATGAAAAATTGGAACAATTTGAAAATGAGAGAATTTCTTGCAACTCCAATGCCATTCTCTCGAGAGGAAGAAGAAAAATGGATCCGAGGAACATGGGAAAGACGTCGTGCTGGAAAAGAATTCCAATTCGCTATAGATGACAAGGAAACGAAAAAATTTCTTGGTTCTGTGGGTCTTATGGACGTTGATAATGTTAATCGTTCTGCAGAAATAGGCATTACTATTCATGCTGAAAAAAATTGGGGAAAAGGTTTTGGTACAGATGCAATGAGAGTTATGATAAAAGTAGGCTTTGACTACTTAAACCTTCATCGAATATATTTAAGAGTTTATGACTTCAATACTCGAGCCATCAAATCATATACTAAAATTGGTTTTACTGAAGTTGGTCGACATAGACAAGCTCATTTTGTAAATGGTAAATATCATGATGTAGTATATATGGACCTATTAAGAGATGAATGGATAGAAAAGAAAAAATAATTAGGAAAGAATTTCAATGATTTTTTTCCTAAATATAATCAATAAGAAATTGATTGAACCTTGTGAAATAATCTGATTCCAGGTAAGCTTCAACATGTCCCCTGCCATTAACCCGCCAAAGCGTTCTCGAAATTGAATTAATTAAAGCAGTATATATTGTTAGGGAATCTTCGGGATCAATATCCAAATCATCTTTTCCGTGAATGATGTAAGTGGGAATAGTAATATTTACACATACATTTGCAGGTGATATATCCGCGAATGTAAAACCATAATGTTTTTCCATCATAGCAATTGTGATTTGACCGAAAATTGCCCATGAGAAACCAGAGCGCATGGGATATGCTCTTTTGATCATTAAATCACCAAAAGCCCAAGAAGAATCAGCAATTATTGCAGCTACATCATTGTATTCAGCAGCATAAAAAAGGAGTGTTGCTGCACCTTGACTTTCTGCAAAGATTACTACTTGAGAATCATTTACCTCAGGTTGATTTTTAACATAATCGACTGCAGCTCGAATGTCCTTTACTTCATCTAATCCCCATGTTAAACCAAGTTCAGTATCAGGAGATTCACCACGATTTCGTGAGTCAAAGAAAAGCATTCTATATCCTTGATTATAAAACCCTTCACCATAATGCTCAAGCATCCAAGATTTCGAATGAGTTGCACCATGCAAAACTATTAGTGTTATATTTGAGTTTGGATCATTTAGGTCCTGAGGATCAATGTACCAACCTTTCAAATCCAGCCCATCGGAGGTTGGAATAGTGACATTTGAATAGGTCATTTCCAATTCGTTGGGATAGTAAGTCATGAGTTCATGAGCAGGATGAAGCATGGTATTCTTACCAACAACTGGAATAATTACAAAAACGACTAGTGCACCTGAAACTACCAAAACAATTATGCTTATAGTAAGAGTTATTTTAAGCCATTTCTTCATTGGATTCAACCTTTATTTCATAATACTACAACACCTATAAATGTTAGGCGTTTAATCGATAATCTCAAGTAATTCATCTACAAATTTTGCCAAAGTTTCTTCAGACTTTCCGTGAATTACGAAATCAGCTATATGAGAAATTGGCGTGTCATCTAGATTAAATTCAATGATAAATGCTCCGCGATCTTTTGCAATAAAGGGAAAATCAGCAACAGGATAAACTAGACCACTTGTACCGATAACTAACAAAATATCACATTCATTACTGATAACTTCATAAGCTTTGGTTATAATTACTTGGTCCAACGACTCCCCAAACCAAACAACATCAGGTCGAAGCATATTGCCACAAGCGCACATTGGTGGTTCAGTTGGAGCTTTATCCAACATTATCTTCACGCCACATTTTTCACACTTAGCACGAAAAATATTTCCATGAACTTCTATAATGTTTTTCGAGTCAGCACGATAATGAAGAGAGTCAACATTTTGAGTAATTAACCATTTTAGTAACCTGGCTTCTTCTAATTTTGTAAGAGAATAATGTGCCGGGTTTGGTTCTTTATCTAGTATAAGACCAATTCTCCAAGCATACCACTCCCACACTAATTGCGGATTTCTTTTGAAAGCTTGAGGTGTAGCCAAGTCCATAGCATTATAATTCTTCCACAAACCATCTTTACCACGAAATGTTGGTATACCAGATCCTTTTGAAATCCCAGAACCTGTTAAAGCAACTATTTGTAACTGATTTTTATTTTTCGGTATTTTTTTAATTTCTTCTAATAGCTGTGTCACGATTGTTTCTGTTGTAGACATTGTTCTCAAATATTATTTACTCTAACAAATACAAAAAACTAACTATCATAAAAAAATCGACCTTATAAAATTAGAAGAAAATAGGAGAGGTATTGGGGGTCAAACCAATAATCATTATTTGTCTCCTATTATTCTTTCTCTCTTATCCAAAGCCCTTTTCTCAGTCTCTCCATTTCACTAAACCCTTTTTGTTTTTCATCCTATCCTTATCCCTTGACGGTTGTGCTTTGAGAGCTATTTCTTAATGCTTTGAGAAACAGGTTTCAGTAAGTGAACATGCAAGGTTTACTAATATAAACCATTGGGTTTATATTCAATTTGTTAAACCGACAAAAAATCAAGAAGAGAGAAAAAGAAAAAATTACTGTATTTTTTGGCGTAAAATGTCAAAGAAGCTGGTTAAATCAATATTACCGCCAGAAATTATGATACCTACAACCTTATTTTCAATATCAATTTGCTTAGATAATACTCCCGCAAGAGATACTGCGCCAGAAGGTTCAACAACTAGCTTCATCCGTTCCCATAAAAATTGCATTGCGTTAAGAATTTCTTGTTCAGATACTAAAATAATCTCTTCTACTTTTTCTCGAACAACTTTGAAAGTATTTGGACCCAATTGTGTTCTCAGACCATCAGCAATAGTAATGGGATTAATTGAAAGGTGAATTTTACCAGACTTGAAAGATTTGTAAGCATCATCGGCATTTTCAGGTTCTACAGCAATTACTTTTGCATGAGGTAATAATCCCTTAGTTGCAATTGCAGTTCCACTTACCAAGCCACCTCCACCTATTGGAGCAAAAACAAAGTCTAAATCACCTACTTCATCAATTAGTTCATAGGCGGCTGTCCCGGCTCCTTGAATTATATGAAGATCATCAGAAGGATGAATTAGAGTATAGCAATGTTTTTTTATAAGAGGGATAACGGCATCTTCTCTGTCGCCAGGTTTAGATCCACAAACAACAATTTCAGCACCATAACCTTTGGTAGCAGCAACTTTAACTTTGGGAGCGTTTTCAGGCATTACAATAACTGCTTTTACACCAACAAATTTTGCAGCAAGCGCCAATGCTTGAGCATGATTTCCAGAGGAATGAGTAATGACACCTTTCTTTTTCTCTGTAGGTGTTAACATTGAAAGAGCATTCAAAGCACCTCTAAACTTAAACGCACCGATCTTTTGAAAGTTCTCACATTTAAAATAACAAGAACAATTAAGACGTTCATTCAGAGTTGAGGAAGTCATTACTGGAGTTTTATTAACGATTTCTTTAATTCGATTATAAGCTGCTTCAACTTTATCAAACATTGCAATCGATTCTGGTTAAACATTGAACCAAATAAAATTTTCTCTGCTAATGATAACAGAAGAGATTCTATGAAAAACGATAAAAAGCTAAATCTATTGACGAAAAAAAAGAGTTGTAGACCATTAGCGGATAAGCCATGGTCAATTTGTTTTTTTATTACAGAACTTTTTCTTTGAATACAATATCCATTGTTTCAAGTTCATCCAAAATTGGGTTGTAGACATCAGGTTCAATTGGAATAATCACACCTGTTCCGGTGATTTTTCCTTCCAACATCAGTCTAACAGCAATTGCTACTGGCAAAGATACTGTTCTAGCCATAGAGGAATCACCATTTGGAATACCGAAATCTAAGAGTGTAGAAACGATTGTCTCTTTTTTATCACCAGGATATTCAACTTTGAATTCATGCTGCATGATGATCATATCACGTTCCCCTGGTTTGAATCCACCTAACTTGTTTAAGAACAAATCAGATAAGACATCTAAATAGGAGCCACCTTTTTCAATTGTAGTATCACTAAACATACCCATCCATTCAAGGCGGTCTAGACAGAGAGCATCTTCTTCTTTACCTAGTTTTTTAGCTACTTCCGTCTTTACATCATCGCCACTGTAGTTGATTATTTTTTGCATTAATTGTTTCCAATTCAACCCTTCAAGTCCTTCTTGAGCTTCTTTGTCCATTAAACCAAGATCAAATAAGGCTTGGAGAGTTTCACACCAACCTGGATATCGGAAAGTACCTCTAAACATTGTTTGAATACCTTTCAAACCATATGTATCAATGTAGGGCATGCTATCACGATTTGGATACGATTCAAGATCCATTCCTTCAACGTTCATTGGCCAATAATGATTGAAAAGATCACCACTTTTAATGTCAACTACTTTGCCATCTTCAAGGAATTTAGCGGCATTGGTTCCAGCTAAAATTACACCCTTTGGGGACCAAGAAAATTTGTAACCCATAGGATTGTCATTGGAGTCAGGAGCAGGAAGACCACCAGTTATTGATTTAAAACTGACTACTTTTCCACCCTTATTTTGAACACTATGAATAATCTTCATGGCACTCATATGATCAGTACCAGGGTCAACACCACATTCATTCATAATTAGAATTCCAGCTTTCTTGGCATCTGCATCTAAAGCTTTCATATCGTCGCTTACATAGGAAGTGGTTGCCATGAGTTTTCCATGTTTAATGCATGCTTTCGCAACTTCAGGATGAAAAGCATAAGGTAATAAACTAACAGCTAAATCGTGACTTTGGATTAAACCTGAATCTTCAAGCGAATCTTTAGTAATGTCAAATGCCAAAGCTTTACCATTTGGATGCTTATCTACAATTGCTTCAGCTTTACTAACTGTTCGAGAAGCAACTGTCACCTGAAATTCATTGTCAAGTAAATATCTAATACCTGGTTTTGAAACTAAACCAGCACCAAAAACTACTACTTTTTTCATAATTAATCAGTTCCTATTATTCTAACTCTTTGCCTTGGAGCTTGAGTTATATTTTTTGATTTCCAAATAGATATTTGTTCAACTATTCATATAGGTATTCAAGGCTAATATAATTCTTGAAAGCGAATAATTGAAGCGAAGATTACTGTTGAATACGTTCCGTCTTCCTTCTAATAAAAATTATTGTTAAAACTACTTTAGATATCATTACAACAAGATTAGTAACAGATATATTAGAAATAATCAATATTCCATCTTAGAATGAAAAAATCACTTTTCGATACCTTGAAGTGCATTACTGAAAGAACTAATTGTATGAGTAAGAAAGAAAACTATGCTGTATTAATAATAGATAATTTTCATATGGACCCAGAGGAAGATTATACCATAGAGGGATTTCCAACAATTGAACTAGCTATTGAATTTGCTCGGAGATGGGTAAGAGAGTCGTTAGAAGAGAACAGAAAAAAGGGTAAAACTGCAGAGGAAATAAAAAAAATGTGGAGAACATTTGGAGAAAATGCAGTTGTTTTAGATGGTAATTACCGAGGGAGTAGTGAATTGGATTTTTTTATTTTGAACCCGGCAATTAAGAAAGAACAAACAGACTGGAAAACAATTAAGAAATTAGCGGGATTAGAATAGAGAGTAAAAATGACTTGTATATTAAGTGGTTTAAAATTATAATAGTTCAAGAATGATTATTTTAGCGAATTGTAAAATTTTCTTATTAGCGAAATATCATCAAGAATAAAAGTTTCATTTGAAATTTGATTTATTGAACCAATTTTCGGGTCAAAATTTATTAGTGTGTCTAATGTTATTTTTGCTCTAATTGCCTCTGCAAAATCCATTGCATTAATAATCAAATATGGTCTGTCAAAGAACGGTGTTATTTTAATCTCAACAGAATCTGTGATTTTCAGCTGGTTGTGCATTGTTGCACCAATACTATAGGCTTTTACTAAAAGTTTCTGTTTTTTAGCCCAATCTTTTTCTGTTAAAACTTCCCTAAAAATTGGAAGCAATATTGGTCCACAATTCAATTTACTGAATGCCGTTCCAAACCATTTACTATATGGAGCATACCTTTTTTCTAACAAAAAACATAATTTCATTAATTTAGCTATTTGGTTAGTAACCAATATCTGTAATCCTAATTCATCTTCTAATTCCGCAGCTCTTCCTGGAAAAGGCATCTCTTCTGCAATAATTTCCCATTGTTTTGACAGTAGATACAACCATATTTCATTTGGATAATAACTATACTTCTGTCTTATTTCAGACAAGCGATTTAGATCATCATGAAAAATAGCACCACTTGCGATTGCAAGCAAACGCTGTTCCGGGAAAGACAACCAATCAAGCTCAGAAATCTGAGAGTTAGGTTGAATTCCAAGGAAGCTTTTGAAAAAAGAACTTATTGTATGGAATTCTATTCTGTGCTTTACTGACCCCTCAGTAATAGCACCGATTACTCTCACACCGTTTTTATCAGGTTCACCAAAATGAGTAGAATAACCTAAGAACTCTGAAGGTAGTTCTTTAGATAAGCATTCTGAAATTTCATCTTTCAATTCCAAATAATCATCATCTTCAAGAAATAATTCGATTCTAAATCCCCAATCATGATCTGTTGATCGTTTGGTATCAAAACCCAAAACATCAGAACCAAAACCAATTCTTGCTGCAGAATATTTGAGCTCAGGATAGTTCGTATCTAGAATTGGTTTGACAACAGAAGAAAAAAATTGTCTGTTAAGTTCTAACCCTGGAATGAAAGAAGGCATAGAATCATATCCCACAAAAAAAGAAATAGCGGTGATTACTTTTTCAAGAAATCGCCAATGTATTCAAAATCGGGATTTAATTTTCCTTGCCAAAGAATAACTGCTCTTTTAACATCTTTTGACAATTTCACATCAGCAAAAGAACCAGCGTAATCTGCTTTTGCAATTTCTGGAACAAAAGGAATTAATTTTCCGCTGAAATATTCAGAAGCATCTCGAGGTATTTCGGTAGGCAAATGGTCAATAGCTAGAATAGCAGGTCCTTTTCCTTTTACACCATCCGTAGCTGTGTTCTTAAATGGATCAAAAACATAGAAGGGTCGGTCTATGTAGGAAATACGTAGTGTTCCCTCAAATCCACCTTCTATATCACAACTGATGTCACCAACAAACCGTAAGCGAGGAGGAGAATCATCACTAAATAACTCTTTCAATTCTTGTTTAGTAACTGACTTGGGATATTTAGCAGACCAATAAGCTCCATTAACGATTACTGCAAGATACCGTAAATAATTCTCTGAAAAAACGCCTTCATATTTCTCAGGATGTTTGTAGTAATCTTGCAACTCGAATTTATGATCACCAATTGGTTTGACCATTTGCTCTTCTTTGAAGACTACTTTATAGATAACTTTCTTACATTCATTTCGATCGGGGTTTTCAACAGCTTTTGCTAAATCTTCAGGAGCAATCTCCTTAACAGGAAGAATCTCAAGAATAGATTGGGCACCTTGAGAGACATTACCATAGCCGAGGAAACCAAAGACTATCGGACACAATTCTTCAGGTAATCCATCATTTTCAATTAATTCTTTGACTTTTGCTATTTCCTCTTTAGCTTCTTTCAAATCGAAATATTCACAGGCTTGCTTGATTTTGAGAAAAGGCGTGTCAAAACCTTCTGCTTGTAAGCGTAAACCAAACCCATGTAAGGTATCTATCATCCCAGCATAACCAGCGTGGCGACCAAAGAAGATTAACCGGTGATTTTTATCATTAACTACTTTCTCATAATCAAATATTGTGCAACCAGTATCCATAAGATACTTCAACATAGGCATGTTATCCTTCTGCCCTTTGATAACATGATGGAAGCACATGTATACACCGTCTTTGGTGAAAATATCAGTTTCCATCTCTTTAATGCCAAAAATAACTAGACATTCAGAAAGATCTTCTTTAATTATTCCACCAGCTTTTTCGTATTCTTCATCAGAAAAAGCTCTAGTTTCTTGTGGTTGCAAAATTGTTTGAATATCATACTTTTCTTTCAATGAAGTAACTGCACTTGGTACAAGTGGAGTTCTCCGTTCACCATGTTTTGTTTCTCGACGAATGCCAATGTAGTGGGTCATAATTTCAACATCCAACAATGAGTGACTACTATTCCTAATATTGAAGAGGGGGAATCTCCTCTTAAATAATTTATCTTGAGATAGAGATTACTAGTTCTCTTCTAATCACTAATTACTATATGAACGATGTGTAAGATAAATATCAGCACTAAGAGGATAAGACTTCGGTGAAGAAAGAGAAGAGCCTTTCTTACTTTCTTTGCAGTCCAGAAAGGTTTGAGCTTGAACATCAAAATAATTCCTGTTGAAATATAGAAAATAAGTATTGCTGCACTAGCCCAACCAAGTGCAACGGCTTCAAAATCTTGATCAGTAAGAACTACACCATGGATTAGTAAAACAACTAATGCAGCAAATCCGGAGATACCATGAACAATTTGTAATGGTTTGCGAACCTTTAGGTAAGTAGCACGAGTATTGGATTTTACAGCAGCAAACTTGCCTTCATCAGAGAATTTTCTTGTTATTCTGAATGCCTTTGAAAAAAGCACATAGATGGAATTCACAGCTAATAATCCTATGGCAGCCCATCCAAGATCTTTAGATACATCCTCAAAATCATCATCTTCGTCATCCTCATCATCATCTTCAGCATGAACATTTGTAATAGAATTTTGAAGAATAAGAAAAATAACAAACAAGACTAAAAGTAAAGAAATGAATCTCAGTGAAGAACTATCTTGAGTGGTTTTCTTAAACAATCTAGCTTGTTTCATAATCATCAAATGAAAATCGTTTAATTTCCTTTAAAAATAGCATTATTTTTTTTCTAAAGATTGAAAGTTATATTGCTTTACTAAGTCATCATTCAATAATAGATTTTGAAGAAAAAACTTTTAGCAATAGAGAATGAAAACAAGATATGTCATCTGTAAGTGTAAGATACGTTTGTTCAAATTGTGGAAAAAATACTAGAGAAGGAAATGTAACTCAACCAAAGCAATGTGCATTATGTAAAAAAGTAATATGTCATCATTGCTCTCCTAAGGGATTTTGTGAAATGTGTCTAACAAAGATTTCTGATAATGACAAAGCCATTTTGGATAAGAATTTTGCAAGAAGGAAAGTATTTTCTGTTATAATATTGATATTTGTGAGTTTAATTCTAATCAGTACTGTAATGGTCGTAGTAACAGGAAGAGTGGATTTCATAGCAAATAATCCAAATGCAGAAACGTTACAAATGGTTTTCATGATACTTGGTGGGGTATTATTTTTTGGTGCATGTCCTCTTGCTTTTATAAGTATAAGAGTGGTAAGAAAAACAGACTCAATTATAGCTGAAGCAGCAAATATGGCAAAACAAAATGCACAGCAAACGGGAGTTCCCATACCAAATGTTGGAGTTATAATTGATATTGAGTTAGTCACCTTTATTTCAGAAATAAATAAATCTTTGAGAAGCGGTCCAAAAAGGGGAATAGATGAAATTGTTCATAATCTTATCAGTCAAGGTATAACCCCTGCTCGTCAAGATTTTGTTGAACTAGTAAATAGGTCTGTTTCTGCAAGGTTTAGAAAAACAAAAGAACCCGGAAATGCCATAGTCGTATTTCTCGTTATTACTTCAATTATGGAACTTTTATCTCAAGTTGAAGGTAAACCATATTCCACTCTTGATAAGTTACCAGCAAATGTTCGAGATTTCCTATATAGGGTAATGAATATACCAAATGCTGATAAAGTTGCTAAAAAAATAATACTTGGATGATCTAGTTGTTTTTTCAAAAAACAGTAAGAGAAAGAATGTTTTATGAAGTGCATTCTTTTCCTCTTTTTTCTAAAGTGCTTAATTAATTTCGAGAAGGTTTGGAATTGGAAAGAATAAAATTTGTAGATACAAAAGTAAGCAAATCGATTGCAGAACTTGTGAGCAAGCAGGATCACAAAATATTAGTGCTCTGGGCTAGTGATTGCGCCGAGCATGTACTCACATATTTCGAGGAGATATATCCGAAAGATAAGCGACCTCGAAAAGCAATCGAAGCAGGACGTGCTTGGGTACGAAGTGAAATAACAATAAGCGAAGCACGTAGTGCTGCATTCGCCAGCCACGCAGCAGCACGTGAAACTAACCAAGCTGCAGCTTGCGCAGCTGCTCGTGCTGCAGGACACTCTGCTGCAACCGCTCATGTTGTCGGTCATGCTGTTCACGCCGCTACTTATGCCGCTAAAGCTATCACTTA
Organism: Candidatus Heimdallarchaeota archaeon; assembly: GCA_018238155.1. GTDB lineage: Archaea > Asgardarchaeota > Heimdallarchaeia > JABLTI01 > JABLTI01 > JABLTI01. The sequence continues at coordinate 250,999 of JABCTZ010000032.1, read as the reverse complement.
TGCTGCAGAGCCTTCCGTTGCAAAAACAAACACATCTAAGGAACGCAATTGGCAATACCAACACTTGCTCGATTTGGAAAAAAATCAAAAATGATACAGAAGCAAGTGATCTAGTACCCAAGATTTGAACATAGTTATTCATTAATAGATAGAGATCAGTTTAATGACTATTTATGAGTTTAAATATTTGAACACGTATTGTTTATCTAAAAAGATGTAGGAGTAACCTAGTTGTTTTTTTTCTAAAGCTTAGAAAATTAATGTTTTTGGAAATTTATTCTTTTCTTCTATTCCTAGGTAGTTTCATTGGATATTTTAAATTACCAGGAGCATCAACAAATTTCCCATATGTTTCTCTTACGCCCTTAACAGCTCTTTGTTGTTTAGCATCTTTATCAAAATCTTCTTTCAAAATATCAAACCATGCAAAATAACCTTCATCTTTTATCAAAAGATCAATATCCAGGGGAACAAAAACATCTGATTTGAACACTCTATGCACAAGAACAATCGCATGTGGTTTGAGTTTTTTAACAGTTTTTCCAAGTAAATTTTCAATTCGAATTATTTTACCCAATTTATTGCTGTTCTTATCTGCAGCAGTTTTCCCAGCTAATCTCGAAAATTCCATTTTGAGTCATAACCCTATATCTTATAGTAATCGTTTACAAAAATAAGGTTTTTCAATCAAAAATAAAAATGTGTTAATGATTAGTCACCCGAGATTGGAACACCTACATCTCGGTTACGGATAAAAAACACATTTCAGACACGCTGAAAAAAATTTGTTCAAGAAAATGACTCTAAGTTGAGATTATCTCCAGATAGAGTCAAAAACTTGCGCTAAACGTTCTACTCGTTCTTGAGAATCATTTCTCTTCCATAAAGCAGGAATTAACCAAGTAAGCCAGCCAAGAGCAAAAAATTTCACTTGGTCTAATTGTATTTCGCCGTATCCATCAACGCATGCTTGAAAAGCACCATCACCAATATGATCGATATATACTTTGGTAACATCAATCATCGGGTTACCAACAGATAAATCTGCAAAATCAATAACTCCGATCTCTCCTTTGGAATACCTTCTTTGGTGGTATGTTGTGCGATGAGGTTTGGGATATTGCAACTGCAATTGATGGAAGTCTTTACGTGACTGGTTATACTAATTCTAACGATTTTCCCACAAAAAAAGCCTATGATAACAAATACAGCTCATGGGGTGATGCATTTGTTGTCAAATTTGATTCGACAGGCTCTTTACAATGGAGCTCATTTCTCGGTGGGTGTGATGTTGATAGAGCTTATGCTGTAGAAATTTCTACTGTAGGAAATTGTTATGTTACAGGCTATACAGGTTCACCTGATTTCCCCATAAAGAAAGCTAATTCTGATACCTTAAAAGGAGCATTTGATATCTTTGTATCTGAATTCTCGTTTAAAGGAAATCTTCTATGGAGTACCTATCTTGGTGGGAGTCAAGTTGATGAAGGAAATAATATTGATGTTACTAATGATGGTAGGTGTTTTATTGTGGGTACAACTTATTCCTCTAATTTTCCAACAAAAGATGCTTTTGATAATAACTTAGGTGCTACACGTGATGCCTTTGTTGCAATATTTAATAACACACACAATCAATCTACTCACACCTATGCTGATGTTGGATTCTTGATCTTTGTAGCTGTCTTACCAGCTATAACATTTATAATTATCATCACAATTATTTTACTTAAAAAACGAAAATAGCTTTAACATTTAGCTAAAAGCATACTGTTATAAGTTTACATATCCATTAATTGATACAGTCAATTTTTTCTTTTCTAAAATATTGAAGGCAAAAATTATTTCTCAATGTTAGACAATTTAATTTGTATTAACACACCAATATTAAGTCCTTGATTTTTCTAGGAGGAATTTGTATTGATATTGGCTTATTAGTTAAATAGAAGAAAAAGAGATTTTTTGTAATAACAAAAATAAATTGATTTGGATACATAATTGTGAAAAAAGTATATAAATATATAATTAATTAATAAAATAAGGTTTTCCTTTAAGGAAAGAAATAGGTGGGATTAAAATTTCTAAACTGAGAAAGAGAATTAATTGTATAATTTTAGCTGTTATTTTAACGGGAATGGTTGTATCAGTAATTGATGTTCATGCGTTATCAAACTTTACTGGATATGTTAAAGATGAAGATAATAATCCACTTAGTGGAGCAAGTATAGTGATTACTGATAGTTACTTCAATATAATAGGATATACATCAACAAATAGTGCGGGTTATTATAGTCTTAGTGTAACACTTAGTGGAAACTCGCCATATATCTTATCGCAGGATGTGAACACTATGATTCCGATATGAAAGTAGTTACGAGTGGAGGGTCTAATAATTTTGCTTTAAATATTGTACCCTATAAAATAGGGGTTTCATGTTGAAGGAGAATACGCTTATTTAGCAGCAGACACACAAGGTGTGCAAGTTGTCAATATTACAAATATTCACAAACCCGAAATTGTTGGTCAATATAAAGACAATAACGAGATAAAGAAAATCTTTGTGAAGGAAAATATCACTTACTTAGCTTTTCGAGAAGATTCTAAAAGTGGGGGGGTTGATGATTCTTGACCTTTCATGCAAAACCAACCCCTATAAAATGTCTCAATTATATACTAGTTTTTTGGGGGAAGTTATTAAGATCATAAATTATGATGATATTATTATTGGAAGAATAGCTACAGCGTCATTCTTTAACGTCTCAGATCTGATGAATCCGGAATTGTATGAAACAAAACTGGGATATAACTATCTTTCTGATTTATTTCTAGATGGTTCAGCTAATATTTCTGTGTGAGCTCCATAAAAAACTAGAGAATGAATATTATATCGTTTTTTCAAAATTTGCTTGATAAGATCTAACTTGATCGGTTTGTGACTTTCCACAGCTAGTATTACCAATCCATTTTCATTTAAGTATACTAATCCTTTACCATCGAAGAATCCTCGTATATACCATTTCTGTCTTTCCTTTGTCCAAGTGAGGATTATCATTTGCAATGACTGGTAAAACATTGACTTTCTTTTCTCTCTCAAAAATCTTCATGCTATTTCCTAGTTGTAATTAAATAATAACTATGTTCAACGAATCATTGTATAATCAGGATTCGTTTTTACTATTATTCTTATTATTTTTAATTAAGAGATATTTCTATTGTTAGAATATTAACCAATCACTATAGCAGTATTAATAAGAATTGATAGAAAAAAGAAAAAGAGAAAATTAACAGCATACCTTTCTTTTATTCCACTAATTAAACCAAGTATAGGCTGAGTTATCTTTCTTCTTCGGATATTGAGTTGTACATATACCAGCAGCATAAGTGAAAGAATTTGCAGCAGAATATCCTGCATCAACACGTACAAAGAACCAATGAGAAAATTTCCCTTCCTCATATGTCGTATAATATTTTGATACATGATTTTCATCAGATGTAGACATAGCTAAATAGGGATTAGCGTTAAAATCATCTGCCCAATCACCAGAATAGCACGATTCGACCAGCAAACATTTCCGAGGTGATTCCCAAGCGTCCATATAGTCTTGGAAGTCATTAGAATAAACTGTTGATCCGGATATCGAGAAATTTGTATAAGAATGACTACCACTGTTAAGTCCATGCCCAAAAATATAGACGAAAATAGTATCGACATCACGTTCATAACTATCAACTGTTTGACAAGCTGAAACAACATTTGAACTATCTTTAAATTCGTAAAACTTTGTATAACCTTCATCCTCAAGAATATCTATGTAACCATCTATTATTTCATCATTATTACATGCATTGGATGCCCAGAAAAAGACAGCTATTTTCTCAGTAACTGCATCAAGCTCGAAATCATATGTTCCTCCAGAATAGACAATTTCCATATCAGTATCCCAACGGTAATTTTTTGTAGCTGTTAGATAATAGGGGGAGTTACCGTTTAGATTCACAGAGAAACTATAATCTCCTTGACCGTTTGTTGTTGTCGTGTCGAGGATATTGAAATAACAATCAGCAAGAATAATTGTAACCCCACTCATTGGGTCGCTATATTCACTTTCAACTGTTCCATTAAAATTTGTTGCACCTCGAACATTTGGAAAAGTCACTACAACACTTGATAAAAATACAACTAGAATAAACAAACTCATTATTTTCTTAAATTTAGAAATAATAAACCCTCCATTTATTTTCTTTGAACGAATATGTTCATAAAGACATGCTCAAACAAATTATTTAAATTTTTTGTGTATTTAATGGTTAAATAGGTAAATTAAGTCTATAGACTTGTTTTATTATAGTACAATATCCATTCATAATTCATTTATTGTCAATAAAACATCAGAGCTGTATTTAAACAAAATAAAAGTTATTTGTAAACAGAGAATGTGCGAAACTTGAAATAATGATTGACTTTTAATCAATAAAATATTTCAATTTTCAATATATAGGAATATTAGACAATTAACTGTAACAAAGAAACGCTAAATTAATATAATACTTTTTTAAAGAACACTTCTTAACAAAAAGAAGGAATGTAATTACTTCCGTTTTAAATACAAGAAAATTACTAAGACCAAAACGACGACCATGAATCCTAAGAACCCATAAAAATATTTAGAAAAAGTTGCAGGTTGAAAAGGTTCAATGAATTTTGTAACGAAACCATTACTCTTAGCAACATAGGTTTTATCAAAAGCATTCTGTGTAGGAAAGTCATCTGAATAAGTAATCCCAGTTACATAACAACTTCCTTCCTCAGAAACAGCAATACCAAATCCTCTATCAGAACGACTTCCTCCAAGATATGTGCTCCAAAAGAGAAACCCATCCGAAGAAAGCTTAGTAACAAAAACATCAAACCCATCATTTTTAGAAGCATCATAAGCTTTCATGGTAGGAAAATTAGTGGAAGAAGTCTCACCAACTAAGTAACAACTCCCGTCAATGGATACTGCAATATCATACCCACGATCAATACCATTACCACCAAGAAAAGTGCTCCAGAGCAAGGTACCATCAGAATCAAACTTGACAACAAACGCATCACCCCAGTTATCGTAGATATTACTATAAGCATTTAATGTGGGAAAGTCAATTGAACCAGTATAGCCTGTCACATAACAACTGCCATCACTTGCAGCAGCAATCCCATAAGCTTCATCCCACCCTATCCCACCAATAAAGCTACTCCAAAGGAGTGACCCGCTAGTGTCAAACTTAGTAACAAAGATATCCAAATCACCATTATGAATGGAATCAAAAGCGTTTTGTGTAGGAAAATCAGTTGAAGCAGTATAACCTGTGACATAGCAGCTACCCTCATTGAGAATGGCAATATCAAAACCCCCATCAATACCAATACCTCCAAGGTAGGTACTCCATAGGAGGGTACCATTTACTGAAAATTTGGCAACGAAAGCATCAATAAAACCGTCATTAAACGTGCTATCATAAGCGTTTTTGGTGGGGAAATCACTAGATAATGTTTCACCAGTCACATAACAGCTGCCATCATTAGTAACAGCGATGTCAGATGCAAAGTCCATGTTTTTCCCACCGAGGTAAGTACTCCAGAGTAGCAACCCATTTGCTGAGAATTTTGCTAGAAAAATATCTTCAAAACCACTAAATGTACTGTTATAGGCATTTTGGAGTGGAAAATCACTTGAATTCGTCGTTCCCATAACATAACAGCTCCCTTCAGAAGTAGCTGTGATTGCAGAACCACGATCCCAATTACTACCACCAAGAAAAGTACTCCAGAGTAAGGAACCATCTGCAGCAAATTTAGAAACAAAAGCATCCAAATCCCCTCCAAGTGAGCTGTCAAAAGCATTCTTGGTTGGAAAATCCGTTGATTCTGTCAAACCTGTGACATAACAATTCCCTTCCTCAGTAGTAGAAATACTACGTCCATGATCTGGGTCACTCCCACCAAGAAAAGTACTAAACTGTAACGTGAGATTAGTTGCAGGTCTAGCAGCAGCAACATTTAGAAATGAGATTTTAGTGTTGAGAGAAGGAAGAACTTGATGAGAAAATGAGAGAACTACCACTCCAATGAGAAGGACAATATTCAAAAACCTAGATACTGTTTGCATGATTTTAACCAAAAGTTTTCCCCAATGAAAAATAGTCTGTAAAACTTAAAAGATTTATGCCATCTATATTTTAGGTTATTTTTTATCATATAATAGCATACTGAATTAAACTATTTAAACTTCTAAAAAGTAGAATTGTTTCAACTTTTATTAATTGTGATACCAAATCTCATCTAGAATTGATATAATTGATTTGATATTTAGGAATGTACTATCAGCATCAGGATTCGGTTTAAAATTTTAGTGTATTGAAGTCGTTCCAATTGTACCAATATAATCGACACTTTTAATTTTCATTTAAAACAATAGCCCTTAATTTACCAAACACATACAATTAATACTTTTTTGCTCTAAAACTCTCCCTTTCATTATTTGATGAATGAGCTATTTGTTTATTGAACTCTATCATATCCCAGACACCGGCCATTAGCAACTGAGAGGGTTCAGTTAATATTTCCAGATGCGTACAATGAAAAACAAAAGACTGTATATTGAATCGTTCTTTCAATATTTGTGAGATTAGATCTAATTTTATCGGTTTACGACTTTCTATGGCTAGTATTACCAGTCCTTCGTCATTAATGAATACTGATCCCTTGCTATCAAAAAATCCTTGTATATACCATTTCTGTCTTTCTTTTGACCAAGTGAGGACCATCTCAGGGTTATCTTGTAGCTCCCTCATAAATGCTATTAGTTTTTCATCTTCTATTTTTAATGTATACATTTGTTTTTCTTCGTTGTCATTCATATTTATCCCATTGTACTCTCCCACTTTTTCTTTTTAATCTACTAATTTTGTCTGATTATTTCCGGAGAACATTAATTAATGGATAATCCTAGTGTTTCTTTGAAGAAGTGAATGTTTCTCAAAACACTTCGGTGTTATACACTTCTCCACTCCCGAGATATGAAGACGGAAAAATGGGATGGGGTATTCAGATTGTGGAACCCCATCCACTAATAAATAATTTTTTCAGTATCTTACAAGAATTATTTTTTCTCAGTAGAGTTCTTTTCATTCCTTTATCATATTTGTATTTAACTTCTTTTTAATTAAAAATGGGAAAACACATACTTGAAAAAGTCAATAATTGATCATTTCTCTAAAAATAAATTCCACATTGATTTGAGCTTTTTAAACCGGACGAGAGCAGAAAGGAGCCCTCGTCTCAGGAAAAGGGAGTTTATATAGGGAGAGAGGTTTATGGGATTTAAAGAATATACAATTCTTCAATAGAGTAATAGGAATTATGGTATTTAAAGCTCTAAATGAATACTTTCTTGTATCTCTTTAAGCTAACCAGTTTAATGGGATGGATCCATTTCTCAAGTGTGATCTACTTATGTCCTATGGCTCTTATCATCCTCCTTGGAGAGAAACAGAAGATGACCGTAAAAAGAAAGCTTTATTCTTGCGTTATGAAATTCGCGAATTACAGAAAACTATGCGTCTCTGTGGTAGATGCGGACAATTCAACTTGTTCATTTACGTTAAGCGAGATATTACCTATCTTCATTTCGCTTGTCCGAAATGTGGAGAAGTTATTCAAGTCCCTCGCTTGACTACTCCTAATGATAATAGAAAATGGGAATAATTGTTCATTTTAAAGAAAATATCTATTTTTATGTCCTCTTAAATTTAGACTCAAATAACGCTTGATCTATTAATGCTAAATAACTATAACAATACCTCATTATATCCTCGAAGAGAAACAACACAACAAATTTCGATGAATATTTTTTTAGAAGATTTGATAACAATATATTATCCTCTTCTTCTGTTTGATTAAATATAACAAGAGATTTCTTTTGTGCTTGTTGTAACATTTCTATAAAGTTCTCATTTAAATCTTCTACAGTTAATAATGGATTTCTATGAGAAATTGTATCTCTAATATCAATAATCTTATCAAAAATCATTTCCCATTTTTTCCCTTTCAATATTTCTTTATTTAGCTGTTCCTTATTATATAATCTAAAATATCAAGCTAGAAAATTTATTCTTTCTTTAGGATTTTTCATCGGATTAAATCCTTTAAGGAATTCAACATAATCCTTTGTATCTAGCTCCAATATTATTTCACGAGATAAGTTCATTGTGTATAAATCAATATAAGTTACCAGTGAGACAAAAAAATGAGCATACAAGTGTTCCATGGTTTTGAATTCAGGATTCATAAATGGTAAAGCACTTATAATCTCTTTTGTGGAAATATTACTACTTTCATCCATATATTCAGTTATGAGATCATAGAATTGTGTGCTGTTTTCTAGTGTTAAACCTTTATTTTCCGATATTTCTTCAATAATTTCAGTTTTACGTTCTTTAATCATAATTTTAAGATTAAGTGAATCAAGAAGTTCTGCACCGAGAGAGGTTGAAATATAGCTAGCTTCAAAGGATATGATAAATCTCGTTATGTCTATCATATTTGCTTGTAATTCTTTTCCTGCTTCAGTTCTAAATTTGCTAAGTTCAGTATATCCCGTTTCATATTCTTCTTCTAATTCCTTTGCTATTTCTTTTAATCTGCTAATTTCCAAAAAACTCACCGATTAATAACTTGTTAAACTTCCGTACTAATAAATCAAATCCCATATTCTTAACAACTTTGGTTTGAATTTTATAAAAATTCTTATCGTATACTATGAAGAAAATATTCTATTCTATGGGATTGTTTTCCATCAAACAAAACAATCAGAAAAATAATATTATCGTTTTTTTACATTCTGTATTCTCTGCTACTTGGAGACCGTATCATTCCATTTGACAGGATTGTTTCTCCACATACAGGACAACCGTAAAAGTTCTGATAGTATTTATGTTCCTTTAGTTTTACTCGTACCAAATTTTCGCATTGTGGATAGAATCGCAAGGTCTTCTCTACTTCCCTCGCTTCTCTTCTCCAGTCCACGAGATGATCTAATGCTGCTATCTCTTCCTTTACTTGAAAATCGTTATTTATTCCAGTCATAGTTTATTATCGTTCTTCTTTTTCTATGCTCTTTTTCTCATCTGAGAGTTTTCCGAAAGTAATTTCTGTTGAAAGAAATACATAGAAAGACAGTATTCTGTGCTAAAAGTAAGAAGAGCATAAAGGATAGAATTGAGAAAAGTTCGAATGGATAAAATATCGAAATAGAATTGGTCTGGCCCCCGAGATTTGAACTCGGGTCATCTCGGTCACTGTCTAGCAGTCGAATACAGGCTGACTCCAAATCACGTTTCATTGGAGCGAACTAAGTCTACAGCCGAGCACTCTAGCCAAGCTGAGTTAGGGCCAGAATTTTTTGCTGCTTACTGTAATAAGCATTCTCTTTTCTTTCAAAAGCTATTTTAAAGATTTCTGTTTAATTGTAAAAAAAGTTCTTTTTAACCAAAAACGAATTTTGCTCTATCTGCTGGTGTTAATTTTAGATCTTGCATTTCTTTATCGATTGTATTTTTGACTTTTTGAATTTCTTTTGTATTAACTGGACTATTAAAAATTATTTCCACCAAATTTATCTTCCTGCTTATATTTTCAAGTCGATTTTGCATTTCAGAAATATCTGTTCCGCGTTCGGCTACAGCATAGATTAATATTGGTGCTTTTTCTCCCGGATTTAAATCTCTTATTGCAATAACATATTTTTTGAATTTCATTTCTTCTGCTTCATCACCGAAAGCTTGTGCCGCAAAAGATTGAATTGCAGTAAAAAGTCCTATACGTATAAATGGGTCTCCAAATTTCTCTGATGGAGCATACTCACTTCTAACTATTGGTATGCCATTCACAATTAGTCCTGATTCAATTACAGCCATTTTATAGACTATTCCTTGTTAGTTGAGATTTTCTTTATTATAACTATGACTTATAATATTTTTCTCCCTAATTAATAATTATGTCGCCAACAATATAAAGAACACTTAAAAAAAGTAGATGTTATCAGCTTTTATTTGTCGCTGATAAATTTTTAGCCTTATTTCGTAAGATATTTTTATTTCGGTCTTTCTTTGTGGCATAACCACCAGTCATAGCATTCATAATCTTTTGGTCTTTGTTTTGCTGTTTTGACATCACTCGCAGGTGGAATTATCACTCTATCTTTTAGCAATTCATTCTTTGGCCAATTTGCAGGCATTGCTACATTGTGTTTATCTGCTATGTGGAATGCTTCTAAGATACGCAATATTTCATCCATATTTCTGCCAATTTCTGGTGGATAGTAGATTATTGCACGTATAATCCCTTCCGGATCAATTACAAAAACAGCTCTTACTGTGCTTGCAGATTTGCTTGGGTGTACCATGCCATACAATTTGCCAATTTTGCCATGATCAGCAATAATTGGAAATTCGATTTCCACTTTCATTTTCTCTTCTATCCATTCTACCCACTTTATGTGACTGTATATTTGATCTATGCTTAGTCCTATTAGTTCAGCATTCAATTTCGAAAATTCCTTCTTTCTTGCTTGAAACGCAATGAACTCTGTTGTACATACAGGAGTAAAATCTGCCGGATGCGAAAATAGTATTACCCATTTTCCTTTATAATCATCTGGAAAGTTGACTTCACCAAAAGTTGTCTTTGCATGAAAATTTGGTGCTTGGTCCCCAATTAAAGGTAAGTTGTATATTTTTTCTGTCATTAGATAATAAACCTCCAAATTAATGGTTAGTTGTAATTAGATTTAAATTGATTGTATATCATAAATATATCATCTTAGGATATTTAGTTAAATAGCATAAAAACTTTCAAAAATGAATCAAGTTGTTATAAAACTACATCTCTGAAGGAGCTTGCTTTAAAATGCGTTACAAAAAAGTTCTCATTGCTGCGTGGAGCCCAATAAAAGCTATCTTTATTGTTTGGGTTTTTCTCATAATGATTATTTCATTCATTAATTTCATCTTTTTTGATGAAAGTGGACTTCTTTATTTTCTTTCAGAGAATAGAATTTCATTTGGAATTCTTTCAGTCATTATTTCAGGCGCTTTATTCCTCTTTTGGTTAATTGTTTGGAATACACTTATCAAGGCGTTCTTTAAGGAAGATTTACAATATTGGGAGAATAATAATCACAAGTTGGACGAATCAAATGGATAACAATGAAAAAACTGTTTGGTTCGAAGTATTAACCCCCAAACAAGCAATGCTTTTTCTCGCTATTGGCAAAGAGTTACAGAAATTTGGTTTTAAATGTCATTATACGACACGAGATCATGATTATATTCTAGACATTTTCAAAGCACATAAAATAGATCCAATCTCATTTGGTTTCTACGGTGGTAAATCATTAGAGGAAAAACTCTTAGCAAGTGTTAAGAGAGTTGTTAAACTTGCTGAAAATATCATCTCTTTACCATACAAACCTGCAGTAGCAATATCCTTTTCTTCGCCAGATGCATCTCGAGTTGCCTTTGGTTTAGGCATTCCTTTGATTTTAATGAATGATACTGCTCATTCCAAACCAGTTGCTAAGCTCACTTTTGCTTTAGCAAATTACTTGTTAACTCCATCGTGTATTCCTAAAAAAGCATTCACTCGCCTTGGAGCAAATCCAGAAACAATGTTTGATTATAATGGTGTAGACGAAGTTGAATATATTGCTGGAGAGAACCAGCAAAAATTCATTAGACTAAGAGAGAAAGCAATTGAAAAAGATAATATGTATTTAGCTTACCGTCCTGAAGAAAGTTTTGCTTCTTATATGAAAGATAAGGATAGCAAGCCCTATCTTGAAATTCTAGAAAATATTATTGAATGTTATCAAGGAAAAATAGTTGTTTTTCCTAGATATGAAATTCAACGAGAAATTATACTGGAGAAGTTTGAAGGGCAAATTGAGATCCCTTCCAGTGGTTTCTATTTCTTGAATTTAATATCAAATGCTGAGATTGTTATCACAGGTGGAGGTACAATGGCAAGAGAAGCTGCTCTTCTCGGTGTACCCTCAATAACTTATTTCTGGCGACATCTTGAACCCCAGAAGTTTATTGAAGACAGAGGTTTTCCGAGTTTCTCTGTGCAGTCAGTTGATGATACCAAGAAATTAATTAAGAAACTATGTAAAAATCCTCGGAAACATTGGCTTGATACAAGCACAAAACTATCAAAACTTCAAAAACCAAGTGAAGTGTTAATTCCACTTATGAAGAAAGATCGACTGTTAAAACAATATTTCAACTAGTTCTTTGAATTATTCTTCAACAATTTTCTTACTATTTTTCTGTTTTGGTTGCTTGATAAATGGATAAGGTGTTGGTCTATCATTTCGTTTTTTAAATGCTTTCCAAAATCGTCTTATCTTTGATGATAAAACGTGATGGTTTCGTCCTACAGGAATTGCTTCTTTTCTCAGGATCATTGAAATAACATCTTGCCAGTTTTTCGGCTCATATATGAAATCTGTCCAAGCAATACCGATTTCTTCAGTTGAGTGACCATCACTACCTGCAATCATTGGTAAATCTAATTTAACAGCTGCTCTTCTTGCTTTCTCATTCCATGGGCTGAAAGTTATACATCCATTAATCACTTCTATTGCATCAGACTTAATATTGTATATTTCATCTTTAATTCCTAAACGAATATAATCAAATGGATGTGCAGGAATTGCTATTCCTCCCACTCTATGAATTTGCTCGACAGTTTCTGCAGGTGTTAGTCCTATCTCAAATTCACCGTCAGTTAAACCATAAGCAAGTATGTGTCCCTTACAAGTGGAAATTTCTATACCTGGTACAATAATGAGCGTAGTTTCAATTTCAAGAGCTTTGTGTACCCCACCAAAAGTGTCATGATCAGTAATTCCAATACCATCCAAGCCAATTTTTTCTGCTTGCCTAATTATTTCTTCTGTAGAATCTGTTCCATCTGAATAATTAGTATGAACATGAAGATCAAAACGAACCATTTTTCTTAACCTACACTTGTTTCTTCCTATTTACTATTTCAAATTGTCCTTTCGGCACAGAAACAACATTACCTATTAATCTAGTTTTATGTGCTCTCGTAATTTCCACTCTGTACCATTGCCCTAAAACTAAGGTTGAACTTTCTACTGAAATCAATTTATAGAATCTATTTCGTAATAAAATGGTATTATTTCTCTTATCAATTCTTAATGCTAGTGCATCTCCCTGCCAACCAATCCATTTCTTATTTCTCTCTAAAGTCATATTATTAACTAATTTTGTAATTATTACTGACCTTTCTTTGACTATTTCTGTAGGAATTTTCTCCTTGGATTTGCTTGCTACTGTACCTTTTCTATCACCATATTTGGAAATGTTAACAATATCAAATTGAATTTTTTCTAAGAGCACCTTCGTTTGATTAAAGTCTTCTTCAGTTTCGCCAGGTAATCCGGTAATAATATCGGTTGAAATAGTAAAATCCTTTATTTTACGAAGCTCGTCTATCAAAAATAAATATTCTCTTACAGAATATTTTCTTTTCATTTTAGTTAGAACATTGTCACTTCCAGATTGTAAAGGTAAATGGATGAATGAATACACTTTTGGAATTTTGAACATTTCTTTTATCTCAGGCAAAAATTGCAAAGCATAATCCGCATTCATCATCCCTATTCGAATCATAAAATCACCAGGCAAATCAGCTATTTTCTTTACTATGTCAGAAAGGGTTTTCTCGATATCAAATCCATAAGAAGCAGTATCTTGTGCAGTAAGCCAAATCTCCCTGCATCCCTCCTTTAATGCCGTTGATGCTTCATTTAGGATTAAATCAGGTGACTTTGAAACTAAAGATCCTTTTGCTATTCTAACGATACAATAAGCACATTCTCCGGTACAACCTTTGGATATTTCAATTATTCCAGTTAAGTCTCTAGCTCTTACTCTTTTCGTTTCTTGTGAGAATTCTCTTTTCCTTGAAATTAATCTAAATTCTTGTTCATTCATAAGAGCATCTGCAGCTTGACAGATTTCATAGAAATGGTCAACACCTATTAGTGCTGCTTTTGGAATATTTTCTTTACACCAATCAGACATTACTTGTGGTAAGCAACCCGCAATAATGAGTGGAAACCTTCTTGCTAACTTGATAATTTGATCTTTAATTTTATTTTCAGTCGGTGCTTTTACAACACAGGTATTAAGAATAACAAAATCAGCACTCTCTCTATTATCAGTTTTTTCGAAACCACATTCCAATAATAAATAGCCCATTAATTCTGAAGCAGAGACATTTGCTGTACAACCGAATGTTTCTATGAAAAATTTGACCAATAAGTCACCAACATCTGAAAATCATGAAGTTACTTTAATAAAGATTCCATATCCTTTCCAAAATAAGCAAATGAATAGGAGAATTAGAATCATTCATTGATAAATAATCATCTCTTTCCAGAGAATTAAAATATTAGAAATGGATTCACTAGTACGATTTCTAATGAAAGCTGATAGAGTTTTTACCATTGGTACCATTGGTACTTTTTTTGCAATATTCCCGGCATTAATTTATATTCAAGTGAAAGTTTTACAATTATTTCCCAATATTACTTATCTGCTAGTAATTGCAGATGTACTTTTACTCGCATTCATGGGATTAGAGATATTTCTTTTTGTTCGTAAATGGAAGAAGGAAAAATTTGTTGAAACCGAAACAGAAGAAGCTACCGAAGAAAAAATTGAAATAAAGAAAGAATGGGATACTGCCAAAGAAGCAACACAAAAGTAAACGGTCGTTGAAAACAATATGACAACTGAAAGAAAAAACGTAAGAATCCATGAAACTGCAATAGTTGAAGACGGAGCTAAAATTGGTGAAGGCACTAGTGTCTGGCATCATGCACATGTTCGCTCAAATTCAGAACTTGGTAAAGGCTGCATTTTGGGTAAAAGTGTGTACATCGACTCAGGAGTAAAAATTGGTAATGGAGTTAAAATTCAGAATCGAGTTTCTGTTTATCACGGGGTAACAATCGGTAATAATGTCTTTTTAGGTCCACACATGGTTTTCACTAATGATCTTTATCCGCGTGCATTTAACCAGGAATGGAAAATTGTTGAAACAAAAATAGAGGATGGAGTATCCATTGGTGCAAATGTGGTAATCATTTGTGGAGTTACTCTTGGAGAATATTGCATGATAGGATCTGGAAGCGTTGTTACAAAAAGTGTTCCACCACATGCTCTTGTTTTTGGCAATCCGGCGAAAATACGAGGGTATGTTTGCAAATGTGGTATGAAAAAATTTTCTGTTGATGAAAAACCGGCTGATAAAGATTACTCGAAATTTTCTTGTGAAAAATGTGAAAAAACACTCAAAGGATGGGTAGAATAATCCATTCATCCTTTCTTTGATTTAAGGAAAAAATTAACAAAGAACCCACTCGTTCTCTTTGAAAAAATAAAAAGAGTAAAGAGAAAGAAAAAATCTAACTCTTTGATTCGTGCTCTATTAGGAGTCTCAAGTTAATGATTTCTCGGTCGATGTCTCTTTCAAATTTCTCAATTTGATTTTTATAATCTCTGAGAATTCTGATGTAAGCATCTTTTGAAATAGCTTTCTCACGAATATACCTTACTCGCAAATCACTGATACTTCTTTCAACACTTATTCTCTTTTCTTCACTAACTTCTATCTTTTGAATTGAGTCACGGTATTTTCTACCTTTTTCTTTTAGAGAGCGCTTCGTTTTATCTAGTGATTTAATTGTTTCGCGTAGCTTGCTTTCCAAAATCTTTCTTTGTTGATCGTATTCTTTAGCTTTGACTTTCTTCTTTCGTCTGCTTTCATCTAACTCTGTAATCCTTGTTTGAATAGCAGTCTTCTCTTCGTATTTTTCTACGAATTCTTGAATCAATTCTATTGGAACTTCTTCCTTATCTTCAGAAGAAATAATGACTTTCTCAATTACATCCTTTCTGAGAGTTCTTGCACCGATATAAAGTAAACAAGCCATGAAGATAATTAGTGAATAAACCAAAGGTTGAATATAGTATGCTAAATCAGACATATAATAACCAACACGTAAATCCACATTATCGAATGAGGTTAGGTTGAGTTTTGTAATAGAGATTGTATCTCTTTGACCAATTCGTAAGAACACTGGTGATTTATGTTGCTCAAATTCTGTTGCTTTATCACCAAATGAAACGTATTGAACTTTACTTCCCTGAGGGAATTTTATTGTTAGTTCGTAATTTTTCACATGGAATGGTATTTCTGGTATTGCCAGACAATCTAAGATAAATTCATTCTTTTCGAAATGAAGGATATCTTCAAGTTTGAGTGTGTAATCAATATTAAGGGAAACTTTTCCGCCACCATAAACAGGATATCTAAGATAAGCTGTGATTCGATTCATTTGAACTATTTCAGAATCCGATGGAGCAGGTAATGAACCATACTCATCATATACTTCAACATTTTCTGCATTATCTACACCAATATAGATACGTGTCATAGCAAATGACACAAAAACACGACCATCAGAAAGATCCCATAGAGGATCATTAGGAATAATACCAAAGTTTTCTATTTCAATTTCCTCATGAAAATGAGCATAATACCAATTATCAATTGAAATCGTTCTTAAATAATTTGTTGCTTCAATTGAAGAAGTAAAAGATGTATATCCAGCGATTTGAACTTTGTAAGTGTAATCATCTGAATTGGATTCATATTCATTTGAAAAATTATAGGCAGGAACACTATAGATTGGATTGTATAGTACGGATGCATCACCAATTGTCGCTAGTTCATTTGGATAGATATGAGAACTAATTATTATACCATCATCTGCTTTTAAGAAAGTAGTTCTAGCAGTATGAATAGGCAAAGAAAGAAATGGCATTCTGCTTACGTTCATTTTTATACCATTGTAAAGATGATTGTCTTCAGATTTAAATATAAAAATTTCATATGGTCGTAAATATGTTTGATGAATTTGAATTTTATATAAGGAAGCGTTATTCACTATAGGATTGAGTGCCATAATATAATAGGTGAAATTCCCGTCTTGATATTCGATTTCAACGTTTGTAGAATTCAATGGAACGTCAAATTCAGCCCACATAGAACTGGCAGAAATTTCAACTAAATTTACTGCTAAATGTTGTGGGATAGAAAATCGGAATATTGGAAGAGAAAGATTATCGTTATTGATAAGAGTAATATTATCATTAATCGTTAAATATCCATAATCGTAATGTCTAATAATACGAGAAGTATTTATTGATAAATCCCAGTTTCTCAAGGATGGAATCTCAGAAGTAGCTTTCAATGAGGGATCCTCAGGTACGATTGCTTCATTTGAAGCATCTACCAAAGAGTATGGGGTATTATCGCCATCAAATTGGTTGTTGTTTGTGGCAATCATTTGCGTTACTGCGATTAGATTCATTGCGATTAGCATTATTGTGAAGATGATAATCACGTTGCTTTTCCGATTTGACATTATGATAACCTTTTTTCACTTCAATATAGATAATAAGCAAAGTTTGTTGTTTTTAACTTTTTACCTACCTTTGCATCTCCTTTTTCAATTTCATAACATTAAAATCTTTTTGGTTATACGGAGATTAAATTTCTACTAGTTTAATTCAAAAAACACTACATATTAAAAGAATTCGTAAAAAGAATGAAAGATGGCGCCTTACTTATTCAAGCACCAAATTTTTTGACTAGATTTTTGCGTTGTCTTGGGCTAGATTGCGATGCAGCAGTCATATTACAATATTCCATACATTTTGTATTAGAAAGAGCATTTACTTTAACGGTCATACCCTGAAGCATTTTTGTAATCTTAATCAAATTAGGAATAATAGAAGACAATTGTGCTTCACGACTGAGAACAACAGCCATAATTTTGTCAGTACTGATTTTCGAAACTCCAACAAGAATATCGTTTGGAGCGATAAATTGGACACTAGCTTCTGCAGGTAAGATATAATCAATTTGACTTCCAACTAAACCCAACAAAGACTTGAATGCGGCTAATCCAAGATCACCATTGGAATTCTTTGCACTTGAAAATAGCGATCCACCAAATAGATTGAAAACACCAACTCCAAGAACATCTTTGTAGGAACCCATGAAATATCCAATAGTGGAACTAGCATCTAATGTATTCGAAACGATATCTATATCTGCATGTTCGTTTTTCATAGATTTGTTCACCTCGGCATATATCCAGCATAATTATTCATGCTATCTAGCATTATCATTAGCTGAAAGCTATCTTTAATACAACGAATATTCTCAGCTCTATTGAGATATTACGTAGAGACCTTATTTTACAGAAAAGAAGTTTACTTTTTTCACATAAAAATCTTCTGAGGATGTTTTTATCATAAAAAAGATTCAAATGAACAGTTTTTTTTAAATAATTGAAGAACAATAATGTTATTTCAAGCAATTGTGGAGAGAGAGAAATGAGAAAAAGAACAATTATCTCAAGTTTTTTGGTATTAATAGTGATATTCTCGATGAGTTTTAGAAATGAGAACATTTACATAAAGACAGAAAGAGATAACCAACCTAAACCAATTTCTAGCGATGCTTTAGGTGATCCGATTGGAGATAGTGAGATTTTTGCACAATTCACAAACACGGAATTTATTTTAGATGGTAATCTTAGTGATTGGGAGCAAGAAGGAATTAAAAGTGAGCTGCTTTCAAACGTCAATGTTTACCTTGCATATGATTCCAATTATGTTTATATCGGCTTAACATGGGCGGATAGTACTTTCAGTGATTCAGTATTTACATGGAATAAAACTGGTATGATTGATGAAGATGATGCGGATTGGGAGATAATAGATGGAGAGGATGATATAGTATCTATGGGATTCGCTCACAGTGATAATATATCAAAAGGTGATTTCTGGACTTGGACAGCATCTAATAGAACTCACAATGGATATGTATTCGAACATGATTATGGTAGAAATCCAGACACAGGTTTAACTCCATATCTAATTAACACTAATACTACAGAGAATATCTATTGGAATGCTAAACCTGTTTATTATAATAATTGGACTCCAATCACCAATTACTCTGCAATTCCAAATTTCACTACAATAGATGGTTGGTATAATGAAGGATTAATTACTCCATCTGCGAGTCAAGCAGATGTATCAATGAATTGGACATATAGTAATGAACAATATATTATGGAATTTAAGAGACCTTTAAACACTTCCAAAACCGATGATTGTGCTTTAGATTTTGTTAGTGATGAATTAACATTTTATCTAGAAATTAGCGGTAGTTTTCACACTGTAAGTTATAATTCATTTAACTTTAATTCATTTAAAATTACAATAACAAATAATCCTGCAGAATTAACATTTGACACAATGCCAAGTGAGATATCACTATCATTGCTTATTACTGGAGAAGTTTACGATGACTTTGGGAATATCAAAGTACGGATTGAATGTTCTGGATGGAATGACACTTATGGTCCTAATAGTTATGACTATGCATCCATAGATTTGATTACTGGTTCTTGGAGCTTTTTATTCTTTTATGATAATAGGAATATGCCAATAGGCACAAACAACATTACGATTACCTTAAATCCAATGTATGAAGATCCGATAATTCTATGGCAATTAATAGATATTGAAGATACTTATCCACCACATATCTACGGAGTTACTAATATTACGGATTGGTATCCAAAAGGCATTCCTCTAAATATTGATAAAGTAACAATTACAATTGGAATAGATGATACTTACTGTGATACTGATGATTTGAAAGCATATCTCTATTATTACAAAGGTGATGATGTTCTCTCAATGGTGGAAATGACTCAATTTTCAATATTGGGCAGAACTTTTTCAGGAAACTTTTCTGTAGAACATGATATAGAGATTGATTATCTTTACTTTTATTATGTAGAAGTATTTGATGTTTACATGAATAAAGTTACAACAACAAAACTTAACTTTACATCTATTGCAGGCATTTACACACCTATTCAAACTGGTTCAGAAAACTCCCACATTGTTTATTTACCAACATTGGAAATCGCTTTAGCAGCAATGGCACTAATAACGATCATAGGTAAAGCAAACAAAAAGAAAAGAAAGTAAATAAAAAGCCTAAAAAAGGATTCAATTTGTAAGAGATTGGCTTTTGTTTTTTTCAATCTAAAATTTCCCTTTATTATTAACTTTCAGCTAATTTAATGAAAATGCTAATTCATCAAGACTTTTTGACCTTTGTATTAGCAAATGGACATATTTATTAAATGTCAGAAGACTAATTAACTAATTTAAATTATTAATGGAGAGAGAAAAATGAGAAAAATGATGTTATTTTCAAGTTTAATTATAGTAATTACAATATTTTCTGTTGCATTATTATCAGCAACACAAATTGATTGTGCATCTTTACTTGAACACAATCTTTGTACTCATCCCAATTCAATGGGAGACTCGATGGGAGATAAGGGTATATGGGCAGTAGATGCAAGTGCTTACACCATTATTGCTGATGGCGACTTATCAGAATGGGAAGGCTTAGCCTTTGAAATGTTCAGTGGAGTAAACGTCTCTTTAGCTTTTGACGCCACCAATGTTTACATTGCATTACAATGGATAGACACAACTTATGACGTTTCCGTTGGTCAATGGAATAAAACAGGTCTGAATAACCCATCACTTGTCGATTGGAACTTTATTGATGGTGCAGGTGATGTTATCCAAGTTGGTTTCAGTGATGGAGTTGATACAGATATTATGATTTGGACAGCATCAAACAGAACTAATGCTGGTCTTGCCTTCGAATGTGATGACGTAGGCACACCTGATGGCGGTACTCTCCCATACAGAATGAACACAAATGAGACAGATACTTTTGAAGATGCTAAACCAATAGTTGATAGTAATTGGGTGTCAATTGCCAATGAATTCATATTACCAAATGGTACGATGTATGATGCTTGGGAAGACGTTTTAACCAACGTTGCTACAGGCAGTCAAGCAAATACCATTGTTGCATCAGATTACAATTCTACGCTCCAAGACTACTACACGGTAGAAATGATTAGATTATTGGACACTACTGAAACAGATGACTTTGTTATTGATTTCTCAAGTTCATTATCCTTCGAATTAGGTTTTGCTAATTGTGATAACACATACAATATGCTTATTTCAACACAATCATTTGATGTCTCTTCTACAAATGAAGCAGCCGATCTAACCTTCACAACAATTGTTGGCGAAATACAAAATCAAGCATTCGTTATTACTGGTGGTGTGTTTGATGACTTTTCAGATTACACATTAACTGTTCAATTGTCTGGATGGAGTGACACTTATGGACCTGGTGCATGGTTTGCTCCTGATGTCAATGCAGTAACTGGCAACTATAGTTTCTTATTCTTCTTTGGTGAATGGGATATGCCTTTAGGTGAACAAACAATCTTTGTAACTTTTTATCCTCTTTATGAGAATCCAATTCAATTAAATCAAACAATTGTAATTGATGATACAAAAGCTCCAACTATTCAAGGAATTGTAGATTTGAATGATAGATACCCAAATGGTGTTCCTCTAGACGAAGATTACGTCATTGTAACCGTTGGTCTCGATGATGATTACTGTATCAATAATGATATTACTGCATTTCTTTACTCATATAAAGATGGTGAAGTAGCTCTCCAAACTGATATGGTACAATTCGCATCTGGGAGCACAACGTTTATGGGTAATATCTCAATTGAACACGCTCTTAATGAAGCAAATAATTACACATACTTCATTGAAGCTTGGGATACAAATTTGAATAAAGTCACATCCGAGTATTTCTGGTTCACAACTGCGGCTTCAACTACACCTACTCCACCACCAGAAACAACTTCAGTGAACACTAAAATTACTCCTTTGCCAACATTGGAGATTGCTTTATCTGCAATAGCACTTTTAACAATCATTAGTAAAGCAAGCAAAAAGAAAAGAAAATAATCTATTTTAACCCAAAAGGGTTTTTTTAGAGATTGATTGTTAATCGTTCAATCTCTAATTTTCCATTTTTATTAATTTTCAACCAGTTGATGAGAATCACATATTTATCCAAACTAATCTCCATAGTAATTAATGCAGTATCAACTGACCATGAAGTTCCTCCTGAAGCTCCAGTTGAGGTGCCAGGGTTAAGGATAATGTGTTCATCATCAAAATGGATAGAAGTTTTATGCGAATGTCCTGTGAAAAGTATTCTTACACCCATCTCTTTTGCGACATTTTTTAGCTGGAGAATATCTCCCCTTGGGTTAACATCCGTTCCATGAAAAGCACCTAGGCGTAGGGAACCAATTTCAAAAGTAGGTTTGAGTGGGAGAGTCATCTGATCCATATTTCCTCGTGCAACAATTAGTTTTTTTGGTGAACGAGCTAGCTTTTCGAATCGATGAAGAACTGAAGGAGTTGTTAGATCCCCAGTTAAAACAATATAATCCCATTCTTGCTGAAGTAGAACACTTTCAAAATCTGGATGCAACATAGCTGCTCTAGACGGAATATGTAGATCGCCTGCAATGAAAATTTTAACTGATACCATGATAACCAACCAAACATAGATCATTAAAAAGAAGATTGGAAGACCCGAGAGGATTCGAACCTCCGTCAGCAATTTCAAAAACTGCTATGATTGGCCGCTACAATACGGGTCTAATTTACTTCTAACAGCAAAAAACCATCATTCACTAGTTTTTATAAGGTTACCTCTGAGCTTGAAATCAGGAAGTCAGTTATTGTAAACCTTTTGAAACGCCAATCTCATCCCAAAATTGATCAGCATCTTCCTCATCTTTTATTGATGCTTTTTTCTTTGGGATTTCTTCTTTTGTCTCTTGTGTTTTCTTTCTCAATTCTTTAAATATTGGTCGTTTGTCTTTTTTCAACCAATTTTCTTTTTCTCTTGGAGGTATGACAGGATCCTTCATTTGACCAATATTATCATATGGCATAGAAGTTCCATAAATGGTTTCATTTTTCTTTCTCATACCAATGATTTGATCACTTTGTACTCCAGAGATTACTATTGTTATTCGAAGTAAATCACCTAATTCTGAGTCCACTTTTGTCCCCCAAATTACTTCTGCACCAGGTTCTAATTTTCCTCTTATTATTTCAACTACACTACTTGCTTCCTTCAAGGACATAGTTGACCCACCAGTGACATGAATCAATGCAGCAGACCCTTCACTATAGTCAACATTTATCAAAGGACTTTCCAGTGCTTTATGAACAGCTATTTTGGCTCGATCTTCTCCTTTTGCTTCACCAATTCCACAGACAGTTACCCCTCCATTTGTAATGACGGTTTTCAAATCAGCAAAATCGACATTGATAAGACTTGGTTGGGTGACTGTTGAAATAATTGAATAGATATATTTTGCTAGTACTTCATCTGCAACACCAAATGCTTCCTCAATTGGCAAATCAGGAACTATCTCGAGTAATTTATCATTTTCAATTATCACTACAGTATCAGAGTGCTTTTGTAACTCTGCTAATCCTTTGTATGCTTTTTCTTTTCTGCCGCCTTCCATGCTGAATGGAATTGTAACAACTCCAATGACTATTGCACCAGAATTTTTAGCTATTTCAGCAATGATAGGGACTGCTCCTGTGCCTGTTCCGCCACCTAAACCACATGTTAAGAAAATTATGTCTGCATCTGAGAACATTCTTTGAATTTCACTATAGGATTCTTCTGCAGCAGCTTTTCCAAGCTCAGGTTTTCCGCCAGAACCTAATCCTCTTGTAGTCTTTTTACCAATAAGCAAAGTAGTGTTACATTTTACAGAATTCAAATGTTGAAGATCAGTGTTTACACAAACACACAAAGCATCACGTATTGCAGTAGACATTAAACGATTTACAGTGTTATTTCCACCGCCACCTACACCTACCACATAACAATTAGTTTTTCCAAGTGGTTTCTTAGTCTCTCTTTGAATTGTTCCTCTTTGTCTCGAAACAAAGTCATTAAGAGCATATTGGTCTCTATTGTTTTTATTTGGAAATTCCGATCCACTCACTGCAGTAACACCAACTAAATTAATTTGATAATAATTCTCAGCATGTCTTCATTGGAAAATGGTGTGAACAAAACTTCAACCAACTTTCCACTTATATTAAAGGATACAAAAATAATAGAAAAAGAGTGGTGTTATCTACATTCTTATCAAGGTATTACGTTTTCAGCTGGAAAAAAATCGATTTAGGATTGTTTACATTCTTGATGGTGATTTAATGCCAAGTAAATTCAAACCTTCTGTGAGCTGCT
Source organism: Candidatus Heimdallarchaeota archaeon (assembly GCA_018238155.1). GTDB lineage: Archaea > Asgardarchaeota > Heimdallarchaeia > JABLTI01 > JABLTI01 > JABLTI01. The sequence continues at coordinate 226,572 of JABCTZ010000032.1, read as the reverse complement.
TTCCGGCAGCAAAAGTAAGTGCACACCGTGCAGTAATGAGTTCTTTTGTTGTAGCATCTAGAACACGATGAGCATCATAGAATTTATTGAAAAGATTTGCTAAATCAAAGAGGTAATTACTGATTAGTTCTGGTTTTATCTGCTCAGCAGCATGAAGTAATATATTTGGTAATTTAAGAAGGGATAAAACTAATGCCCATTCTTCATCCTCAAATAAGCTCTTGAGAGTGCTTTCATGTTTCTTATCCCATAAGAAATCAGTTTTAGCAAGAATATTCTGTGAACGAGCATATGCATACTGAATGAAGGGAGATGTGTTATTGGATAGCGAAACTACTTCTTTGGGATTAAACAACAATTTTCTCATTAAACCAATTGCAATAATAGAATATTTTATTGCTCCAACAGTAACATCATGAGCAATTTCATCTTTTTCTTTTTTAGGATAATCTCTATTTTGTAGGAAATTCTCTAATACAGCTTCTCGTGTTTTTTCATAAAGCTCTAAAGGTGTTATGTATTGTAATCTTCTTGCACTCATACTTGTAAGAGCACCTTGTAATTCTATAAATTCATAATTCAAATGCCACATTTTATTTGCGGCATCTTCACGTCCTACCGCTCTCACTGCAAGATTCAATTGACGTTGTGATAGCTCTTGTCCTTTACCTATAACATTGAATACTTTATCAGCTGAATAATGATCCACCTTTTTGAGAGAATAAGCAATATCTCTTAAGAGATATAATGTATCACCTGTTGATGTAACAAGAATAGGTTTAGGGATTTCATATGATGGCTTCATTTTAAGATATTCTCTTGCACCTTTGAGGTCTGCTGCTTTGTTCGCATCAAACAATCTTGCTTTTCCATCCTCAATTAGAAAACCATTTATGTTTAGCTTTTTTAAGGCAGCATCGACTTTTCCAGACCATTGAAGATCAGCTTCCCAATCATAATTATCATGTTCGATGCCCAGAATTGCTAATTCCTCTCTTTGACCACGTAATGCATCTTCGCAAGTCGTTCTAACTTTTCTTACCGCATCCTTCTCGTTATCCATGTATTGTCTATTCAAATCAGGAACTGCAGTGGTTAAATCAATACCATCTTTCTCTATACATGTTTTCAATATTTCATAGAAAGTTTTGAATCTTGTATGAATGTCTGATTGAATGTTCAGAATAAACCCACTTTGCTTCAAAAACTTTTTTTGCTCTTCTAAAGGAACATTCTTCTTTTCTAGAGAGATTTTCAATTGCTTTACATCTTCTTTCGTCATCCAATTGAGGTCCTTTCCTAAAATTAAATCGTATTTTTCCTTTAGCTCTTTTTTGATTTTTTGGATATCAAACATAGTATGTGTTATAGCATAAATTCTACCTAGTAAATGGTCAATTTTTAATTCAGTAGGTACAGTGTCATACTTTTTCAGCAATTCATATCCAATGACCAGAACAGGGATTTGGTGCCCTAGATCATCCACATAAAAGTTTGTTAATACTTCTGCTCCTACAGCTTTCAATATTCTAGCATAAATATCACCAATAATTGAACCTCTAAAATTTCCAATATGGATTGGTCCATTCGGATTTGCAGAAGTGTGCTCAACGATTATTCTTTGACCTTTGTACAAATCGCTTTGGTAGAATTTCTCATTCGCTAGAATCACTGACAAAATTAAACGTGAACAATGAGCTCGATTAAGCTTATAATTGACGAAACCACCTTCAGCAGAAACCTCTTCAACACAATCTAATTTTGGAAAACTTTCGACAATTAATTTTGCAAGCTCTTTTGGGTTTCTCCTATTTTCTTTTGCAATTTGAAATATTGGTGAACAATAATCACCAAAAGAGGATTTTTTTGTCGTTTCTTGAATTATAGGTTTACCTGTTAAATTTAACTCTTTGAATGCTTTAACAAGTCCCTCTTGAATGGCTTTAATAATAGTTATTTCTGGATTTTGAGTCAAAGAATTTCACCATAGTAAAGTATTTCTCAGTTGTCCTTTTAAGAAATTTCCGAATGAATGAATTATTAATTGTTTTAAAAAAAAAGAGCAATTAGCTTAGAAAATGATTAAGTCTATGTTCCAAAAAATTTGATGACATATTTGCAAATGTTTTAAAAAACACTTTATCGTCTTCTAGTAAAAACTTTCTTTCTCTAGAACCAAACTGCATTGATCCAATAATTGAATTCTTTGAATCTAACAATGGGCAGAAAACATATGATATGATATTTAATTTTTTAACGAATATTGAATCCTTCATTGAACTAAGTTTTGTATTGGAAATTGAAACTACTTTTTTATCAAGTAAGATTGAAACTAATTTGTGATTGTTTTCTTCAATTGAAATTGGTTTCAGATATTGTTTAGTTTTTTCATCTATACCAAAACTTGAAACAGGTTCCAATAACTGTGTTTTATTATCTAATATCCTTATAGTCGCATATTCAAACTCCAATATCTCAGCTAAACCTTTGAGGATTTTATTAAAAAATTCTTCTGCACTTTCAGATGAACCAGCAGCCTCAGTAATGGTTTTGAATACCTCTCTTTCTTTTCTTAAATTAGTCACTGCTTGTGCTCTTTTGGTAACGTTTACTGCAGATAGAAAAACTTTAGACCACGTTTTCTCATATCCTGGTGCCAATGACACTCTAAGAATTATTTTTGCCGCTTCATCATTCAAACTAATAACTGAAATCTCATCCTCAAAACGAGTATTACCTAAAAGCAATTGTAAAATCAATTTTGAATACAAGTCAATATTTTTCATAATATATTCATGATTGAAGTATTGGAGAAGCTCATTTCTATTATTTGCACCTACTAATTCAAAAGCGGTTTTATTTACAGCTAATATCTTTACAATTGAAATTAGTTCAGTTAAAAAGGATGGCTGTATTCTAATTGCACCGAAAAATTGAGACGAATCGGTAATTTTAAACTTTTCTAAGTGTTTTTTTACATCAAACATATTTAGATTAAACATAGCAATGGGCGATTCTTCAAATAATAAACGATATTTAATCTCATTTTCTTTTGAATCTTCTAATGCCTTAGTGAGCTCAAGAACATCTCTACTAATTGAGAGAATACATAACTCACCCTCAATATCAATCAAAGTTGCAGAAATCTGTAAGGGAATAATACGACCATTTTTTCCTACTATCAATGTTTCAAAATCAAATATTTCTCCTGTTTCAATTAATTGTTTATAATAAAATTCATAATCCTCTTTCCTAGCCCAAATATTCAATTCATTTGACTTTTTGCCAATAATTTCTTCTCTCGAGTAACCCATAGTTTTAATGAAGTTCTCATTTACATCTAAGAATACTTGATCACTAAAACGGATAATAGATATACCATTTAGACTAAATTGAAAAGCTTTCGAGAATTTCTCTTCACTCTTTCTCACAGAGATATCAGATTTTCTTTTTTCAACAGATTTTTCAATCAAGTTGATTAATTCTCTAAATTGGCTTTTAGGGTCACCACCTTTTTGTAAATAATACTCTGCCCCAAGATTAAGTGCTTGAATAGCAACTTCTTCGCGCCCTTTACCGGTAAAAATAATGAAAGGAATGTTGTAACCTTGATCTTTGATTTGTGCTAGAAATTCTAATCCATCCATTTCAGGCATTTTGTAATCAGATATGATAATATCAAAAGGTTCCTTGACTAATAAATTCAGAGCAATTTTTGCTGATTTAGCAATAGATATCAAAAATTTTCTATCAGTTTTTTCTAGATAGAGTTTAGTAATCTGTAAGAGATTTTCTTCATCGTCAACTAACAATACTTTTACAAATTCCAATTCTTAACCCTCAAGGGAGAAAAGTGTTGTTTATTTTTTTCTATTTAACTAAATATCAGAGGTTATTTTTATAGTATTGGTATGAGGAATAGTAAAAAATACTGATTATAGCAATTATATTTAATTAGTAGATTATTTCATATTTGGTTGTGTACCATTTTGTTAGACTACAATCTCCTAGCGATTTTCATTGGTTCTAATGCTTTGCTTTACTTGACAGTTCATATTCCACTAGATATTATTACTTATAATTCAAAAGTTGAAAAAACCAAAACAGGAGCAAAAGAATATCCTCCATGGGATAAATCAAATTTTGTCAAAATTGTAACTGTACTTTCTAGTTTGGTTTTTTGGTCATTCTTTTTATTTTGGTCTATACTTCATTTTTTGAATTGGGATAATTTCATATTATATTTTAATTTCGACATTCCTTTTGTAGGAATCTTCTTTCAGATTATTGGGATGATATTAGTTACTTTTGGAACAGTAACCGCCATTATTGGTCGGGTATCTCGCGGCACAAAAGCCATTTCTTGGGGGATTCCTAAGAGCTTAACTATGAAAGGATGGTTCCGATTTGTAAGGCATCCATTATATGCTTCATATTGTTATTACTTCATAGGATTGCCATTAACAATGTTCAATTATCTTCTATTTCCTCTTTTATTAGGAATAATTGGTTATTATTTTACTGCAAAATATGAAGAGAGAATCTTAGTGAAAGAATTTGGTGAAGAGTATATTGAATATCAAAAAAAAGTTGGTATGCTTATTCCATTAATTGGGAAAAAAAGAAAATAATCTACAAATCTGAATAAGATAGAAAGAAAAATGAAATGGCGGATCCGGTGAGATTTGAACCCACGACCCTCTACTTTCTCCTGTTTATAGTTTTACATTAGGAGGCAGATGCGCTATCCAAACTGCGCTACGGATCCAGATACTATCGGAGAAAAATAAACCATTAAATATCTTTTGTAAAAGGTTTTAATTCAATTTTTATGTATTAGTTATCTTTTTAAAAGCGAAAAGCTAAAATAATTTGAGAAACTTAATTCATATAATATATCATCTAATTGAAAGGACTAAATTCAATGATAACTACTAATTTACTTAACATTATTGTTAATGCTCTTGAAATACCAGAGCCTTTTTCAGGTATCTTCACCGCTTTCTGGGTATTTGCTATAGTTATGTTTGTTGGTGTGTTACTTGTAATTGTTGGAACGACTATTGGATTCGCTTTCCTTATTAGATTTCTAATGAAACGCGGCAAAGAATCAAATGTCAAATTTGAAGAAAAATATGATGAAGCTAGCAAAGAAACAGCTTCAACTAAATGTGAATTTTGTGGTAGGAAAATGAATTATGACGATGAAGAATGTCCTAATTGTGGCGCTCAAGTGTGGAAGGATTGACACAATGTTGAAAAGCAATTTATGAGGTTTCAATCTCATCTTTTGTAAGTTAATCATACTCTTCTATCGAAATAGAATTTCTTCTTTTCAAACCGTTCTTTTTCTTTCATTTTATCAAATCCTATCACCAATAAAGTAAGTTATAAAATGCAGATAATTGATCTTAGAAATAATAGTTCTTAATATCGGGAATGATATTGTTAATCATTCTCACTGAGTTGAATAGCTAAATCTCGAGCAATATTTTGATACCAGTTACTCAATTCTTCTAAATTCTCAGGTAAGAATACTTCTCCTCCACACAATGCACTTATCTCTTGCAATTCACGTTTATTTACATAGGGACCTATTCCGACTGAATACAGAACAACGTTATTTTTTCCAGCCAGAGTCTTCTCAACTGCTTCTTTCACTCGTTTACTTGTATCAAAACCATCAGTAAGCAAAATTACTAGTAGAGGATTTCGTCTTTTTAGTATCGGGAGGTGTTTTACAATATAGAGGCATTTTTCTATTGCTCCAGCCATATTTGTTGAAACACCTGATTTATCTTCAACATTTTCTATTATAATCTCGGCAAATCTATCAGCAGCACCTTTTGACATTATTTTTGAATTTATGAATGGTTTATAATCAAATTTCAATACTTCAGCTTCTTCTGCGAATGTAATTACACCAATAATTTCATCTAATCCTCGCTTCACTTTTTCTTTCAAAAATAACAATCCAGCGAAAGCAGCACCAGATCTTCTTTTTACGTAATTACCTTCTTTGAAATCTTTGAGAAATGCATCTACTTGCACAGATCTAAAAACGTGTTTAATTTCTTCAATAACAGGTTGGACATTTATTACTTCTAAATCTCGAGCGATCATTGATTTTGAGATATCCATTAAAAGAATAGCATTAAATTCTATCCCACCTTCAGGTATAATAGCTAAAACTCGTGGTTTACTAAAATCGAAAATTATCGCTTCTTCATCAGATATTTCAGGAAGAATTTCAGTTATTTTGATTTTAGCATTCTTTTCTTTCCACATTAACACTAAACCTTTTCTAATAACATAATTTTTCAGAAATTCCTTCAGTGAACTACTATCATTTCTGAATTCATTCACTAGGTCAAAAACATCGCCTGATAAAGAACTGATGGAAAGTGTTACTTTATCCGCTGTGTAGGGTTCTTGTTGAAATACTTTCACTCTTAATGACTCGCTTGTGAAATTGAAGACATGATAAATATTTTGATCAATTAATATCCAACCAATCGAGAGTTCATCATCAATACAAGCTTTTATTACTCCAGATTTGCCAACTGCAGAATCATATAATTCCACATAGTCATTTTCTTGTAATGAAAGTTTAATTGCATCTTCTTTTGAAAAAACAGCTACACCGGATAAATCATCTCTAGTCTCGATTCTAACGGAAAGCTCTACACTTTTTTGTGAAATTTTAGGTAGTGTTAAAGCTGATTCTTCGTTGATCTCAGATGTAAGAGTCTCTTTTTCTTCAAAAATAATTGTTTCAGGTACAGCGGTTGGTTTCATTTTTGCTTCAACTGAGATAGTTTCATCTATTTCGATGTTCCTTTTTTCACTCAATTTTTACAATCCTATTCATTACAAAAGAATTCTTAGATATTAATTATTCTTTAGCGGCATTACTACAGTTTTGTTTGCTTTATTATGCAGTTTGTTTCCAGTAAAGGGATTATTAGAATAAAAATCAATATTCTTAAATGTTTTTAAGCAATATTTTAGTAGCAACGATGATTTGAATGAAAATTACTGAAAAGTTGGACAATTCTATGTATAAACTTGAAAAATTAAAGTCGTTCACAGGTAGAACGGGTCCTCTACTATTGATCATTATGGATGGTATCGGTTTAGGCAAAGAAGATGATGGAAATGCAGTGTTTCTAGCTAAACCAAAGACATTGCAAAAAATAACTGTAGAGTGCTCTGAAAGGATGTTATATTGTTCACTAAGAGCTCATGGACCAGCTGTTGGTTTATTATCTGATAATGATATGGGGAATAGCGAAGTAGGTCATAATGCTTTGGGATCTGGACAAATAATTGATCAGGGAGCCAAACTTGTCAGTGCATCCATTAAAACCAAAGCTATTTTTCAAACTGAAATTTGGGAAAAACTGACGAAAAGAGCACAAGCTAAAAACAGTACTGTTCATCTTATAGGGCTATTATCTGATGGCAATGTTCACAGCAATTTATCCCAACTAATTAGTTTAATTGAAGGCTTTGCTAGAGCAAAAATACAAAATCTAAGAGTGCATGTTCTTACAGATGGAAGAGATGTTTCCGCTCACTCTGCTTTAGAATTTATTTATCCTCTAGAAACTAAATTGGAAGAAATGAATTGTAAATATTCCAACCAAAAGCATGATTATAGAATTGCTTCAGGCGGAGGAAGAATGCAAGTTACCATGGATAGGTATGAATCAGATTGGAAAATTGTTCAAAGAGGATGGAATGCTCATGTTCGAGGTATTATTGAAGATGAAGAACTTGTCAACGGGTACAAAGGCTATTACAAATCTGCAGAAGAAGCGATAACACATGCACGCAATTGTTTTCCAAATAAAAACGATCAAACATTACCACCATTTGTAATCATAGATGAAAAGGAGCAACCTGTAGGAAAAATCGTTGATGATGATTTAGTTGTTAATTTTAATTTCAGAGGAGATAGAGCAATCCAAATTACTCAAGCTTTTGAGGATGAGAATTTTGATAAATTTGATCGAATTGTTTTTCCACAGATAGATTATGTGGGGCTAATGCAATATGATGGAGATAAATTTATTCCGAAACGATATTTGGTTAAGTCTCCAGATATCACAGATATCCTCTCCGATTATTGTTGTTCAAACGGTATTACCTCATTTGCTATTGCTGAGACGCATAAATTTGGGCATGTAACCTATTTTTGGAACGGAAATCGTTCAGGTTATGTATGCGAAGGACAAGAAGAATATGTTGAGATTCAATCTGAACCAAATGAAATGATTCCAATTCATCCAGAAATGAAAGCGGTGGAAGTTTGTAATCAAGTTATTGAAATTTTGAAGAGTAATAAATTCAAATTTGTAAGAGTAAACCTTGCAAATGGTGACATGGTTGGTCATACAGGGGTTATTGATGCTGCAGTAAAATCTGTTAAAGTTGTTGATAAATGCCTAGAAGATTTAATCGATATTGTTAATGAACAAAATGGCATTACTATTATTACTGCAGATCATGGTAATTGTGAAGAGATGAAATTCAAAGATGGTAGAACAAAAACAGCTCATTCATTAAATCCAGTCGGTTTTTGGATTGTTGATAAAAATTGGAAAGGAGAGTACGAATTAAATCCGCAAGTAAACGAACCTGGATTGAGCAATGTTGCTTCAACTGTACTTAATCTTCTTGGGTTTAAAAAACCCGAAAAATTCAGAGATAGTTTATTACTCTTCAAATGAGCTTACAAAACTCGAGCCATATATGGATAGAGCTTTCCAAATCCTCTTTTTTTATAGTATTCTCTAACACCAATTCCACTTGTTACTAACAACAATTCACTTCCCTCTTCATCTCGAGATATTGTAACCGCTTCTTCAACTAATTTTGAGCCATAGCCCTTGTGTTGCCAATCTGAAGCTTGTTTTGCATTAAAACCAATTCCCACAATAGACCCATAAATATGTAGTTCTCTTATGATAGAAAATGGTTTTTCTCCGACACCTGAGATGAGTCTATCCTCAGATGGATGACGGAGACGTAAGAATCCCAAAATAATATCTTGAGAAGTATCTTCATATGAAAGAAAAATTTCTTTTCCTCCTGAAGCATCATACTCCCTTCTAATTAATTCTATATCATCAATTGAAGGATTGATACCTTTCCTAATTTGATGACCCACTTCTCTGCAACGAATACAACGACATTTTCGTCCAGATTCTTCTAAATGTCTTTGTGCGTATTCCCGTAAATCACTTTTCTTCGGTCCAGCAAATATCTTTGTAGCAGGAATATCACGTAATACTCTTTTCAAACGAATACTAGGTAGAATATTGATTTTAAATTCTGCAACTCTCTTGACGGTTTCATCATGAGTTAAGGGTTCATAGTCACCAGCTAAATATTCTTGATAAAGTTTAGTGTTTTCCATTAGCATCAATGGATATATTTTCAATTCATCAGGTGTAAATCTAGAATCTTGCATAAAGGTCTTGAAACTTTCAAGTTCCTTTTCCCAAGTAACACCAGGTAATCCAACCATCATATGCGCTGTAACTTTCAAACCTAAATCTCGTAGTGTTTTGAAAGCATTGGTCACATCATCCACAGTATGTCCACGATTAATTCTCGTGTAAACTTTGTCGTTAACTATTTGCACACCTACTTCTACTCGAGTAACACCCCAATTTAATTGCTGTTTTAAATTTTCAATTGAACAAGTATCAGGTCGTGTTTCTACTGTTATGCCTACACAACGTCTTTCACTTGTTTCTGCAAATTCTATTGCGTCTTCAATTGTTTTGGAATGTCTTTTGGTAACACCATCAAGACAACCCTTAATGAAAGATTCTTGATATTCCAATGGAGCAGCAGGTAATGTTCCACCCATTAAAATTAAATCAATTTTACTAGTATTATGACCAATTGCTTCTAATTGTTGCAATCTTGCAGTAACTTGTTTTTCAGGATCATATTCAAACATTTTCCCACGCATTGCAGCAGGTTCAAAACCAGTATATGATTGTGGACTATCTTCCTCCGGTCCGCCAGGGCACATAGTACATTTCCCATGTGGACATGCTAAAGGTTTACTCATTACAGCAACTACAGCAACTCCAGATAGAGTTCTACTCGGTTTTTTGATTAAAATTGGAAGAACTATTGGTCGTTCCTTTTCAGTAGCACATTCTAGGATATCACTATTTCTTGGAAAATGATTTAGAGAGTATTTTTTACAAGCAGCTCTTTTAATTTTCGCTAGACCTTTTTGATTTTTGGGGGGAGAAGCGATAATTTGTTCCAATATTTCACGATATATTTTTTCTTTTTCCAAGAGTGAAACATCCATTATTACTAAGATAACTTAGATTACACTTAAAATTTTACTAACAAATTTGCTTCCATTGTTACACTAAATCTTTTTAAAATTAGGCTAATGTTGAACGTAAAAGGATAAACGTATAGGATATATGAATGAGGAAGAAGTTATCTTCTTCTTCTTCTACGCTTTGCGCCTGATTGTTGTCCAGTTGGGATACCCTTTATATTTCGCTTTAAGTAATTATGTTTGTTTCTTGTCCGGGGATGCCTAGAAACATGATGTTTTTGTTCTACTTTTGGTGTAGAGTTTCTAACTTTTCCGGCTTTTTGTACTGAACCGTGAGTCATGATTATTCCTTCTATACTTGCAATTAAGAATTGCTTTCTTTCTGATTGTTTTGATTTGCTTTATATTAAAAATCTTTTCACTCTGTTGTTTGTTAGGTATTCTTGGAGTATTTCATTAAGTGATTTTATTTCTTACAACTCAACAATATTTAGTGAGGAAATTGCTGCATCAATCCATCTTAAATATGAACTAACCATTGCACGTAGGGAAATGAAATCTATAGCAGAAAAAACCATTCGCAAGCAAATACCATCTTCGATAAATATTTCTGCTTTTCCTCTTGAACTAATTTCAACTGTTGTTTCTGGATATATTGCAGAATAAATAGCTGTAATTTCTTTATTAGATAACGATTTGATTACTAATTCAGAAATAAAGCTAAATGAATGATTGTTCTCTTGATTGTCGACCAAAATCATCCCAACAGCAGTAGAATTTTAACAGATAAATACAACAATCAATTCTTTGATTGTCTTTTTCTTTTTCCAATACCAATTATGTCCATCAATGAACTAATAGCTTCACCTTTCTTACCTAAATAGACATCAGATATAGTTATTCTTGGACCAATCATCTTCTTCGATTCTATTTGTTGAAAAACTAAATTGATGTGTCCTTCTGTAGTATCAGAATACAGAATAGCTATTCCTTTGAAATTGGGGTCTTGAGGTAGTGCACGTGTGCGCTGAAAATCAAAGAATATTGATAACATAGTATAGAGTTGTTCACCAAAATCAGATTTTGATTGATTAATTACGCTAAATTTAGATTCAGAAGTAAAAATTGATCTAACATTTCTTAGTTCTCGACCAAGACTAATCCCTTTAATTCGCACACGATACTCTCTTTCTTCTAATTTCTCGTTTACAAGTTTATAAAATTTAATGAGACTAGGATTTCCTTTTCTCTCATGTAAAATTAGAACCCTGTTTATACCTAAATCTGTTAACTCTTCAGCTAAGTCTTTTAGACTGCATGAACCTCTGGTAAAATGAAAACACCAAGGAATAACCCTAACCAAATCACGCGTAAAAGAACGCGTCCTATGGCTAGGTTTCCTAGAGGTTGTTAACATAAATTTTTCGTAGGGAGATATTTCTCGTTCATTCATTTCTTGGCTTTCTCAAGTCGTTGTTCTTCTAAACTTATTGTTGTTCTTGAAGCCGATTTTCCTGTTGGAGTTATTGGTACCCATGCGCCACCTGCAAAGCTTGCTTTGCATTTTTTACAGGTCCAAATTCCTACTGATTTCCTTTTTACATTTGGACTAGCACAATTTGGACATTTGTGAGCAGCATGCATGCCTTGCTCTATTTTTAGGACACGTTTCTTAAGTTGAGAACCATATCTAGGTCCGAAACGACCAGTTGAACCGACTTTCTTTGTTTTTCGAGTCATTGATTTTACCTTCTTGGTATTATTTATGGAATAATTTGGTCTTAGGAGGATTCCTCAGACCAAGGGTTTCCTTGTGGGTCAACGATTGTATCGAGTTGACTTCTTATGTCTTTCGTTCTTTCTGCTGCAATATCAATGCACTTTTTGATTTCTTCTACAGAAAAGGTTCCAGATTCACCTTTTTGTGTGGAACAAATCTTATTTTCTTCTGTAAAAGCAAGTGTAAGTCGTGTGTCTTGAATGTGTTCTTCTGCATAATTTGGATCAACAATGATATTATCACCAATTTTTGAGAAAGTACAGCTGATAGGTACATGCTTCATTACTAGTGGATGAGTTGTTTCAAGAAGCTCAACTACTTCTTCACCTTTTTCATTTGTGACTATTTTAACATCAGGAATTTGTGTATTTAATAGTGCACCTAAGGCAGCAAGTTCACATGCATCATAGAGATTTCCATCATGATCTAACACATAAATATCAATGAAGAGAATCCAAACAGATTTACTTGGTAATACCACCAAATCTTCGTTTGATACTGCTTCTGATTCACGTATTGCTCTATCTGCAACTCTTGCGAGTTCAATGGCAAATTCACGAGGAGGTCCTGATTCAAATTCAGGAGCAGCTACTGGAACTAATTCTACAGTAGTAGTAATTACTCCTTTATTTGGTGTATCAGGGAATGGAGTACCCATTTGTGCTTTTACACCTGCAATTACTTTGCTTTTGCCAATTTTAGCGATTGCTGATCCTTCTGCTTTTTGAACGTATCCAGGAATAATAGTTATCTTTCTGAATTCGTCGAAGGCTCTGCCATCAGTTCTTTTACCATGATTTAATAATGAGAGAATGTGTTCACGCTCTACAACACTAATTAGACCTTTTTTTGTCATTGTATTTGCCTCCCTAATTAGTCCTTTTTAGCTTCTTTTTCCTTAGAAGCTTGTTTTTTATCGTCTTTCTTTCTGGAAGATTTCTTTAAGCCTTTCTTCTTTTTCTCTTCCTTCTCAGAAGCTTTTGATTTCTTTCCATCATCAGCTTTCTTGTCTTTCTTATCATCTTTGGTTTTAGAGTCCTTATCTTTTGCAGATTTTTCTTTTGACTCTTTCTCTAAATCTTTCTGAACAGCCTCATTTATTTGAGAGTATTTGTCAGTGATTGCTTTTCGTTGTAATTGATAGATCTTCTTACAAGCAGGAACAAGCATATCTAAAGCTTCTTTATATTGATTTGGTGTGAATATTCCATCAGATTGTAGAAGAACAACTTTCTCCAAGTTTGGAAGATAAGCAATTGGTAAGTCACCAAGACCTTCTTTATCTTCAACATCATCAAGATCCAAAACTATTTTTTCAGAAAGATTACCTGCGGCAACTCCTGTGACTAGATCTTTCATTGGTATACCAGCATCAGCTAATGCTAAAGATGCAGCGGTAATTGCAGCACATCTTGTACCACCATCTGCTTGTAATACTTCAATAAATACATCAATTACTGAACGAGGATAGAGATAAGTAAATAATGCAGGGTTTAAAGCTTCACCGAGTAATTTAGAAATTTCTTTTTCTCTTCTCTTTGGTGCAGGACTTTTTCTGTTAGGAACAGAGAATGTTGCCATTCTGTATTCACATCTAATATATGCTTGACCAGGCATTTGCATGTGTTTTGGATGCAATTCACGAGGCCCATATACCGCGGCTAAAATCTTGTTTCGTCCCCATTGGATTAGACAGGAGCCATCAGCTCTATCTAAGACACCTACTTCAAATGAAATTTCTCGTAAGTCTTCTCTTTTACGACCATCATGTCGTATACCATCTTTGGTTAATAACACAGTTTTTTCTTTATTTTTGGTCATTAAATTTCACCTAATTAGCTTAAGTTTTTTTCTGAGTTTTACTTCTTATTGGATTTGTTTTCCTTAGAAGGTGAGGTCATTTCCTTTTTCGCTTCTTCTAGGAATTCTTTAATTCGATCAGTTAACCCAGTAGTATGAGCTTCGCGATCAATTTTCTCAATTGCTCGTAAAACTAATGACTCATCTTCAGAGTTATTTCCTTTAAACCAGACACGACCGTTTTGACCAACAATCATTTTACAATTTGTAAAATGCTTAATTGTTGATATCATGCTTCCTCTTCTACCAATTAGACGAGGAATTTTGGAGGGGCTAACATCAATTACTCTACCTCCGTTTAGCTTACCTAGATATGGAGAATTTCCACCACGAGTGTCAGGTCTAACTGTTAAAATTGGATCGCGTGTTCGATCGAATGAGAATACTTTAGCAACTAGTACTTCACCAACATCAAAGATTTTCCTTGTTTTGTCTTTTATTGGATCGAATCGTCTTGCTAATGACATAGAGGTTCTCATCACACCTGGATATGGACTTGCGATATCCACAATCCATGTACTAAGAGAAACATCAGTAACTACTCCTATAACAAGATCTCCAACTCTTGGCAAGTATTTTCCTTTAAGAGGGACTACACTTACAAAGTTATCCTTTATTGTTACGAGACCTATTACTTGAGAGACAACTTTCTTTTCTCTTCTATAGACATGAGATCCAATAGAAAAGTCTCCTTCAGCGATAACTTCGCCAGGAGTAACCATGGATCTATCTTGAATTAATATAGGCATTTTTTTTTCTCCTTAGATTAAATAATAATTGTTATTTTATTTATTCATTCACTCTTTCTTTCAACAATTTTCACTTCAGCTTTACCTTTAGTTAAAGCGTTAATCTTATCAAGAAAGTCAGCTTGTTTGCCAGAGGGCATTTCTACTTTTGCATACCAAACCCCATCATCACCCCATTGATCTTCAATGAGTTCACCTGCACCAGACACTATACCAAAAGCAGGTCCAGTGAAATCAGGAGTAACTTTTACCGCTAAAACAACGGATTCCAATCTTATTGGAATGATAGTTTGAATTTGTTTGATAACTTCTTTTGCCTGTATTTCAGGGGCTAGATTATAATCGATATGTACTCCAGCTTCATCCATTGCAGCCTCAATTCTTGCAGGAGGATGAGGTTTATTTGTTTGTGGATTAACACAATGAATGTGAATGAAATTAATAATCGCATCTTCTTTATCTTTGAGTAAACGTTTTCGTTGAGCTTGAGTAAGTTGTAATGCACCTTTTGTGAGAATAATCTTAACAATTTCTTCATTATTGTTCGACTCAAATATTTGCTCCAAAATAACTTCTGAAGCTTTCGAGCCTTTGGATGCATTGTGAAAAACAACAAAGCCTTCAACTATATCAGAAAGAGGGATATCCGCTCCTTTCTTGTAATTTAAAGCCAGTTCTGGATCAACAATGATCTCAAACTTTTGGTTTCTATAGACATATCTAACAAGAGCTTTTTTCTCTAAATCAATAAATTGCCTTCTTTCACCAGAATCATAGGACATTTTGACATCTTTCCTTTCAAACAGCTTTTATGTTGATTTTTACTTACTTAACCATCTTCAGACAAAATCATCCTTGGAATCCCTATTAGCTTTCCAATGAAAAGTTCATTCCATAAAAATCCAATCCGAATGTGTGGGAATAGATGATTAAGGATTTTGGGACTCGGTCTAATCTAAAGAGCAATTCGAATACCGCATAGCAGTTTTCAGTCAAAGTGAAGACCGATATTTAGGGGTTTTTTGTCTTACAAGAGAAATGAGAAATCTATTAGTAAATAAATTTTCCCTAAAGAGTGAATAGAAACAAAGAAATTACTTACAATATATACTTGATATTATTAAAAATAGGGGAAAAAGATTCAATTGTGAATCTCTTATGATTTCGTGGGTGATTCTTCTCTTTCTGTTGAACTCATTAAGAACCATAGTGAAATTAGGATTACACCTAAAGCAGTGATACCAAAAACAATCCAGGGTTTCCAGAAGTTATCAAAATTCCCAAGGAATATTGCAGGTAGTAATGTAACGAGTGCACAAATGACAATTTCAGTCCAACCAGGGAGTGCATCCATCTTTTCACGGATACTTCCAACGAGGAGTAAAAGATTAAAATACAGTATCCAGAACAATAGTCCGACAATTATTATTGCACCAGCATTACTAAATAACCACATTAAACCAATTAATGGTTCATTCTCTACATCGTAAACAGATATGAAAATAATTAAGGCTAAAACAAGCACTAGAAATATTGAGGAGATCAATATTGTTCTGTTAGTTTTATTTTTCCATAATGACATTGTATTTGAGCAACTCCGAACATCTAAGATAAAGCTCTATTAACATCTTTTTCAATTCTTTCTTGTTTTAAAAATATCTTCATTATTAAAGTTTTGTTTTTCTTAGTGATTTAATATTAATAGTAATATTTTGATTTCTATTATTATGTTATTCTTGAATAAGATTTATAGTTCTAATATAGAATATTGAAGAAGAAGAAAGGTGAGAAATATGTCCAAGAAGAAAGAACAAACAGACGTATGGCGTCCAGATGTGTATATTTGTAATGATTGTGGACATCGCTTCGCAGAAGCAGAATATATTCAAAAAGAAGAAGATGGCATAGTTTTTCAGAGAACTGTTTGCCCCAAATGTAAAAGTGAACAAATCAGACTCTCATCCTGGTCTGAAAAAGATTTCAACAAATAGCAAAGATCTAAATCAAGAGCTATTCTATTCGTTCAAATCCGAAAATAATTGTCAAAAGAAAAACAATTACTCCTACAATGATTAGCCAAAAACCAGCATTTCTTAAGGTTTCAGTAGCAGTATAATAGTATACAATCAAACCAATAATCATAACAACTGCAGCTAGCAATAGGAAAACAATTGTTATGCCACTCATCCTGAGAAAGGAACGAAAGGTAAATTTCCTTGATGAATCTACAAAAATTTCTTCTTCGAAAAGCATGTTTTCTTCATCGGATTCTTCGAATGTTGTTTCAATCTCTTCTGTAGAAAGATCTGCAATTGGCATTTGATTATTTTCATCTAACATAGACTAATTATAGATTCATACTACAAATAATACTTTCGATAATATTACAAGAGTATTATACTTAGTTTAGGTTAAAAACACAAATAAGGAGAATATTTTATCTTTTTTTAGATAATCATAATATCAAAAAAACTTTAAAATGGCGAGAGAGGTTTTCAAAAACCAGTAATAACAGAAATTGATTATTATCATTAATTTTTAATTGAGGTCAAAATATCATGACTATCTTCAAAGAAGTAAAAACATTCGTTGAATTTCCAAAAATCGAAAAAAAGATTCTCAAATTCTGGGAAAAAGAAGATGTTTATCATAAATTAAGAGATAATCGAAAGGGGAATGAAAAGTTCATTTTCTTAGAAGGACCTCCAACAGCCAATGGTTTGCCGCATGTAGGGCATGTTTTAACTAGATGTTTGAAAGACCTCTATATTCGTTATAAATCTATGAACGGTTTCTTTGTTTCACCTCTAATTGGAGGATGGGATTGTCATGGTCTACCAGTAGAAATTGAAATTGAGAAAGAATTGGGATTAAATTCAAAAACCGAAATTTTTGATTATGGTATTAAGAAATTCAATCAAAGATGTAGAAAGTCAGTTATGAAATATGTTAGCGATTGGGAAGAGATGACCAGACGAGTTGGTTTCTGGATCGATATGGATAATGCCTACATTACCATGGAGGATAACTATATTGAATCCGTCTGGTGGAGTTTGAAGGATTTATGGGACAAAGGACTCCTCATTAAAGGATATAAAGTAATTCCATCATGCCCGAGATGTGAGGTAACTCTAAGTAGTCACGAGTATTCACAAGGGTTGAAGGAAACAAGTGATCCATCAATCACAATTAAGTTTACTAAAGAAGGAGAAAAAAACACCTTCTTTTTAGCTTGGACAACAACTCCATGGACATTAATTTCTAATGTGGGTCTCGCAGTTGGAAAAGATATCAATTATGTTAAAATCCAACGTGAAGATGAAATGTACATTCTCGCAAAAGATAGACTTTCTACAATATTTCCAAATAATGATTATAAAGTAATAGAAAAAATGAAAGGAAAAGATTTGGAAGAAATGCGATATGAACAATTATTCTCATATGCAAAACTTCCTGCGAAAGAAGCAAAGAAAGGATTTAGAGTAGTTACAGCTGATTTTGTTAGTACAGAAGATGGAACTGGTATTGTTCACACAGCGCCAGCATTTGGTCCAGAAGATTACGAACTTGCATTACAAAAGAACCTTCCATTCTTACAACCCGTCAAAACAAATGGAACCTTTACAGAAGAAATAACTCCTTGGGCTGGAATGTTCATTAAAGATGCGGATAAACTTATCATTAAAGTACTTAGAGATGATGAGCGTTTAATTACAGAAAAAACATCAAAACATACAAGTGGTTTTTGTTGGAGATGCAAAACACCCACAATGTATTATGCTCGAGAAGCTTGGCTTATTAGAATGAGTACATTGCGTGAGCAAATTCTTGCTACAAATGAACAAATCAATTGGGTTCCTGCTCATTTGAAACACGGTCGTTTTGGTGATTTCTTAGATAATATTGTTGATTGGGCACTCAGCCGTGAGCGATTCTGGGGGTCACCTTTGCCAATTTGGATGTGTACTTGTGATAAGACAGTTTGTATTGGTGGAGTGGAAGAATTAAAGTCATATATGAAAAAAGAACTTCCAGAAGATTTCGAGCTACACCAACCATGGATAGATGAAATTGACTTGTTCTGTCCCGAATGTAGTAAAAAGATGAAGAGAGAACCTTTTGTAATCGACTGTTGGTATGAATCCGGTGCATCTCAATTTGCTCAATGGCATTATCCCTTTGAAAATAAAGAGAAATTCGAAGAGCATTATCCTATAGATTTTATTACTGAGGCTATTGATCAAACAAGAGGATGGTTTTATACTTTGCTAGCAATTAGTACTGCTGTTTTCAATAAACCGGCTTATTTAAACTGCCTAACTATGGGCCATGTTCTTGACAAGAAAGGAGTTAAAATGAGCAAACATATTGGAAATGTTGTAAACCCTTCTTCGGTTTATGATACTTTAGGAGCAGACCCAATGAGGTGGTATTTCTTCTCATCGCCGGTTTGGAATCCTACTCGTTTCTCAAATGAAGTTATCGAAGATACACGAAGAAGATTTTTCAGCACTCTCTGGAATGTCTATTCCTTCTTTGTAACAAATGTCAATATTGATGATATTGATCCAAGAACTATTGAGAGTAAATTAAATGACAGATCAGTTTTAGATCAATGGTTAATCTCTAAATTGAATTCTTTAGTTGTTACTGTAAGTGAAAATTTAGATGAATTCCAATCTCATAAAGCTGCAGCAGCAATTGATAGATTCGTTGTTGAAGATTTGAGCAATTGGTATATCAGAAGATCACGAAGAAGATTCTGGAACTCAGAAATAACTAAAGATAAAAAAGACGCTCTTGCTACATTGTATGAAACTCTTGTAAGGATAACTAAGATCATCGCACCTTTTATCCCATTTGTTGCTGAGGAATTATATCAAAATCTCGTTAGAAGATTAGAGAAGGGAAAGAAAAAGAAGGAAATGCTGAGCGTTCACTATGAAGCATTTCCAAAGAAAAATCCCAAAGCAATCCTCATCCATCTTGAGAAAGCTATGGATTGTACTATTGCTATCGTTGAAGCAGGTAGAGCTGCAAGAAATAAAGCTAACATCAAAGTTAGATTACCATTACAAGAATTGATTGTTGTTTGCTCTGAAGCTCAACAAAAAATGGCTAAACAATTTTTAACAGAAATCAAAGAAGAACTCAATATAAAGGAGATTACATTCCAAGTAGAGCTTTCTGAAATGGTTAACTATCAATTAAAACCAAAATTCAAACTTCTAGGACCGGCGTTCAAACAAAATGCTCATGTAGTAGGAAATGCAATTAAAGATCTTTCAGATGAAAAATCTCAGAAAGCGGTTACAGATATAAGAGAGAAACATTCCTTCAAACTAGAAACAGAAGATGGAGTATTTGATGTTAACGAAGAATATTTGGATATAATCTCAAGTGGTAAAGAAGGATATTCAGATGCTTCCTTTGATGGTGGACAGATTTTCATTAAAACGAAATTAACACCAAAACTTATCCAAGAAGGACTTGTCCGAGACATTGTTCGGAGAGTACAAACTATGAGGAAAGAAGCAAATCTTGAATACACTCAAAATATTGAACTTTACTATAAAGGTGATGAAAAAATTACCAATGCTATGAATAAGTGGGCAGAGTTCATTAAAACAGAAACATTATCAACACTTATCAAAGTTGGCGCAAAGAAAGATGGTATTTCATCAGATTGGGATATAGATGGAACAAAAGTAAAACTAACGATTGTTCCACTAGAATAGAAATTGAATTTCAACCATATCGAAAAGAAGAAAAAGCAAACATTAACCAGAAAAAGCTAGTTAATTAAAAGTCCTTTATTCAAAAAAGAAATGAGATGAAAAAAAATGACTAAAAAAAGTACCAGAATAGTAGGCACATACAAAATATTGCCAGAAGACATAAACGTGAAACCAGCAGTAATAAAAGAAAGAATAATTAAAGCATTACCTGAAGATATGAAAGTAACAGCTTCAGGTGAAAGACCAATTGCTTTTGGAATGGTAGCACTTATTGTTGATATCAATTTTGAAGAACAAGATGGCTTACAAGATCACCTTGAATCAGTTCTAGAGAAAGTTGAAGGTGTAAGTGAAATCGAAGCTCTACAATTATTTAGATTGTAAGTTATACATTGACTTTTTGAGTAGATAATTTCTACTCACTCAATTCTATTTCTTATTTGTCATCTATTTTATTCAAGCAAGAGAATAGAAGATTCAGGAATAGAAAGGTAAAGCTTTTCCCCTTCTGTGAATTTGTTTTTTATTCGAGAACTCGTAAATTGAATTTCAAATGGAAAACCATTTACTTCAACAATTACAGAAACAATGGATCCTCCAAAAGAAGAACTAACAACAATAGCCGGAAATTCATTGTCTAACTTTTTAGTATTATTTGAGAGAATAATATGTTGTGGAAAAATTGCTATAGTTATTTCTTCATCGACTGTAGAAGACCAATTTTTTGGTAAGAGGATACTACCTGAAGAATGGTTCAAATAATAACGCTCATGTATTGTAGTCACTTTTCCAGTCAAGATATTAGTTATGCCGAAAAATTCGGCGGTGAATTTCTTCTTGGGCGCTAAATACAATTCTTGAGGTGAGCCACTCTCGACAATTTGACCATGATCAAGAACCAAGATTTGATCGGAAATTTCCATTGCTTCAGTTTGATCATGAGTTACATAAATGGTTGAAACACCAATTTTTTGTTGTATATTTCTTATTGTTTCTCTCAAAGTCTCTTTTAGTGACATGTCTAAAGCAGATAGTGGTTCATCTAATAAAAGAAGAGAGGGATTTGGCGCCAATGCACGAGCTAGTGCTACTCGGGATTTCTCACCTCCACTCAACTCTCTAGGGTATCTTTTTCCTTTACCTGTAAGCCCAACTAAAGCTAGCATCTCCTTTACTCTAACTATAATAGCCTCTTTTGTCCATTTTCTAGTTTCAAGACCAAAAGCAATATTCTCAGAAACAGGGAGATGAGGGAAGAGAGCATATGATTGGAACACAAATCCAATATTTCGTTCTTCTGTAGGTATTTTAACTACATCAATATCATCAAAGAATATCTCACCAGTATCAAGTTCAATTAGTCCGGCGATTAATCGAAGGATAGTTGTTTTTCCACTTCCACTTGGTCCTAATAAAGTGAGTAATTTACCTTCTTCCAATTTAAAACTAATATCTTGAATTGCTATTGAATCATCAAACTTTTTTGAGATGTTTTTCACTTCAATGGAGGGCATGATTCTTACCTTTTGTTTAACGATATTTTGTACAATGTATCACTCATTTCAATATTTGTATTCTTTAAACTTTAGTCTTCTTATTCAGTTTAAAGTTAAAATTCTAAATGTTTAATAACCGAGAGAGGTATTAAATCTCAGAGAGACCAACATTGAAAACGACGCTTTTTGATAATGAAACACACAAGCAGCAGAAATCGCTCAGATCTGCAATAATATTTATTTCAACTTTATGGGGATTATTATTTTTATTATTGGTGTTATTATGGGGCTTTCTTGGCTATAACGTAGCTTTTTCAATATTAATCGGATTATCTACAACAGGTTATTTAGTAGTGCTATTAATAATGCTTGCTATCTACAATTCAAACAAGAAGGAACATAATGAAATTATGTCAATTGTTGAAAAAAGTGATTTAGTAGATTTGCAAGACATTCTATTTGAAACTCGAAAGAATTTAAGATTTGGAAAAAGATTGAAGAAATATGCATTTTTGATTCTATTCGAAACAACACCACTAAAAACGATGAATAAATTATGTATTAATTTGGAAGAGGATTTCAATAAAGGAAAATATAACTCTGAATATCTCAAATATTTGAAAAAATACAAAACTGCTGAAGAACAAAAAACAATGTATGAATATTTATTTGATCCAATCTTGGAGTTGCAAAAAGCGTATTATTATGAATATGATATTATGAATTCATACAATCAAAGTTCTTATGCTTACATTCAAAGAAAAGGAACCTATACAATGAGAATTTTGTATCGTCTCCTTGGTTTTGATTCAATAGAACATTTTATCCGATCTAATATTGTACTTGCTTTTAAGATTATTTTCAAAGACCTCAAACCAGGAGAACCTGCAAATTTGGATAGATTGGCACAATTATCTAGAGCTTCTGAAAGTGTAACCAAAAGTGTTCTGCTAGATTTACTCGAATTATATCCCGAACTTGGTGATTACAAGGAATTTGAAATGCTCTTTACACCAGGGAAAGCTATTGTAAACTTTGAAACTATCATTGATTTCAATTCTTTCATTCATCCCATGGAATGAATGTTATCCACTCTTTTCATTTTTTGTTTTTTTAATACTTGAACTCTCTAATTATTCAATTGTTTTTTCTTTTTTTATTCAGGACTTCTCTTTGAGTAGATTACCATATTTCTGATTGATTTTCTTGCGAGACTAAACTATTTTATAAGGGACTTATATAAATGAGGTATAGTATTTTCTAACTGGTGGAAAATGGATGGCAATTGAATATTCAGGTAAGAAAATTGTTAGAGTAGTAGGTTTTCTAACACCGATATTGCTTATCACATTATTTCTTCTATTTCCAGTTTTTTCAGTTCTAATCTATGGCTTTGTAGATGAATCTGGTTTTACCTTCCAATATCTTGGAAAAGTTTTCTCCAATGGATATTATTACAAATTGTTTGCATTTACTCTTTCACAAGCACTACTCAGTACAATTGTATCACTTTTAATTGGTATTCCGTTAGGCTATTTCTTTGGAAAGTATGAATTTACAGGGAGAAAGATCCTTCTAACATTGTTTACAGTACCATTTGTTCTCCCTTCTGTATTAGTAGGAATGGGATTCTTGAATATCTTTTCTGAAAATGGGTTATTTGGTATCCCTCTACTTTCCATTATCATGGCTCATGCATTTTATAATATCCCTTTAGTCATCCACTATTTTGTTGCTTATTATCGAAATTTCGATCGTGACCTTATCGATGCAGCTAAAACCATGAAGAGCAATTCCACTCATTCTTTTTTCAGAATCTATTTACCATTATTCTTGCAACCAATTTTAACTGCAGCAATGCTCACTTTCAATTTTTGTTTTCTGAGTTTTGGTATTATCTTAATGTTAGGCACACCAGGTAATTATCGAAGTGTTGAAGTTGAAATTAACTCGAGTTATTTTACTGGAGAAACAAACCTAGCAGCAGCATTAGCAATAATGCAATTAATAATTACTATTGCTTATGTTGTTGGTTATTTGCTTCTAATGCGCAGAAACTCAAAACAAAAGAAAACAAGTAATACAGCAGTTTTCCCACGAACGCAATTAGAGTTTAAGACATTCTTTAGAAAATTCAGTGGGTGGTTGCTTGCTTTCTGTTTCTTAGCAGGGTTAACCTTAGAATTAGCACCAATGATTAGTATTCTGATAAACTCTTTCATTAAAACATCTACGGGCCAATTTACATTTGAGAATTACGCAGCTATATTCTCACTTGAAAGGAATAGCTATTTAGGTACATCAATTCCACGCACAATCTTGAATACTCTTCTATTTGCAATCGGTAGTGCTTGTTTTGCAACAATATTAGCAATTATCACAATAGCTGTTCTAGGAAAACATCGAAGAGAAAGAAAATCTGTTTCTTATGAAATGATTAGCTATCTCCCACTTGCAGTATCATCAATGACAATTTCCCTTGGTATTTATCGAGCTTTTGGAAATGCAATATTTTTTATTAATTATCCATGGTTATTCATTATAATTAGTCATGGTCTTCTTGGATATCCATTTGTTACTCGAGCATTGATGAATGGGTTAAATGCTATTGATCCTGAGATGGAAGAATCAGCAAAAACACTTGGTGCTACCTTCTGGTTCAAATTAAGAAAAATCTATGCACCACTACTATTACCTGCACTTGTTGCCGGACTAGCTTTTGCAGTTGGATTGAGTATTGGAGAATTTACTATTGCGAATTTCTTCTATTTAAGAAACAGTTCAATAGCTACTTTAACAGTAGCATTATTCAAATTAAGAAGTGTGAGACAATTTGGGCAGGGAAGTGCTATTGGAGCAATTTTGCTCATTATTTCCTATTTGTCATTTTTCTTAATAGAAAAAATGGGTGGAAGAGTGAAAACTTCCTCAAAATTAACAGCTTAATTCAATCGTTTTTTGGAAATGGTTGTTGATGCTT
Organism: Candidatus Heimdallarchaeota archaeon; assembly: GCA_018238155.1. Taxonomy (GTDB): domain Archaea; phylum Asgardarchaeota; class Heimdallarchaeia; order JABLTI01; family JABLTI01; genus JABLTI01. The sequence continues at coordinate 201,648 of JABCTZ010000032.1, read as the reverse complement.
CAATACACGTTTCTTAGCGGCATTTCGTTCTTTTGAAGATTTACCATATTTCCATCCTTTTGGAATAAAGAGATTCACTGCATCAGGGATGTAATTAACTTCAATATGAGTTGCTTTCTTTGAGGGTATTTCCCCTTCACTTTCCCATGTGTGTGGAATATCACTTTCAATGACAACATGTTTTCCTCGAAGGAGTTCAAAGTCATCTGTGTTTTTCAAATGAGTTCCTCGTGCCGCTTTTAACAACAGTTTTATTAATTTCAATCCCTTGTGATGCGAAAATATAATTCCAAAATCATCACGCCTTGGATGATTATCAGGAATAAATTCAAAACCACTGATGCAATCAGTTAATGCAATTGCAATTGTAGAAGTATTTAATTCTCTTATGATTTTATTATCAATGGTAATTTTAGTAGGTATTGGTTTAAATCCCATAATCACTTTAATTGCAACATATCCGTAAGCAATTTCTCCACTAGCCCATTCATAACGATTAGCAAGAGCATCCGCTGTATCGCCAATAAATCCCCCGTTTACCATCTCTATAAAATAGCGTTCTGTATCTCCTTTCATATGACCAACAGGAAAGCGTTCGTAATATCCTTCTGCAACAAGCTCAAATGCTCTATCGAAATCTTTTGGAATTCCATGTGTTTTAAGCGAATCACACGCACTACCACCTGGGATCATTCCAACTTTTACATCTGTCTTTGCTGCAACATTGATTAGTTCATTTAGGGTGCCATCACCACCAACAGAGACAAGTGTTTTGTAGCCTTCAGAAATAGCTCTCTTAGCAATTGGTATACCATCACCAATTTTTGTTGTTAATTCATATTGAAATTCACCAAAGGCATTCTTTGCTGATTTGAGAATTTTATCTAACTTTCTGCCCAATCGTTTGTCTTTTGCATTTGGATTAATAACGAGAAAAGGTACATTGTCAGCCATTAGTTATACTGCTCCTTATGGATAGTAATAGATAGATAGATAGATACGCTTTACTTTCAATGATTTTATTGTTTATAATTTTGCCGTAACTCCTACATTTATCAAGAAAGTAATTAAATGATATCAAAATCACGCTTGATTCGTACAAGTTTTAGTGATTTTGGATGCCTTTCAGGTTTCTCTAAAACCACAGATACAGATGGTTGAATGCATTTGTATTTTGAAAAGACATTTTGAACTGCATTTGCGATTTTTTGTTGTATCACATCTAGGTTTTCAGGTGATTTTTTAAATTGTATTCTAATTATTACTCGAGACAAACTTTTTTGAATTGCTTGGTACTCACTAATTTCTTCTGAACTGCTAATAATTGCTCTACGGATGTAATCTGGAAAAATAAACTGATGATCTGCAATATTTTCTCTTTGCCCCCAGAATAAATCATCTGCTCGTCCCAAAACTTGCTCAATCACTCTAAAATTAGATCCACATGAGCATTTTTCTGGTGAGATAGTAATGATGTCATTCAATTCGTATCTTATTATTGGTTGTGAAATCTTATTCAAATCAGTAACAATCATCTTATGACAAGGTTTTCCTATCTCAGTCATATTGCCTTCATTATCAAGTAATTGCACTTTCATTAAATCCTCATTGATATGCAAATTACCATATTTACAAGTCATTGCTATTGAGCCTTCGCTTCCTTGATATATCTGATGAACAAGTGTATCAAACGTTTCTTCAATTACTGTCTTTACTTCTGGGTATAATACTTCAGCATATGAAATAATTCTTTTTGGTTTTATTTTCAATCGTCCATTTTGCACTTCCTTAGAAATAATGCTTAACATAGATGGTGGAGCTGAAAGAATATTGGGTTGAAATTTCTGTAGCTTGTTTCTTAATTCTTCTAAAGGTAATTGCAAGTTGAAATGAGTTAACTGCTGACCAAATCTGCTTACTTGGAATGCCGGAGTCGTAATGCGAAGGATAAAAGCCCACTTAATACGAAGTACTCTTGGAAAGACAAAACGAGAAAATAAAGCTGCTTGAAGATATTTTTCTTCTTCAGGACTAGTTATTACTATCCCTTTGCTCCCGCTTGTTCCAGAAGACATTGCTACATTATAACCATGAAAGCGTTCTGTAAAATTCTGTTCTTTTTCTATTCGAAGACAAAAATCAAGTAGCTCTTCTTTCTCGAAACCTAAGGTTGTGTACTCTGTGAAGTTCTCCATCATGATCTTCTTATTTACTGTTGGCAAATTCCAGACATCAAGAAGATCACGATTTTTATAATATGCTTTAAAAAAAGGTGATTTTTCTGTCACATATTGTACCAATGATTGAACTTTTTTCAATTGATACTTTTCTAAATCTTTTAAGGTCATTTTTTTAAAGCGTTTTTTACAAGCAAAGAAAAAACGTACGAATGACTCGGTTTCACTATCCATCATAACACCAGTCTATCTAATATGTGCCTGGCAATTAATCTCTTTGACGTCAAAGCTATTTGCTCAGTACTTGAGTCTTTCTTAATTATTATTACTGCATTTGTCACTGTTCCAAAACCTTGCTGAGGTTTATTGACTAAATTAGCAACCACCAAATCCAGATTGTTTTTCTTCATACTTTTTTCTGCACGAGAAATTAATTCTTTTTCAGAGATAGCCGTTTCTGCTTTGAAACCAACTATCTTAATTTTTGAGTATTTCTTACGAACCATATTGAGTATTTTTGGAGTTGGTGTTAATTTCAGATTAAGTTCATTCTTTAGTGACGGTATTTTTCCACTTTCTTTCTCTACGTGATAATCACCTATTGCAGCAGCAGAAATGAAAATATCAATTTTTTTCATCTTATTAATTTCTGAAACGAGATCATCCACAGTTTCAATAGAAATAATGTTGATGTCCTTATTGGGAACTATTATCGATGTTGGACCTAAAAGAAGTGTAACTTCCGCCCCTCTGCTTGCTGCTTCTAGAGCAATTTCAATACCCATTCGTCCACTACTTGGATTGGTAATAAATCGGATGTCATCTATCCAAGCACGTGTTGGACCTGCTGTTACAACGATTCTTTTACCCTTGTAGTCTTTTTTTTTATCTAGAATGCCAATTATAGTCTGAAGAATCTCATCATTTGTAGCAATCTTTGCTTTGCCTTCTTCTTTTCTTGGACCAATAAAAGTAATGCCGGTTTTCTTCAGTTTTTCAATATTAGCAATAACAATAGGATTCTCATACATTGTTGAATGCATAGCAGGAACTATTGTAATTGGTATTCCAGAACCAAAAGCGGTAGTAGCAAAAGTAGTTACGACAGTATCGTCTATGCCACTTGCAATTTTGCCGATTGTATTTGCAGTAGAAGGAGCAATTAGCAGTAAATCTGCTTTGTCGGGATGCTCACCACAAAGATGAACATGTTCAATTTGACCTGTTAACTCAGTTATCACAGGATTTCCAGTTGCCCATTCAATTAGGTTCGGATGGATTAATTCGATAGCTGCTTTGGTCATTGCTGCAAATACTTCTGCACCATTTCTCATTAGTAATCTAGTAAGGTGAACAGTTTCTACTACAGCAACACTTCCAGTTAATCCAATAACTATTCTTCTCCCCTCTAAGAGATTAGATTTTGAACTAGTAATTTCCAATTTTGAGCTATGAATTGAAGGCTTGAATTTTGCCATTTGAATTACTCCTTTAGAACATTTTCTAAATCTTTAATGAACTTATCAATCATTTCTATTGAAAAGTGTGGCATTATTACCATTCGAGTCCAATTTGAATAGAAAGAAAGATCCCAACCAAATTTCTTTAGTTTCGCTACAAGACTTTCATTAGACAGTTTAGTATTTGTAAACCCAATAATATTTATTGTTGGGTCAAAAGTTAAACTTATTGAAGAAATTCCACGTAATTTCTTTACTGTGTAATCAGTTAGAGCAAAACTTTTCTTAACTCTATCTATCATGAACGGCTTCCCGTAATATTTCAACAAAACCCACAAAGCTATAACAGAATTTCCTGGTCGTGTACCAGTGATCGTTAATTGTTTTGTAGTTGAATCAGACAAGTAAGTTATACCCTTTGCGATTGTATCCGAAAATTCACTTGAACGATAAATTATACTTCCCCCGGGAATCAGACCACCCATTATTTTATGCGTATCTAAAGTAATACTACTTACACCTTCCAGCAGAAAATCAAATACAGGAGCTTGCCTACCAATTTCTTTCATATAAGGAAAAATCATTCCGCCATGAGCTGCATCTACGTGCAAATAACTGTTAGAATCTTGAGCTATTTCACTTAGAGCTTTGATGTCATCACAAGCACCTGTTCCAGTTGCCCCGGCAATTCCTATTATTCCAATTGTTGTTTCATCAAGCTCTTCTTTTAGAATCTCTATATCGAGTTTATTTTTTGAAGTAAGAGGTATCCATTTCGATTCTAAGTTGAGAATATCTATTGCTTTCTCGAATGAAGCATGTGCGGATTCAGGTAAAAGTAAAGTACCATTTTTTATTCCTTTAGTTTTTTTACTCCAATTGCGTGCAACCCAACAGCCTAATAAATTTGACTCACTTCCGCCAGAAGTAATTGAACCAGTCCATTCTTGAGGTGCATGTAAGATTTTGGCAATAATATTGAGAACATCAAATTCTATCTGTTTGGTTTCTGGGAAAAGTCCGGGATCACCTAAATTTATCTCTGCATATTCAGCAGATATTAAGCGTGAAATTTCAAGAGGGGGTGTGCACATTGAGCTAAGCACTTTATTGTACGATTTTTCAAAAGCTAGTCTTTTCTTTAGCTCTTCCAAAATCTTGTTTTGATCGATATCAGAAATTGATTTTTCCATTTATATTCCTCTTTTTTTCATAATTCTGTATATGTTTGTTCAATAGCAAGTATTTCTTTGTATACTTCTTTATTGTGTGGCACTTCAATCTCCAATTCATCTGCGAAAGAAATTATTTTCCCGGTAATAAAGTCAATTTCTGTTTTCTTTTTATTTTGGACATCAGATAGCATGGAATTAGTATTTTCTCCTGTTTTCTTAATAACATCCATTGCATATTCAACTGGATCTTCCACCAGTAATTTTATCCCAAGTTTTTTGGTTACAGTCCAAGCTTCATTTGCTAAAGCGGTTGCTTTTACTCTAAGCTTCTTTTGTTTAAATATTTCAGTATTTTTAACATGATGAATAGCGGTCAAAGGATTCAAAGCACAATTAACAATTGTTTTTGTAAAAACTGCCCCTTGAATATTAATTTCCAATTCAGCTTCTAAACCGGATTTATTTAATGATTGTACTAATAATTTTGCTTTTGCTTTCTCCTCACTATTTGCATAACCAATTTGTGTTATACCTTTACCTGAATATTCAACTACTCCAGGTTTAGGTCTGCTAACACCAATAGAGGTAACACCTCGTAAAACTAGATTATCAGGATACAATTCCTGTAAAATTTCTTCAGTACCAATACCGTTTTGGATTGAAACGATTGTTGTGTGCTTGCAAACAATAGGTAATATTTCTTCTGCCGCCTGCCTTGTTTGATGAGCTTTAGTTGTCACTAAAATGCAAGTTATTTCTTCATTCAGCATCTCCACAATAGGGTAGATATAATCGAAAGTACCTGCATTTATCGGTTGTATTTTTTTATTTATTAAACCTTGAATTTTGAGACCGTTTGCACCTGTGATTGCTATATGAGGTTCTCGACCAATCATGAAAACATTGTAACCTTCACGGGTAAGAAGTCCACCAATTAAGCTGCCTACATTGCCGCTACCCAACACAAGAAACATTTTTTCATCCCTCGTAAGAATATTCTAAAGATGGGAAAGAGCCATCTTTGACTTCTTTCGCATATTTATTGACTGCATCTAATATTATTTGATGGAGGTCAATGTATTGTTTAACAAATTTAGGTTTATGACCCGTTGTACATCCCAACATATCATAACAAACAAGCACCTGCCCATCACAATTTGGACCAGCCCCAATTCCAATAGCAGGTATTGAAATACTCTCAGTAATCTTCTTAGCAACATCCAATGGAATTGCTTCTAAAATAATAGAGAAACAACCAGCATCTTCCAAACGCTTAGCATCAGATAGTAATTGCTCTTCAGAGAAATAGGATTCATTTTTTCCTTGGACTTTGTATCCACCTAATTTGTATGCAGATTGAGGAATCAAACCAATATGACCTTGAACAGGGATGCCAATATCGACCATAGCTTCAATTTCTTTTATTCGATTATCACTCGAACCTTCGAGCTTGACAGCTTCAGCATGACCTTCTTTAATCAATCGACCGGCATTTGCAACAGTTTCATCAACTGTCAAACCAAAACTCAGAAATGGCATATCAGCGATGATCAAACTATAATTAACCGCACCACGAGCAACTGCTTGAGTATGACGAATTGTCATATTCAAAGTTACTTCTAAAGTTGTGGAAGCACCATAAATTGCTTGACCCATCGAGTCACCTATAAGTAGAATATCGATTTTCGCCTCATCAAATATTGAAGCTAAACTATAATCATATGCTGTTAGCATAGTAATTTTTTTGCCTTCTTGTTTCATTTTTTGAATATCAAATGCAGTTAATTTGGGCAATGCTAACCCTCCTGTAATTTCTCTTGTGAAAGTGTTAAAAGTCTTTCAGCCATGTGCTTAACACTATCTTTCAACATGTTATTGTTATCGTAATTATCAAGTATTTCGTTTAATTTCTCACGTGTGAGGTTTTTAAGTTCTTTTGCAATAACAACCATCTCTTGAGCAGCTCTTCTAACGTGATTAACAATCGTAACATTGCTCCAAACAGAAGTTCGCGACATCGGATTGAGGTCAACACAGAGAACGATTTTACCCATTTTTCGCAAAGCCATCGTTCTATCACCATCTTCTAACGGAACAAAAACAACATCAGCTTTGAAAATTCCATCAGGGTCCACTATTCGTCGGTTGTGAGTTATTTCAGGAATAGTTGCTGCACTTTCACCTAAATCTACACCAAGAATTTCAGTAGCACCTGCATCAAGTAATATTTGCTTTATATTTTGCTCTCGCTCAGTAGTTCGATAAAAGAGATTTACTTCTAATTTTGCACCAGTTTCTTCTGCCAATTCAACAAGCTCTGTAGGGCAGAGAATAACAACATTGCCATTTATAGATATAATAGGATTTTTTGCCAACAGCAGATGAGCAACAGCAGCTTTCTCCTGTACTAAAGCATACTCGGGTGTTTTTTCGCCAAGTAGATAATCAAAAGCTTCACCTCTTCCATGAGCAATTAATCCTGCCTCTGCAACAATCTTTTGATGCATTCCTTCTATAATTCCATGTCGTTCCTTTAAAGATAAAAATCGAGGATGATCGGGAGGAATTTCAGTCATTACTATCACCTATTTCTATTTAGAGTACTATTATTTACTTAACTATACTTGGTCCAGTTAAAGCTAATGAGTTTATCCAATACTGTGCTTTTGGATATTTTTCCCTAAGAAAAATGGAACATTGTTTTAACTCATCACTAGAACCGACAACAAATATCGATTCTCCTATCATAATCATACTTGAAGAATATCCATTCGCTTGAAGTTCTTCAATAATTGTTTCAACTTTCTTACTCATTAAGCCTACTTTTTTCGAAAATTGATAACTTAAATCTACAAACTTATCTACTGTTGGTGTATTTTTTAACTCTTCTAATAATGGTTCAGAAGTTCTATTTATCATTTCAATATGTGATTTGCTTGTGATGATTTCCTTTGTTGACATTGTTCCAAGGAATATTGATAGAATTTTTCGATCAAGAGACCATTCAAGCTGTTTAATTACACCTATTCCTGGCGCTCCTGGTTCCAATCGAATCTCTGCTAAACCATGATATTGAGCAATTACATCACCTAAACCAGTTCGACAATTAACTTCAGCTTGATGAGCAATTTGACCCAATTCGTCTTTGGCTTTTTTTGCATCGAATAATTCATTCAGAGCAAAAGCAGCACCTAAAGCACCTGCACCACTTGATCCAAAACCTGCTTCAGTTGGAAGTTGGCTAGAATGGTTAAGTAACAACTCTTTATCTTTCCAGAAATCATCAAAAGAATTTGCCACTTCAGCGCTAACTTTTCCATCAATAAGAACGCTATTAAAAAATACTTTGAGTGAACCTACTTTAGCTAAACGAGATTCAGCTTGAGTAATAACTGGATTATTTATCGAGAAACCAGCACCACGAGAACCCATTTTTAACGGATTTTCATTCTCAACTATTTGAAATAAACCTGTGATATGAGCTGGAACACTCCATTTTGATGAAAAAAATTGAGACATTGATGATAAATTGCTAGCTCAGTATAAAAATAATTTCTTGTTACTTACTGATTACATCGTTACATTTAATATTAGACTTAAATCCACTAAAGATGTAAATGCACATTGCTCTATATTTGGAGAGCGGATATCATGTCTAAAAGAACTGCTGGGAAACAAACAAAAACAAGAATACCCATCGTTGACTTAGATAGGTGTCAACCAGCAACTTGTGGTCATGTTTGTATGAAAACTTGCCCTCTAAATAAAAAAGGCAGAAAAGTTATTTATCCAGATAAAGTTCATAAAAAAGCCAGAATTCACAGCAAAAAATGCATCGCTTGTGGAATTTGTGTCAATGTTTGCCCAACCCACGCAATTTCAATGGTTGGTTTACCCGTTGAATTAAAAGAAAAACCGATCCATCAATATGGAGAAAATGCCTTCCGATTGTACGGTCTTCCATTTCTCCCCAAAGGGAAAGTTGTGGGATTAATTGGTGCAAATGGTATTGGAAAGACCACGGTATTAAATATCCTCTCTGGAAAAACAATCCCAAATGGTGGAGAGTATGAAAGAGAAGATTTAACTTGGAAAGACATGTTCACTACACTTGATCTTTCACTTCATCGTTCTTACTTTAATTCTCTTAAAAATGGTAAGATTAAAATTGCTTACAAAGAGCAAGTATTAACGGATTACCTTCAAGAAAAGGAGACTATACATGAAGTCCTTCTTAGAGAAGATGAATTGGGAAATACAAAGGAACTAATAAAGGAATTGCAATTAGAAACTTTGCTTGATAAAGAGTTTAAACATCTCAGTGGTGGAGAACGTCAGAGATTCTCAATAGCAGTTGCAATATCTAAAGATGCTGATGTTTATTTTATCGATGAACCTGGAAATTTCCTTGATGTAAAGCAACGACTCAATCTTTCAAAATTATTCGGAAAATTAGCTAAGAAGAATAAATCAGTTTTAGTTGTAGAGCATGATATTGCTATTCTTGATTACCTAAGTGATCAAATACAAGCTCTCTGGGGTACTCCTCACGCTTTTGGAGTTGTTTCTGGCGTAAAAAGTGTCAAATCGGGAATAAATGCCTATCTAACTGGCAGATTGAAGGAAGAGAACATCACTTTTCGTAGTAAAGCAATTACCTTCCAAAGAGTTGTCAAAGAAAGAACCTGGGTTAACGTTCCTATCTACGTTAAATTCACTACATTGTGGAAAAAATTTGACCAGTTTCGATTAAAGGTGTCACCGGGCGAAGTATACAAAGGCGAAACATTAGTAATTTTAGGAGAGAATGGTATCGGTAAGACCACTTTTGTTAAAATGCTTGCTGGAATCCTACAACCAGATAGAGGTTCAGCAAATGTTATGGCTCAAGTATCTTACAAACCACAATTTATCACTCGAGACTATAAAGGCACAGTCGATGAATTCATAATGAACTTCGCTGAGAGATATACTGGCGAGAAAATGCTCAAACAGAATTTCTATCAACCTCTTGGCATAGAACATCTATTTGATAAACCAATTACAGAATTAAGTGGTGGAGAACTTCAAAGAGTCTACATTGCAGCTTGTCTTACAAAACGAGCAGATTTGTATCTCATCGACGAACCAGCAGCTTTTCTTGATGTTGAGGAGCGTATCAAAGTTGCTAGAATTATTCGTAATGCAGCAAAATTGTACAATGCTTCAGTTATTGCTATTGAACATGATATGCAAATAGCGGATATTCTTGGAGATAGAGTCCTTCTCTTTTTAGGAGAACCGGGTGTTCGTGGTTTTACTGTAGGTCCTTTTGGTAAGAGAGATGGAATGAATGAATTTTTGAAAACGCTTGATATTACTTTTCGACGAGATGTTGAAACCGGTCGAGCGAGGATAAATAAACATAGTAGTAGACTTGATCGTGAACAAAGAGAAAGTGGGGAATTTTTCTTCGAAAGATATTAACTACTTTCAATATTGTTGTTTCTTAAGATGTGGTTAAAAATAATATACAAGGATAAAATTTGAAACAAAGAATTTATAACCAAAGCGCAAACTTATCAGTCAGTTATTTCTGATATTTGTATCCAATTAGAACTGGTCTACCAAGGAGCGGCAAAAAATGAAAATCGAAGAACGTATAAAATTAATTACTCGAAATACTGAAGAAGTGGTCGTAAAAGATGAGATTAAACCTCTCTTCGAAAGGAAAAAGAAACCAAATTCTTACATTGGCTTCGAGCTCAGTGGGAAACTCCACATAGGTAATGGCTTACTTTGTGCAATGAAAATGCATGACCTAGTGGATGCTGGTGTAAATATGACCATTTTTCTTGCTGATTGGCACAGTTGGGTTAATAACAAGCTTGATGGAGATTTAGATAAAATCCGTATTGCCGGTGAGTACTTTAAGGAAGGGTACAAAGCACTCGGTCTCACTGAGGATAAAGTAACTTATCGCTGGTCAAACGAAATTGTTAATGATGCTGATTATTGGGCTACTTTGATTAAGGTGGCAAAAAGTACTTCATTAAATCGCGTTCTCCGTGCATTACCAATTATGGGTAGAGCTATGGGAATGAAAGATGTAGAGAGCGCTTGGATTTATTACCCTGCAATGCAAGCAGCGGATATTTTCTATATGGATATTGATATTGCTTTTGGTGGTATGGATCAAAGAAAAGCTCATATGATCGCTCGGGATTGTGCTAAGAATCTTGGTAAACCAAAACCAATTGCTATTCATACTCCACTACTTACTGGATTAAAAGGCAGTGGTTCCAAAATGGATTCGGATGCGGATCCAGATATGGCTAAAATTGAAGCAAAAATGAGCAAATCTAAACCTGAAACATGTATCTTCATTCACGATACTGAAACAGATATTAAAAGAAAATTAAAGACTGCATTTTGCCCTGCAAAAGTTGCTGAGGGAAATCCAATTATGGAATATTCAGAGCACTTACTCTTTGTAAGAGACAGTTATACAATGAAAATCGAACGCCCTACAAAATTTGGTGGAGATATTGAATACCTTAACTATGCAGATCTTGAGAAGGATTTTGTTGAAGGAAAGCTACATCCACTTGATTTAAAAAATGCTGTTGCTAAAAGCCTTGGGAAAATACTCGAACCAGTTCATAGATATTTTGACAAGCATCCTGAAGGTCTTGAAAATTTAGAAAAAATGATTGCGGGTACGAAGAAAACCCGTTAATCACTCTCTTATTTTTATTCTTTTCTTTGAGATATTTGCAAATAGTTACCTTCTGGATCCTTAAAGGTTGCAACCAAAGTTGGTCCTACATCAAATACTTTCTGAGAACCAGGAAAAAAAACTCCTCGTTTCTCTAATTCATTTACTGCTTTGTGAATATCAGCAACTTTGAATGATATAATAATTGGTTGTTGTTCAACTAACGAAGGATTTGATCCACCATAATCTAATGCAAATCTTGTTGGAAATCGCTTTTCAGATAAAGCAAATTCTTGCCAACTTAAATCAGAGGTTGTATTTTCTATCTCTAATCCTAGTTTCTCTTGATACCAATCTGCCATCAATTCTGGATTCTTGCTATGTATAAAAACTACGTCTATTCCAAGTATCATGATTTTCAAATCCAAGTCAATGACTTATTTACATTCTCAAACTGCTAAAGAGTTTTTGCTATCATAAAAATTCTTGAGGTATCTCTAACTCTACCTATAGATGAATATTTCTTTGACGATTAGAAAATATAATAAAAAAGATAATTTAATAATATTTATATACTTTATTATTAAGTATTATATAGAACTTATAGAAGTGGTAAAATGAAAAAATCAACAAAAATCAAAATTATGGGATTAATTCTAGCAATTTTAGCTGTGTCTACATTTGTTAGTATTATGGATACTAAAGCAATTCCTCCACCAGGAGGAAGTGGCAGTACAACAGTTACTTGTTATGGCTATGTGAGAAGTGCAAGTACTGGTTTAGCCATTTCGGGGGCAAAAATTGTTTTAAGGGAAAATGAAATGGGTATTTCAAAAACTGTCTATTCAAGTTCAACAGGTTACTATTCAGTTAGGATTACCGTTGAGTTTTATTTAAACTTTAAATTAACCATTTCAAAGAATAGTTATAAAACTTTTTCATGGTCATTTTCATCTCCAGGTAGATATAGAAAAGATGCTTCTTTAGCAACTGCTGTTAGTAAACATGTTTTCAAATGTTATGGGTATATTAAGGAAACTGAAACTGGTGCAAAAATCAGCGGTGCAACAGTAAAATTGAGATCACCAACAGGTAGTTACTCAAAAACAGTTTCTACAAATTCAATAGGTTATTATTCATTCTATCTAAAAACGTATGATTATAAAACCTATACTCTGAAAATTTCAAAAGCTTACCATGTTTCTGAAATTAGAAGTGTTTATTCTAGCGGTTATAAACGAGTTGACGTAAGTCTTCATATACCAATAGTTGAGATAGCTGCGGGAGCAATCGATTTTGTATCTCCAACAGAAAATGATGGGAGTAGTATCAAAGTTAATTTGAGGTTATATCATTCATTTGCTATAGCAGATATTCATATAACCTTTAGTTCAGGTAGCGGCGATCTTTCACTAAAAGACTCTACAGGATGGCAAAAACAAGCTGGTACATTCAGTATCAAGATAATCGATCAGAATGGACATGCACAAAACATCGATCCAGATGACATTGATAAAATACTTACTTACTCAAACTCAAATATCGCTTACGAAGACGATCAATTTGATTTTAATGGAAAAATTGTTGAGATTAAATGTCAGGTGAAGATATGGGATTCCGATTTCAAATTGGAATTTTTTACTATTTGTAGATCTTGTAAAAACACCCATATTTTTTATCAACCTGAATTCATGACAGGCAATGCATACTGTGTTGCATATGAAGATGCAACTGCCAATATGATGTCCAGTATACTTGACAATATTTATAATAATTTCATCTCCGCATTATATGGACCTGAAGTTCCAGGTGTATTTGATCTATTTTGTACGGTTGTTGGATTGATGTTAGGAAGTATGGAACCTAAAAATCATGCTCCTTTAAGACTTCGAATTCATCTCCCATAAGAATAAGGATTTAATCAATTCCTTTTTTCTTTTTTTTAAATTGGCAAAAATGGTTTTTTATTAAATCCATACTGATTTTTCTTCTTTGTATATGATGCAATTTCATTACTTAACTGATTTACTCAAAGAAACTAGACTATCAGAAACAGTTTTTTTTCTCAGAATTAGATATGAATAAAAACTACCTCTAAACCGAGTATTATGATATTTAATTTAACCAATATCTATAAAAATTAAACGACGAAGAAAAATAGGGTAATCAAAATGTTTGAAATTCGTGGCTCACATCGATCAATGATCATTAGTCAAAATGGCATGGTTTCATCTAGTCAACCATTAGCTGTTCAAGCTGGTATTGATATTTTAAAGAAGGGTGGAAATGCTATTGATGCAGCTGTCGCAGTTGCTACTACTTTGAATGTTGTAGAACCCATGAGCTGTGGCATTGGTGGAGATATGTTTGCTCTTATTCACAGTAAACAAGATGATAAAATTCATGCCCTAAATGGGAGTGGTTGGTCACCTAAAAATCTCACTTTGGATCACTTCAAAGAAAAAGGTTTTGACAAAATACCAACCACTGGTATTTATTCTGTTAGTGTTCCAGGTGCAATTAGCGGTTTCAGTAAAGCGCTTGAAAAATTTGGTACTATGTCTTTCAAAGAGGTTCTCAAACCGGCTATTTATTATGCTGAAAATGGATTTCCAGTAAGTGAACTTGTAGGATACTCTTGGCATCGCGCCGAAGAGAAATTAAATAACCATCCAGCAACAGCAAAGAATTACCTTCCTAATGGAAGGGCTCCAAGAGTTGGTGAAGTTTTCTATTCAAAAGCTATTGCGAAATCTTTCAAAGCAATTGCTAAAGGTGGCGCAGAAGAATTTTATCAAGGTGGAATTGCTAAAAAAATAGTTGATTTTACATCAAATAACGATGGCTTCTTTACCTTGGATGATTTCGCGGCATTTGAAGCAGAATGGGTAGATCCTATTAGCTCAAAATACAAAGATTATGAAGTTTTCCAACATCCACCAAATGGACAAGGTATCGCAACTCTCTTAGAACTCAATATTATCAAAGGTTTTGAGCTAGATTCAATGGTTCATAACTCCGCTCAATATTTGCATTTACTTATTGAAGCTAAGAAGCTTGCTTGGGCAGACCTTAGGACTTTTGCTTCCGACCCAAGTTTCAACAAACTACCTATTGAAGAATTATTATCCGAGGAATATTCCCAGAAACAACGTGCTAGAATTGATTTAAATAAAGCAGCTAATAATGTTACTCCTGGTTTAGATTGGTCTTCTGGTGATACTGTTTACTTGAGCGTTGTTGATAAGGATAGAAATGTTGTCTCTTTTATTAATAGTTTATTCAATGGATTCGGTTCTGGATTAGTTGCAGAAGGAACTGGCATTTGTTTACAAAACCGTGGAAGTTTATATTCCCTAGAAGAAAACCACCTCAATGTTTACGAACCTCGTAAACGACCCTTCAATACAATTATTCCGGGAATGGTTACAAAAAACGAATTACCTGTGCTGAATTTTGGTTGTATGGGTGGTGATGTCCAACCTCAAGGACAAATGCAAATTTTCCTTAATATGGTTGAATTTGGCATGAATGTCCAACAAGCTATTGAAGCACCACGATTTGTCCACTTTGATGATAATTCTGTTGCTCTTGAATATGGGATAGATATTACCGCCCGAGGTAAATTATTGATGAAAGGACATCAATTAAAAGCTGAACCAGGACAGTTCTTTGGTGGTGCTCAAGCAATTGCAATTGACAATGAAAATAATGTTCTCTTTGGAGGGTCAGACCCAAGAAGAGATGGCTGTGCAATTGGTTGGTGAAAAATGGGTCTGTTTTATACCCATTTATTTATTCTTCTTTTGTTGTTTATGTTGTTTCTTCCTTACTTTTTCACGTTCTAATCGTCCTTTTTTGTATTTTTTCAGCATCAATTTGTCTAGTTGTTCGTGCGTTAGCTCAGGTGGATCCACCAGAGAGTCTGGATTTTCAATTAAATCCTTTAACATGTAAACAGCAGGTCCCGTATAAGCACCATCAGCAATACGATCATCTATAGCAATTCGACAATTCATTACTTTTTTGACTTTAATTTCTTCTGTTTCTTGATTTACCACAGCTGCTTTGTGAATTCTGCCAATTGTGAGAAATATACCTGCATTTCCTGCTTCATAGAGATGATGATATGCTGCATCCATTTTTATGGACCCTAAATGAGCAATAAATACTGTAGCCCACATTGGCGTACCTTTTGTTATTGGGTGTAGGGGAAAATTTCTTTGATCACTCCACATAATATACTTAAAAATGAGATTTATAATCCACCTTGGCATAGCACCAAAGAACTTAACATCCTTTTCATTTTGGTTTTTGTCAAATCGAGCTTCATGGATAGCTGCAGAAACTCTCTTCTGCACAATATCAAGAGTATCATATGGATCAAATTCGACCATTGCATTTACTTCTTCACCTTCATCAGTTTTCTCTTTCTTTACTACAAATGAAAAAACAATATGATTTCTTTGCCATAAACGACGTCCTGAAACAAACCTGTTTATTTTTGGTCTCAAAGCAACAGTTCTTGCTCCAGCAGTAAGCAATATTTGAAATAAGGTTAGTTTAGCTTTTTCATCGCGATTTTTATTATAATCTTCGAGAAATTCAAACGTGCGAGTGAGGTCTACTTGAATATCAAAAAAAATAGTACTCTCATTCCTTTTTAACATGAAATGAAACATCAATTCATTGAACTTGGATGTTTTAACTAGTTCAGCATCAGGTCGTCTAGGCATAACTTCTTACTCCTTTAAAGTTCAGATGATTTTCTCTTAATTTTCTTTTTTTGCTGTTTTTTCCTTGCTTTTTCTCGTTCTAATCGTTCTTTCTTATATTTTTTCAGCATCAGTTTATCTAATTGTTCGTGAGTGAGCTTAGGAGGATTAACTAACAATTCTGGCTTTTCGATTAAATCTCTTAACATGTAAACAGCAGGACCTGTATAAGCTCCATCAGCAATGCGATCATCTATACTAATTCGACAATTCATTACTTTTTTGACTTCAATTTCCTCTGTTTTTTGATTTACAACAGCAGCTTTGTGAATTTTTCCGATTGTGATAAATAAACCAGCGTTTCCTATTTCAAAGAGATGATGGTATGCTGCATCCATATTTATAGAACCTAAATGAGCAATAAATACTGTAACCCACATTGGTGTAGTCTTTATTACTGAATAAGGGGCGAAGTTTTTTTGATCACTCCACATTATATACTTAAATAAGAGATTCATCATCCATCTTGGCAAAGCACCAATGAACTTGACATCCTGTTCATTTTGATTCTCACCATATCGAGCTTCATGGATAACTGCAGAAACTCTCTTCTGCACAATATCAAGAGTGTCATATGGATCAAACTCAATCATTGCATTTACTTCTTCACCTTCATCTGTTTTCTCTTTCTTTACGACGAAACCAAAGATTATTTTATTTCTTTGCCATAAGCGACGTCCTGAAACAAATCTGTTCACTTTTGGTCTCAAAGCAACAGTCCTTGCTCCTGCTGTAAGGAATATTTGAAATAAGGTCAGTTTATCCTTTTCATCACGACCTCTATTGAAGTCTTCAAGATATTCAAACGTGTGAGTAAGGTCCACTTGGATATCGAAATAAATAGCACTCTCATTTCTTTTTAACATAAAATGAAACATCAATTCATTGAACTTGGATGTTTTAACTAGTTCAGCATCAGGTCGTCTAGGCATTTACTCTTTCTCCTTTTAACTTTGGTTGATTTTGTCTTAGTTCTCTTTTATTACAGGGTTTTCAAGTGTCCCAACATTTTCTATAGTCAATTTCACAATATCTCCTTCTTTTAGATACGAAGGTGGTTTTTGATAATGACCAACACCTGAAGGTGTACCGGTAAAGATTAAATCTCCGGGCTCAAATGTAAATGATTTTGATAGGTAATAGATAATATAAGCCACTGTAAATATCATGTTTTTGGTATTTGATTTTTGCCATGTTTTGCCGTTAACTGTTAATTCCATTTCAAGGTCTTGTGGGTCTGGTAATTCATCTCGAGTAACTATCCATGGACCGAGTGGAGCGAATGTATCCATTGTTTTTGAACGTGTAAATTGTTTATCTGTATATTGAAAATCTCTTGCACTAACATCATTACCAATTGTATAACCGAAAACGTAATTTAATGCTTCTTCTTCTGGAATGTGTTTTCCTTTCTTTGACAGAACTGCAACAAGTTCTATCTCTACGTCTACTGTTTTCGAAATCTTTGGTAAAACAATATTTTCTTGATGGGCAATTATTGCTGAATTAAACTTTCCCCAGATCATTGGATTTTTTGGTGGTTCTTTTCCACCTTCTTTTGCATGTTCAGCAAAATTTCTTCCTAAACAAATTATCTTTTGTGGATTTCTTAATGGTGGAAGGAATTCAATTTCTGCAAGAGGATAAAATGAATTGCTTTTTATTTTTTGAAATATTTCATTTTCTTTCTCGCTAATATCTTTAAGTTCAGTAATGAATTCTTGAAGATCTTTTAATCCACTTTCTCCTAATTCGATCAAGTCTTTCATCTCTCTAACTTTTTCAAATTTAGGTTTTGGTAGTTTTTCATCAGCTTCGAGAATATCAATTACTTCATTGTCATGCCAAAAAGTTCCTAACCGAGGAACTCCATCTTTTGTTTTAAATGAGAAAATTTTCATTTTTTATTTACCTCGAGTCAATATGTATGTAATATTTCGTCTAAACTAGAGATTTATTTAAATTAATTGTAAAGACTATATTTGGTTTTTGCTCGTCGAATGCTTTTTATTCCATCAAAACTAATCAATAATACTATTAATCAATATTCGTTTTTAATGATGTTTAATTGTGGGTTTCATAATGACTAAAATGAAAGTAGCTAATCGTTTAAATGAAATTAAGCCTTCTGGTATTCGAGCAATGTTCGCAAGAGCACAAGGCATTCCTGGTGTTATCTCTCTTGGAATTGGTCAACCAAATATTCCTACACCGAATGGTTTGATACAAGCACTTGTAAAAGCTGTTGAAGGTGGAGATAATTATTACTCTCCAACTCGAGGAACTACCAAATATCGAGAAGCTATCGCCGAACAGAATAAGCGATGGTACAATTTGGATTATAATCCGGAAACAGACATTCTTGCAACTGCAAGTGGTTGTGAAGCAATTTTTTCTTCACTTATGGCTTATATTGGACCAGGAGATGAGGTATTAATACCTGATCCCTCTTTTCTAACCTATCCAAGGCAAGTTATTCTTGCAGGAGGAAAACCTGTTTGGTTAAAACCTACAGATGATCTGAAAATTGATACTTCCAATTTAGATCAATATATCACTGAAAAAACGAAGGCTATTATCCTAAATTTCCCATCTAATCCTACAGGAGAGTTAATGACTGAATCAGAATTAAAGCCCATTATCGATTTAGCAATTGATAATAACTTAGTTATTTTATCTGACGAAGTATATGAAAGATGCATTTTTACTGATCAAACACATATTCGCGTTCCAAAAATAAAAGGTGCTTATGAACGAACCGTTCTTCTTAATAGCTTTTCAAAAACTTATTGTGTTCCTGGATGGCGAATAGGCTACATTGCAGGTCCAAAGGAATTAGTTGACCCAATTGCTAAAATGCATAGTTTTGTTGTAGCTAATGCTCCCTCAGCACAACAAAGTGCATTAGGAGATTTCATCAATGCTCCTGAAGGAGATGAATTTACTAACTATCTAAGAAACACCTTAAAAGAACGAATGGAGAAAATTGTTTCAGGATTCAACAGTATTGACGGATTTACTTGTCGCACTCCAGAAGGAAGTTTCTATGCATTTCCTAAAGTAACAGAGCATAAAGATTTCACAAATTCAAAGGATATTTGTGAGTTGATATTTGAAAAACAAAAAGTAGCACTTGTGCCTGGATCAGAATTTGGTCCTTCTGGAGAAGGCTATATTAGAGCGAGTTTTGGTTCAATATCACTTGAACAAATTGACGAAATGATCAATCGTCTTAATCAGCTCTAAATTTCATTTTTAGAATTAAGGTTTTATTAAAAAGAAAATATTTAGAGAGTAAATATTTACTCTCACTTTTATCTATTTTTATGGTCCTACAAAATTACAAGAAGGACAAGTATAACCGATTTCTTTCTTTCTACAGAAGGAACAGCGTATATGAACTACATCTCCACATTCAGGGCATCTGAATTTGACAGAGCCGATATCATCTGGAGTGATTTTTCGGTTGCAACATGAACAAGTTGGCATTGTGTAATAGGTTTGACCCATGTTTTTTTCGCTCCGTATAGATTATACTCTTCTACCTCTTCTGCCACCGGCTCTTCGTGTGCCGTCATGGGCGATAGGAGTAACTTCCTCGATTCGTCCGATTCTAAGACCAGATCTTGCTAATGCTCTGATTGCCGCTTGTGCTCCTGGACCTGGTGTTCTAGGACCATTTCCACCTGGAGCTCGTACAGCGATATTAATTTTTGTTATTCCTCTATCTTTTGCAGCTGTTGCTGCATCATAAGCTGCTCTCATTGCAGCATATGGAGAGGATTCAAATCTATCGCTTTTAACATACATACCACCAGAACGCTTTGAGATTGTCTCGCTTCCAGTAATATCTGTTACAGTGATAATTGTATCATTGTAGGAAGAATAGATGTGAACTATTCCGGTTCTGATAACTCTTCTCTTTTTAGGGGGTTCTTGTGCAGTACTCACATAATTCACCTACTTGTCTTTTTTGATTTCTTTTTTAGCATCTTTTTGAGGTTCTTTTTTGGACTCTTTTTTAGTGTCTTTTTTAGCCTCTTTTTGGATTGCTGCTTCAGGTGCATCAATAGCAATTTTCACTACATCAACATCTGCTTTTTCTTTTTCAACTATTTTTGAAGCAGATGGACCTGGAGTTCTTTGAGGTCTTCTTTGTCCACCTCTATCACCTGGTCTACCGCCACGTCTGTCACCACGTCTAGAATCCTTCTTATCTGCTTGAGGTTTCTTATTTTTGAAAACATTACTTGGTAAAGCTTTGTGACTTTCCTTTGCAAGAGGAGAATGTTTGTTAAAAACAATAAGCTTCTCTTCTGCAGCAGGAACAATATAGCTTGGTGATTTTGCTATTTTATCACCAATTATAATATGACCATGAACAATCATTTGTCTAGAATGATGTGGTGTTGTTGCCATACCGCTTTTGTAGACCATTGTTTGAAGTCTTCTTTCAAGGAAAGATTCAATCTTAAGACTTAGGACATTATCTAAGGTAGCTTTTGCATCCAATAAACCTAATCGTTGTAATCTACCAATTAATTCTTGTTCGCCAATTTTTCGATCATCTACATCGAGACTTAAAAGTCGTCTTGCATTGCTTCTAAAATTAGCTAGTAACGTATTCAACTTCCAAACGGCCTTCATATTTCTTAGACCGTATTTTCCAATGAGAGCTAAATCAGAATCAATACGATGTCTTTCGAAAGGTTGGCGAGGAGTTTTATATTTCTTTCTAATTCTTTTTGGATCACCCATCGTTTTTCACCTTATAATTTCTTTCGAGCAAAACCTAAGGATCGTCCACCTCTTCCTGTGCTCTTGGTTCTTTGTCCTCTTACTTTGTGGCCCGCTTGATGCTTGACACCACGATAAGTTCTTAATTTCTTCAAACGATCAATATCATTTCTATCGTAAAGTGCTAAATCGTTTCCAGTTAGATGAATGTTCTTACCACTTACACGATCTTTAACGTGATTTACAAACCAAAATGGAATACCAAATTTAATTGGATCAGCGATAATTTCATTAAGTTTCTTAATTTGCTCATCAGTGAGCATACCTATGAACGCATCGTGTGGAATCTCTGCTTTTTTCAAGATAACATCTGCTAATCTGCTACCAACACCCCGAATATAGGTTAAGCCATTTACTACTTGCTTATCTCCTTTGATATCGGTGCTGGAAATTCGCACTAAATGCTGGAAATTTTTAAATTCTTGAGACAATTACAAATACCTCTAGTTTTTCAATTGAGACTAAATCTTCTTGTATTTACTGAACTCCGAGCTTCAATATCATTCTATAAATCTTTTGGATAGAATGTTAATCAAAGCTCTTTCAACAATTACTAATATTTCTTTGTATCCAATGACTTGCGAGATTATATAGAATATATGTCTTACCATATCTTACTTAATATTGCAATTATAGGTGCTCAAAAAGAACAATTTTTTCAAACAAAAATTGCATAGAGAAAGAAATTATCCAAAGTCACTCTTTCTATTTTTTTGTTGTTGATTTGCTTGATAAGATGAATGCGAAGTCTTCTGTAATCAAGGTGTAAGCATCATCAAAAACATCTACTAATCCATTCCAGTCTTTAAGTACTTCTTTGAAACCTTTTTCAAATTCCTTCGAAAAATCTTTGAGAGCAGATCGCAATACCATTGAATCATCATCAACAATTAATGCGTAAAGAGCTGATTCAGAAGTTTCAATGAGCAATACCCGATCGTCAAGACGGATAAGACGTGGTACGGATTCACTTGAAAGTGTTTCTTTAAGAATATTAACAACACCAGATAATGCACCACTAATGAGAGTGGAATCCATTGTTAATGCATCCTCGCCTAGTTCACAAAAGTCATGAGAGAGAAGCGGTAGTCCATCATTATTTATTACGAGTAAGCGATGAGCAACTACAGGAGCAAAATAGATTTGAATCGGAGATCTTAGATATGCAACCGCAACAATAGCAAATCCTACTACAACAAAAATTAAATCCATATCACCTAAATTTGGGAGAGCTAGATTTAACACATAATTAAACACTGTACCTCCAAGGGAGGCAATAGCTAATCCAGTTATTATTAGAGAAATCTGAACTTTCTGTTTTTTAACGGTAGCTTTGACTAATCCACCAATCAATAAGTTAAACATGAATATATACACAATCGCAAGATAAACTAAGAGAATGACTAAAAACCAAGCAGGTTCATAATCAGTATTCCACCCACTAGCTGTATTAAAGTTAACTTGCACAAAATCTCCCCACCAAAGTGCTGCAATTGATATTCCCGCAAAAAAAGAGACAATTACAGAGGGGTAAGAAAGTGTTGAATATGTTAAGAGATCTCTGAAGAAGGTTATAACAACTAATGATAAAATCAATATCGTTAGTGAACCTATTTTCCAATAGAATACAAAATCAACACTTGTGGTTTCTGGAAGTAAAACACTTACAAGTTTTGTTATTGACCAAAGAAGTATTCCAACAAAGAATAATATAAACAACAATGTTGGGAGAAATCTATTCAAAATATAATTCAAACTTAATAATATCAAAATAGTTAAACAAAAGAGAATTGCCAAAATACTCGGAATTGCTTGTACAAATGGAACAGCCATTAACAACACATCAAATGAATTATTGTTCCTTAGTATTACCTTTGTTTTCAATAAACTTTTGGAAGAATTAATTGAAAATTATGAATACCGAATTAATTAGTAGATTGTCTGAGCACATTTCACCAATGAACTCATATATTGTGACCAGCTAAATGTTATAATAGACACTAAAAATAGTTAGGTGATTAATAAATGCCTGAAGAAACAAAGAAAGAAACAAGAATCAAAATTGAGAAAGATAGCGATGATATCCCTGTTGAAGATATTAAAGAGCTCCTTGGAGTAATCAATGAAGAAATTCCAGGATTAATAAAGGGATTATTCAACGCATTATACTCCGCTGAAACAGCAGAGCAATATGCTTTAGGAATTGGAACAATTTACAAAACCCTTACAGAGCAAGGTCTCCCAGAAGATATGGTTCGCAATATGGTTGATAAATATGCAGATTCAATCAATATCATTGGAAAAGCAATGCAAAACATAAATATCGATACCAAAAAGAAACATGAGGATTAATCTTCAACAATTGTTTTAGCGAAGGCAGGTTGTGTTTTTTATGGCTCGTGGTAAATTTTGGAAAAAATTAGCGAATATATTCATTATTACATTACAATTAACCTGGTCATGTATTATATTCACTTTTGTAATTTTGCCAAGGTTAATTATCCTACCATGTAGGAGAGAAATATTCAGAATCCGTATCCAACGTAAATTGGTCAAAAATGGTATGCCAAGAAAAGATGGAAAGAGTTTTGCCAAGAAATACCAATCAATGCTTAAGGATTATGGAAGCATATTAGGTCTTCTTAAAATAATAAACAAAAATAGAACTAGAAGTACAGATGATGATGAGAATAAAATATCGGAACCAAAAAAAGAGACTGGAAAGAAGTTAAAGACCTTTTCAGTCTTAATTTAATGAGCTAGAATTCAAAGTTGTGAATTTCTATTGGAAACATCTTTGAGTTTTTAGAATAATAAAAGGTTTAAATATCAGAAATATGTAATTAAAGTATATTAAAGTGTAAATCAACCAATCTTTTGGACTCCAATGAGGGCAAGAAAATGTCAAAGTCAGATAAAGAAAAACAGAACAAAGAGAAAAAAGAGACAACAATTAATTTTGGTGCTCTTGAAGCTTTAAATGACAAGTTAGACATGACAATTGAAAGAATCTCTGCTTTAGAGAGTAAGATTGATGAGATGAGCCCTGATTTACATGATGCAACCGGATCTCTCAATATGACCCTTGCATTATTACGGACATTCCAGGAAGTAACGAATGTAGCAACAATATTCTCCCCCTCAAAATGGATTATGAGATTACGTCCTGATGTCAATCTTGATGCCATTGAGAGGTTAATTGTAGATGTTTTAACTCGAGAAGGACCAAAGAATATTTCTCAGCTAACAGCACTTGTAAAACAAGAAAGAGGGACCTCATCAAGGCGAATTATTCGCGACAAAGTAAATGATATGATAGGAAGAAACATTCTTGAAGAATCTGATGAAGGATACGGTAGAGTAGTAAAAATGAAAATCGATGTGAAAAAGCTATCACAATAAATTGCTCTTTATTCTACACTTGTTGCTTCCAGCAAATCAGATAATTGTTTCTTAACAAGATCATTAACTATTTTTCCATCTATCTTCCCACGTACTTTATCCATGACTAAACCGATGATTTTTCGTATTGCTCTACTTCCAGATCTTTGCAATAATTCAATGTTATTATTTAATTCAGTATCAATAATTATTATCAATTCCTCTTCAGATATTGAAACTAATCCAAGAGCAGCTAGTGCTTCATCTATTTTTTCTTTTGGATGTTCAGCTTGATATCGTAAAAGCAGGGGAATAGCTTCTTTAGCAATTTTTTTCTTGATAAGAAGTTGAAAAATTGCTTTGATTGTATTAGCAGTTATTTTCTGAACAGGGACTTTTTCACGTTCTAATGATTTTAGAGTTTGATCTAAAGTTATTGCTACGAGTGTTGGGTCCAAGCCAATTTTCACCAGTTCTTCAAATAAAGATGCTTTTGGAGATAGCGATAAACTTTTAGCTACGGCTTCAGGCAATTTGTATTTCTGAATATATCTTTCTTCTTTCTTATCGAGTAATTCAGGTAATTCATCCTCAATTCTTTTTATTCTAGATTCTGAGATAATTATTGGATAAGAATCAGTATCGGGATACATTCTACTTGCACCACTCAAATATCTTCGAAAAGTTGTTGTACCATCATCAATAGCATGCCTCGTTTCTTCAGGAACACCAACAATTGCCTCTTTGACTCGAGTAAGTACTTCTTCTATAGCATTAATTGCATCTTCTTTCTTTCCTAAAACTATTACAATTACATCATTTTGCTGACAATTGAATTTTTCACGTAGTATTGATACTTCTTCTTCCGTGATACCATAATTTGGCAGTTCATCAGTATGAAGAATTCCACCTAAACCTGTAATTACTTTCACTCTATCAGCAAGCTCTTTACCAAAAGATCTTCCAATTTGAACTTCTTTCTCTAACAAACCTCGCATTCTTGGAAGTTTTATTCCCATTATTTTTTCTTTATTTTTTATTGCAGTAATAAGGAATTTACATTTTGTTTTTTTGAAAATGTCTTTACAATCTTGATAATTATTTTTAAAAAGTTCTGCTGTAAGTTTCCGTTTCCCCATTTCTTCTTTTATTTCTATCAGTGTTAGCTGTCGAATAACTTCCAATTTTATGTATTCAGGAAGCATATCTAAAATTTGCACTCCTTTTATTTCCACTCTCGCTCCTTTTTCAATGCTGATATTCAAATCTTGACGAATGGTTCCTAACCCACGTTTTACTTTGCCAGTTGCACGAAGAATTCTACTAATTCCGATGGCAATATCCTTTATTTCATTTGGATCATCTAAATTGAATGTTTTAGTAACAATTTCTACTAAAGGAATGCCTAAACGATCTACACGCCAAACAATATTTCGACCTATATTAGTTATTTCTCTACACGAATCCTCCTCTAACGCAAGCATATCAAGATTTATTGTTCTCTTTGAGATTTTTACTTTGCCACCCACACCAACTATCATTGTTCTTTGAAAACCAGCTGGAATAGAACCATCTAAGTATTGTTTTCGATTTACATGTAATTCATCAAGAATTTCCATTTGTAATAAGCGAGCTATTGTTAAAGCAAGATCTATTGCATTTGAATCAATTTCAAAAGGAGGAGCTTCATCAATTTCATATGTGCAAGTGCTATCATGAACTTCATAAGTAATTAT
Source organism: Candidatus Heimdallarchaeota archaeon (assembly GCA_018238155.1). Lineage (GTDB taxonomy): Archaea > Asgardarchaeota > Heimdallarchaeia > JABLTI01 > JABLTI01 > JABLTI01. The sequence goes on along the minus strand of JABCTZ010000032.1, from coordinate 175,450 downwards.
TTGTTCTTTTCTAAATTCCATTAATGCAGTCTTATCGTTTTCTCCCATCTCAGAAAGAGTTGGTCTCATATGTCTGGTTATTCTAGCCATTGGTTCATCAAGTTGCAAATCAGTTTTACATTTGCAAAACAATTTCCTCCCAGTTTCAAGTTGTTGATGAAGTTCGAGACCACACTTCAAACCTAAAGCTTGATAATCATAACTTGAATGTTCTTTGGTTGTTTGAACCATTTCTTTTACCTCAATTATTTAGAACAATTCACTTGATATCTAAAACCGTTCTCTTATTAAGAATATAAAACTTTGTTAGTAATTATTAAGCAGTTTTTCATCAAAAATTTAAAGAAACACATATCTATTCAATTGATGTAAAATATATAACGAATCTCTTTGAGAGGATGAATAGTGCCTGAAGAATCTGAGACCGGATATTATGGAATTGCAGCAGAATGGCTTGAAAAGCGAAAAGTCAGCGTGTGGGCAAAAGTCACACTAAAATCAACTAAAGGCATTTTTAAGGGAGTTCTTCTACCAAGAGGAGAACATAATGATGATCAACATTTAGTTATCAAACTAGAAAATGGTTATAATATTGGAATAAAAATAGACAATATACAAGAAATCGAGGTTATTGAGCAAGTAAAACCTAATTTTAAAATTCAGGTTAAAGTGAATGAAAAAGATTTGAAAAAACCAACAGTGGTTTTATTGGGTACAGGAGGTACGGTAGCATCAAAACTTGATTATTCAACTGGAGCAGTAATTCCTGCTTTCTCTCCTCAAGAGTTATTTAATGCCATACCGGAATTAAAAGCAATTTCTAATCTTGAAACTCATTCTTTATTTCAAGTCTTAAGTGAAAACATTGTCCCATCAAATTGGTCTACTATTGCAAATGAAATAGCTAACTACGTTGACAGGATTGATCCTGAAGGAATTATAATTGCTCATGGTACAGATACTCTTCATTATACTGCTGCAGCACTTTCTTTTATGATCAAAAATGTTGATAGACCGATTATTTTGGTAGGGTCACAAAGAAGTAGTGATCGCCCTTCAAGTGATGCGGCACTAAATTTGATCAGTAGTGTGCAAGCGGCTGTTCATTCAGATATTGCAGAGGTAATGGTTTGTATGCATGGGATGTCTGGTGATACATACAATTTACTCCATCGAGGTACCAGAGTTAGAAAAATGCATTCAAGTAGAAGAGATGCTTTCCGGACAATTGGTGGAGCTCCAATAGCTAAAGTAGAAAATGGAAAAATCATACCAACAGGAGTAAAATATAATAAACGTAATCCAAAGCGAAATGATTTTGAAATCGATACAAAAATCGATGGAAAAGTTGGGCTTCTCTATAGCTATCCGGGAATGAATTCAGAAATAATTGATTATTACATAGACAATGGTTATCATGGGCTTGTTATCGCAGGAACAGGTTTAGGACATGTCAATCGGAACAAAAGAAATTCTATCGAGAGAGCAAAAGATGAGAACATACCCATTTTTATGACCTCGCAATGTTTGTGGGGATTTGTAGGAATGAAAGTGTATGAAACTGGAAGGTTATTATTACAAGCAGGTGTTATTCCACTAGCAAATATGTTACCAGAAGTTGCACTAGTAAAAGCAATGTGGGTTCTTGGTCATACTAAAGAAATTCCTTTTGTAAAGGAGTTAATGCAAAAAAATCTAGCCGGTGAAATAACAAAACGAGAAAGATTTGATGACTATTTAATTTTTCAAGGAAAAGTTGACAAACGATTAGACAAATTACTAATAAAAGAGAAATAATTTTAGTACTCCTAATCAAAAAAAAGAAATAATTATTGTCTTTGGCGTGAATGTTTTGGCATTAAGTGAAGAAATTGTTCAAAAATTGGATAATGCTCGAAAAGGTATTCAGAAGGTTTACGATAAACTCGATCCTAAAGAATACACTAAATTCTATGATACAATTTGGAAAGCGAGATCAGATGTGGAATTTATCGTTGCTACTCTAAAGTTATTAAATAATTTAGAGGATAAAACACTCGGTCAGAAATGGAAAGAGGACTTTAAGGAAACACTCAAACAAGTAAGAGCCGAACGGAAAATACGACAAGCTTTTCTTGAGACTCTTGATATGTTTAATAGATTGGAAGGTATTGAAAATATAGAAGAATTTTATAAAATCTGTTGGAAACTAAAAGAGAAAATTACCGTTCTACTCAATGTTGTAAAACCAAAAATAAGGCTAATTCAAAAACAAAAAGTGAAGAAAGTGAAATGAAGCAATAATAATTTCAATTCATTGTGTTGTATCAAAACTCTTTTTTGTTGAATGGTAGTATTATTAATAATGAAGTAACCATTTAAAAAACCAATTTATATTAGAAGAATCAACTTAGAAAGGAGTAATAAAAAATGGCGCCCAGATGCCCAAGTTGTAAAGGTAAAATGGAAACGGATCCACCACATTATGTTTGCACCTCTTGTGGTTTAGTTATTAATCGCTATCAGTTTGATAAAATGAAGCGCGAACATTTTGCCGCTTCAAAACGAAGCGATGATGATCCAGAGTACGAACAAAAAAAGAAAAATAAAGACTATTTAGATTGGTATCTTTCCTCTAATAAAGATAAAATCGATGAGGATTAACAATAGGTATCAAATAAGCTTCAAGAAGAATGCTCTAAAATAGGTTCAGTAGAGAATAGTAGGTAAATTTTCTATTAAGAAACTCCATATGGAGCTTTGATTTTCGCTGTAACCGAAAAGATGTTTAAAGATTGTGCACATTAGATACTCAAGACTTTGAAAGAATTTGATTATATGACTGTTCGAGGAAATCATTTACAATGTGATGGTCGTTCACAATGTATATCTTGCTCAATATACACTTGGCCGCCAAAAATAGCAAAACCTAAAAAATATTTTCGATGTGAAAAATGCAATATTGATATTTTATGTGAAAAATTGATTTCTAGTTCATATGAATATTATGATGATGGTTTCATTGAGAAAAAAGTAAAATGTAGTAAATGTGATGGTGCATTATTAGAACTAATTTGGCCCAGGATACCAATAAAATTAGCAAAAGAGCTTCTTGCGTCCAAGAAATAATGAAAGAAAAAAAGAAACAAATATTGTTACTTATTTCATTCACTATAATTTTCCTAATAGTGGACTACTTTTCATTGTTCTAAAGTCTGATTCGAAAATTATTTCAATTGGCAATTTCTCTTTTTTAATTATCTCCTTTGCTCTTGGGCTCATTTGTCTACTTACTAAAATCACTTTATCGTATTCATACTTGTTCATATATTCTTCAGCATAGTATACCTTATCATATGGAACAGAGCGATTCCAAAGAAATAAAAGAATGGCTACTTTAGAATCAGATGTTATTACTTCGAAATCTACTGCTTTTAATCTCTTTTGTACAATAACTTTCTCGTTGAATTGGTAACTATGTTCAGAAAGAAATAATCTTATTTTCTCTTCTATTTCTTCATTTGTTAAAAATTTTGTAGACAAAATTCAATTGACTCCATTTGATTAGTTTCTATTTATTTATTGAAAGAATGTTGTTTATCAAGCTTTTTACTTTCTAGTAAAAATAATCCTTTTTAGATTAAAAATTTACTTGAGCGAAAATTCAGAGATAAAGTAAAAAAAAAGTTGTTGAGCTAATGATTTATTAGCTCTTCTTATTGTTTTTTCTTGTATTGAGACTAACTATAACTGTTAAAATGAAAATAGACATTATTGATGAAATTATAGTAAAACTTGGAGCAGTCATTGTATCAGGATCAAAGCCGGCTTTTAACATATACTCCTTTGCTTTTTCTAAATTTGTTTCATAGGTAGTTATGTCTGATTTAACAAAAGAACCAAATCTAACTGATAACGGCGAATCAGTTAGCATCAATTCGATTTCAAGCTTATCATCAAAATCATTCTTATTGAGTAAAGAAGCAATTGCTTTCCTTACAGCAAGCCCTTTTGACATTGTTCCATCTTCTGTCAATGTTTGATCACCTATCTCGGAACAAGAAGATGATTTTAAGTTAAAACCAATATAGGTCATATCAAAACTATTACGAGTCTTCTTTAGATATGGAGAAACATCAAAGTTGGTGTCAGTTTCTCGATATTCTTTGTATATATCTAATTTTCCACCTTGAAATTCTAGCTGAATTGTGTTTAATGTAGAAAGGAATCTGAAAGTGTACTGTTCAATATTTAAAGTTGAACCCCACCAATCATCATTGGAATATAAAACTGCTTGAACACCTTCGTGATATAGCCCTGGAACAAAATGATACATGCCAGTTCCCATTCCAAAAAGACTAAAATCCACCCACTCAGAGCTAGAAGTATTTGGTAATCCATCTATTACACTTACATTCAAATAATGCTCTGGTAGAATAAGGTTATTCAGAGATACTAATGCAGGAGCAAATGGTTGCCTATTGACAGCATCCTTATCTCCATCAATGGTTATCTTCACTGCGGTATTATTTATTTTTTCAACAGATTCTATCCAATTAAAATAAGAACCTTTTAATGAAATTTCTTGATATGCTAAAATTGAAAATAAAACATCATCTGCGTCAAAGTACTCGCTAGTAAAAAGATTATCTTTATCAGGTTGCCATAAAACATTTTCTCGCAGAGAAATTATTAAGACAGTATCATTTTCTGAGAATTCCCAACCAGTAGCAAGAACTGGAACTGGATTATTATCATAATCAACTCTAAATAAAGGTTCAGCAATTAAAGAAATAACAAAATCATCTTCTACGAATAAAGGATTAAGGCTATTCCAATCATCCAAATAATCAACGAAAACACTATCATTTATTTGACCGTAATGAGGGGAAGACCAATCCATATATGGCAAAGATGCAACGATACCTTCATCATGATTCCATCCAGTCAAAGTATCCCAAGAAGCATATGTTTCTACAGATGAATAACAAGGGATTACAGGCAAAAGCTCATTCACAAAATTTTCTTGCCATTGATGGTAGATATTTTCTCGTGCAACCAGATTAGTTTCTGTTAATCCAGATTGAAGTAACTCTTCGTTTAACGCCCCACCAGTCATTTCACTATCTAAGCCCCAATAATTACCTGAGCTTCTTTCGGAGAAGTAAACAGAAGGATCTACATCAAAATTAGGCCACTTGAATTCACTGAAAACAATATCAAAATTTCGAGATACAAGCTCAGCTGTAAAAGCACCTGCAGGGTTAGAATTTATTATTGAATCAATTCTTATCCTAGCTAATTCTTGAGCTAGGAGATTAGCAATATTCTTAGTAGGTAGATCACTTTGGCTTAATATGTCAATTCGAAAGAAATATTGATTCGTAGCTGCTTGAACAGTAGCTGCAGATGCCACAGTAGTCATAGTTATAATTATAAGCATAAAATAAACTAAATTTATTCTTCCAGGTCTTCTTATCCATTTAAGCAAAGTATCACCTTATCAATTAGAATTTCTCTAGATAATGTAATTAGTATTATAAAACACGATTACTAAAATAATTCTTTGTATTAGTTCTCCAGTATCTTTAAAAAAAAAGAACATTTTGTTGTTTAATTAAGAAAAAAGGAAAAAGAAAAGGTTTCTAATCCATGAAACCCTTGTCGATTTTTTGTGAACGTTCAAGTTCAATTTGTATTCTCTTTTGTCTTGGTCGCCACCATGCTAACCAACCAAATAACACTACAAATCCTACAACAAATAATTCAGGTAGAATCCAATAAATTATCGGCATTGGTCTTTTTATTTTGAAAATATTTGAAGGTGGTCCCCATGGGGAAGTGGTTACGTTAACATTCATGTTAATTAATTTAGCAGAGAGATAATATCTGTTATCAGGTAAAGAAGAAACATCAACATCCTCTACGTACCAATAATTATGCTCACTGCTCCAATTAAGCTTACCAGTTATACTTGAAGAAATACCGTCATGCAAGAACACTTTCCAAGTATATGACCGAATATCCTGACCATGTATGGTTTTATTCGCTAATTCATAGATACCAAGCATTGTGTTATTGTAATCCGAATAGGCAGTAATGTTGTAAACACTGAAGAGGTTTGTCTCTTGGTTAAAAACAACTTCAGGTACAGAAATGGTTATTTGATGATCCCTTGTTGCAAACCAGTAATCATTGTCTTGAGCAAAACATCCGGCTACAAAATTGCCCGATTTTTCATATCCTACAGGAAGACCAGTGACTTCAAATTGAACGACAACATAAAACTGCACTAAAACAGCGGTAAAGACCAATCCAATATCATTATCAAGTGAATACCAATACTCATCGAGAGCATTATAGGTTAAATTACCATTTGGTTGTCTTCCTTCTGTATCATGAGCAGGAACTCCGATAGCTTCACTAACTTGAGAACCTTCACCTTTAGTATAGAGATACCATCGAGCAGATGAAACTTCAGAGGGATCTAATTCCCTAACTTCAGGAATCTCATATATATCCATAACTACCTGAGTTATACTTACGCTTCTAGAAGTTTCATTGTAAGAAGTAACGATACTGGTCAAATTGATATTGAAATATTCAACATTGAATTTTATTGCTGAATCATTACTCCATGTTAAAGATGATTGATTCATCTTGAATGTATAGAGAACTGTATGTTCCAAGTTTGCTGATGTTCCTTTCACCAAATATTCATCATGATACCATTTCTGTGTACCAGCATTGAATTGTAAATCCTCACGTTCAGGAGAAAGAATTGGATCTTCCCAAGCTTTTTCTGGATAAATAATTAGTCTAAATTCAGCAAGTTCAGCATCTGCAGATGTTAAATTGTATTTACCAGTTTCATTTGCAAATGTAACTGTAAATTCAGGTATTTCAAAAAGACCTGTTTCATTATCATAAGTATACACTGGATCGTTCATAGAGATTCCATTCCAGTGAACTGAAATCATTGCATGATCTAAAGCAGCATAAATTGCTTCGACTGAATATGTTAAACAATCTGTGACATCATCTTTGTAAGCTGTTGTCCAATTGCCAACTTCTGCCCAATCATTTTCAAAATCATCTCCTAAGCTTTGAGCTACTGGATGAATATTTTGAGCTAAATCTACGGCTGCATCATAGGCATTTACAGGAGTAATTATTGTTGGAGCGAGGGTAAAGAGATTATTAACCCAATCCTCAGGGTCAGCATCAAATCTACTTGCATCTAAACCTGCTTCTATTTGATTTTCAAAAGAGGTCCAGTTTGCTGCTGGTAATGTACCCCATAAGGTTTCATTCCAAATTGCTCCCCAAACACCTGCTTGAGAAATATAATGAGTCATCGCACCTGCATGAAATGCTGCTAATGCTTCATCCATTTCATCTTTTGCGAGTTCAGCTACAAGACTATCATATTCATCTTGAGCTCTGTCAGCTAGTGAGCTATTTGTTACACTTGTTCCGCTTCCATCAAGATAGAGAATTAAATCATTTATATCGCCATAATCGTCTGTTGAAACAGCATAAGATGATGCCATTACAGAATTATGAGGAGCTTCTACACCATGCCAGAAATCCAAGAGATTATTTCTAATCCACTGTATTCTTGAACTTGATGGAGAGAGCTGAATTGATTCATAAGCTAACCATTGATGAGTAGTAAAGTTGGGTCTGTTTGCATAAATGCTTGCTTCTTGTTTCCAACTGAAAACAGAGGAAGGAGCTAAAGAAATACAAACTAGAGCCATCAAACTAAATGTTAAAGTAATTCTACTCCAATTTTTCATTTATTTTCACACCAAACGCTTAGAGTTATTGTATCTTACCTAAGCTATACCAACAGTAGATTCTGTCTATTTAAAAAAACTAAAGTCGAAAACCTACCAGTAATCAAATGTTTTTTGTAATCATCTTCTAGAAATTATTTTTTGACATCCAATTCAACTAGTAGTTCTTTTGCTCGAGAGAATTTGACATTTTTTTCTTCAACCATTTTTTGTGCAATTGTGTCAATTAGCTCTCCTTGAGCACCGGCAGAAATAGCAACATTCTTCGAATGTAAGCGCATATGGCCTTTAATTATACCTGATGTAGATAATGCCCGTAACGCACCTAAGTTCTGTGCAAGTCCTACAGCTACGGCAACTTGAGCTAATTCCTTTGCACTTTTTATCGCCATAATTTTTAGCGCAATCTTTGCAATTGGATTAGTTTTGGTAGCACCGCCCACAATTCCAACAGCCATGGGTACTTCTATTGAGCCTTCAAGATCACCCATTTCATTTTTAATCCATTTTGTTAGAGAACCATAATGACCTGTTATACTTGCATATGCATGAGCACCGGCTTCAATTGCACGCGTATCATTTGCGGTTGCTAAGATAACAGATGAGATTCCATTCATTATCCCTTTATTGTGAGTAGCAGCTCTATATGGATCTGTTTCTGCAAAAGCACAAGCGGCAACAATATTATCTACTGTTGTTTCTCCACCTAATTTCTCTTTTGGAATTATACATGATGCACGAGCTAATCTAAGGTCAGATAAATTTGAAAGTATTCGTAATAAAGCTCTTCCTCCTGTTAGATCTTCTAGAAATGGTGCTACTTCTTCTGCCATAGCACTAACAGCATTTGCACCCATTGCATCACAACAATCAACAAAAAGCTCACAAATAACCATTTTTCCTACTCGAGTTTCAAGCACTTTGCCTTTAACATCTCTCACTCCTCCACCATGACTAATTAAAGAAGGATGATTAGAATTTGCAATTTCAATTATTTGGTCTTTGTTTGAAGAAATCAAAGATATCGCTAATTCTGGGTTTTTAATCTCTAATAATTGAATTTGACCCATCATTATCTGTTCAGTTGCTGAAGTGATAAAACCACCTGTTTCTAGAGTAAGCTTTGCAGCACTACTAGCAGCAGCAATTACTGAAGGTTCTTCAACAGCCATTGGCACAGCATATATTTTATTATTGATAACAAAATTAACTCCGAGTCCAAAAGGAACGGATATTGATCCAACAGCATTTTCGACCATCTTGTTAATAATAGTCAATTCTAAAGAACCAGTATTCAATAACAGAGAAACTTCATCATCATTAAGTTCTGGTATTATTTTCTGTATTTTCTGTAAGCGTTCCTTGCTAGATAGTCTATAAAAACCTGAAAACATTTTCAGCTTCTGTATTATCTCATCTGATAATTTAGCCATTTTTTTCACTGTTCCTTCTGATTGTTATTGATAATTAAGAGCTGTTTAAATATTTCTTAAAAGAGCTAAAAAAATTTTTATTGAAACAACTTACAGTAATTAGTAATAAAACAGAAAATGTTACATTTAGAAAGAGGAACGGTTCAAAAACTTAAGAAATTGAATCAGCACCTTTTCATAATTAGTAACAAACTTTGAATATATAAAACAAAATGCTGTGTGGTATCGTGTCAGAAGTAAGACAAGTGTATATGGATAATAGTGCAACGACACCAGTTGATCCAGAAGTCAAGGGTGAAATGCTGAAATTCTTTTCAGAAGAATATGGTAATGCTTCTCAAATGTATTCTCTTGGTCAAAATGCAAATGTTGCCTTGCTCCAAGCAAGAGAACGTGTTGCAAGTTTGATTGGAGCAAAGTCAATCAAGGAAATAATATTCAATTCAGGTGGAACTGAAGGTGATAATACTGCACTCAAAGGTGTAATGCTAAACAGAAAAAACGAAAAGAAGCACATGATTACTTCTGAAATTGAGCACCCAGCAATTCTTAACACAAGTAATTATCTTGAAAAATTAGGAATAAAGGTTACGTATTTACCTGTTGATGAATTCGGTCTAATTTCTTTAGAAGATTTGAAAAATGCTATTACAAAAGAAACTGCTTTAGTTTCAATAATGCACGCTAACAATGAAATTGGTACCATTGAACCAATAAAAGAATTGGCTGAAATCACACATGAAGCTGGTGCAATCTTTCACACAGATGCAGTACAAACAGTTGGAAAGATTCCTGTTGATGTAGAGGAATTAGGAATTGATTTGTTATCCTTGAGCTCACATAAATTATATGGACCAAAAGGAGTAGGAGCTCTTTACAAAAAGCAAGGAATCCGATTAGAACCTTTGATGCATGGTGGGGGTCACGAAAAAGGGTTCAGATCTGGAACTGAAAATATTTCAGGAATTGTTGGTTTGGGCAAAGCAGCAGAATTGGCTGAAAAATATTTACCACAAGAACAGACAAAGTCAACCAAAATGAGAGATAAGCTCATTGACTATTTTTTGACTGTTGAGGATACGCGACTTAATGGGCATAGAATGAAACGTCTACCTCATAACGCCAATATTTCCTTCAAATATATTGAAGGAGAAGCAATGATTTTACGATTAGATGCTCAAGGAATTTATGCTTCAACAGGGTCAGCATGCTCAACGAAGAAACTAAGTGCATCTCATGTATTATTAGCAATTGGTTTGAGACCAGAAATTGCACATGGGTCATTACGCTTAACTCTTGGTAGATGGACTACCAATGAAGATATTGATTATGTTTTAAAAATAGTTCCAGAAGTAGTGAAAGGTTTAAGAGAAATGTCTGCCTTTCGGAAGGACACAGAAGAATTTGTTATGAGCTTAAAAGATGAAGGTCATGACTAGTATTAAGATATATTCTATTTAAGTCTTTAAAAATAGAATTGGTTTATTAAAACATGAGACAAGAAATAATATAGCAGGTAAAAAAAATGTTATACAGTAAAAAAGTCATGGAACATTTTTCCAAACCACAGAATGTTGGACTAATCGAAGATGCGGATGGAAGAGGTATCGTAGGCAATCCTGTTTGTGGGGATACAATGGAAATCACTATAAAAGTTAAAGAGGATAAAATTGAGGATATTAAATTCAGAACCTTCGGCTGTGCGTCAGCAATAGCTACTAGCAGCATGACAACAGTAATGGCAAAAGGAAGAACATTGAAAGAAGGTTTAGCAATGACTCGAGATGATGTTGCTAATGAATTACAAGGATTACCTTCACATAAAATGCATTGTAGTAATTTAGCTGTTGATGCCTTACATAGAGCAATTGAAGATTATCAAAAGAAGAAAAATGAGAAGTAAATTATTGCTATGCAATTAATAGCAACTAATTCTCTACTCGTTTATTAACCAAAGATTTTTCGCAATGTATCCACAATATGGTACATATTTTCTTCAGTTACACCTGGATTAATTGGTATTTGAAAATGATCTCTACCAATTCGTTCTGTAATTGGACAGCTTACTTTGCTATAATCTGGGAATTTAACGAATTTTGCCCAGTAGTAGTAATCGTTTATTTTAGTATAAGCAGGTTGTTTGTAAGAAGGAACAGAATAAATTTGTCTCGAGCCAATATCATTAGCTTTTAATTCTTCAACAATTTTAGTTGCAGGTAGATCTTTCCTATCCGTTCTTCCCGCAGCTATATACCAAGCATGTTCATGCCCTTTTAGGACCTTTTGTAAAGCAAATCCATTTAAATCCGCTAGTTCTTTTTGTAAGATTCCGGCATTTCTTTTTCGTGTATCTAGCATTTTTGGCAGTTTCTTTAATTGTTCAACGCCAACTGCAGCTACCAGATTATTTGAGCGATAATTATAACCAATGCGAATGTGGTGATACCCACCTTTTGGTGTTCTTCCATGGTTTCGCAAACACATGATACTATCTTTTAATTCTTCATTATCCGTTAGAATTAAACCACCTTCACCAAATGTTAGATTCTTTGATGCATAAAACGAAAAACAACCCACATCGCCCAAAGTTCCGGCATGTTTACCATCTACTTTAGCACCATGAGCTTGACAAGCATCTTCAAGTAAAATTAAATCATGTTCATCGGCAATTTCCTTTAATGCTTTCATATCACAAGGATTACCAAAGATATGTACAGGCATAATAGCTTTTGTTTTCTTAGTTATTTTTTCTTTTACTTTTTCAGGATCTAGATTATAAGTCTCAGGATCAATGTCTGCAAAAATAGGTACTGCTCCATTAAATAAAATACTATTACTTGACGCAATAAATGTAAAAGGAGTAGTTATTACTTCATCCCCAGGTTTAATTCCAGATGCTTCTATTGCAAGATGAAGAGCGGTTGTACCATTTGAAGTTACAATAGCATATTTCGCTCCAGTATAGTCTAAGTACATTTTTTCAAATTCTCTAGCAACAGGTCCTTCTGCCAAATATTTAGAATCAATAACAGCATTGACTGCTTTTTTTTCTTCGTCTCCAACTTGTGGATCAACAAATTTGATCATCTTAATTTACCTCATTTCTTGATGCAATTCTGACTATCTCACAAACATTGAGATATATCCTCCTTAAAAACTGAGTGGTTAGTTAGCTACTAGTAACACAAACTGAGAGAAGGATTCAAGAAGTTTCATTATAAAGAATATTAAATAAATTAAACAAGGTCTCGGATACGAAACATATAGGCTGAAGAAAAAATGGATTTACAAATCTTCTCTGCTTCAGAAGAACATGCAGATGACTGGACAATGATTTTTCTTAAAGGAATGAAGAGTTGTAAATGGATGAAGAGATATCTTAGCAGACAAAATATTACTGAATATGATGTAAAAATGTCTTTTCTTGAAGATTTAAAAGCTAAAACTTCAGATGAACAGCTTCTTATTGGATATATAGATGGTTTTCCCGCAGGTATAATTCGTTTTGATAGATATTTTATTTCAGGAACAAGTAAAATCATAAGTCATTTTCCTCTTCTTCATCCAAGATATCAGAGAAAAGGAATAGGCAGAAAATTAGTGAAAAAAGGAACAATGAATGCTTTTGAAAATGGTATTAAGGAAATCTGGTCAGAATCTTGGGCTCTAAATAAAAAAGAAATCAATATCTATCAGGCCTTTTTTGAAAAAATGGGTTTTGAAAGTAAATCATATCGATTAGAAATGAGTTGCTCTACAGCATCTTTTTTTGAAGAGAAAAGTGAATTCAATAAGGATATAGAAATAATTTCTTCAAATGAAATTAGTAATGATATAGTTAATCTAATTAGTCAAGCATATGGCAATTCAAAAGATTTACTTCATGAAATTGAAAACCTTGGAGATCCATTAATTGCAAAATCCTTTCTGAATCGAACAAAAGAAATTTTCGAATCATTAGGATTTGAAGTAAATTGCTTAATAGCTAAATATAGAGATAATTTATGTGCCGGGTTGTTAACTGCAACAACAAATAATAAAGGAATGATTTTAGAAATCGGTGTTTTACCTGAATATCGTGGTAAACGAATAGCTTGGCAAATGATAAGTCAATATATTTCAAGGATGAAGATCCGAAGAATTAGCGAAGTTGTTCTAGGAGTTGATGAGGGCAATATTCCAGCTATCAAACTTTATAAGAAGCTAGGTTTTCAGCGAACATGGTTTGGTCATTTAATGTTATTAGTTGACAAAACAAAGTTAGGATTAAATAATGATTACGAGAAGAGTTAATCATGAAAGCAATAGATATTCACTGTCACATACACCATATCCTAAAACGTGGTGCAAAATTAAGCGATATTTTGAAACATGCAGATGAAAAAGGAGTTATTGCCTTCATTGATTCACCTGTTAATGTGGAGAATTACATCCAGTCGATTAAATATCATAGACAATTTCCAAATATTTTTGTTACTCTAGGAGTATCACCTGCACAGTATCATAAATTAAATATCGACCTAATAATTGAACAGATGAAGTATCACAGCGAAAAAAAGGATATTGTTGCAATAGGTGAAGTTGGATTAGATTATTATTGGGTTAAAGATCAAGATCTACGAGAGAAACAGCGCAAGACTTTTCAACGTTTTATTGATCTTGCGAATGAACTACAATTACCTTTAGTAATTCACAGCAGAGATGCAGAAGAAGATGCTGTTGAAGATCTTTGCGCAGCAGAAGTTCCAGTCATAATGCATAGCTTTTCAGGAGCTGTTGAAACTGCACAAGAGTGCATTGATAGAGGATATTTTATTTCTATACCAACAGCTGTTACTAACAGAAAGAAATATCGCAAACTTGCAAAGAGTTTACCAATAGAACATATACTAACCGAAACAGATTCACCTTATTTATCACCATTCCCAGAACTAAAAAGAAATGAACCTGGATACGTTATCTTTGCAGTAAAAGAAATCGCAAAACTAAAGGAAATCGACGAAGAAGAAGTAGCAAAAATTACTCTTAATAATGCTAAAAAAACGTTCAATATTTTAATGTAAAATTGGGCTCAAATTATCATACAAAACAAAATTTATAGGGCATCCCATCTTATTACTATAATATCATGAAATAAGAGTGAGTTTATCATGAACCCATCCGAAAATTCAACTTTGTGGGATTCACTTCCCGAATATCAACGAAGAAATCCTAAAAGTATCAAACCACCTTCAGAAAGGATAAATCCAGATCTACCTGGAGCTCATTTTTGGGTCATTGTAGCAACGAACTGGCAAAACCTTCATCCACTTATGCAAGATGTTCTCTTTGAGTGGTATCATGGGTTATCCAAAACAAAAAACAATGTAGAAGAACTTGATCCAAAATCTACTGAAGCTTTGGTAAACCGGCTGGGTGTTCTTGATGAAAAACTTCATTCCTTTGGTTTAGAACGAACTAATCTCGAGCAAGAACTGCAAATTAGAGACAGAGATTTTCGACGTTTACGAAGTATGACTGGAAAAAAAGAGAAGGAAAATATTGAAGTTCAACATCAATTAGGAAGAAGCTTTCAAGATAAAATCGTCCAAAAGCAAGAAGAGCTTGAAGAGAAGAACGCATTAATAAAAGAACTAGAAGAAAGAATTGCTCATATTGAAAAAGGTACTAAAAATGCAAATTCTGATGCCACAGAAGCCAATATTCTAAAAATAAGTAATCTTTTGGAAGATAAAATTGCTAGATTACAAGCATTAAGTGAAAAGGTCGAACATTTGAATATTACAATAAATGACCAAAATGAATTAATAAGTAAATTAAAAAATGAAATCAAAGTTAAAAATGAGAAACTGAAAGAAATCAAAGGGCTGCTAAAATTATAAACTAATGTTAAAATGGAAATGATAAAGTTGGCAAAATTAATTTGGAAAATTGTAATTATTGGTGACCCTGCTGTTGGTAAGACAAGTATTAGAAGGAAATATTTAGGGGAAACTACAATTAAGGAGTATATTTATACTATCGGAGCCGATTTCGCAACCAAGAGAATCAAATTGTCAGATAATCTTACCGTGCAATATCAAATTTTCGATCTTGCAGGGCAACAAAAATTCGACAAAGTTCGTGCAAGTTTTTATTCAGGGTGCCAAGCAGCAATGTTGGTCTATGACATCACAGATAATAAAACGCTATCAAACTTGCCAAAATGGGTCAAAGAAGTCAAAAAGAATAGCAATGGTTCAATCGAAACATTTGTTATAGTTGGAAATAAGTACGATTTGATTAACAACAAAAATATAGATGATGATTATCTCAAGAGTTTTCTGAAAAATTTATCAAAGGAAATGGGTCATGAAATATTACATATTAATACCAGTGCATTAACAGGTGAAAATATTGACCTATTATTCAACAAAATAACCGAAAAACTACTTTTTGAAGCAAGCAAAGAGTCATCCAAAATCAAGAAATTAGCTTCAGATCTTCACAAACGGGACGAAAAGAATAACACTGAAATTGAGATAAACTTTCAATTACCAAAGGAAGAGAAGAAAATCGACGAAATAAGCACATTTGGTTTACAGAAAAGAATACAAATCATTGATTTAGAGATTGAAAATATTAAAGCAGAAATTAAGGAAATTCAAAGTGATGTTCATATAATTAAAAACAATCTATTAAAATATCTTCATGGAATGAATAAGCTAATTAAAGATATGAATTTGAAAGAATAAAGCTAATTCTTAGCTCTATTTTTGTAAAAGAAGATATTTGTTAGTTAAGGAAATAAATATAAAAATGTTCTAACTTGTATCATTTAATTAGAAAACCATGGAATTTGGGAGAAATGAAACAACATATTGTGATTATAAAAACAGCATTAGTAATCTTGATATGCTTAGGAGTAGGCACAACTATTTCTTCAATATCAGAATCTCAAGGAGCCATCGTAGTTGGTGGCATAAAAGCAGGAAGTGCTTTTAAATGGGATTTTAACTATACTGGAACTGACATTGTTGGTCTTAGTGTTGTAGCTTTTGCAAATATTGATAGCTTTGAACTTTCTGTTGCTCAAGTTCAATCTAATGGAGATTTCAATTTAAATTATTCAGATAGTGGTTATAGAGTTGGAACACCAATTATTAACCCAAATGACGCTTTGAAAATGTTGCCTCTTGGAACTGAAGGAAATCATTCTTCTGCAACCACATTAAAGGTTGCAGATATTATTGCACCAATATCTATGATTTCTGTCAATTGGAAAGAACAACAAGAATTCTATATATATAGTACTACACTCTCATCAATACCAAGAAGAAATGTTACTCATCATACCAAATATCCATTCCAAGGTATTTGGGCAGATGTTTATATTTTCCAAGGGCATGTTTCTCAAACACATTTTGGCGAGGAATTTATTGGGTATTTTCGTCTCGTCTATTCTGCAAAACATGGATTTATGCTTGAGTATGAAGTAAATTTATCATCAGTTTCATCTTCAAGTATGATGGCATTTACTATAACCTTAACAGAGTCAAATATGAGTATTGGATATTCATTCTTTCAGAATTTCTTGGTAGGTTTTTGTACTTCTTTTGGTTTTCAATGGATATACAGTTTAATTTTAATTGGAATTATCTATGCTAAAAAAAGATTTAATAAAATTGATTATGGTGTTTCCTCAAAGGATGAAGAAAAATTAGAAGAAATTGAAGATGATATCCTTACAGATGAGGAAGGTAAAAAAATTACTCCAGTGCGAGATATACATAAAGACTACAATTTCATTTATGAATGTCCATTCTGTGGCGAGAAATTTGAAAAATACGAACGAATTTGCTCTGCTTGTGGTGGCAAAAGATAAAAAAAATTGTTTCACCTCGGGAATTTCCAGAGGTGTTATTTTTTTAACCTACAATAGTAAAACCATCAAATAAAATTGAAGGCGTCTTAACTGCTTGTAAGAGTTTTGAATCTGAACCAATTGTTTGGATATCCTTAAAGCTCTTGTAAAGGTTTCCGGCAATGGTAATGGGTTCTAAAGGATGAGAGATTTCACCTTTTTCTATCAAATAAGCAGATGTCGCTACAACTGAGAAATCGCCAGAAATGAGGTTTGAATGACCCATACCCATAACACTATCCATAACATATACACCTTTATCGATGCTGGATACCATTTTATCAAAGCTTTTTGTTCCAGGAGTGATAACTACTGTAGATGAAGAGATATTTGGCGTACTTTCATATCCCTGACCTCTGTCAGCATTTCCAGTACTCTGAACCTTACCTAATCGTCCGTAATAACTATCATATAAAAAGGAACGTAAAACACCTTTCTCAATAATAGGTGTAGTTTGTCTGGTGGAACCTTCATGATCAATTGCTGTTGTGTTCAAACCTTCAGGTAATTGTCCATCATCAGTTATTGATAATTTATCAATGCCAACTTTATCGCCAAGCTTATCCATGAAATAACTGTTCTTCTCGACAACTTGCCTACCATTGATAGATTGAGCAAGAGACATTTGCCAGAAACCAGACATAACATTTGGATTCCATAAAGTGGGAAGTACTCCAGTATGTCCCATAGGTTTTGAATCAAGAAGCTTTACTGCTTTCTCAGCAGCTTTAGCACCAAAATTTTCAAATTCAGGAACTTCACGAGTTACTTTGAAATCAAAAGCACTCTTACGCTTCTCACCTTCTGCAGCAGTGATGAAAGTCACAATGACAAAAACTGTCGCTTTGGATGCACCTGCAACTCCTTCGGAATTTACTACTGCATGTCCACCATAGAAGGATTGAACTTGAGCAGAGGGAGAGATAACCCTTTTGTCAAAATCTTTTGCATCTTGAAAAACCAAATTAGCACTATTAACTAACTCTTCAGTAGACATAGAAACAATATTGGAATCAAGAAGACCATCTTTGCCTACTTTTCCTTTTGAAATAAAGGACTCAAAACCTTTGTTTTCTTGTTTCACGGACTTTGCTACCGACATTGCTTCAGATACAGCATGTTTTAACGCTTCTTCTGTTAAACCACTCATAGCAGCAAAACCGAGGTATTTACCCATAGCAATACGAACACCAATACCTTCGTTTAAACCATCTTTGGCTTCAATCATACCGGATTGGTTGTTAATATTGATATTATGCATACTGCTAACATAAATTTCTGCTTGCTCAGCACCTTTGCTTTTAGCATAGTTTAAACCTGTATCAGCAAGGGATAAAAGATCATCTTTTAAAGTATCAAAATTCATTATTGTTCGCCTCCAAAAATTGCCTCGGAGAAAAGTATCTTAGATGCGCCAAAACCAACAGGTAATGGGTATTGTCCTCCTTTCCCACATCCTCCAAAGTATCCACTAGACATCTCTAAGTCTTTTGTTAATCCTTCAACGTTCGTTAATAGCGTTAAAATATCCCCTTTGATTGTAACATCTTTAATAGGATATTTAATTTCTCCATTCTCCACCCAGTATCCTCTTCTTGCTTTGAACAGGAATGTCCCGTCACTTGGATTCACTTGCCCTCCAGATGTTTGGATTGCATATATCCCTTCTTTAAGTTGCTCAATAGCTTCTTCTTCAGTTAGATTGCCAGGAGCAAAATAGGTATTTTTCATTCTTTGAATTGGATTGAAACGATAATGTATTGCCCTTGCATTTCCAGATGGTTCAGCTCCAAGCATTTTTGCTGTAGATCTATTGTGAAGGTATCCTTTCAGTATACCATTTTCTACTAGAACTGTTTTTGTTGTTTTCGTACCTTCATCATCATAAGGTAACCAGAAACTATTGTAATCACCTTCGGGTGTTCCTTCATCATAAATATTCACTATATCGGTTCCAATTTTAACACCGATTTTATCCTTTAATGCAGAGCTATTTGTCAAAATGAAATCTGCCTCTGTACAGTGACCAAAGGATTCGTGAGCTAAAACACCACTTAAGTTATTATCACATAGTGCTCGGTTTTTTCCCGCAGGAGCAGCTTTCGCTTCTCGTTGCTCATTTGTCCATTTATGAACTTCTTTTCCTAAGTATTCAGGAGTATTTTCTTTAAGATCAAAGAGCTCTAATCCCTTTGAGCCACCTTTTCCATTTCCTCCACTTACGAGATTATCTCCTGAACCTGCTGCAGTTAATCCTACTCTTAAGTCGATAACTAATGGTTCCCAAGAAATCTCATCTCCATCGCTATTCATGAAGACCTTTTTACCATAAGATTCTCCATAAAAAGCTCTTGAGGATTTAACCCAGTCAACATCAGCAAGTGCAGTTGTTTCAATACGATTCATTAAATCGATTTTATATTCCAAATCAAAATCCTTTGGATGTTTTTTGATTGGTAATTTAAGATCATGTACTTTTGTTGTTTTTTCTCTGCGATCAAAATCAAGTTTTATACTAGCAATACTAGATGAAGCTTTTGCAATTCCCACTGCATTTTTTGCACAGTCTTTTACTGCCTTTCGTTCTAAACTCGCAGTGAAGGAATACCCTGGGACACCCTGATAATAGGCGACTATTCCCAGTCCTCTACGTCTGTTGAGATTTGTTTCCTTAATTTTTTGGTTCTCTTTTACTAGAGTTCGAAGTTGTAGGTCATCAAAACGCGCTTCAACGTAAGCTGCACCTAACTTTTCTCCAGTAGTGATACCATATCTTAGTAAATCGAACAAATAACATTCACCAGTTATTGTATTAATATAAACTATTCAACCCTATCTATCTCTGGGCACCATTTTTGACTTCTTTGGACAAAAGTGACCATTAGATTAGGGCGTTTTCTCGTATTAATAGAAGATTAATATTATAATAATCATTCCGATAGCTTTGAATGTTAAAAAAAGATTAACTATAGATGTTTAGAATTGCTTTCGCAGATTGTTCAGCCATTTCAGTGGTTAGTTGACTAATTTCTTCTATGGTACCAAACTCAATATCTAAAATCATTTTAACAATTTCTACTTTACTCAAAAGAACTAATTCATTCTCAATTTCACAGGAAAGCATGACCCAACAATCAGTACCCATAATTCGCAATCGTTCATCATTTGCTTCAGGATAATTTATACTTCTGTTATAGACCATAATGATCTTATCATCAATAAAATATGGTCCGGAAATTGTTGATTCACTTGATACAGTATAAGGTTCCACTGAACTTAAGAGCATGAAAATATCTTCTTGAGTAATCTCAAAATCACCATAAGAGTAGAAAGATAATGGACCCATTACCTCATGCCAGTAGTAGAAATGTAAATTGATTATCAAGTTTAATTCCGCTAAGTTGTTTAGCAATAGGTGTCTTATCCTAAATAAAACCCTTTGGAATTGTGCAGAACGATAGAAAATTTTCTCGAAATAATATGACTTGTGACTAAATTAGTGAAATCCTATTAAAAAGAGTATATTATTGAAGATATTTTCTCTTTTTTAGCGATTTTAATTTCAGCACTAATTAGAATCTCTTTTTCATAAGCACTCATTAATTTTATCATGCAACTTCTGCACTCAAATAATCCTTTTGATTTCATTGTACAATATGAAACCTTATCTCTTTTGGAACACCAACTGTATAAACACTCATTGCAAAAATCATTTGTTTCTAAATGATCATCTACAGAAACATCACGATTAGTGTTTTTCTGAGTATAATCTTTGGTCACCATTATCAATCACCCAATGGAACAATTAACATAAGCACAATTCAGAATAGAATAAGCTTTTCTTATTTAGGAAGGTTTTCTGAAGAGTAAACTGAAAGTATTCAAAAAGTATTTTCTAAGTGGGAGCTATTTTTTTAATGATTCGTATAAAAAGAGTATTCGTTGTTTTATAGAAGGATGATCATAACCAATTATTGTTCTTTTCTTTTGTATTTCTTCCTCAAATAATTCCTTTTCAGGATTACTCTTAATAATCTTAATTAAACTATCAATTTCTTCATCATTTAAGTACAAATCTTTATCTTTGTCTATTAATAACCAATTAATTGTTAGTTTATGTATATCAGTTTTTAGCTGTCTATGTAGAGCAAATCCATTTTCTACAGAGTCTTCCCTAACTTTCAAGAGCTTCTTACTTGAAACCTCTGTTAATGTATTGATTTGTTCATCACTTAGAGGTACGAATAAATCATCACGGATATTTTTCAATCGTTGACTAACGTAAATTGATACTGCTTTTTCTCGTGAAATTTTCTTGGATATTTCCTTTGTTGGAAGAGTTTTCAACCCTTGAATAAATTCTCTTGTTAGATTTTCTTTTCCTTCTAGGCTGCCTAACCACTTAAATTCAGTCCCAAAAGCAGAAATTGTATCCATTCTTTGCCCTATTAAAACTAAAGCATTTATTATGTGATTTCGTCCTGTAGTTCTAGCAGCATAATGGTCTGCAATTAATTCAGATTGTCTTCTTGATAAATTGATTAAAAGATTGTTAATTATTGTTAAAATATAAATAATGAATAAAACAACTAGTAAATAAACAATTTTCAAGGCAATATCTAATGCTACGATAGGTTGAACAGCAATTATATGATATACTATTGATATGATGAAAAAAGCATATGCTAATAACACAAGAAAATTAACTCCAAATCTAAATAGATTCACAATGCCATCAAATCTTTTTACGTGACCTAATTCATGCGAAATAACAGCTTTTATCTCTCGTTTTTCAAGTATTTCTAGAACATTTGCATCTAAAACAATCCAAGATCTCCTGATAAAAGGTAGTGGCAAGACATCAAGAGTTAGTGCATTAGGTATACTTGTGTCAGTAAGATAAATTCTTTTGATAGATTTAATACCTTGTTCACTTGCAAGCGAATGTACCCACTGATAAATTTGTTTGGAATTAATTCGCAAATCATGGAGAATTTTATCATTATTTTCTCCAGTTAAACCATTTTCTGTTATTAATACCAGCTCTGTTTTTCGGAATTTTCTAAACAAAACTATATATGATAAAATGATTTGAGATATTACAATTCCTAAAGCTAAAAGAAATCTTGTAGTGTTAAAATCATTAAAAAATAGTATTCTGAATTTTAGAAAAGTATCAGTTTGGGTAACAATATTTGATGTTGAAGCTAAAATAATATGAAATACATTTAACGCAAAGAATAAGATGTTAGATATGTGCATCTTTAGATGTGCTTGGAGAATTACTCTATTGGTAAACAAAAATTACCCTCTTCTTAGTGATATTTAGGAATAGATGAGATGGTATTGAGATACAAGACGAAATTGTATTCTAGCTCCTTTAATAAGTTTGGATGCACGTGAACAAAACCTTATACTAATTTTTCTTCTTTTTTTCTATATATCGTGCAATTGAGCTTGCCCCATATTTCTTGGCAAGTTTATCCAATGCATGATGAGCACTATTTTTAACATTCTCTGCAAAGAAAGCATTCGCATTTCTTTTTTCAAGTAAAACATCAATAACCTCTTCATTGCCAATTTCTCCTAAACCATAGAGAATCTGTACAATGAGAGTATTCGATTGTTTCCGTTGATGGTTAATTGCTTGGTTAAGCATCCCAATTAAAATAGGAATAGCTTCTTCTAAACCCATGGAACTTAAACCCTCGGCAAAATGTACAGTCAAATAATATTTCTTATTACTATCAGTCAATTGCAATAGAACCTCATTATACTTGTTCTGTAATTGTTTAATTGCATCACCACCAATTAAACGAGCAACTGTAGCTGAGAGAGCAAATCTAACACTCCAGTCCTTCTCCAAAAAAATCCTTTCGACAAATTGTGGTGCTACTTGTTTATATTTCATATAAGCAGCAACAGATGCAGCTCCCTTTCTTATTTTTACTTTTCTGTGTTTTTCTACTAAACGTACAAAAATTGCTAATCCATTGCTTTCTTTCTCGATTAAAGATGAAATCATTAAGCCTTTCTGTTCCCAATTAGTAAATCTATCCTCGAGAACTCGAACTATTTTATTTCGAAAAACAAAATTATGTAACATTATTTTAACCTCAAATAACAATTTTTCCTTAAGCTTATTCTAACTTTGAAGTTAAAAATATAGTTAAATAAAGCTAAATTTTAAATCATAAAGTTACAAGTGATAGTTATCAAAATATCTAAGGAGGAAATAATCATTCGAGAAACAGGTAAACCAGACCAAGAAGACAATAAAGAGCAAGCAACAATTACCAATGTATCATCCCGTGTAAAAAAATCAAAAGAAGAAATCGATCTGGCAATCAACATCAATAAATGGGGATTCGCATTCATGTTCCTATTTGCGGGTTTATTGGCATATATTGTTATTAGTGGTTTTATCGGTATTTTCCCTTTTGATAGACCAGACCCACTTGCCAATAAAGTTGTTCTTGAATATTCACTTGTGCTTACATTAATGTTAGTTTGTGATTTGCTTTTCCTTGGTTTAGGTATTTATTTTGGATGGATGAGAACTCCTGTAGAAGACGTAAACGAAAAACAACCCCTTTCAAAAAAAGAAGAGGAAGAAACACAGCAAGAAGTTATCTTTAGTGATAAAGAAATTGACGACTCACTAGAAGAACAGAAAGAAGAGTGAAAGGTAAAAAAACTTTTCACTATTAGATATTTTTAAGTTCCTCGAGTCGTTTCTGCCATTTTTTAGCAAGATCAACTTTGTCGATTTTATCGTATAGATCAATTAATACTTCACAAATCTTAATTAGTGAATCTGCCCACTCACCAGAATGTTGAACTTCTCGTGGTTTAAAATTCTCTAATTCCTCTAAGTTAATGTCAATCTTGAAGAAGCGATTAAACTCCTCAAATGCTTCGCGAATATCTATGAGTGTTTCCATCAAAGTTCGTATCAATTTTGCGTCTTTTGATGAAGAAAGTTGCTCTTTCATTCTATCTTCAATTATTTGTAACTTCTTATCTAATTCGGACATTCACTAAACACCTTTAGAAACAAATAGTAATTCATTACTATAATGATTGTGCTAATTAGTTATAAGTAAAATGAAAGAGGAAAAAAAAAACAGGTTATAGATTCTTTGCATACGCAAAGAGATCGCCTGCTTTGTAGATATCCATTTGTACTTTAGACATACCTTTATTGGAATGCTCTTTCTTCTTTGTAAGATTTTTTATCATCCCAGTTTCTAGATTTACTTCAACTTCATCACCAGTTTCAATTATTGATTTGTCATCAATAATATCAGATTGAAGTATGGGCAAACCGGCATTGATAGCATTTCTCTTATAGATTGCACCATAAGATTTCGCAACTAGAGCTTGAACACCAAGTGCTGTAAAGCAATCAACTGCTTGTTGGCGGGAAGAACCAGAACCAAAATTGGCTCCAAAGAATACTATATCACCTTTTTTAGTTGTTTTTGCAAAATCCTTCCACCCATCAAGGTTGTCAAGTGCATATTGACCCATTTCGTTTATATCAATGATATGAAGATACTTGTTGTGAAAAATCATATCCGTATCAACATCATCGATAGGTTCTCCGCTAGTTTCGCGTATTACTACTGCCCTTCCTTTGAGTATAATTGGTTTTACCATTTATTTTTCCTCCTAAAGATTATCTGGGCTGATTATTTTTCCAGCAATTGATGAAGCAGTCACAGTTTCTGGACTACAGAGATAGGTCATTCCCGAACCTTGTTTTCCTTTAAAGTTACGGTTTCCAGTTGATACTTGAATCTCACCTTTACCAGTCATACCAATTTGACCAGATGCACATCCTGCACAACCAGGATTGCTTACTACAGTTCGAGAATCAAATAGAACTTTTATATCATTATTGGCAATCATATCACCAAGCACTCGTCGTGTTGCCGGAACAATTTTTAGCACAGTTTTTGGAGCTACTTCTTTACCTCTAAGCATATCTACTGCTACTTTCATATCAGCATAGCGACCATTTGTGCAAGAACCAATGAATCCGGAATCAACATGAATGTTGTCTTTTTCTAGAGATTCAACCTCAACTACATTATCAGGTTTAAATGGTTTGGCAATTAAAGGACGTAAATCTGAAATATCCACAACAACCTCTTCAACATATTTAGCATCCTCATCAGCATATTGTGGTGTAAAATCTGTCTTTGCGCGTTCTTTACAGTACTTTAGGATTTCATCACTTGGTGGAATAAATCCAACAATGCCACCCATTTCAGTAACCATTGATGAGAGAGTTATTCTACCTGGTAAAGAGAGATTATCAATAGCTTTGCCTTCAAATTCAATTGCTTTCCCTAAAGCGCCTTTGGAAGTCAATTTACGAATCACTGCTAAAGTAATATCTTTTGCAGAACAAGGAGCTTTTAATTCGCCTTCAATAATAACCTTCATTGTTGGTGGAACTTCGAACCAAGTTTTCCCTGCTTTCATTCCAAAAGCAATATCTTGATCGCCCATTCCTTGACCAAAAGCACCTATACAACCCATAATATTCAAATGGCTATCTGTGCCTACAGTTGTTGTTCCAGGTAAACTATATCCATCCTCAATTAGAACATGAGAGCCAATACCCCATTCAGAATCATAGAGTTTTATATCCTCTTCTTCTGCAAAAACTCTAATGGTTTGTTGATTCTCTGCGTATCCAAGATTATTGGCTGGGATTACACAATCAAAAGTGAAGACCGTCTTCCCTTTATTCTCAAACTTTGATTTTTCAGGGTAATTTTTACGTAGATTACCTACAACATTTGCTCCTGCAAAATCACGGGCACTCCGAACATCGAGGTCTAACCAAATGATATTGCCTGGTTCTACCTCATCTTTAGAATGAGCGGAAAAAATTTTTTCTATTACTGTTTGACCCATTGTCTTTCGACTTCTCCGAGATTTCTTTCAGAAATTATTTCTGAAATCTGCTTTCCACTACACCAATAGTTATTTATAGATTTGTATACCATCCATCATTAATTTTTCTGGATAGTTTTTTAAAAAAAATCAAAAAGTATTGTTTCAAAATAATTAAAAATAGAACATAGTCATTTTAATTCAATAAATTTGGAATTAAAATAGGTATAAATGTAAGAAAAATCACTATGATTAAATAGTGAAAAAATCTGGATTGAAAATTAATTATTATTCAAGAGTAAGAAGAATAGGAAAGAAAATCAGATAATCATGGTGATTAATAAATGAGCAGTTCCAAAAGAGATCCATATGAAGTTTTAGGCGTTCAAAGAAACGCAAATCAAGATGAAATAAAAAAGGCCTACAGAAAACTTGCTCGAAAAAATCACCCCGATGCAAATCCTGGTGATGAAGGTGCAGAAAAACGCTTTAAAGAAGTGTCCGAATCCTATTCCGTTTTAAGTGACCCCAACCAAAGAGCAGCTTATGATCGATTAGGGTGGGGTGGTTTAGGTCATACTGCTGGAGGAACTGGTGGTGATCCATTTGCAGGCGCAGGGGTTGGTGATATTTTTGGAAGTCTCTTTAATGATTTCTTTGGTGGCGGACGTTCAAGTAGAACACGCAGAGCCGTAAGAGGTCGAAATCTTAGAATTAGCTTACCAATTACCTTTGAAGAAGCAGCAGCAGGAATAGAAAAAGAGATTGAATTAAAAAAGAATGTTACATGTTATCTTTGCAAAGGTTCCGGTGCTTCTGTGGGTACAACTCCTAGAAAATGCGGTACTTGTGGTGGATCTGGAAGAGAGAGGGTTCAACAGAGAACACCTTTCGGAATGATGGTTAATGAAACATCTTGCAGGCAATGTCGAGGTGCTGGACAGATTATTGATACTCCTTGTAGCCAATGTAAAGGATCTGGAATGGTAAAACGTTCTAGGAAAATCAAAGTTTCAGTTCCTGCAGGTATTGATGGTGGTTTTGCATTACGAGTTTCAGGTGAAGGTGAACCAGGTCCTCAAGGAGCTCCTCCTGGAGACTTAATTGTAAATATTACCCTAAAAGAACACAAATACTTCCAGAGAGAGGAAAACGAGCTAATACTCGAAAAGAAGATTAACATTGCACAAGCAGCTTTAGGGGAGACAATTTTTGTCCCTACATTAATTAAAAGTAAGAAAGCAAAAATTAGTATAAAGGCAGGCACTCAGAATGGTGCAATTTATCGTCTCAAGGGCAAAGGATTTCCAAACCTCCAAGGTTTTGGTAAAGGAGATATGCATATCATTATTCGAGTTGTTACTCCAACCAAACTTTCTGCACGTGAAAAGGAAATGTTCTCTGAAATGAAAGAAACTTGGAAAAACAAGAAAAATAAATCTAACAAAAAATAATTATTGATTTATTGAAATCCTAATTTCCTCATTGCTTTTATATGTTCATTAAACGCTTTCTGCCAAACTGCACCACAAATAAGGATAACAAGAAATGAAGCTCCAGCAACACCAGCCATTATATAGAATACTAAACTAACGGATGGTAAAGAGTAAACTAGACTTGTTATTGCAGAAGGCAAAACTACTGCAATTGAAATAACATACAGAATAAATGCAAATATAAAGATCATTGCATGAGGAGATTTAACCGGAGCTGTTTCTTTACTTTGTCCTTTCAGATGAAAATAAAGACTGGAATATTTACTTTCAGCAGCAGAGATTAAATCATAACTAATTGTTATAACACATAATATTGCCATATACCGGACACTGTAAAAAACTCTATTCTGCAAGATTTGATGGAAGTTTAGAAAAGCTTCTCCTGATTGTAAAAGGGGCTCTGCGCCTTTTTCTTCCTCGCTATGTGCCTCATGACTTTCTAAATCACGTAAATTTATCATCATATAGAAAATTAATCCAACTCCAAGTGTAACTATTCCAAGTAAAAGATAAGGAAAATATCTTCTTGGTGAGCTTAATGTTGAATTTATGTTTGTACTTTTGATTACCTTCCCAGATACAAATTCAACTTTCTTTCCAAGAATTTCCAATCTCCTCATTTCAAGATCATATTCTAGATTTATATTACAATCATTACAAGTGATGACATAAATTCCATCCATTATAACGAGATTAGCATTACATTTTGGACAAAAGGCATAGATTGTTTCGTTTCTCGTCAACTCGAATCCCTTATTCATTTGAATTTAACACATTTATGAAATCATAAAATAAAAATATATTGGAAAAATAGCAATTGATGAAAAAGATACTACAAAATTTCATTTATTACTGCTTAATGATGAAAAGACTTTAAATACCAATTTTTCCTACAAGGAATCCCTAAGAAGGAAGCTGATTTTATAATGAAGAATTTAGTTATTAGTTACAATCGCGATGTTATCCCTTCAAAATTACCTGTTGAGATAGTTGAACGAAAAGGAAAAGGACATCCTGATTTTTTGTGCGATAAAGCATCTGAAGAATTAAGCATTGCTTTAAGCAAATGGTATGTCGAAAATTTAGGTGGTATACAACACCACAATGTTGACAAAGCAATATTATGTGGTGGACAATCTGAAGCAAGAATTGGTCATGGAGCAGTTCTAGAACCAATTTATCTTCTTCTCGTTGGTAGAGCTGTAGGTGTTAATACAAGAATTAACAATAAATACCTACCAATTGGTAAATTGGTTATTGAAACAACAAAGAATTGGCTCAAAAAAGATTTACCTCATCTTAACATTGAGCATGATATAATTATTGATTATAAGATTAGATCAGGAAGTACAGATTTAGTTGGTAATTTTGATGAGGATTCTGAAATACCTCGAGCTAATGATACTTCCATTGGAATTGGATTTGCACCTTTTACTAAAGTTGAAGAATTGACTTACAAATCAGAATTGATGCTTAATGATCCTGAAACCAAGAAAAAATTCCCGGCAATTGGTCAAGATATCAAAGTAATGGGCGTTAGAAACGGTAAGAAAATTGACTTAACAATTGCTTGTGCAATGATTTGTACAGAGCTTGTAGATACTGATCACTATTGGCAAACAAAAGAAGATGTCAAGGAGTTAATTCGTGATCTCTCTTCAAAGGTTTGGGGCGGCGATCTTTCCGTTGATGTTAATGTAGCAGATGTTGCTGATAAAGAAGACTGTTTATACTTGACTGTTACAGGTACCTCAGCAGAGCAAGGAGATGATGGTCAAGTTGGTCGTGGTAATAGAACAAATGGATTAATAACTCCTTATCGACCTATGACCTTGGAAGCAGCTGCAGGTAAAAATCCCGTAAGTCATGTTGGTAAAACATATAATATTGCAGCAAGAAACATTTCTGAACAGGTTGTCCATGAATTAGGTGTTGAAAGTGTGGACTGTTATCTTGTAAGTAAAATTGGTAAGAAAATTACCGAACCACAAATTATAGAGCTTGCTATCGTAGGTAATGATTCTGATAGCAAAACTAAACGAAGAATTGAAGAAATTGTTCAAGAGCAGTTAAATAAAATGCCAACTATTTGGAAAGGATTCTTGAATAGATCATACGAGCTCTATTAAGCTAATTTAGAAAATTAGCTGTTTTTTTTTATTTTTAAAGGTGGCAGAGATATACGTATATAATGCTTCAAACTTGAGTGATCATTGAATCTTACATCCAAATTCGTGAAATTTATTGTACCGCTATTTTTGGGTATAAAAGGAATCCTTAATTCCACTTCTTCGCCAATTTCCAGTATTGCGCGTTTTAATCTTCTTTTCACACCTATTATTTCCATTGACTCTCTTGGCGTCCAATGAAGCTCACTTACTGTGAAAGTTCCAAGATTCGTATCTGAATTATTTTTGAAAGTTAAAATAATATCCCCATGTTTTTCCAAGTGTTCGGTTGTATATTCAGTGTCAATTGAAATCGCTTTCTTGAACATATTCTCAATAACTAAATCCATTAAATCATCCGTTTTTGATGAGAAGAGACTATATACCGCTTGCCATTTTTCAGCAACGTTTCTAACTTGATTATTATATATTGAATCTATTAGTTCTGCAACTATCTCACCCTTTGCTTTAGTTTTAAATTTCTTATCAATGGATATTCTTAGAGAAACCATCTTGTCTGTTGTTTCAGATAAATTCTCTACTAAGCAACAAACGGCAAGAGCCAAATCGATAAATTGTTCATTAGACTTTGAAATAATATCTTCTTGTATCGATTTATAGATGAATGTTGCTAAACGATATTTGCTATCGGAATTTGAGAATAGATTGGCTATTAAGCTCTCAATAAACATGACAGCAGCATCACTAGATTGAATAAGTAATTTGTAATCAGTGAAATCTTTTATCAGTTCAACGAGATCAAATAAAATAGCTATTTCTACGAATTTACTTGACAACTTTTGTGTAAAAGATTCAAATTTAAAAGAATTAATTGCACTCATTGTAATTGCTCTTTCTAGTAATTCTTTTTCATCTAAAAATAGCAGTGTTCCTATTTTAGCTAATTCTTTTGATAAAAGTGGATACTGTAGTTTACTATCTATAGTTAATTTAAAAGCTTCATAAACAAGAATAATGCCTATATTGGGTTCCTTTTCTGCACCAAATGGTAATTCTAAGAAACTATCCCTCACATTCAATACATCAAATGTCTTTCCAAATGTTTGGGATTCAAGATTATCATTAATAGTAATAATAGACCTGCTCTCAAATCTTTTTTTGATTATTTTTTCTATCTTCTCAATAATATTTGCAAATTTCTTATCTAGCTCAACAGAGATTTCACTTTTGGAATGGATTATTTCTTGTTTTGGATATCTTAAAACACGAGTAGTTGTTTTCTTGAGGTGGTTCTTTATCTTAATGATATTATCCATTGAGTAACTTGTATCCTTGATACAATAGCCATCTCTGTTGAAATAATATAAACGGGAGAGAGAATCATAATCTGCAAACACTGTGAAGAGAATTGCTTTATGTTTTGTTAAAATGAGTTGTGGAACTGGACCTTTATAGAATGTTTTTGCCCCTTTAGCTTTTCGAACTTCAACATATAAGGGTGATTTAGTTGAAAATTCTTTTTTAGCAAATTCAAAGAGCCTTTTTTTTACCTCTCGAGATGACTGTGACAAGGATTTCTACACCTGATTATTTCCCACTTTTTGTGCGTTTGGTAACTTATTTAGAAACTAACTTATTAAAATTCATTAATAATTAAATATTGAGTTCATTTAAAAATACTGGATGTTACAATATTTTCTTTATCTGCCTGAGTATTTCATATGTTTCAAAAAAAAATCAAAACGGCTTCATTTTCAGATATTCTGTAATCAACCGTCAGATTGGTTTAGGAATCAATAGGTTTTAGTTTTTTTTTCGTAAACCATCCCGTTCCTTTTTTACAAACATAAATAGAATATATATGAAACCAACGGTTAAGGATAAACCAAAAATAGAGGAATATCCACTTGTTCTACTTGAACTTCTAACAATTACTGTTTTTACAAAGGTTGAGGTTTCACCATCTGAGTCAGTAATTATTAAAGTGATTTTAAATTCCCCAAAACTCAAATATTGATGTGTAGAATTTTGAGTCGTTATGTTTACTGTACCATCACCAAAATTCCAAAGGTATTCGGTTGGAAGATCTCCCAGAGCGCCTATGAAAGTGCAGAAAACCCATTCTCCTTGATCTATGATAGTTGAATTAACTGTGAAATTTGCATTTGGTGATATATTTGATTTCAACCATATCGTTAGATTATATACTCCGACATAATTATCTAAGTCTGAAACGCAAATATAGTAAGTTCCAGATATTTCTGCATTTTCATAATCAATTTCATCATCTGTTGTGCCTGTATTGGTTGATTCATGTACAAGTGTTTGATTAGGATAAAATAGAGCTAAATCGTAATTTGCAGGTAGATTCCATAGCAAAATTTCAATATCATCTCGTTGATTCAAATCAATTGAATAAAAGTCCACTTCACCTGCAGGATCAATTGTTAGTTGTTCTGTTGTTTTTCCATCATCATCCAAAGTGAGAGGAGCAGCACTTTCAAAATCATTATTTGGTGGTGTATATTCTTCCAACAAAATTCTAAGATTATATACTCCTGCATAATAATCTGAATCTGAAACGCGAATATAGTAAGCCCCAGATACTTCTGCATTTTCATAATCAATTTCATCATCTGTTGTGCCTGTATTGGTAGATTCACTTACAAGCGTTTGATTAGGATAAAATAGAGCGAGATCATAATTTGCAGGGAGATTCCATAATAGAATGTTAATGTCATCCCCTTGATCCAGGTCAATTGAATAAAAATCCACTTCACCTGCAGGATCAATAGTTAATTGGTCTATAGGGTTTCCATCTCCATCTAAAGTGAGTGGAGTAGCACTTCCAAAATCATCATTTGGTTCTAATTCGTCTTCTCCAGGATTCCCCCCACTTCCATTTGTTCTTAAAACCTCAAAATTATAAGATGTACTATAACCACTCACACTAAAATAGTAGTATCCTGTAGTATTTGCGGTAATATCTATCTCATATGAACTATCTTGATAATCCGAAGTATGAAAAATTACTTGAAAGGTTGTATTATAAACTTGGAAATAAAATTCAAAATCAGGATAAATGTTCAATTTTATAGTTAGAATGTCGGAATTTTGTAGATATATCTTATAATAATCACATGGATCAGATCCATGTTCATCAAATGTTCCAGTCCAATTATCATAATTATATACTTCGTAAGCTTGAGTAAAATTATTGTTTGGTTCAACATCAGATGCTATCCTATAGATAAAATCGTTATTTTGATCTATTCCTTTACTTTGGACATTGTTTAGTGAGTATATTGAAAAAATTAATACTCCCAATAAAAAAATCAAATAAATCAAACTATCTTTTCTCTTGTTTTTCATTTTAATCACAACAAAATTCTAAGACAAACTAATCTAAAAATTATTCTGCACTACGCAGAGATTATAGATGATATAATGGATTTAAATTGCATTGACTTTCAGAAAGTCAATAAAACAGATGCCAGAAATTAGAACAACAAAGAAATTCCTTAGTAATTTGGAGAAATATAGTGTTTGTTGTAATTTACTATATCATTTTCTTTATTGAATTAAAAATAATTAGGAATCTTAATTCAATCAAATTAAGTGTTACAGATATAGTTGGTGGAAATTGAAACAATCCCACATGTTTTAAGAAACAACTAATTAAGAAGCCTATATTTCCACACAGTTTTGAAACAAAAAAATGAAATTTTTGCATTATTGAACCAGTAATTAGCTAGATTTAAAGAAATCAGTGAAGAGAAATCAATGGTATTAAGAAAAGGGATATTGAAGTTTTTTAATATAATAAACAAATGTTTTATCTCAAGAAAAAATTAACAAAGCAAAGAAATCAAATTTCATTTCAGCTGTTTTTGGCATAGTTGCATCTCTTGAATTATTATCAATTTTTTTATTGATATCCCTATTTAAATGAGAAGATAATACTTTTTTTCTTTTGAAAAGGAATAAATACCACATCATGTATTATAATTACATCTAGAAACGAATCATATAGAAGAAGAGTGAATATTTCACGGTGTGTGAAATGTTTATAGCATCTTTTGTGTGTATTTTCAAGATTCTAGCTAATACAAGAAAGAATAGTTTCTAAAAGAACAATTAATCAAAGGTGTTGTAATTAATAATGACATTTAATGAAATTAATGATGGCATTTGGAATGTGTATGGTGAACACGGTCCAGGAGGAGAAAGAAATGCAGTTTACATAGTAATGGATGAAAAAATAGCCATTATTGATACTGGCATCCGCAACACAATACAGCATGAAATTGGAGAATGTATTGATCATGCTGGAAGAAAAGCTAAAGATGTGAAATATATTTTCCTTACTCGAGAGCATCATGATGCAATTGGTGGTGCAGTGAAACTAAAGCAGATGTTTCCTAAAGCTGAATTAGTTTGTCACAAAGACGCTGAGGATACTATTAGAAAACCCTATTTGTATTTACCTGAGAAACACTTTGAACCAAATAGAAAAGGTGGTAAATTTTCCTATGAGCCCTGGGAAAGGTTGAAAGGAGTAAAACCACATGCGGTTTTTGATGATAGTGATAAATTCCAATTAGGAGGAACAACAATCTTCACAGTCTGTTATCCAGGATTTAGTGCAGGACATTCAATGTTTTTCAGTTCAAAACAAAAGGCTATTTTTGCCGGTGCAGAACTCTACATCTACCCAATGAGTTTTAGTAATTATTTAATCGATCTCACGGGTAGTACCGTAGAAAGAGAGAAAGCTTTGGCATTTATATCTCGAGCAAATATAGATATGCTTTGCCCCGCTTATGATGGAGCTTATCTCGGTGGACAAGCTAAAGAACTAATAAAACAGGCACTTAGTGCCCACAATAATTATGAAGAAACAATTTTAGTCACTCTCACAACAAATGGTGCAAGTACATTTGAGGAAATACGAGAAGAAGTAAATCTTAGTTTAGGAATCGAATGGTACAAACCGTGGAAATATTTAGTGCAAGATTTAACACTTAAAGCCCATATGAAACAATTAGAAGAAGAAGATAAAATCTTCGAATCTTCCAAGAAAAGACAGAAGAAAATTGTTTGGGAAGTACATGATGACGCTAAGATCGATCCTGAAAAAGTGCTATATTATTAAATTAAGTAAATGATCAGTTCATTTACTTTTTTATTCTATTTTTAAAAAAAAGCTATAAAAGAAAAAAAATTGGGGATGGTAAAATACTTTGAAAATCTCGTTACATCCCTTTTTCTTTACGAATTTGTTTTAAGACCTCAATAATAGATGATTTCGTTCCTGATCCACTAACTGCAGATGTTCCGATTATTTTTCCTTTGAACCCAATCATTTGCTTTATTTTTTCAGGAGCAATAGCACCTGCTTTATCTTGTTTATTTGCACAAATGATGATTGGAACACGACCACAAACAGCTTTTATTCTCTTTGTGAGAGTTTCAACTTGCCCAAAAGTAGCAGGATCAGAACTATCTACAACCATTATTATTCCAGCAGCACCTTTTGCTACGCATTGTTGTACATCTTTAAAGTGATCTTGACCTGGAGTACCAAAAATGTGCACGTGAAAATCATCAATCATTTCATGAGTAAAATCCATTCCAACTGTTGTTCCATTTATTGCAACATTGATTGGTCTATCACCAAAACGTTGTACGAATTCAGATTTCCCGGCATTGTAAGGTCCAGTTACCACAATTTTTATGTCTTGTTCTGGGCTATGATGTTGCATTATTTAACACCTAAGTATATTCTTTACTTAGCTAATAAAAGCCTAAATAATATTGACATATCATTACTAGAATACGTTTTGCTTTTGAGAATGGATTGCACTAAAAAATCTATTGTAATTTCTTAGAATTGTATTTTGAATTTGTTTTCACACACAAAAATGATATCGAATAATTGATTAGAGGGGATTTCAACCTAAATTATTTTTCTGTAATGCAAGTTGTGCAGTTAAAGCTGTTGATGATATAGTGTCTCCTAATCCTACTGTGAGTTGAGGTAGATCAATAAGAATTGTTGGTATAGCTATCAAATGATAGCTATCGATTATTGTTCGACCATTTTTCATAAAGTCATTTTTGTCAATTGAATACTTTTCATCCAAATGTTCAGCGATCTGAATAAATTGATTAGTAAGTTTGAAATTAAGTAGAAAACTAGCTGCCTTTTTTTTAACCAACTCTAATACTAAATTCTCGCCTGTACTTGCTCTGTATGCTGTTAGTAGAGATGAAAAAAGTAATGCTTGTGTCAGATTTTCCGGTGTATCAAATTTAACTTTATCAGCAAGTAGTATATAACATCCATATTCATGTAAATGAAATCTATTTAACTTCAAGTCTTTGGAAACTTCTAAACACCCTTCAATAATATCTCTTTGATAACAATGTTGTTTTATTGATTTTGATAATTTTTCATAGTTTAAAATTTCTAGTATCTCACTAAGTTCTCTTTCATTACAACTTAAGCTATTCCAAATTTCTCTTTCTTTTGAAAGAAAGATTAATTGTTTCAGGACTTCTTTATTTTTTGTGCTACATAATTCTAGCTGTAGAACGAGTTGTGGATTCGCTTTTTTTGCTTGTGATAATAAATTAAAAATGTTAACTATTTTTTCGCGAATACCAATAATATCATTATCCTTGATATCAAGCATATGAAAACCAGAAATAATAAATGCATCACATTTATTTGCTAAACAATCTATTCCGTATTCAAAGCCTTTGATTAAATCTAATTTGGAGTTTGGAGGATCAAATGTCGCAATGAAACGATTATCTCGAGGACATTTCCAAATAATATCTTCTGAAAGGCGTAACACATCACCTTGATCAAATTCAGAGATTATATGTAAATACAAATCTTCATTCTTTGATTCAGCTTTCTTAGGATGTTCAAAGATAATATTCTTGTTGTCCGCTAAGATAGGTATTTTGATTTTTTCTTTTTCAGAGAAAAGTTCTCGAAGCTCTTTTGAAAGAGATACTGCATGAACATAGATATTAGGAACATCAATTTGAGCCAAAATTTCTGACATAATACCTGCATTGCCACCCATCCGCAATTCAGTGTCAAGGGGGAGATTTCTTAATAAATAATCATAAGTTTTTTTGTTTTGAATTATCCATTCACTTGCTTTACCTTGAGAAAAACAACCACATAGCCCTGTTAAAAAATCACTAGGCGTTTCAATAATCCCTTTCCATTCTTTTATTCTTTGAACCAGAACATCTGAATCAACATCTAACTTTTGTTTTAGCTGTAGAATCAATTCAGGATTTACAAAAAGAATTGCGTCAACATTGACATTTAGTCCAACAAACATGCCTTTAAGATTTGACAGATTTATAGCAACTTTGTCAATTGATTTTTCATATAATGTAACCCAATTATCATTAACCACTTGGCAACCTCAAGAAAGCTACTAGAAAAGAATAATAATACAAGCTAAATAACTATTTTTCCATAAATAAAAAAGAAATTTTAGAAGAGTTAGGATTATTTCCTACTCTTCATCAGAATCATCATCGTCACTATCATCGTCGTCGTCATCATCACCAGATTTACTCCAACGAGATGGGTAAGCTTCTCCGGCAAATGAATATGCCATAATGAATAGGATGAGATATATTACACAAACTAATGCCAATGCTACAGTAAGTGCATGATTTCTTATTGCACCGACTTTTCCTGTTCGAATTAAATCGACCCCAATGAAAAGAGGTAACATAACATATGCACCGATTGGTACATTGTTTTTATCGGTTCGTTTGACTTTCTTAAACCAACGTAACAGAAATTCTAACACACCTACACCTATTGCAATCCCGCTTATCACATAAAAGACAATATCTCGAGAGTCATTCATAGGTAATGCTAAATATAGTGCTAATATTCCTGCACCGACAGCAAATTCTACGATATAGAGTAATCCCTTTGGTCTCTGGTTGTGTTGATCCACTTGAGATGCCCCTTCATAAATGAAGGAAAAGAAACCAGCTACTACTGCACCAATTGCAACAGAATAACCAAAGCCATACAGATAATGAATCAAACCAAATTGCTCTAAGAGAGTTTCTCCATTACCAGCTCCAGCACCAGTCCAAGTTCCCCAAATGCCAGTCCAAATTTCAGCATAATTTGCATAATATCCAACTGAAAGTACAATAGGTATTGCTGCTAATATTAGCCCTGGTATCATTGTAAGCCACCAAGGAATGTTCGCTCCAGTTTTCTTTTTAACTAACCAGGGAACAAGACCAAATGCTGCAAAGACAGCTATTGCTGGAGAACCAAATGGTAATATGAAGAAGATAAATATGAAAATTGTATTCACACTATAGAAGATGTTCAAACCTATGCTCACTTTTCTCAAAGCTCTGCCCATGTTATCAAAGGTTTCTCCTACTCGATCTTTGTCGATGAAGAGAAAAGTTACCCATGGAATGCTAAAGAATACAGGAGCACCAAACCAAACGAAAAATTTCGCCCAACCTTCAGGTAAGAAAGCGATATCAGTAGTTCCAATATATAGAAACATATCCCAAGTCAGTATCGGACCAAACCAATTAAGTTCTGAGCCAACAACCATTAAAATAAAAGCTAAAGGAATGCCAATTAACAATATCAGTACTAGTAATCGTCCTACTTTCAACCCTTGGAGTTTTTTGATTGCCATTATAAATTCCTCACTAATATGTTTGGTACATTCATTGATTTAAGGTTGTCCTTTTAGCTTTTTAACTCACATTTTTTGTAAAATCATTCCTTCTCTTCATCTTCTATTATATTTAGACAACGAAAAAAAAAGGCTCCAATGGAAGGAGAGGTGAGTAAAGTTTATAAAGAGAGAACCACATAAGTTGGATTCCAATAGAAACCGAGGTCAGTTAGGAGTCCTCGGACTTTAATGCAAGGTGAAAAAATGGCTCTCCAAGTAAATGGTTTAATAATTCCACGAGGTATGGTCTTACCTTTAAGATTATATCATGTTAATGGCGGAACTTTAGGTAGTGCACAAACGATTGTCAAAAAATTGAAAGAACATCCAGTTGAATTTAAAAACAGAAAATTCTACGAGGGATTTTCAGATGTAGATACAGATAGCAATATGATAAGTGTCTACTATACAATTGGACAACCAATCACAGTGCAAAGAATGAAGGATGATCAAATTACAAATGAAGTAGTATATTCACAAGGAAAATGCGAATATATTATTCATACTAAACAAAAATATCTCGAATGTCGAGGAACTTCATGGGTGTCTAAGAAAGGATTAGTGCCATTAATGGAGCTCCTTGGAGTTGAATTCGATAGTGTAAATTTAAATGATACAGCTATGGTTAATTTATGCAAGGATGCGGCTTTACTTAAAACAGTACAGATATCCGATTTAGAGAACCAAGCTCTTAATAAAATTCAATTGAATGGCGATATTCTTGATAGTGCAGAATGGACCATTTATAGAAGACAAGGAGTTATTAGCTACTTTAGAGGATTTATTGATCTCCCAAATAGAAGTCAAATTAGTGCTCAAATATCTAATAAAGGCACACTTTTGATTTACAAACGAGGAGAAGGTATTCCCGCTAAAGATGTCATTTCAGCAATATCTCTGGTCATGAAAATGGCTGAGAATTAGAAAATCAATCCAAAATCATGCTTGTAACAAGAGAGACCTTGTTCAAAAAAAAACCGGTCTCATTATGAGACCTGTTCACCTGCATTCTGGATTGCGATAAGCCCGTCCATACGCGCTCCCCATTGTTTTCCCTGAAACAATGGTCGATTTTTGGGCTGTCGCTTTCCAGATCAATTCTCTATTTTTAAATCAAACCTTTGATCTTTTAGAAAGATGTAATTACAAATTTTATCTCTTAGATTTCAAATATAACTCTTATTAGTACGATTTCAACAAAATCATTAGCCATCTCTTCCTAGAATTTTTATTTGATTTATTGTACATTATGATGGGTGTGTATTTGTCTTCAAGTGGTGTTAAAGCAGAAAGAGATTTAGTTCATATGTTCTGGGAAGCGGGTTTTGCAGTTCTTCGTGCGCCTGCATCTGGAGGTGGCACAATTCTTCCAAGACCAGATCTAATTGCGGGTTCAGTTAAACGAAAGAAATTCTTTGTTCTTGAAATTAAGACAATACGGAAAAATACTCTTTATATTAGCAAGGAGCAAATCGTCGGTTTACTTGCATTCAGCAAGAGAATTGGCTTTGAACCTTATGTTGGTGTAAAATTCAAAAATCGTCGCAAAGGATTTTCATTCTTACATGTTCCAGATCAACTTTTGAGTGTTCGCAATGGAACTAATTACAAAATCTCATATACACATGCATTAAGTAATGGTATATCGTTTGGAGAACTGATTGGTGATTTTCAACAAGAGAAATTACTATAGAAAATATCTAAAAAAGGAAAATTAAAAGTAATAATACTCTTCCTTTTTAGCACGCTCTTCTGCTTTTGCAGCTTCGGTTTCCGCTTGTTTGATAGCATTTTCTATTGTATTGATTGCAGTTTGAATCATTTCTTTTACCGAATCATCCTTCTCTTTTTGTTTATATTCAATTAATATTTCTTTAGAGTTAACACTTTTCAGTTTACTAAGAGCCCAAGCAGCATATTTTCTTACTTCAACAGAAGTATCTGTTTCAAGGGTTGTTAGTAAAGGTTCAATCGCTTTTTTATCATTAATATCTCCAAGAGCTATTGCAGCTGCACGTCTAACTTGAATATCTTTTGAATTTGCTAATACTTCCACAATAGCATTAATAGCTTTCCTTTCTTTGTGTTTACCAAGAGAGGCAATAATTTCTTGTTTAACAAATTCAACCGGTTCTTTATCTAGTTGAGTCATAAGAACACTTGAAATTCGACCAACTTTAATTCGTCTAAGAGACCAAGCAGCACTTTTTCGAATGATTGGACTTTCATCATTTTTCAAGACATCTATCAATGAATCTACTGACGTAGTATTGGCTATTCGTCCTAGTGAGATTACAATAGAGTTTCTAACATTTTCATCCTTTTCCTTTTTAAGAATAGCAATTAATGGTGTTAATGCTTCTCGTCCTCCAATTCGTCCTAAACCTGTTGCAACTTCAGCTCTGATTGTTGCATTATCAGATGTTTCTAGTAATTCTTTGAACATAGGTGCAGCTTTTCTTTCCCCTAAAAGATAGAGTGATTTTATTGCTGCAACGATTAATTTAGTACTTTTTTCTGCAAGAACAATTTCCTGAAGTTCAATAGCAACAGCTTTATTATTCAATTTTCCAATAGCAATAATGGCTGCTTCACGAATTACTAACAGTTTTTCTGTTAGAATGGCGTTATACAGAAGATCGTATGCATTATCATCTCCAAGTTCACCCAAGGCCATTAGCATTGCAGTTTTGACTTTTTTATCAGGATCACGCTTAAATGTATCAATAAGAAGCTCTGTTGCAACCCTATCACCAATTTTTCCTAAAGCTTCTGCAACAGCAACTCGAGTTTCTACATCGGGGTTTTCTTTTATTGTGTTCATTAATTCAGGAGTAGCACGACGATCACCTAAACCACCTAAATTTTTTGCTGCTTTAATTCTGATTGTTGCATCTTTTGATTTCAAGTTTGTAAGAAGTTCGGAAATTTTATCTGACATTGTAATTGCACCAATAAATAATAATCTTCACAAAAAGAGAGATGACTCACTACTTTTGCAAATGATTATAATAATATACTTTGAGGAGTTTCCTCTAGTAAATAAGCATTATGCAAATTGAGAAGTTTTTAACCCATATATATAACTACTCCTCATTAGCAGTAATGATTAATGAAAATTAGTTCAGTATTACTTGCAAAAATTCTTAAAAATAGATTAGTGAGTATTAATTTGGTTCACTTGTTGGAAGTAAATGTTTAGATGAGCAGCTCTACAATAGAAATAAGAAAAGTAATGAAAAAAGACCTGAAAGAAATTCAATTTATCTGCGAGAAGTGTTTCCCAGGAGATGATGCTTTTGAGCTTGCAGAATCACTTATTGGAGTTGAACATTATTATGTTGCAGTGGAATCCACCTCTAAACTAATTGTTGGGTTTGTCATATTTGGTATATATTCAATTGAAACAGCCCATATAATGATCTTTGCTGTCCACCCGAATCACCAAAGAAAAGGAATTGGTTTGATAATTTTAGTATTTACTCTTGATGTGATGCGCAAGTCACCAATTGTAAGAGTAAGATTAGAAGTTAAGATAGATAATGTTCCCGCAATACAGTTTTACAAGAAATATGATTTCAAGATAAAAAGCAAATTGAAAGAGTATTATGATGATTTATCAGATGGATACCTCATGGTAAAGGAGTTGTAAAAAATAAAGGAATGAATCTCCTAGGTAAGGAGATTTCTTTTAAATTACTAACCAGTAATTATTTTTCCACAATAATTACATTTTATTTCTTCTCCGGGCAGTGGAGGTTCAGTCAAATGAGCACCACAATGTGGGCAACTAGTTTTAGCAACGGTAAGCTGGGTTGTGCCTTCTCTTGAGAGGATTTTGCCACTTTGCCAGTCGTAGGTACCATCAAACAATCCTCGTTTCTCCATGCCAATTACAATACGCTTTACTTCATCCTCAGTCATTCCTGTTTCATCACACAGCAATTGTAGAGTAACACGTCTTTTGGAGATAATGATTCCCATTATACGTTCAGCTATAGCGCGACCCTCTTGTGTAACAAATTCACCTGTAGCCTTATCAAAATAAACAATAATTAGACCTTTCTCAATAATTCTTGAAACAGATGCTTCTATTTTATCTTCACGACTTCGAGCTTTTTCTGCAAGATCAGTTGGAGTGATTCGGTCATGTTCCTCAAGGAGTTTGGAAATCCGCAAGTCAAAGACATTGTGTGCTCCATCAACCAATGCAAGTATAATTAAGATCAAACCAGGAATATATCCAATTGAACCTATAACTATAGCACTGATTAATCCACCCATGGTATTCCTTCCCAATATATAGAAAACGACAACTACACCCGTAAAAAAGAATCCAATAACTGTTAAAATTAAACCAAGTATCCATTTGAGAGCTGTTCGAGCCATATGAGTTTCCACCAACTATTTGGATAATAACTAAACTACTATTAACAACATTCA
This sequence comes from Candidatus Heimdallarchaeota archaeon, assembly GCA_018238155.1. GTDB lineage: Archaea > Asgardarchaeota > Heimdallarchaeia > JABLTI01 > JABLTI01 > JABLTI01. The sequence goes on along the minus strand of JABCTZ010000032.1, from coordinate 132,593 downwards.
AAAAAAACCTTTGTGTTACAAAAAGATATCGGAAACAGTTAACCTGTAATAGAAAAAGAAATAAAACATTTGAATAGAGTTAAAGAATTGGAGCTAACAAAATGGCAGACAAATTAGAAGAATTCAAAAAATACAGAGAGAAAATGAATGAAAAAATACTCAACAGCGGTAACAAGCAAATAACAAGGTTCTTTGCTCTTGACTCTCGAGCGTATGATGAAGGAGCATTATCCATCAAAGTAAAAGAACTTCTAGGATTAGTTGCATCTACAGTTTTACGTTGCAATGATTGTATAAGTTACCATATTATCAACTGTGTTAAGGAAGATGTAACACCTGCAGAATTTTACGAAGCAATGAATGTTGCACTAATTGTTGGTGGATCAATAATTATACCACATCTCCGAAAAGCAGTTGAAGTATATGAAGAATGCCTTCAAATGTTAGAAGATGAAAAAAACCTTGAGTAATAAAAATACTTTGAATTAGATAAAAAAATGAGTGAAGGATAAATCCTTCAACTTTTTTATGCGATTTCCTCATCTTGTTGCTTATCATATAAGCCCGTATAAGGCGCACGCTCACCAGAGAGATACCGTTTGTGTGGGTCTTTAATGAATGAAATTAGTCCTACTCCAATTATGAAAAAGATTATTAGAGAAGCTAAAGCAAAACGATAGGCATTACGAATGCCGAATTGTGGTTCAAAAGCAAAGATAAGTCCAGCATACATAAGTGGAGATACAATTGCACTAACTCGCCCAGCGATTTTTTGGAAACCCCCATATTGAGCTAATTTCGAAGGTGGAGCTAGTACCATAATGAATTGTCTTCCAACAATCCAGATACCTCCAAAACCAATACCAACAAAGAACGCCCCGAAAAACACCAACCATTTTGGAGTCATAATACCTCCAATCTCCCAACCGGAGAAAATAATTATTAGAACAGCAATTGCCCATGAAATACCATTTACAATGAAAGTTAACTTTGGACCATATTTGTTCATAAAAAGTCCTGTGATAACAGCAAAAATTAAACTTCCACCAATGCCTGCGAAAAGAACATAATTAGTAGTTGCTAAATCATATCCTACAGCTCCTTGAATAGTTACAGTCATATAAAGTATTGCAGTATTCGCAGCATCGGTAATAAAGAACCAACCTAGAAAGAAAAGCAAAGAATTTCGATCTCTTAGAATTTCCTTTCCTGTTGTCCGGAAAATCTTTCGTGATTGTTTAAAATTGTCTATCAAAGTGACTTTCGTTGGAGTTTCAACTTCTTTATGGAAAAGATAAGGTAATGCCATAATTACCATGACAATTGCACCAATAAGAAACATCCATTGAAGACCACCATATTCAATATCTTCAGGTCTTATAGAGGCATTCGCCCAAATAGCAGTATCAATATGTGTTGGTTTGCCAAAGATACCCACTAAAACCATACTTGTCACAACTCCAAGAACAGACCCGATGAAGCTAAGAGAACCACCTAAAGCTTGTGTAAATGAACGTTGCTCTGTTTTTGCAATGAAAGGGATTTGGGCATCGTAAAACATTCTACCCGCTTGATAGCAGAAGTTTGCTATTACAAATAGAATGGTTGCCATCCAGAATTTAAACATGGGTGTACCAAAACTTACAAAAGGAGTCACTGCAGCTGTTGAAGCAACCATAATACTTGCAACAATAATTACTGCTCCTTTTCGTTTGCCGGCAATATCTGATATAGAACCCATAATTGGTCCAAGAGCAGCTATTAGCAAGTTTGAAAATGCCATAAAGAGTGAGACTATTACAAACGTGAATGTATATGTCCAACCTATTTCTATACCTAACAAAAGAGCTAGTGGTGTAAAAGCAAGGCTAATTATTAATTGTGAAAAGTAGGTGTCCGCAGCATCGTATGAAAACCAAAGGAAAACATTAATCTTTCCTGTTTTCTTTGCTTCAATTGAAGCTGAGTTGGCGCACTCATCTTCTGGTTTCTTTGCTAACTGAACGTCAGCATATATATCTTCATCTGCCATATATTTTCACCGTTTGAAATTTGAGTCCTATTTTGATTGAAAATCCTTAAGCAGAGATATTTTTGTCGCATTTAAAGGTTATTCCGATTTTTTTATTCACGAGTTTTCCTTATTTTTCTTGCTCTTTCTGAAATTATTTTTATACTAGTTCGTTCGAAAGGAAGGTACTATTATCCTTTTATTAGTAGGAGTTAGTTTATTATGAGTGAAAAAACTGAAAAAACAGAAAAACCAGATGTTAAAGTTGCTTTAGCTACTTTTAAAGAACGAGCTATTGCGGCTATTGTTGATTATGGTATCGTTTTCGGCATTTATATTTTAGGTGTTATTCTCTATTTTGTTATAGGTACTATCCCCGTTATTGGTGGTTGGCTTAGTTATCTATTGAGCTTTGTACTATACGTATTAGGTTTTGTAGCAATGTTTTACATCTTTGTTTGGATGCCCTATAAAAATGACGGTCAAACAATCGGTAAAAAGATGCAAAAAATTAAGCTTATGTTAATTGAGGATGAAGCTAAATGGACGCTTAGATCAATTACTGAAGGTGATTTTAGTAAAGTATTTATACGTGCCCTTATTGGTTGGATAGAAGCTGGATTTGCTTTTGGTTTGATCGCGTGGTACTTTATTACCAATGACAACAACAACCAAAGATTCGCAGATCAATTTGGCAAAACCATTGTCGTTCAAGTTGATGAATCTTTAGTACCTCTAAAGAAACCAAGGACTGAGTAATTTTTTTACTAGTTCCTTCATTTCTTCTTTTTTCCTTACCTTAGAGAATTTTTTTAAAACAACATGTATTTTTATAATCTTGAATCAATCGTTATTTGGAGACTTATTTATGAGTGAGGAGAAAAAAACTACCAATATCAAGAAACCCTTGTCATCTATTTCTAATAGAATAATAGCTGCAATTATTGATTTTTTAATCATCGATCTAATCTTATTTGTTTGTTTAGCCTTACCTTTTGTATTCCATGTTTCCTTCGTCTTAACTGCTAAACCTGTTTTAGAGGTTTTACTCTATATTTTCTGGCCTCTTATGGGCGTTGTAACAGCGTTAGCTTCTTCTGCTTATTTTGTTTATTGGCCAATTAAAACAAATGGTTTAACAATTGGTAAAAAAGTTATGGGAATCCGCTTGATGCTAATTGCAGGAGAGCAAAGTGGTGAACTTCTCTATTTAACTAATAATGATCTTTTATTAAGTTTCAAACGATTCATTTTTTCTTTTGTCGATATGCAACTTTTTGGCGGAATTGGTATGATTCTTATGAATAAGAGCCCCATAATTCAAACTTTTGCAGATGAAAAATTGAATTTTGTTGTTATTGATAGTGAAGATTTAGAAGAAGAAGTTCTTGAAAAAATAATTGCTAATCAACTTTTGAAGTATAAGAAGGAGAAAACAGACGATAAGCAAAAGAAGACAGAAGAAAAAGATAAGAAAGAAGAGCTTGAAACCAACAGAAAGGAAGAACCAAAAAAGAAAGTAAAAAAGAAAAAAGAGAAGCAAAAGAAAGAAGATTAGATAACTAATCTCTTTCAAAGAGCTATTTTTTTAATACTGTTAGATAAAAGAAAATCTTTCGGGTTTTCACCCAAAAGCAATCTTATTTCAATTAGATTTTGATGAAGTTAACCAATTCCTCCACCGCCACCTCCGCCTCCTCCACCACTGGAACCTCCACCGAAACCACTGATACCTCCACTCGAAGATGGAGGAGTGAAACCGTCACTCATAGAAGAAATTGCTCCAGTTAATCCTTCAGCCATATTTGATATTGCCGTTGGTAAACTTTCGGCTAAATTACTTATTCCATTAACCATTGATTCAAAACCTCTACCAAGACTGTCGAATCCAGTTATTGTTCTGTGAGTCATCATTCCAGATTGCCTTGGTAAGTATATTCTAGGATAATAATACCAATATGGTGCGGTATAATGATAGTTAGAAGGAGGGGTGTTATTGGGTATTTTTTTCGCGATATGTTTAAGGTGATGTGGTAAATCAAATTTAGGGTCAATTAGTAGATATGAGAAGTGGTCCATTGAAAAGCTAAATTGTTCATATGGGTCAGGGAATCCAAGCATTTGTCCACGTATTAATTGCAAATAGCTTTGCCAACTTGCTTTTGCTTTCGCTCCTTCTTTAGTTAGTTTTGGCATTTTATTTGATACTAGATACCCAATGAAAGATGCCGCAATTACACCTGCGGCACCCCATACTAATCCATTAATGAAAAAGAATGAGGAACCGATAACGAAACCGATTGAGCCTAACACACCGATACCTATTGCATACATAGAATATTTACCTCTAACCTTCTCAGGATTTTTCGTGAAGTATGGAGAATCTCCTCCGGATAATTTATTATATACCTCACTTTTATTTTTCCAGAGCATAACTGCCTTTGTCTTAATAACAGATAATGAGATAACTTCTACGGGAATTTCATCTGTCTTTTTGCTTTCATCTTTGAACCAGAGAGTATCATATGAATAATCTTCGATGAATTTTAGAAGGCTTTTATTAAATTTAGACAATTCTCCATAATAAGCATCTTTTTCCGTTCTTTGGAAATAAATCTCACTTGATCTATCTGTTTGAATAATTTTCAAATAACCTTTTTCTGCGAGATAAAAGAATTCAGCAACAAAATCAATCTTATCAAATTTCTCATCCAGTAAAGTTCCTACTTCTGCTGGGCTTAGATTATTTGGTGGGCCAATTTCATTTACTATTTTAACATCATCGCCACACATTGGGCAGAATTTAATTTTTCGAGCATCTTTGTACCCACATTGGATGCATTTTTTGTACGTAACTTCATTCAATGTTGGGATACTTTTTACTTTTGGGTCAAGTCCTTTAAAAATGAAGAGCAATCCAAAGAAGAGCAAAACAGGCATAAAACCAAATGCTATACATAAATACCAATTCGTATTCAAATACACTCTCCAACTAAAAGGCATAATTATCCCTGCAGGTGGTGTGTCAACATCAATGGTATAAGATTCGTATGCACCTACAGAGCTTTGATGGAAAGTCACATGAGTTTTTCCATCTACATTCAATTTTGACCCAGTATCATCACCAGGATTTGTTCCTTGAAAATAAGTAGTTGATCGAACATCAGCTAAGGCATATTCTTGAGGAAAGATTACACGAATTGAAATGTCATTTATTGGTACTTCAAATTCATCTCCAATAACGTTCCAATATACTCTATCCCTTTCTCCTCGCAAATCCATAGCAGATGAGACATTATAGGTCAAAACAAATGTAAAGCTAACATGTGATGAATAATAATCTCTCGGAAATTCCCAGTAGAACTGAATTTCTTCAGCTGTTTTTTCCATCTTATAATAGGTAATACTTGGTGCATTATTCCCAGATTCTATTTTCCAACTGTTTACATTATCAAAAAGTTTCCAGTTCAGATTTCTATAAGCAAATCCATAAGAACCGGGATCCATTCTAAATGTCATCTCCTCAATAATTAGCAGTGATCCATCCATTCCAACGGTAATGGTTTCATTCCAATGCGAGTAATAATATCCTTGAGTATCTAATCCACCGCTTCCGCTAAAGGGTACTTTTGCTATAGTATCTTCTGCAGTAAATATAAAGGTAGAAATATTCCCAGCTAAAAGAATCAATAATAAAGTTAAAATGGTCATTTTTTTCTTTCTTGAAATCAAAGTCTTTTTTTCCTCCAACATCAACGAGTGGAAATAAATTACTTCATCCAATAGAAAAATGTTTGTTTCAACAATAAAAGACTTACCTTTTGTAAGAGTGAAAATCGATTTAATCAATTTTTGTAACTATTAATTCATTTCAATTTCGGGTTGCAATCAGCAACAGACAAAGGTTTAAAAACCTCTTAGGCACATTTGACTTAACAATCGAATGACAATTGATTGCTAAGAATCGAATATATTGATCATAAAGAATAATTAAGAATATTACAGGCTCACAGAAAAAAACAATAAATAAACAGAGCCTCATCATCAAATCACGATTACTAACTCCCACAAAAGTGGTTGAGAAATAATTTAGATAAAATAATCAAATAGGATTAATGCAATAATATTAAAATAATTTCAAATTATTACTATTGCTCAAAGATATAAGAAAAATTACTAAGGTAATTTCCTAAAAATATCAATAATTGATGACTATTCGTTTTCTTTTTGATCAGGAGATATTTGAGATACATAGGTTAGAATAAAAAAAACCTATTATTTCGCTTGCTCTTTAAAGGTGTAAGAAAAAAATCTCCAAAGCGATTTTTACAACAAATGTGTCATTTGAACAATTTAACCCAAGTTAATATTGGAGGTATAAAATTAATGCCATATACTAAAAATCATAATAACGAGGAATCAACAACAACAAAATACATGATTCATGCTGATTTCGCTATTGAAGGCATCGTTGAGAAACCTGATGTCGTTGGTGCTTTATTTGGCCAAACAGAAGGTTTGCTCTCAGATGATCTTGATTTACGTGAATTGCAAAAAGGCGGAAGAGTTGGAAGAATTCAAGTAAGCCTTATCATACGTGGAGGAAAAACTAAAGGAAATCTCTCAGTTCCATCCAGCCTTGATAAAGTTGAAACATCAATTTTAGCAGCAGCTATTGAAACAGTTGATAGAATTGGTCCATGCAATGCAAAAATTAGCATAAAGAAAATAGAAGATGTTCGTGAAGAAAAACGAAAGAAAATCATCTCACGTGCTTCAGATCTTCTTAAGAAATGGGAAACAGAGACTTCTCAAGATTCAAGTGAAATTCACGATGAAGTGATTAAAGCTGCTCGAGTTGGTGGTATTACCAACTATGGTCCTCTACCAGCTGGACCCGAATTGAACAGTTCAGATACTATCATTATTGTTGAGGGCAGAGCGGATATTGCTGCTTGCTTACGAGCAGGTGTTAGAAATACCGTAGCGGTCCAAGGAGCATCTGTTCCAAGAGCTGTTAGTGATCTTACCAAGAAAAAAACAACAATCGCGTTTCTAGATGGAGACCGTGGTGGAGATTTGATACTAAAAGAGCTTCTAATGTATAGCGAAGTTGATTATGTTGCTCGTGCACCAACAGGTGTTGAAGTTGAAGATTTGAAACCAAAGGAAATTGTCGATCACCTCGGCAAAAAAGTTCCTATAGAAGAAGCAGGTTTCGTGACTGAAATTCATGCTAATGAAATTCTTGTAAAAGCAATCAAAAGAAAGCAAACAAGAGGAGGAACAAAAATTAAAGGAAAAACAATTCCTCCAAAAATAGCAACCAAAGTTTCACCCGAACCTACTCAAGAGAAGAAGAGAACACATGTTCAAGCATCCTCAGGAACTAGAAGACAATCCTATCAGTCAAGGGATTCAAGAAGCTCTTCATCTCCAAGATATCAATCAAGAGATAATAGAAGTAGAAGACCACACCCACGAAGTGGAGGTGATAGACGATCTTCGAGAGATAGCCGCTCAAGTGAATATTATAGTCGTCCACCACCCCCTAAAATTCCCGAAGAATTACTAACCTTCGTTAAAGATATCGATGGAAAGGAAAAACAAGAAGGTATTTTCCTCAATGAAAAGAAAAAGCAAGTGAAAAAAGTCAAAGTCATTTCAATCTATGATGAAATCAAAAAAGCAAAATCAAGTGTTATTACAGTTATTTTTGATGGCATTATAACTCAAAGATTAATTGATGCTTGTGAAGAAAAAAATATCAGTACTTTAATTGGGGCTCGAATAGCTGAACTTTCAAGAAGACCAAATAAAACCAAAATATTTAGTTTTGCTTAGAAAATTCTAATTACTTATTTAGTTGGTAGCGAGTTTTTTTCTACCAGCTAAAGAATTTCTCTTTTTTATTTAATTGTTTCTCATAATATATGGATAATCTATTGTTTTAAGAAAAACAATGTCTAATATCTATTTGTGCAACACCAATGTCAAGAGGCAAAGATTTTTTTCAATCGGAACAATCATCTACTAGTACCAAGAATGAGAATTCTAGAATAGCTCAACCTCGAGATGAATCACATATAGTAAGATTACGAGATATTGAAGATACTTTTGATATTCCAATTCCAAAAGACCCTCTGAAAAGAATAATCGGACAAGATTTCGCTATTAAAGTAGCTCGTATGGCTGCTCAACAAAGAAGAAACTTATTGCTTATTGGTCCCCCAGGAATTGGAAAGTCAATGATAGCACAAGCATTATCTTTTCACCTTGGACAGCCATCTGAAGAGATATGGATTGTACATAATCCAGAAAACCCCGAAAGACCATTTTTTGAAGTTAAACAATTACACGAACTTCGTCTGAGAAATCAAAAAACAACTACAAATAGTGAATTTGGAAAGTTAATTCATCCGTCTAAAGCACCATTTGATGTTGCAGTAAAACTAGGGTATGGGTGTGAGCACTGTTCTGGTTTTTCTATCCCGGAAACACGGTTATGTCCTCATTGTAATAAATCAAAACGTAAGAAATCATCTTCTAGATTTGGAGATTTGCTTTCACTTTCACCATTCACTGCAAAAACAACAGATGGTTCTAAGGTATCAAAAGCGATTTACCTTCCAGATGGCAGAGAAGAAATCCTTTTGTTTGAAGAATCCGGAAATAGTATTAGAGTATTTGACCAAGAAGCTATTGAACTTTCTAAAGCTAAAAAAGGAACAAAGCCAATGAAGGTTTTAGTTCCTATTAGGAGATCTCTTTTTGTTCAAGCAACAGGTGCAAGTGCAACTGAATTACTGGGAGATTGCTTGCATGATCCATACGGTGGGCATCATAAGCTAGGAACTCCACCATACAAACGAGTAATAGCAGGAAGTATACATGAAGCTCATCAAGGAGTTCTATTTGTGGATGAAATTTCTCAGCTTGGTGCTTTACAAAGGTCATTATTAACAGCAATGCAAGAGCGAAAGTTCCCGATAATTGGTAGAAATCCTCAAAGCTCAGGTGCATCTGTAAGAATAGATAATGTTCCTTGTGATTTCGTTCTTGTTGCTGCCTGTAATCTTGCAGATCTTCCAAAAATATTACCACCTATGCGTTCAAGGATTCAAGGTGATGGCTATGAAATTCTCTTAAAAACAGCCATGCTTGATAATGAAGGAAACAGAATGAAATTAATGCAATTTATTGCTCAAGAAATTTTAAGAGATAATAAAATTCCTGCAATGGATCGAAGAGGTATCAATGACATAATAAAATATGCCAGATATATTGCTGAAAATGTCGATAAGGAAGAAGCATCATTGACGTTACGTCTAAGAGAGCTTGCAGGTTTAATTAAAGTTGCAGGTGATCTTGCGATGACAAATGGTGATGATAGAATTACCTCAAAGCATGTAAAAGCTGCTGTGGAAATTGCAAAACCTCTAGAAGATCAAATAGTACAAAGGTATGGTTCTTTTGAAAATGCTGTAAGAAGCGAAAAAAGAGGTTTTTCAACAAGCGATGAAGAAAAAGAGAAATTACCCTTTAACCTTTGGAATGGTTAAGAGTATAGTAGGGTAATATATTTACTTTTTAACTATTTACTATTTTATCAAGGTCCTCTAAAGCATCTTTGAGAAGTTTGATATCGTCCTCATTATTATAGACATAAATCGATGCTCGAGCTGTTCCAGTGCTTGGTGTAATTCCAATATGATAATGGAAAGGATTGGTACAATGTGCTCCCGCTCGGATCATTATTTTATTCCCTTCTACATCAGAATCCAAATAATTGGCTATGTCACCTGTTGTTTCTATATTCTTCATTTGGAATGCTACTAGTCCACTTCTTTGACTTGGATCTTTTGGTCCTATAGTATTAATACTTGAGATACTTTCCAATGCTTTTTGTAATTTTTCTGTTAAAATGTGCTCTCTTGCTTCAATATTTTCCATACCAATTGAATCAAGATAATCAACTGCTGCTCCTGAACCTATTTCTCCGGCATAATTTTGTAAACCAGCTTCAAATTTGTGAGGTGGTTCCAAATAAGTGGGTACTACTTTTCCATCTATATATTTGACATCTTCAATGGTATCTCCACCAACTAAGAAAGAATCCATTTCTTTTAATAGATGCTCTTTGCCATACAAGAAACCTATACCAGAGGGACCTAATGCTTTGTGCATGCTAACAGCACAAAAGTCAGCATCAGATTTCTGAACATCAGTTTTTTTGTGTGGGAAATATTGTGCATCATCAGACAATACTAATGCGCCATAATCATGAGCAATTTTAATGATCTCTTCTAAAGGTGCAGTTGTACCTGTAGTGTTTGAAGTATGAACGATAGAAATTAATCGTGTGTTTTTGTTGATTGTTTTCTCGAAATCCTCTATGTCAAACAAACCACTTTTATCTGCTTCTACTATTTTTAGTTTTAGATTTTTTCGTCCCATAACTTTGTGAAAAGGAAGTACTCCACTATGATGTTCAAGATTCGTTGTTATAATTTCCTGTCCTTTCTCGAAATGTAATGCATTTGCAATAAGATTAATTGCTTCTGTTGTATTTCTAACCCAGATAATTTCGTTTGTATTTCTAGCGTTTATGTGTTTAGCAATTTTCTCTCGAGCATCATCTCTCAATTCGGTAGTTTCACGTGCAAGTGAATGTATTGATCGTCCACCACAAGCCCCAAGATTTGTGTAATAATAGCAGAGGGCATCAATAACTTGTTGCGGTTTTAAGCTATTACATGCGCTATCTAAATAGACAATTGATTTGTCATCGATTTTTCTTTTAAGTGTAGGAAAATCATCTCTAATTTGTGTCCAGTTAACCATTTTTTTCACCAAGATAGTTATTCAAGTTTTACTGAAAGTTGATAATTGCTGAACAAATCTTTGCTTTTGAAAAAGCTTTCTATTAATGGAACTTTTTTATTTGATAACGGAGTAGCATTATTATAAGTTTGGATTATCTATATTAGAGTTGAAGGAAAAATGCTTCAGTCATTTGATCATTGCAGTATATGTCACAAAGTCGCTATGCGTGAAGAATTAAAGGTTTATAATTTTCCAAATGGACCAAAACTTGTTTGTAAAGAGTGTTATCGCAATCTGCCACCTGATCCACTTAATAGAATTCCTAGACCTCGGAACCAACGAAAACGAGGACCTGTTGAAGATATCTTTCCACCTTTAGAATAATTGAAATTTCTAATCCTTAAAAATCGGTTCTACCGCAATATAGATTTCTTCCAATTTATCGTTATTTGGAAATTGTATTCTCAAGCCTTTTATCTCCATCACTAAGGATTGTAAAATAGGATCTTTATAATCATTGGATTTCTTTATTATTGTATAGGACAAGCCTCTTGCCAATTCTAATTGAATAATTTCAGCAGTTGGATAAGCCTTGAATAATACTCTAAGATTTTCAAGCATTAAACTTGCTCTTGAAATTTTTCCTTCTTGTGTGGAATACACTAATAATCTTCTAGAAGCACGAGCATATAACTCATGGAACTCGAATTCATCTGCAAATTGTAACTGTAACCTATTAATCTCATTCAGTAATTCAAATGCTTTTTCAGAATTATTAGCTTGGATGAACCAACGTATTGCTAATGACAATCCTTTAGCTAATTGAACATTCACATCCGAAAGTTCAGGAAATTCATTGACCAATAAACGTAAATCATCGAGATATACCTCCATCTCAGTATATTTACTATTTTTACCAAAACTGCTTACAATATTCACAATTGCTTTTGCTAATAAAATTTGAAAAACAACGTCTTCTATATCGTCTTCAGCCCAATTAATCAATTCATTGTAAAGAGGGATGATTTTTTCGAGTTCAGTCATTTCTCCATAAGCGGTTATGGCATCAATATATGCTTTAGCTAAACGAATTAACACAACTCGAGAGTCATATTCTGTACTGAAATCTCTTAGAGTATCAAGCATTTGTTCCATTTTATCTAACTGCCCAAATTTCCCTAGAATTCTAATGACATTAACAAGAGCTTTGGAGTAATTCAAAATTATCTCTTCATCCTCAGGATATGTCTTTACTAATATTTTGGAATGAGATAAATAAGAGAAAATTTCTTCTTTAGATTCGGACACTTCACCAAAAAGAAATATCGCATTAACAATTGACTTGGAATAATATTGAGCTACTTCAATTAAGTCAGGATTATCTTTATGTAATTTTCTAATTTCAAATAGAATTTTTTCAATAATCTTCTTTTTGCCAACCTTTGTCAATATTTTTGTTAAGTTGAATAAGCCTCTTCCTAGTTGTTTCTTAAAGTTATTATCGTTTGGAAATCGTTCGTGAATTTTACCTACATCTGAAAGAAGAGAAGTGACAAATCCCGTTTCCCAAAATGCCCCCGCCCAAGTTGCAGCTTTAAATAAACCAATTGAAGCAATAACCTGAACTTTCCGAATATTTGGATTTTCTTCAGAAAGAACATACAAAGCTTTAGCTAATTTTGTAGCAGTATCGAGATCATCCATTATACCGGAAAGGTCGAGGGCAATTCTCAAACCTTTTGCATAAGCAATTTTTATCGGTTCAAAAAAGGCATTTTCTTTTGTAAGTTGAGCTACTTCATTTAGTAATGCCATCATTTTATTGTAATCTTCTTCTTGTTCGCCAAACCAACGAAGAGCATTTATCAAACCATTTGTATAATCTTCAATCAGCTCTATTTTAAAATCTGAATTTGATGAGTAAACTTCTTTCATTAATGTAAGTGAACGTTCTAAAGCACCAAATTCATGCATATCTCCATAACACTTAATTTCTTCTGCCAACCCTTTAATCAGTATTCCCGCGAAGATTCCACTGGTTTCAGAAGGCGGAAGTAATCCCCTCAATAGCTTTCCGTATTGCTTAGTTTTCTCATAATTCCAATCAATTCCGAATCCAGAGAGAGTTATAATTACTGCATCTGCAGCAGAAGTTCTTAATATAATGTTATTTGAATGTTCAAGAGAGAAATTAATGAGAAAATGAGTGTATTTCTCTAGATCTTCTAACAAATCATTGTTTGTGAAAACCTCTTCTGCAAGAAGAAACACATCACACAAAGCAGCCAAATAATCTGCATTCTTAACATTTATCTGAAGTAGTAGAATGATTTTATCCATTATTTGAATGAGAATTTCTTCATTTCTATCATCCTCAAGTGATTGTAATGCAATTGTTATGCCTTCAATTAAACAAAAAAAGATTTCATTGTTTTTTGTGTTAGATTTAACTATTCCCTCTAATTTCTTTAAATAAGGTAAAATAACTTGAAAATTACCAAGATCATCAATTTCAGATATTTTCGAGACAATATGCTGAGATTTTTCTAATGATGTTCCACCACTTAGAAAATTTATTTTAAAATTATTACTTTCTGATAAAGTTTCAAAATTATCAAATGCTGAAAGAGCATTATCTTCATCGGAATATTTTTCCTTATCCATAGATCTTTCGCTCGAAATATGTTTTATAGGTTTCCTAATGATTTATCCTTAAAAGATTTTTAGTTTGGAAAGTGTTATTTTTGAGTAAAGTGGAAATCAAAATGAAAAAAGGATGTTTAAGTGGTTTTGCTTGCAGATGTTGCTTTCGGATTTTTTGCTCCTTCTACAGTTAATCTATAAATGAAACAATAGACTCCACCTATAAAAAGTAGTAAACCACCAGTAGTAAATGAACTTGCACCAAGCAATAAAAGAACCAATCCAGTTATTGCTAAATCGATTTTAGTCATAAATGCTTTAAAAGGTACTAGAAATAGTTTCAAGCCAACTAAAATAGCAATTATTCCTACAAATATAGTAATTATACCACCCAAAATAAGATTCCAATTTGAACCAGTAGTAGTAATAAATGCAAATAATCCAAAACCGTCTAAGAAATACATCGTTGAGCCTTCAACAAATGCAATAATAAAACCGATAATTGCATTAAAGACCATCATATTACCACCAACAAAGAAGAAGAAAAATGCCCAATCTTCTCTTTTATTAATTTCTAACATTTCTTTTTTCACCAAATCTAATAATTATCAGCTAAAGAGCCATTTCTCTATTTGTTGAGTCCCGACATACAATAAAAAACTTTCTTAAAAGAAATAAGAAAGAGTTTATTTCTCTTTCCCATAAGTATCAATGATTGCTCCGGCAATTATTTTAGCAGCAGCAATTAATTCAGCTATTTCCACATATTCATTATCCTGGTGGAGCAATGAAGGAGAGCCACCACCTATTATTGCAAAAGGAATATCCCTAGGTGGAATTAATGCTGCGGCATCAGTAGCATAAGCTAATCCTATTGGTTCTGGTGGATGCTTAGCAATTTTATTGGACCATTTCAATAAATTTTGAATTATTAGATTATCTGGTTTTGTACTAAGAGCTGGGACTGCATGAAGAACTTCATGAAAATATGTACAAGGATACTCTTCTGAGAGTCGAACCATTAATTTTTCTATTTCTAAATCAAACTCTTTACGATTAACGCTTGGAATAAGTCGAAAATCGCAGTCAATATAACACTCATCAGCTACAATGTTGATTTTCTCTCCACCCTTTATACTACCAATATTTACTGTTGTCCTCCCAAGGAGATCATGCTCTACAACAGGTATAATTTCTTTTAGATATTTAATAGCAATACATGCACCTTCAATAGCATTAATTCCAACATCAGGCATGCTTCCATGAGCAGATTTTCCTTTTACATATAACCTAATCCAATATGGTCCTTTCTCAGCTATGCCTATTTTAAGGGCAGTAGCTTCAGTAATAATCAAACAATCAGCAGCATCCATTATGCCCTTTTCTTGTAAATGAAATGCACCAAGCATTCCTACCTCCTCATCCGCGGTTCCGACAAAAACAATTCTGTGATTAAATTTTATATCCATTCTATGAAGAAGTTCCATAACACCAATCAGAGTTGCAACTCCTCCAAGCATATCTACAGTTCCACGCCCATACAATCGTCCATTTTCTTCTGTCGCTTTTAATGGCGGATATTTCCAATTGGAAGAATCACCAATTGGAACTGTATCAAGATGACCACTTAGTACTATATCCCGTTCACCTTCTCCAAAAGAAACAGTAATATTGTGACGATTATCGTCAAGCGGATAGATTTTTGTTTCGAAACCAAACTTCTTACATTCTTCTGCAAGGAATTTTGCATGGTGATTACATTTACCAGGTGGATTTTGACTATCCATTGAAACCAATTTTTTTGTAAGTCGAATTATCAGTTCAGAATCAATCTGATCTACGATTTCTGCAACATTCATTTTTATAACCAGATAATAGATATCCTAGTAAAAAATAACTGTTACTATATATTTACTATTTAAAAAAATAGCAAAAAAAGGATGATGATTAAGCAATAGGTGATAATTTATTATAAGTTTGAGAAATTACTTCAAAAATATTCTTCTCATCCATCGTATCCCAAATTGTACCAAAGATATCCACTATTTCTTTGATTCCAGGAACAACATAGGGATCAAGCTCATCAGACCGAATTCTTAAAGTATCAAATAAGCACCCTTTAATATGTAAACAAGCTGCATCAATAATCATAGAAAGTCGATCTATATTAGAATCAGCTATCACTTTTATTTTTTCGTTTTCAAATAGCTTTGTATTGAGTAAGAAGCTTCTTCCAACTTCATGAGTCAATATTTTGTAAACGTCTTTATCTTCGGCTTTTAATGAAATCATCACTTGTTCTGCTAAAAGGTTCGTAGCAACGGTATTTGTTGCTTCTACAAGAATAGCAGAGAATTCTGAATATGGAAAGTCCAATTTCAAAACCTTATGCCAAGCACTTACAATATTTATCGGGTTAATTATGGTATTTAAATGCTCGGCCCTTTTTAGTAATTTAATTTTACCTTCTTTTTCCCAGTATTCAGAATAGAACCTTTCCCAGAGCCCTCTTAGAATCTTCTTGAAAAAAACTATTACCTTTTGTATGGTTTCAACATGATTGTTTAGCTTTTTAAAATGATTATCAAAAACTTCCTTTGGAGCATATGTTGACAATGTATCAAATAATTCAGGGTAACTTGCTATTAAAACATCAATTGACCCTTCTGTTAAAGCTTCAGAGATTTTATCAAATGAACCAAGTATCATATCAATGTCATCTGTTGGAATAAAGCTTGGGATTTGAAAAAGAACAGCATAAAGTTCAGCATTGCATCCAAGAGTCATGCATTTCTTTGCGTGTCCATTCCATTCTTCATATTCATCATCCAACAAAGTGAAATGATGCTTCATTCCATACTCGGAATCGTAAAACGACCCCTCAATTTCAAGGCAAGAAAAAACATGCATCAATATATTTGGGGTCAAATTTGTAGAAACGAAAACTTTTTGCGCCAATTCTTTACACTCCACTTAGAATAACTCTACTATTTAATGTATGATACTATTATCTTACATATAGAATTTATGTTTAATTGTTATTCTGGGATTTCAAATGCAAAATCAATAAGCTGTGAAATAATGGAGCCAAAAAACAGACTTCTATTAGATTATTTCCCATTTGTAGTATAAGCGATTACTTCATTTGTTTCTACACAAACGAGAGCTATTTTTGTATCTTTAGATATTAATTGTATATGACTCTGTAAACATTTCTGATGAGTCTTTCTACGTTCATTGAGATCTTCATTTACAAGTACCAATACGCAATCCTCATCACCAAATGTAAAACCGCATAAATAACATTGATCTTTTTCTTCTGGTTTTTCTAGTAATGGAACTTTTTGTTCAGTTACAATCAAACCAAATATTTTTTGTACAGACATTGTTGTCGATCATTTTCCCAATATGATTTACAGGATAGAAGATTCTGTAGGAGAAAAATTGTTTCTATTTACAACTACGAAACCAAACGTGTCCTAAATTAAGATACTATCAACCATTTAAAAACAGAACTATATAGGAATTTTACTGTAATTATTTGATACTGACAATAACAAAGTAAGAAGCATTAATTGAATTTAATGCTTTTTTCCTAGAGGGTAAAATAAATCGAAAACTCTAAAGGTAAGAATAATAGATTAATAATTAGAGAATTTATTGAGAGAGAATGATGTCAAATACGAATTCATCAATTACCCATAGTAAAATTTTAGATACTAAAACTCTTCCACTTCTCTTTGAGAATATAAAGAAAGTATTTGGACAGAATATTAAAGGTCCTGTCTCTCAAAGAGAGAGAGAATACAAAGCAACACTTAAACCAGGGTTCATGTTTGATGTAGCAAAATTCCTTAACTTACGAGGAGTGAAAAAATTAGCTGCAATACAAGCTTGGGAATCAGAGAAAAATATTGATATTGCTTATCATTTTATCTCACAAATAGGGAAAGAAAATCTTGATACAAAAATTACTATTATTGCTTTTTTACCTAAGAACAAGAGAGAGATTGGATCAATCCATAAGCTTTACCAAAATGCACTTCAATTTGAAAAAGAAATTGCTTCTGACTTTAGAGTTGTTTTCAAATAAAAATTGGAAAGGAAATCTTTTTTGGTTCGATTTTTTGTTGTTAAATTATGTAAAGGCAGTTATCTTATTATACACTAAGCTCAGAATATAGTTTAGTAACAAAATTAGAGCTGCTATATTAGCTTTCATTTTGTAATTGATTTAGATGTAGATTATAAAAAATCGGAGGAAATGATTACAGTTGTCCGAAGAAAATATTAAGGGTGAATTAGAAGAAACCCAAGAGGAAGCTGAAACCACTCAAGTGACTGAGGAAGAGGACAAAGAAAACCCTCTTCAAACCGAAGAAGCAGAAATCTCCAATGAAGTTGAGAAAGACAGCGAAGAAATTGCTGAAGATCTTGAATCAACAGAAAGTTCAGAAGAAATAGAAGAAACTGTTACAACAGATGATTCTATCGAAGAAAGCGAAGCTGAAATCGAGAAAACAGACGAAGAACTAGAAACTGAACCAGTTGTTGAAATTGAAGAGATTACTGAAGATGAGGAAGAAGTCGAGGAAGTTTCAGAAGAAGAAGCAGAAATAGAATTAGATATTCCTACAATACCCCTACCTGACGAAAAACCAATTGATTTCGATGAAGAAGGGCAAGTAGCTGAAATCGATGCCGAAGAGCATACTTTTGAAGTTACTGAAATTAAAGAACCCAAAAAGAAAAAGAAGAAGAAAAGGAAGAAACAAAATACTTCATTTTGGATTGGGTTTGGCATAGGGCTATTTATCGCTATTTTAGCTGAAATATTGTTCACTATTCCATTATGGAAGAATGGTGCAGGCAGTCCTGATTTATATTACATTGAGCTAGTAGTAGTTCTTATTGCATTGATGATCCCAGGATTAGCTAGCAGAAGCATACAGAAAGGACTAATAGGTGCTTTGATTATTTTTACCGTTACCTTTGCTTTACCGTTTATAACTTTGATATTTAATTTATCACTACTCAATCCTTTAACACCATTATTTGCAAGCACGGATTTTGCATTAGGCGCATATGAGGCATTCCAAAGCCTATTTAATGTTAATTTTGATTTCGGTCGAATTCAAACATGGGTTTGGATCATTGATTTAGTTCTAATGTTTGTTCTGATGGTAATTGTGGTTACAATTGCTGCCGCTTTAACCAAAAATATTGCAAAACCAAAGAAGAAAGTTGGCAATTGGATTGGAATTCCATTACTCAGTATTGGACTAATAATCTTTGCTGTTTTTACACCAATTCTATTTTCATCCACATATGGAATTATACAAGCAAGCACTGCATTCTTGGCTGGATCATCACAGTTAACAACTGCATTTACTAGTTTTGAAGATTTAGATAATAATCCATCTATTCTTGGAGAGAATATCGAAGGAAATCTTCAAGATGCAGGGTATTGGTTCAATATTTCTCAGATAAATTATCAAGGATTAAGAAATATTGGTGTGATTAACTTTGCTGTGCTAGTATCTGGACAGTACGGACCATTGATTGAGGCAGGAGATCAGCTTGCACTAGCTACGCTTTCCTTTACTCATGTTCTCTATCCATTATTTAGTGGAATTTTCCAACTAACTAACAGTTTCAATAATGCAACTGGAAGTATGGCTGATTTTGGACAATCAAGTAGCGCTTCACCTTTTATTGGTGATGGCGACACAAATTACCTTGCAGACAATGTTACAAATACTGATGATTTACGAGCAAGTATCAGAAGCTCTATTGAAGGTATGGAAGCTGCACAAGAAAACCTTAATTATGCTCTTAATGTTTTAGAAACAGCTGATGTATCAGGTTCTTTTGATGAAGTTGCAGAATCCTTATCTGAATTAGATTTGTCAACTTTTCCAGAAAAAATAAGTGATGTTATATCTCAATTGCAAGACAAACTTGGCGAGTACCGAGGACATCTTGATGGATTGCAATCATTTGTACGTTTTGCTAATGAATCTTTAACTCCTACAAAGGAGATGCTCTGGATTTCATATTACGCATTAGTTGGTAATGACTATCTAAAGAATTATCGATTTGTTGAAGCATATGAAGCTTACGAAAATGCAACAATGAAAATCGCTGATATCCGATCAAAAGGAGGTATTCAGGATTTTGATCCTGGTACATTAGGAGCTATCTTTGCTGTTGAAATTACAGATGGTTTTTCATTGATGCTTACAGATCTATTGGACTTAATGGATCCTTTACTCAATGAACAGAAGTCTTTTGCTAGCACATATATTGGAATTACAAGTGTTTTAAGCATATTCAGTACAGAAGGAAACGATATTCTTGCAGTTGATTATACAGCTTCACCCATGCCTTCGATAATTGCTGATGCTACAGATACAAAAAACTTTGGTGACTTAGCTGATATTGCAGCAATATCATTTAGAAATAAGATAAATGCTAACGAATATGGTAGTTTCTTCAATGATATTGGTGCTGATTTTGAAAAGACACTAATTAGTGATTTCAAACCAAAAGAATTTGGTAATTATACTGCACAATTAGCTGATGCAACAGGTTTATTGTGGACGGCTTGTGAAGAGTATAAAGCTACTGATTACGTCAGTGCACAAACAACAATGGATTCTGCTGAGAGTATACTAATAACAGATATTTTTAGCAATCTTGATACAGAATTAATCCCAGATTACTTTGAAAGCTATTTAGCAGTATGGCGAGATGCTTTTACAGCTATTAGCAATGCAATGGATATAACAGATGATGCGGGTATTACTGCAGCATTGACTCAACTACAATTTGATACTCAAGAAATAGCTTAGAAAAATGGAAGAAGAATTTTCTTCTTCTCTTTGTTTTATTTTTATAAAAATGATTAATTGTTTTAATCAAATTCTTCATATTTTTCCTCTTCTTCATCCTCTTCATTGTCATCTTCATCAGATTCGGTAGGAGGAAAGAAGAACTTACTTTCCTTAATATAACCACCTAACATACCACCAACGGCAGACAATGCACCAAAGAGTAGAAAATAGAGTAATGAATAGAATACTATTGATGTAATACCACCAACATCGTTCCATGAAGGACTGAACGACCCTATCATTAAACCAAGTATTGGCAATGTTGAAAGAACAGAAGCGATTATGCCAAGCTTCCTATCGCCAGCAACTAACCCACCCGCAAATCCTGCGATCATCATTCCAATTAGAAGAAGAAATAAACCAATAATATTTGCAACACCAGGATCCACAACACTTTGAAGTGGCGTAATAGCAAAGAAATAACCAGTAAATATTAAACCAGCTATAAATAAAGAAGTGATTACTCCAGATACCATGGTTATAATATTTCTCGAGGATGAGACATCTATTAGTGCTTCTTTAACCTCTTCATCAAATGTTCTAAATGGTGACACATCGGTTGTCATACCACTATCTAACAAATCCTTATACTTCTC
The DNA here is from genome assembly GCA_018238155.1 of Candidatus Heimdallarchaeota archaeon. Taxonomy (GTDB): domain Archaea; phylum Asgardarchaeota; class Heimdallarchaeia; order JABLTI01; family JABLTI01; genus JABLTI01. The sequence continues at coordinate 111,621 of JABCTZ010000032.1, read as the reverse complement.
CCTGAATTGTTTCAATAATCCCAAGAAAGTTCTATCAACTAATGCTTCATAATCTTTGGTGTGGCAAACACCGGCAATGATAAACTGCTCATCTGTTTTGTAGGCAAGTTTTTTGTCAATACCTTCAATTGCAGAAATATCTACAAGACCAGCTTCACTTGAAAAATTTTTAAAGGCTATTAATAACCCTGAAACAAGTTGTTCATCAATATTTTTATCTTGTTGTCTAGCATACCAATCATAGATACAAATTCCACTTGAACTATCTATTATCCAAACATTTTCTATCGCCATATTTTAACATCCATGTAATCTATATTACACATTATATGGATTCATTATTTAATTTTGCTTTTGTGGATAGTTAATACTATTTTTATAAAGGAAATTCCTTAATCATAACAGTTATTACCTCAATCAGTATTTTATTAAAATATTGACTAATGGTCAAATTAAAGGAATGCAAAAGAAGCGAGGAATCACAGTGAATATTATTGAATGTAATAAAGTTAAAATTGATGTAGCGAGTGACTCAGTAATACTGCCTAAAGCCGTACGCAATGACTTGAAAAAATCAGGAGATGTTTTCTTAACAGTTTATTCTAAGAAAAGTAGAATGTTGCGTTTTTTCCCTGTGAATGATGAGGAAATTTGGTGGATTAAAATAGTAATTGATAGCGTGAGTCCACAAACAAGTGGAAAAATATTAGCAAAGCTAAATAAAATTGTTTCTGAAATTATCTATTCAACAGGTGTTTGTATTGCAAAATCAGATTGCTTCTGGGATGGATTAGTCATGAAATCATCAATTAAGTTATCTAGGGAAAATGTTATTTCCGAACTTGAAGAAATTCCAAATGTTATTAAAGTTGAGATAAATAACATTAAATAAAAAAAGAAGTAACAGATAGGTCGATTCTTCGACCTACTTTTACTATAATTCTATTTCTCGTACTCTATTAACTAGAAATCTATTCATAACTATCCAATATTCTATTTCAGCTATTTTACCTGCAGAGGTAATTTCTTTTAGTTTAGCAATATGCTCATCTTGTGAAGGTTTTGGAATGGATAATGTTTCAAATGATTCTTTGTCCATTACAGATATTTCATCACCTTCAGTTGTAATTACTTGAGCATTTCGTTTATCAATTATTGGTACTTGAACTTTATGTGTAGAAGGCATAACTGGTGATCGTTTCTTCTTGTCAAATAAACCAATAACTTCCATTCTTATCTTCGCGTGACCATGTTTACCTGTTTTAGAATGGCTCAAATCTAAGACCACACAAGGTTCATCATCAACAATAATATAACTACCTCTTTTGATGGAATTTGCATCTGTTGGGCGTGTAGACATTTTTATTCACTCTTTCATTTTTTGTTTATTTACTTAACTTCAGCATTAAAGTTTTTTTGGTTTGTTATTTTGTAGTATATTTCTAATTTCACTTTTAGTAAGATAAATTTTTATCCTTTTATAACAAAATATCATTGTACCATAACGTATATTATGAAGTATTGTACTTTACAGAGTCACAACAAGCATTTAAAAGTAATTCTTTAAGCTTATAAAAGAAGAGAGAAAAAGTTAGTTTTTGAAATCAGAAAGATGTCGTGAGTCACCCAAATTGAGAAATAAAAATATTATAAAACTTGTAGTAATAATTTTTGTTATTTCAGTATTATCTCTTAGTGTAATTGGTATTCAAGACAATAATTTCAATGAAGACTATACAAAAATATCTGATTCAATTTCACTAAAATCTATTACTTTTAGAGAAAGTTTGCTAACGCCAAATTGGGATGAAGATGATGCTAGCACAGGTGGAGATGCTGGCAATTCTCTTCCGCTTGCTACTCCAATAACTATTGGAGATTATAATGGATCACTTGTTACTAGTGATGAGGATTATTATACTTTTGAAGTAGAGGCAGGTTCAATAATCGATGTGTCTATGATTCCACTAAATCTCTCAATGAATTTCGATTTGAAATTATACGATGGTAATTTTGTTCCGCTCCCTCAAAACCTCAAAGGAGCAGGAATAAAAGAAACTATTTTCTATTCCACTGCATCAGCAGATAATTATTCGATTTCAATAATTCCGGCCAGTTTCGATCAAGTTGGCAACTATAGTTTTTCGTTGTACTTCATCACACAAAATGATTTTAATTCAAATCATGATGCGCCAGCTCACTTAAGCTCTCCATTACTTATAACTCAAGGAGTTTCAAATGGGACACTTGTTGAAGGCAGTGATACTTCTGATTTCTATTCGATTTCCATAACTTCTGGACAAAAAATCACGGTTCTTCTTGAATCATTAAACACTTCAAATGTAGATGTTTTTCTCTATGATATTAATAATCAAGAACTTAGTAAATCCACACACACATCAGGTTTCATTGATAAAATATCTTGGGCAATTTCTCTAGAAGGAGAATACAAAATTGGAATACAATTAATAGACACACTTAATCTTTTTGATATTATTTCTTATAATTTATCAATTATATTAGATTCACAAAATGATGCTAACAATGGCATTGATGCTGGTAATTCCGCAGAGGAAGCCGAATTTATTACTCCTCTGTCAAGTATTGAAATTAATGGTAGTTTATTTTGGAATGGTGACCAAATTGACTTTTACACCTTCTCAGTCTTTGGTGCATCTACCTTCTATGCTTTCCTCGAAGTTCCAGAGGATCATAATTTTGATTTAACTCTCTTTGACTCTGAAAAAACTAAAATCGACGAATCTAAACGAGTGCTCAATGGTGCTGCAGAAAAAATTCCATTCATTGAGATAAAAAATGGTACCTATTATATCTCTATCACTTTTATTGGTGACTATGATGAAGATGATTTTGCAGAAGGAGACTATCAATTATTAGTTGGAGTACAACTAATAAACCCTCAAATAACAACTCCCATTATAGAATTGGATAAATTAATACCAACCATTATTTCAGCAGTTTTAGTACCAATATTCATGATAATAATTCTAATATTTGTTCTGTATTTCTTTACCGAAAAAAGAATTCCTTGGGTTTCTAATAGACTTGATAAATATTTTAGTAATGAAGAAAAAGGTGAAACTGTTAAAGCGCTCAAGTATGCTTTGAAAGTTAGAGATGAAACTATTAATACTCATCGAGAAGAGCTAATTCAAAAAGATTCGAAGAGAGCAAAGGATCTTGAAACAATCCATCGATTGGAAGAAGACCAAAAATCAAAAACAAAAGTACTAACTAAACTCCGAGAAGAAAAATCTGATTTTGGAAATCGATTAGAGAAACTTCATGAAGTCAATGATGATTTAGCAAATATAATTGATAGTACAATTCGAAGACAACTATCAAAGTCCAGTAAAACTACACAAAAAGCAAAAGTTTCTGATATTATCTCATTGTTATGGTTATCAGAGGAACGGTTAATTACTTACATTGAGTCAATTCCTTTACTTAATGATAGATATGTTATGGATAAATCAAAGAATTTCATTCTTACAAAAGATTATGCACGCGAAATAGTTAGACAAGCCTATTGGAAAAGAGTAGGAGCAATGCATCTAAAGAAGATTAAACAAGTTAAAGTGGCTAACCTTGCAGAAGATACTAATATTGAAATTAAAACATTAAAATTGATTCTTAAAGATCTTGTTGAGCGGAAAGAAATTCCTGCACCAATACATATGGATAGATCTTCATTGCTATTATCAATTTCCGAAGACTTAATTTCTGAAATGGTTGAAGTTGCAGAAAGAACACCGATAATATCATTAAAAGAAATCTCTAAATCTTATGACACTACAGAGGAAAGTACTAGAATTATTTTTGAGAAGATTTCTGAAGAAGGGTATGTAAAGGGAGAATTCATAAACGAAGATAATTTTGTAGTATTTGACTTACTTGCTAGAATAATAACTAATGCAGGTAGTATAAATCTAGAAAAATTTGCTAAGGAATATACAATTAAAGATAAAGAAGAGATTCGAATATTAATTGAAAAATTAATACAAACAAATCAACTTGAAGGTACATTTTTCACAAAAGATCTTTTCCTCAGTATGAAAAATTTACCAGATCAATTGAAAGAAATGATAGTAACTAGTGTGGAAGATATCTCTAAAGGCGATACTCGAAGAGTTGTTTTTGATATCGGTAGTGTAGTAGAATCTATTTTAAAACAGAAATTGCTTCTTGAAATTCAAGAAATATCAGATATTGAGAAATTACCTCGCTTCCAAGATGTTGTAGAATCTAAGGAATTAGGCAAAATTCTACGAGCCGCCGATACTTCAAAAATATCTTTGCCAGCCAATGTTGAACTAAAGAGTTTGAATAGATTCTGGGCACAGAAAATTAAACACACAAAACCAGGCGAATTACCATATATACCAACGCTTGAGGAAGCAAAATTATTCCTATTTGAAGCAAACAGAGCACTAAACAAGTTATTTGGGCAAAAAATACCCACTCAATGGAAGAGAAAAATAGCTGAAAATCTTCTCAAATGAAAATAATTTTCTTAAGCAATAATTTTTTCTATCAGGTAAAAAATGAAAGAACCTGGGAAATAATTCCCAAGTTTTTCTTTAAGTAATATTAAGAAATTATATAAGCCAATTTCTTTCTATTTTGGAAAAACATCATTATCCTTTCTACAAAAGATAGATTTGGTTTGTATATCAAGAGCATAGTATCCTCGTAAGAATAGATGAATTCAATTCTCTCAATAAAAACTTCTTGTGTTTCATTAATGGTTTTAACCATAACAGAATCTTCTTTTACTTCAACTAATTTACCTTTCAGCAAAGTATCGAGATCATCTTTTGTTTGAAATGAAATTTGCTTTCCTTTGAGGGAGTCAAACATTGACCTTTGTTGTTTTGCTTTTCCTTTCTTTAGGTAAACCGCAAAAGGTTTGAATTCTATGATGAAGCTTTTTCCGCTTATAACTTTCGTTTCATTGCCTATGGAAATAGTAAAATTACTTTCAGCTAAACCTTCATCTGAAAATTCAATATTATCCAATCGAGCAGATCTTGTAACGCCTTTTTGAAGGAACAGAACATCTTTACCAATCATATTTTCAAAATAGTCAATTGGTACACCTGAAACAGACATTTCCTTTATTTCACTCTCGTCTCCAAGCATTTGAGCTTTGAAAGCAAAATTTTTCTCACCTGTTCCTAATTGTTTAATGATACCAAATTTACCATCTTTGAAAAGTTGTTTTTGTCCTTCTTCCATTTCAAAGATATTATAATCACTTAGAGTAATCTCCTTCTTACCTTCAGCAGTGGAAATTTCTAAAACGACCAATGTTGTAATGTTTGATGAAATTTTTAATTTCACAACTTTACCTTGAAGATAGTCTTTTTTATTTAACTTTGAAACTGCTACAATGTTTTTCCCTTTAATGAATTTATATTGATACGTTTTGTGTGATACTTCATCATATTGTTTTGGTGCTTTTTTACCATAAGCTTCGATGAATGCTTGATCAATTAATTCTGCAATACCGCTTCTAGATTCTTGAAGTTCCTTCAAGAATTTTCTTCTTACAAATGGTATTAACAATAATAATGGTAACATAGCAGCTTTTACTGGAGGTAATTTTTCTTGATCTGTTAAAGCAACAACTCTGTAAGCAGATTTAGGATGACTTGCCATTAGGTTGATTAGCAAGTCCATCTTATTTGGTTTAATTGTAATATCATACATATTTCGACCTGCATCACCTAAGAATCTGATTTTTTCAGCTTTCGTTTGCTCCTTATCAGTTAAGAGGTATACACTTAAACCCATTTCACTGGCAATTCCTTGATAGAATCCATCCAATTTCACAAGAGACTTTGCTAAAGCTTTTCCGTAACCGGCTCTCATTGTAAGGAGATCGGCTCTACCTTCCAATATTCGTACAAATAGGTATGAGAACACAAGTATTACAATATTGTACAGATAATACCATAGAAAATCTAATCCTACATTTGGATCGAAGATATAATCGAGCGTTGTTGCAGGAAGTTTTAGTGCTTTAGTAATTGCAAATGTCACTGTTGTAAGTAGAAATAACCAAAGAGTATGAACTCTTTGTGCATGTACAAGCTCATGACCTGCTATCCCTCGAATATCATCATCAGTGAAATCTGAAAGGTCTCGAGACATAAAAGCAATTCTTTTATCAAAAAATGCTCCAAAAGCAAAGGCATTAAGTATAGGTGCTTTTACTTTTCCAACACGAATTTTACTTTTTATCCCTAATTTTTCTTTTACTTCCTGAACTAGACCTAACACACGTTTATCTTCAACTTTTTTAACACCAAAAACGAAATTTAGGAGAGGTCCAGAAACAAGATACAAGAGAAAATTCACAACTATCATTATTTCATATGTTCCAAATGATGCGAAAAGAACCCGTTCGCCAATAGCTTCCGGCACACCAGGGTATGTTACATTGAGAAAATCTGTAAAGTTGTAAAGAACCAGATAAGATAATGCAAAGAACATCAAATAGATAATTTGTGGAGAAGTTAAACGAGAAACGAGGAAGAATCTTCTTCCGAAGAATATGATGCAGAGTAAAAAGAAAACATAAATAAAAACATTCCAAGCAATGCCAAACCACTGTTGACCGGTTAAACCCCAATATGGCACTTCTTCTGGTGTTGTAAAATTCAGAATTACTCTTGCATGCCATTCTAAAACAATTTGGATTATTCTTCCACCTAAAACTACAAGATATGATATCAACGAAGCAAGCATGAGTTCACGCCAGACAGGGCTTTCGCGAATTGTGTAAACTGAAAATATCATTAACCAACACAATGCTGAAAGAATAGATAATAATAAATCACCAGTTAATCCTTGAACGACACCACCAATAACTCCACCCAATAATAACATCAATAAATCGGGTTCAGTTTTTTGAGTGATAATAGTGTACAGTTCTGTTAACATAATTATTCCACATAGAATTGCCAAAATGTAACCCAAAGTATACTGATAGTGATCAGCATCAAACCATAAGCTAAAATTAAAGATATCCGAGAATGCCATTGAAATTTGCACCATTTCTTTCTGTTCTTTGCTTTTTTATAATACTCTTTTAAAGAGTGAGAAGTTAGACTCATAAACATTTCTTCTAGATTAACTTTTTTCTATAAATAACAAAAACTGTATAAAGAAAAAGGAAAGAGAGGGCGATCAATAAAGATCGCCAATATTAGCCAAGTTATTTTCTTTGTAAATCAATTCTAATCGCATGTGCTGAACAAGAAATACAAGGATCATATGAACGAACCAACATATTAAGCAATAATTCAGCTTCTTCATCTGTTTTGTCTGCTATCAATGAACCAAATTTCTTGGCATCATCCTCGATTTTATTCAAGTTGTGTGCTGTTGGAGTAATTACATCGGCTCGTTTAATGATACCATTTTTATCAACATCATAAGAATGATTCAATAATCCTCTAGGAGCTTCTGTAGCAAGAGAACCTGTTCCAGCTTTGATTGTAAATTCTTTATTGTCATCCTTGGGTGGTTTCTCTATATACTTGTCAGTAATTTCAATTGCTTCATCAACACAATGCATTAGCTCGATAACCCGAGCAACATTATTATTGAATGGGTTGAAATTTGGAATCTTCATATCAAATTGAGCTAATACTTTCTTTGCATCATCTGTCAAGAATTTGTTGTTAATGTTTACTCGAGCGAGTGGTGAAACATAATATATTTCACCATCATTAATGGTTGAGAATTTAGCTGAAGAATAACCTCTAACTTCCTCTTTGAAGAAGTTCTTCTTATAATCTTCGGGTTTCACAATTTTCCCACTTAAGAGGCATTTATGATCTCCTAAAGTGAAAGGATAGCTTTTTCCATCATATACAGCTACTTGCTCGGTTTTATTCTCAAATTCAGGCATCTTCAATGTTGCAAGAAGGTCAGCAAAAGCTTGAGTGTTCTGTTTAAACACAACAAGTTTTTCTTTCATTTCTTTAAGTTGATTTGTTGTGGGATAAGCTCCAAATCCTCCAGGTTTGATGTTCACAGGATGGATTTCACGACCACCGATAAGTGTTTGTAAATCGTTTGCGGTGCGTTTCATAGATAAAACCATTTTAACTTCATTTGGATATTTGGGTACCATTTGTATGGCTCCATCAAATCCTAAAAAGTCGGGCAAAGCCAACATTCCCACATGTAAAATATGAGATTGAAGATTTTCACCATGATCTAAAAGAACACGGAAATCATGCACTTGTTTGCTAGGTTCAATTCCAACACTTCTTTCTAATGCACCAACAGCTGATAATTGATGGGAAGTACTACAAATAGCACATATTCGGGACATGATGTTAATTGCTTCATCATATTTTCTGCCAACTGCAATTCCTTCGAAGAAGCGAGCTCCTTCAATAATTTGCATTTCAGCATGATTAACTTCATCTCCTTCCATTTCAACGAGGAGGTTACCATGACCTTCTACTCTACAAATATGTTTTATATGATACGATTTTGATGTCATTTTTCTTACCACCTTGTTAATCCTCTTGGTACACTAATTTTTTATCTTGCTCCTTCCATTTCTCCATTAGGAAGTCATGTACTTGTTTGTCTTCACCATTATATTTCAAAATATAACGAGTGATGTCTTCAACTGATGCTCCTTTTTCTATCATCAATTGTACTTGCTGGTCATAAGCTGCTTCTAATGTTGAACCTCTACAACCATCACAGGGCATTCCATAACTGGGGCATAGTGCATTACAACCAGCTTGAATAATTGGACCCATACACATTATACCATCTTCAAGAAAGATACATCGATTTCCATTTGCTTTACATTGTTGACAAACAGGATAATTTGGTAATGTAGGAGTTCCACCAACAAGATAATATTTGACAAATTCTAAGAATTCGTATTTGTTTACAGGACACTCTAAAAGATAATGATCAACCTTCACAACTTTGTTTATAGGTTTGACTTTTATTACCTCTACTTTGTCAATGTTTTCTTTACCGTATTGAGCAATTTTGATTTTCTCGTTATCTCGATAACTCCTTATTGCTTGTATTCCACCAAATGAAGCGCAAGAACCAATAGCAACCAGTACCTTAGCCTTTTTGCGAAGCTCTTTGAGCTCTTCTTCTTGATGTTTATTTACTATGCTACCTTCAACAAAGAGGATATCATATGGTCCTTTCTTATTGCCACTCATAGCCATTCTGAAATCAATAATGTCTACAAGTCCAAGAAGATCTAAGAGTTCGTTTTCCAGATCTAGAATACTTAATTGACAACCAGCACAACCTGTGAAGCCAACAATTCCAACCTGCGGTTTACTTGCCATTTTATAGTGCCTCCAAAAGTCCTCTTATTTGATCTAAAGAGAAAACAGGTCCATCCAAACAGGCGAATTTATCACCTATTCCACAATGACAACATTTTCCTATACCACATTTCATTCTCCTTTCAAGTGAAAGGAATATGTTCTCACTTTTGATTCCAAGTTTCTCTAATTCAATGATTACATATTTGTACATTATTGCCGGACCAGCAACAAAAACGATAGTATTTGCTGGATCAACTTCTTTCGCAATGTTTGGAAAGAGAGTTGTTACAACTCCAACATTTCCATCCCAACATTTATCATCATCTCTATCAACAGATTGATGGAAGAGTATGTCATCCCTTTCTTTATAAGCATCATTTTCTTCGGGAAATAGCACATCAGTTGGGCACCGATCACCATAAAGAAATGTCATCTTACCATAATTTTCCCTTTTGTTTATTGCATATTTAAATGTAGATCTAATTGGAAAATAACCAGTTCCGCCGCAAACAAACAACAAATCTTTATGTTTATTTTCTTCAACTGGAAATCCCTTACCAAAAGGTCCTCGTATACCAACAATATCACCAACTTTCATCTGGTGAATTTTATTGGTAACATTACCAACTTTCCGAATACCCAATTCAAATGAGCCACGTTTTGTTGGTGAAGATGTAAGACCAATAGGAATTTCCCCGACACCGAAAACAGTTATCAATACAAATTGACCAGGGCTATAATCAAAGAAATTATTACTATGTTCATCTTCAAGTTGTACCTCGAAGAGTTTAGTGTTATGCGTAAGCTCTGTAATTTTAACTATTTTAGCATTATTTGGTGTGCAAACACCAACATTGTGAGTAATAGCAGCATCTCTCATATTACATTACACCTCTAACTTTTTTTAGAACATCTCTTACATCAATATTAGCTGGGCAGTAAGTTACACAGCGTCCACAACCAACACAACCTTCGAAGTTATATCTTCTGGGAAGATCAACAAATTTGTGTAAGTACCGATATCTGAAGCGTTGTTCCTTTGTTTCTCGGAAATTATGATTGCCTGCTACAAGTGCAAATTCAGGGAAATAACATGAATCCCACTCTCTCTGTCTTTCGCCATCTTTCAAATCAACTGAAACTGTATCTTTAACACTATAACAATAACAAGTTGGACAAACGAATGTACAGGATCCGCAGAACAAACATTTTTGGGCAAATTCTTCCCAAATTTTTGATTCAAAACTATCTTCAACATGACTTGCCAGTCCTTCAACAGGAAATTCAGTTTTGAAATTTTTATTCTTTAATTTTAATGCATCAGAATATGCTACTGAGTCTTCTTCAGTTATTTTTGTAAAGATTTCTGGATAATTTCGTAATATTTGTTTTCCTTTGTCAGAATTTGGTACTGCGATTAATTTTGACTTGGAAATTTCTGTAAGCATAATATCAAAACCACTTTTTGGATCATTTGCTGACATTGTTTCACAGAAGCAATTTTCATAGCAGTGATCTAAACAGTTCACGCTAATTATTGTTGTTTTATTATACACATGTAGGAATACATCATCACTATAATTATCCTTGAATATTCGCTTTAATACACCCACGCCAGTGACATCACATGGACTCGCTCCAAAAATTACTATATTCTTGTTATGAGAAACTGCATCTGAAATATCAGCACAACTATCTGTTACACCCTTAGTTAGGCTGTATCTAAATATGGTTTGCTTCGGAGGAAGGAATACCTTCTTTGGCGGAAGCATTGGCAATTTTTCATTGAAAAGAATATCAAATTCCACTTCTGAAGAACTTTCTACCTCAGAGAATGTAGGAACGTTTTTTTCGTATGTGGGAGCGATGACAAGGTAATCTTTAGCTAATGCATCTACAAGTTTTGGTAAATCTTGTCTCGAGATGATTTTTGAAAGCATGTTTGTCATTCCCCGATATTACTTTATTAGGAATTTTGACTTGTTATGATACATTGTATATTTAATATTTGTTATCTGAATATTATATTCAAGGAAGAGTGAATTTTAGTGATTTATGTTTAAGCAAATGTTTAATGATTGAAAAAAAGTTTATATAAAAAAAATTCAATCTAATAGAATAAATAGATAACAATGGGAATAAATCAATTAAAGCTTGTTTTACAATCGGTTTACACCACAAATAATCAATCAAGGAATTTAACTAATTCATTTAATTTTGTTATAACTTGAAAATTTTCATCGTGTTTTGCAAGAAAATCGAGTTGATTAGATCTACGGATGATAATTGATTTTATTTGATAATCTCTAGGACCATATCCATCAGTTACTAAATCATCACCAATGTGAAGAATCTCTTGTGGGCTAAAATGAGAATGTTCAAGTAAAATTCTGAAATTAGCGATTTTTTTATCAAAGTATTTGTCAACAGTAATTATTTCTTCAAAATATTGCAAGATATTTGATTTTTCAAGTAACTCAATGATGCCATCAGAATGGTTTCCAGAAAGAATATATTGTCTTATCCCTAAGTTGCCCAATTGTTTTACCACATCGACAATGTCATCATAAAGTACTTTATTCTGTTGTAAATAGATTTGATTTGTTAACCATTCTTTCAATGTATCAACTTCTTTTTGATCGCCAGAAAGTTCAAGCATATCAATTCGAGCTTTATTATATTCCTTTAAGAAAGCTGTTCGTAATTTCTTAGAGAGACTACCAAATCGAAAATAATGATCTTGTAAATGAACAGGTATATTCTGACGAAGTTCTACACATTTTTTTAAAAATTCATCAGCAGAAATGTTTATTCCTTTTTCAGTTAGTAGCTTTGGTACTAAATGATGGGTTTGTGGTCGAACGTAAGCTAAAGTTCTATCAAAATCGAAGGAGATGCATTTTATCATTATTTTTCACAAAATCTAAAGTTTCATTCACTTTGAAAAATATTTGTAAGATTCTACTAACAATTGCAGCTAGCTAGTTTATGTCATCTACTCTTAAATCATTTTTTTTATTCTTACCAACCTTTAACAGTTTCTTTTCGGGGTCTAAATGTTCTAAACATTCAATAATAGCTTCTTCAGGAGATACAACAAATTCAAAACCAATTTTTTTGATTTTCTCTGAACTGTATATGTAACTTTTTCCAATATAATTAACTGAAACCGGAGAAGTCGCATTTTTAATTAATTGAACATGTGGAAAGATAGTTCTTAGCATTTTTAAAAATGGTAGTGTAAATTTAAAAAACCAATATTTCATAGAAAAAGTTGGTGGTTTTCTGTGATAATAATTTGCTATTACAGCCATCATTTGACGGTAATTCGTTGAATCCCTTGCAACATTGAATATTTGACCTGAGACAGATTTTGCTCTAGAAGCTAGAAAAACTTGAGCACGAGCGACATCATAAGGAGAAGTAATTGAAAACAAATCTTTGCCACCATTAATTAGTTTTGGCAAGAATCTATACGACAGTATATCAACTAAGGTAGGAACAGTTTGTTTATCTCTTGCACCTATTATTGGACCTAGTCTAGTAGTTATGAAATATTTCCCAGTGTTTCTTTCCGAATAGTAAGAGACAAGATTTTCAGCTATTCTTTTTGTAACTGCATATGGATCTCCTTTTAAGGAACCTATTGAATGATTTTCATCAATATTATAGACTTTTTTTCGACCTAAAAAAACAGAATAGACGGCAATCGAACTAGTATGAACAAAACATCTTGCTTTTGATTTAATAAAAGCATCTAGCATAATCCTTGTTCCAAGAACATTGGGGATATACATTTCCATATATGATTGATTCAACAAGCAATTTGCTGCCACATGAAAAACAAATTCTACACCATTATCCATAATTGAGGAAATTGTATCGCTATCTTGTAAGCCCCCTTTTATAATGGTAACACCAAGCTCTTTCAAAAAATTAGCTTTATCAGGATTCCTTACTAAACAGATAACATCCTTTCCCCTCGCAATTCCTAACAGCTTCTCTTTTACTATATATTCCGCAACTCGACTACCCACTTGACCTGAGGCACCAGTTACAAAGATTTTTGTCATTGACTATTCCCAACGAGGCTATTTTTGGTACGATGATATTTCAATCGCATAGATATAATTACTACTGATTCTGATTTACTTCAGAGTCATTTTTTAGATGGTTCGTCACTATTTAATTCTTTTCGGGGTGAATATTGAATTAAATTGGTGATCATTTTTTACTTTTCAAATTATCAATAGTTTCTATAACAAATTCTACGTCTTCTTTTTCAATACCATAGTGAGTTACAAGACGAAATTCAGTATCCCATCTGCTACTTACAATTATACCATTTTTTGCTAAATTCGTTTTGAATTGCTGTCTGGTTACACCAAAACCACCAATGTCAATAAATAGTAAATTTGTTTGACTTTCACGTACAGTAATTCCCTCTATTGCAGACAAACCTTTAGCAAGAATCCTTGAATTTGCATGGTCATCTGCTAATCGATCAATCATAGTATCTAAAGCAACTATTCCAGGTGCGGCAATTATGCCTACTTGTCGCATTCCTCCACCTAATAATTTTCTAACACGATAAGCTTGATCAATAAAATCTTGACTTCCTGCAACAATAGAACCTATAGGACAGGCTAATCCTTTACTTAAACAAAACATAACACTATCAGCGCCTTTAACTAACTCGTGTGCAGGCACACCCAAACCTACTGCGGCATTAAAAATCCTCGCTCCATCAATATGAACTTTTAAATGGTGTTTTTTTGCTGTTTTGATTAAATCTTGTGTTTGTTCGATTGACCAAATTTTCCCACCAGATAAGTTATGAGTATTTTCTAATGATACGAGGGAAGAAATTGGGTGATGAGAGTCAGGAGATCTAATAGCTGCTTCCAACATTTCTGGAGTTATTAAGAATCCTTCTTTTCCGGGAACGGTCTTAGTATGAACCCCACCAATTACTGCAGAGGAGCCTTGCTCAAATTGGAAAATATGCGAATTTTGTTCAAGAATTATTTCATCTCCACGTTTAGTTTGCCCGACAACACCACAAATATTTCCCATTGTTCCAGAACTAACAAAAAGGGCTGCTTCTTTTCCCAAAAGTTTTGCTGCTTTTTCTTGTAGTTCTAATGCTGTTGGATCTTCTCTATAGACATCATCACCAAGATTTGCGGCTCTCATTGCTTCATACATTTCTTCGGTAGGTAAAGTAACCGTATCACTACGAAGGTCAATTTTTTTCATTCAAAGTCATCTCAGATTTGTCGAATCAATTACACATCATTTTGTGGAATAAATTGCGATGATTTTAATGAAAATTAATAATATTTAAATGGTTTTCAAAAAAGTATTAATAATCATGAAGAATTATATCCAAAGGATTAATAAAAAACTGAAGTAATACTATTTTCCAGAGGGCAATTGAATGCACAAATTGGACAAAACAGATTTACGAATATTGACAACTTTAATCGAGAATTCGAGAACAAGCTATGCAGCCCTCGCTCGAGAGACAAATTTAACAATTCCGTCTATCAAAACACGAATACAGAAGTACATCGATACAGGTTTGATTGAAAAATTCACAATTATTCTTGATGAAAATATGATTATGAAAGGAACTTCGATGACTTTCCTGCTAAAAATCAAACCAAGTCATTTAGATGATGTTGCAAAAAAATTATTTGAAAGTCCATTTATCGCTAATATGACAATTTCCTCTGGACATTACAATCTAATTGTTGTAACACACAACATGCATGATAGAAATAAATTGGACTTTATCAAACACATTAACTCTTTACCAGGGGAATCAGTTATTGAACTTGTTTCATCAATTAATCTTGAGACATTTTTGTGTAAAACTATTGAACTTCCGAGTTCACCCATAAATTTGGTTATACGATGCGATTATTGTCATCGAGAATTTTCAGGCGAAGTATTTTCAAAAGCGATCCTTGGTAGAAAACGGTACTTTGACGGTCCAATTTGTCAAGAGAAATACGAAGAACGTGCTAGAAAATATATTAAAGGTGAGCTCTTTAGACACCCAGATGAAGAAGATGCTATCAAAAAAGGATAATCTTCTTTCTACTTTCTTTCTTTAATAATTGTTAAGTATCTATTAGAGATTAATAACTAAGGTTGCTACAGTTTGACTGAACTCAGAAAATTCGATGCGATGTTATTTGATATCGATGATACACTTTTCAATAGTACATTGATGTCCCAAACAGCAAGAATGAATGCTATCAGAGCTTTGCGAGAAGCAGGATTAGAAATCGATAGAAAGATAGCATTTAATCATTTACTGGAAATTGTAAAGAAATATGGTTCTAATTATCCTAATCACTTTGATAGATTAATTGAGGAACTTGGATTTGAGGTCCATCCAAAACTGATTGCAGCAGCTGTAGTTGCATATCACAAAACAAAAACTACATTGCTACATCCATTCCCAGATGTTGTACTCACATTGCTTACTTTAATGAAAGATTATCGAATAGGAGTAATATCTGATGGCATGAAGAAGAAACAATGGGAGAAATTAATCTACTTAAGGCTCCAACATTTTTTTGAGATAGTAGTAATTAATGAAGACCCTAAATCATGGAAACCATCAAATGTCGGATTCAAACGTGCAATGGAAAAATTATCTTTAAAAGATCCTACAAGAATTATGTATATTGGTAATAAAATTGAAACAGATATACTTGGTGCTAATCAAATGAAAATGGTTAGTGTCTTATTTGACCCGGAGCAAAAAGTAAATCTAGATAAGATACAAGAAGATCACAAACCAAGTTATGCCATCAAAAGAATTAGTAAAATTATTGACATTATCAAAAAATCTTATCAAACTCAAAAATTTAAAGGTGGGGAAAAAATCCCCTGATTTCCTTGTAAGGAATAGTCTATTTTATTGTGAATTAGATTAAAACAATCACTTACGATTTTGCTATAAATGGTTTACATTTATGTCCATCGCATTCTGGTACAGGAATGGATTTCCCGCAACCTTCTACTGTGCAAACCAGATTATCGCCCTCTAATTCCATTGATTCACCGCAACATAAAGGCCAATCATATGTCTTACTACAATCATCACATTTGAACATTAATTTCATATCTGACTCTTGAGCTTTTGTTTGTGTTTCCTTTAGGTTAACGCCTTTCAAATCTGCTTCTGAAACTTGCATTTCTTTATCTGACATAGGTTAGTTCATCATCCTTTTCTCTCGAAGTTTTGATGATTATTTAATATTACTGTATAAGCATTCTGCATATAAATTTGATTAATGAGGATATTTTGATAAAAAGAAAGAAATCCCCGAAAGGGGTTTTTTTAAATGTTTAATTATTTGTTTAAATATTTAATTGCTGTTAATGCTAATATAGAGCTCCCTATTGGCAAAGCATTTTCATCAATATCAAATTTAGGATTATGACCAGGAGCAGTTATGCCCTTTTCTTTATTTCCTGAGCCGAGCCAAAACATAGTTACAGGCAAGCGATAATTGTCACTGAAATCAAAGAAATCTTCTGCACCCATCCCAGGATATTCAGTCTCTATTACATTCTTTGTTCCAATCAATTCAATTGCAGCTTCTTTTAATATCACATTAAGACCCGCATCATTTATACCAGGTGCATAACCTCTTTTTATTCCAAGAGATACCTTAACATCAAACATTTCTTCGGTTCCCTTGACAATCCTTTGGAGGTGTTTGTGTGTTTCGTCTCTAACCTCTGGCAATAAAGCTCTGATTGTTCCTGTTAAGCGAGCAGTTTCGGGGATAATATTGAATGCTGATCCGGCATGAAATGTTCCAACAGTAACAACAACAGGAAAGACGGGATCAGTGTTTCTTGAAGCAATTGTTTGTATAGTATTAACCAAATGAGAACCAATGAAAATTGGATCTTTAGTTTCATGTGGATATGCAGCATGTCCGCCTTTTCCAATAATATCAATCCAGAATTCATCTGCACTTGCAGTTAAACTTCCATCTTTGACTTGGATTTGACCAACTTGATTGTCCGTATCAACATGTAACGCGATAACAGCTGAAACATTTGGGTTTTTAAGTACACCAGCTTCAACCATAGGTTTTGCTCCACCTAAACCTTCCTCAGCAGGTTGGAAAAATAGTTTGATGTTACCTTTGATTTTATCTTGCAATTTAACTAAAATTTTCGCTACACCAATGAGTATCGCTGTGTGCGCATCATGACCACACGCATGCATTTTTCCATCAATTTTAGATTTGTATGGGACATCATTTTCTTCATGTAATGCTAATGCATCCATATCAGCGCGA
Organism: Candidatus Heimdallarchaeota archaeon; assembly: GCA_018238155.1. Taxonomy (GTDB): domain Archaea; phylum Asgardarchaeota; class Heimdallarchaeia; order JABLTI01; family JABLTI01; genus JABLTI01. The sequence continues at coordinate 93,932 of JABCTZ010000032.1, read as the reverse complement.
ATTCCAATAGTTGGACCATCACCTGCGCCCCCTTTAATTAGACCGACTACACCATATTTTGCAATATTCGCTTTTACTTCAATTCCAAGTTCTTTTAGTTCCTTAACTACAAGCTCAGATGTTTCCTTTTCTTCAAAACCAAGCTCTGGATTCATATGAATTTGGCGTCTAATTTCAGTTATTTCAGATTTAATTTCTTGAGCTATTTTCCAAACTGCATCTTTCATAGAACAATTCCTCTTGTCATAATATTAAACAATGATTTCTAAACAAAAACAATACTAAACTGAGTTTTAAAGTTATTTGATTATAATTCAATTGCTATTTTCTTTGATTATATTTCGAAATGGTATTTAACAACGATTTCTCAACTTCAATTTTTAGTCCTCTGCCTAATGCAATTACTGCAAAAAGCAAGTCACCATATTCTTCCATTAGTTTTTCTGGTGTCGTTGTTTTATTAGGGTGTAAACCCGCACTAATCTGTAATTCTTTAGAAAATTCACCTAGTTCTTCAATTACAGGTTCAATCAACCATTCTTTAGACCAGTAACCACCTAATGAATTGATTAGATCATCTACTTTTTGGCAAATTATTTCGAAATCAGTCATAATAATTCAAGTGATGTATAGAAAAAAACGACCGAAAAACCTTCTGGTATCTAGAAATAATTTCTAACCTGAATTTCAAATTTGTTGATGTTCAGATGCACTTACTAACCAGAAAGTTTGTGTCAATATTGCAAAAATATCCTTTAAATATGATTGTCGTTTTTCTTCGAGTGTTTTCTCACTCATTGTATCTGCTTTTTTCATATTCTTTTTCAAGTTATCTTGATCGTCTCTCATTGTTTCAACAAATTTATCCATACCCAATTGTTCTGCTAATTCACATGCTTCATCTATTTCTTCAATTCCTTCTTGGTATTTATTTCTATAAGCAAGAGCTTTTGCTAAAGCACGTTTTGCATACATAGTTAATGGTAAAAATTCTAAATCTAATGAAATAAAAACCATATCTTCCATCTTTCCCAATGCATCTTCAAAAAGACTTTCATCAGCTTTTTCTTGATACTGGAGCAATAAAACATTAGTCTTCTCTACTATTGCTAATGCCATTGTTAATGCTGATGGAAACTCAAGTGCTTTCTCAAAAACGCTTTCTAAATAACTATCAGCTTTGGCAAGTTCTCTTTTTTGAATTAAAAATCGTATTCGGGATATTAAAGCTTGAACATTTTCCTCTTCAGAATTATGAATTGAAGCGAAAAGGTCAGCTCTACTCACATAGGTTTCTGCTAATGATAAATTTCCAAGTGCAGTAGAAATTTCAAACAGCCAATTAAGAATATCAAAATATAAATCATCTTTTTTACCAAGTTTCATGCAGAAATTTAATGCTTGTTCGAAACCGTCAAATGCCGCATCCAAATTGCCAACAATCGCATTCAATTGACCCAATTTCATATGTTCGAAAAGTAATTCTTCTTCACTTGTATTCATCTTTTCTTTGTAAATGACAACTTTACTTCTGTTTTCTACAGCCTGCCAGAAATCACCTGAAATGAAATTGACAAAAGCTAAACCACTATAAATAGAGGGAAGAAGCAGCTCAAAAGAATTATTTTTTGCCATTTCTAATGCACGTTTATATGTTGCAAATGATTCCGCATATTGCCCTTTTTTTGAGGAGAATTCAGCTAGTGCATTTAAAGAAACAGTCATACCATAGAAATCACTTATTGATTCAGAGATAGCATAAGATTCAGTAAAATACTGTTCAGCTTTATCATGCTGATTTTGAGTGAAAGCTAGATTTGCTAATTTCGAGATACAAGTGGATACACCAATCTGATCCTTCAATTCTGAATATGCTATTTTAGCTTGTAAGTATTTTTTTTCAGCTAAATCACTCTTATTTTGTTTTTCAAATAGTGTACCTTGAACTCTAATTGCTTTTGCTTCTAATGCTAGATATTTTTTATTTTCAAGTGTTTCAAATGCCTTCTGAAGGAAATCACTTGTTTCTTTTACAGCATTATTTTGTAAATGAGCTATAGCAAGATCCAATTGAAGATGAGTCATCCAATATGTAGTGCCTATTTCTTCAGCAATTTTGTAGATAATGTTAATTTTTTTAATTAGATCCTTTGGTGGAAGTTGAAGAGCCATAAAACGCTCCTTGAGCAAATAAGCAGGCATAAAGATATGATTGAAATCCGGCAAAGAATGTTTGTATTTTTCTTCGAATTTATCGATACTCTCCATGATCTGATTTAAATTGGAATGACCTTTGGAACCTCGAACAATCCAAATTTGACCAAGAATACTGAGAGTTTCTATGTGTTGAAGAATATCACCAGAATTTTCAGTTATTTTTTTAATATCCTCTAATATTTTAATTGATTCATCAAGATCTCCTTGAGCGGCTTTGGCTAAGGCTTGCCAAATTCGAGCACCGTCGTTTCCCATTTGTTTTTCTAAAAATTCTTCTGATTCAAAATAAACATAATCTGAAAGCATATAGGCAATTTTAGCTGCTAAATACACAATCTCATAGTCATCAGAAGGTAATGCCGCTGAGTTTGATATTCGAATAAACCTTTTCAAAAAAATATTTATGTCTTTGGAATCTAACCCCAAACGTTCGAATTGAAATTCTATGCTTTCCAAAGAATCTTTGGATAAACGATTTTCATGTAAATTGAAATCTTTTGGGAGTACCAAATAATAACCCTCAATTCGTTTTATAAAGATAACAATAATAATGTGTTATTAAACTTTAATGAAAGTACAAATTGATTCTAAATACCAGATAAGCATAATTGTTATCTTAATCTTTTAAATGTTTTTTAGGAAAATTCTCTAACATATTTAAATGTTCAAGTATGGGACTAAATTATATGGAAAATAGCACAAACCGAAAGGTAATAAAGAAGTTCGATAGCTTTTTTACAAAGAAAAACTTTTTCAATCATTAGAATAACGTTCTTATCTAATGCGTGGCGAAAAAAAATGAGCGAAGAATCTTCATCAATAACTCAAAAACAACTTGCTATATTGGAGAAAAAAGCAAAACAATTCGGGTACGAGAAGTTGAGCTTCTTCATTGAAGATATTGATGTACTCCTTCGACCTTCTAACCTTCTTAAAGAAAAAGATATGAAATATTTTGAATTGGAGAATTTGATCTCTTTACTTGATAATAAAAAAATCAGTTTAGGGATGGCACCAAGAATGATTTCCATGGTTTCGAAATATTCAGAAAGAAATGAAGAATTGGAGATAGAAACTGCCACACTTAAACAGGAAAACATTACTCTAAAGAGCAAATATCAAACAACTGATGCTCAAGCAAAAGAATTACAAAGTCAGTTAAAGAATTTATCCGCAGCTCCCCAAGCAGACGCAAAAATCAGGGAGACAAACATCAAATTAACTGAAGAAAGCAAATATCTCAAAATGACTAACGAATCACTTTCAACTGATTTCAAGAAAGTTAAAGAGAAATATGATGAAAAGCTAGAAGAAGCAAATGATTTAGAAGTTGAGAATAGCCAATTAGAAATGCGTTTGAAGGATCTTCAAAGAGAACTTAAAGAAGTTGCTCTAGAATATGAGGATGAAAAGAGAAAAGGGTCAGGTTCAGATAAAACACTCAAGAATATTGAAAATATCATTGGAGAACTGGATGAAATCTATGGAACTGTAGATGATCCTTTCAAGAAGGAATTTATAGCTTTCCTTGGCGTAGAGCTAAGTGAAATTGTAGATGATAGACATATTACTAAACAAAAAATATTGAATCAAATTGCTATTCATGCTCATGAAATTGAGAAAATATTCCAACCTCAAATAGCTTCAATGACAAGACAATTTGTGAGTTCAGCACCGGCTCAGCAAGCTACTCAATCACGAGTAACAGAACAAAAAGCAAGTGAAACTACTCAGGAGGTAGTTAAAAGAAAACCTGCCAAAGCTTCAACAGAAAATATTGAAGAAGATCCAGATGAACGTTCTGTTAAACCAAGTGATTATCTTAAAGGTAAAAGTGTTCAAAAAGATAAACCAAAAGATGATGCTTCTGAGAAAGAACAACCAGATCTTGATGAAGGAGTAAAAGTTCCTAAAGTATCATATACAAAGAAAAGAGCTTCTAGAAGTAAAAAAACAGTTAAAATTGATAGAAAACCTAGTCCTGAGCTTGTGAAAGTTATTGATGTTTTCATTAAATATATTGAAGCTATCAATGATACAAGTTCATTTAATGATATATGTGATAAGTTCATAGAACAGATGTATGAACATGTTGGTTCACCAGGAATGACTAGAGTCTATAAGATTAAAAGTGGTGGAGTTAAAAGAAAACAGATGCTTATTGATCTCCTATCTGCTTGGAAGAAAGAATTACCAGAAATGTAAATAATTAATTGCATAAAAAACAAATAGAATTAGTCTCGGAGAGAAGAGGAGACCCCCTTGCTCTCTAGAATTTTTTTAAATATGAATTTCAATTATTTGATTGACTGCTTTACCAGCCATACCGCCTTTCGCAAAACGTAGTCTTACTCGCTTATTTCTTAATTGACCATGAGTTGCAGAAACAATTCCTTTTGCAATAGCATTGCTATCTGCAAAGTTAAGAGTGAATTTTCTACCCACTAATGCTTTATGATTAACATCATCTAAAATCAAGGCAATTGCTTGATTAGTGACTTGTAATCGATTGCTTCTTCTATAGCTCACAATTTGTGCTTTTACAGTCGAGGCTTTTTTGGAGACTTTTTTAGTTGATGCGGGTTTCTTAGCAGTAGATTTCTTTGTAGAAGAAGCTTTAGCTTTTCCAGTCTTTTTTGTAACTGCTGATGTTTTGGATTTTTTTGTAGGTTTCTTTGAAGAGGTTGTTTTCTTTCTTTCTGACATAATATCACGTTCTTTTATCATCTAATAATGAGGTGAATAAAGTCTATTCAAAAAGTTTTTCGCTAGAACTGAATTTATTGTTAATATTGCACCTAGCTTTTACTTTTTAAGCTTTTGAATCGTTTTTCAACTTTAAGTAAAACACTTTCTAAACTTTGTAGAAAGCTTTCAATTTCACTCTTCTTAATTGATACTATACGTCCGGATTGATGAACTAAAGTATTTCTTTTCTTTCTAATTTTGTTGAATGATTGTTCTTCTTTTTCATTCACCAAAGATTTTTCTTTAAGATATTTGAGCATAGCAGAAAAATTGGCATTAATCTCAATTGGAGCATCAAATCCATCTAAAATACTTTTGAAAAGCTGCTCAGTTGATCTGAAGAGGAAAACTAATGAGGTTGCTCTTTCTTCCTCAGAAATCTCATCCCACAAATTCAATCTATTCTTTACATATTCAATATCTGTTTTAAGTGAGTGAAGTTCATGATCATAACTAAAAACATCTCGAGCAATTTCATAGATAGGACTATCAAAGAATCGATCCTTGATTATTGCTGTTTGCACAGCAGTCACTTCTAATTCATCTAATATTGGTTTGTATATCCTCCAAGCTTGCTGTTTGGCAACTTGATTCCTAGCATATACACGCAATGCTTCCGAAAGTGGTTCGGAAAACTCTTGTTCATAGATTCCATCAATTCGTCTTGAATGTTTACGTAATAATCGATCACTTACTAATCCTTCTATTGGAAATTGACTTAACGCTCTAATGTAATTATTTCTTTTAATTTGCTCTTCTTCATCAACATAAATAACAATTGGAAGAGTTTCAAGCATTAAATGTCTTAGACGTCCAAGTGAATAAAATGCCAGTAAATCACTTAGAATAGTTAATGAACCAAAAATCAGAGCAAAGATTACTACATTTATACCATTAGTGATTTGATCAATATAAACAAAATCTAAAGCGATTGGTGTGTAATGAAGAATTATTACACCAATAAAATCTGCTAAAGATAAAATAGACCAAAGAATAGAAAATAGAAACAATGATTCAAAGCTACTCAATAAGTTATTTTTCTTATCACTACGAGATCGACTAATATATGAATCAATATACAATCCTTTGACATCTTTTACCAACCTAGGAATTAGCTTTTCATTTATTTCTTCTCTAATCTTTAATTTCTGTTTATCAACTAAATGATCTTCATCATCTGAAAATATAAATAGTGAATCTAAGTTCTCTTTCAGATTTTTCTCATAATATTTTCCTGCTCCACTAACATAATAAATAAACACAGGTGACAACATATAGAAGAATAAAGCGGGAGCAATAAGCATCACTGCCCAAAGGATTGTTCCAAAATTGAACTCACTGCCTCTTGCAACAGAATAAATTGCATAAACAATGAACTCAAGGATTATTGGTGCATAAACACCTAAAAAGAACCTCTGATTGAAGAGAGCATTTGTTGTTCTACTTAGAAATCTACTTGTAATTGTTTGTCAACCCCGGCAATAATATTTAACCAATAATAAATAACTGAAAAAGTAATTAATGAATGTTCTCTTAGTTTACAATAGAAGTTGATGAAAAAATAATACTTGAGGGGAAAAATAATTCAGAAAAAAGAACAATATGTCAAAAATAGAGCTATTTTACTATCAAAGGTTTGTGATGAAAGAAATCTCAATGCACGTAAAATCATTTTAGCTGTTTTGGAGAAAGGTCTCGAAGCAGCAAACCCACAGAAAGTAGTGGAAGAATTTCTATCCATCAAAAATAATGAATTGATATTATCTGATTATTCCCAAATAGAGATAAAAAAAGGATGTAGAATTGTTGTAATTGGAGCTGGTAAAGCATCTGCTGCAATGGCGTTAGCTGTAGAGAAGATTTTAGGGGAACGAATTCACCAAGGTTTGATATGTGTTCCAGCTGAAGAAATCAAGAAAAAATATCCATTAAAGAAAATAATTCTACAATCGGCAGGTCATCCTTTTGTAAATAAGGGAAGTGTTGCAGGAGCGAAAAGAATTCTAGAACTAGTTGAAAATCTAACTGAAAATGATATAGTTCTCTCGTTGATAAGTGGTGGAGGTTCTGCTCTTTTGGAATTACCTCTTGAAACAATCTCTCTTACAGATTTACAGATAATTTTCAACCTCTTGACAAATGTAGGTGCTACAATTCATGAATTAAACACTATTAGAAAACATTTATCAAAAATTAAAGGAGGTAAATTAGCAGAAGCAGCACAACCTGCAAAAGTAATTTCTCTTATCATCAGTGATGTTATTGGTGATAATATAGATACAATTGCATCAGGTCCAACTGCTCCAGATACTACAACGTGGCAAGATGTAGAAGAAATAGTACTAAAATATAACTTGAAAGGAAAAATACCAATAGCAATAGCTAAAATAATTGAGAAGGAAATAAATAATGAAATTAGCAATTCTCCTAAGAAAACAAAGACATTATTTAAAAAAGTAAGCAATTATATTATTGCTTCGAATACAGTTTCGTGTTTAGCTATGAAAAAAACAGCGCTTGATATCGGTTTAAATTGTAAGATCCTCTCTACTGAGATAAATGGAGAAGCCAAAGATGTTGGTTCTAAAATTGCTACTGCAATAAATAATGTTGAAAAGAATACCCTACTAATTGGCTGTGGTGAAACAACAGTAAAAATAACCGGTCAAGGTCAAGGGGGAAGAAATCAAGAATTAACATTGGCATCAGGAATTTCATTAAAGAAATCTGAAACAATAGTAATTGCTTCTATAGGGTCAGATGGAAAAGATGGTCCAACAGATGCAGCAGGAGCACTCATAGATAATTGTATTATCAAAAAGGCGAAACAATTGAATTTAGATTTACAAGAATTCCTTACAAACAATGATTCATATAATTTCTTCAAAGAAACTAATGGTTTAATAATAACTGAATCTACAGGAACGAATGTTATGGATTTTATAATCGCTTTGAAATTGAAAGAATAATTACAATCTAAATAAACGGTGTAAAATAATATACTTTTATAAGAGAAACACCATGATATCATAGTTAAAGATAGGGTTTCGAATAGCAAGAGAAAAATGTCTATAATGGTAAATATATAAGATAGAAGATTCTATGAAATAACGAGCGTGAACGAAAGTGGCTAATTCATCTTTGTATCAATATGCATCAAAATATGCACAAAAAGCATATGACCAAGATCAAGCTGGAAATTATAAATCAGCTTTTCAAAATTACTTGAAAGCTGCAGAAATACTGCAGCAACTAATAAGCTTCACGAGCAATCCACAGCTAAAAAATATGTATTTCTTAAAATCAAAAGAATATCTTGCTCGAGCGAAGGAATTGAAAGATCAAGGAATGCAACCTGCCGATTCAAGTAGAAAGAAAAGAGGGTCCAATAGAAAGAGTGGTGGCAAAGATTCAGATGAATCAGATGAAGATAAAGATGAATTAGAAGAAGCAATTGATGAAATCATTATCGTAGAAAAACCAAATGTCAAAATGAGCAATGTCGCAGGTTTAGAAGATGCAAAAAGAGCTCTAAGAGAAGCAATTATATTACCTATGAAAAGACCGGATTTATTTACTGGTGCAAGGAATCCTTGGAGAGGTATTCTATTATTTGGACCACCAGGTACTGGAAAAACATTGCTTGCAAGAGCAGTAGCAACAGAAGTTGATGCTACATTTTTCAATGTCAGCGCTTCAAGTATTATTTCGAAATGGTTAGGAGAGTCAGAAAAGCTTGTTACACAATTATTTGAATCTGCACAAGAAAAACAACCATCTCTAATATTCATTGATGAAATAGATAGTATAGCTGCTGCAAGAGGAGGAGAGCATGATGCAATGCGAAGAGTGAAAACAACACTCATGACTCAAATGAGTGGTGTGACTACCAAAAAGGAAGACAGAGTAGTGGTTATTGGTGCAACAAATCTTCCCTGGGAAATTGACCCAGCCTTTAGGAGCAGATTTGAAAAGAGAATTTATATCAATCTGCCAGATTTACTTGCAAGATCTAAAATCTTTGAGATTCATTCCAAAGGTGTAGAAATTGAAGATACAATTGATTTCCAACTAATTGGTGAGATGAGTGATGGATATTCTGGAAGAGATATTCAATTAATCTGTCGTGAAGCAATAATGATGCCTGTTAGAGAGCTTGATATTTCAGGTGCCTTAGATAATCCTGACATCAAAGCTCGAGCTGTAACAGTACAAGATTACATGTTAGCATTTGAAAAAATTAAACCAAGTGTTGCACCTGAAGAATTACTTAGACATAGAGATTGGGCCGAAGAATTTGGAAATATTTGAAACAATCTTTCAAAGATATTCCATTATCTTTCTCAGACATAAAACAAAGATCTTTCTTTGGAAATTGTTTGTACCAATCGAATGATTACTAAGTTTTTCAATCGTGGCGCAGATGATTTGCCTATTATTGAACATCAATATATTACATATTCGATAAAATATAAAAATGATTATTACTACAAAATGAATATATTATTTGATCTGTAAACAAAAGAGTATAAGGAAAATAGTTTAAAATAGATTGTTTACACTATTATTTTATTATTTAGCGGGAATGCGTTATGTCAATAAAACCGAAGAAAAAGAAAGGAAAAACGAAATCCAAACGTAACAAGACAGATCAAGTCGCTGTAAAGGAAAAAGTAAAAAAAGAAAAAGTTAAAGAAGAAATACCCGCTGAGAAATCTAAAATTAAAATTAAACCACCAAAAGAAGCAACAATTACTATTTCTTTAATAGAAAATCCAGTAACAACAGAAGAAAAGATATTCAATGCGATGCTTCGAATTGAACAATTAATCGAATCTGATGTAGCAATATCTCGAGAGGACCTTTTTGATCTTGGACAAGATATCGAAAGACAGTTAAAAGAGATTCTTCCGGAATGGATTGATAAACCTTGGATGTATGTCACACCAGAACATCAAAAACAGCTTGATTCGTGGTCTTCAGATTGGTCTAACTTTATTATGGACTATGCTAGAATAAATATCAAACACATAATCCATGTCGAAGAAGAAAGCTCAAACTACCCATTTAACAATAAAACAGTAAAGAAAAAACTAGATAGAGAGCAATTTCAAGAAATTGGTGATTATATTGTTGCTCAAGAGATGGGAATTTGGTGGGATAAGAAGAAGATACGATTGCGCTTGTATTGGCGAACTCTTGATGAATGGGGAGATATCATCTATGAGTGGAGTATTAAAACTGGTAGAGCCGCAAGTGCAGAGAGAGTAATGACATTATTTGACATTCAAGATGCAGGACAACCTTGGAGTTCTATACCTCAACAGGATCTCAAAAGGATTTTCAAACTCATGCATGAAAAAGGATATATTGAATGGGCAGACAAAAAGAAAAAGTCCATTGCTTTCTTATTCTAAAAAAATATTAGAAAGAAAAGAATCTTTTTTTCTTTTCTTCATTTAAGGACATCACATTTAATGTGATACCTAAAGTCATTGTTTCTATTGATTGACTACTATTTATTGTTATAACAGTATTTATTCCAAGTTGTTGTGGCAAATCCTTATAGCTCGAAAAAACTTCACTTTGTGATGGATTACTCAATATATGCAAGTTAATTGTTGTATTTGTTATCCATGAAATAACATTGTAAAGAAATTTCAGATTATCTGTTGCGCCATATCCATTATTAATACCCCAATTATCAATCATGAAATTTGATCCTGAAACTAGCACTCTTCCAGAGCTGGAGAGAGAAGTATTAAATCCAGCTAATACAGGTTTTAAAGTACCAGTTGAACCTTTACCCCAAGCAATTTCTTGTGCATTATCTCCAGAGACATTTAATATTGCACCATAAAAATCAATTTTTTCAATTTCACCAGCAATAATCGGGTGATTTTCTAAGAAGTCTGTTATTTTTACTACAGCATATGTTCCGTCTTCAAGGTCTACTTCTGTCGAAGGGACACTAAATTTAGTTGCGGTAATATTGAAATTTTGTAATAGTCGATTTGTTTCTGTGATATTGGAAGAATCAGCATCAGTCGTCAATATGAATAATCCTTTTCCATTATTGACAAAATCGACTAATGCCGTAATAGTATCATTAGAAAATGGTCTATAGAAATATTCCATTTGATTTATTGAATTGATGTAGGAACCAAAGGAATTTGGATCTGGTAATATCACTGCATCGTAGTTACTTAAATCAGTGTAATTCTCAGGAGATCCGAGTTCAATTAATGCTATTGATTCATCAGCTAGATAATTTCTCATTTCAAGAAATTGACCTAATAAATGATCATTACTCCATAAGGAATGATAAACATCAAATCCAATGCGTACTATTGGTTTTGCTACATCTACAGAAATATTTAGATGAATAGTTCCAGCAAATTGGTTCGTGAATGTGAATTGCTCGTAATAATTGTTTGTTGGTGTGAAATTTGAAGGAACATCAAAATGACAGTCTAAAATACCAGTTTGATTGTTTGTAAAACTATTTGCAATCGATATTATTGAATTATCGGATGAAATATCCGAAGTTATTGTGTAATCAATTTCTTGTGAAGAGATTATTGTTAATGGGAAAGACCAAATATCACCTTGAAAGACCTCAGAAATACCGAAGGGTAACTCTCTTGGTAATATGTAAGAAAGAATAGGCACATCATTTATTTTTGTTGCATCGGTAATAATTTTTTTAGCTTCCTCAACACTTGGAAGACCTGCTCCTCCAAATTGGACGGGATAATCAATATTGACGTCAGCACTTCGCATTAAAGCAGCTTTTAGCAACCCAGGTGATGAAATATATCCTTGTTCTCTACACCATGAAAGTAACACTGCGGCTTTAGCGGCAATTTTTGGTGCTGCGAAACTCGTTCCAAGAACATTCAACCCAAAACCAGAATCAAGTAAATCAGGTTTTATTTGATGATTTTTTAGAGGTCCTAAACTACTGTAAGAAGAAACACCAAGAAAATCAACAGCTCCAACAGCGATTGATTGTAACGCATTTGCGGGACCATTAATCGATGATAGTGAGTATCGTAACTCATCACCACTGTTCCCAGCTGAAACAACTGTCAACACACCCTTTTCTAGAGTTGCGCGGTTTATAGCTTCAACAACAGTATCATTATATAATATTCCTCCACCAAGAGAAATATTAACGATATCAGCATCAGCTTCATTCACTGCCCAAAGAAAAGCAGCCAATAATGCTTCATAACTTGCAGAACCATCTGTGTCTGCACACCGCCCAATAATTAATTCTGATTCAGGTGCAATTCCATCTGCTTTGCCTGCAATTGTTAGGGCAATAATAGTTCCATGTAAAACAGATGTATCGTCAACAATGGTACAATTTTTATCAAAACCATATTCCGTTGTTGCGAAATTTTTCTTTAAAATTACTCTGTCACTTAAATGCTTTGAAACTTTATAACCAGCAATTTTTGCATCCATGTTTATACCGGTATCTAAAATAGCTATTTTAACACCTTTTCCTCCTGATCCTTGTGGAATATAAAATGCTAGGAAGAATATTCCACTTGTTGAGATCACCAAAAAGATAATTATAATCGTCCATAAAGTAGTGTTATATCGTTGCTTGTCTGCCATGGAATTACAACCTCAGTTTAAAGCAACAATAATTTTTGTGCTTTAAAAGATTTAATATTTAGTTAATGTACGAACTATCATTAAAAACTATTGAAAGAAACACAAATTCGAGGAACAAATAATGAAGAAGAAATTCAAAGTGAACCCTATAGGTTTTATTCGAAAAAATGAAACAAAAACATGGATTGAGGTTAAAAAAGAATATCAATCGGGATTATTGAATCTAAGCAAATTTTCACATCTAATTACAATTTGGTGGATTGAGGGGAGAGATACAAAAGAAGATAGAGCTCGGCTTCAAGTTTTCCCTTGTGTTGATGGAAATAGAGAGAACTCACCTCTTACGGGAGTTTTTGCTTGTCGATCACCTTTACGACCAAACCCAATTGGTTTAACAATAGTGGAAATTTTAGAGGTGTTAGATAATAAAATCTACATTGATAAATCGGATGCATTCAACAACACACCAGTTATTGATCTCAAACCTTACATTCCAAAATCCGATTGTATTATCGATACTGCTTTACCAGATTTTATGGAAGCAATTGCACATCCAAAGAAGCAAGAATGAAAAATTAAGAAGAAAAGTATTTTTTGCTTCCTAAAACAGGAAGCATTTGGATTCTGATTTAGGAAAAATCAATAGCAATACCAGGACGACCAGGTTCTGCCACATTTGCTTTAGGATGAGATGATTTGGAAGCAAATGTAATTAGAAATTCCTTAATATTGTATTCTCGCTTGAAGTAATTTTTAGCATCTGTAATAGCAGCAAATTCCGATTTGATATTCAATGTTGAATCGATTCCGGGATGCTTAGTTAATTTCTGAGCATATTTGACCGCTTTGTTGCCATTCTTTTTAATATCATCATGTTCCATGATAGCTTTGATGAGATTTTCTGGTTCTTCACGACGAATTTTCAATATTTTATACATCCATTTTGGTGCAACAAATATTTCGATTTTTGATGGTTGTTTCTTTTCTTGTTTCTTAATTGCATCAAAAATGCCATCAATATCTTCTTTGACATTTTTAATTAGTTGCTCTTCTTGTTCCAAAATAATCTTAATGCGTTTTTTATCTACTTTGGGGAATGAACGAAATGATGCAAAACCATTCTTTGTTTCCCTAATGATTTCATTCACTTCTTCTGCAAAATGTGGTATAATTGGAGTCATTAAATCAACTAATGTCAATAATGCTTCTCTATATCCAGGACCTTTTATATTTTCAGATCTCGCTTCATACCATTTCAAATCGTTCAGAATGTCGAAGAATGCTGAGCCGATAGCACTTCTAGTACGAACATTTTGATAATGGTCTGTTGTTTCAAGTATTTTCTTTTGCAAACGACTAATGAGCCATTGATCAATTCTCTTTTCTCCATCAGAGAATGTTGTAGTAGTAATGTCATTGAACAGTGTCTTCATTCTTCGACCTGCAGCTTCTGCATCTGCAAATCGGAAACTTGCATCAGCATATCCTTCACCACAAAAAGCCAAACCAAATCGTGTAGCATCTGTACCGAATTTTTCTATTAGCTTTTTGAGAGTTACAGAATTTCCTCCACTTTTACTCATTTTCCCACCTTCAATCATTATCATACCATTTGCTTCGATTTCTAATGGATAGTGATTCTTGGGAAACAATGCTAAATGTTGAAAGATGTAGAAAGTGAAATGATTAAAGATCAATTCTTTTGCACTTGCACGGAAATCAGGAGGGTAGAAATATTCGAACTCTTCTTTCATTTCTTCAGCTAACTCTTTCGGCAAACCAGATTTCTCAATTGCCTCTTCGATTGTTGCTTTATTTCTGAAAAGATAATCAAACAATTCATTTGGTAATTGTTCTGGTTTGATATCATGTTCATTGATAATTCGTGCTATTGTATAATATGCCATATATACCGTGCTATCCGATAATGTTTCCACTAACCAATCCTTATCCCATGGTAAAGGAGTTCCTAGACCACTTTTGCGTGCACATGCTTTATCTCGTAACCAATTGATAGTATATACAAAAGCTTGTTTTGCTTCAGGGGGATAAATAGTCATCTTTTTATCTAGGTGATTCATGGCTTTCTTTTTCCACTTCTGATCACCATAAGCAATAAACCACTGGTCTTTCAAGATTTTAACATGATTTTTAGTTGAACATCGACAGATGACAGGTTCAGCCGGTTCCAACAATATAGAAGTAATTTTATCAACTTGCAAATCTTTTATTAGAATATCTTTGATATCGCTCACTTTGGTTTTGGCGTATTTTCCACAATTTTCACGCATTAATCCTTTATGGAATTCTTCTTTGTAAATCGTTTGAGTGGCTTCTTCGGTTTTGGGATCATCTTGTGATTCAATACTCATTTTTTCTATAATATCTTTTGCGGGATGCTCATCTAAACCTTCTGTTTTTATCATTGAAATTAAATTAATGTCATCTGCAAAATCAGCAGGTAAACCATATTTAGTTAGCATATCAGGGTTATTTTTCAAATCTCTCAAAGCAACATAATCAAAGGGTGCATGACTTGGAACGCTCATAACCACACCGGTGGTATGATCCACAGCTACAAAAGTTGCAGGTAATATTTTCACATCTTCTTCTCGCACAGGTGTGTGACAAGATTTCCCGATGATTTCGATCCCTTTGAATTTACGAATTATTTTAACGGTATGTAGTTGGTCCTTTAACTTGATAATTGCATGTTCACTAACAAACCATTTTTCGCCATCAACTTCAGCTTCTACATAATCACCATCTGGATGAATCCACATATTGGTGACGCCAAAAATAGTTTCAGGACGCAAAGTTGCCGGTACTAGATATCCACCTTCAAATGGGAATTTTATGACAATAAATTCTGTAGAGGAAACACCTTCACCTTTTAATCGATCATGATCTCCAGTTGGGCTCAAACAATGCGAACACCAAATAACAGGGTGAGTGCCTTTCTTTACATAACCCAACTTTCTCAAAGTTTCATATTGCCATTCAATAAACCTACTAAATGGTGGACAGAGTGGAGTTGTAACAAATTCTCGACGCCAATCAATACTTACGCCAAAGAGAATAAAATCTCTTTTCGCATGATTTTTATAATAATTGGAAATGTGAAGAGGATCAGTGAATTTACTTAATTCTTTATCAGTAACTCCACTTTGAAGTAAGATTCGTTTTTGAACTTCATCACCCTTTTTCAACCGTTCTGCTACACCCTGGATAGGTTGTCCTGTTGCATGCCAACCTTGAGGAAAAACCACATTGAAACCAAGCATACGTTTGAAGCGTGCATATGAATCGACTTTCATTGTAGTATAACCATGTCCGGCATGGATACTACCATTAAGATAAGCGATTGGAAACGTAGTCATAAATTTCTTTTTAGCATGATCAACATTAGCTTCGAAAGCTTTTGCTTCTGCCCATCGCTGTTGCCATTTTGGCTCCACTTTGCTTGGATCGTATTCACTCATTATTCTTTTTAACTCCAATAATAATTTTACAAATGCCTTTGCTTGTGATTAACTCTGAAACACCAATGAAAGAACAGCAATTAGATTGTTTAAAACTCTTATTATTATTAGAGCTTACAACATAGGTAAAAATAGCTTTTAAATTTGAGCTCCATTGGTTGCTACTACTGATTCTAATGTTAATTCTTTCAATAGAAGCTTTCACAAAAGAGAAAGAAATTCTTTGAGCACATGTGCCTTCTTTGCTGTAAGGACTCTTTTGAAAAGTAAAATCATCACCAGTTAAGAAGAACACTATTCCTCATTGAAATACCTCTACTGTTTTTGTAGAACTGGTCTTTAAAATATTTTTCTAACATGAATTTTAGTAATTTCAAAATAGAATGACGAATTTGTCAGTGAATAAAACATACCCCAAGAAATCAAACAAGCGGAAGAAATAGTGAAAATGATGGTATGAGAAATCTCATGTATTCTTTGAATAGAAAACTCTTTCAACCATTTTTGCCTCTAAACTAGAGGTTATTAAGTAAAAGTGCCTACTAGATTTTGAGTGTCATTCCGCTATATCATAAGAGGAGTCTTAACGGAATATGATTCTAGATCTGCATGTACATTCGAATACAAGTTTCGATTCAAAAATTAAAATAGGTATTCTCCTAAAAAAATTGAAAGCAATAGGTCTAGATGGTATAGCAATTACGGATCATGACTCCATAGCAGCGATTCTAAAAGCTAAAGATTTAGCAAGAAAATATAATGTTAAAGTTTTTACTGGAGTGGAAATTTCTACTCAAAGTGGTCATTTACTAGCTTACGGCATTGATGAAAAACCAATTTATCGAAAGTCTGTTGCTGAAACAATTGATTGGATTAAAGATAGAGATGGTGCAGCAGTATGTGCTCATCCATTTAGAGCTTCTGCTCCAAGTATTGGAGATAAGGTGTATGAACACCATTTTGATGGTATTGAATTAAACGGTAGAACTAAATCTGCACAAAATAGAGCTGCAGAAGTAGCAGCTAAATTGATGAGAATAACTTTAGTTGGAGGAAGTGATGCCCATTATATTGAGAGAGTAGGTACCATCAGTACTCAATTCCACAATGAATTAGAAAATGACGATGACTTAGTAAATGCAATAAGAAAGGGTCAATGTGACGTGAAACACAAAATACCCACTACAATTAAAGCTGAATTAATTCCAGCAATTTCACCAAAGGACATCACTATTCTTGAAAAGTATAAAGCAGAAAGAAAACCAACAACATCAATCATCAAAGTTTCAAATGAAAAGCTAAAGTTTTTTGACACACAATAGAATTTTCAATATACGAGATTTTATCCATTACCAATTTTAGTAATTAAATAGTGCTATACATAAAAACCACATTTTGCGAAAGCTTTAAAGGTAAAAAATCTCGAAAAAGATAAGTGTGTAATATCAGAGCACCGATAGTCTAGTGGTAGGACTCTTCTCTGCCTAGGAAGGAACCCGGGTTCAAATCCCGGTCGGTGCACCACTTTTTAGATTTCAAAGAACATAACACTAAACAGCGAAGAATTTCTTTTAAAAAAAAGGCATTAAATGTTTACTGTTTCTCAAAAATAAAGAAAAAAAGGCAGATTAAATCTACCAATTATTTTAACTATTCATTTGTGATTTCTACAAATTGAGGTTTCTGTGGATTGTTTTTGTGAATATACACTCCAGCTGATGCTTCTTGATCAGCGACAATATCTCCATTTTGGACTTGAACAATCCATGCTTTCTTCCTGAATCGTCTTTTGAACCTATCAGGCATAACCCAACCTAAATAGAGCAACGCAAACCCAATGATATTTGAGAAAATAAATTTGAAAGTAAAAATCCCAGTTACTAGAATGGGATTAGTTGAAATAAATTCTACAAACCATAACATTCCAAACGTAGCACTATAACCAAGATACCAGAAAAGTGTTCCTTGCCAAATGAATTGGAACCCTTTCTTAGCGATTGGATCTTTTGTTCCACGTTGAATTTTTATCGCTTCAATAATTATTCTTATAGCAGGTGTAACTCCAAGTGGAGTCAATATTGCTAAAATTATAAATGATCTTTCAGGAAAAATCATTGATAGTTGAGGAGCTACAAGTAAAATTTTTGTGTACAAATCTGGATTTCCCAATGAAAAAATGTTCTTGTAAACAAGGCCAGCTGAGAATGCTGTTAGAAAAGTAAAACCTAAAACAAACAATAATCGTACAATATCATTATCATGAAGTAATAATCTATTACCGAACACATAAAGGAAAACGATATTAAAAGCAAAGAATAAATAACATGTAAATGTTAGAAATTCGGTTATTTTTACAATATTTGACCCTTTAATAAATGTCTCTATATAGAAACTTGAACAAAGCAAAATTTCAGCAATGGTTGTTGATAAAAATGTTATACTTAATAACAAAGAACCCATGGTTCTTTTTCTAAAGAAACTTCGTAGAATAAAACTTGAAAAAATAACGCAAGTTAATGAACTCAGTGTTCCAATGATTAGAAAGTATGTTGTAAAACTATTCATTAATTCTTTGCCTCCAATTCAGAAATAAACCATTGCATAGCCACCATTATCCCAATCCCCGTTTTTGCAGATGTCTCAAAACAAGCCCATTTAATATTGTAATCTGTCAGTTCAGTTTGAACTAAGAATTTCTCCATTTCAATCTTGTTAGGCAAATCGTGTTTATGTAAAAGTACGAGAACTGGAATTAAATCATTAACTTGTCTTTTGAGAATATCGTAAAGAATTTCCAATGTCTTTTCGTATCGTTCATGGTCTGTACTATCGATTACATAAATCAACCCATTGGATTTTTCATTAATTTGGGGCCACATAACTCTGAATTTTTCTTGTCCACCTAAATCAAAAACATTTATTTGTAGTTTTGGTAGATTAATTGTTTCACGATTTACTCCTGCTGTTGGCATTGTACTCTCAAATGTGCCACTTAGTAGATAATTAATAAAAGCAGTTTTTCCAGCATTATCTAAACCTGCTATAGTAATATTCACTTTCCGAGTTTTTTTAAATAAAGATAAAATAAAAGACATTATAGTACCTCATATTAGCATTTAATAGTTTCTTTAACGCCAAAGTTCTCTTCTAATATCAGAGACTTTGCGTTCAGTTTGATCTCTTTCCTTGTCTTCTGATTTGAAATCAAACTCTAATGTCACAACAGAACTTATTTTTAGTTTTAAGTATCCTTTGCTCATCCCTCTGTACATTTCTGGCAATAAATTAACCATTGTTTCCATTTTTACTAAGTCATTCTCTTGCAATTTTTCTAAAATTGTAGAGAATAATTTCTTTACTGAATTTGGATTATAGTCTTCTGAATCAAAAATAGCCATTATTGTAGCCAAATTATCTCGACCAATATTTGAAGGTACTCTAAAAACAAATCCAGAGAAACAATTATTTCCTGTACTGGTTGTTAAAAAGTCTCCCGGTTTTGCTCCAAAAGGCATACTCTTAAGAAGAATTTGGTTCATGATTTCCGTTGGGAGAGATTTTGGATGAGAGCCTACTAATTCTAAGCCTTTTTTTCCGACATGTATTAAACATAAATTAATTGGTTTCATAATTACTATTTCCTTCTATTTTTAAGACGAAATTTAATATTATTTATCCGAGTAACCTTAGTATCAGCAGATATAAATTCTACTATTGCAGACAAAGTAAAAAAAAAACTTTTACAGTAGCAAAGTGTAAAAAAGCAAGAAAGAAAATGATTTTCTAATTTTGATTCCAACTAGAATAAGATTAGAAGTGATTCCCATTCTTCTTTCATTAATTTTCTTTTTAGTTTTCTATCCATTGGAGGGAAATCCCACCGGATATAATCACGATTTTTCTCTAAATCAGATAAAGCTTCATGTTTACCTCGTGTATTAATATCATTCATACTTATATCAACATACCTTCCTTTCCTTATCTGTTGCCGTCTAGCAATTCTCATTTTTAAGGTATCTCCAATAAAAGGTAAAAGGAATTTATTCTTTGATGAAGTCATTCGGCATTTAGTTTTGGAGATTTTATGCAACATAACATGTACTAAACCTGCATGAAATAAGCAACCAGGAATATAGTGTTCACATATATCTCTAAGGTGAACAGAACAATCTCCTACAGCTAATTTTGGTCCATTTATTTTACCAATATCTTTTGCGGTAAATGGTTTACCATTTCTATCGAAATAGTAAGGGCCTTTGCCATTTATCTTAACACCTTTTCCAATAATGATCGTTGCTTTATAATTGTCAAATTCTTCAGCAACCAACATCACAAGACCCATTTTTGTACAAACTAAACATCCCCCTCTACAAGATAGTTCCATTTCACACATAGTGCTGTTGGTCACTGATTCTATAGTTGATATTTGAGGTGATTTTTCCAATTCATGTCCTATTAGAACAGTAATTTCTGGAAATTTTTCAGTGAATGAATCATTCATCAAAGATGGATTTGCTTTTTTAAATGGAATAACTCTTTTCTTACCAATGATTTCTACATTTTTGTTTCCAAAACCAAGCTTTTTTGCATGTTTAAGCAATTTGACTTCTTCAGGAACAAAACCCATCATTTGTGAAGTAACAGAATCAGTCTCAACAACATTTGTTCCACTAATAATTACATGGCTATCAACAGGTTCAGCGATAGCTGGGCATTGTCCTTCAGCACCAATTACTCCATCAACTATTGTTAAATTAGGTTTAATGAGATATAAGATATCCACTAACTTCTTCTCAAGATTATGATTATGATCCCTTTGTCGTAAGTTTAATGGAATAATTCCCATGGCATTCTTAAATCCCAATGATATATCGGTGTACAGATTTGTTTTCATTTTTGGAAGTGTTATATAAAATGCATCACCTTTAACAACATCGTCAAAAATTTCAGGTATTAAAATTTCCTTCATAGCGCTTGCTTTTGGCAGATAATAGCGTACTACGGGTTGTTCTTCAATGTTTATTAATTTAACATGATGGCGCTTAGCTATTTTCTTTAGCCGGGAGATTCTATATGATGTTCTCGTTGGAAATCCGCTTCCAGATGATTCTGCAATAACTATTTTGTGTGTGTATTGTTTCAAATATTCTATAACTGAATCAATTACACGTGGATCCGTTGATTGTGGTGCAATTTCAGGATTAAAACCTAGCTTGTAAAAAACTCCAACTAAATTCGGTTTAATTATGACTTTCCTATTTTTAATCTGTTCTGTGAATTTAGTTCTTTTATCAATAGAATTCAAATTATCAAAAACAGCTTTCTTAATTGCTTGAATGTCTTTGCGTTCAAAGTACTTTTTTGAACCATAGTTTTTAGGTAAAAAAACATAATTTTCTTTATAGTCCAATGGTTTTAGATATGTAATTGAAATATAATCCTTTCTAGTTTTCATAAAATATTTCTCCAATTATAATATATTTCTAGGTAACAATTAGACTTAAAAAATCATTCCTAGATGAAAAAAACAACGATGTTAAACCTCATCTAAAGAAAAGAGAGAATAGAAAGCAAATCTATTTACATACTAAGTAAAAAAGTGAAATAAAAATAGGTAAAATCCATCTATGGGAATCACTAGATTTATTTAATCAATTCACCTTTGGAATATAGTGCAATCATGGAGTGAAATACTTTGCCTGAAAATTTGAAACCGATAGAGAAAATAGCAAAAATAGAGATTACTACTGAAACTATTCTTTCTCTACCTGAAACATTTTCCTTTCCAAATGGTTGGTCTCAAAGGCAGCTATTGATACATTTATGGTCTTGGGATGATCAATTTCTTGAATTATGTCATACAACTAAGAAAAGTGCACGAAAGACATTTGTCTATGCACATAATGGAGAAAAGTTACCGCTTGAAAAATGGAATGATGTCGTAATTGAGAAATTTGATGATATGACCTATGAAGAAGCACGTGAAATTTTTGAGGAAACAAGAAATGATTTGCTTAAAAGTTTCGAAAAGTACGCCAAGCTTATGATGAAAGAAGGAAATCAAGGAAAATATGAGGATATTGAGAAACTGATGGATCTATGGATTCATGATAAAATGCATTTAGAATCCGGCGGAATTGCTCCTTACATGTAAGAATACATTACTTTATTTATTCATTTTTTCAAATTCAATGAATACATCTCAAAAGTAAAGTAATGCCACTTAACTAACCTTCATATAGGAAAAATGAGAAATATATTTTATTGTTTTCAAAAGAGAATTTCAATTAGATAACAATGGAAATGAAAAATTATGAGCGAAGAAAAAAAGGAAACTGTTTCAAGAGCAAAAGAATTGATAGCAACTTTAAGGAAGGATACAGATGAAGTAGTCCGATTTGAAGCAGCTCAAGAATTAGTTAATTTTCAAGAAGAAGCAGATATAGTAATTCCAGCCTTTATTGAAACATTGCAAAACGAAACAAATTATGATGTTTTGTATATTGTTATCGGTGCTTTGGGAAACTTTGGTTCAAAATCAGAAAGAGCTGTTCCAGAACTCATTGAACTTATTACCAATTTTTATGAAGATGAGGAAATTCTACAATTATTAATTGAAACCTTCAGCAAAATTGGTATAGGTGCAAGAAAAGCAGAAAAACCGTTAAAACGAATAGCCACAGATTACAACGAACAAAATATTAGGATTTATGCTATTCAAGCATTAGAAAGAATAGTTGGTTCAGAGATAATTCCTGTTCTCAATAAAATTATCATAAATGAAGAAGAAGATGAAATTGTTCGTATAGAATCAATTAAAACCATTGCAAAAATCGGTACGAAAGAAGTCATCTCTAAATTGCATCGAGCACTAGATAAAATTAAACATGAAGATGTAAAAGTGAACATTGAAGCTGTTTTAGGAGGATTAGGAGACACTTCAATTATTCCAAAGCTCCTAACAAGATTAATGGAGAGTTCTCAACCATATGAACGTGCAGTTGCTGCAGAAGCTTTTGGAAAAATGAAAGTTAAAGAAGCAATTCCTGTTCTTCTTGAAACTGCTTTGAATGATGGAGACATTCTTGTTCGAGCTGAAGCAGTAAAAGCATTAGGAAATATAAATGCGAAAGAAGCAACAAATCTTTTTATCGAAATTTTGAAACAAGAAAGAAATGATGAGTTGAGACTAGAAGTCATTGATGCCTTTGGAAAACTTGGTGGTGGAGAAATCATCAAGGCTCTTGAGACCGTCATTGAGGAAGAAACTGATGATGAATTAAGAGTTAAAGCTATAGAATCTCTAGTTGAAATCGGTTCAACTAATTCTTCCACTTTACTAATTGCTTTGCTTTATGAAGATGAAAGTTTGACCGTGAGAAAAACTGCTGCAAAAGCATTAGGTCAAATAGGAACAAAAGTAATCATTACAGCTTTGATTGATATACTCAATAAAGAAAATGAAGATGAAGAAATAATAACCTTAGTTAGAAATTCATTACTTAAATTAGGAAAGAAAGGGAATCCCTCCGCACTCATTGGTTTAATTCGTTGCTGCGAGGATATGGATATTCGAGAAGAAGCTACAAATTCAATTGTAAAGATGGAGCATAAAAAAGCAATCCCTGAATTGATCAATTTAATGAAAGATGAAAACACACTCGTTCGTTCTTTAGCTGCTTTTATGTTAAGTGAAATTGGAAAGAAATTAGGTTTCGAGGATTATATTCAATTAACAGCTGCTTATGAATCAGGAGCAATCGAACGAAATTTCGCTCAAAGACAAGTTTTCTACGAGCTAGAACAAAAGAAGAAAGAAATTCTAGAGAAACGACATACCAATAAAGCAGATTTAGTATTACAAAAGGAACGAGAAACTAACTTGAGAAAAATCATCAAAAGATATAGTGAAATATCTTTGGAACGGATGGTAAAACTTCTCAAATTCAAGGAAACGTTAGAACTAGAAAAATGGTTACTTGAACTACCAGATGAACTTGCTTTTAAAGTACAGAAGGATGTAATAAAAATACCTCAATTGCTCCAAAGTGAATCAGTTGAAGCTGAAGAAGCAATAAACAGAATTATCAATAGTTTCAAAGAAGCGAGTGAGTATACTTGTTACTATTGTGGATATCCAATCGAAAACTCATTCAAACTCTGTCCAGATTGTGGACAAACAACAATACATTGTACAGTGTGTAAATTACCCATTAATTTTGGAGAGGATATCGGTTTCTGTAGTTTGTGTGAATCAAAAGGTCATTTATCCCATCTTCAAGAATGGGTTAAAACGAAAGGAATCTGTCCTCATTGTATGCAAAAAATACCCTTAGAAGGTATTGTACATGTACCAACTGACAAAACACCTAAATAAAAATGAACTATGGAAGAAAATTTATGGCAACAATTCTTCCAATTCACTCATTTTTTGAATCAATTTTTTACCTTTTCCTGTTAAACGATATTTCTTTTGACGATCAGTGGATTCAATTTCAACAATATGTTTTCTAGAAGATAGTTCTTTAAGATGTTGATAAACAGCTTGCAAAGATAAAGATTGTCCGAGTGCTTTCCAGATACTGTACCCAAAATTTGCTTCTTTAGAATCAATTATTGTTAATATTTCTACTTTAGTACCCATGCTTCTAAATGAATCGACTTTTTTCAAACGAGTAGCACTTTTTTGAAAAGCCCGTGAAGTTTTAAGCCCACTAGCAGTAATTACAGCTAAAACAATGGCACCAGTCTCAAAAAATTGTTTTCTGTTTAATTTTTCAATCGCTGCAATAACTGTAGCACTTGATAGCTCAGCAAAGACTCCTTCTGCTTTCCCTAATTTCTTGCTAGCATTAATCATCTCTTTTTCAGTTACTGTAATTGATGTCCCATTACTTTCTTTGATGCTCTGAATTGCTTTTACACCATAAACTGATTTTCTTGTGAGAATTGCATCACCTAATGAATGATCTACTGAATTCCGCCTTTTGATTTCTTTTGGTTCAGCTGCTCCTGCTTTTATTGCATTTGTAATTGAATCATAACCTTTTATTTGAACACCAATTAACTTTGGTAGTTCTTGATCAGCTATCAACCCAAATCGTTTTGCTTCTTTGAAGCCTTTCCAAATTGAATAGAGCAAACGTCCACTGCCGATAGGTACAACTAGATATTCAATCCAAGGTAATTGTACATTGTTGGTTTGAGAGAGTAATTGATGTACTATTTCTAATGAGATTGTTTTTGCGCCCTCAATTGTTAATAAATTGAACTCTGGTGTTGCTTGATATCTTTTAACATCAGTCATTTTCTTTGCTAAATCTAAACTATCATCTATTGTTTCACCAAAATCAATGATTTCAGCACCATAAGCAGTCATTTGTACTTTCTTCTCAGGAGAGGTGCTTTTTGGTATTACACAAACGCTCTTAATATCTGCTGCTGCACAATAGGCACTAATAGATGCACCTAAATTACCATCCGAGGCACAGACTATCGAATCCATATTTCGACTAATAGCATCAGAAACCATTAATGGAGATACTCGATCAAGAAACGAGCCTGTAGGATTTTTCCCCTCGAATTTTACGAAAAGCTGTAAATCTTTAGAGAAAAGATTTTGAGCCAGCCTTAGAGGAGTATCACCTTCTCCTAAAGAGATTCTTTTCTTAAATATTGGAAGAAAATCTTCATATTTCCATATTCCTTGTTCGTTTGTTTTTATTTTGAGAGTTTCATTGTTTTCTAAATTAATAACAAATTCAGCTTCGGTAGCACTACATTGTGGACATGTTGCTGATCTCTGCAAAGTGCTCAATTCTGCTTTACAATTACCACAAATAACATTTTTTTTCATTTATTGAAACTCCTCGATATCTATTAACTAATTTATTTTATTCTTTTCGTTTCTGTTACCGATAAAGCTATTTCTACACAATATTTTTTAATCATCTATTTCAATATTTGCATGTTATAACTTGAATATACAAGTTGTAACTTGTATAGTAATGAGAGGATTCTCAAAATGAAAAACTTGTTCCCCGAAAGATCATATATGAAAACGGGCGAAATTACAAAACAAATCGCAACTGAAGTGAAAGTTGTGAGAGGTACAAATCGCGTTAAGCGAGGGTTCGCTCGTATGACAAAGGGTGGCGTTATCATGGATGTAACTACTGTTGAACAAGCTCATATTGCTGAAGAAGCAGGAGCAGTGGCAGTAATGGTTCTTGATAAATTGCCCATTGATGTAAGAAGAAGTGGTGGAGTTGCACGTCCTGCTTCAATACCAATCATTCGTGATATTTTAGATGCAATTACTATTCCAGTAATGGCAAAATGTCGTCTTGGTCACACTGGAGAAGCGCTTGTATTACAAGAGACAGGTGCAGACTGTCTTGATGAATCTGAAGTATTAACTCCGGCAGATGAATTCAGGCACATATGGAAATGGGACTTTGTTGCCCCTTTCGTTTGTGGTGCTATTGATCTTGGTAGCGCTTTACGTCGAATTGATGAAGGCGCAGCAATGATTCGTACAAAAGGAGAACCAGGCACAGGCAATGTTGCAGAAGCAGTTCGCCATATTCGTTTGGTCAACAATGAAATTAGAGAAATCAAAGGTCTCTACGAAGCTAATGATTACCAAGAATTAATGTTCAAAACGAGAGCTATGAAAGTTTCCTTTGAAACTGTTTTAGAAACTGCAAAATTGGGTCGATTACCTACAGTTAATTTCGCAGCAGGTGGTATAAGTACTCCCGCAGATGCTGCTCTAATGATGAAATTGGGTTCTGATGGAGTCTTTGTTGGTTCTGGTATTTTCAAAAGTGAAGACGCATTACAAAGAGCTTCTGCAGTTGTTCTAGCAACAACTTATTGGGAACATCCTGAAGTTGTTATCGAAGCTCAAGAAATGGTCAGTGAAACAAAAGCAATGCTTGGGTTAACAGGTGCAGAAATGAAATTTAGTATGCAAGAACGAGGAGCTGATTCATAATGGCTAAGAAAAACATTACAATTGGTGTATTAGCTATTCAAGGCGATGTTCTAGAGCATGTTCTCATGATGGATAAGGTTCTAGCGAAAAAGAATATTCCAACTAAAACTGTTCGTGTAAAAACACCCGAACAATTAGAAAAGATTGATGGTCTAATTATTCCGGGTGGAGAAAGTACTGTTATGAGTCGTTTCATTGAGGAAAAACGATTTGATGAAAAGCTCATAAAAATGATCCAAGAGAAAGGTAAGAAAGGTATGGCTTTATTTGGTACTTGTGCAGGTACTGTTATGCTCTCAAAATCCTCTACGGATAAAGTAGTTAAAGGATTCACACAAACATTGTTAGAGTTGATGGATATAGATGTGCTTAGAAATAAATATGGTCGTCAACAAGAATCTTTTGAATTAGATCTGGTTGTCCAAGGTTTTGGCAAAAAAACTTTTCCAGGAGTATTTATTCGAGCTCCCATTATCAAAACTGTTGGAAAAATTGTTGAAGTTCTCTGTAAATCTACAGAAGAAATCTATGCAGCTAAGCAAGGGAAACTATTGGCAGTAACATTTCATCCAGAATTAACTGACGATACCAGATTTCATGAGCTCTTTTTAGAGATAGTTCTATCAGAAAAATAGAAGAATGGCGCTATCAGTGCCATTTCTAATTCTTTTTATTCGTTTTGCCGCAATAGAAAACATTAATCTATATTATAACATAGTCATCGCATTAGTTCATATTTTTAGGATCGGAATTGATATTTGATATTCCATCCAAGAAGGAAGTAGCTAATATGGTCAAGATTACAAAAATAACTCTCACAACTACATTAATGTTGATAATTGTATCTCTAGCATTTCCTGGTTTCAGCTTTGTTCGAGCTGATGACCTTTCCCTTTCTACGATACAAGCTAATCCGATAACAGTTTATTCTTTAGAGAATTCTTCAATAATAGTTACTGTTACAGGAACTGGTGGACTCGTAGAAAATGCTAGTGTAGGAATACACGTTGAAAGTGGATTATTCTCAGGAGGAACAAATATTCATAATGCTACGACAGATGCAACAGGTATCATAACTGTTCAATGGGAAGCTCCATTAGTAGATTATAATGTGTATTATAATTTTACTGCTACAATAAAGAAAGAAAGTAGTGTAAATCAAACTATTTCAACACAAGTATTAGTAAAACCAGTTACCTTTTCAGGAACAACTTTTGAAGCTGATTTCACAGAAATAAACGAGGAAGAAACAACTACAATAAAGGTTACTGTTGAAAATGAAGGCACTCTTATTGAAGATGCTAATGTGACATTTACAGGTGTAGGAGGAACTTTTGATTCCTCTGCAACGGACACCAGTTCAGGGTTGAGTGATGCGGATGGTTATTATGAGGATATTTGGACAGCACCAGATGTCACAGATATAACAGATTATATCATCATTCTAGATATTAGTTATGACTCAACAAATTGGACTTACACAGCAGAATTTAATATTACAGTTAATCCAGCAGAGGGACAGCTGATCTTAGATATTGATATCACACCGGGAAAAAATATTGCTGTTGGACAAATTGTAACAATAGATATTATGGTTTTCGAGGATGCAATTACAGCACCAGTTAATGCTATCTCTGGAGTTTATGTGACATTCACAGCAGTTGATGGTAATTTCACAGAAGGTGGTTTAGATTATTTCGCAGGTACTACAAATAGTTCGGGAATGATATCAGTTCATTGGGAAACAGATGATTTAACTCCAGCGATTTTAGGTACAGATTATGATATCAATATTGTTGCAAGTCTTATTGGTACTTTTACAAATTACTCTACACTTACTTTCCATGTGCAAGAATATTCAGGTGTACTAAGTATTACATCAATGAGTGATGAAAAGACTATAACTCTTGGCGACAGTGTTGAGTTCACTGTTACGGTTAAAATAGATGGTTCAGCAGTAGAAAATGCCTATATTCAGATTCAAGCACAATCAGGAGTTTTCGATGACGCTGACCAGGATAAAGTTACGGGATATACAAATGCAACTGGTGTTTTTATAGCGAATTGGAACACATCAGAAATGGTTATGGTCGGAAGTGATCCGATAAATTACACTTTTACTATTACCGTTGACGTTTTCCCACATTACCTTGGTCTAGAATCTACACTTACCATAACTGTTAATCCAACTTCTACGACAACAACGTCCACTGGTCCAACGGGTCCAATTTACACTCAATGGTGGTTCTATGTGATTATTGGTGGACTAGTAATTGGCGCAGGTGTTGTAGTAATTCTTTTCACAAGAAAGAAGTAATTATCTTAATAAAAAAGAGCTTAGAGTCATACTCTCTCTTTTCTTATTTTTCCTTTTTTAATAACTGACAAGTTGTATCATTTATTTTGATAATTCTATAGGAAATATCCTCTTCAATTTTTTATCTCTGTAATAGGTGTAGTATTAATCTCGAAATCTCGGAAATGAGAGATCTCAATACTAAAAGATATAATAGAATAATATTTAGTATAACCTGATGTATAACCAAAACAATTATTCCAAGTTCCAATTTGGTTATTTAAAAAAAATCGATTTGCTTGAAAATTCTTAACCATGATAAAGTAATAAAATTCTCATATATATCAAATGAACTACTTGACTTTGTAAAAAAATCACTAATAAAAATTAAAGAGGTTCGATAAAAAGTTGATAAAAATCATGAAAAGATAATAAAAAAGGAGGGAAGAGTTTTCCCTTAAAAATCCCAGAAATGAGATTATAACTCAGAGAGTTTATTTGGTTGGATTATTAAGGGCTTAGTCTTAATTATAAATCACCAAGAGCTGCCCACACATTATAGAGAGTGCTCAAATCAGCATTGGTGTTTTCGGAGTTGAAGAAGACAATTTGTCCTGCAAAATGTGCGTTTACTTTCGCAGAGATCTTCATCATAACTAGATTCAAACCAGCATTTAGTGTAACTTCATTATCTACATACCATCTGTTTTTCTTTGTTCCAGATAGAGTGTAATCACCATTTAGCCAAACTTTGAATTCGGATGCACCATTAGCTCCTAAACCAACTGTGATATCATCATCACCAGGAACATAGATGTATGTCCACATATAGACAACACCATATTTGCCCCAATTTAATTGGTCTTGTTTGTCCCAATTGCCATACTTGTTAAATGCAATTAATCCAGCGTGCTCACCAGAGTCATTGTATGGTGTAATTCTATTGTTACTTTGGGCTCCAATCTTTCCTTCGGTAAATTCTGTAGTATCTAAAAGATATGGTAGATATTCTTCTTCATTACCATTACCACATTCTGAAATGAAATCAGTATTTAGGTCTGGTCTCTTATTATTATCATCAAATTCACCAAGTAAGAACCATAAGTTTGGAGAGCATCCGGTTTCTGATGGGAATCTTCTCTTAGCGTATTCATCATCCTCACGTGTTCTTTCAACTAATGTATTAAAACCAGGAAAAGGAACAGATTCTCCTTCAACAATTATTGGGATGATTTCATCTGGAACTTCTGAGGCATCAATTATAACATAGCCAGGAGAAGTATAAACACTATCTTCAAAGAAAATTTCAATATTAAAAGTTTGAACTGGTTGTATTTGTTGGAGAACACCTAAAGCATAAATATTGAGTTCTTCCATTGTACTTGTTCGGACACTGCTGTCTAAAGTGTACCATAAATAGGTATTATCACCTTGAGTTACAACAACGCTTTTAATATCTGCATTTGCCAACCCTTTGTTTATTAGTGGCACAGTCATTCTATCAATTAAACCGTCTTGATCAACATCTTCAGCACTTATTGCTCCTGCTGGAACAATGCTGGAGTTGAAGCTCATGGTTGAACTTAGAATACCATAAACTAAAGAAACTGCTGATATTGTAACACCAATCATAATAACTGCACCGATGACGTTGCTCACAGCTTTTTTGTTTTTGAATAAAGTTTTAAAATTCATTTAATAGTCAACTCTAAAAGTTATCTAATCTCATTATACTTACTAATATACTACTGCAGAATGTATTAAAAGCATTATAGAAAAAAAGTACACAGATATAGTTCAAAAACTCGGTATGTCTAGTAAAATCTTCCGTGGATTTTTCAGTTTTTCTTTGATTTTTGGCACTATTCTATCCATTGTCAAGTATTATAACTAAATTTTTGCATAATATTTTTGATTACAGCATGGAATGTGCGAAAAGACAGAGAACTCTGTGGAACTAAAATAGAAGAGAAGGACATCTTGTATTTACTCAAGAATAATACACATATGAAAAATTGCTTATTCTTTGACTTTGACGTAGTTCTAGATTACCAACCAAATGAATATTATTTGTATCGCGCCAATTCCACTCAAATAATTATCAAGAATAATAGAAAACTATTCAACATCTTAAGCGAATAATTGATAATAAAGAACAGAGAAAGTTATTAGAGAAATGAAAAATATGTAGATGAACTGAATGACAAAAAACGACATTGTATGGGATATGTCTAGTGTTTTTCCAAGTGTAACTGATCCTTCAATTGATAAAACAATAGACAAAATAAATGAAATGGTTGCAAACTTGGCAACAAAATATCAAGGAAAAATTAAGAATTTATCAGCAAAAGGATTACTCAAACTTTTACAAGTTTTTGAGGAATATCGTATTGAATCTGGGAATATCGTAATGTATGCTCGCTTATCTTTTGCAGCAAATATGACTCTACCGGAAACTCAACAACTAAATGATAGAATGAGTAAAATTCAAGCACAAAATGCTAAGAAACTTGCTTTCCTCATATTAGATGTTGGAAAATTAGTCTTTAAGAAAAAAGAATTGATTGAAAATCCTATTCTTAGCAATTATAAACATTTTATGGAAAAACTTGTTCGTGGTGTTCCACATCAGCTTTCAGAAATTGAGGAGCAATTAATAATTGAAAAAGATCAATTCGGTGTTAATGGTTGGCAACAGCTTCAGAGTAAATGGCTCAATACTCGAATGTTTGATGTAAAAGTTGAAGGAGAAATGAAGCAGCTTTCCTATGGACAAGCAAATGCATTACTCCCTCATAAAGATCGAGAAACTCGAAAATTAGCTAATAAATCAATATATGGTTTATTAAGAAATGACGGAGAGATATTCTCATCAGCTATGAGGAACATTTTCAATGATTGGGAAACAACAACTAAAAAAAGAAAATATGATTCTGAAATGCATGCTAGTTTAATAGCAAACGATATTTCCCAAGAGGTTATTAGCAACCTACTAAAGGCAATTGATGAGCATTCGCATTTATATAGACGATACTTGAAATTAAAAGCTAAAATGTTAGGTCTGCCAAAATTAGCAAATTACGATATTACTGCACCTTTGCCAGATGCACCTGATATCAAGTACGATTTTAAGAAAGCAGAGGAACTTGTCATAGGGGCATATGGTAAATTTGACGAGGAATATGCATTTGCTACTAAGGATATGTTCAAACAAAAACACATAGATGCTTCACCAAGATTTGGAAAAAGAAATGGTGCTTTTTGTGCAAGCTGGTATAAAGGAAAATCAGCATTTATACTCCAAAGCTTCAATAATGCACTAGGTGGAGTGTACACTTTAGCACACGAGCTTGGTCACGCAACACATGATTATTATTTCATTCCTGCACAGACTATTCTTAATAGTAGAACACCAATGGTAGTAGCTGAAACAGCATCTATTTTTGGCGAGTTATTATTGACTGATTTATTGATGAGTCAAGCTCAATCAGACAATGAGAAAAAAGCAATTATCTGTCAAGTTCTTGATGGAGCAGGAATGGCAGCATTCCAAGTAACCGCAAGAGCCTGGTTTGAACAAGATCTTTATGATGCTATCAAACGTGGAGAGTACTTAGATTTCAAAACAATTAGCAAATATTGGACAAAGAACCGAGATAGAATCTATGGTGATGCAATAGAATGGTCAGATGAGATGGAAGCAGAATGGACCATGAAAGGTCATTATTATATGCCCAACTTCAGATTTTATAACTATCCTTATGTCTATGCTCAAATGTTTGTCTATGCGCTTTATCAAAAGTACATTGAGGAAGGAAAAGATTTTGTGCCTAAATTTAAAAAAGTCCTTTCAGCAGGAAGCAGCCTTTCCCCAATTGAAATTGGTAAATTAGTTGGATTAGATGTTACTGACCCAGACTTTTGGAAGCTAGGTATGAAACGTTTTGAGTATTTTGTTGATGAATTAGAAAAATTAGTCAAATAATTCTATTGGTCAGATACTCTGACCAGGAATATCTTTTTTTATCACTGAATATTTCTTCAATCTACAGAAATTACCCAGAAAATGCTTGATTGGTCTATCTCTTTAATATAAGAATCAACGTCCAGATCTAGACTTAAATCTGAGAAGTCATCTTTTGAGAAAGTAGTTGCTTTAAAACCATCCTTACAGATTATAGTTCCTTCATTTGTTTTTTCAAAGTCAATCTCGCCTATTAATCCTTCTTGAGATTGCTTCTTGAACCAATCCAACCTTGCATCCCATATCTTTTCAGAATAGCTACTGAAAATAACCTTACCACCTTTCTTTGTTATTTCCAAGCACTTTTTTATAAGAGGTATTGGGTTTACTTTGAAAGCTGAAAGACCATTTTGTAAAGCAAATACAATATCAAACATATTCTCATCAAAAGTAAGATCAGCAACATTCATATTGAAAAGTTTCACGTTCTTATTATCAGATAAATACTCTTCTGCAAGCTCTAAGCTTTCTGCAGAAGTATCTATTCCATATGCTTCTTGAGAATTCATAGCAACATATTTCAAAACACGTCCATATCCACATCCAAGCTCAAGAGCAATTGAATCAGGTTTTAAGAAAGTTAAAACAAAATCTATTTCAGCTGTTAGATATTGTTGAACTCTCGGTGATGCAATCCCATAGCATCTTTTGAGATTATTTGCTGATAGTTTTTCAGAATAATATCTTTTATTCATTGATTCAACCTTGTTATCAGATTACTAGCTAAACAATGAACTTTAGTGTTCTTATCTCTTTCTTTTTGAGTTGTTTTAGCGGTTCAACAATACTTACAGTTATCTCTTAGCTATGTTATTTATACAGTTTGTAATTATATCTAAGAAAACAATAGAACGGAAAGAGGACACGGTGTGTTACAATTTACTTCTTCCGTTTGTGAAAAAGATTTGAAACAATTACTAAAAAATGAATTGTTTTCAAAACGAAGACAAAAGATTATTCAAAATGAATTAGCTAAGACATATTATACATTCGAATAATTAGAATTCTTGAAATTAATCATTTGGTTGATTTGTATGAAAATTAGTGTTAAAGGTGCGAAGGAAAACAATCTAAAAAATGTCAATATTGATTTTGAGAGCGGCATAACGGTTGTTACTGGAATTTCTGGCTCTGGGAAGACCTCACTCATCTTTGATACATTATATCATGAAGCGAATCGACGATTCTTGGATGTTTTTTCTTCTCGCTCATCTAATCTCAAGGGATTTCCTGCAAAAGTGGATAACATTACTGGATTAGGTCCTACTATTGCAGTGGGGCAAAATCTGCTTAATAGAAACCCTCTTTCTACATTGGCAACAGCATCAGGAATACACCCATTTTTACGCCTGATATATGCCACATTTGGTGAACGTCATTGTTCAAAATGTGATGCACCATTACAGGTGTTAAAAGAAGATGAGATAATAGATAAATTACTATTATTAAAGAAGAAATATGATCTCATTATTTTTGCACCTATGCTTATCGATGTGAAAGGAAGTCATCGAACATTATTAGAACTACTAATAGAGAATTTTAAACAAGAGGATATCATTGTTGATGGTAAACCTTATCGTGGAGAAAAACTACATCCTAAAAAGAAGCATTCTGTTAAACTTAAAATTGGTATTATTGATAAAAACACTTCTGTAAAAAAGGTTCGAGAAATTCTACAGCAAGTTAATTCTTTGGGCATAAATGCAGTAGAAGTTCAATCGGATATTATCAAATTGACACTCTCCCAAGAATCTATTTGTGTGGTTTGTGGAAATTGGTTTGGTGAACTAAGAGCACTACATTTTCATTCACAGTGTTCATATTGTAAAGGAAGTGGTTGCAATATTTGTAAAGAAACTGGATTACACCCTCTAGCAGTTCCGGTATTATTAAATGGTAAAAACTTACCAAATCTGCTTATAAAGCCAGTAGATGAGGTTAGAAAATTACTCAAAAATGTTGATTTACCTCATACAGCAGATAGAGTTTTGTTTGAAATAACAAAGAGATTGGAAGCATTACAACAAGTAGGTCTAGGATATTTATCTCTAAATCGGTCTTCACCAACATTATCTCGAGGTGAATCTCAAAGAGTAAGATTAGCAGTCGCAATATCAAGTAAGCTTGAAGATATGCTTTATGTATTAGATGAACCGACAATTGGTCAACATATGGCAGATGTTTCAAATTTCTTACCGATATTTCAGAAATTAAAAGGACCTGTTATTTTTGTAGAACATGATAGATTTGCAGCGGCAATTGCAAAGAGAGCTATAGACATTGGACCTGATGCAGGAACATCTGGTGGTGAAATAGTATTTGATGGGTCAACTGAAGATCTGTGGAAATCATCAACCTATACGGGTCAATATTTTAGCATGAGAAAAAAAGTAACATTGCACACCAAAAGAAACTCTCAGGCAGAATTTCTAACTATCAAGGAAGCAAATTTACGAAACTTAAAGAATATAGATATCTCAATTCCATTAAATAGATTAACAGTTGTTACAGGTGTTTCGGGTTCAGGGAAAAGCACTTTTGTTATTGATGTTCTTGTAGCCTCTTTGCTCTCAAAAGAAGTGAGAGGATGCAAAAAGATCATAGGATCAAGAATAAAACCTGTAATTGTTGATCAAAACCCGATTGGACGAAATCCGAGATCAAATCCCGCTACTTATACGAAATTATCAGATATAATACGAGACATATATGCTTCAAAAACACCTCTCACATCTTCGCATTTTTCCTTTAATCGACCTGCTGGTGCTTGTACTATGTGTAAAGGTATTGGAGCGAAAGAGGTAAAAATGAAGTATCTCCCGTCTCAATGGATAACATGCTCATCTTGTGGTGGAGAACGTTTCTCTGATGAAGTTCTAAAAAACACTGTAAACTTTAACGGTAAGAGATTATCAATAGCAGAATTTTATACCTTATCTGTATCAAAAGCGTATTCCTTAATCCAAAGTGATAAGGATATAGTGAAAAAATACCAACAAGATGCTTTACGAATTTTAAAAGCAATGATAGATGTTGGACTAGGATATCTTCCTTTAGGACAGCCGTCAACAACACTTTCGGGAGGAGAAGCACAAAGAGTAAAGTTAGCTAAATATCTTGGAAAAGCAACATTAAGAAATAGCATAATAATTCTCGATGAACCTTCCACAGGACTCCATCCTAAGGATATCATTGGATTGCTAAATGTGTTAGATTGTTTAGTTGCTGTTGGAGCTACAATACTAGTTGTAGAACACAACTCAGATATAATTAGAGCTGCAGATTGGGTGATTGATTTAGGACCAAAAGCAGGCGATTTAGGTGGAGAATTAGTTTTCTCAGGTTCGCCTAAAGAGTTACAAAATGATAAGAAGTCACTTACAGGTCAATTTCTTAACTCTGAAAAATTGATACATCCCAGTACAATTGCTTCACAAAGAGAGTATGTTGCTTCATCTAGTATATCAATTAAAGGTGCAAGAATCCATAACTTACGGAATATCTCAGTTAATTTCCCTAAAAATACACTTATAGTTGTAACTGGTGTTTCAGGATCTGGAAAATCAAGTATAGTTTCAGATATATTAGAGAATGAAGCAAGAAAACGATTTCTGGAAACTCTTTCACTTTATGAACGACAAGGAGTAAGGGAAGGTCCAGAAGTACCTGTTGATTCAGTTACAGGGTTAGGTGTAACGATTTCTATTGGACCACGAAAAAGAAGCTATAATTTAAGAAGTAATGTAAACCATGAAACTGGTATAGCTCATCAATTAGCAATTCTTTATGCTAATATTGGAGAAAAAGAGTGTTCGGAATGTGGAACACAACTAGAAAGAAAAGAAGAATGGTATTGCCCTGCTTGTGGAAATAGAGAAGCAAAAGCGAAAGTTCGTCATTTCTCTTCACAAAATTATGCAGCTGCATGTGAGACATGTAATGGTATTGGAAGTTTAAGAAAACCACGACCAGAAAAATTAATTGTAAATTCTGAGAAACCAATTTGTAATGGAGCTATGTATTCTCCAGGGTTTTTTCCATTTGGATATATCTGTAAACCCTTGAATGGAGGTTATTATATTCTTCGAGCATTAGCAGAAAAATACAACTTTGACCCTGAAACAACACCTTGGAATGAGATGTCGAAAAAGGCACAAGATGCTTTTCTGTTTGGACATCCAGAACCTTTAGAGGGAATATCTATTGGAAGAAAAGGCAGAACCCATCACTTTAAACAGAAATATCCTGGTTTTTATGGTTGGATTCGAGATTGGGATGTTGGTGGTACATATACCGAAACTGAAATCTGCCTGACATGTAAGGGTGGTCATTTGAAATCTCAGTACCTTGCCGTGACTCTTGCTGGTTATAATATCCATGAACTGTCAGATTTATCGATAGCTGAAATTATAAAGATACTATCTAAGATAGCCATTCCAGAAAATATTCCCAAGTACAGTACAGCTAGCCTTTTGAAAATTCAAAAACGGTTGAAGTTTCTAAATCAAGTTGGTTTAGGATATATTAATCTAAACCGAATTCATGGTACTTTGTCTGCAGGAGAAGCTCAAAGGATAAAATTAGCTGGCTTATTGGGCAGTGGATTAACCTCACTTACAATTCTGCTTGATGAACCTTCTAGGGGGTTACATCCTTCAGAAGTTTCAAATTTACTTGTTGCACTCAAAGAATTGAAAGATGAAGGTAACACTGTAATCATTGT
The DNA here is from genome assembly GCA_018238155.1 of Candidatus Heimdallarchaeota archaeon. GTDB lineage: Archaea > Asgardarchaeota > Heimdallarchaeia > JABLTI01 > JABLTI01 > JABLTI01. Next base: position 55,814 of record JABCTZ010000032.1, on the reverse strand, counting down.
AGAACATGATCCGGTTATTATAAGAGCTGCTGAATACATAATTGATGTTGGACCCGGACCAGGAGTTGCAGGAGGAAAAATAGTTGCTAAGGGGTCAATAGAGGAGATTTTACAAAAATCTACGATTACAGCGAAATGGTTACAAGGAAAACGGAAATTTGATTATCCTACCTCAAGGAGAGTTCCAAACGATTGGATGAAAATCACAGGTGCAGAAGAAAATAATCTCAAGGGAAAGGAAATAAAATTACCACTTGGAGTACTTGTTGGTGTTTGTGGTGTTTCAGGTTCTGGAAAGAGCACTCTTATGATCGACACTATAGGACGTGCTTTAGTTCCCAAAAAGCAAACAACATCAGTCGCTTATGAGCCCATTAAACCCGGAAAACATAAAGAAATTATTGGAACACCGAAGAGAGTTGTTTTGGTAGATCAAACTCGGAGAGAAATAACTAACCCTTTTACATTCCTAGGTTTGGCAAAGACATTTTATGATATTTTTGCTGAAACCGAAATTGCCCAAGCTTTGGGATTAGATAGTAAAAAAATTGCCCAGAAGTGTTCTGTATGTGGTGGTCGAGGTAGGACATACATAAAAATGGATTTTCTTCCTTCAATTATAGAAACATGCGAAACTTGCAGAGGGTCTGGACATACTGCAGAAATTTGGGATATTAAAGTGAAAGGTTACTCTTTGCCTGAAATGTATCAACTTACAATAGATCAATTATTCAATCTCTTCAAGGATGAAGAATCAATTTCGAGAAAATTGAAAATAGTAAAGGATGTTGGCTTGGGCTATATTGTATTACGTCAACCTGGTTACACTCTTTCAGGAGGTGAATCACAAAGGTTGAAGATTGCTTGGGAGTTAAACAAGAAAAAACCGATCAATGCATTATATATTTTAGATGAGCCCACTGTTGGATTACATCTTGAAGATATCAATTTACTAATACAAGTTCTAAATCGTCTCGTAGATGCCGGAAATACTGTAATGGTTATTGAGCATTGTCCTGAGCTTCTTGCAGCTTGTGATTGGTTGGTCGAGCTTGGACCCATTGGAGGTCCTCAAGGAGGGAAAATAATTGCAGAAGGAACTCCCGAATCAATAGCTGAAAGAACAACTCCTACTTCACCATTTATTAAACAAATATTGGAGGATTCGAAATGACTTGGTTGCCATTACTTCTCATAGATAAATCTGCCAATTTGAGATATCTAGTTCTTAGAAATCTATTACAAAGAAATTCCAATGACAAAGAAATACAAGAACTAAACCTCTTGAGGGAAGAGGATTCTATTGTTACTGACTTATTTGCTCTCCAAACACTGGATGGATATTGGTCTAAAAGTGACTATGTTTCAGGTGCTCATAGCACAAAAATATTAGCTACTGCTCAAGCATTAGCAAGACTCGGATATCTGGGATATAACCAAGAACATACTGCAATAGCAAAAGGTGCAGAATACCTTTTCTCGCTCCAAAATGATGATGGTTCTTGGCCATTACCTCAAACAAGGGAAAAACAACTCGAAATTGGAGGATACGAAAATATGACCATACAAACAGCATTGCCATTGAGAGCATTAGCTATGTGTGGATATAGTACTGATACTCGCTCTGAAAAAGCCTACCAATGGATATTAGAACAAAGAATGCCCGATGGTGCTTGGCCAACAGGTTATGTAAAAGGAAATTTTGGATATGTCGCAGGATATAGAAAAATAGCTCATTCACGTTGGGGATGCAGATCTAATACCACTGCCGCTCTAAGTTGTCTGGCTCTTCATCCGAAATACTGTTCAAGTGATGAAGCAAGACGAGCTTTAGATTTATTACTTGGACGAGACACAAAAGAACGACTAACACTTGGTTTTGAAGTTGCCCGAACTGTCGGATTTGAGCAAGCAACAGGTTTTATCACATATTTTGCTAGATATGATATTTCATTGATATTGAAATTCTGTTGGCAACTAGGCACTTCTATAGAAGACTCTCGAGTTAGAAATTTAGTTGTATTTATTCAAGAGTTACAAACTGACCACGGAATTTGGAATTATTCTCCAAAACCACAAGCTTCCCGATGGGTAACTTATGATATTCTCCATTCTTTAGCCCATTTAGATCAAAATGAAGAATGGATCAGTTTTGAACCTCACACACCATTCCAAACATATCCGAAAAAGCAAAGAAGGTTCTAATTTAAAAAAGGAACGGTGGAAGCTTAGTAAAAGAATCTTCCAAATAAGAGTAAACTACTTTCTATATCTGAACGAATACTGGATAGATAAATCAATTCTTTACAACTAATTTGAACAAATTGGTAACTGGATCCACTTCGTTGGCATCTTTCAGTAATCGAAAGAGAGTAAAAAGTATATTTCATATTTAACAAGTTCTTCTTTTTTAGAATCATGTCTTTTGTGTGCAAATCGTTTAAAGCTGAAAAGAACAGATAGTTACTAAGTCCTTTTATTCTTCTTCCAACTGAAATTCGAATCTCAGAAGAACGCATTAATCGATTGGTGACATAAAGTGTATCTAAAATCAATTCTTGTACTCTAGTTGTTTTCTTACTTCTTTTCCTACCCCTGCTACTTACTTTTTTCTCAAACATTGTACGTAATCTAATTTCCCTTTCTTTTATTGTGCTATTCATCAATTCAATAAACATTTTAAGTCCACGCTATTGTCATGTAGCCAAGAATTAGTTTTACTTATAGGTTAGATAGGATTCTCAACCAAATGAGAAATGATTTTATTTATTATTAAAGCTTTCGATAATTTATGCTATCACAAAATCTCATAGAAATAAGAAAAATTTCACCAAAAAAATCGGAAATTTTTCTTAAGAAGATTTTTTAAAAAAAATTAGAAATCTAATCCCCTTAGTGCATCTCTTGCAGGAATTAACACTCCAAATAAGGTCTTTATTCCTTTTAGCGTTATCTTGTATCTTACTACTTTCACTTCGGTTTCATTATTTTTATCCTTAAAATCTTCAACAATTTCTATAAATTCTTTCTTAGCCATATCTTCTAAAATATCAATTAATTTGTGATAATCACCAACAGTAGAGCTACGAATTGCATAGAATGATAGACCTAACTTTTTATCATCTGCAATACCATCCTCACTTTGAGCTAATTTAGAGAGAATAGCAATCCATTTATCCAAATCATCGCTTCTACGCTTCAAGAGATATCATCCTCATTAACGAACTAATTTATCATTCACCTTTTCTTTCGCTCAATAGTCACTTGAGATACTCATTCAACGTTCTTATTTTTCAGAATCTTCACTCATGAGTTTACCGAAATTTCCTAATGCTTTGTCCATTGCTACATCATAATTTTCAGCTATAATTTGTAATCTTTGGTATTTTTGGAGAGAAGTAATAACCAAATAAGTCATCATCAAACCAATTGCAATATATAATGAGATGCTTATAATTATCGAGCTAGTGTTACTTAGAAAATAGTGGATAAAAAGTTCTGAATAAAGACGGTATTTGCTAATCATCCAGATAAATCGAAAGAAGCTAAATAATCCAGATAAAAGAACAACAATTACTAAAAAACCAAACAAATCTCTCAATATTTTTATCGAGCTAGAAATTTCTACTTGAAGTGTTCTAAAATTAACACTTTCATCTTGATCGATAATTTGATCATCAACAAGTTGCTTATGTATCTTCTTTTTCCGAATTAATAGCCAGACATTCAAGAGATACAAAACTGCACCTACAACTAAAGCAATCGAACTTGAAATAATCACTATTGTTGCTAATTGTTTATCAGGGATGTAATCGAGATTTATGTTGGAGAGATATAATTCTTGAATTCCTGCAAATAGGAAATCGATTGAAAGTAATATACCTGCCATCAATATTGTTCCTAATGTTAGGCAAATTGGGAATGATACTTTATCGTAATTTAGGCGGGTCATAGTTTAAGCATATATCGCTCAATATATAAAAAATTAGATAGTTTATTTCTTTTCTTTGTTTTTTGAGGATTCCATTGCGTCTTTTGCTAGCGAAAGTTCCCTTAGGGATCCTTTTGCAATGATCGTTCTACCATAAGTAGGATATTCATAAATAATATCGATATCCGTCAAATCGTAACGGTCAAACAAAACATCTCTCAAGACATCTGCAATATACCAGCTTGTTTCAATCTTTTTATCAGGACGTAAGAAAATCATTTCTTGTTCAATTTCATACTCTTCAATTAACGCTTCAACTATTTCTTCTGGAATGGTATAATTTGGTGCAGTTATTACCGCTTTAACTAGCATTCCATCTTGAATTTCTTCAAAGGGTTTCTTAACAACTTTAGCTGTTCTCAGCAAGCGATTTCTAAATTGAACAGCATCTTTTGAAAAAGAGCTACAATAGTGTAGAGTGAAATTGTAATCCGTTTCTTCAAGAATCTCTAAAGCTAATGCTTCGCTTCCTTCAATTGCTGATGAATCTTCAGTTTTTAGAATAAAACCCCTTTTAGTCAAATTCTTAATATTCGCTTCAGTAGCTTCTAGCTCATTAAAATTGCAGAATTTAACAAATTCAAGACTCTCGAGATAATCCATGAATTTTAATGTTTTTTCTTTATTATTTGGAATAATGGGTATTTCTGCACCAATGGACCAGTTATGAAATAACGCTTTCTCAATATTTTTTTCTTGTTCTCTATTTTGAGGATGGAATCGTATTTCATCCAAACCGGCATCACTTAGTTTTTGTAGATTTTCTTCCGTTGCAAAACGTCCGGAAGTATAAAGATGAGTATGGAATTTTTTCCCAAATTCCTTCTTCATATTAGTTATGTATTCTATAGTAAGATCAATTGTCTCTAAGGGGTCTCCACCTGTAATTGCAGCACCAAGTGCATTCATATTTGTTTTTTCTAACATCACTCCAGAAAAATTAGTTATTGGACGTTCATTCGCTAAAATGATATCCCCACCTCGTTTATCTTTAGTCAATGAACAATAGTAACAATTTTCACTGCATTTTCCTGAAATCAGAAAGAATAACTGAGCACCTCTTCTACAAAGTTTGCAACCTTTTGGCAATGTTCCTTTGATGTAGGAACCACCTTGTAATGGTCTAATTTTCTTTTTCATAACAATCACATGAATTATTTCATTACTATTTAATCAACTATATTTTTGCTCTTCTTCTTACTATGGGGTCAGAATCAACAATTTGTTTAAAAATTTCTTCAATGTTTTCATCAGGAGCTAATGGATGATTAAGATAAACACCTGTACGACCTACTTTGTCTCGAGTTGTTAACACTCTAACTCGTTCTTTAATTAGTTCAACATTGACTCCCACTTTCTTTGCAACTATGGCTTCCAATCCAATAATAGGAGATTCTTTATGACCAATTTCGGTTGGTTCTATCAACATTAATCGTTTATCCACTCCGGGAACTCTACGATTTTCCAAAAGATCGTCTAAAGTTAAGGTGCCACCAAAACGAATGAAATCAAATTCCCGCTCTCTCATTGAGGTTAATGGAAAGGTTATACAAATAAGTTCACTCAAATAAACATGTGCTTTTACTAGATGTTTTGGTGTGGCTTGGACAATTCTCTTTTCGAAAATATTAAGATTTTTTTGTTCTAGAGTTAATTCTAATTTGAATGAAGAAATTTGAAATGGAATGAACAGATCAATGTCACTTTTTTCAGAAACGTCACCACGACATATAGATCCGTAAATGAGTGTTTGAATATTATTTGTAGCTAATTTTTCCATAATATCGATAGCAAGATCTCTTTTTTCTTTGAGTATCTTCCAATGTTTCATTGAGTAAGATATTTCAGATATATCAGCAATTTCTGTTGTTTTCACACCAGAACCTCTTCGTTTCATAATTCAAACCTACAATTATTTGTTACTTAATATTTGATCATTCTTTGATATTGTCTCGAGTAATATTTTACCTTGTTCATTATAAACACTTAGCCGATAAAATCCAAAGAGAGATAATATATATTTCCCTAGAAAGTTATAGCAGCTTTTTTAAAAGAAGACAAGCTTCAGATGTTTTGCTTAGAAAAATTCATTGTGAGACTGTAAACTATGAAAATCGGGTATACATTGTTGATTTTAGCAGTAGCTTGGTTTATAGTTTATATTGTTGCTAGATATCTCAAATTGGATGAGAAATACAATTGGACAATTGGTCCTTTATTTCTATTAATGAGAACAAAACGATTTAACAATTTTATCAAAAGAGTAGCAAAGAAATATGCGCGATTTTGGCGTTTAATTGGTAACATTTCTATCTTTGTTGGTTTTGGATTAATGTTCGCATCAATGGGGTTGTTTCTCTACACACTGGTTGATTTCTTTCTACCAAATCCAGCTATGGATACAGGTGGAGCAACAGTTGGTCTAATCATTCCAGGTGTTACAATCTCTTTCAAAACTTTTCTTTATCTCATCATTCCATTAATTTTAGTAATGATTCCCCACGAGTTTGCACATGGCGTAGTAAGTCATGCAGATGGAGTAGAATTAAAATCGACAGGTCTTCTCTTCTTTGCAGTCTTTTTTGGCGCATTTGTAGAACCAGATGAAGAATCATTGATGAAAGCATCTGCATTAACAAAAATGAGAACTTTTGCAGCAGGTATGTTTCCCAATGTTATTTTAGGTTTATTAGTTATTCCTGTGATGATCTTTTCTTCTAATATTCTCGCACCATTCTACAACGGTCCTGATGGAGTTTTGATATTCGAAGTAGTGGATGATTCGCCGGCAAGTTCTGCGGGATTGAAAAAAGGAACAGTTATGTTTGATATTAATACTACTCACATGGCAAATGTTGAGACTTTCTCTAATTATATAATGAAAACTCAACCTAATGATTTAATCGTTGTTAATACTTCAGATGGAGTGATTAATATTCATTTAGGAACGAATACTGTAAATGAATCCATTGGATTCTTGGGCGTTAAAACTCTAACGTATCAAGAACCTAAATTTATTTTCCCAGGAAAATTCTTCCCATTTCACTTTGCTCAGCAAACAATGTGGATGTTAGTTGTAAGCTTTGGTTCAGTATTATTTAATGCTCTACCCATTCCATTCATGCTTGATGGGGATAAAATGCTCACATCATTTCTTTCACACTACATGAAAAATCAAAAAGTAGCTTTAATCATAATTAGCGTCTTAAGATTTCTAGCAGTTTTACTATTCTTAGCAAATCTCATTTTACCGTTGGTACGTTATGGTTTTGTACCCATAGGTTAAATTAAAAATAGGCAGTTATTTTTGTCTATTTGGAGAATGTATCCATGTCTAAAAACCTGCCAACTTGTTATACATGTTCAAAACTAGCGATAACATACAGAAAAACAGATGGTAGATATTTTTGTAAAGATTGTTTTAGTAAATGGGTTCTCTCTACAGTTAGAAAATCTATTAAACAAAAGAAGATGTTCGAAAGAAATGATAGAATTATTGTTGGACTATCTGGTGGAAAGGACAGCACTGTTCTATTAGATATTCTTAATCACATCCAGAAAAAATATCCCTCAGAATTAATTGCTGTTTGTATTGATGAAGGAATTGATGGATATCGAGATGATGGTTTACCAATAGCTGAAATGAATGCTAAAAAATTAGATATTGAGTATCATTTATTTTCATTCAAAGAACTTTTTGGTTATTCATTAGACGACATTGTTCAGCGCTCGAGAGAATTGCAAACTCTATTACCATCTACAAGGAAAACAAAAAAAATTCAACATGGACCATGTTCATATTGTGGAGTATTTCGAAGAAAAGCAATTAATCTAGCAGCTAGAAAACTAGATGGCGATAAAGTAGCTACAGGTCATAATCTCAGTGATGTATCTCAAACAATTATGTTGAATCTTCTCCGTGGAGATTCTTCCAAACTTATTCGTGGAGACTTAAAACCCGAAAAAACTCATGAATTGCTCATTCCAAGGGTCAAACCTTTGCAAGCAGTAGCAGAAAGAGATGTTGTATTATATGCTTTCTATAATGAAATTACTTATCACACAACAGAATGTCCTTACTCTGTAGAAGCAATGCGTTTAGATGTCCGTAACTTCTTGATTGAAATTGAGGACAAATATCCAGGATCATTAAATTGTGTTCGAAATGGAATGGAAAAAATCAGTAGACTTTGTGGAGAGAAAGCTATATCAAAAAATATTCCCTCGAAGCAAAAGCAATTCCAATTATGTGAAAAATGTGGTGAACTTTCAACTGGAGTAATATGTATAGGTTGTCAAATGATTGATATTCTTTTCAATACTGATTTTGAGATAGAGAAAGCAGCTTCTTCACCATATCATTCAAAATAGAACGCAAAGATTATTTCCCCTTTCAAATATAAATTCACAGTAAACAGAATTCTTTTTAAAGCAAAGAGGCAAAAAAATACTTGGCAAGACTAGGTGGGGGTCTAGGGCTCCCCTATAACGGTAAACGCTCTATAACCGACCAAATGCCCAAATTAGGTGTTGATATTAATTCAAGCGCCCGTCGGAAACCGTCGAAGCGACGTCCTGGAAGGTGTTTAATCGTTGAAGCCTTCTCCGGAGGGAAAGGTTAGAAAGCGTAGAGGTCAATTCGGTTAGGCGCGGAAGCGAGCGTCCGTCAACCTCGTTAAGCACGCCTCTAGGGGTGCGGCGCGGAGGTAACCGGCGGCAGCGGGGCTTTAATTGAGATTTCGAGTTTGGGGTTTTGCCACTTTTTTCTCAAAAAAAATCAAAGCGAAAAGAACTCGACCTTTTCAGCTTATTTTGGGCCAATAACTTCTACTGGATCTTGATTGAATGTCACAGCAAATAAAACTAATAATTTTTCACCACTTTCTGCTTCTGCACCCACCAGAGTTACGCCTGTTTTTGTTGCAAGGATAAAATTAATCATTTCTTTTGGACTTGCATATTTCTGATCTATTAAATCATATTTCTTTTTTATAGTACTAAAGTTTGTCCATTCCCACATATTCTTGATTACAACTTCACTTGCAATTTTCAACACTTTTCTATTCTGTGGGATTTGAGTTAAAACTTCATAATCTTCAGTTATTTTTTTAGGAATTTTTTTAACAATAAAAGCTCGAATCAATTCCTTTTTTGTCGATATTGCTGTTTCAATTTGGAGAGAAAGAAATGGGTCGCTTTCCTTCATGAAAATTACTTGAAAAGCTAAATCTTGAGCTTTGGAAATTTCTCCGGCAAGCATATATCTTGCAATACTTTTAGCAATAATTTTGGGAGCAGATTTCTTCTCAGCATCTCCACCTTCTCTTAGACTTTTTGTGCCGACTTCTTCAAAGATTTTTGCTGCTTTCAGATGTTTCCCTTCGGAGACAAAATTTTGAGCTTTTTCTAGTTCTGCTTGGTATTTCATTTCTTCTAACACCTTAATTGATTGAGATTAGATAGATGATTCTTTCAACTAATTGTGTATTCGGCGTATTATATTAAGAATTTGTTGTTATTAACAAAAAGAAATTTGGCATCTAAAATATGGTTAAACTAGATTAAAAAAGATAAAAATGAAAAGAATGGTGTGTATCTCACACAAAGAATAAGGAGATTATCTCCTTCCTCTTCTTCGAGATCGTCCACCAGTAAGTATTTTCTGCTCGTATCTTTCTGTCCACTTGAGTTTTCGTGGGTTCCGTTTGAAATCTATCATAGATACTCTGCATTTGCGAGAACAGAACCAGAGAGCAGAACCATCGTTTTTTACATACATTGTTCCTGTTCCAGATTCTATGATTTTAGCGCAAAAAGCACATGTTTGTTCTTTCATAGTAAATCTACTCCGATTATCTTCGTCCTCTCATTCTGCGAGCTTCACGTTCAGTTTCGCGAAGGATCAGAATATCACCAACTCTTATAGGACCTTTAACGTTACGTGTCATAATTCTCATACGGTCTGGTCCTTCTAATACACGAACCTTGCATTGGAGAACTTCACCAGTAACACCAGTACGAGCTACAACTTGAACTATTTCAGCTGGAAATCCTCTATCTTGTCCAGTGCCAGTGTCTCTTGGAGCTTGTCTTCTTCTACTCATAATTTTCACTTGCCTTTTGAGTTAGTTATCTTATTTCTTTAAAGCAGTAAGTTTTTTTGCTAATGCTGCTAAAGCTTCTTTTGCACTACCAGGATTCAAGATGCCTGCACTTGAAGATTGTACTTCTAATCCTAGGGCTTTACCAATGTCTTTTTTAGAACCACAAACGACATATGGAATATTCTTTTCTTCACAGAGAAGTGGTAAATGTGCAACAATTTCGGGTGGTTGTACATCATCTGCAATCAAAACGAATTTAGCTTGATTTCTTTCAATTGCTTTAGTCGTTTCATTGGTACCTTTTCTTGTTTTACCAGTGTCTCTTGCTTTTTCGAGAATCTTTAGAGCTTCTTGCTTCAATTCTACTGGAATATCTACGTTAACATAAAATGGTTTACTCATTATTATTATCCTCCTCGTGCTTCCTCATCGCTAATCGATATAGATAAATCAATTAGCTGGTCATTGCCGAGGTAATTCTAAGTGGAAACAAGAAGAAGGCTATTTTAAATCTTTCCTTCAAAATTAATTAATTGTCAATTTGTCTTTTTTTGTTCTTTCATTTTATTTCTTACTATAATTAATTCATCCATAAATTCCTTGAATGAAAGATCAATATTCTTGGCTAGACTCTTAAGTGTTGTAACAATAAGATTTAACAAATCTTGATCTTTTTTGTTTTTCTTAGCTTCTTCTTGCTCAGATATTCCGAGCAAAATTTCACCAATTCTAATGGCAATGGTCTTATTCTTGAAAGGAGTTTTACTTAAAGCTTGAATTACGATAATCTGGAAATCTTTTCGTTTTGTTAATTCTAACTGATCAAGTATAAGTTGTAATCCGGCGAGGTTACCAGTATAAGTTAATTCTTGGATTGCCTTTCCACGTATTTTTCCATCAGTTTCAGGATTTTTGATGAGAGCGATTAACCATTGAACGCTTATATTATCTCCAAGTTTACCTAACAATTCAAGTGATTTAATTCGAACTTCAAATACTTCTCCTTTGTCTTCAACAGTACTTGTTAAGATGGAAGGAAGATCAGTACCTTTAATGCGTAATAATGCTTCACTTGTATGATGAGTCATTGTGGTATCCTTATCAATAAGGCTCTGTCTGAAGGATGCTACTAATGCCCAGGTAGCTCTGGGATCAGCTAATTTTCCAAGTAAATCAGCAGAAAATCGTCTTATTTCAGTATTAGAATCATATTGTAAAGAATGGATAAGTGGGTCTATTGCTTTCTCTTGACCCAAACGATAAAGCTTACTAGCTGCACCAAAACGCTTATTCCAATCTGAATCTGTTTTCAAAATGATGATCAGTGGTTCTAAATTTTCTTTTATTGGGGAATCATCGTCAGGTAGATTGCTCATTTGTATAAACTCCGAATTTAATTGCCTTTAATCAAAACCTCGGGCAGATAACCACTGAGCTGTTTTCCCTACAATTGCTAAAGGCACAGATCTCAGATCTTTGAGGTTTGTTGCTCCTACAAGGAACATCGCAGTCTTTAGTTCTTGAATAAAAAGAGTGATGCTTTCTATTAATTGTATTTCGGTTCCGTCCTTCAATATTTGAGCAATTGGTAAAGCCATACCAACTAAATTTGCTTTTAGAGCTAATGCTTTTGCAGCTTCTAACCCATTTCTAATTCCACCAGAGGAAATTATTTCCACATTTTCTGAAAGCTTAGATATTTCTAAAGTACTAACAGCAGTTGATAAACCCCAATTTCCAAATAATTCGCCTATTTTTTGATTAGTAAACTTCATTTGTTGTTGAGCACGAATTGCTTCTATTTTTGACCAACTCGTCCCTCCGGCACCGGCGACATCAATTACTTGAATACCTGCCTCGATAAGTGCATTGCCATCTTCAATTGCAATACCAGAACCAACCTCTTTTGCAATTAATGGACAACTAAGCTCTTTGCTCAATTTAGCTATTTTAGGTAAAAGCTTTTCGAAATTTCTATCGCCTTCAGGTTGAACTACTTCTTGTAAAGGATTAAGATGTAAAATGAGTGCATCTGCTTGTATCATTTCAACTGTTTTTTTGACTTGTTTGATTGTGACATTATAATTTAGCTGTACTGCTCCAATATTTGCAGCAATAAATGCTGTAGGAGCCACTTCTCGCACAATGGAAAAAGTATCTGCTAAAGAAGGATCCAATAACGCAGCACGTTGACTTCCTACACCCATACCAATTTGAAGCTTCTCAGCAATTCGAGCAATTTTTTCATTCATACTCTTTGCTTCTTGTACTCCACCCGTCATTGATGAAAGAAAAATTGGTGATGAGAAATGATGTCCTAGGAAATTACTTTCAATATTAATCTTATCAAAATCTATCTCAGGGATTGCGCGAGGGACAAAAAGGATATCCTCAAAACCATTACTAATAGACATTTCAACATCATATTTATCACTACAGCAAATTTCAAGATGATCATCTTTTCGCTGTTCGATAATCGGTTTATCATTTTTCTTATCCATTGAGCACACCTAAAATAAATGAAACATAATCAAGACAGTACGCTAATGCTTAATAAATTATTTTTATAAAACAGAAATGGATTAGATTTAAAGGGAATCCAGCATTTCATTTTCATCTTTGTATCCTAATTTAATAGCTATTTTGTGGAGAGCTTCTGCAACAGCAGCTTGTGTAAGCTTAAATTCATCATTTTCTAGTGCATTAGTTAAGAACTCAACAGATTTTTCATCTGGTTTTTTGGCGATTAATTCTGTGATATGACTCTTAACTTCATCTGACTCTTCTTCTTGAAAACAACATAAAATGCTATCCAAATCAAAACTCGATTTACACTTTAATAAGGAAATTGCTGCTTGAACACGAACTTCTTCAGATGGATCTGTTTTGAGATGCTCAAAAATAATTTCACCAAAATCTTCCGAACCGTTTTTACCAAACGCTTCAATAACTACTTCGCGAACCCAATGCGACTCTTCATTTTCTAATAAGGGAAGCATTAATTTGACAGTCATAGTGTTTCCAATATCCCCGAGAGCATGAGCAATTGCTCTTCGAACAATGGGTGAATTTTCTTTGAAAATAGCTTTACCAAGTTCTTTTGGAATTTCGCTTCCATCAGCTAATTTAGCCAAAGAACTTGCAGCAGCAGCACGAACATCTTCGGATTCATCGCCTTTCAAAGCTGTTAGCAGGGGATCAATTGCAGTGTCATCACCAACATCGCCAAGATTTTTAGCTGCTTCCTCTCTAGTGGCTACATCCCAATTTGCTAACTCTTCAATAAAATCACTTACATTCTTTTTGGTTGTACCCAAAGTTCATTCCCTCATTTAGCTAATAAATTCATTTCATTCACTATCCTTCAAATAGCTTTCCCTTTAAGCAATATTATTAGGAACGCTTACAACATATTTGGGGAAGGTTTTGAACAGCCATAAAATACTATAGAAATTTTTGAATAAAATGTCTAAATTTGCGTTATTTTTTTAACTACAAATAAAGAAATTCAGACAAATTATCTAATTGAAGTAAGAATAAGAACAACAATGACTAGCAAAAGACTCAGAAGAGAAATACCAAGTGAAACAAATAATATTATTCTTTGCTGGCTAAATTCAACTTTCCAACGCATACGGAATTTATTGAAATCATCTTTGTTAATTACAATCTTGTTCATCTCATTGAGAGTAGTACTTAGTGATTCAAGATCAGAAAGCGTTTTTGTAAAGCTTTTCTTGTTTACTTTGTCCGCTTCAACAAATTCTTTTTTGGATAGTAATGTTTTATTTGTAAGAGTTTCTAAAGATTGATTCACAGATAAAGCCATTCGCATAGCGGTATTTTCAGCTATTTTCTCAGGATTTTCATGATCTTGAACATGACTCGTTAACAAATCAATAATTTCATTTGGATCGGTCATTATTTTAAATGGCACTTCAAATGATTTGTTGTCAGTATTTACACGGAAGAACTTAGCTTTGTAATCCTTTTGATTACGGGTTCTAGCAAAAGTGTTCCCATCATTCACCATTGCAACAGCTTCGGGTAAGAGCGCTTGGTAGATCTGTTGAGTAGCGACATCTGTACCAGACATAAACACATTTAAATTTGGATGTGTATGGAACCAACCCAAAATCACTTCCCCTTTTCCTTTTTCTTCTAATCGTTCAATTATTTTGAATTGTAACATGTTGTCGAATGAAACAAAAGTAGGATTTGACTCTGCCACTGCAAAAACTGCTTCTGTGATCAAAAGTTTCTCTTTCATAATTTTGCCGATAAGATATCCACCTATTTCTCTTTCAGTATTTGTTGCAGTCCAATCAATTATCTTAGCATATGCTAATGGAGAAATCTCTACGGTAATTTTAGTCATTTCAATCGAGAGATTATTCATTTCAATTTTTAAAAAACCTTTGTTGTTTTATCAAATTTGATTAGATAAATCATATATATTCTCCCCATTTTAGAGGAAAATGATTGAAGTTTATTCTATCAATCAAACTGATGCTTATATTGACTTATAGATTATTTTCCCTTTCAATCATTTGAAACCAATTGCATGAATCATTAACCAAATCTTTGAATCAAAGGTTGCATGATCAACCGTTCCTTTTTTAAAAAACATTGCTTCTTTTAAATCAAGTATTATCAGATATATTGGAATGATTAGTTTAGCTCCTTCTGTAATCATCTGTTCTACATTCTTATAGAAATTTTTGTAAGATAATGTTTTTTGACACCAATCTTACTGATACTTTATTTCTTTTAGATCAAAAATTAATGATGTATCCTTTGAACTTTTATGATTGAAGCATAATACAAGTCATCGTACACTCTCCCAAATTAGAGTAAAAGGACAAGGCAGGTTATTATTGCACAAACTATTGCAAAACCAAGAATTGTGAGAGTGGTTTTCATTGCATTCTTATTTTTAGTTTGATAGCAAGCTTCTGGGCAAATTTCAATACATGTGAAGCATGAGATACAACCATTATAGTCAATTTTAGGAATAAATAGACCATTCTTGTTTTTTGTAATAGTAATTACTTTTTCTGGGCATGCTCTTTCACAATTTCGGCAACCTGTACAATCATCAATGTATTTTGGTACTTCAAATATAGCTGCATTCATTAACTTACCAATAGGAATTCTTCCTATAAATGCACTTCTTGGAAGTTTGAATTTTCTTTTGTGATCTTCAATTCTCTCACCAACAATTTCAATATTATCAATATCCATAACACCTAAACCTTGTTCTGCAGCAAATTTTATTGTTGGCACTTTCTTAGGTTCTGAACCCATTAATCTAAATGCCACAGAATCTAAAGCTACAGCATCTGCACTTGCTAGAATAAGATTCATCTTAACAGGACGTCCTCCCGCACCAGGACCCATTCCTTCCAAGGCTATTATTGCATCCATAACATTTAGGCGTATCTGCTTTTTCTCATAGGCATAAATATCAACGAGACATTGAGCAAAACCGGTAGAAGTAGCTCCAAGAGAGTGTATCCTGGTTTTATCTGCCCCACAAATTGTTCCAAATAAATTTTTAATGGCTCCTGTAAAGAGTGTTAGACCATGAGTTTTCATTTTTGGAATATTGATTACCGCTCCCGATTCTAAAAATTCCTTGGAAATATTTGCCTCTTTTAGTTTCTTACCATTTATAGCAACCTTAATTGGTCCATGTTGTTCTAAACTTCGAACCTCTATTTTATCACTTTTTTCCCCTATTTCCAGGTATCCACTTCTTTTAATTGCAGCTCTTGTCCCGCCTGTTTGTCCGGCACCACTTGTATCACCAATTAGCACTTTCTTGTTCAATTTTAACAACATGTCAGCCAAAGCTTCCAAAACACGGGGGTCAGTTCTTATCTTTGCTCTTATCTCTTCATTTTCATGTGCTGAGAGTAGGTTTGGTTTGAGTAAAACATCATCTGTATGGTCAATAAATTGTTCTAATCCCCCAAGTAATTCGATGGATCTTTTGACAGCACTACACACATCTTCATTTTCTACTTTTACAATAGATACTTTGATCTTTCTCATGACAATCATACAATAATTATGAAAATTCAATTAAACCTTTTCTCAGATATTAATTAAAAAAAAAACAGGCTTTCTATAATAAAAAAAAAGAAGGATGGATATCAAACATATATTTTACATCGATAGCAGTACCAACGGTTGTATTGTTTGATAAATGATAATTTACTTCCACATTTCGGGCAATGTCCTTTTCGCGTCTTAGTCGTCTTTGCTTCCGATTTAGCTTCTTCAAGTTTTTGCCCTTCATCTTCTATAGATTCCGGTTTATCCTCAGTTTCACTCAAAATTTCAGTTATACTTTCTTCGTGATTGTGTTCTTCAATTATGTGCATTGAATCAAGCTTTGATCTATCAATAATTTCATAGTTTGCTTTATCAGGTGATTCTTTTTCTGGGACGAAATCATTCATAGGAGGAACAGGAATCAGCAAATCCAACTCAGGTGAAACACCATCTACGGGTTCAGCATAAGCTTCTGATGAATCTACTACTGTTAACATTTCTTTGTCAATAGATTCAATTTTCTCTTTCAAAGAATTGATTTCCTGATTTGTACTATCTATCTGAAATTTCTTTGTTTCAACAACTAACATCCGTTCTTCTAACGCTGACATGATTTCAGACAAGCTACTAATTTTCTCATTCAGCATAGTCAATGTTGAGATGAGCTGATTCATATGTTCTTTTTGAGGGACATCTGTATCAATTTTTGGGGGCATAGGCATAGGTTTTACTAAAAATGGTTGAGACGCATCTTCTAATCCTTCGTCTTTAACCCTAGCCCCATCACGAGGGAAACCTTCTTTTTCCAGAAACATTTTTCCCATCAAATGAAAAGCTTCGTCAATATTTTCCCCTGTCAAAGCGGATGTATGCAGATATTTAGCTTCGATACCTTTCAATTTTTTAATCTTTCCGAGGAGTTTGTCAATATCTTCCTGTTTCACTTTAATTTTATCAGTAAGGTCATGTTTATTCCCAAGGATAATGAAAATCTTCAAAAAGCCCCCAGAATGCTCAACTGCCTCTTCTACCCATTGGTCAAGTTTTTCAAGTGTTTCAGGTGAAGTGAGGTCACAGACAAGGAATCCACATTTGCATCCACTATAGAATGATGAGCGAACATGTTTGTACATTGCTTGACCTGCAAGATCCCATATTTGGAAGTGAACTTTATTTTCACCTAGAATTATTGCTTTTGATGCAAAATCAGCACCGATGGTCTTAATATATTCACTCTTAAATCCAACACCCATAAACTGGGATCGAATGCTTGTCTTTCCTACAGAACCTTCACCCATTAGAACAATTTTGAACACAAATTCACGTTTTATTTCTGACAATTTTCTTCAGGGCTCCAGATATTTTTTTGAATTTACAAAAATATTATTCTATTGAGTTAATAAAGATTGGATTTATCTCAATTAAGTGTTTGCAATATGTCAAATGCCATCAAATATAAACTTCTGTAGAAGGAAAACATTAAAATTATATGTCCTCTTTTGTAAGATTTATTAAACGGTTATTCTTATATATTATCTTAGAGAATAATTTGTTTGTACATCGGAGTAGTAAAAATTGTTTAGACGGCAATCTCCTAAAAAGAAAAATACCACTCTCTGGACTGAATACCCAGATTATAATCCAATAAATAACATTGAAGAAAGACCACTCTATGATGAAACACGTGTAAATGATGAACATCGCGTTCTTGGTCAAATCATTCGAGAGAATTGGAACTTGGTTCATCCACTTTCAAGGGATTATATGTTATCTGCAGCTGCAGAATGGCGGAAGTTCATTACTAATCATGAGATGAGGGAAACAGATTCTAATGATCAAAATGAAATTATTGATGTTTTGAAACAAGATTTTGAAACAAAAATGCAAAGAATACTATTAGAGAAAGATGCAGAGATTGAAAAAATAAAAATGGATGTTGCTGAAAGCTTCAAAGAAGAACTGGAGAGAAAAGATAAAGAATTTGAAAATTATAAAATGATGGCTGAATCTGTCCGAACGAATTTTGATGATTCCAAAATATCTCAATCAAACCTACAAAGTGAACTGTCAAATCGTGACAGGCGCACCGCTGTTTTAGAGAAATTAGTTGAAGATCTACGTGACCAATGTAAATCGAGAGAAATTGAAGCTATGAATGTTCAAACGGGTATTAGTAAGAATTTTCAACAACAAATTAGCGAAATGACTACTGAATTATATAATCGTCAAGAACAAATAGAAAAATTACGTGAAGTTCTTTCGAAAGCAAAAGATCAACTTGTTCATTTAAAAGAAAAAAATGGGGAACAAATTCTGTCAAGGAAACAGTTGAATGCACGTATTGAGGCTTTAGAACGCATGGTAAGCGAAAGAGATTATAAGCTCAAACAAGTTGTAAAATCCATTGAAAGCTTGGACTAAATTAATCTTCAAATTAAACCTGTTGCTAAAGAGCACAACAGGAATCAATTCTTTTTACCTTTAAACCAAATTTATTTTTTGCATATTCCAGCGTTCTAGCTTTAGGTATTGCAATTCTGTTTATTCCAGATTGAACAGCAATTTCCTCGTATTGTGGGATACGAACTCGCATACATCCTAGTGATTGCTCAATAGCAGGATTATTCATTCGCACATAAGTCATTGCTTTAGCCATTATTTCAGGTTGAACAACAGAGGCTTTTGCCATTCCAGTTCCTTTTGTAGGAATCAATCCAAGGAAAACAATTATTTCTGGATTAAATTCTAATGCAACTTCTAATGCTTCGAAATTGCCTTTCTCTGAACCATAATATAATCCTAGACATATGTGTGGTACAACTTTTAATCCGGCATCTACTAGAAATTTATAGGATCTAATATAATCTTGCCCTTTTTTCCCATTCTTTAATACCTCATTTATTACTTCTGTATCGGTAATTAAATCAAATGAAACAACATCTACACCAATTTCAAATAGCACTTTTGCTTGTTCTTTTTCAACTAATCCAGTATGAATATTTATTTGTAAATTTGTCTCTTTTTTTATTGTAGTAATTGACTTTAGAAAATCATCCAGAGGTACTTGACTTTTTTCATCGTATCCACCACTAATTAACATCCCAGTACCACCTTTGCTCGCTAGCTTTTTCGCAAACCCCACTAATTTTCCAGAGTGAGTTATAGCTTTCATAGCTTTTAGATAGTGTTTATTACAATGAAGGCAATTCTGAGCACAATAAGTTCCAGTAACACTTATTGATGGGAATTTTTCTCCAAGATAATGAACCTTCAGAACTTTACCAAAAGTTTGCCAGCTACTCTCTCTAGCCTCTTTCATCAGGGAATTCAGTTCTTGCTCTGATAACTGTAAAATTTCTTGTTTTGTATACGCCATTGATTTTACCTTGTAGAAATTACTTAAAGGTAATTCTTCTGTTCTAATTTAATCTTTAGATGATAAGGTTTTATTTTACTTTTCTTCATTTTTCATAACTGCCTATTTACAAAGGTTTTAATTAGTTTTTCTCATATATAGTATTGTATATAAAATACTATAATTTAGAATTAAGAGTAGGAGCAAAAAAACTTGGGTTACTTCAAAGGTCTTTTAACATCACTAGGGATAGCATTACCAAGCTATCTCTTCATTCATATATTACTTCAGGCAATGGGTGTATCAAACTTTTTCTCCGATTTATTCGGAGGGAATTTAGAACTCATTTTTCAAGTATGTGAGACTACAATTTTAGAACCAATTACAATATTTTTTGTCGCTCCTCAGGTTTTGAGAATTTTATTTGCATTTTTACCTTGGGTAATTGCTGCTTTCGTAGCAAGTTTCTTCTTCCGAAAAAAACACGCTGCGAGATTAGGATTAGCCACTACAGTTTCATTTTTCTTTATCGCGGAAATGATCTATTACCTAGTGATACAAAAGACATTATTATCTGTTGATACTTTGACACAACCCAATCCATTATATGGTTTTCTTGTCATTCAAACAACAGTAACAGTAATTGGATTACTTGCAGGTCTGATTAGTCCCTTTAAAAAAGAAGATAGCCTTGATTATACTCCTCCTCCCGCATCACAGAGGAGAAGACCAGGTAGACCACAGTCTGAACCAACTCCAACAGTTACATATGAACCCGTAGATTTTGACAGTCCTATTTACATGCCAAATGAAAGTCCAAGTAGGGAAGAATATATCGATAGAAATCACACACCTACAAACCAAAGAGCAAACACACCTCCAACTCCTTGTGAATACTGTGGATCTTTCTTGGATCCTGATACAGAATTTTGTAGTGTTTGTGGAAATCGAGCGTCAGGTGAATACTAATTCACCTTTGACAAATTTTTTTGATGTAATTGAAAAATATTTCTTTATAAATTACGAGACTTAAAATTAATCCTCGTCACGAATTAGCATTGTCATTGTACTTGAAATGTTGTTGTATTTTCTAATTTCTTCTGTAACTAGACTATCAAGTGCTTTTGCAGAATCAGCTTCAATTTTAAGAATTAAATCAAATAATCCCCAAACTAATGAGATTTCTTCTAAACCGGTCACTTTCATCAATTCTTCAAAAAGTTCGTACTCCGTTCCACCTTTAACATTAATTAATACATATGCTTTGACCATGTTTAATATCATCCTAGTTTTAGATTTTTTTATAATATTCACAGATTTTAACTTCTAGCTTTTCATTATATATTTATCTAATCCAGTAGTTTCACAGTAAAATAGATTAGCAACTGAGTAATAAATCTTTATATCGAAGAGTACCTTAGTGAATTAAATGTTGTGTGAATGTAATGGCAACACAATCCAAAAAAGGATTTCTCTTAGAAAGTGATATTACAGTATATATTTACAAGACTAAACAAGATGATCCTAAGAAATGTACAGCAGTTCGCATGCATAAATTTGGAAAAGCTACCTTAGTCTATCGTGTAGGGAAAATTCCCATGAACAGTGTACTATTGAATCCTTTTGCCCCAAAAGCATTATCTATTGAAGATTTACCTGTTATGCAAGCCAAAGGTCTCGTTGGTTTAGATTGTTCTTGGGTTCATGCAGAGGAAACTTTTGGACTGGATGAAACTAGGGATGGAAAAATGAAACAGAAAGGTCGTTGGAAATTCGTCAATAGAATACTACCCTACCTTATTGCAGCAAACCCTGTGAATTATGGTAAGCCTTGTAAATTAAGTACTGTTGAAGCGATTGCTGCAGCTATTTATATCGTTGGTTTCAAAAATGATGCTTTCAAAATATTAGACGGTTTTAAATGGGGTCATTCATTCTTAAGTTTGAATAAAGAGTTGTTAGATGCATATGCTGCTGCTAACAGTAGTTTAGAAGTAGTACAAATTCAAAATGAGTACCTTAATGATTTATATGCAGAATAAACCACACTTTGTTAAGAAATGATAAAAACGATTAAAGGAAACTTTAACCCGAATAATTAAGATGTCAGTAACTGGAGACCATTAAAATGTTAATTGGAATCGTTGGGAAACCTTCTAGTGGCAAAAGCACTTTTCTAAACGCAGCTTGTTTAACCTCATCAAAAATTGGAGATTATCCATTCACTACTATCGAAGCAATTCCCGGTACAGGATATGTTAGGATACCTTGTGTTTGCAAGGAATTGAATGTAGAAGATAATCCACAAAATTCTATTTGTATAGATGGAGTACGATTAGTTCCAGTTCAGTTACTTGATGTTGCGGGATTAGTTCCCGATGCTTGGAAAGGACGAGGTTTAGGGAACAAATTATTGGATGATTTACGAAGAGCAGATATTTTAATTCACGTTATTGATTTCTCCGGGTCGTTAGATGAGGATGGCAATAACATTGAACGTGGAAGTTATGATCCAGAAAAAGATATTGATTTTCTTAGTTTTGAAATAGTCAAGTGGCTCGAACAGGTTCTCAAGAAAGATTGGACGAGACTTAGTCGAACCTCTGAAACTGAAAAAATTCCTATAGACAAACTTCTTGCAGAAAAGCTTACTGGCTTACAAATAAAAAGAACTCATATTAGAAAAGCACTAACAAAATCAAAAGTAAATATCGCAATTCCAACTAAATGGTCTGATGAAGAATTACTACATTTCCTAACTATTCTTAGGGAAGAAGCAAAACCAATGATATTTGCTGCGAATAAAATTGATATAGAAGGAGCTGATGAGAATTATACTCGTCTTAAAGAAAAATATGGTAAAGATATAATACCAAGTTCAGCACTAGCTGAATATTTCTTAAGAAAATATGCTGAAAAAGAAATTATTTCCTATACTCCTGGTGACAAAGATTTCACAATTCTCAAACCAGAAAAATTATCTGATAAGGATAATGCTTCTCTTGAAAAACTCAGAGCGAATATTCTTCAAAAATATGGTTCTACTGGTGTTCAAGATCTCATCAATAGAGCTGTTTTTGAAATAATGGATGTTATATCAGTCTATCCTGTAGAAGACCAACAAAAATACACTGATCACAATGGAAACGTTTTACCAGATGTGTACCTTGTTCCTCGAGGAACAACAGCAAAAGAATTTGCTGGAATGATCCACCAAGATTTAGCTAATTCATTTATCAATGCGATTATTGTAAAAACTCAAAGAAGAGTGGGTGAAAAATATGAATTACAGGATGGCGATATTATCAAAATAAATGCCGCTGAAGGACAATAATAAAGTAATGGTGAATGGTTTGAATAAAGACATAGACGAGTTTCCCCATCTCAAAAAAGAACTAGTAAAGAAAAATAAAATGCTTCCTCTTCAATATGTAGATGAGGATGAAGCACAACAAATTGAACAAACAATAGAGGAGGAAATCGAGGAAAAAAAACCTTTATCAGATCCGTTTCGATTTGTTGGATATAAACCCACAGTAATTGATTTTATTAGACGTTGTGAAACTAATGAAGACGCGAAGGAGATAATCGATTTTCTAAAGAAGAAAGGAGATTTGTCCGAAGAAGATTCTGAAAAACTTCTTAAACAATTAGACTTGAAAGGTTTGAGGAGCTTTGGTGAGAAGAAGCAACCTGGTTTTTACTCTTGAAATATTGAGTGGATCAGAGTAGTAGTATTTTGTCAAATTTTAATAAAATCCCAGGGGTGGGTTTCTGTTTTTTCTCTTTCTTCTACTAATTTGTTTATGTCTAATCCGAATTCTTTTAGAGCTCTACGCCAATCTCCTAACCCACCTCCAAGTTTTGCAGCAAGTTTCAGAGGTTGTGAAATCTCTTCTCCACTGACAGATAGTATTGTTTGAATTCTAGACCACTTTGGACTATAGATTTCGCAATCAACTTTTGGTATTTTTGAAAATTGTTTTGTCAAATACTTTCCTTTTGCTTGTAGTTCACTTAAGGATAGGATAGATTCATCTTGATATTGTGTTCGAGGTTTAGGTATCAGATAACCACAAGAAAATCTTATTTTTCTAATGTTCTTCCCTTCTTTTGCCATTGCCTTTCCTAATCGAATAATTCCATCAATGTCATCTTCAGTTTCACCAGGTAAGCCAAGAATAAAGTAAGCTTTTATTCTCGAGAGACCTCCTTCAGAGGCAGTACTTGTTGCTTGAATTATCTCTTCATCAGTTACTCCTTTACAAATTTCATTTCGTAACCTTTCCGTCCCAGCTTCAGGCGCAGTAGTAATTGTTCGTTGTTTTGATTCCACTAGTGCTTGTACTAACTCCAATGATATTTTATCAGCACGTATTGATGG
Organism: Candidatus Heimdallarchaeota archaeon; assembly: GCA_018238155.1. GTDB lineage: Archaea > Asgardarchaeota > Heimdallarchaeia > JABLTI01 > JABLTI01 > JABLTI01. The sequence goes on along the minus strand of JABCTZ010000032.1, from coordinate 31,920 downwards.
TAGTGAGAAGTTTTTACCATCAGATAGCATATTTTGTAAAAGATCAACCAATGGTTTATAGTCAGATATTCCTGATCCAATAGTTATTATTTTATCTACTTGACAAGCCTCTGAACCTAACTGATAAAGCTCTATTAACTTTGAGAGAGAGCGTGCTCTTCTTGGACGAGTAATCTTGCTTGTTAAACAGAAAGAACATCCTCGATTGCATCCTCGAACAACTTCTAACAAAAACGATTTGCCAAAAACGCCATAATAGGGATCATCAATTTCTATTTGTGGAATGATTTGTTCAATAGGATAGAAATAGTCGTCTATATCTCCTTTTGGAGAAAATCTAACTTCTTTATCTTTATTAAGTGCCGGAACCCAAATCCAAGGAAAACTGTCGATGGTTTCAAGTCTACCTTTTCTAGAATAATTTTTTAGTAAGCCTTCATTTATCAGTTGATCACTTACAGGTTCTAAATCACCAATCATAAAAGCATCAATAAATGGTGACATTGGAACTGGATTTGATTGTGCACTGGGTCCTCCGGCTAGAATTAAAGGGTGGCGTTCATCTCTATCTTTACTCTCGAGTGGAATGTTTGCTCGTTCTAAAATATTTAAAATGTTAGAATAATCATCTTCATATTGCATTGTAAACGCTACTACATCCATTTCTCTCAGAGGTCGATCAGATTCCAAAGTATAAGGTTCAACAGTTTTCTTTATTGGAAGAAATGCTCGTTCACAAGCAACACCTTCATATGAATTCCATAGACGGTAAATTAATTGCAAACCTAGAGAAGCCATTCCAGCTCGATAGGTACTGGGGTAACAAAAAGCAATTTTAAGATCAATGCTCGAAAGGTCTTTCTTGATGGCATTAATTTCTTCTATTCTTGCTTCAAGTTTGTTCTTCATACCATACTCACTTGTCCTTCTTTTTCCCCTTTGTTTTTACTTTCCAGTCTTGAGTAATTGTTGGTTGGTCTACATAAACAAATTTACCCGATTCAAGATTTCTATTAAGAATCACTCCGGTTCCAATTGCAGAATTATTTCCAACAATAATACCAGGCATAAAATAAGTATTAATGGCTGTGTTCACATTATCACCCATTATTACACCTATCTTTCTCCGTCCTGTAGAAATAACATCCTTGCCTATTTGTGCTTTCACAGTATCTTTATCTAATCTAAGATTTCCAGTAATTGTTCCTGCACCGAAGTTACATTTTGCACCAATAATTGAATCACCAACATATGAAAGGTGACCAATATGTGTTCCCGCATAAACGATGGTATTTTTTATTTCACAAGCATTACCAATTCTTATGTTTTTATCTAATGAAACACCACTTCTAAGATAACAATTAGGTCCAATATCACAATCCTTCCCAATTGACAATGGTCCCTCGAGATAACTTCCAGATCTTATTCTTGTCCCCTTCTCAATTGAAACTTTCCCGATAATTGTTACGCCATCTTCAATTGTCCCATGATTTTTTTCCTTGATAGTAGTAATTAATACTTGATTTGCATCCAATAAATTCCATAAATAATCAATTTTCCAGAATTCTGTTTTTCCGATTTCATACGGCATGGCATTAAAGAAGCTGGCAATTTTCGTACTTACTCTTTGGTAAATATCAGCTACACAAGTGGCACCTAATAAATTACTATCAAGATATTTTTTAGCAAAATAAGCAATCCCCATGAACTCTTTGGCACTATTATCTTCCTCTTTGCCTTCCTTTATAAGAGCTAGTTTTTCTGTACCTTGGGTTTTTCGCATAAAGTTCTCAAAAAATTTCTTGGAGAAAACCACATTGCCTTCAACCCAAAGAGATTCTTCTGAAAGGAATCCTTCTATTAAATTAGCAGAAATTTCTCGTGATAAACCATTCTTAGAATTCAACTCAAAGAAATGAAATGGACCAATTTTATTGGTGGGTTCGTTTGGGAGCAAATAATCATTTAAGGCTTCTCTGAATCGTGCTGTGTCAATCTTAGTTGCAATAATAGCAATTTCTTCTACACCGATTTTTTTAGCATGTTTGTATATCCAATCAATGATCTTTTTCCCCGCAACTTGAAATAACGCTGGTGGATTGTTCTCACTTAATGGAAATAACTGTTCTCTATTTTTTTGTGAAACAAAAATAACCAATTTTATTTCTTTCTCTTCCATTATCTCTTGTGCCATATGCTTCAAATCCTTTAACTGTAAATTCAATCACTATTTCATCAATACATCAATCTCTTTTTTCACAAGAGTTGCATAAAAATCTAGCCTTTCTTGGGACTCCTTTTCACACATAGCTTGAGAAGTAACTCTAAAATAGGGCTCTGTTCCACTTGGGCGAATTAGCACCCAACTATCATCTTCAAAATTAATTCGTAAACCATCGATTTTGAGAATGGTTTTGTAATTATCTTTACTAGATAATTTTTTATCAAGAATTGTCAAGAGGGCTTGTTTGATTTCATTTTCACAAGGAACTTTCACTCTTTTAACAGGATAATCATTAATTTCATCAACTAATTTGCTTAATGGACCTCGTTCTGAAATCCATTCTAGAATTTTCAATCCAGTTAATGGACCATCAGGACAAAGATGATATTTTGGATGAATCCATGCGCCACATGGCTCCCCACCAAATAGTGCCTTTTCATTTGCAACCATATTTCCAATTGCAACATCTCCAACTTTGGTTCGTTTTACTTTTCCGCCAACATTTGTAACCAGTTTATCTATTAACATTGAAGCATCAACATGAGTTATGATTAATCCTTTTCCAGAATTTTGTTCAACTACATAACGAGCGTAAAGAGAAATTAACACATCTAATGGTACAAAACGACCCTTTTCATCAACAGCAACACATCTATCTGCGTCTCCATCAAAAGCTAGTCCTATTGCTTTTTCGTTGTGATGAAGAACACTTGATTTCAATGCTGTGAGGTTTTTTCCCACAGGTTCAGATGGTCGGGCACTAAAATAACCGTCAAAAATACCATTAATAGTTAGCAAATTTAACCCTATTTTTTCATATACATGTGCGACTAACTCACAACCCGCCCCTCCACCGGGATCAGCGATTACGGTATCAAACTTCTCGAAATTAATATCCGAGCTTGCATCATACAACATTTCCTCATAAATAGTTGAACCAAATACTTCTCTATCTTCGCCGAAATTTTCCCAATTAACTTGTTTTAGTTTGTTTTCAGCAACAGCTTTCTCAATTTTTGTTTCATCTTCAGGAGAGAGTCCCATGCTGGTTTTATCAAAAACTTTGATACCATTATATTCAGGAGGATTATGTGATGCAGTAAGCATTATTCCTGCACAGGCGTTTGTTTTATGAGTATGGTAAGCAAGAGCGGGAGTTGGCATAATCCCCTTTCGTTCTACATTACATCCACCAGCGATTATTCCAGAGCTAATTGCATGTTCAACCATTGCTCCCGTTAAACGAGCATCTCGAGCAAGAATTATATCAGAACCAGAATTATTACAAATTGCTGTTGAAATTGCCATACCGACCTTTGAAATAAACTCAGGAGATAAATTAGTTACTTTTCGTCTAATACCCGATGTACTAAAGAGTTTCATGAATGTTCAACCTGTGTTTGCAGAATATCTTTAATATCAAAAAGAATCGCTATTCAAAAATTTATCCTAAAAAACCAAACACAATAAGAAAATGAGAGAGAAAGAAGAAAAGAAAAAAGAGGAGTTTTCCCCGTAAGTCTTTACGAGGTGATTTATACCTTTAGTTATACTATTACGTTAGTTGAAAAATTCAACCAGTTTCAACAAAATACTTTGAAGAGCGCATATCTAATAGGTATGGTGCCTTTTTAACAAGGCCTTCTTTCGTTAAACGTTTTAAGGCATATCTGACAGTTCTTGGTGCGAGATCGCATTTTAGAATTAAGTCCTTTGAAGTCAAAGGTCCCTGTTCAGATAAGAGAGTGTAAATGGCCCTTGCGGAAGGGGGTAATTGTTCGGCTACAGTCAGCATTTTATTAGTCATCTCCTAGACAATAAACCGTGTATTCTAATATAAAAGAAGACTGACAAATTCTTACCCTACGTCTAGTAAAAAGTTTACTCTATCTAGTAAAAACATCCGCCAATTTTCTTCTATTAGAGGTCGGTTTTCCGTATTATCGCGGAAAATAATCGTTTTTCTTCCTATTCTAATTAAAATCTTTCTTTTTTGAAAGAGTTTGCGATTTAGTTTCTAAGCTAGACTGTCACTACTATATTAGAAATAGGAGTATATATACTTGTATAATTTTTACAGTAAAAATATTTTTGTTTGTCGTATGTTTCAATTTGGAAAGTGATACAAGAATACAAATAATCCTTCATATTTATTCATGTTGGATGCTAAAATTGATGGAAGAAAATACTGATCTAAGGGAAAGTGTTGCGTTCAAAGAATATCAAACAGGTGCAAGAAAACAGATTAAAACACCTTGGTCTTGGATTATTGTTATTGCAATCATTACAGCAATTTCTTCATCGATAACATCCATCTTTGCAGCTATTGTTATGGATAATCCCTGGGCATTGAATTTCATAATTGGTTTATATGGTCTGCCTGCAGGGTTTGTTATTGCATTTAGAAATAAAACACTTAGTTTTCTGGTTTCATTCAGGTATTCCAGTTATAGTGCAATGATCTTCACTTTGATCTTCTTCTTATTTGGAGTGATAGAAAAAGCAATATTTTCTGCCAGTATAGGAGGATTTCTTATTAACGTTGGACAAATTTCACTTACAAGTCTCGTTATTGGTCTTTATTGTGTTTTTACCTTTGGTCTGGGTGCTTTTATTGGAACCTTTGTCCATGGAGTTAGAGATAGCAAACGTTAGTTTTGCTTTCTCGTCTATTTCTCTGATCAGTCTTTTATTCTCCTATCAGTGAAATCAGATAGTATTTGAAGATTAATTTGTATGATTGATACAATTTTGCTCTGTTTGTAGGTCACTCCGAGAAGTTTAGTTAAATTAATTAATTAATCTAACTCATTCAATTTACAAGGAAGAAGATCATGTCCCCTAGAAGAACCAAAAGGAAATTATCTCGAGGCATAAAAGAGAATATCACTCAAATTATTGATAATCTCTCTATTGTCATTGGAAGAAAGAATTGGCCGAAAGATGACGCCAAGGAGGCAATTACTTCATCTCTTCAGATTACTGATACTTATATTGCAGCAATTTCACTTAACATTCAAGATATAGATTTAATTTGGGAAGCACAAGGAGCAAAAGAAGCATTTACCAAAATACGTAAAAAAAGGCAATGGGTAATTCGCTCATTGTTTGGTACAACAATATTCGGTTCAATACTTGTTATTCTTGGAACAATAGCTAGCATTATATTTATTGATCATTGGTCTAAATGGTTGATTTTAGGTGTTGCAGCTGTTATCTTATTATTGGGTTCGGCATCTTTTCCTAAGATGGTCATTCTTCCCTACATCACCAATTATGACAAATTAATACCAATCAAATTTCAAAGTGAATGTGAGAAAATTAACGAATTTATCAAAGAATTACTGAAATATATTAAATGAAGAAAGACTCTTGAAATATTACCTTAATAGAAAGTTTTTTTCAATTGAAGAGTTATTTATTAGTACAGATTATTTTCTGTTAAATTGGGAATCTAATTTCCGGAGGAAACTCATTGGTATCTGTTGGAATAATTAAAGTGAAATGTGATGCGTGTAATGAAGTTATCACAGGTAAATACATTCATTTCTCTGACGGATCAACCTTTTGTAACGACTGTTTCAAATTTCTTTTAAAATGTACAAGCTGCAAGAAACCAATAATTGGTGGTTCAGATGAATCAGTTGATGGTTTGTGCATAATCTGTTATAATAGATCCCCAAAGTGTGATACCTGTGGAAAAGCAGTCATCGGGAGCTACACTCGTTTTGTTGACAAAACTATTGCTTGTGATGATTGTATGAACAAATATCTAAAATGCGAGCGGTGTGGGCAACCCGTTGTTAAATATACAAAAATTCGTGGGAAAGTTCTTTGTAAACAATGTTTAACAAAAGCTCCGCGGTGTAGTGTCTGTAACAACCCTATAGTAGGAACGTATTGGGTGTTTGACAATGAAGTTGTTTGTGATTATTGTTACAAAATTTATGAAAGATGTAATTTATGTGGAATGCCAAGCCAATTTCTTTTCACGGTCCACGATAAAAAGATATGCTATTCATGTCAGGAAAAAGCTCAACGATGCACTTCTTGTGGTTTACCAATTGTTGGTAGATACTTTTCTTATAAATACCAGAGAGGCATATATTGTGAGCACTGTGAAAAACTCGCTCCACATTGTGACTCATGTGGTCGTCCAGTTGGACTACAATATGTTCAAATTTCAGATGGAAGAAAAATTTGTGTAGAGTGCCAAAGAAGCTCAATCACTACTGAAAAACAATTGATATCTTTAGTAGATAAAGCTGAAGTGGGATTATTAGGTTTAGGTTTGAAAATTAACAGTGCTATTAATTTTCGCTTAATCTCAAAGAAATTACTAGACAGTCGCATAAAAGAATCAGGAGCTGAAGTTACCGCAGGACGTAATCTCGGTCTCTTCAAAAGAAAAGGAGAAAAAAGGAATATTTTCATTCAATCTCATTTACCTTTGCAAATGTCTTTAGGTACAATTAGCCATGAAATGGGGCACGCATGGCAATCTGAAAATGTAACCGAGCTAAACCAATCCTTACAAATTCGTGAAGGGTTCTGTGAATGGATATCCTATAAAGTACTTATGCGATTTGGTTATCAAGGACAAGCAGAAATGATTCTCTCGAGAGAGGATATATACGGTCGGGGTTTTCAGAGAGTTTTAGATTATGAAAAAAGTCATGGCATTGTTGCATTATTAGATTGGATAAAAACTACTAAATAGTTATTTTAGATGAATTGGTCATCATCTTTTCTTTTGAAAATTCCATCTTCAATTAATTCACCCGTGGGTTCTCTATTTTCTATTACATAGAGAAATGCATTGACACTAATCTCGTCTATCCAAATTGTTGCTCGTGAATACAAATGGGGAACACCTTCTAATCTATCGATTTTTTTGATAATTCTATCGGTTACCTCAAATATTTCCACATAGATTTTATTTTGCTTATCAGAAGAAAAGAGAAGAGGGAATCCTCCATTCGAATACATTTCATACGGTATCTGCACCATCCCTCGAAATATTGGTACAAGGGGATTTAAGTAGTAGAAATAATTTGGAAAATTTTCTTTTAATGTGCCATAAACAGCGAGTAAATGCTTTCCTTCATCTGAAGTATTTTCTGACACGTTTGATTTCTCCAATTCTAAAGGTAGTTTTTCACTTTAAATTTAGATGTTTTTTAGGTTAAAAATTGTACTTATGAGTTATAAGAAAATTAGATGAAACCTTTTACAAAAGGTACATCCTATTTTATTATTGACCAATTTTCTTATCAAGATAGAAAGATGTGCTGAGTAAATTTCCTTTCTTTACTGCTAAATCTCGGAAATAAGCTCTTAACCACAATATTAATGCGATAACTGCAGCAGTCATGAATAGTAAGAAAGGAACAGGAAATCTGGGTATTACTATTAACCAAACATTGAAACCCAAAAATAGCGCACTTCCTAGAACTAAACCAATTGGTAAAAATTCTTTTTTCTCAGTAAGTTTTGTTAATGACCCAAGAAAGGCAATCAAAATTACAGGAGTAAAATATGCCACATAGAATTTGTAGACACCTCGAGGCATAAATATATGGCTAAAAATCATATAAATGGCTATCCACTCATAAAATTCAACACCATCCATCTTTCCAGTATAAGATCTCCACATCATTAGTACTGCAATTATACTTGCTGAGAGAATCATCCAAAGCATAGAATAATTTCCAAATGAAGCTAAAGCTAAAATCCAATTCGGAAAACCTAATTCCTGTAAAGATCTCGCAAAAGATACGCAATCATTCGATACAGGATTTATTGGTGTAAGCCTTAGTTCTATGGGTCTACCTGGAAAAAGCATATGACGTACATATTCGTAAGGACTAATAAAAATCCAAGGAACGGAAAGTAAGAGACCCACTCCTACAAACAACAATGCATTCATTATACTTTCGACGATTGCATCTTTTATCTTTTTATTCTTAAGCTTTTCACCAAGCATAAACATAAACATTGGGTAAGTGAAAAACAAGGCATTTTGTTTTGTCATAGTAGCAACTGCTAACCAAAAGAATGCTTGCCACCATTTCTTCTTTGTAGCAAAATAAAAAGCAATCATTGTTACCAACGTAACCGGACCAGGATTTAGCCAGTAGATACCATCATAAATAACATTTATTGGCGCAATCACCATAAGAATTCCACCAACAAGTCCAATAGCTCTTCCTTTCTTTTCTTTGAATAATTCTTTTAATATTAGATAAACAACACCAGCACAGGCAGCATCAGCAAAAATCATTGGAAAAGCCATCCACAAATTGCTCATTCCAGGACGCCAAGTAAATACTAAGAAATAAATGAATACAGGTGGATAAGAATAGTAATCTAATACAGTTGATTCATCATGCCATTGGTAGGGATACCAGGTGCGATTATACCACCCTTCAATCCAAGAATGATAATAATAACCGAAATCAGCAAAACCGCGGATTGGTATATATTGTTTTGCTACAGGATTATAGATATCAAAGTGCAACCATCTATTCCAAATTATTGAGTCAGTCCCAAAGCCATATTGCTCTCGAAAGGTGTAAGATAAGAGAATGCGAATAAACAATCCCAAAACTACTAATAACAAAACAACGGCAAAATCTAAACTATATGCTGACCAATTTCTATTAGTAATATTTGATATGAATTTGTTATGTTTTTTAGTTGAAAAATCATTGACTGTAGTTACAGTTCGAATTGGTTTTTCTTCTGAATTATTATCTTCTGTAGTAGTGGTCATTGATTGATGCCTTCTCATTCTTCTTTCCATTAAACAAAAGCTAACTATTAATTTTTTTGTTATTTGGTTATCAAAATATTGCATTTCAACTTTAGAAAGGTTTTTGAGGTATCACTGATTTCAAAGAATATGCAATAATAATTGAGTTCTTAATTTGAAACGTGGTAAACAAAAATGACAGCTGAATCTCTGGAACAAGAATTAGATGATTCTATTTTTAACGGTATTTTGTTTGCTATGATAAATGATTCAGGACCACAATTAAGCATCAATGCTAGTACCTTAAATGACAGGGAAGCACTTGCCACCGCTATTCAAGGAATAACTGCTGTTGGATTAGGCGAAGAAAAAATTCAAGGATTATTTGGTCCACTACCCGTACAATATAATTTAAAATATCAAGCACTGATTTATATCTTCAATGTAGAAGCTACTACAAGCACTAGTCCAGAGATTATTGAGAAAGGACTTTTTTGTGCATTATTCATTATTTTTAAAAAAGAAATGTTTCATCTTATTGCTAATGTCTTCTCTATGATCGAATCATTGTTGAATCTTTATCAAAAAAGCTATCTCAAAACAGAAGAAAATCTGCAATTAAATACATTACAATTGATATACGAAGATTTGGTCTTTAAACTAAAGATTAAACCAAGGGTAAGAGTATTCAAAGTAAAGAATGGAATAACAGTGGAATTTGAAGAAAAAAAGGTAATACTAAACGGTGATTTAATTTTTATTATCCACGAAAAAAATAAGAAAATCTATTTTTATCAATCAGTATCAACTGAGGATGAAGTCAAAGAAAGAACGCTCAAAATTATGAAGTATATTAACCGTTCAGAATATCAAGAAACTTTCAAAACACAAAAACTGAAATCAAAAAAGAAATTGAAACTATTTCTTGAGAAAAATGATTTCACTATAATCAAGTAATGTTTTTCATACGTCCTTTAGACATTTAAAAGCAAAATTTCACCAGTGAATGCTTGAGGAGCCCTCAGCAGGTTTTGCTATGAATAAAGTGTTAGATAGTATCTTTTCAATCAAAAGAGAAACAAATTGTGTGAATCAGAATTCTTCAGAAATCCTTACAAAAAGATATCTAAATGCTTTCAAATTAAAAAAACGCACCCATAAAGGAAACGAAAGAACACTAATTATCATTCCAGGATATTCAGTTGATAATCCTCCTAGAATTGGACATCATTTATACTACATTGATGCTTTGAAATTTGATCCAAAAACAAATCCTCTAGGGTACAAAAGAATCTATCTTTTTGATATCTATTCTAAAAAAGATGGCAGATGCAATTTTAAACATAGCATTCCAGAGTTAGCTGAAGAATTATTCAAAAGTATTAATACAAACCGAGACTCTTGGGAATTTCAAGAAAATGGTGAGATAGATTTCATAGGAGCAAGTATGGGTGGGTTAATTGTTAGAAAATTCATTCAAGATAAAATGAAGGGTAATAATCTCCTCCCTACTGAAAAATCAGGAACTTTACGAATAAAAAATATTTTACTAATCGCTACGCCAAATAAAGGATGCAAAATTATAGACCGTTTGCAAGCACCATTTATTCAATATATTTTACGATTAATTTATGGAAAGGATAATTTCTCTCAAAGCAAGCAATTTCTCCAAATTAGTGCCGGAAATCGAGCTGTCTTTGGAAAATTCAAGGCAATGTTCAATAAGAAAAAATCACTGAAAAATGAATTCATTGAAGAATTAAATTCTCATCCACTTACTCCAGGAACTATTCGATGGATGACAATTAGAGGGACAAAACAACAATGGTTTACTAAAACAATTTATCGTAAAAAGACCCTAAACGATGGTGTAGTTGAAGCAGCTGATGTAATACTTCCTGGAGCTGAAAATATCTGTGATATTAATTTAGGAACAAATGAACTTTGGAATCACCGTGATCTGTATGTATCAGAAAATGTTAGTGCTTTAATGTTTGGTTTATTAATTCTTGAATTAAATTTAGAAAACTATTTGCAGTTATCAATGAACCATCAAGAAGAATTCAGAAAGCTACCTGAAGAATTCGTAGGGAAACAAACAACTACAACTTTCAATGATTTCATTAAGAAACCAATTTCAGTTGCTGATAAATAGCCAAATTAATATTCGTTGTCTTAATTACTAAAGATACGAATGTAATAATTAAGTTGAAGAAAACTGTAACAATGTAAAGTAAACAATAGAGGATTGAAACTTACAATTGGCGTCAGAATCAAAAGACGAAGTATTAACAGAAAAAATAGCCATTCTTAAAGAACAAATTGGCTATTGTTCAGATTGTATGTTTTCATGGTGTTTGAACAAAGAAAAAATCGTTTATTGCAGTTTAAAATATCGTGGTGTTCGTAGTTTTTTATGTGAGAATGAACTTTGCCTACTAAAATTAGACTAATTTTAGCATCTAATACTCATTTTTGGGTATTATGCCAATATTCTCAAGATATTAGCAAGTTAAAAAGCGACATTTCATCACTTTATTGATAAGAAGAAGATTAGATCAAAGGATTGGTGAAAAATTGGCTGTTTTAGATACTCAAGAAAAATTCTTAGTGAGACAGAAATCAGCAGTGAAAACACCAAAAGTGACTTTTTGTACAGATTGTATCATTGACTGGTGTAAAATTAGAAACGCAGTAACTTATTGTTCACAAAAATATAAAGGAACTTCTTGTTATAGCTGTACTGATGAAAGCTGCAAGATAAAAAGAATTGCAGGATCTTAAAGGCACATTTTCTTTATTGCCTTTATGTTTCCTTTTTCATTTTTTATGATGCATTTAATAGATTTCTAAAGATATCAGGTTCAAGGTTTTCTTTTATTTTATAACGAGAACGAACTATTTTGGTAATCATCTTTATTACTTTAGGAGGGCATTTTCCATCAATTATTTTTGCTGATTTTTCAGCAACAATTAATTCAAAGCCATCCAATCCTTGGAATTTAAATCGGACAAGTTCTGTTGATTCGACTTCTAGACCAATAATAACATATCCGGCATTGGATAAATCTTGTGTGAGTTTTATTAGATTTTCTTTCATTTTTTTTCCCTCGATTTTGGAGAATTTTCTAAATAATCTATTTACTTTTTTGGAGAGGTTCACCTTGCATTGATTTTCCTTTGATATTCTTTTTCGTGCAGCAATGTCAAAGAAAATTTTCTTTAAAAAACTCCTATTAGAGTAAACTATTTCTTGTTTTAATTCTTTATGGAATATCTCTCCGCATATTCATCGGGAGAAGGTTATATTTAAAGGTTGATTTATTGACGATTCTAGAAAAAAGATATTGACGCTTGATTAATTCTGAAAGATAAGCGTCTTTACTACTACTGGAACAACTTGTTTGTTTGCCATTGGCTCACCAATATCTATGTAATCTCCTTCCCGTAAATTAAGCTCATCAATTGAAATAATATTGGTTTTCAACTCTGTTTCGCGTTTCATAACATTACCAACACTATTACCAATATCATCCGAGAACACTAAAATTAATGGTAGCTTATTCTTAACAATTGTTGGAACAGCACTTACTATGCTCATAGCAAATGATTTTAGACGTTCATAAGATAATCCAATTGTTTTATGGAATGATAGCGCAACAGGAGCTTCTCCTTCTTTCATATCAATCCTTTTATAGGCAACGTCGATTGCTTCTTTGATTTGGTCTGGTGTTGGATTTTCTTGGGGAAGATAAGGAACAATAACGGGAATATTTCTTATTGGAAATTCATTGTCTTCTGTTACTAAAGTAGTTGCACCACTAACTTGTAATGAATATTGTCCCGCTCCAATAACTGTAGCACGAATTAACTCGAGTGGTTCGAGTAATTTTAGTTTAGCTTTTTTATGTTGTTTTTTAATTTCTCGGGCAACTTCCTGTCCAATATCATCAAAATATTCATCTGTTTTTCCAAACACATATTCTGCTACTCCACCAGAATAGGAATAATAATCAACCTTTCCATCAAAAGTTAAAAGAGGAGTCATCATTAGTTTCATAGCTATTTCAGAAATGTGTTCTTTCTTTGTGATAACTTCAACAAGAGCTTCAACTAATCCTTTTGAGATACTTTCTTTATCTTTTTGAGCAATTGATTTACCGATCACTAATTCTATTCCCAAACTATCAGCAACAATTTTGGCGGCATCTTCGTATTTTTCTAATACAAGTTCAGAGCCTTTTGTTACTAATAATCTCCCACCTACGTTAATGCATGCAGTGTCAATAATATCTCCATTAGGTGAAACAACAGCAATGTTTGAGGTCCCCCCACCAGTATCAATATTCATAATAGTTTTCTTAAGTTCTTTCGCACGGATTGTTGCACCTGATCCCATTGCAGCAATTACTGACTCGAAATTTGGTCCGGCAGTTGCAGCAACAAATTTACCCGCTTCTGCAGCTAACATACTAACGATTTTTTCAGCATTTTTCTTTTTAGCGGTTTCACCTGTAACGATAACTGCGCCAGTATCAATTTCATCTTTTCTTATTCCGGCTTTTTTAAATTCACCGTTAAGAATTATCGATAATCTTTCAAAATCAATGGTCTCTTTATCAACTAAAGGAGTTAGAAAAATATTTCCTTTGTATATTATCTCACGATTTATTATTTCAAATTTTTTAGATGAACGGCTCATTTGTTTTACTAGTTGTAAACGAGAAAAAACCATGTGTGAAGTAGATGTACCAACATCAATACCAACTGAAGTTATGGATAGCTCTTGAACATTCATAATTCATTAAATATTAATTAATTTTTATCTATTTCTGCTATTTTGAAATGAAAAACAAAAAAATAGAAAAAAAGATGAGATAAAATAAAGAAAATGATTATTTTATGCCCAAATCTTTTAACATCTCAGTTTGATTTTTGTACCCATGTGTTTTTGCTAGTTTCTTAATAGTTTCTTTTGCCTTAACTCGAACCTCTTCATCTTTATCTTCTTTCGAAGCAGTAAGAAGTGTGTTAATAGCTTTCTTCGTTTTGAGTTCTAATTGACCAAGAGAGAGGGCAGCAGTACGCCTAACTCGAACACTTTCATCTTCTAATAGAATTCTCTCAATTACCTTTGCAGCTCGCTTGTATTGCATAAATCCAAGAGAAATGCAAGCCCAATAACGTATTGTTGCATCTTCATCATTTTCTAATAAATTAAGAAATATACCAGCAGCTTTCTTATCACCAATTTCTCCTAAAGCATAAACAATTGCTCTACGCGTTTCAACCTTTTGACCCTTTTCTAAATAAACTTTCAAGGGTTCAATTGCGCTTTTATCTTTTAATCTACCTAAAGCAGTTGCAACGCGAACTGAGACGCCGATTCCTTGGTCATCTTCAAGTGCTTTGACTAAGTCAGGAACAACCTTTGTATCACCAATTAAACCTAGAGCTTCTGCAGCACGCCCTCTTACCCAATCCTCTTTGTCATTATTTAAAGCTTCAAGCAATATGTCAATACCTTTTGTATCACCAATTAAGCCCAATGCTTCTGCGGCATGCTCTCTAATTTCACCATCAGGATTTAATTGTAACATGCTTACCAAAATAATTACTGCATCAGTAGCTTTGAGTGCTCCTAAGGCACATGATACTTCAGCAATTATTGCAGGATCTTTTGATGTTTGCAAAGCTGAAAGTAAAGGAGGTATTCCTTTTTCATCACCGAGGTTACCCAATGCTTTTGCAGCAGTTTTTCTCAAAACTGTAAGATGATCTTTCAATAATATTTCTTTTAATAGTTCAATTGATTCTGAAATTTCTGCTTTGCCTAAAATTTTAACGGCATCTCTACGAAACTTCCATTCTGAATCTTTTCTTGCAATGTCCATTATAAATTTTTGAACATTCGTCTTATCTTTCTTTAGTAATTCAAGTATCTCTGATTCTTTCTTGTCTAATAAAAATTGTCGAATATCGTCTTTCGAGGTCAAGTTAATAGTCCTCCTAATAATAGGATCCCAAATACATAAGTACTGTCAGTCTTCGTTTTTGGCGGATTCTTTTGTTTGTTTTAGATTTATAATAACACCGATTAGAAATAGAAACTATTTCACTTCGGCAGCTCAATATCATGCTCATTTAACTAATTTAATGATAGTATAGAATTTACCCTTTTTCATTATTTCTATTTAGAGGAATTATTTTTGCAGAAAATGGCTGAAAGCTACACTTAAAAGTAAGGTTATCTTATTTTTGTAGAGATGTGAAAAGAAATGACGATTGTTCTTCTTGGAAATTATGAAGGTTCTAAATTAGCAGCTAGCAAAGGAGGTATTGCAATCATTGTTGATACTCTCAGAGCAAGTACAACGATACCCGTGGCAATGAGTAAAGGAATAACAACAATTTATGTTGCATTAGAAGTTGAGGACACACGTTTAGCAGCAGAAGAATTTGATAGTTTATTAATGGGTGAACGAGGTTGTGAAATGCTCAATGGATTTGATTATGGAAATAGTCCTGTTGAAATGAACAACCAAGAAGAGATATCAAATAATTGCGCAGCATTTACATCATCAACAGGATCAAAAAGAGCAGTTGAAGCTATTGGATCAAGAGTGATTATTATTGGTTCACCAATCAATGCTCAAGCAGTGGTTACTAAAGTTATGGAAATTTGCAAATCATTATCTACAAACAGTTTTCCAATAGTGATAATTCCCGCATACAGTGAAGGGACAATAATAACTAATGAAATTACTGAAGATCAAATTGGCGGATTAATTATAGCACAAGAATTCAAGAAAGCAGGATTATCTTTGTCAAAAGAAATTGATGCTGAACTAGAGCATTTTGAGAAATTGCTTGAAAAGCAATCGCTATTCCAAATATTATTGAAAACAAAACATGGGCAAAAATTAGTTAAATTAGGATTTAAAAAAGATATTGAATTTTGTAGTAAAGTCAATAAAATATCAGCTGTGCCTACTTCCATCAACGAAGTCGAGGAGTTACTCAACGGACAGAAAGTAGTGAAACTCACATAAAGGTAATCAGTAAAGAAGATAAAAAAAGGAAAAATTTGGATAGATTTTTTCCTATCCAATAAATAAAAATCTAACTTTTCAGCTTTGGATCCAGGGCATCACGTAACGCATCACCCATTAGATTGAACCCAAGCATTGTAATAAAAATCATCATGGCAGGGAATGTAGGCATCCACCAATAACTTAGTAATTGATCTCGATATGCGGCCAAATCATCACCCCATGAAACAGCAGTAGGATCGCCTAAACCAAAGAAAGCTAGTGCTGTAATACTCATTATAGTACCAGCAATACCAAGGGTTGTAATGATGATAAGTGGAGACAATGCATTAGGTAGAATATGTTTGAATATAATTCTGCTATCTTTTGCTCCAAGAGCTCTTTCTGCTTCAACAAAGTCTCTTGCTTTTAAGCTTAGTACAGTACTTCGTACAATTAAACTTGTACCACCCCAACCAAGTAATGAAAGGATAGTTAACACAACAATGTAATAACCTCCATCAAATAAGGTGGATACCTCTCCAAAAAGAGCGACAGCAAATATAAACAGAATAAAATCAGGAAGACCCATAACAACTTCATTCACTCTTTGAACTACTTCATCAAATAATCCGCCATAATAACCCGAAACAGCGCCAATAACAGCACCAAGAAAACTTGTTAGTAACTGTCCTGTAACACCCAATGCTAAAGACAATGGTGTACCAAAAACCATCCGTGAGAAGATATCATGACCAAGTAAATCAGTTCCAAATGGGTATTGTATACATGGTACAAGCCCTTCATCACCTGCGATGATATGCTTAGGATGTGCAATTAAACGCAAGTATTTTTCTGTTCCTGGAATCCATATTTCAATAAAGTAATTATGTACATCCCATGGATCAGCAGTTGGGTTAGCAAGTCCAAACCAAGAATCATACATTTGTAGTGTAAAAGCAACAATAGCTACCACAAATAAACCAAGCACTAACCCCAAACCAAACAGACCTAATTGATCTTGTCTCATTCGTCTTAAAGTGATTGTCCAAAGGTTAGAACCTTCTACAAGCTTCAATTGTTCAAGAATCTCTTCTTCTCTTTTAGAGTGATGGATAGTATTTTCATCATTTACAACTGCCATCTAAATCAAACCGCAAAATATAATTCGATAGATAAAGTGTGTTTTAGCGGATTCTTTAAGACTATCGCTCTTTATGAATATTCAAGAAGATAGTTTTTATAGAGGAGAAAAGTAAAAAAAATCTCGGTGTTGACTTAATGACAGAATATTTCAATTTCTTCTTCGTAAAAGCAGTAGGGAATGGTTCATTATTTGTTGGGCCAAAATTCTCTACAATAGAGGAGGAAAAAGAACGGGAAGAAATCATGTTAACAGCACATAGACAGTTAGAAAATGCAGCAATAGACATTTCTAGAATGCAGAAGAATGAGGATTATGGTGAATTAAGTTTCTATATCAATAATCGATTAAAAGACGCACTAGACATCCTACATGAAATTGATGAAGATTTTTAATTTAATCAGGCTCTTTTAAAGAGAAAAAATAAAAAGATGGCGCCGGATGCAGGATTTGAACCTGCGGCCACCCGGTTTCTGCAGGTCGACTGTTAATGTTAACCTCTAACAGCCGAGAGCTCTACCACTGAGCTAATCCGGCGGAATTGCATTATTCTTTTGCGAGTAAACTTATTTTAAAATCTTTTGGGTGAATATGTGATTATTGGTAATAGTAATTTTTTAGCGTTTGGTTTTGGGTATATATTTTAAACGGTTTTTTGCCGTAAAAAGAAGCTTTATCTTTATGAAAGAGATAGTAAATAATACTTGGATATTAGGAAAAAATTATTATCTTTCAACTATCAAAGATACCAATATAGTCTATTCAAATTTATTCAAATAAATTTGAAATAAAACTTTAAAATAATATAAGCAAGTATTATTATATCATAATAAAAAACAATCTATTATAATAAAAAAGTAAATTAGTTGGAGTTGCAAATTGTTGTCATCTGCCAGGGTACCATTAAAAGAAATATCGCTCACTTGTAAAGGGTGTGGAAAGGATATTTTCATACCAATTTATGTAGACGATTTAAAAACGCAAGTAGGTGGACTATGGCAAGTATCATACCTTCATGATGATCATGTCATTACCTTACTTTTAGATAAGAATTTAGCTTTGAGGCAACATCGTTCCTCTACTATTGCAAGAAGCAGTAGAGAAGAAGCATCAGCAAGAGCTGCGGCAGCAGCAACGCCACAAGCAGGTTCAACAGCGGCAGCAGCAGCAGGTTCTCCTGGAGCAAAAACTGAAGCAAGAGCAAGTATTACATTAATGCTCAGAACTTTTGGTAATAATCTTGAATATGTCATGAAACCAATAATGACAGGTAAAACAGTTGTTGTTGTCGGTGATTTAGCTCTTATGGAGATTGCAATAGCTACTATGAAATTATTTGTTCATAAGAAAGATTTACGCATCAGTTGGTATGCTGAAACATTCGTTGATCCAAGAGATTATGACATAATTGGTATTTCTCAATCACTCAAAGATTACTATGAATCTGAAGTAATTCTTGATATAGATAGTAAGAAAGTTGAGAATGGAGAAGAATGTGAT
The DNA here is from genome assembly GCA_018238155.1 of Candidatus Heimdallarchaeota archaeon. Classification (GTDB taxonomy): domain Archaea; phylum Asgardarchaeota; class Heimdallarchaeia; order JABLTI01; family JABLTI01; genus JABLTI01. The sequence continues at coordinate 13,267 of JABCTZ010000032.1, read as the reverse complement.
TATTGTCGTAAAGTTCTCAAAGGCTTAGAAAAGATGAATGAATCAAAAGCTTCAGTAGAACTCAAAAAACGAATTGTAAACGTTTATCGTAGTTTATTATGGATGCATCAAATATAGTTTGATTCCTCAGACTATTTGATGTTTTGATTTCTTTTTTTTCAAAAGAGCTTATTTTTTTATTACAACATTACATTTATACAAACCAGATATTAACAAATGTTAACTTCTAATCAAAGCTTTTGTAATAAGGAATAAATTTACAGCAAATTTTACTTCAAAAGGAACCAATTAGCTAATAAATAGAGTAGACTAATGCATAATAGAGAAATAACAAGTGGGAAGAATAATGTCTTTACAATTGCAAGATTTGCCGATTATTGTTGCATTGGCCTTTGGTTTTGCAGCTGCTATGATTATAACAGCAATAATTATTTCAATAACTGGAAAAGTAATTAAACAAAAACTAGAAGGTGTAGAAGAAAAACCACAGGAATATCGAAAAATAACAACAAAGATTTCAGATGAACATTTAAATAAATTATATCAATACACCGTTTACATACTTGTGTTTGAAATGATTATTATTTTACTTGCATTTCCACTATACGGTCTGTTTGAAGTTTTAGTTCTTGCTGATTTGTGGCCTTTTATCTTAGCAATCTTGGTGATTATTTTCATTTGTCTTTCTGTTATTGATTGGTCCAAGCTGAGAAGCAAACGTACAGTACAAAAAGATATGAGGAGATTTTAAGCTGGGAGAGAGAAATAATGACTGAAGCAAAAATAGAACGATTAAATCAGTGGTTTGTACGTGGCATAGGTATTATCACCGCAGGATTATTTGGAATGGTCTTTTTCTTGGTTTTTCTTGAGATAAATCAAGATTCCTTTTATTCAGGACCAAATCAGACAGAAGTAAATTATTCAATTTTAGGGCAAGAAATAGGAAGAAATCTTTGGACATTTAGAGTATATGATTTACTCCTAATCTTAATAATACTCACTTTAGCAATAATGGGTTCCTATTATCTTGTCAATTTTGAAGTAATAAAACAACCTGAAAGACAAACTCAACAAGAAAGGAGATATTATTAGTGTTAGATTGGACTACACCATTCCCATATACCATATTAGCAGTAATGATACTTTTTTGTATTGGAATCTATTCTTTGATTACAGCAAAAAAATTCCTAAAGGTAGTATTTGGTATTGTTATTCTTTTAATGGCAGTAAATTTATTGTTGTTATCCTTTGGCGCAGCAAATAATCAAAGTATTACTTTTTCAGACCCACTTGCACAAACACTATCATTTTTTATTATAATCGTGAGCGCAATTTTTGTTATAATCGGGATTGGTCTAGACAAGAAATTGAGAGAGGTTAATGAAGGATCAACTCTGCTTGATTTCGATTTCAGTATTCAAGAAGGAAATAAGACCAAAGAAGCTAATACTCTAACTGAGGAGGAAGTTTGAAAAATGAATGGTATTGCACTTGCTTGGGTAACAATATTACTACCATTTATTGGAGCAATATTAGCATTAGGACTTTCACAAATAGAGGATAGGTATGTTGCAGAAGGGAAAACAAGATCTTGGATTCTGGTAATTGTTATTTTGATTCCAACATCAATAATTTCTCTGCTACTAATATGGCAAATGCACTTACATCAAAATCAATATTTCCTTTGGTTACCGAATATTTACTTGGGGATACATATTAATGAATTATCGGTTGGATTTACTTGTTTAATAAATGCCCTAAGTGCTTTCCTAGGTCTTTATTCTATCAATTACTTGTCAGGGGATAGAAATCAAACAAAATATTGGTTTTTCTTTCTAATAACACAAGGTGGAATGCTTTTTGCAATCTTTTCAAATAACCTATTGTGGATGTTTTCAGGTTTTGCAATCGCAAGTTTAGGAGGGTTCTTCCTAATTTCACATTGGAGTAATAAATCAGGAGAAGAAGGGAAAAAAGTTGGAAAAGCAGCTATAAGATTTTTCATATTTAACTTCATTGGAGATATTCTATTAATAATTGGAATTGGTTTAATAGGAAAAGCATACGACACTTTGACTTATGAAAGGTTAATGATTGCATGGATGCGACCGCCCAACACAATTATTGGCGGTACGAGTACTAATACCAGATTGCTAATTGAAATCTTCATAGTGCTTGGTGCGCTCATTAAGTCAGCACAATTTCCATTACTTCTTTGGCCCTTGTCCGGAGAAGAAATTGATTCTGATTTGGCAAAAACACCACTACCGATTTCTTCATTTCTTATTTCAGTCACTTTGGGTAATATAGGTCTCTATATCATATGCGCTTTCTTTCCTATGTTTTCAAACAAAGGGTTAGAAGTGCACTTTGAAACTGAATTATTCAATAGTGCACCATTTATGATCATTGGGTGGACCGCGATAGCAACGATGGTCACCTGTTTAGTGGTGATTTTTTCATCAAAGAATATTAATAGAATAATGACTGGTACTTCACTCTTCCAATTGAGTTTAACATTTTTAGGATTAAGCGCAGCAAATGAATTAGGGTATCTAGCAACATATTATCATCTTATTCTTGGATCTGCAGCTAGCATTGCATTAACTATTATCTTTGGAATGGTAATCAAATCATTACGAACAAAGCAAATTTCAAGAATAGGCGGATTGGGAAAGCAATTTCCAATCTTACAAATATTCGGTTTTATTGCCATTTTAAGCTATGTTGGAATGTTTCCATTTAGCACTTACTTTAGTCGTGATATGATCTTTGAATCATTACGAACAAGCCTTGTTCCATCAAGCATGGCTCTCATGATATTAGCAATGATTGCAACAATAGTACTTGTTTTTGCAGTAGGAAAGTCATTAATGAAAATATTATTTGGTGGCGTGAATGAAGAGTACACAATTAGACCAATAGATATCCTGTCAATGATTTCAGAAGGTTTAGTTCTATTATGGTCTTGCTTTGCGGGATTCATATTGATCATTATTGGTACTTCTTCCCCGGGATTTTTCAAATTATTTTTAAATAAAAATCTAGATTTAGGGTATGATTTTCCGATTTTCGGCAATTGGGTTATATCAATGATAATGCTTGTAATAGTACCCTTAGTTCTTGCAGGGACGTTCTTCGCTTACCGAGATGGAATCGGAAAAATCTTTACTCCAATAAGAAACTTCAGAGGAACAAAAATGGTGAAATCAGTAATAGAACAGGGGCTATATTTAGAAAAAATCAATAATTATCTAATTTTGAAACCATTCAAATTTCTAAGCAACTATTTTACTTGGACAAGATTGAAAGCTCCTGCAGGAATCATACTGTGGGCGGTTCTATTCTTCGTCATCTTAGTATCAATTCTATTTAGAGGAGGAATTTAAATGGCGGTTGCAGTAAATATAATTCTCTTAATACCAATATTATTACCCTTCTTACTTGGAATGATTATTTTCGGTTTACGAAAATGGCTGAAGAGTTTTTCCGGGGAAATTGCTGTTGCAGGAATTATTGTAATAGTAGCTGTTCTTGGTGCAATTATTTCTCGAGTAGAAGCAAGCACAACAAAAATTATCTATGGTGTATATGATACATCACTTGGTGTTGAATATGCTCCTCCAACAGGAGTGCAATTTAGAAGCGATGGCGTATCTTCTTGGTTATTGCTATTCTTAAATATCATATTGATATTTGTGTTAATCTATGAAACCTCGAAAATAAGAGGACAACAAAATGCACCAATCTATGTTAGCTTTTTCCTCTTGCTTATTTCTGGAATAAATGGAGTATTACTAACGTATGATTTCTTTACTTTATTTCTTTCTTGGGTTATTATTGGTTTGTCATTAATATTATTAATTACTTTCGACAGAAAAAAGGAAGACTTACGAGTAGGTGGAGTAAAAGCTTATATGACAATTGGTTTTGCAATCGCTCTCCTCCTCTTAGCAGTTGTTCTAACTTATGGAATATTTGGTAGCTTGAATTTTGCATACATACTTGAAAATAAATTATTTAATGCTGATTTACTGCAAAATCTGAATTTAGTAATCTATTTTATTATTGCTTTAGTAATCATTAGTTTAGGTATTTTTGCTAATCTATTTTTGCTAAACATCTGGACAAATTCAACGATCCAAAGCGCCCGTACTGGAATGAAAATAATAACAACTGGTTTCATAAGTATAACCGCAGTATTCTCAATTTTTAGGATACTAAATAACATCTTTAATCCAACAATATTTCCAGGCACAAATTACTCCATTATTATTGCAGGAATAGGGCTTGTAACAGCATTTGAGGGCATTCTCCTCATTATAGGACAGTTACTCAAAAAAGAAGATAGCAATCTAATGAAAATTATTGTCTATACAACATTTGTCAATATTGGAATTGTGTTGACAACTTTATCATTTAATGGACTAGTAATTATTGAGGGACTAGCAGAAGTAAAATTGTTACAGGATTGTCTTGGTTATGGTTACTTGCATATGATAAATGTTGTTGCAACAATTTTTCTAAGCTTCATTTGTATAGAGAAATTTGCCAGTGCTAATGGAGGAAGCTACGATTTAAACCAATTGAGAGGTGTAGGAAAAGAACTACCAATTTCAGGTTTCATCTTCACAGTTAGTTTATTGTCAAATATAGGTATATTTCCAACTTTTGGTGGAGTGACTACGTTTATGATCATTTATTCACTCCTAAAAACCGATTATCTAATATTTGGAATTCTAATTGGAGTGGTGGTTTTATTATTACTAATATGTAATATGTTCGTACTAAAATCCATAATATTAAATAAATCACAGAAAATTCCGACAGGAATATCAGATGTAAATAATGATATTTCAATAACGACATTTATTGGAATTCTACTAGCGTTGGCGCTAATACTATTCGGCTTTATTCCATCTATAGTTTCGAATGGAATAATCGAAGGAGTAGCGGCAATTCTTGTGAAATAATTATAATACAATGGTACTGTTGGAAATAGTACCATTATTATTAAAGCAACCTCTCTCTATCCAAAATGCCTATCCATTGTGATAGGATATATTCTGAACGAAAAATTGTTGAGTGTGTAAATTGGAATTAATTGCAACTGATGAAATGAAAGCTTACTTTCAAGCTTTGGAAGATGAAGTAAATCGCTTATATGCAGTTGCAAAAGAAGCTCGAAAGAAAGGTTTAGACCCTGAACTTGAGCCTGAAATACATTTAGCAAAGGATGTTGCAGGAAAAGTTGAAGGTTTAATGGGTATCAAAGGTATTGGTGCACGAATCACCAGTTTAGGAGAATCAATGGATAGAGAAAATGTTGCTTTTAAAATTGCTCAAGAAATTGCTTCTGGAAGATTCAACGGAAATCAACCAGAAGAAGTAAAGGCTGACATGGCAATACGAGCTGCACTAGCGATTTTAACAGAAGGAGTAACAGCAGCACCTCTTGAAGGAATTGCTAAAGTTAAAATAAAACGCAATGAAGACAACAGTAGATATTTAGCTATTTATTTCGCAGGACCAATTAGAGCTGCAGGTGGAACGGAAGCAGCATTAACAGTGCTAATTACAGATTATGTTCGCAAAGAGTTAGGTCTTTCCAAGTATAAAGCAACTGGAAAAGAAATGAAACGATTTGTAGAAGAAATTGATCTCTATAATAGAGTAATGCATTTGCAAAGTCCATCAACAGCAGAACAAATTGAATTTGCAGTGAAAAATTTACCAGTAGAAGTAACAGGTGAACAAACAAACCCTGATGAAGTATCTGCTTTTCGTGATCTCCCAAGAATTGAAACAAACAGCTTGAGAGGAGGTGCTTGCCTCGTTCTAAATGATGGAATAATTGGAAGAGCAATGAAGATTTTGAAAACAGTTAATACTGTTGGCTTAAAGGGATGGGATTGGTTAAAATCACTTAAGGTAACAAAGGCTTCTGACGATAAAGATGATGCGATGTCCAAAACACAACCATCGTATGGATATATTAAAGATGTAATCGCTGGCAGACCAATTTTCTCACACCCATCGAAACCAGGTGGGTTCAGAATAAGATATGGTCATTCTCGGAATACCGGACTAGCAGGTATAGGTATTCATCCGGCAACAATGCAAATCGTTTTGGAATTTTTAGCTCCAGGAACCCATATTAGAACAGAACGTCCAGGTAAAGGCAGCGTAGTAATGCCTGTGGATTCTATCGATGGACCAACTGTCTTATTGAAGAACGGTGAAGTAATTCGGTTAGATACTTATGAAAAAGCTCTCAAATATGAGAAGCAAGTACAAGAGATTCTGTTTTTGGGAGATCTTCTCGTTGGATTTGGAGAGTTTCTTGAAAACAATCATCCATTAATTCCCTCGGGTTATGTTGAGGAATGGTGGATCCTTCATCTAGAATCTAGAATAAAATCAAGATGTAACAATGATGTTACAATCGCAGCTAAAAAATGTAATGTATCAATTGAACGATTAAATCAATTTCTTCTAAATCCTATAACAACTAGACCAACGCAAGAAGAAGCATTGAATTTCAGTTATGAATTATTGATTCCACTTCATCCATTCTACACTTATGCCTGGCACGATATCTCTTTTGATGAATTTTTCGAACTTAGAGCAGATATCCTCAAAAATTGGATAAGAGATAAAAAATCAGTGGAAACGATCACCAAGAATAGAGATGCCTTGGTTTTAAAGAAAGAATTCAATTCAAAACGTATATTTGAAAGAATAGGTTTACCTCATAAAGTGAAAAAAGGTTGCATTGTTATTGATGAGCATAATTTAATTATTGATCACTGTATGCAAATTCACAATGCAAAAATAAATCCGGAAACTATCGAAAGAACGGCAACTCCCCCTTTCGAATATATTGTTCCATTTGAAATAAAATTTAAGATACCAATCTATTCAGGAGCGAGAATGGGGAGACCAGAAAAAGCAAAAGAACGAAAAATGAATCCTCCTATTCATTCATTGTTTCCTGTTGAAATGGAAGGAAAAGGTAATGCTCGTTATATTTTAGAGGCAGGAAAGAAGAAGCTAATTGAAGTTACAATTACACAACGAGAATGTCCAATGTGTAACAAAATAACCCATTTAGTTACTTGTCCGGGTTGTAAAGTGCAAACAAAGTTGTTAAGAAGTTGTCCAAGTTGTGGGAAAGAAACAGACGAGGAATTTTGCGGAAATTGCAGGAAACGCACTGCTTGCTTTTCAACTCGTTTCTTAGATCTAAGCGCTGAAATAACTCGAGTGAAGAAAAATCTTGGGGGGTCAATACCTTCAGGAACAAAAGGCGTTAAAAAACTGATGAACAAAGAGCGCCTACCTGAAATTCTAGAGAAAGGATTTCTAAGAGCACGACACGATTTGAATGTCTATAAAGATGGAACAATACGATTTGATTCAACAGATATACCCTTAATGCATTTCAAACCCAAAGAAATCAATATTACAATAGAAAGATTACTAGAGCTAGGGTATGTTAGTGATAAAAATGGCGATCCAATAAAAGATGAAAATCAAATAATTGAGTTAAAAACACAAGATGTCGTTCTTAACATTGACAATGGTAATTTTCTTTTTAGAGTAGCAAAATACGTTGATGACATGCTGGAATCGGTTTATGGGATGCCTAGATTTTATAACGCAATAAAAATAACCGATATGATTGGACACTTAGTAATAGGATTGGCACCACATACTTCATCAGGAATTACTGGTAGAGTTATTGGGTTTACCAATGTAAAAGGAAACCTTGCACATCCTTATTGGCATGCTGCAAAAAGACGTAACTGTTTTCCAGGAGATACTGAAGTTCTAGTGGATATCGAAAGTGAAGTAAAACGAATAAAAATCAAAGAACTATATGAAAAGGAATTTGAAAATGAAACAGAAGAAAAAATGGTTAAAATTAAAAAACAACCAAAAAGAAATATCAAAGTGCATTCTTTTGATAGCTTAAAGGGAAAAGTTGTGGTAACAAATATTCTTGATGTAATCAAAACTCCAACCCCAAATCATTTAATAAAATTCGATTTGATTAGTAACAGATCTTTTACAACTACAGCCGATCATCCCGTATTAATTTATGAAGATGGAAAAATAAATGAAAAAAGAGCATCTGAGATACGAAATGGAGATTCTTTCGTTCTACCAATTCTCGATTTCGTGGATGAAGACATTCAAGAAATTGATTTACTTGAAGAATTCAGTAAAGAGGATTTTCAAGATATTAAAGAGAATTTGATGATAAGAGGAATTGATTCCTTTGTACAAGATATAGTAGATAAATTTGGATTAACGGAACTATCTGAAAAGCTTAACATAGACAAAGAAACACTTTGTAACTATTATGAAGAAAGAGATTCTATACCTCTAGATATTCTGGAGAGATTGCTCGAAATAAGCGGTTTAACCTTACAAAATGTCCCAAAATGTTCTTTAGGATTTAAGACCGAACATGGTTTCATAAATAGATTTATTCCTTACAATGAAAGTTTGATGAAATTAATAGGTTATTATCTTGCTGAAGGATTCTATAAAAAAGATGAAAAATTGAGCTACCAAGTAGATCTCGCTGTATATGAAGATGATTTACGTGAGGATATACTAACCTCAATTAGAAATGTTTTTGGAAATGAATTTGAATCCAATATTGATTCGAATAGAATTACAATTTCTTGTCGAGTGGTTTATAGGTTTTTTAAGGATATTTTACAACTTCAAACAAGTTCTTCTAATAAAACGATTCCTTCTTTCCTTCTAAAAATGCCAAAGGATAAAATCAAATTTTTAATTAGTGCGTATTTTAGTGGTAACGGAGGAGTAGATCAAAAAAGCAAAACGATAGCTTGTTCTTCAATTAGTAAGAAACTATTGAATGATTTTGATTTACTGCTTCTACGTTTTGGAATTTTCTCAGATTACACCAACCAAAGAAGAGACCCAGACACTGAATTCAAGTTAACAATTAGAGGAGAGAACATACTAACTTTCACTTCCAAAATTGGTCTCACCTCTGAAAGGAAACAGCAGCTACTCAATAGTTTTATTGAAACCAAAAATACAATCCCTCAAAAATTATTCATGAACAACAGATTGCTTAAGGTAGAGAGCGTAGAAATAGTCAAATCAAAAACTGATTTTGTTTATTCATTAAACGCAGAAAAATACCACTCAGTATTAGTAAACGAATATATTTTAACTCATCAATGCGATGGAGATGAGGATGCAGTAATATTAATGCTTGAAGGATTTTTAGATTTCTCAAAGAAATTTCTACCAATCACTCGAGGTGGTTCAATGGATGCACCCTTAACTTTAGGATTAGTATTAAATCCTCTCGAGGTTGATGATGAATCTCATGCAGTAGATTGTATTACAAGATATCCACTAGAATTCTTTGAGCAATCATACAAATTTATTGATGCAAAGAAAATATCAAAGATTATTGATTTAATTGCAAATCGTTTAGAAACACCAGACCAGTATGAGAATTTTCATTACACTCATGAAACAACAGATATTGGTATAGGACCACCTTCTACTTCATATTCTCGCTTTGGAAAAATGTCTGAAAAACTTGAAGCACAATTAAAAGTAGCTAAACTTATTCGAGCTGTTAATATGGAGGATGTTGCTGAAAGAGTCATAAACAAACATTTCTTCCCAGATATGATCGGTTGCTTGCGTGCTTTTGGCTCACAAACATTCCGGTGTATAAAATGCAATACAAAGTTTCGACGATTGCCTTTATCAGGTAGATGTAATGCTTGTGAAAATGGTGGAAAATTAGTTCTTACTGTTCACAAAAAAACAGTAACAAAATATTATGATACTACATACAATTTGATAACACAATATGCCTTATCAGATTATTTGAAGCAAAGATTGCGACTGTTTAAAGAGTCAATTGATGAATATTTCACTCAAGAGGAAAACAACCAAAGAAGTTTAACAGAGTTTTTTGGCCAACCTTAACTGAAACCATGTTCTCCTATCAAAGGTACAAAAGCAACACCACACATAGAGCTTTTTGAAATAGTGCCATTCTTTAATTTCTTTGCAATAATTAGTTCTTGATAAAAGCCTTTTTTACCTACAGGAATTACCAACCGACCTCCGGGTTTCAATTGAACTATAAGAGGTTGAGGAATTTCTGGTGCTGCAGCAGCAACAGTAATTTTATCGTAAGGAGCTTTCTCAGGATAACCTAAAGAACCATCCCCATGAATAACGGTAACTCTATCTGAATAACCCGCTTCTTTCAAATTCTCTCGAGCAAAATCAACTAATTTCTCAACTATCTCAACAGTATAAATATGACCCCATTTTGTTTTGTCGGAACCCGTAGGAGCAATGATTTCTGCAATAACCGCAGCATGATAACCTGAACCACCGCCAATTTCCAAGCACACTTCACCAACATTGAAATCCAAGCATTTCTTGCTTACCATCATTGCTACCATATGAGGTGCTGAAATTGTTTGATTTGAAAAAATAGACAATGGACGATCATGATAAGCAAATTGTTTTGGATTTGGACCAATAAATTTCTCTCGAGGTACTGCTCTAAAAGCTCTGATAACGTTTTCAGCTTGTAAGTAACCACTTTGTTTGTAATGAGCGATAAGCTCTTCCTTTCTTCCTGTCAGTTTCTCATCATCACTCATTTGTATCAACCACATGATATGATTATGTTTCAGAGGAAATCAATTTTTCGATTAAAAATAAGAAAAAAAGCTATTAATTTGATTGTTTTTTCAATAGCTCAACAATTTTATCATCAAAACCATAATCACCTCTCCACTCTGGGTTCCGATGTGCTTTATACCACTCGAAAGTTTCTTTCAAACCATCAAATAGTTTCTTAGGTTTATAACCAAAATCAATAACAGCTTTTTCTTTACTCAGAACAAAATGAGCATCATGTTCGAAAGGAAACATTTGATTTCTGTTTTCGGGTTTTAACTCAGCATCTATTACCGGTTGGGAGTCATAATGAATAATTTCTGTTTCTTTACCAATTATTCGGAATAGAAATTTACTATAATTGTTAAGTGTGATTCCACCTTGTCCGGCAGCATTATATGCTTGTCCTATTGCCTTTTTTACTTCTAGTGGAGCAATTAACAATTTAGCCACATCTTCAGCAAAAACAAAATCAATAACATATTCTCCTGTACCAGGCATGTATAGGGGTTTACCATCCATAATTCTATCATAAAAATAAGCTTCACGATAGATATAATTGTTAGGACCATAAATATAGGTTGGGCGAATTGCAGTAAAAGGAAAATTATTTTCAGCAAATGCTTTTTTGAGTAAACTTTCTGCTCTTCTTTTGTCACGACTATATTGAATGGAGCAATCATCCGCTTCAGAACCAAATGGATCATCTTCAACAACAGGAATTATTTCGATATTTTCTTCATCATACACACTACCAGTACTAGTGAAAATATAATTCTCTAATTTATCTGAAGCTAAATCCATGATTATTTGAATGTCTTTCTCATTATACGCACAGGTATCAATAATTGCTTGAAAATCATTCCCATCTAACTTGGCTTGTAATTCAACATAATTTGTCCTATCTACATGAATTACTTTGACTTTTGTAGGATAAGAATATTTTTCGCTTTTCAAGAAAGGAACTCCAACTTCACCCTCTGCTTTACCACGATTTAATACAGTGACATCATGTCCTTGTTCAGATAATAATTCAACAGCTATTTTTCCACTAAATCGGCTTCCACCAATAACTAATATTTTCATTATTATTCCTTCATTTTTACATTAACAAAGTTGTTGAATAAAATAAATGTGTTTGTTAAGAAAAAATAGATATCTTCCTCACTGCCCAATCTTCATCTTTAATTGCAACGATTAATGTGGAAATAGCTAATTTTGCTTCTTCTATTTTGTCTTCGCCTAGCTTTGAAAGATCCCAAGCAGCTTGTTGAAGTGTTTCTAAATCAGTAGATTTTAATTTCTCGATTAAATCCTTTACTTTATCTTTCCAGTTATTTTGAGATTTTTTTTTTGACTTTCCTTCAATATTAATTTTGATTTGAACAAAATCCAATATTTGTTTTTTGCACAAATCAGTCAAACTAAACAATATCAAAGAATTAACACTGCAATCAAAGCGGGGTGAATTACATTGGAAGTGATTGAATGGTTTGTGGAAGAAGAACTTTCTCTTCAACAAAGAAGATTATTTGTTGCAAAATTTCATCGTAAGTCAAAGTTTTTAACTCTTTAAAGGAATCAAAAATTAATTGTTTTAAATCTAAAGTTATTTCTACATCAAAGTTTTCAGTGTGTTTACGTAGAAGACTGATCAAGAACACTTCATCATAAATTTTATCATCAACACTCATTCTGTTAATCTTCATAGGATAAAGATAATGTACCTTTAGGAGGTTCTCAAGTAATTCATGGGCATTTTCGAAAACATTCATGTGACCTGAAAAGTCTTTGATTGTATCATGATAGACTCTTTCAAATTCATTCAGAAAGAGTCGCATTGACTTCTTGAATTTATTAGGAGGTTGGTCTTCAAATAAGAGAGCCAAAGTAATGAAATCACTACCAAATATCCAGAAAATAGTATCATCTTGACCCATTTGATTAAAGATTTTCCGAGAAGATTGTCCAGATCCAAGTAGCTCTCGATTAAAACTCATTATTGCAGTTAAAAAGCCAGAAGTCAGAGTAGAATCAATTTCTTTAGAGAAATTCATGTGAACAAGTGGGATGCCATCTTTACTAATTATTATGAGTGACTGTAATTTTAAAAGATTAGTTAAATACTCTACTTGCTCTGTAGAATCAAAAACTTCATTTGAAACAACATGTGATTTAACAACATCAGCACTTTCTGTTGTTTCTTGCCGAAGGGTAATGATATCTTCTTCTCGTTGAGAGAGACTTTTTTCTTGTTTTAATTGCCTTCTTTCAATGTTTTTCTTAGATTTGAGATTCTTTTTAACAGCTATTATGACAAAAGTAGTTAGTAAAAGTGCTCCTACACCACCAATAACTCCCCAGACCCAAACTGGAAATAATATCGGAAAGTCGTTGGGGTCAAGAGGATTAGTTCCTGCAACAACTTCTGCCCCGTCTGAATACCCATCCCCATCTGTATCAGCTATATTGAGGTCGGTGTTGTAAATATCTACCTCTTCAACATTTGTTAAACCGTCATCATCAAAATCCAAATCAGCATCAGAAACAGCAGGAT
>JABCTZ010000024.1 GCA_018238155.1 Candidatus Heimdallarchaeota archaeon | reverse complement strand
ATTACTAAAACCTTACACTACTTCTGCTATGACAGATTATCCCATATCAACATTTGTTAACTCACCTAGAAATCAAGGACAACAATGCATTGCAGAATTAGTTGAAAAAACCAAACAAACAAAATTGTTTTAATCATTATTTTTTCTTACTTAAAAGATCAGAGAAAAGCTTCTTTCAAACCAACCTCAGCTTCATATATTAGAATCGCTTCAAGCAGGTAGTAGGATTATTCGCCTATTTTTCTAGTTCTTTTTCAGGAATAATCTCAATTTGGTTATTAAGATACGGAAAGTGTAAATCATCTATTTTTTCATAGACAAATAGAACAAACCTAAATATTTTATCTATAATACAAGTCACCACAACAACAAGGTTGTTATTGCAGTTCATATCTGAGCCCACAAGGAACAGTGGAGTGAGGTTTTCCTATCTTCATATTAGATGTAGTAGCGGTTTGAACAATCTTCAAGATTCTTTCTTCCTTACCTTTCTCTTTGATTACAAGTAGACTTGTCGATTATCAATACTTTTTCTCTAATGATAAACAAAAATATTAGAAAAAAACTCCTTCTCAGACCTATTTCTCTATAAACAAAATTAACTGCTAAACCATTTTCCCACACCATTTTTATTTTCGCTGTTTGCTACTGGAAATCTCAAAAGCAATTGTTTAAAAGCAAAAGAAGAAGAATGATCACTCATTCTTCTTATTGGGTTTCTTTTTTGTAATGAGCACTAGAGTCATTGTTGAAAGGATAAATGCTCCTCCAATGAATAGAAATTCCACGCCAATGAATACTGACATTTCTGCTAAATAAAGTACCTCATACCACCATTGAATAGTTGCATTAGAATTATCGAGTGTACAATGACAAAGATAAGCTATTCCACCAATGGTTCCAATTTTGCAAGTATAATTCTCTGCAAACGATTTCCCAGGTGCAAGAATGAAGTTTGTAAGGTTGGGGGAAAAGTAATCTTCATCACCATCATAGTTTATTTCCACGCTTGCATTCGATTGTGACAGAACAGTGATATTAATGTGAATGATTGAATTACGAGGATAGTACTGTGTATTTAATATAGTAGTAAAATTATCCACAAATATTGTTTCAGATATTTTTGCATTAATTGCGGATTCAGTAGGTCTTAAGATAGTCCTTGTCGAAGTATTTCCAGGTGTGTCTAAAAAACAATGTGTGACAGCAGTGTTTGGTGAAATAAAAAAAACCATCAAGATTATTACAAACATAGTTTTTATTATGTTTTTCAAATGAATTTTGTTGTTCTTTATTTCCTTTTTAGGCATGTTTTTTTCCTCCTATTTTTGATTTTTTTTACTTGTAAATATTGATTCATCTATCCAAACTTTACACTAGTCCATTTTGTTAACAAATATCATAGACTCGATCCCAGTGAGCTAGAAAGTCAGTCTGACAACGACAAGCACTATGCCAGTTATTAGTTTGGCATGGTTCACCCCACATATACTCATAAAGATAGGATCTATACCAATCAGGACGCCATATACACGTTTCCCAATAAGCCATAATACAAGCAACTCTGGCATGACTGGGTACATCTTTGGTACTAAACAAATGAGACACTTCATGTTGAACTGTCCCATCAATATTACTCTGCCAGAAAGGACTGAGAGAAGGTAAACCCGTCCTCCATTTACATACTAAAGCGATATTTCCTGAGGCTATACCTGCACAATTACCCCGTCTACCGGCAGCCATTAAAATAATATCAAATCCACAATTCGTATAAGATGAACTATCACGTATATCTATCCAATCAGAAATTCCCAATTTGCTCTCTATGTGATTTTCTCCGTTAGTCCTTATTGTTCCAGTATCATGTAAATTAGCTGGTATACTCCAAGTGCGGTCGTCCCAGGCAATTATCGGATTAATAAGGACGGGGATATTGCTTGAGGTTTGACTAAAGCGCCATAAGCCTGCTTTTACGCTTCCATAACCGTTGACAAAATAATTCTTCGGATTATCTCCAGCCCAAGTACCACCTGCACCACCCGAGTTCCAGAGATAGTAGATAAACAGGGCATGAGGTCCTGCACTTTGAACTTTTTTATCAACACTAAATCCAG
>JABCTZ010000007.1 GCA_018238155.1 Candidatus Heimdallarchaeota archaeon | reverse complement strand
CTGTAGGAATTATCACCAATAGAATAATTTGCATTCATGCCTGTATGTAAATTTCCAACAAAAACATCTACTGAAGTTCTTGGTTTGTAAAATAAACCATGAAACTTGAATCCTCTAATAGAAACTGTATTTTCGTCTATTTGTGCTGAAAAGTTTGACTTATTAACCTGATACTGTAGTGTATCTCCTTGCTCAACCATTGGATTCAAAAGTGTTGAAGAGGATAAAATCAACACTATTAATGGTACTAACATTCTATTCATCAATATCTTTACATCCATCTTCAATAGAAAATACAGCAAAAAGATTCATTTAAAGGTTTGTATTTTTCATGTTAAACTATTTTTGTATTATATAGGAAATAATTTCGAAGGTTTTAAATTTTATTCTGAGAAAAAACTAATAGTAAAACTCTGAATTATCTTTTTTGTAAAAAACTCTTTTCATTGTAAAGTAGTTCTTCGCGAAGAATTCTCCTCTCAGTTCTACTCCACTAAACAAAGAGTTAAAATAATTAAAAAGAAAAGTAGTAGCTGGGGATGTATCCGAACAGAATCATTGTTAATCCCAATTACAATAGTTTTATTTGAGGATGCTTCCCCGCTAACTAAAACAAACGGAATTATTGTTCTTCGAGCCAAGCTTCTTTATATACTCGACGCCAATTGTCTCATTACTAAGATAATCATCAAGCTCTTTAGAACCACTCGATAACCGACTAACAGACTGGGGTTGATTAGTTAGGATCTTTAGCAAGATTGGAATTATTTCTTCAGAACTTCGTCGTGTGTCCTTAACCATTGATTGTTGCTCCTCTGGTGGTATCATTTACTCATCACCTCTTATTAGTTTTGTTTTTCCTCAGAGAGTTGAAACTGCTCTGAGTTTAAAATAAAAGGAAAAAAGGTTCATTGGAGAGTTATTCTCTCTCCGAAATATGCAAGATAGTTGAGAACAGACGAAGATAAGCCAAGGAAACTTTGGTGCTGTGGTGATGGAATTCTCGCTCAGGAATAGCTAATACTTCACCTGCACTTACAATCTTCTTTAGTTCACCAAGTGCTTCTTCTGCTTGCTCTATACCTGTTATCAATGTTTCAAAGAGTCGGTAATCAGTTGTAACGAAGGTCTTAGCAAGCTGTTGTAATTCTGGTTTAGTTTCAGTTACAGGTTTCTCTTTTGCTGCGGTCTTTAGAAGGGGATTTCTGTACTCCTTTGCGCTGAATTTTCCAGAAGTTTTCCTCTCACCAGCGACTACTTTTACAAAACCGCTTCTACATAAGCTTGTATAAAGTAAACCATTCCAATCGACAATTTTTCCTTTATAGGCTGTTATATGTGCTGAACCAAAAGTAAGCACATCTCCTTTTTGGAAAGCTTCTTCTCCGTCCCAGTTTGAGAGCTTTTCATTAACAACTTTGTAAATGACTCGATCAGAATCAAGCATAAATCCTAACGCTTTGATTGCTTCGACACTCTTAGGTGTAAGGCTCATTTGTCCTCTTACACCAATAACTTGGTCGGTTTCATCCTTGAACAGATTTACCGTTTGAATGACTCCAACGATTTCATTTAAGAAGGGTTTAGAAATGGTATTTCCTTTACCCTTGCTCTCGGCACCGCTCATTGAGCAATCCCTCTGTGAACTGCTTCTATGGTCTCTATGAATGGACTTGAACCCATTTGAGCAAGAGAATCCTTCTGTTGATTTAGTAGGCCAACCAAAAAGTTTCGAGCAACAAAACCCAGAGCATAACGTGAGCGTTTTCGAAGAAAATCTATCCGGCAATTATCATAGTTTCGGATCAAGACAATGTAATCCGTAGCGAAAGGCTCGTGATTCTCTGTAACTTTGATATTAACATAATTGTGTCTTGCCTTCATAACCTCACAAGTATAGACCTTACCCTCTTGAGTGATAACTCTAAAAGTTCCCACTTTGAACTTTTCCCAGCTTGGCTCTAAAAGAGAAGAATTCCTCAAGGACTCCTTCTCAGCGGTCAACAAACGCTTCAGAAAATCGCGCTCATCAAATCCTTTGCTGCCAGTGTGAACCTCGAACCACCAATAACTGTTGCTCTGACGGGTATGCTCGACGCGAAGGTAGTTATCAACGACAAAGGTACCACTGCCATCCCAATGGGGAAGACGCCAAAGAGAGGAGTCAGCATGGAAAAGACTGTCAGCCAAACCAGCACGAAGTGTGCGAAAACAGAGCTCGGCAAAAGAGTCATGGGGGGAAAGCGAGCACGAAAATTACGGGGAAAGAGAGGATAATATTCACGGGAAAAGCCGAACCAGTACTCAAAGCAAACGCCCTTACGAGACATGGGATAAGCATGGACAAGACCCAAGCGGAAGAGGCGAAGAGAGGAACCGGAAGGATATTCCAGGTCAGCATAGCACTCACAGGAGAAAAGATGGGAAAGAAGGGTGGCATCACTGAAAGGAGAGAGCAAGTCACTGAAGAAACGACGGAGTAGGAAGAGAAAGTTAGAACGAGAGAAAAGAG
This sequence comes from Candidatus Heimdallarchaeota archaeon, assembly GCA_018238155.1. Taxonomy (GTDB): domain Archaea; phylum Asgardarchaeota; class Heimdallarchaeia; order JABLTI01; family JABLTI01; genus JABLTI01. The sequence goes on along the minus strand of JABCTZ010000007.1, from coordinate 192,383 downwards.
GTTGAGGAGAGCCAAAAGGGTTGGAGCAGAGGGCTTACAAGAAACAGCGCTCAGGCTTGGAGAGAAGGTGGAAAAGAAGAGAATTGAAATTAAGGGTGGAATGAGAAGGTCATCCAGGAGGAATAATGGGGGGCTTGGAGGAAGAAACACGCTTGACCATGAAGAACAACAACAGTAAAGAATGGAAAAGAAAATATAAAAAGACCAAGGAGTCGCTAAGAAAAAAAAGGGATTAAGAACTTGAGGACAGAAAGAAAAAGAAGGGAAAAAAAGAGTCAAAAAGATGATAAGAGAGAAGGAAAAGACTTAAAGACAGTTATTAAAAGAGAGAAAGGCAGAGGATACAAAAAACCTAACAAAAAGATTTTATACGGTTTAAGTAGAATTCTGCTCCAGAAAGAATATTTACTATATAATTTCGTTTAAGATTACTAGAGGTACTAAAATTGGCTATAGAACCAGATCAAATAACTGAAGATTTACTAATTGGTTTAGATGAATATTTAGCTGCCGGTGTACATATAGGTACACGTATAGGCACAAAATCAATGAAAAAATTCATTTATTTAATAAGAAGTGATGGGCTTTACGTTTTAGATGTGCGAGCAACAGATAATAGAATAAGAACGTTGGCAAAATTCCTAGCTCGCTATGAACCTAATCAAGTAGCAATTTTCTCTGCAAGACAATATGGACAAGTCCCAGGAAGCAAGCTTGCCAAAACGTGCGGATTTAGAAGTGTTCCAGGTAGATTTATTCCAGGAACTTTAACAAATCCAGAATTCACAGGTTTTATCGAACCTGAAGTTGTCCTCGTTACAGATCCTCGTGCAGATAAACAAGCAATTAAAGAAGCCAACAAAGTTGGCATCGTTGTTGCTGCTATGTGCGACACAGATAATGAAATCAAAGGTGTTGATATTCTCGTCCCATCCAACAACAAAGGTCGAAGAGCTTTAGCATTAGTTTATTGGCTTTTAGCAAGAGAAATCTTGAGGGCACGAGGTGAAATTCCACCTGATGGAACTATTCCTCTCTCCGTTGAAGACTTTACCTTCAAAGTATTACCAAGTAGTATGCAAATTACTGCAAAAGGTGGAGAAGAGGGAGAACGAGTAAAAGAACAAACGTAATCAAGTTGCATTTTGCAACATTTTTCTTTATTTTTTCTTTTTTAGACCTATTTTTTTTTTTCATCTACTTAATTTTTTATTAACAAAAAAAATACTGAAAAAAATGATTCTTAGCTGTTTTTCTAAAAAAATCAAACAGCTAAACTTAACCACTCAGGAGAAATCCAGCCCCAGCCAGAGTAACCTGCCAAAGCAAAAATTCCCCATATACCAAATGCCAGTATTAAACCTAATCCGATTGATAATGGCAGACCAGGCATCATTTTAACCTTCTCAAGAAGTTTTATTGTACCAATGGCTCCAACAACTACACCAATAAAAGCACCAATTGCAGAAAAGAAACCTAATCTAATGAGTGCAAAACTAAAGAGCATACCAAAAAATGCAAGATCCCCTAAACCTAATTCTATATAATCTGAATATTCATATTCAACATCTTCAAGTTTAGTGTCTATTGCAGGTTCAGGAGAGTCTACTGTATCTTCGATTTTAACAGTAAATTCTGTTTCATTGGAATCATCAGTTATAGCTGTTGTTGAAACAACCTCTTGATACTTTGCATTTTCTCGTTCGTCACTTACTTCAGCAATTTTCTTAATTGGTCCTTTGAAAACTGAAATAATATCATATATGCTTAAACCAATCATAATAAAAATCGAAGCTAACATCGGTAGAAAAGTTGCTAGAAAGGTTCCAGCTAAAACTGCAAAGAGCATTGCCATTACTTGAGATATTGGTTCTGAAGTCAAAGTGTAGACCATTGAGACTACTGTAAAGATAGCATAAGCTAAACCAACAACAATGGCAATTGAGAGTATAATCCAATCAGTGGAAACTTGGAAAACTCCACCATGTAAAAAGATATCAAGGAAGAAATAGGGAGCACTATAGATAAGAAGAAAGACAAAGAAGAACGAGGTAATTCCTACAGCAACTGCAAAGAAAGCTTTCAATAGTTTGATCTTTCCAAACTTGAAAACAAGAAAAATAGCAAAAGCACCAATAAAAGCTATTCCAACATAAAATAATGCATTTAAGGCAGCAATACCTGGAGTGTCACCTTGTATTGGTGTTGCAGGAGGAGGTCCACCTCCACCACTTGCATCTGAATTAAAATAACCAAAAATGATTATACTGCACAAACCACTCAAAACAGATATAATCATAATAGGGATTGATAATGAAACAAATTTCTTTTTAATGGTCACACTGAATGTTCCCAATTGACTGGCATATCCCATTTTTAGTACCAACTAATCATTAGACTAATTCACCTAGAAAATAGTGAATATCAATTGAAAGAATGCTCATTATACAAAAAAAGCTTTGCTTATTGAGGAATAAAAAAGGTTGGGAAAAGAAAGAAAAAAACTTTCTTTCTCTGTTTAATTTTTTGGTAATTAGCTTCTCTTCTTCTTACGAATAAAGATAACAATCACTGAGAAAATAGTCAAACCGGCAAAGAATGTTAATGGACCGAGGAATGGTGTTTTGGCAGTAAGTAGTGGACTAGTAGTAAGAATGTGTGTTCCATTCATGCCTGTTGTGACAAAGATATTACCATTTCTAACAGTAAAACCTTGCTCAGTACCAACAAATGCATCAAAAGTAGCAATCAACTTTGGATGAGCAATATTAAAGGCATCAAATAGGCTAAAACCGAAAGAATCATCTAAAAGATAGATATAATCACCTTCAACACAGATATCCATAGGAAACTGATTAGTAAAGTATTGACCAACTTTTGAGGGAGTGGTGATATCTGTGACTATATCAATAATATCAAATCCTTCTAATCTTGATAGAGCATAAATATAGTCTTCAGTAACGACAAGAGATCTATAGTCAGAAGTAGCTCGTGTATAATTAACAATTGGTTCTGGTTCATATGGATTACTCAAGTCAATGACATGTAAATATTCTCCAGCAGCCAGATATAGAGTAGTTTCTACCATCTCAGCTTCAAAGACATCACCAACTTCTTCATAAAGTAAAGATAATTGGGGATAATCGGGATAGTAAACATCGATTATGCTCAGTCCTGCAGAACCATGAGAAACGAAAACATATTCATCATTAGCATAAATATCTTCAAAACCTCTAGGCAATCCAGTGAGATTTCCTCTTTCAATAGGATTAGTTGGATCTGTGATATCAACTATTCGAAGACCAAATCCAAATTCAAGGAGATATGCAAAACCATTATTCACGTAAACGTGACTAAAAGCAGAATTTTCATCAAAGAATTGTCCAACTTCTACAGGATTATCAATATCGGAAATATCCATTATTTGAAGATTTGAACCATCAGCGATAAAGGCAAAATTTCCGTCTAAGAAAATATCATAAGCAAAGCCATTGAATTGATCTAACCAAACCGTAGAGATAGTCATTAAATCTGATACATCGAGGATTTTAAGGGTGGTGTCATCCCAAAGATAGAGATTATTTCCTACCAATAGAAAATCATCAAAAGTGAAAGTATCTTTATACAATGTATAATAGAGAAGAGCACTTTTATTTGAACTATCAATGATTTCAATGACTTGTCCATTATTTGATAGAAAATAATTTCCCATAGCGCAGATATCACCTGATGCGTATGAATTATTAAGAGCATAGGTGTCCATAATTTCAGGAGCAGTAAGGTCTGTTACATTAAAAACAAATACATCACTGATAGCGTTCATATACAAGTAACCATTTTTTACGATAAAATCATTCAAGTTTGATCTATAGATATCATACAATTGAACAATATTACTGAGATCGGATATATTTAGTATTCGAATACGATGTGAATCTTCGAGATATACGAAGTTATCTACAATTTGGAACTCGGATAAACCATTTTCTATGAATGTATCTACTTCATAAGGGTTCACTAAATCAGTGATATTGTATATACGATAATAACTCGAAGATGTAAGATGAACAGTATCACCAACTGCTTTGATATCATGGATTGTAAGACCAATTGTCCAGTTGCAAATAACATTCAAATTGCTGAAATCAGTTGCATCAATAATGTAAACTTGAGTATTATTTACGCAATAAAGCCTATTATCAACAATATCGATGTAATTACATCTATATGTATCCCATTTTCCAACAACTAATGGAGCTGAGATATCTGAGATATCAACTATTACAAAACCATCAGCATTGAGTGTTAGATAAGCGAAATTTCCTTCAACTACAACTTCTCGGATTGACCCATAGTTGTCGTCCCAATAAGCTAATTCTGATACATTAGCTGAATCTATTGGTGATTTTTTCTTAGCATTTATTTCAAAATCATAATTGGTATTTGAAGTTGCACTCAGAAAAGTCATTTGATCATTAATAAAAAATGGCAACAGAAAAATAACAATAAAGATTAATACTACAAAGCTTTTTTTTCGGCTAGAAAATATTTTTGAATTCGTAATTTTTTTCACCTTTTTAATATAACTCTCTACTCAAATTCTAGAATAAGAAAACGATATTATCTCAAACATTCTCTAGCTTAAAAAAGATTATTACTCAATTAATATTTCTAATTTTTTAAAGTAAATCAAACCAGATTATAGCTCTTCTCAAGAGTAAAAAAGAAGCAAGGATTCTTCTAGAAGGAGATCTTGAATGACCTGAACTTTTTGAGAAAAAAGAATGGAAGAGAAAGAAGAATATCTTTCTCTGTTAAATTTATATTAGTTAGTTTCTCTTCTTCTTGCGAATAAAGATAACAATCACTGAGAAAATAGTCAGTCCGGCAAAAAATGCCAGTGGTCCTAAGAATGGTGATTTAAGAGTAAGTAATGGATTAGTAGTTAGAATATGTGTTCCATTTAAACCTGTAGTAACAAAGATGTATCCATTTCTGACAGCAAAACCTTCAGTAATACCAGCAAAAGTATCAAAACTAGCAATCAACTTAGGATGAGCAATGTTAAAGGCATCAAATAGACTATGACCAAAAAGACCATCTAAAAGATAGATATAGTCACCTTCAACACAGATATCCATAGGAAATTGATTAGTAAAGTACTGACCAACTTTTGCAGGAATGGTAATATCAGTGGCTATATCAATAATATCAAATCCTTCAAAAAATGATACTGCGTAAATATAGTTTTCAGAAACGACTAGAGAAGTGTAGAAGGAAGTAGCTCGTGTATAATTAGCTATTGCCTCAGGTTCATATGGGTTGCTTATATCTACAATTTGTAAATAAGAACCAGTTGCTAGAAACAGATTATTCCCCATCAAAGCAACATCATAAACACTGCCTACTTCATCATATAGTAAAGATAGTTGTGGATACCCAGGATAATATACATCGATTATACTAAGTCCAGCAACACCGTTTGCAACGAAAACGTATTCATCATTTGCACAGAGTCTTTGAAAATCTCCAGGCAATGTAAGATTGCCCCTTTCAATAGGATTTGCAGGATCAGATATATCAACTATTCGAAGACCTAATCCATCCTCTAGGAGATATGCAAAACCATTATTTACATAAACATCAGTAAAGGCACCATTTTCATCAAAGAATTGGCCAACTTCTACAGGATTATTAAAATCAGTAATGTCCATTATTTGAAGATTTGATCCATCTGCAATAAATGCAAAATCTCCATCTAAGAAAACATCCTTAGCATAACCATTGAATTGATCCAACCAAATTACAGATATTGCTGTTAAATCAGAAGAATCGAGAATTTCCATTGATAGATCATCCCAAAGATAAATGTTATCTCCTACTATTTGGAAATCAGAGGAAGTGAATATGTCCTTATAAGTTGTATAGTAAAGTGGAGCATTTTTATTTGAAATATCAAACATTTCAATGGTAACAACATTATTTACAAGAAGGTAATTTCCTTTGAGTAAAAGATCAGCATCTCCACCTGTGAAATTGAGGGCAAATAAGCTCACCAAAATAGGAGTATCGGGTAAAGTTGTATTATAGATGTAAATACCAACTGAATCAGTTATGTACAAGAAATCATTTGAATAGTAGAAATTGTCTAAACCTGAAAAGTAAACATCATCCAGTTGAACTATAGAAGTAACATCAGATACATTTAGTATTCGCACACGATTTGAATCTTCAACATATAAAATATCACCATCTAGTTGGAGAGTTGTCAAACCAGCTTGAATAAAACTGTCGGTTTGAGTTGGGGTTGCTAAATCTGTGATGTTGTATATTGCATATTGTGCATCTGTTGTAAGATGTACAAAGCTACCATCTACAAGAATATCTCTAATAGTATTAGATACTGTCCAGTTGCTAATAACATTCATGTTACTGAAATCAGATGCATCAAGTATGTAAACTGATGATAAATTTGTTGCATAAATTACATCAGACTCAATGTAAATGTATCTACATGCATAAGTATCCCATTCAGCAACAACACTAGGTGCTGTTACATCAGAAACATCAACAATTAATAATCCATTATCTCCAAGTGTTAAATATGCATAGCTCCCAGTTACAACAACTTCAAAGATATCTCCGTAGTTGTCATCCCAATAGCTCAACTCTGTTACATTTGTTGAATCTATTGGTGCTTTTTTCTTAGCATCAATTTCAAGTTCATTATCATAATTTGATATTGCATTCAGAAAAATCATCTGATCATTAACAAAAAATGGCAACAAAAAAATAAAAATAAAGATCAATGCTAATAGACTATTTTTTCGACTTCGAAATATTTTTGTAATCAAGGCAGTTTCATCCTTTTATGCTTAATTTTCTATTCCATATCAAGACTAAAAAATGCTAGGTTAACCTAAGCTTTTATACTTAAAAAATATTCTTCCATGAGCTAGTATTGATTTGTAAAAAGAAAAAAACAATGGAGAAATTAAGTTGTTTCTGCTGTTTGTACTTTTTCTTCGACTTCACTAGGTTTTTTGATAAAAGCAACGACTAATATAATCATACCGAACCCAAGAATAACGATTCCAATCCACATTATCCATTCGGGCCAGAGAAGTAAATCTATTTCATTGTAGAAAATAGCACCAACAATGATCATTATCAAACCAGTTATTCCTTCGACTCCTGCTGCGATTAAAGGACCTTTTCTCATTTTTTGCACATCCTTTGCTAATTAACATCACATAGATATACTTTTAGAAAGCCTTTAGCCTTTTTGAATTTTATTCCTATATTGATTGTATGTAAAGAATACTCGAGTAAAAGTTCATTTCAGAATGCTTGTTTGATTTTAGCAACAATGTCCTTCTGCTCATTTTTTAGTATGTCAATTACCAGTACATGAAAATGTTGTTCATACTTGTTAAATAATTCTCTAATTTCTTGCTTTGTAGGTTCTCTATTTCCTAAAGAATTGAAAGCTTTAACGATTTTTTCGACATCATTGAACATAAGGGAAATGTTCTCACGAATAAATTTCGGTCTCTCTTTTGATCTTCTTCGCCACATTTTACGTAATAGTTCATGTAGAAATTCCGAACGGGGACCACCATATGCGCTCATTGAGCGCAGATTAACTTTCACTGCATCTCTAAAGAGTTTATCAGTCCCTTCTTGTGCACCCATAAAATCAAATTCTTTCAGATTTATACCAGCAAAATTCGTTGTCCATACTTGTGCATTAACTGCTTTATTCGGTGCAAATATTGACAAGGCTTCAATAACATGCAATACATCCAATGGATCATCACCAATAACAACAACTGGGTACCCAACAACTATTGCACGAACAATGACATCTAGACCTTTTCGGATATAGAATCCGGCGATGTAAGCACAATCTTTGTGTAAACGAATCAGTTTCTCACTTAAAGCTAAACCTGCTTCTAATGTTGCAACGCCAAAAGTTTTCTTTACCTCATTCAGATATAAATCAGGAGGTCTTCCTTCTATTTTCAGAGTATTTATATCTCGACCAACTTTCAGTAAAACTGAAGAGATGTTAGTAACTTCCTTTACTAGTTCCTTTGGGTCAGTTATTTTACGTATTTTCTTGACTAAGTTTCTGGAGAACTCGGAAGAAGAACCACTTGTAACTTTTTTCTGATCTAAATCTATAATTGTAGCCCATGAATAATATTTAAGCAAATGTTTAGGAAGATAAACAATATCTGCATCCTTTGGATGAACAAAGATCTCACTTTTCATACAGCGAAGAGACCTATATGGCGCAAGGAGAGTCAAAGTTTCAAAAACTTTATCCACTAGACCTGTAGTAATCACTTCTGGTGTATCACCAGAAATTACTATTAGTTTTCCCATTAGTAATGCTTCGAAAATATTTTCAAGATCTTTTTTAATCATTGAATTTAATAGGAAAGGATCTTTATTCTTTTCATTAGGAATTCTAACTTTACCAGAAGAATATCCTTTTTCTCTTCGAAGAGAATTTGAAGGAAGAGAACCATTCTTTGGGATGACGATTGTCAATTTATGATTACGATCGATTTCTTGGGCGATAGGATCAATTTTAAGTTTAACACCTTTAGATTCTTTCTTATCTTTGGCAGGTTCTACTGAATCTTTCGGTTTTGGTTTTATATCATTAGTTAATGAAGGAACTTTCATCTCACCTTGAGATAAAGCATAAAGTCCTGAGCTTGAACTCTTATCCAAGCTGGGCGGAGGCATCATAGCAGATTCTTTTGTGTCAAATTTTGGGGTTGTTTCTTCACTAACTTTTGCATCATCTAAACTAAATCTAGGTGTTCCTCCCTTATCTGGAGGGAATGTTTTCTCAATATCCAATGACGATTGAGAGATATCTTGTAAATGATCAGACAGAACGACTGTGTCAGATGAAGCTCCTATGAGTTTTTCTGTGGGTGTTTTTTGATTTTTAATTTTGTGCGAGTCTTCGGAATCAAATGGTTTAATCGAGAAATATGATTTATTAGAAATTGTCGTTATATATAGATACCCTCTTTGATAGACTTCGCGTAGCTGTCTTTCGACTTCTGTGGATGAAATTCCTGTCACTTGAGAAATCATATCAGGAGTAACAACTTGCATTTTTACCAGTACAAGTGTGACCATTTGCAATTCATTTGGTAAATTCAAAACCTCAAAAGCATCAAGCTCTTTTCGATTGCCAAAAGCTTCAATTTTTCTCTGTTCAAAAGCTATTGATAATTCAACTAGCACAGGATCAAAGCTTCTAAACTGTGATGTGTCTTTTCCGTTAAAAGTAGCAGTAACATCATGTGGAAAAACACCAAAGAACCTTTCTTTTAATTCAGGAAGAAATACGGATGGAATGCTTGTTTCATCCAAATCCGCTCCAATAACAAATAGAACCGAGTTATTAGAATGATAATAATATTTAGTGTCTTGTAAGATTATATTTTGAACTTTTTCAGTGTATTCACTTGAAGGTCCACTAAGCCAGCCATAAAATTTCTCTAAGCGATCTCTTTCTTCTTGATCGGATATTTTTATGAATTTCATACCTGTAATGGGTGTATCTTTAATGAGTATCCATACGAATTGTATCATTACCAAGTGACCTTCATTATCCTATCAGGTTATAGTTAATATTAGTGATTTAGTGGTCTATCAGATTTTTTTTCCAAGTTTAGCTGTCGTGATGTTGGTGTTATGAGTAATGAAGTTATTCTTCTCTATTAAGTTTAATCGTCAAGATAAACCACATTAAAGATGAGTGCCACTAAATTAATGGTTAATCAATAGCCCCAGAATTTGTTATCCTCACTTAAACTGCGTTTCAAGGCTATTAGATCATCCAAAGCTTCTCTCTGATCTACAGTAAGATCTTCAAAAAATTTCTCTTTAATACGTCGAACAACACTTTCTGGTAAGTCAACATGAAGTTCCATATCTTCAGTTATCTGTCTTCCAACAGTAGGTCCTCTGATTGATATAGCAACTTGTTTTCCTTTACCAGCTTCTTTGAGAGATACGCCACTTTCTTGAATTTGTTGAATATAACCACATTTCCGTCCGTCTGTACCTCTAATCAAACCTACTCGAGGGGTTATTTTACCTGCAAGAACTTCAACACCAACTACAGCAGGTCTTTTAGCGCGGAACACGTTACCAGGTATAATCTTTATTTTTCCAGGAAGCACCAAATCTTTCAAACTATCTGCTTTCAGTTTAGTTTCTACATCAACTCTCCAATGCTCATACTCATCTAGAAGAGTATAGATAATATCACTCTCAAAGAGAGCTATATTGTTGACTTCAAGTTCTTCCTGGGCATCAGCTAGAATAGCAACATTAAATGCTACAATAGCTGCCGAGGCGGGAGCGTTTTCTTTAACGACAATTGCTACTGAGACATTTCCTTTGTTAACATCACCAATATCTGCTAGCTTGATAGGAATCCTTCGGTCAGTAAATTCTTTAACGAGAGCTTCTAATGCTCCCAATGTATCGGCTTTTATGATTATACCTTCTTTGTCAGTTTCAATTTTGATTACTTTCATTTCATCTTCAATGAGCTTCTTAGCAGCCTTTATCTCAGCAGGAGTATTAGCAACCATTACAGGCGCACCAGCAGCTGCATCATTCATACCCGAACCAGTTATTTTTATTCCAGCAGCAGCATGAACCATATCAATTGCATTGAATTTCTCTTTAGGATCACGAATCTCATCTAATTCTTTAGGTTCCAATAGTGATCTAATTTTAGCATCATAGGCTTTATCTTTTCCACCAAAAACTATGTGATCTGTTTTTGAGAACGTTCCGGAATGAACGATAACATTGATTGTTGTACCCATACCCGCTTCTTCTGTTACTTCAAGAATGGTCCCTTCTCCAGGACCCTCGCTATAAACAAGCTTGTCCAACAAAAATTGTTGAGCCAAACCAGAAAGAACTAAGAAAAGGTCTTGAATACCTTCATGGGTTTTAGCACTAGTAGGAATAATAGCAACGTTTTCGGTATAATTACGAATTCGATCATATCTATCAGAAGGATAGCCCAGTTTAGATAATTCACCCATAATCTCATACAAATGAACATCTAGCGCTTTTTGAGTATCTACTGTTTGTTTCTTAAGCGTATTATGGAAAGATTCTCCTTCGTGAATTTTCCACCCGGCAACACGATCAGTTTTATTAGCAGCAACCAAAAAAGGGATTTTTCTTTGCTTGAGTAAACGCATAGATTCGAATGTTTGTGGCTGAAAACCCGTTCTTACTTCTATGACAACAATAGCAATATCAGCCACCGAAGTGCCTCTTGTACGGAGATTAAGAAAAGCAGCATGACCTGGAGTGTCAACAATTAAAATACCAGGAATTTTAAGCTTGATAGTATCTTGCTTCATCATATTTCCGCAAATCTCTTGAATAGTTTCAATAGGAAAATAGGATGCACCAATTTGTTGGGTAATACCGCCTGCTTCTCTTGCTTGAACAGCAGTACCACGAACTGCATCTAAAATGGATGTTTTACCATGATCAATATGTCCTAAGATAACACAGATGGGTGCTTTCAAACGTTTGGTTTCATCTATTTGGATTTCAGCTTTCTTTTTAGGTTTACTGGCTGGTTTTTTCTTTTCTTGTGACATATTCAATTCACCTCTGAAAATTCATCGATTCACTCATATATCCATGTTTCATCAGGTAAAACATTCTTAATAATCTCAGACTCTTTAAAATAGATAGAATACTCTATTTTAGCATTTTCCGGAGAATCACCCGCATGGATAACATTTCGACCAATTTCCATACCAAAATCTCCACGAATGGTACCAACTTCTGCTTCACCTGGCTTTGTTGCACCAACGAGTTTCCTAACACGGGTAACAGCATCCTTCCCTTCTACTACCATTGCAACAACGGGACCACTAGAAATGAATTTTACTAACCCTTCATAGAATGGTTTGTCTTTGTGCACTGCATAGTGCTTTTCAGCCATAGTTTTTGTTAAACGCAACATCTTCATTGCAACAATTCTTAGACCAACTTTTTCTAAGCGTGAGATTGTTTCACCTACAAGACGACGTTTAACTCCATCAGGTTTAACCATTACAAATTCTCTTTCAATATCTACCATAGGATTCACTTACTTAGTACTCAGCAAAATTGCTAGCTCAAAAAACTTTTGATTGCAAAGGAATTTCAATAAAAAGCATCTTCATAGATACCTTTCAATCAAAGATTAGAAAGAAGGAGAATTGAGATTAGACCCAATCACCAGTTTCAATTTTAGTTGGCAAGTATTCTTCAGTAAAGAACTTAATACCTCTACTTGCTAGAGCTTGAATTTCTGCTTTTTCTTTTGTTTCAATCATAAGTCTAAGCTCTTTAACCCATTCAGGACGAATTTTAACGAATTTCTCTTCCATCATAATCTTGGCTCGAGAAATGTCCATCTTGCTCATAGGTAAGCGAGTGTTTTTGGGGAGATTATATTTGTTCAAATCTGAAGGGCGGACACCTAACCATTTAATATCAGGAGTGGCAAGCTCATAAGATTCGTAAGATAGAGCTTTACTACCTAAACCGTAGACTCTGAGAATATCCAAACCATATGGATCTGAATCCATTACTGCCAACACAGGTAATTGCAGGTCTTGATTCATTTTTCGTAAGAATATTCTTGTTGCAACATTTGGTTGCCCGCTTCCGGTTAAAATAACGCATGGGTATTTTTCATAGAATTTATCTTCAGCTAACCTCAAGAATGCTGCTTGTTTCTCTACCACCAGAATGAATTCTGCATCTGATTCTAGATCTGTGATATGGTCTTGCATTGGATTGACATTTTTTCCAGCTGACCCTTGTTTTGTACAATCTATTAGATCACCGTTATCAAGATAACTGACTCTTCCAACAACCAATCCTCTGTCATTTGCCGTTACGTGAATATTTTTTCTATATGTTCCTAGTGTTACTGCACTATCTTCAATAAGAGGGTCACTCCCTCTATTTTGGTCTTCGAAGAGTGCTACATCTGTGTAAAACACTTCTCTCTTGCTACCATGAACATTCATTTCTAATAATTCGTGTATAATTTGTAGAACTCTTAATTGTGCTGTGAATTTCTTGATGGTACCAATATCATCCCATTTTCTATCCATATAATTTTGACCTAACAAGAGTAAATCTGATGCTTCATCATAAATTACATTACTTGCACTTCTCGAAGGAACTTTCAATATTGGTTGTCCTGATTGTATTGTTTCAACGAAAACTTTTCTGAATATTTCTTCTATTCTTCTCATTCCTTCTTCTCTATCTATGTCTGTAATCTCATGAATGCCATCAGGTAAGTCTTCTATCTTCATTCGAGAGGTCTTTTTTAGCTCCTCACGTACTTCTATTACACTTTTGAGTTTATCTCTTGAGACTTCCCTTGGGTATTTTTTTGTTTTTCCACTTTTACTGGACATTTTTTGTCCTCCGATTTTTTATAATGTAATAATCTTAACTTTTTGATTTAAGCATAGTACTTCTACCCTTCTAATTCTGCTGATGTTTTTAGTGCTCTGTTTATTTGCTTTCTAATATTTTTCACTGTTTTTACTCCCAAACCTTTGACAGCTGATGTTTTAGCTATTTTTGCACTTTGGAATTGTTTCACAGTGTAAATTCCTGCTTTGTTCAGTTCTTCTTGCACCATTTGTGAGACATGAGGCAATACTGCAACCGAGAGCATTTTTCGCATTTCGATAATATCTTCTTCTTTTACTCCTTTTACTGAACCTAATCGAGCGATGCTTTTCTTGTAAACATCCCCTACTGATTTTACGCCCACCTTTGCTAATCGTTCTTCTGTTGTTTTGCCCATACCTGGGATTTTACTAATTCTAAGTGTAGGTTCTAGCATCCCTTTTGGTGGTCCTCTTACAACTTTAGTGGTTTCCTCATCATCTACTTTAGGTTTCTTTGTGCCTAGAAACTCAGCTATAGAAGTATCCTTCTTTACAACAGTCTTTGCTGCTTTTTTGGCTTTAGATGGTTTAACAGGAGTGATTTTTTCTTTAGTTGGTGCTGTTTTCGTTGGTTTCTTCACAGGTTTTTTCTTTTTCCTCAAAGGAACTATTTTTGAGCCAGGCGTCATCAGCAGTTTTTCTTCAATGTCTAATTTTAACTTTGTAATCGTTAATGATCGTAATCCTCTTGCATTTGTTAAACTATCATCATCGGCGTCGAAAAATTGTTGCACAGTAAATATACCCATTAGATTCAGATCACTTTTACCCTCAAAATTTATTCTTGGTAATACTATTACATCCGTATTCCCACGATTGTCGGCTATTGTTTTTGCTCCAAGACCTTTAATCTTAAGTAAGCGACTATTAGTAACCATATAGAATTTGGCTACTGTTTCAATACCTTTAGCTGATAATCTCGCAGCCATTGTTTTTCCTACACCTCCCAATTCATCAACTTCAGCATCTGCTTCTAGGAAGCCAGGAGGTGGAGTGGGTATTTTGACCTTAGTGGGTTGAGTGACAAGTTCCTCATCATCTATTGATTCGTCAATTTCTATTTTGGTACTTTCTTCTCTAAGAGATGTAATATCTAAATCAAGTAATGTTTTGATTAATTCAAATAACGCAGTCACACGTTCTTCTGATAAACCAGACAATTGGCTTAGCTCTTCATCATCTGCTTCTAGAAATTCAAGTACACTGTAAACTTTTTTGTTATGCAATTCCTCTACCGTTCTTTGATCAATATTTGGTAAAACATCAACATTGCATTTAGATTTAAGTTCAGCGATTATAGCAATATTCAAACTACTTTTGGTAAGTTCTTCATTTTCCATTAAGAAGAAATCTTTAATTGTTTTAACACCACGAGCTCGAAGTGATTTCTGAGTCGCGGGACCAACACCTGGAAGGATTGATACTGAATCCATTCCTTCATAAAGATTCATACCATCAATTATTCCTCTCTCTCGAGCAAATTCATCCAGGGCTTTAGCACTTACAGATTCTACTAATTCATCTTTTGCTAGTTCAGGCAGCTCAAGAATTGCCCGTAGTATTTGTTCTGCTTGATCTAATGCTTCTTCAGATAATCCGAGAGAAATTAATTCTTGCATTTGCTCATCATCGATTAAAATGAGATCTTGTAGTGTCTGAATATCATATCTATCAAGATTGACACCCTCAATTGAATCTATAGGTAGAGCTTCAACTGGGATGGGGTTCTTTGGTAGAAAAATCGAACCATCTCTTTGTTTCAAACATTTACTAAATTGTGTTGAACTGAACATAAATGGAAATTCATCTTCATCCATTTTTCCAAGCATTTGTCCTACAATTGAAGAAACGGTTGGGGCGTATTTTTCGAATATTTTCGATCTTCGCGCTGCTTGCTCTTTTTTCTTCAAAGCTCTTTGGAAACTCATTAGCTTCCTTCCGGCTTTTTGTAAACATAACCGAAGTTCCCTTCTAATCTCATCTACTTCAGCAATATATTCCTTGCTTGTTTCTGGGAAAGGTATTTTAGTACTAACTAATGACACGGCAAATATTATTGGATCATTATTGAGATTGGTCTTATAATTGGACCAATTAATGCTTTCAATTGTTTTCTTTATCAAATCATTTCCTTCACCAAAAAGTAAAGGAATTCTATTGGCAAAACGCATTAATTTGTAAGGCGCACTAAGGTTTTCCCCACCATAGCCTATAGCTACTTCAACTTGAAAAGCATGTCCACTATAGCTTGAAGGTGGTCTGCCTTCTGAACAGCTGAATTCAGGTAGGTATACATCTTCTAAACCTGCTGCTAAATTTTCATGTCCTAACGGTGACAAACATTTACCATCAGGAGGGAAAAATTTAACCTTTGTAAAGCCTTCATGAATTAATCTTCGGAGTTCCATTTCATCTAGATTCAGAGGATTTTTACTTGCTTTAATTTTAGATACCTTTAGAACCTGAGCAGCAGTTTTATCACCAATTCTCTGAAAATGGGTTTTCAGAAAATTCTTCATGTCTTTACATCTTGTTCTAGAAATCTCACTTTTTATTTGATTAATATCTGTCCCGATTGGATGTAATGGTACTTCTATTGGTGGGTCAGGAATTACATCAACGGTTCTATTATGAAGGATAGGTTCATCGGGATTATCAGGAGTAGTAATAGTGAATGACGCATATGGTGTTATAACAGCCATCTCTTCTAAATATTCAAAGATATATCTTTTCGACCTTCTCCATGTGCCTGCAAAACAACAAGTAACCTCAGTACCATGTACTTTTAATTGATTCTTTGATTTGCCGGTATATTTTGTTGAATCAACGATTTCAGGAGCATTTCTAACAATATCAATAAACAATTTGTAATGACTTGTAAATTCGGCTGATTTTTTCTTAGAAAGAGCTAATCGTGATTTAATTTCAAATGGAACTCGAATAGTTGATTGAGAATAAATTAAAACCATTTTTGCCCCTAAACCAAATCGACCACGTGATTGTCGTTCTCCGTAATTTGAACCGGTAAGTACTCTTCCAAATAATTTTGGAATGTCTGCGTGACGAATACCAATACCATTATCTCGCACAGACAATCTAATGAATTCAATTCCTGATTCTTCATCTGGTGGTCGGTAATCTTTAATACCCATTAATTCGCCGATTTCCTCTGTAGACATCAATTCGATTAGAATATTGACATCAGGTAAAATTCCCCCTTTTTCTGCAGCATCTAATGCATTTTCAACTAGTTCTCTAATACTTGTATAAGTAGACCTGGTAGGATTATCGAATCCTGCAATTGCCTTATTTGCTTCAAAGAATTCTGCAGCAGATCTTTCAATTATTTTCTCACGCGCTATCATTTCTAATGAACCTACTAGCCACCTTAATTATTCCTAAAAGGACAAACGTGACATTACGTCCTTCTCTACATCCATCCGGCAATCCCGTCCACCTAGGGATCGTTATCATATTTCAGACGTTTTTAAATAAGTGAATTAAGAGCGAGTTTTGACTTCAAATACTAAATTTAATTTCTTAAACTTTTTGATATTGAATTCGCTCGAATTTCATGCTTCGTTATTCCACTTTCTCATTTCAAACGGTTCTTTAATACTTTGCCGTTCAAGCAAATTTTTCTTCTACAAACTTTTTTTCTCTATGGTCTGAGAATATCTACATTTCTTGGGAACATAATTGCTTGTTTTACATTGTGATTTCCACAAATCCACCAAGTTAACCGCTCAATTCCCACTCCATAGCCTGCATGAGGAGGAATTCCATATTTGAATAAATTAAGGTACCATTTATATGAATCTACTCCAAAGCCTTGTTTTTTAATCGCTTCAATCATTTTATCATATTCATGGACACGTTGCCCACCTGTACAAAGTTCAGCAAACCCTCCAGGAGCAACTAAATCAAAACTATTTGAAATATTTGGGTCATCATCATTTACACGATAATAAATACCTCGAGTATGAGTTGGCCATTCCGTAATAAAGAATGGTGTTTTGAAATGATTTGACAAAGCTGTTTCTTCAGGGGTGGTAAAGTCATCATTCATATCAACGGAAACTTCAAGTTCAAAACTGGTACACAGCTCTTTTGCATCTTTGAAACTAATTCTTGGAAATCCGCCTTTCAATTTTTTAGGTTTTACCCCTAACACAGCTAATGGTTCTTTTGCTGTTTTAATTGTTTGGTTTACCACATAGACCATCATATCATCTAATACTTGCATGATACTAATATGATCTTCAAAAGCAGCCTCAACTTCTATTTGCCAGAATTCTGAAACGTGTTTCCGTGTTCTCGATTTTTCCATTCTAAATGAAGGTATTATTCCAAACACTTTTTCATGGGCAGTAATTGCAGCTTGTTTGTAAAATTGCCCACTTTGAGCTAAATAAGCATCTTCTTCAAAGTATTTTATTGGAAAGAGTGATGCGCCACCTTCTGTTGCTGTTGCAACTATTAGTGGAGTAAAGATTTCTGTAAACCCTCGTTTAATAAAAAATTCTCTTGTTGCATGTGCGACAAAACTTTTTACTTCTAAAGGTGCCTTGTTGAGAGGCATACGTATAGTTAATTCTCTTTGTGCATATATTGTTCCTTCATCCATTGGTGTTCTACCAGTGACATCAATAGGTATTGGTCCAAACACAGGATTGAGGATATCTAGCTTTTCTGGAATAACTTCCAATCCACCAGGTGCTTTGTCATTTTTCTTTACAAGACCTTCAATTCTAATAATAGTCTCATTTTTTAGCGCAAGCAATTTTTCCCAAAGTTCTTCTGGCAATTTTGTTTTAATTCCAGTAACTTGAATGCGCCCTGTGGAATCTCTTACTGTTAGAAAACAGATTTTTCCTTTATGGATAAGGTGTTCTGCCCATCCACCAATCGCAACTTTGGTACCATCAGTCAATTTCTTAGCATCTTTGATAAAGGTCTTTGAAAGATCAACCATAACAATTCAACTCAAATAAAGGTTATTTTTTGTATATAATTTCAAACTTCTTTTCAGTCTTTAAAAGGATTTTTTCCTTTATACAAAATAATTGTTTTGACCTTTAATTAATTACACAACCATGTAATGTATCAGAAGAATCAATTTGTTGTATTTGCTAGTTTAGGGGGATGTTTATTCATAACCAAATTATTGCTTAATCTTTCGGATTGCATCTGCAGCCCAAGATCGAACTCGGATATCCTCATCGTCTAATGCTAGTTGAGTTAATTCCGGTATTGCTTCATTATTACCGATATTTCCCAGAGCTACAGCTGCTTCTAATCGGACACCTACAATTTGATCAGTTTTCATCGTTTCAATTAAAACTTCAACTGCTTCCTTTGCTTCTACACCTAAATTACCAAGAGCAGATGCAGCAGATGAACGAACTAGTGAATCTCTATCTACTTTCAGAAGCTTTGTTAGTTCTTTTACAGCTTCTTTTACATGGAGTTCTCCTAGTCGGGAGGCGGCATTTGAACGAATCCATCCATCCCTATCTTTCAAATTCTTTAGTAGCTGTTGAATTTGTCTTTCATCATATGTCATAATAATCCACCTCAAGTGAATTATCGAAGATAGGTACAATTCAATTGTGATTGTACAAATAAAATAGTTCTTGAGGTTTATAAAATTAACCGACAAAAAGTTAATCTATATGAATCATCTTCCTAATAGCAAATATTAATCTAAAATTTTAAGTAGACAATTATTTACGAATGCATCATGAAGATCTTTACTATTATTGGTTACACCAATTCAGGAAAAACTACCACGTTAATTGAAATCATCAAAGAATTGGTTACGAGAGGCTATAATGTTAATAGTGTAAAACACGTTCATATAGCAAATTTCACCATTGATACTGAAGGAAAGGATTCATGGAGGCATTGTGAAGCTGGAGCATCAATTACTGCGGTAAGAGGTGATAATGAAACAGCTATTATATACAAAAAAGCACTAAATGTAAAAGAACTTCTTCCGCATTTTAATAGTGACTTTCTTGTATTAGAAGGATTTTCTGAGGAAAAATTAGTGCCAAAAATTCTGTGCGCGAAAAATCTAACTGATTTGGATGAAAAATGTGAAGAAACTGTTTTTGTCATATCAGGAATTATTTCTTCGGAAATTAAGGAATTCAAAGGAATCAATGTTGTTAATGGGTTAACAAACATAAAGGAACTTGTTGATTTAATAGAGAAGAATGCAATTGATGCTACAGAACTAATTGCTAAGTATCATTGATTCTTTTACTAAAATAACTAATTACTTCTTTTCTCTCTAAAATTGTCTCAGGTAAGCCGTCTTCGTGTAAAGAGTAAAGCATGTTAAGCATACAAGTTTCAATCAGTTCTGCTTTACGAAGATTTGTTGAATCTTTAAAGAAATCAGTTTTCTTTCCATCAAAAACAATTTTTCCAGAGGATAAAGCAATGATTCTATTACTTTCTTCGAGAGCTGAATCGAGATCATGTGTAATGATAATAACTAGCTTCTTTTGTTCTTTTAATTTTCCAATGTATTTTCGTATGATGATTTTTTGTGCCATATCAATACCTGAAAATGGTTCATCCAAAATGATGGCATCAGGTTCTTGAATCAATACTGTCGCTAAAGCTAGCTTCTGTTTTTCTCCTCGACTTAGCAATCGAGGATGTATTTTCCGATATTTCGTCATACCAAAGAAATCCAACATTGAATTTATTTTCTCGTTCTTTTCATTTTTTGAAAAGTTGAACCTCTGTAGACTTAGTAAAAGCTCATTTTTCACAGAATTAGTAAAAAGCATGATATTAGGATTCTGAAAAACAAAACCCACTTTTTCAGCTATTTCTGCGATTGATTTCTTCTCGATTAATTTCCCATCAAAACTAATTTGACCTGTACTAGGTTTTAACATTCCGAGAATAAGCTTAGCTAAAGTCGTTTTACCAGAACCATTTCGACCAACAATAGCAACTTGTTCAGAAGGATGTAATTTTAGAGAGAGATTAGAGAAAATTCCTTTCTTACCGGCAATATGGCTAAAACTAACATCATTTAATTCAATAGAAGTCATTTTAGCATTCTCCTCAATATTTCTGTTGCTTGAGAATGCGATGAAGGAATTTCTACTGCGATCTTAGATTCTTTCTGAATTTCCTGAAAAAGACTAACAACAGTTGGTGGAACTAAATCATTAGCTCTAAGTAATTCGATATCAGTTAGAATCTTTGCCGTAGGACCATCAGCTATAATTTGACCATTATTAATTAGAATTATTCGATCTGCCAACTCAAGCAAATAATCCAAATCATGTTCAATCATAACAATCGTTTTTTGTTCATTCTTATTGAGTTGCTTCAATGTAGTTGCCAAATTTAACTTACTTGGTAAATCTAGCATACTAGAACATTCGTCTAACACTAAAATTTGAGGATTCATAGCTAAGATTGATGCCAAAATAACTCTTTGTTTTTCTCCCTCACTTAAATCAGCAGTAGCTCTATTTCTAATGTAATTGATACTCAAAGTTTCTAATACTCTGTCTAATCGATTTAGTATTTCTTCTCTTGAAATACCAAGATTTTCCATTCCAAAAGCAATTTCAGAAGTGACATTTGGAGTAGCTATTTGGAAGCTAGGTTCCTGCAGCATGTAACCAACTATCGCACTCATTTCTTCAACAGACTCATTAACTAATTTTTTCCCTGAAACTGATACTGTACCTGAAAAATAACCTTTAATTGAATGAGGTATTAGACCATTTAACATATAACAAAGAGTACTTTTCCCACAACCGGTAGGACCAATGATACCTACAAATTCACCTTTCTCTATCTTCAATGAGATGTTATCGAGGATATTTGTTGAAGAACTCAGATATTGAAAACTTACTTTGTGAATATCTATCATGGTCGCTCGTTGATTTCCTTGTACCTGCTAAAAATAAATTAATTGGTATTGATGAAAATCAATACCCATCACTAACTTTTATCCTTCATCTGTACACAAATTTTTTCTGCTAAAACTGAATAAACTTTTGTTGCTTTGATAATTTGATCAACAGGTACATGCTCAAAAGGTGAATGAGCGTATTTCTCATCTCCAGGACCAAAACCCACTAATGGTTTATCGATATCAAACATTTCCGAAATGTTAACACCACTTGTCCATTGACCAATTTTTGCAGGCTTGCCTAATGCAAGGTTTCTTGCATCTTGAAGAATCGATATGATTTCTACATCTGATGCGGTTTCTAGAGCTTTAAAGTATCTTGTCATACTAATTCTAATTTCATCTTCTTTGAAGTTATTTTTCTTTAAGATGTTCATAAAATCACTCTTAATTTTCTCAGGATTTTCTCCTTTGAAAATCTGTCTAACTAATAAAGACTGACATAAACAAGGTACTGAATGAGATTCACCTAATGGAAGAGAAGAAATAGAACTTAGAATCATATTCGCTTTTCCAAAGCGCTTATCTTCAGGCAATACTGAATCATTTATTAAACATTCAATAACCTTATTCATTTTAAGAATTGCATTATCGCCATTTGAAGGATAGCCAATATTGGACATTTTTCCTTTAGTTATTACACTATAAGTGGCTTGACCAGGATGAGCAATATTTATATCTAAATTTGTTGGAGCACAGGATACAAGATAATCAGGATTGAGTTCAAATTTCTGAATTAGTTTTTTTATGCTGGTAGAATTACCTGTTTTTGAATTGGCTAATCCAACTATGGTAAAATCTCCTTTCAATCGTGCTCTTGATCTTTTCAATGCAGCTCCTGTACTAATCATAGCTGCAAGTCCAGCTTTCATATCACATGCACCACGACCATAAAGCACCTTTCCCTTTGTACCCAACTTTGAACCATCCATTTCTTTTGCAAGAAATGGTTCAGGCATTGAACCAGGTGGGACAGTATCAATATAACCAGCTAAAACAAGGGATTTACCTTTCCCTAAGCCCAACATCACACCAACAATATCATTTGTGTTCTCATCATATTGAACTTTATTAAAACCAGCCTTCTTCATCTCGATTGCCATTAAAGTTGCTAGTTTCTTCTCATTGCCACTTGGACTTTCACTTTTTATTAGTCGTTTTGCTAAATTAATTATAGGTTGTTCATCAATGACTTGAAGAGATTTGGACATTTGTTAGTAACCTTCAAATTTTTCTCTAATTTGACTTTCTCTACCTATGTTCCGAGCCTTCTCTTCTTCGAGGTGGTTGCCCTCTCAGAATTAGCATTGCTCATGGTCAGAAAAGCATGCATCTCAGCATCCGTAGCAGTGACGAGTGCGTCTTGGTCACTTGCCGATAATGAGATAGTGTCATCACTTATTTTTAATTTTTCGTCATAAAAATCATTTATTGCTAAATTTACCATCAATAAAAGGTGTTTCTTTAAACTATTATTTCCATAATCCATTGCCTCGACTATTCTTCCTAATTTTTTTGACTGATAGATGTAACTGTATAACTGATAAGGAGAGTGTTGAACTTGCTCAAGTTCTTGTTTCAGAAGTTTGAAATCTATTTCTCCATTTTCCCAATCATATCGACTTGTGCTTTTGAATCGCTTCTTCCGACTGATAGAAGATGCAAGTCTATCATAGTGTTTTACAATCGGTAAAAGAGCATTTATACTTTCCTCTCCATTGTGGTGGTTATTACAAGCTTCTCTAATCTCTTTATCCTCAATGTTTATTTGTTGGTAAATCTTACTTGGATGTTTTTTGGTATGAATAAAATCGTGTAACATTAGAGCAATGAGTAGTCTTTGCAGTTCTTCTGGATAATTAGGACCTAGTCCTTTTCGTATTTTGAATTTCTTTTTCTTTGGTTGCTTTTGAGAGAAAACTAGGGCAAGAAAATGATGATGGAAGAATTTCCATTATTGAAGAAGAACGAATAGTGAACTTGAATACGAAGTTAACACAGGTGAGAGAAGCATGGCAACAACAGAACTAAAGAAAAAAGTAACATTATTAGGACGATTAGAAACACCAATGGTTACTTCTAAACCACTCATCAAGAAATGTGATTATTGGATAAAAATTGTTGGAAATCAAGAAGGAAACAAGTATCCACTATTCACTTCCCTCAGCAAACTGGTAAAAGGAGAACGAAGAGCACCAACCATTTTAAAAGCCTATAGAGGATTCGTGCAAGTGAGTTGTGTGGGATATAACAAAGAAAATTTCTTGAGTAGTAGAAGGTCATTGTCTTCTTACAAAATGCGAGGATACCAAGGGAAGAAGGGTGATGGTATCGATTATCATAACTTGAAACATTTCATAGAAAATATGCAAATGTAATCACTCAAACAATACCGCCAGATGAAGTATGCAAGGACAATGTAAAATTACTTTACTGGACCGAACAACAGAAGGACTATCTTAAGGGGAAGGAGGATTGTTATTGGTATCCAGTTGACAATGAAGTTCGGTTAATTACTGAAAAGAAAAGAGGGCGGATAGATTGTATAGAATTATGTGAAAAAAAGAATGGTTTTAGGATTATAGATTATAAACCAACTCCTGAACCTAATGATCATCTTCTATTATTGTTTTATGCAAGTTTATTCAATGAATATCGCTTAGAGAATAAAGAAGAAGGAGAATATGATTTTGATGTGCTAGAGGTTGGCTGTTATTATTATGAAATGGGCATAAGAAAAGTCTACAATTTGAAAGAAGCAAACAGTATAGCATTTGAAAGAATTTTTGCGAATTCATTAGAAAAAATACTTGATAATGAATTCTTTTTAGATAAAAGCTCTTGTTGGGGTTGTAGTTTCATTCGTATTTGTAAGATAGAAAAGAGCAGAACATAAAAGTCTTGAGTATAGCTTTATTTCCTACGTTTCTTTGTAGATACAATGATAAAATTGTGACCAATTCTGTTGGAAATAAACTATTGACTTTAGTCTAATGCTAAAGTGATTCGCTCTTTTCCTTTACCCATGCTTCTCCTTTTTGTAATTCTTATCTTACCAATTTCAGATGTATTAGCTAAATGAGTGCCTGCACAAGAAGCAAAATCATAGTCACCAACTGAAATTATTCGGAAGATCTTTACTGATGATGGAATCATATCGATATAATCGGTTTGATAGCCATGTTTTTTGAGAAATGTAATTGCTTCGTCTCTTGGAATAAAATTAATTTCAATAGGAAGATTTTGATCGATTATCTTATTTACTCCAACTTCTATATCTTTAAGTTGCTCTTCTGTCAGAGCATCTTCTATATCAAAATCTACTCGACCGCTTCTTGTTGAAATATTATTTCCAAGAACATCTGCATTATGCTCTAATTGCATATACCTACTTAATACATGAATAGCTGTATGATATCTCATATGAATAAATCGTCTTTTCCAATCAATTGAACATTCAACCAAGTTCCCAACTTTGAGTAATTTCTCTGTTTCAACTATAAAATGTTTAACTTGACCTTGATCTCTTCTAACACTCTTAATGGAAAAAATATTTTCATTATATGTTAGGGTTCCTAAATCACTTTCTTGTCCACCACCTAATGGATAAAATGCTGTTTGATTTAGAACAACATAATCTTCACCTACGGCAATAACTTTTGCTGAAAAGGTTTTGAGATAATTATCTTTCATATATAGCATAGTTGTTTGCATTTGTTCCACAAGCACATAACTTTCGGTACTTCAATTACAATAATTATATACTTCATAATTTTTGCTATCAACAATCTATTGAAATAACAAACAAATTTCTTAGTTTAATTGAAAAAAGAAATAGGTAAGGTGAATGAATTCACCTTGTATAGAATGCTTTTCCGATTTAGTAATAATGCTTGAATCTGTTTATACTTTTTCAAACATTTGATTGAATTCCCATTCTGTAACTTCTTCGGTTTTGGGATTTTTAACGTTCTTTTCGTATTCTCCCCATTCCTTATTCTTTGTTTTATTAAATATTTCAATAAATTGAGGACCTAAGAAATCACAGAGATATTTATCAGCATTTAGTGCAGCTAATGCTTCTTTCAAAGTACTCGGTGTTTTTGATATCCCCATTTCACTTCGTTTTTCATCCGTCAGCTGATCTATGTTTAATTGTGTCCCGTCTATGGGATTAATCTTATTTTTTACTCCATCTAAACCAGCTACGAGTAATAATGCAAGTACAAGATAGATATTGGCTGACGTATCAGCTCCTCTAAATTCAATTCGAGCAGATTTTTCGTAACCAGGAACTCTTACAAGAGCAGTTCTATTTGCAAGCCCCCAAGCTACATAGACTGGAGCTTCATGATTAGGAACTAATCTCTTATATGAATTAACTGTAGGATTGAAAATCGCTGTTAAGCCATGTGCATGTTTCAACAAGCCACCCACAAAATATTTGAGCGTTTCAGAAGGTTTACCTCCTTTAGAATTGAAGTAATTATCTTCTCCTTTGAGGAGCATGTGATGAACATGTAAGCCATTTCCAGCTTCAGTGGTATATGGTTTTGGCATGAAACAGGCAACTAATCCTGCATTCCAAGAAACCATCTTAACGATTTGTTTGACAGTTTGTATCATATCCCCTGCAGTAAGAGGGTCAATCATTGGAAATTCAATTTCCATTTGACCGGGACCAACTTCGTGATGAAGCATTTTAGGATGTATACCAAAACCAATCATAAAGTCAGTCATCATCCTTCGCAACTCAATTTCAGAATCTAAAGGAGGTGCATCCATATATCCACCAATATCACATGGTTCCCCATCTTGATCCATTATATACCATTCCAATTCAGGACGAGCTAACATATTAAAACCAAATTCAAGTTTTGCCATATTAATTGCTCTTTTCAAAATGCTTCTTGGATCACTTCGGATAGGTTGTCCATTTGTATCATAAATATCACAAATTACTCGAGCAATACGATTATTCCAAGGTATAACATGCAAAGTTGATACGTCAGGGATAACACGCATATCACTACTCTCAGTAGACAAGAACCCGATTGATGAACCATCTATACCTAACCCTTCCTTAAGGTATTTTTCAGCGAATTTCTTAGGTACTTCTACAACTTTCAATTGACCGGCAATATTTGTGAATTGTAGTTGTAAATAATCAATATCATTAAGTATTTTTGATATGTCTTGTTTCATATTTTTATTAATCTCCAAATGAAATCTCTCTTATTCTGGAATTAAAAACCAAGGATTACTTACAATTAAAGATTCTTACTGTACCATATTTTTTTCAAGGAAATATAAAGAGAAATAAGATTCAAACACCTATTTATTAGATAAGATACGAATATATCTGTAGATAGACTATTTTATGTCTCATACAAAATTGGTGTGGATTATCTTTGAAAATTAATAAAAGTATTAAAATATTTCTTGCTGCAATTTTAGTGATTTCAGTTATTATGATTGGCAATTTTAACGACTCAAATTATTTTGGACGAGCAATACTAAATGATCAAAATGATTTCGAAAGAATAAATGCTTGGACAAAAGATGAGAACCTTAAATTGAAAATCGAATTTATTGGTTATAATGAAGAATTAATCAATGAAACAGCAATCAGATCTGAACTTAAAGATGATTTCTCTTTTGTAAGTTCCAACCCTCATTCCAATTTCCATTTCAATTTTGAGTTTAGTTACGCAGAAGAAAACGTAACAAATGATTTGGAAAGTTATCTTGTTTCCATAGGAAATAATGGAACAGGTACTGGTTATGAAGTCAATACTACGTTATTGGAAGAGGATTTAATTTCAGGTGAAAGATCAGACATTTTCTTACCAGCAGATGGATTATCAATTGATGCCGGATTAGTAGAGGATTATCTTTATAATAATCTCTATACAGAACCCGTTAATGATCCCGGATATACTTTGTTCGTTTTAAATTATTCTAAATTAGATTCACAAGACCATAGTTTGGAACATTGGTATGATGTTGAAGGAGTAAGTTCAGATACAAATGAATCAATATCTTGGTGGTATTCCGGGTATGGAAACCTTAGTAAGCGTTCCGCAATGGGTTGGGGTGGAAATTATCGATTTTGTTTTTTGGATCTTTCAGCAAGAACATGGTTTTTTGATTATATTACTACTGCGTGGCAAAGTTTAGGTTTAGGATACAAGTCCTATTACAATCATCCGGATTTAGACAATCTTACCCAAACATTTGATATGGAAACTGTTGAGGGAAAGGAAAAATTAACTGAATATCTTGTTGATTGGATTAATACTTACTTAGGTAATGTTTTCTCAGGACCTGTAAACAACCCTCCCCTTGGGAGATCTATTTCTTTGCAAGTTAAGGTGTTTAATAACCTCACAAATAATGGATATGCATTTGAAGATCTTACTTGGTGTATATCCCAAAACAGAATTATAGATCAGCTCAAGAATGATTTTCCTTGGATTAATTGGTTAATAGATATTGAATGGGTGGAATTGACAGATTACCCTAATTTATTTGATTATATTCAAAATAATATTGAAATTGATTCCACAGGTGTCAAATACGTCGAAGTTTCGAGTGGATTGTTTAATTATTTGCAAAGTGAACTCAGTGTTCATTTTAATTTATCTCTTGCGGATAAAGTACTTCCATGCTACTTCTTTTTAACTAATGATGTTCATTTCAAGTGGAATGGAATATCTTTTGCAGGTTTAGGCGGTATGGGTTGGGAAATTTTGCTTGGTACTCAAAACTCTATATTTCAAGATGGAATAGTTACAGAACCAAAACGAGGAATGTCTTCAGTAATGATCCACGAATTAGGTCATTCTCTAGGATTACCTCACCCTCATAGTAGTACATATGGATGGGGTTCCGCTTTTGTTGCGGATGTAATGAGCTATTTCGCTTATGAACAAAGTTTCAGCATTTTTTACAAAGATGCTATAGGAAGAGCACAT
Organism: Candidatus Heimdallarchaeota archaeon; assembly: GCA_018238155.1. Classification (GTDB taxonomy): domain Archaea; phylum Asgardarchaeota; class Heimdallarchaeia; order JABLTI01; family JABLTI01; genus JABLTI01. The sequence continues at coordinate 163,911 of JABCTZ010000007.1, read as the reverse complement.
TCAGATGGTCATTATTTGAGTGCTCTATCAAAACTTGAACAAACGTTGACATTATATGAAGGCTTAGAAATGCCAGAAGTAATAAATGAAACATTTGAACAAATTGAGAGTTTACTTGAAATAATTCCTTCCTATTATCAACAAATGGACTATAACTCTTCTACAACATTGAGTATCGAAGTACTTGACCTATTGGAGTATATCAATGATTATCAAAAAACAACATCAACTGTCAAAACTACTGGGATAAACATTGAATTAGGAGGAGTTATTATTGTCCCAATAATATTATCAATATTGTTAAAAATTAAGAAGAAGAAAATAATTTCTTCTTTTTAATTGTTTTTTTTTGATTGCCCAATACATTTTTTAAGGAATTGCTTCAAGATTTATCTACCTGAATGGAGGTGCTTTTATGTTTATCATGGTTGTTGTTAGAAATTCGATAATTATTTTTGAAACACAAAGCATCTCGACTGAGATTTTCTAAATAAAATATCATTTAGATTCTATCTTTTCAATCAATGTGATGCTTTGTTCCGACAAAGATAATGTCAAATTTTTTCTTAGATAAAGGATTCCAAGTTTTTTTCAGCTTATTCTTAGGAAATGTAAGAAGGAGTTGGAATTAGTGCATCCTTTTTCAAAAAATCAATCAAAACAAAAGCATACTTCCACAAAAAAAAGAGGAATCGAAATTGACTAAAGTAAAACTAGAAGAAGAAAACGAACTAGAATCAATAAATGATAATAATAAATCAACGGTATTATATGCTCAGCTTTGTGTTGAGGATTTAGAGAAAGCTGAACGAGTACCAATCATAAAAAAGATTGATGGTATAGAAAGAGTTACTCGAGTAGCTGAAAGAGACCCAAAGGAAAGCATCACACGCTTTGACAAAAAAACATTTGATCCCGGATTTATGCAAATGCATACTCAAGAGTTTACTTACAAACTATTACGTGATGAACTAAAGAAAACAGGATTAATTACTGATTTGGTTTCAGAGGTTAATGCTGGAAAGGAAGCTTCAATTTATATTGCTCATTTGAATGGAGCACCTTTAATAGTGAAAGCATTTCGGCATCAATTGACTTGCCATAATCGAGCTAAAGGAAATCCCCAATTAAGAGCAACAGCATTTGCTGCAAGGGAATACTATCTGCTACTAAAGGCATTTCGATCGGGATTACGGGTACCAACTCCTGCAAAACAAATCAATAATACAATAATTATGAGCTTCATTGGCACAGAATGGAAACCGGCTCCACAACTACGAAATGTAATTCTTGAGAACCCTGAAGATACCTTTGATGAAATCATTGAACAAATGTGGAAAATGTATAATGAAGCAAAGCTCATCCATGGAGATTTATCTGAATATAATATCCTATTTCACAATGGATTACCTATTTTCATTGACTTCCCACAAGCAATCGATATGAGTATGCGAGAAATGCGTTTTCCAACAAATTTGAAAAGAAACCTTCAAGTGATGCAGAAAGATTTGAAAACGATAGGTGATTATTTTGCAAAGGAATATAACATTGAGTATGATTTTCAGCGAGTTTACCAATACATCATTGACAAAGATTACATGCAGCTAAAAGAAGAATACTCAATTGAAGAATATGAAGAGATGATTCATCACCAAAAAATGGAAGCTCACAGAAGATTGGAAATCAGCAATAAAGGTAGTAATAAGTTTTAACCTTCAAAGAAGGTTTAATTACTTTGCTCCTTTTCCTTCTTTTTTCAACCAATGTTCTATTGTTAGTTGTTCACTCTGACTTTTGGGTTGTAATGTATTGTAGTCATCAAGTTGGTATTTTTTGAGCATTGTTTTAAAGAGTTGGTATTTTTTATCACGATAAAATTTCGGCGGAGACCTCGTTGAGTAAAATTGCTTATATTTATTTTCTAATTCTGGAAACTCTTCTCTAATAAAATCAAAGAACCGACTTTTAGATGCACCTTGAAGATAAAGGATTCCAGGTATAACAAAATTTGCTCCTGCATTTGCAATTGCTTCAAAAAGTGACTCTATTTCTTCATCTGTATCATTAATGAAAGGAACTACAGGCATCATTAAAATTCCCACTTTTAATTCAGCAGCTCGAAGTTTACTTATCGCTTGTAATCTTCTTTCTGTAGAGGGAGCTCTTGGTTCCAATTTTTTAGCCGCTTTTTGTGAGAGGGAAGAAATAGATAGTACAATATTCACAAACATTTCTTGAGACATTTCACTTAAGAGATCAATATCTCGAGTGATTAAATCTGATTTGGTTGCAATTGTTAGTGGGCTGCGGTATTGTCTAAATATCTTTAGTATTTCTCTGGTTAGCTTGTATTTTTTCTCTGCAGGTTGATATGGGTCACAAATTGATCCTAAATTAACGAATTCCTTTTTCCATTTAGGTTTAGAAAGCTCCTTTCGCAATATTTGTGGGGAGTTCATTTTTACTATAATTGTTGTTTCAAAATCTTTTGATGGATTCAAATCTAGATAGCTGTGAGTATATCTTGCATAACAATAGATACAAGAATGCAAACACCCACGGTATGGATTCATACCCCATTTAAAAGGCAAATTTGATTTGTTTATTTTATGTAAAGCATTTTTACAATTTTGTTCGATGTAATTTATTTTCAAAGAGAGTCACTCAGATTTTTCCTTAATCATTGTTATTATTTAGTCTATTTGCAGAAAGTTAAATAACACCAAATATCTTTATCACTCAAAGAAATGGAGAGAACAACATGTTACAGTTCTTAATATCATCTATAGTTTTACTTGCTCAAACAATTACAGATCAAACACATATAATGTCTTTTGCTTTTTGTCCATTTATTTTTGGAGGCACAGCAATCTTTGCCATAGTTCAATGGATCAAACTTGAGCCAGGAAAGAAGAAAGAAGTTGCTTGGTCAATTTCAATAATAATTTTAGCTGTTGTTGTTATAGTCTTTGTAGGGTTGAATACATTCTACTGGAAAGAAGATTTACTTTTTTACATCTTTATAGTTACAAGATTTACTCTGCTCATCTTCTTAGCGATACTAGCAAATCCATACATAAAATGGGCACCATTCAAAGGTCTCTTTCTTACAAAGTAAAAATCAATCGAAGATTAATAATCGAATTATTTTAGCTGACTAATTCAGCTTTTAATTCCTAAAATGGGGAAGAAATCATGAAAAGCAAAGAAACTCTTCAATTAGTGAAGGAACCACAAAAAAATGATAAATCATGGAAGAGTTTTTTGAAAGTAAATCTTATTCTTGCTGTACTCTTTCTCGTCATGTTTACTATGCGTTCAACTGTTACAATATTGCAAGTTTTTGTTCCAAATTTAAGTACCTCATTCGAGGTGACAGAAGGAACTATTACAATCATGTTTGCAATCTATAATCTCTCAGCAGCTATCGTATCGCTTCTTATTGGTCCTATTGTTGAAAGATTTGGTTATAAATTAATGATGTACACAGGGATGTTCATTTTCGCAACAGCTACAATGTTTTCAACCTTTGCTACTGAATTCTGGATGATGGCTACAGCTCAAGCAGTTGCCGGTATTGGAGCAGCTTGTTTTGGTCCGGCGAATATTGCTTATGCAGGTGATTATTTTCCAAAAGCTAAAAGAACTACTGCTATAGGATTGATCATGTCTTCCTTTTATATTGGAAGTATTGTTGCAGTACCAATTAATACCTTTGTTGCTGATTTACTTGATTGGCAATGGAGCGTAAGAATAATGAGCATCTTTAGTTTTCTTGTCTTCTTAATGATAGTCTTTATTATTCCAAGGATTAAAGGAAAGAAAATTATTGACTTATTTAAACTAAAGGAATGCAATGTTGATAGCAATGAAACTTCACCTATGAAAAATGAACAACTTGAAAATCAGATTGAGCTCTCGTATTTCAATCGAATGAAACGAGTCCTCTCAAATAAATATGCATTAGGAACCTTTTTCATCACTCTTTTTCAAAGAGGAGGTCTTTTTGCTATGACTACCTTATTATCAACTTGGCTTTATAAGAAATTTCAATTAGAAACTACAACAATTGGATTTATCTTTATGGGAGCAGGAATAGCAGCTCTCATTAGTAATACTTTTTTCAGTTGGCTTGCAGATAAAGTTGGTAAAAAACTAATCATCATTGTAGGTACAAGTTTAACCGCTATTTGGATTGGAATATTTCCATTGATTTCATTCACATCAAATTTAGCTATTGTAAATATTCTGATACTAAATTTCGTAGGCGCCATTTCGATGGGGAGCTATAATGCATTTATAACAGAAGTTACTCCATCCTCAAAAGGAACAGCATTAGCAATAAACAATACTTTTGGTCAAATTAGCCAAGCTGCTGCTGCTGCCATCCTTGGTAAAATAATATTTGACTTTACTGGAAATTACATATATTGCGGATACACAGCAATGGGCTTCTATATAGTCAGTGTAATACTGATGTTCTTTTTCGTTAGACCAAAAGAAATTGAAAAGTACAATGCACTTCGAGCTAATACTTCTCAGCAGCAAGAAAATTCTTAATATTGCAGTGATACGTTCATATAGTATGGTATATTGACAGAAGATTCAAGAATAATTGAACAATCAATAATTACGGATGTGTTAAATTGGATCAATCTAACTCAAAAAAACTAATTCAATGTTTAAATGAAATAGCTAAAACATTGCAAGTTTGTAATACTTCTCAAAAGTTGATGGAGGAAACAATAAAAGTAATTCAAGATTGTCTATTTTATGATGCAGTTACTATTCACATCTTCAATTTAGAACAGAAGCTTCAATTGAGAGCTAATTTTGGAATCAATATTCAAAAAGAAATTGAAAAGACAAAAACACAAGATTATGATATTATCATTGATAACCTTTCAGAACAGAAATTATTTATTTATCAAAATTGGACCAAAAGACCCAAACACAATAAATTATTGCCTGAGTTCGTTAAGTTCAAATCTGTAGCCATTGCACCTGTTATCTTCAAAAAAAATATTCTTGGATTGATAACAGTCGGCTATCGAAAAAAGGAAAAATTCAGCCATGATGAAATGCTTTTTTTCGAAAATATTAGTATTTTAGTAAGTACATCAATTGGAAACATGATTCTTCAAGAGAATTTTCAAAAAAGAGTTAATGAACTTCAAGATACAATTAAACATATACGTCACGATTTTGCAAATGATGTGCAATCAATAGCACTCGCATTAGAACTTCTATCTTCTGCAGAATTATCCGAAGATCAAAGGAAATACATTCGTATACTTAACAAAGCAACAGATTCCTCAATTACTAAAATCACTGAGTTGAAGAGATTGAAAATCCAACATGAACAAAATGTAGAGATTGGTATTGGGCTTCCAATAAAAGATTAAAAGAACATAATTGGAATGATACAATAGAATTTAAGGAAAGATTCTTTAGGTATCCTATAGAGACCGATTTTAGTTTAAAGCAAGAAAGGATTAAGAAGCATTAAAACTGGAAGTCCTTTTTCATACCAGCACAAAATTATACTCAAAATTGCGAGGAATTACAATGAATCAAGAGAAAATCGAAAGCGGTACAATTATTCTTAATGAAAGTGGAGCAGAAATTGGAGTAATCAAAAAAATCTATTCAGACAGATTTGCTAGATTTGAGCTTCAAAATTCTAGTTCGATTGCTTTTGATCCCTCACAAGTTACTGAAATTATTGTTTCTGGAAGGTTGCTGAAAAAGAGAACAGCAAAAATAATTCCTGCAGCTCTAATTTTTACTAAAGGTGCCTCTGAGACACTCAGAGAAATTGTAAGTAAAGCTTCTCAAATAATAATAGAACATTTAGTTACAAAAGAATTAAAAAAAGCACTACAACACTTCGAATTTGATTTCCTAAATAAAGCAGATTTCGAAGAAAAGCTTCCAACACAGCAAGTAATTGGTTTCATTAGAGGCGTGCAACTTGCAGGAAAAACACCTCAAGATTTCATTGTCAAATCTATTTTTCAAGTTTCTGAGAATAAACCAGAATTAAAGAGCAAAATTGCACCTGAGATTGTAGTAGATAAATTAAATCAAGATAAAGCATTCATTAGAATTTTATGGAATTTATTAAGGGCAGGTATTTCACAAGCAATTAAGATAAAAGAGATTGATTTAGTTTATATCTGTAGCGAAGCATTACTTGAAATTGGTTTGAGACTCGTTGAAATTGAGCAAAGGGAATCAGGTTCATCAAATGACATCCTTTATTGGCAGAATAGAATTAATGACTGTATTTTGAAATACATTGCTCTTATGATAATGAACTTAGAACCTGAAAATCAAGAGAAAAATTTTCAATTTATTAAAGAGAGAGCAACTGAGATAGTGAAATCAATAAGAGTAAGTTCCTCACTAAAAGAACAAACTATCAAAAATTTCGAAACATTTACCTTAACAGATTACGAAACCATGAAAAACTTAGATCTTCTCCATTCCGGAGTGAAAGGGTTTAACCTTAAAGTTATGTCCGAAAATAGATCTATGAAAGAATTATTAGAAATAATGAATAGTTGTTCAAGTACAGAAGAGTCAACAAATATCATTGATCTTCGCAAGAAAATCGATAAATTTACTCGGGAAACTCGAGGAGTCTCTCAAGAATTTATTCAAGTTTTGCACGAAATCAGTCAATTCTTAAAGAAAATCGAATATGGCGACAGCAAAGTCCAAGACTATTTTGCTACATTACTGAGCAAAATCCATAAACAAAAATATTACGAACTATGCGATTTGTTGCAAAAGTTGAATAGCGAATGCTTTAAGCAATAAAAGAAATGAAAGAGCTAGACTATTCATCGCTAGCATCTTGTAATTGGTTAGCTCCACTACTTCTCAACCAATTCTTGTAACCTCGACCAGTTTTAGTATTAGCTAAGCCACCTTCTGATGTTTCTTTGATCTCACAAGGCATCATTCGACCTATTTCATCCATAGCTATTACGACATCATCAAATGGAACAACACTTTCGATACCTGCTAATGACATATCTGCAGATACAAGAGCACTGGCAGCCATAACACCATTTCTCTTAATACAAGGTACTTCCACTAAACCAGCAATTGGATCACAAGCTAATCCCAAAGAATTTTTTAGCATTATTGCAGCAGCATTCACAGCTTGTTTACTAGTGCCACCAGCTATTTCAACTGCAGCAGCAGCAGCCATTGCAGCAGATACACCAATTTCAGCTTGACAACCGTGCTCTGAACCACTTGTTGAAGCAACTGCATCACAAACAAGTCCAATCAATGATGAAGCAAATAGTCCTTTGATAATTGTTTCTTCAGATGATTTAAGCTTCTCAGCGACAGTATAAACAACTGCAGGAACAACACCAGAGGATCCAGCAGTTGGAGAAGCAACTATAGTACCCATTGAAGAATTAAATTCACCAACACCAATTGCTCGAGCAACTACCTTGACAATTGTTGAACCCGTTATAGATTTACTTTTTCGGTTTTTTAGTAATTTAGTGGCATCACCACCGCTCATACCACTTGGAGATCTTTGTTCAATTTTGACACCATTAGTAATTGAACTTACCATAACCTTCCAAATTTTGCCCATTGCAGACATTACTTCCTCTCGACTTACTTCTTGTATCTCCATTTCATGTTCAATCATTATTTCGCCTAATGATTTACCTTCATTTTCTGCCCGTAAAATAAATGGCTCAACGCTTGTAATTGTCAAAACATTTCTTCTCCTTCAGTTAATCTTGGTAGTATGCGCACTAAATCCATACCTTTTATTTTAGCTAATTTTGCTTTCAATTCAGCAGGTGCTTTTTCTTCAATTTCAATAGTGGTCATTGCTATATCTTCTCGTGGAATATCTCTACTGCTAAGTGATACGATATTAAGATTGAATTCAGAGATTATTCCAGTTATTCTTGATAATGTTCCAACAAAATCTTTATGCCGTAAAATTAATGTAACTTCATTTCCAGTAATTTCAGTTTGAAAACCTAGTATTTCTCTAATTACAATATCTCCACCACCAACAGACTCAGCGATTATCTCAGTTGGTTGCTCTGGGTCTTCAATAACAATTTTAATACTATTGGGATGGTAATTTGCTCCTAGTCTTATTCGTTTGAATTTAATGTCTACTTTTGCTTTCTTTGCAAGTTCATCAGCAATTTTAATTCGTTCATCAAATGTTTTGAAACCTAACAATCCACCAATTACTGCTTTATCGCTACCATGCCCTTTCCAAGTTTCGGCAAAAGAACCATGAAAATAAACGGTTACTTCTTTTGGATCTTTACCATAGAGCAACCTCGCTGTTCTACCTATTCTTACCGCACCAGCGGTATGTGAACTAGATGGTCCAGTCATTATTGGACCCAGAATTCTAAAAGCACTATCATCGCCCATATGTCTTACCTTCGTCAATTTTATTGATCTTTATCTATTACTATGAAAAAATAATCTATTGATAACAAAAACTTTCCTAAAGAAAAATTATTTTCCCCCTGCAATAGAGGCTTTGCTAATTTTTACTGCGGGTGAAATTGAACCAGATTCATTTATCAAACTCTTTGATACTCCCACTACACTTTTGAACAATTCAAAAATTGTTGTACCAACCATAGTCTCTTTCAGAGGATAAGAGATTTCACCATTTTCGATTAAAAATCCTTGATCAATTAAAACAGAAATATTCGGTGAACCTGCTGATGGTCCTAGCGCACTATCTTTGAGATATATACCTTTTTTAGTTTCAGCAATCATTTCCTCAAGAGACCAATTACCTGCTTCAATTTGCACTTGGGTCAAATCCGGATGTGGTTTACTACCAAGGCTACTTTTTTGTGCGTTTGCTGTATTATCAACCCCTAATACATTTGCGCAATAGGAATTTGAGAAATAAGCTTTGGCAACTCCTTTATCAATTAGGGTTAATTCCTGATGAGGTACCCCCTCATCATCAAAAATTGCAGAACCAACTCCGCCTTCATAAAGCGGATTATCCTTAATCGTTATTTCTTCTGAAGTGATTTTTTCTCCTAAACGATCTTTAAAGTAAGCAGTACCAAGAATTACTTCATAAGCATCTAAACCCGCAGCAACAATTGAAGAAAAGGTATCCAAAGTGCTTCTATGATCAAGAATTACCGGTAATTCATCGCTCGTGATTTTCTTTGAGCCTAGTAAAGAAATGGCATTTTTTGCAGCTATCTTTCCAATTTGTTTTGGTTTGAAATCAGTTTTTACTCGAACTTTTTGAAAATCCCAAGATGTCGCAATATCACCATTTCTTTCAGCTTTAGCAAAAATAACTCCTGTTAAGGAACTCAGTGTTTGAGAAATCTCAATACCTAAACTATTGAAAATAGATTCAGTTACACCAACTCGCTTGAAATTCCCACTAACAATTACATCATCTTTTTCTATTGCAGAATCTATTGCTTCAATAGCCATTTCTGTTAAATTTTCTGTGGGCAATTCACTGATAGCCTTATCCTCTAACCCTCTCACATTTGGATATTTTGTAAAGGGACCTGGTAATGATGAGAATAAATCATCTGGTGGTGATAGCTTGCTTAATTTCACTGCCTTACTCACAGAATCTTTTATTGAATCTTTATCAAGCAATGATGTGGTAGCAATGCCCAAACCCTTTTTTGTGTAAGCTCTAACGCCAAATCCGGTAATAGTTTTACTTTCAGAGGCAAAGATTGCATTCTTCTCTAATTGAACGATATCTGAAGCTCCTTCAAGAACAAAAATCTCAACTTGATCTGCACCCTTCTTAATGCCATATTTTATACCTTTTTCAAATAAATCATTCATTTACTAGAGACCTCCAACAACAATTTGTTTAACAGCTAAAGGTGGACCTCCAGCATGAACAGGAACCCATTGAGAAGCCTTTCCACAACTACCTGGAAAAGCAAATTCGAGATTCTTTCCAAGAGCAATGGTGCGTTCTAATACCTCTAGACAAAGACCGCTCATACTTACATTTTGTATCGCTGCACCAAGCTCACCATTCTCAATGAGATGACCTCCTTGAGCAGAGAAATAGAATTCTCCTTTTGCGGTATCAACATATCCACCATATGAATTCTCAAGATAAACGCCATTTTTGATTGTTTCAAGTAATTCTTCTAATGTATGGTCACCTGCATCGATGTAGGTGTTTCCCATTCTTACAACAGGACGATGATTAAAGTTCATTGCTCTTGCAGCACCATTTGGTTTAGTACCCATTTTTGCTGCAGTTTCTAATGAATGAAGATAACCGATTTGTATTCCCTCTTTTACTAGTTGCCTTTTACTTGTCTTTGTTCCCTCAGAATCATAACAGTAACTACCACGTAAACCAGGAATAGTAGGATCATCATAGATATCTATTTTCTCTGAACCTAATTGTTCACCCATTTTTCCTTTGAGAATAGAATCATCAGCGAGTATACTATCTGCTTCTTCAGCATGCCCAAATGATTCGTGAACATATACTCCTACAAGAGAAGGATCCATTACAATATCCATTTTTCCACTTGGTGGTTTTTGTGCATTAAGCAGCATGACAGCGCGTTCAGCTAATTCAACACCTTTTTGTGTAGTGTTAAATTTCTCAATTTCATCCCAACCAAAAGTGGTTCCTTTTGAGAGGTAAACATTTTGCATTGTATCCCCTTGGCGTGCTGTAGCCATACATAATATGTTCAAGTTTCCATATTCTGTGTAAACTTTTGTGCCTAGAGAATTAACAATGATTTCCTTCTGAAACCAATTCTTTATTGAAGCATTAGTAGAGACAATTTTATCTGAGAAGGTTCTTGTTGTTTTTTCAAATTCCTCTATGATTTCATACTTTTGTTCCAATGGAATATCTCTAGGATCATTTTTGTATTTTACTTTATATGAGCCCTCTACAACATAATCCTCAGTAATCATGCCTTTTTCTTTAGTTTTTGTTGCAACTGCTTTAGCGATTTTAATTGCTTTATATAATGCTGCTTCAATTTCATCTGACTTAGTTCCAACCATTGAAACAAAACCCCACCCTCCATCAATTAATGCTCGAACACCCACGCCAATATCATGATCATAACTAATTTGCTCTGGTCTTCCGTTTTGTATAGCAATTGAAATTCCTTTCCCTTTCTCAATTCTAATATCTGCGAAATCCCCCTTCTTAAAACTAAATTTTTCCAATATCTTCTGGGTTTTATCCATCATTTTTAATCACAGACACCAAACTAAAGCATTTTTATTTGATAACAATTTTAATACTATCTAAGATTTTGTTTTTGTTATAAAAAACACGTTTTCCGTAGTTCAACTTTTCTTGAACTCCAAATTCAACTTTTCTTTAAATGAATGCTTATATAGTAAGATGTTCATCTAATAAAATGCCCTTAATCATGAGATTCTCAGGAACAACATGATGAAGGCAATAATTTAAGAGAGATGAAAACTAAAAATGACAAAAAATAGAATAATCAAAGGATCAATGGTAATAGTAATCACACTTCTATTTATTGCCATGTCTATTTCGACAGCACAGCTTAAAGGTAATTCATTAAATGAAAGTAATGTACAATTAGCTGAAGCGGAATATACAGGAAGCAGATATTTTGAACAGATTGATATACATCCACTAAAGGATACAGCTATTGGTGCTCATGTAGGATTTTTTGGAGGAACTGTAGAGTTGCCTTTTGATGTTACATCATATGACAATTTAGAAGCTTTGAATTTTATTGTTGCAAATCAAATATCTTGGAGAGAATATTCTCAGAGAAGATTCTGGGATATTGGAGATGGAGCAACATTATCATTAACCTTCCAAGGTTTGACCACAAGCGAATGCCTCACTCAAGGGAATGCTATTGCTTCAATGATAGAAACAAGCTATAATCTCTCATTTACACTAATATATGGTAAATGGAATGGATATGATGGAGTATCTACTCTTGTTTATCAGAGTATAATATCAGAAAGTTATCTTGATTCATTTACTGATGTCTATGCAAGTTATATATCAGATGAGGGATTTGGCGAAGGAATTACTACAAGTGTTTTAAATGAGGCTCCTGTTAAAGCCATGGCTATCACATTAATAAAGGCCAAGTTTTTGGATGCTATGCACATTGATTTGGGTTTAGTTCCAGTTCTTCAATGTGCTTGGGTCAATCCCGATGGATTAGAGAAAGATGGCACGATTATGGATTTCAGCTTGCTTAACACCATGCCAGATTTAACCAGTATTACTGGAGCATCTAATGCTTGGGCTAGTTTAGTCAGATTGAACTTGCCCTATATTGTTGATATGTTAGATGTTAATCCAATTACAAATCAGCCATATAACGAGAACCGAGGGATATATTTCTGGCTTGTAAAATTCATTGATTTCGGTATAGATTTTAATTATGAGGATATTTTTGTATCTTATGATCTTAATTTATCCGACAAGCGTTCATACCCACAAGTTATTGGCGAATTGTCATTAAACTCAAGTTTACCAATTAATGGTTCTCAAGATATCGAGTATGTTTTCACTTGGGAAAATGTTGATGCTGTTGAAACAGCATATAATATAACTCTATCTTATGGAGATTTTGCATATGAGGAATTGACAGGATATTCAGCTCCCGTAGAAAACCAAGAATTAAACTTTGATGAAAACAAAATCATTTATTATAATTTAACAGATGGATATATTTCTGATACAATGATTACAGGTTCAGATATCTATACAATTGAAGGCTGGTTCTTTAATGGCACTTCTGGCACTTGGTTAGGAGCAGGTGAATATCATCCTGATGAAGGTATAGATGATTTAATTGATTTAGCTCATGTAGATCAAACGTTCTTACAGCTTGATAATGGTGATTTTGATGTAACAAATATCACGGGTGTTCCAGACCATTTCACATTGACAACAATTATAGACGAATTAGCGCCTGGAGAGAATGTAACCAAGAGCTTTGCTGTAAGAGATATACCAACAGGTACTTTCAATTATTACAATTATGACGATGGAATAACAACTAATGCTACTATTTTCATACAAGAGCAAGTAGATTGGGAGGAATATTTCACACTAATGCTTAGAATGGGAGGTTCAACATTGCATATTCCTGAAGACCAAGTTACTTGGACCAATTTGTTCCCTCAGGATGTTGTAGGATCACCTTTCGTCTATTATGAAGAAGATGGTACAGAATTCATGGGATTAACAAATGGTTTAGTAATACAACTCTATGATGATGAAGCTGTATTAGTTGGTAAAGTCAGTTTAGACAAAGACGTTTATCAATTTGGTGATAACCTAACTTTCACTTTAGAGCTAGAAAATATTGGCAATGCAGATGCAATTGATATAGATTATCGATTCTATCAAGCACTTATTACTAGTGACTTAGAATTAGAGGAGATTCATCTAGTTCAAGACTCATATGGAACTTTTCCATTAGTTAAAGCCGGTGAAACTGTCTCAATTGAATTCACCTTTACAGCTCAAGGTTATTTTGGATTACAACCAGTGTTTGCAGTATTTGGCTATACAAGTAATGAAACAGGTACAGACCCAAGAGATGTTTATCAACCTTTACCAGAGTTCCTTACTCGTGGAATGTCAAATGAATCAATTGCAGAAATTGAAACACTAATTTATTCTCACCCAATATTCAACACTACGAGACATAAATATGTTATTAGTTCCATGGATTTTGGATTTGTTTTACCACCACCTGGAAAAGATGGCTCAACTGATCCATTATATCCGACTCCAGAAGTTGAAGTTACTACTGAACTTATTGGTCTAACAAATAACACAAAAGTTGGAGATGAAATAACTCTTAGAACAACAATTACCAATATTGGTAATGAACCAACTAATATCATCTATATTCAGAGAATTCCTGGAAACTTAGGATTCGTTGCAGATACAGATAGTGTTGCTGTTGAAGGTGTTGAAGTCTCCTCTTACGTCAAGGATTGGATTAATCCTCAAATTGGTATGACTGTTGGTAGAATTGCAAGATTTTATAATTCTAACGAAGCGGTTGGCATTACACTTGGTGTAAATGAAACAATGGTAATTGAAGTAAATCTCTTAGTCAAAGATTCTGGAGAAATTTACATCCCATCTGCAGAGATTCGTTACAATAGTAAATACAATATGACATCTAGAAATGGAATAAATGACGATTCTACTGCACCAACAAATGAAACAGGAGAATCAATGCTTGGCGTTCTCTATACTACGAGCGAATCTAGTGACATCATCAGAGATCTTTCCATGAATGACTTTAGTAGTTCATCTACAAATAGTTGGGGTTCCTATTCCAATAGTTTGTCATTTTCGATACAATCATTTGGAGATAATAATTTAGGTTGGCTCAACTTCATCTATATAGGTGTAGGGCTTATCGCTATCACAGGTGTAGCAGTGCTTATCTATTTCCGTGCAAACGGAAAAAAACATTAGATTACTTAAGTATCTCCCCTCAAATGATGTAGAGGTCGGATTTTCTCTGACCTCTCTTTTTTTTATCTTAATGTTCTTCATTTTCGCTTGTCCCCTACCGAAATGATTTTGATATACTTATCCTAAATCCTATTGAGGAAAAAAAAGTGTCACTGAAAGAAGTTAGTTCTGATTACTTACGTGCTCGTGGTTTAAGCGAATCTGAGATTCTAGTTTATTCTACTGTATTGGGTCTTGGTAATGCTACTATTGGAGAAATCAACTTAGCTATTAAAATGGAACTTCCCGAAATTTATATTCAAATTAAGCAATTAGAGGAGATCAGTTATATCAAAAAACTTCCAGGTAGAGTCCCCCGTTACATTGCTATGGAACCCTTCTTGAAAGATTATGCACAGCTAAGTTCTGAAGTTAAACTAGGACTGATAAGTATTAAGGATAATTTTCATGTTCAAGTAAATGAGTTCAATACTAAAATCAAAACTGTTGTCCCTCAATTAGCCGATTTTTGTGAACTGGAAAAAAATACTCGGACTGATGAGTTAGCAAAGAAATTTGACCGCTTGGAACACAGTTTGAATCAAATGGTTGATAACAATTTTCAACAATTGAACCATTTGGGAGTAACCCTTAGTGCATGGCCCTCAGATAGCATAGCAAAAACAATACCTGCTTTTGATAAAGATTTAGAAACAAGTAAGGATGATTTTGTTGGTGCAATTTCCAAATACGCAGACTCGCTTGTTATTGATTCCAGAGAGATTCGAGATAAATTAGAGAAATCAACTATTCACCATAAAATCCTTGTTGCAGAAAGGCTTGAGAAATTAAAAAGGGATATTGAAGATTCTCTGACTGAACTTCGTGATAATATAGTTAAACAAAATTTCACAACAACATCTAGCTATAGTGCTAATCTTGATGAGAAAGACATCACTGCTAGGGAAAACGCTGCTCAAATTATCAGTGAACTAATCAAGAATGTAGTTATTCTCGCACGTGATATGGAAGGCGATATTGGCAGCCATACTTCTCAAATGATAAACAACTCACTTGGTCCATTATTTAGGCAATTTGATTTTCTACAAAGTGAAGTTAAAACTACTTTAGGAACTCTCCTAGAAGAGCATTCAGAAGAAGTAACCAAATTTATTCGATATGTAAATACTACTGTTGAATCTACTGTTCCTGATGTTTTGGAAGTAGTTACTGTTCATCTTGAAGAGAGTAGAGACGAGTCAGCTAAATTTATTGACCAAAAAATTACTGAGCCCTTCAAAGAACTTGAGAAAATGAAAGGTGACATTACTCAAGACATTTCTCAATTTAAGGAAAATATAACCAAACAAGCACATAAACAAGATGAAATTGCTCGTGCTTCGATTACAGATAGACTTGCAAAAATTGAAGAAAAAACTGACCTAAGCAAGCTGGAGATCAAAGATATAATATCACTTTCAAGAATAGACACAGAAGACATCATTCAAAATTTAATTAAGAATGTTATCAACGAAAACTCAGAGAAAATTAATACAACGACAACAATCATGGAAGAAGCAGGAACAAAATTAGATAATACTCTTGGAAATACTATTTTTCTCCTTGATGATTCTGGAAAGACCTTTGATGGTATTGTCAATATGTCTGAGAAAGTTATGCCTCTTGCAGATCTCGAAATTAGTCTAATTTACGGGAATGAGTGTATAGTTCGAGCTATGAAAGATATGTTATTACGCGCAAAAGAAGAAATTACTATTATCACACCTGAAATACTCACGGATTTCCTCTATGAAATTGAGAAACAACCACAGATAACAAACTATCAGCTTGTTTCTAAAATTAAAGAAGAAGATGTAAGCTTACTGACTTCTTTAGTTAAAAGAGGAAATGTTAACACAATGAATTACAAAGGAATGGACTATTGGATTGCAATTAAAGATAATGAAGAAATTCTTTATGCACCAAAAATACACCCTGAGAAAAATATTGCTTTTGTTACTACCAATCCAAAATTATTCAAACTCTTCTTTGATTTAACAAATCAAAAAGTCTTTTCACAAATGAAAGCTCAAGAATTTCAATCTTAGCTTCCATTTACTTTCCTCTTTTTTCTTTAAATAAGTGTCATCTCTATAACAAAATACTTTATTAACTAGTTCTAAAACTCTTTTTATTGAGAAAGCAGAAATGATTTGAGCGAGTATCAAAATTGCGTATGGAGGATTAAAATGCCTAAAAAGAATAATAAAACAGCTGAAACAGCTAGCATAATGGCAGAGCTATATGAACTAAGTATTCCAGGTCAATTAATTGGCAAGGAAGTCATTGATTCTTCTGCTCGTAAAATCGGTGTAATAAGAAATGTAAAAATAACTTTTCCACCTACTAAAGTTAATGTTATTATTAAGGGATTAGATGTAGAGTTTCAACTATCTTTTGATTCTATAGCAACTATTGGTGGTGTTGTTCAATTAAAGGAAACAATAAAACAAGCAGAAGAATTAGAAATTCGTGATGTTGCTAGATTACGTGAAGAAATTGCTAATGAAATAGCATCGTATCTTCGGTAAATAGTAAGCAGAAATCCTCTTAATCATCTTTTACTCATTTTTTACCTTTTTTTTCATTACTAAAAATCAAGTATAGAAAGTCAGATGTTGTATTTATCAGATATAGTTCACTTGTAAATCCATGTTTACAGAGTAAATTAAAAACATCATCACCGGTAATAAAATAACTGTTTTTTGATTTAATTAATTCTAATAATTTTACTGGAAAAGCAACTTCTATTCCAAAGGTTTTTCCATCTCCATATTTTTCTTCTACTTGAAAGTCAAGATTGTATTTTTCTTTAAGCTCTTCCTTTACGTATGTAACAATTTCTGTAATTTTCAAAAATTTATTCACTATATATCTAATAGTTAAGCTATTCTCCTCAATACTTTTATTTAAAGCAAATGGGGAGGAAAAATAAACAAAAAGATAAACAACTTGAGAATAGAAAATAATACTTTTTATCAATAAACAGATTTGTAGATTTTGTTATTGCAGATTACTTGTTTAATTTTGTTTTCTTGTGAGAGGACCATTATATACATGTAATTTGATAAAAATAGATTTATGAAATGGAAGTTAGCTAACATAATTCATAAAAAGGGATATTCTCATTAAATACTAGAAGCGAACAATTTTCATCATTAATCGAATTAATGATGGTTAATTCATATTTTCGTTTGAGGAGGCAACAATACTGTCCGGCGAGAATGAAAGAATGCTACGAGAAGAATTACGAGCAGCTGTTAATGAAAAAGATTATACGAGTGCAGTAGCGAAGGCTGAACAAGTGGCCACGTACTATGAAGGAACAAACGATCAAGAAAAAGCTAAAGAAGCTTGGATGGATGCTGCAAAGCTCTTTCTGGAATGGTCCCAAGCATTGCGTGATGGTAAAACCCATAAAAATTCCGCAAAAGCTTTAGTGCACGCAGCAGATATTTTTGCAAAATTAGGCATTGAAAATGAAGCCGCTCAAGCTATTTCTCTTGCTGCACAAGATCTAGTTGTTGCAGGTGATGAATACATTGTCTGGAAACAACCCGTTGGTGCAGGTGTATGTTATGCTACTTCATCGATTTTGTTCATACTAGTATCTCAAGATGAACAGGCACAACAGGTTGTTGAGCAAGTGCGAACACGCATTGATGCTTTACGACACGATTCTGCGGCAAATGCAATAGTCGATTTACCAATACAATTAATGTTAGCAAAAAATCAGCTCGACATAAGACTGATGAATAATGTAAAAACGTTGATTTATACAAGTCTTGTTCCCGCTTTAACTAATAGTGGGTTGTCAGAGTTTACCGCCTATGTTGAGCGAACTGTTCTTGGTGTAGAAAACTTCATCAATTCATCACAAAAATATCCAGTATTAAATTATGAATTAAAGTTGGATGGAGAAGTAACCATTGATAATGGGTTCGACATAGAAGTTTTAATCACTAATACTGGTGAAGATATTGCTTACGACGTTGAATTGGAAATGGTTCCAAAGAAAGAAGTAACAATTGTAAGAGAATTTAGTAAATTGAAAGTCAAAGAAATACAACCAAATTCTGCGACAGCGTTAACTTGGAGATGTATTGTTAAATCTCAAGATGTTTTAGAAGAAACACAAAAATTGAATCTTTCTGCTCGATTAAGCTTTTCAGATTCTAAAGATATGCGTCAGACTATTTCTATAAGTCCTATAGCTTTTACTACTGTAAGTCCTAAAGAACAGGATCAATTGCGTGTTGAACTTAAAGCAATAAAGGAGAATATACAGAAAACCAAAGAAAAACTGTTAGCTGTACCGACTGAGTCCAGTGAATTATTAATTTTGAAAATCTTTGACATTTTAAACCAAATCTTTGACCAAGTTGAAGGATTTGTTGATGTTGGTGCTGTTCAAAACGCTAAATCATGGGCAAAACTTCTTCAATTACAATTGGAATTAATGAAGGATATTCCCAATCAAATACCAAGTAAAAATGAGTGATCAACTCATTTAATTTTTCTTTTTATTTTTGGTGTTATTGAACATCAATTAATTTTGTGCTCCATGGATATCTTTCGAGTATTGTGTTTATTACAGAATTAACTTTTTTAGCTTCATATGTATCTTCATAATAGAGAAAAATTCCACGTCCACCACGAATTCTTTTCAGCTGTTGGTACACTGTTTTTGTTGTTCTAACACAATCAAAAATAATCAATTTCTCTGCTTCCGGTAAATCAATATCACGTTCTCCAACAGGAGACATTATTAAAACAGCACGCCCATCATAATTTCTAAATGCTTGCAAAACAGCATTTTTATCAAAAACTTGACCTGTAAGTAAAAAAGCTTTTATCTTTACTTTTGTTAGAAAACTAACAACTTTTTTTGCTGTGGTTATATATGAACAAATAACAACTGTTTTTTTAGAAGACTGAGCTATTTCAACTACTTTCAATATTTTCTGAGGAGTTACTGATAAGTTATTGGCATTCACATCAGGTATTTTCCAAAGGAATTTTTTCAACTGTTGTGGAACCATTGCAAACAGATACTTTCGAATCAAAGTCAATGATTGGGCCTTCCCTCTTATTTCTTCTGAAACAGGTGCTTGTAATAAAGCCTGTGGACCTATTTCTTGAACTTGCTTTAAATAAGAAGGATTTTCTCTCTCGAGTTCTAACCTGATTTCTTTATATGCTTCTCTTAATTGGTCACCAATAATACATGATATTTCAGCTATTGTGGAATCTATTACTGGAACCGCTTCTACACTGGTTTCTTTAGTAAATTCACCAACATCAGTTCCAGCTAAATAATCCATGTAAATTAATTCAGTATTTGGAATATATTCCATCAGAGTATCAAGCTCTTGACGCATTTCTATTTGATCTTGATCGAGAATATAGTGTGAATCTCGCAGAGTTCCACTCATTCCAATAACAAGTGAATTTTTTAATTTTTCAAAAAGTGTCGTCCAAGGATATACAAGAACCCTTCTGGAACCGACTCTTCGAACTAATTTATCTACTTCATTAATGAGAACTAAATCAAAACTTTCTGCAATTCCTGCAGCAGCTTTCTGCAGGGTATTTGCCAATTTTTGAGGAGTACATAATATTACTCGAGAGTCTTTCAACATCTTTTGAGCATATGAATTACCAATGCCTGGACCTATCCAATTAAAGCCTTCAACTCCTCCATATTCATTGACTAAAAATTCCTTTGTCTCAACAAGTGATGAAGATGAAAGAACAATTAACAATATTTTCTTGTCTGGAAATAATGAAGTCAATAATTCGTAAGTGATTACTCTTTTCCCCATACCACAATCTAATTCCAAGATAACACTTTTGTCCTTGTCTAAATGGAATTTTATTAAATCAAGAATTAATTTTTGATAACCTCTGGGCACAATTTTCCGATCAACTTTGCTCACTGAATGACATCCTCAATTTTCTATGATAAACTTTCAATATAAAGCTACAATTAAAATGAATGAGGGGCGCGGGAAAAAAGCCCCTTTTCATAGTAGCAAAGTATGTGCGAGGTGCACATAAGAAGATCACTAAATTTTAAGTCTCTTGCCGAGGAGATGATATTGCCGAGGTATCAATCCAAAAGTTATGTGTTCTTCTTATGTATAAGACTATAAGGATTAGATTATAAAAGAACCAACAATGGAGTTAACCGAAAGTATTCGGGTTCCTAAACTCAATAATGGTTTGATTTAAAAATAATATAAGGAAAACGCTAATCGCTTAAGATAACGTTTTCTATGTCAAAATGCCGTTTAGCTAGTAATCTTGCACGCTCAATATTACGTCCTTCTTTACCAATAGCTAAACCTCTTTGATCACGTTTTATTGTAACAAAAGCTAATGTTGGTTTATCTTTTCTTTTAACAACAGCAACTTTTTCAATTGAAGCAGGAACCAGAGCATTCTGAATGAATCTCTCGGGTTGTTCATCATCCTCAACAATCTCTATTTCTTTTCCTAAAACAGTTTTGAGTTTTTTGATGTATATTCCATTGCGACCAATTGCATTACCAACGTATCCTTGTTTCACCAGAAAAATAATTCGATCGAGTCTTTTGTCTATTATACAGTCTTTGGGGCTGATTCGTGTTATACTGGAGAATATATCCATAGTTTTCATTTCATCAAGGTTAATTTTTATGCCAGAAGACAGTTCACTACACGACCTACATTATTAGAAATTTTCTAGTGTTACTTCTTCAACGCTTTCAATATTTTACTGTCACCAGTATCATACACAGAAATTGAAGATACAACATGTTCTCTACCACAAAGAGCACCAAGCTCATATCCATTTCCATTGTATTCAACAATTGGTATAGAAGCTAAAGAGCAGTAATATTCTATATGTGATCTCTCGGTAGCCATGCAATTTTTTGCAAGGATGACCAATTTTGACCTACCAAGCTTTGAAGCTTTGAGTGTTCGTTTTATACCATAATCTTTTTTACCGGTTCTAGCGATAATTTGTATTTCTCTATTCAAATCGAATGACATTTTACTTTACTCCAACATTTGTTAGTTATCTCAAAGTAACTTTTTGTTGTTTTAACATAGGGAATTTAAATTATTCCCTAATGTTGAATTGTTATTTATTTCTTCGTTTTACTAGAAGTCTTTTTGACTACTTTTTCTTTTTTCTTCATTGGATTCATCATTAAATCAATGGCACCTGTTCCTAATGGAACCATCTGACCTACGATAACATTTTCGGTTATTCCTTTTAGTTTATCAGCTTCTCCTGTTAAACAGGCTTCTAATAAGTGTTTTACAGTTATTTCAAATGATGCTCTAGCTAAAACGCTTGCCTTTTCACCACTAATACCATGACGACCAATTTGTTTTACGCCACCAGTTACAGTCATTAAATCTGCTACTAATGTTATGTGCCTTAAATCTACATCTAAACCTTGCAGCTTTAAAACAGCAATTGATTCTTTAATGATAGCATTTCTCGCAGCTTCGATACCCAATGTTTCAGATATTTCGTATGTGTGGTTTGTGTAAATTCTCGTTTGATCCACACCAGGAATCCTTAAATTTTTAACGAAATCTGTTCCTTCGGTGTAAATAACATATTCGCCTTTCTCTGGATCTTTGTTGATTTGTGTACGTTTGATATTCGTAAGTCCTTTCACAGGCATCAGTCGTATTTTTGTAAGAACTTTTTGCAAATCCTTTAATGATTCCATTTTTGGATTAACATGAATTAGATTTCCTTCTACAAGCACATCAACTTTTCTACCCTTGCTGATAATTTCAGCTATTTTGTCGATATCTAATCCTTTATCGTGAAGTAGTTCTAATTCTATATCAATTATGATGGTCATCTCGGATAGGTCAATGCTAACATTGGAAGCTACATTTTCAACTCTGGTTAGTTCTATTCTTCGTGCAACCTCTTTTGCTTTATCTACGTCGGTTCGATGTTCATCATCTAGATATACTTCTGTCATCGGTGTGCTTGGATTTCTTCTTGCATCAACGATTTCGATTAGACGAGGTAAACCTTGTGTTACGGTAAATTCCGCTACACCTGCAAAGTGAAATGTTTTAAGAGTCATCTGTGTTCCAGGTTCGCCTATTGATTGAGCGGCAATAACACCTACGGCTTCGCCAGGTTCAACCAACGCATTTTTAAAAGTCGATTTCACATTGGCCAAAATAACAGTTAGTTGCTTCTTTGTTATTTCCCTTTCATTCAGTTTTTCAACTAATTCCTCAGTTAAATTAAGAGGAAGTAAACCATCAGCATTCATTTTTGTGACTGCTTTTTGAACTGTATCAGGGGAAACAAAATCTTTCTTTGAATTACTAGTTGTTGAAGCTTTTGACATTATTAGTACCTTCCTAAGATTGTTCTACCTCAGTTTTCAACACACGGTCAATTATTGCATCAATATTGACTGATTGCCCATGTTCTGTCTTTGCAGGATCAATACCATCATCACCATATTTTAATTGGATGATTTCACTTTGAGCACCTCTAACAGTACCATCATATTCTGCTTTAATATCCAATAAAGCATGTATCAATCGTCTCTGCATATATCCAGATGTAGATGTACGAACTGCTGTATCTACCAATCCTTCACGACCACCGCAAGCATGCATAAAGAATTCAACTGGAGTTAGACCTCTTCTGAAGCTGTTCCTCACAAATCCTTTAGAGGGAGCATCAAGTGCTCCATGTTTGAAGTGAGGTAAGGTTCGTCCTTTGAATCCTCTTTTGATACGCGCACCACGGACGGATTGTTGTCCTAAACAAGCAGCCATTTGTCCAAGGTTTAACATACTACCTCTAGCACCTGTTTTTGCCATTATGACAGCTTCGTTCTCCATACCAAGATATTCAGCTGCTACATCTGAAGCAGTCTCACGAGATTTAGAGAGAATTTCCATTATTTTCATTTCGAGAGTTTCTTCTTGAGTATGACCAGATAATCTTTCTAGAATACCTTGTCTATAAGCATCAATTGTTTCTCGAGTTTCTTTTTCAGCTTCATCTAGAAGTTCATCAATTCGAGCCTTTGCCTCTTTTGGAATGTCAATGTTCCAGAAACCGACAGTAAATCCTTTGTAAGCCAAAACTCTGATGAAAAGCTTCGTAATACCATCTAAGAATTCTCTAGCAATATTGGTTCCTTGATCAATTAAAATTCTACCAAGTAAACTTCCTTCTTGTTGGGATCCAATTGCTTTCTTGTCAATTACACCGGTTTTTAGGATACCATGTCTTACAGTAACATAAGCATCGTATTTACAATTCTCTTCAAGACATTCGGGGCATTTATGACAGATTTTTGCTCTATTAGTATAGTGAGTATCTTTTGGAATAAACAAACTGAATATTTGTTTTCCGCTCCACAGTTCTTCGGGTTCTTTGATCTCGGGTTCTGGTAAATCTTTGTTATAGCCCGAAGAGATAATGAATTGCATTGTTTCTTTCTTTGTGAAGAAAGAGCCCGTCTTTGTTAAGAGATAAGCTGCGGAAACATAATCCCAATTTGCACCAATCAATGGCCCACCATATCTTGGTGAAGAAATTTGTTCTTGTGCAAGCATCAAAGTTCGAGCTTCTGCTTGTGCTTCTTCATTCTGTGGGACATGAAGGTTCATTTCATCTCCATCGAAATCTGCGTTGTATGGTGGACATACACATAAATTAAGTCTAAATGTCCTGTAGAGCATAACTTTTACTTTGTGAGCCATTATTGACATTCTATGCAGAGATGGTTGTCTGTTGAAGAGAACAATATCTCCATCTTTCAGATGTCTTTCAACTATGAATCCAGGTTCTAGTGAATCTGCTACATTTCGCTTTTCCTTCACAAAACGCAAATCAATTCGCAAACCTTCTTGTCTAATAATATAATTAGCACCAGGATGAGCTACTGGACCACGCATAACTAGTTCTTTCAATTCCTCAATATTCCATTCAGTTACTCTTTCTGGAATAGTTAATTGCATTGCAATTTCTTCAGGAACACCTACTTCATTGATACTCAAATTTGGATCAGGTGAAATAACAGTTCTTGAGGAGAAATCTACACGTTTTCCAACGAGATTACTTCTAAACCTACCTTCTTTACCTTTCAATCTTTGAGTCAAAGTCCTTAATGCTCTTCCTGAGCGATGTCTTGCAGGAGGAATACCTGAGACTTCATTATTGAAATAAGTTGTAACGTGGTATTGTAATAATTCCCAAAGATCTTCTACAATTAATTGAGGAGCACCTGCTTCAATATTTTCTCGAAGTCTTTGATTGATACGAATAATATCAACTAATTTGTGGGTCAAGTCGTCCTCTGATCTAATACTTGATTCAAGTGTAATACTTGGTCTCATAGCAACAAGAGGAACTGGAAGAACTGTTAGAACTATCCATTCTGGGCGTGCATACTTTGAATCAATACCTAATAAAATGCAATCATCATTAGAGATTCTTTCGAGTCGGTCACGAACATCAGAAGGAGATAATTTCTTTCGCTCAACTACTTTGCTCTTCTTACTAGTTTTAACTTCTTCGTAATAAGTGGTTGGTTTTTCTAATCTAATTTTAGATTGGAGAGCTTGGCAATGAGGGCATTCTTCTGTTTTTGCCGCTTTTTTAAGAAATTCATTAATCATTGAAGCACTTTTCTTTTCCCATCTTTTCTCGAATTTCGAGACATCTTGTCTAAACTTGTAAATTTCTTCTTCTGTGAGTAAAATACGACTACATTCTCTACAAATAGCTCTAAGCATTTTGTAGATTTTTTTGTTAAACCCAACATGCATAATTGGTCTGGCAAGTTCAATATGACCAAAATGACCCTCACATTCACCTACACGGTTTCCGCAAGTTTTGCATCTTTGACCGGGATCAATCGTTCCAAGTCTACCATCCATTAAGCCTGAGGGAATTGCTGTTCCATCTTCATCGTAAGTGTCTGCTGTAATTACACGAACAACACTCATTTTTCTCATATCATCAGGAGAGAGAAGACCAAACTGTAAAGCGCCAATAGCTTTTGGTAATTTAAATGACATCCTTTTTTTCCTCCTAAGCCATATCCTTTAATATTAATTTTGGAGCCATTCCAAGAGATGTTAGTTCTTGTAAAAGCAATTTGAATGCATAGCTCATCACTACATTTGATACTTCAGACTCACCTTTGCATATTGGACAAAGGTATTTGTCTCTGTTTCTATCATAAGTCGCGATTACTCCACAGTTACCACAAACGTTGATGTTCGTTTTATCTGATTCTTCAAGTAAACGCTCTTTCAGGAGCAAAGCTGCTCCATGTCCTACTAAACAATCACGTTCCATTTCACCAAATCGCAAACCACCTTCTCTTGCACGACCCTCTGTTGGTTGCCTTGTGAGAATTTGGACAGGACCTCTTGCACGAGCATGAGTTTTATCCTTTACTAAATGGTGAAGTTTTTGATAATAAGCAATACCCATGAAAATATCAACATCATATTTTCTACCTGTAATGCCATTATACATTGCTTGTTTTCCATAATAGTTCAAGCCTAATTTTTTCATTTCTTGAACTAAATAATCGGAAGGAATTCCTTCAAAAGGTGTTGCATCAACCACTGTGCCTATTTTTGTTCCGTACACTGCAGCCATAGTCTCAAGAATTTGACCAATGGTCATTCTTGAAGGTATAGCATGGCAATTAACAATAATATCAGGAACGATCCCTTCAGAAGTAAATGGTAAGTCTTCGGGGGGTGCGATTAAACCAATTACGCCTTTTTGTCCATGTCGTGAAGCAAACTTATCACCCAATTCAGGAATGCGCATATCTCTCATCTTAACTTTAACTAAACGATTACCATCGCTTGTTTCGGTTAAGATAACAGTATCGACAAACCCTTCTTCACTATGACGCATACTAATACTGGTTTCATGTCTAATTGGAGCACGTACTTCAAATTCACTATATTCTTCAAGAAATCTTGGTGGAGAAGTTCTACCAATAAGTACTTGATCGCCTTTAAGTTGACTTTCTGGTTCAACAATACCATCAGAACTTAAATGAACATATGCTTCAGGTGGTCTAAAGCCTCTGACTTCTTTACTCATACGCTCAAATTTATCTTCTTGACCTGCGGGATATCGTCGTTCTTCTGCTTCATATCGTCTGAAGAAAGCTGATCTAGCTAATCCACGTTCAATTGATTGTTTATTGAAAATGATTGCATCTTCCATATTATAGCCTTCATAGCTCAATAAAGCTATTACCACGTTTTGCCCTGCGGGACGTTTATCAAAATTGATAATGTCCATTCCATGAGTTTTAACAAGTGGTTTCTGGGAATAAAAGAGAATGTGAGATCGAGTGTCAACTCTTATTCGATAATTTGCAGCATACATACCTAATGCTTGTTTAGCCATTGCAGACTCGTAAGTGTTTCTTGGAGATTGATTATGCTCAGCAAAAGGAATAAGTGAAGCACAAATACCTAAAATTGAACTTGGAGCAATCTCTAAATGTGTATGACCAGTATCTTTTTCTAAATCCTCTATTTGCATAGCAATATAGGCACTCTCTTCTTCTTCTGCATCAATGTATTCTAGAATTCCTCTTTGAATTAAATCATGCCAACTCCAAGCACCTGAAGTGATCTTTTCAACATGTTTTTTATCAAGTTTAATCTTTCCTTTGTCAATAACAATAATTGGTCTTCTTACTCTACCATGATCACTGTTAACTTGAACTTCTTGAATATCATCATAAAAGTTGATATTAACTTCAGAACTAATCAAATTTTTTCTCCGCGCTTTTCGGACATCATTAACAAATCCCTTAGGATCTGGATGTGAGCCTAGTAAGCGACCATTAAGAAATATTTTTGTTGAATCAGTTGATTGTAAGTTTTGTAGTTTATTTAAACCAAGAGTATAAAGGAAATCTTCAATGTTTTTTTCATTTGTCCCAACACTGATGTAAGCATCTAATGCAAGATTCTTTACTAAACCACAATTTGGTCCTTCAGGTGTTTCACTTGGACATATCTTACCGAAGTGAGTTGGATGCAAATCTCTTGCTTCAAAATGAGGTTGGTTTCGACTTAATGGACTTACAACTCTTCTCAAATGACTCAGAGTTGAGAGGTAATTAGTTCTATTAAGTAATTGACTAACTCCAGCTTTTCCACCTACCCAATTACCAGTTGCTAGGGCATGTCTTAATCTTTCAGTAATAACATCAGCTCTTACAGCAGTTCTAATGTTAGGTGTTCTACCACGTACAGCTGTTCTTTCGAGTTGATATTTAATATCTCGGCATAAGCTCATAAAAGCTACTCTGAATAGAGAAATAAGTGATTCTCCAGAGAGTTTAAGCCTTTTATTTGAATAATGATCTTTATCATCTTCCTCACGCTTATCTAATTCAAGCTCGAGTAAACGTTGTGCCATTTGACCGAGAAAGAATGCTTTACCAAATCTATGTTCTTCTTTCGTCCCAATATGTCTGAGTAAATATCGATTTAATATTTCACGAGCTCTTTTAATTCGATAATCAATTGTTTGACCTACAGCAACTCGTTTGCCAATAAAATCAAGAGCTCTATCTTCATCACTAACCTCTGAGGCTTCATCCAATGATGGAATTAATTCTTTCCGAACATCAGTTTTATCTGAAACTGCTTCTACAATTGCTTTATCGGAAGATAAGCCTAAAGCTTTCATAAGTACAACAAAAGGAATTTTTCTAGGAACGGATGGAAAACTAACGTTTAAACTACCATCTCGAGAGCGTTCCATAGTGACAGGTGCGCGCACACCTTGAGCTGTGCTGAACACTTTAGCCATACTTGTTACGCTACCAGTTTTCTTCTCAATCAAAATACGATTTGGAGCTAAATCTTCTTGAGTTACTAGAACCCTTTCACTGCCATTAATGACAAAATATCCACCAGGATCATTAGGATCTTCACCGGCTTTTATTAACTCCTCTTTCGTCATTCTACTAAGAGGGCAAACTTTAGATTTGAGCATAATTGGCATACGACCAACAAATACTCTAGAAGTTTCTCTTGGAATTTCGTTACCAGCTTCATCAACTCGAATTGGAGTCATATCGAGATATAATGGTGCTGTGTATGTTAGATTTCTTATTCGAGCTTCACTTGGAAAAATATTATTTAATGATCCATCAGCTTCTCGTATATTGGGAGGATCCATATCGATTTTATTGATCTTTACATAATAATTAGGAATTTCAGGCTTAATACTACCAATTTCTTTTACAACATTTTGCATCCCATTTTGAATAAATTCATTATAACTATCCAGATGCTGTCGTACAAGGCCAAGTTCCTTAACCATTGATTCAATAAGAACCCATCTATCCTCAATTGTTATTTTTTCGGTCTCAGACATTCAGTTTATCCTCGCTGATACGGTCTTCTAAGGCTATCTTTTCATGTCAAAAATATAATCATGAAGTGTGCTACTTTTTAGCTGGAAGAGCAATGAAATCAATGCGGAAACTTTTATCTTTTAAATCTTATGCAAGAAACGCCATTTTGTCAATTCTTTTATCTACTTTTTGTCAATAAGTTATCATTATTGATAATGCAACATGGTTTTAACGTTAAATAGTCTAACCGTAATACATCCTTTACAAAAAAGTGTTTTTATTAAGTTCAAAGATAATATTCCTGTTTTTTTGATTCATGTTGAAATGATTGCTTTCTGTATATGATTTATAATTTAGCAATATTCGAGTATATTAACTCCTACAAAAATTTTTCTATTATATGAAAAATAAATTCGTGGTTTTTTAATGCTTTAATCTGAATTAAATTATAGTATTCTTTAACATTAACAAAAAATCAATTATTCATGATTTAATGGTAAAAGAAAAATCCAAAGTAAATGAGATTGATTCCTTATGCAAACAGAGCAAGAATTGGAGATGGTAATTGAGAAAGTTCTAATTGCGGGATTAGATAATGCAGGGAAAAGTTCAGTTCAAGATATAATGAAATATATCCCAATTGAAGCTGCTCAAAGAAGAACACCTAGTAAAGATCTCGAGATTTCAGAAAAAATATTCTTAAAAAAGAAATATATTTTTTTCATTCCACCAGGACAAGAAGATTTACGATTAAGAGAATTTCATGGGACGATGAAAAACGAGTACTTTGAAAATGTTAGCACATTTATTTTTGTTGTGGATTCATCTGAGATTGAAAGAATAAATGAAGCTAGAGAAGAACTACAAAGATCAATTGAAGATTTAATGCAGCTTTCCCCTGAATGTAAAAACTTTCTACTTTTAGCTCATAAACAAGACCTAGAAGAAGCGGAAAATGGGTTAACCATCAAAAAACAAATTCTTGACCCTTTAGAACATCTTTTCCCAAGTGTTATTTATCAATTCAAGATATTTGAGACTACACTTCATAATCCTGAAACAATTCATGAGCCATTTGTTAAAGTTATTGCTAAACATGTTGGCATAAATAGAATCAGTTTTGATAAATTAGCTGAATGGGTTCGAAAGCAAACAAATGCAAAAATCGTTCTTATAACAGACCCAAATGGATTACTCATTGGTGAATCATTTACAGGAGTAGAAAATTCCACCGTTTTTGCTGCTTATGTAGCGAAAATTTTCTCTGCTATTGAAGACTTCCAAACAGATTTGGAAGTTGGAGGAATAAAGATTATTGTACTTGAGGATGAGGACGAGTCAAATTATAGTATTGTATCTAGAATTAATTGTTCAAAAGATGATTATTTAGCACTTTTAATTGGATTTCCAAAAACACAAATGGGAATGTCGAGAATCATAAATCGCACAGGGTTAGAACATTTGAGAGATGCTTATAATGACTATAAGATTTAATGAAAAGAGCAAATAAAAAAAACATTAAATTAGATTTGGGTGTAGTTTATGATAAAAAGTACAAAGTTGGGCATAATTCTTGTTGAATTTGATTCGCTAAAAGGACCGGTTATACGAAATAAAAATCCAAAGAATTTTCAAATTCCAAATGTTACAAGTAATGAAAATTTACTAATGTGGATAATAAGAGCAAATGAGTTCTCTGTTCGAAAAGTTGGAAATAAAACTGCATTCGCAAAAGCTATTTCTTTAGATGATCCAAATTTCCCCAGAAAGAAAAGACAGTTTGGATTAGGATTAATAGCTCAACCAGCTATAGATTTGATTGAGGCAGAGAAAATATTAGATGTGCTTATTTCTACAAGTAAAAAAAGAAGTAATAATAGACCATATTTTAAGATGTTAAATGGGTTATTAACTTCAATCGCTAATTTCATACTTCCAAGCAAATTAAGTAACAATGAAATTGTTTCACTACAAGAAAGGAAACCAAAGATTAAGACTCAAAGTGAAATTATTCCGAAACAAGAAACATCACGTTTACTAGTTAGTGAAAAATTTAATGTGTTTCAAAAAGTAATCATTTCTTTGAAACAATCAAACTATAGCCTTTCTATTGCAAGCAAAGAAGCATTTTTTGAGTCAAAAGAAGATTTTTCTCATAAGGAAATAAGTATTTCTACAGAAAAAACGCGAATTGAAGTTATAGTCCAAAGAAGAATTCCAGATAACTTGCAAATTGGATTAGATATATTATCAAGAATTTTAGATGTTGTAATTGATTTCTCAAATAAAGAGAATAGAATAATATCTTGTTTGGAATTTTTAGATAGATTGCTACTTGAGGATGTGGATATTCGCTATTACATGCCTTTCTCGCAATATCTAGTTGCAATGGAATCATATACCATATCCGAATTTAAGAGCGAAGAAATTGCAAACCAAATTGCTATTTTCAAAGAAACACATGGAGAATGGATAGAATGCATAATTGGAAAAGAATTAGATGGAAAAAAACTAACAGAATTTTTCTTTGTAACAGGAATTACACGTGAAAGTTTAGAGTTATTAATCGATTTTCTATTTGTGAAACTTGTTGCAATCTTTTAAGAATCTCAATAATTACTAGATAAACTAATAAGGAGGATTCTCCGAAAGAATGACCAAGTCCATCAATGAGAAGAAAGGGCAATCTAATTCAATAATTATTCCAGGGATACCTGCAATAATGTTTAATGAAAAGGAAATGAATAAAACATTAATTGTTTCTGATTTACACATTGGTTATGTTTATGGAAGAAACAAAAAAGGAATCATTCTTCCAGAATCAAAACGACCAGAAGATGATATCATTCGGTTACTTGATGAAAAAAAACCGGACACGTTAATATTTCTAGGTGATTTTAAAGACGCTATTTATGGAACACCACACCCAATTGCAGGAAGAATTTGGAAGTTTCTTAAACGATTAGTGAAAAAAACAAATGTAATAATAGTAAAAGGAAATCATGATGGAAAAATTGAAGAAGTCATTCCCGAAGAAATCAATCTTATTCAAGCTGAAGGATTTCGATTAACGCAAAAAGAAACAAATAAATCAATCGGTCTTTGGCATGGGCATGCATCACCTGCATTAGATGTATGGACTGCTGACATAACTATTTCTGCTCATGCTCATCCTGCGTATACCTTTCGTGATGAAATAGGCTCTAAAATAACTCAAAAGGTTTGGGTAAAAGCAAAATGGTTGAATATTTTAGAAGGAAAACCGGATAGAATTCATATTATTATTCCCCCATTTAACAGATATATCGAAGGATATTCTATAGATAGCGAGTATTTTAGAACGATAGTACTAATGAGAGATGCAATTGATTTTGAAAATGCTGAAGTATTTACTCTCGAGGGGGTTTTAATTGGTACATTAAGAAATCTCCGAGAAAATAGAAGAGAACTAGAAAAGAAACTAAATACGCTAAGAAAAGAAGTAAATGCTAGTAAAAAGAAAAGAAAATACTAGCAAATAAACAAAGTTCAGTATTGATCATTTTTTATCAGCTTTGGCAACAACAATTCCAGAAATAGCACTTTGCATAACACCTCGAGTAATTCCTGCGCCGTCACCACAAAAGTATAGATTTTTAATGTCCTTGGATTCTAAATTTTTGGTGAGATCAATTCGAATACTATATAGCTTAATCTCAGGAGCATATAATAGAGTATTTGGACCATCAATTCCAGGCATTATAACATTCAAATGAGTCAAGAAATCTCTTAAATTACTCATTACTCTACTTGGCATTGCAAAGGTAATATCTCCTGCTATTGCACTTTCCAACGTTGGTTTGATCACTGAACGAGCTAATCTAGCAGGTGTTGAACGTCGACCATTCTTCAAATCTTCAAATCGTTGTACTAAAACGGAATTCCCACCTGAGAGCATGTTCGAAAGGTATGCAACATGTTTTGCATATTGAATGGGTTGATTAAATGGCTCAGTAAAATTGCAGGTTACGAGAATAGCAAAATTAGTATTCGGACTCTTTACATTAGTTCTACTTTCACCGTTCACACAGGTTGTTTCCTCATAACGTTCAGTTGTAACATATCCACCAGGGCAAACACAGAAAGTTCGAACAGAATCCTCATAGGTTTTCGTTGCATATTCAATTTTAAATTCATATAAATTATCTGTGAACTCAGCACAATATTCATTCAAGGTTTCAACACGAACACCAATATCAACGGCATTATTAGAGTATTTAATTTTTAATCTATCACATTCTGCTTTAAGCCAATTAGTTCCACCACGACCAACTGCCATAACTACTTTATTCGCTTTGAAAGTTTCTCCTTTTGTTGTTGAAACACCAATAGCTTTACCTTTTTCAATAAGAATTTTATCAACAGTTGATTTTAGAATAATGTTAATTTTATCTTTCAAAAACAGGTAAATATTATCCATGATTGCAGAAGCATTATCAGTTCCCAAATGTCGAATAGGATAAGTAATCAATTTCATGTTTTCCGCTCTGCAAATGCTTTTCTTTTGATCAACAAATTCAGGGTCAGGAGAGAAATATCGATCACCACCATTGCTATAGGAAAGAACAACTTCATCAACATATTCAGTATATTTTGCTAGTTCTTCATGAGTGAGAAAATCAGTCATCCAACCTCCAACGGTACCAGTGATATCTTTTGTAATCTTACCATCGGACCAAGCTCCTGCTCCACCAAAACCACTTGTAATGTCACAAATAGAACAGGCTACGCATTCAATATTTCGTTCTCGTCGAGGGCATTTCCTTTTGTAGACTTCCTTGCCTCGATCAATAAGGGTAATTTTAGTTACACCTTGTTTAAGAAGTTCTAGTGCACAAAAGATCCCAGAGGGACCAGCACCTACGATAACATAATCATTCATTTGTCCTTACCTTGTGTCATTTTTTCTTCTTAATAAAAAATTCTTCGCTCATTTTTATAAATAAAATAGTGTTTCTTGTTTAATTTGGTTATAAATTGAATAAAAGTAGAGCAATATTGCCATACAACAAATACTGAATATAGCCTAAAAACATTAAAGAAACAAAAGGTATTCCAGGGGTTACCCAGACTGATTTCTTGTTTTGTTTTCTTAGTTGCCAAAGAGTTCTCAATTGTCTTTGTTCCATAACTTCATCTTCATCTAAACCCATTCGTATATTTAGTTGCCAATTTTGAGAGTTCTTGGTAGTATTGCCAATTATTTTTCCTTTTGATGATTGACCTTCAAAATCGCCTACTAATTTACCAAACATTTTACCAGATAACTTGCCTTCGAAAATTCCTTCAAGTGTACCAATGAAGCATCCTTTAATTGGATGAGTATGTCTACCATCAATATTGATTATATATTCCTTAGAATCTAAAACGGCGTCTTCTGTTCCTTCAAACGTCCTGCGATATTTCGTTAAGAGAGCAGGTACTGTTTCATCATCATCTTTTCTGAGTTCAAATTCTTTTGTAAACTGTTTAGCTTTGGCAATAGCATTATCAAAAGATAGTTGTTCGAAATCTATTGTATCAGACAATTGAATCACCCCAGTTGCTTTTCCAGTAAATTCACCTATTAACTCACCATCAAAAATACCAATGAATTTACCATCTAATCGACCTTCAAAACCACCTTCAAATTTACCTTCAAATTCTCTATCACTGAATTCTTCTAGAAAATCAAAATGTATTTTTTTCTCATTAATTTTGCTTATATTCTTTTTATATCCGAAGAAGAAACATCTGATTTTTTGGGATGTAGTTCCCCTTACTTCTTCAAAGAGTGATTCCTTTGATGCTGAAATAGTATTTACTACCATCAGAATTATTGGATAAAAAATAGCTACAAGTCCAGCATTCAACAATAAAGAAAATACCATTGAGTCAATGATATTTATTATCAATAAATCGGGCAAATTAATGTTTATTAAATTACTAGTAAGAGGATTAATAGGAGTAAGTATTGAGAGCGCCCATAGTGCTTTGGTATCAGCACCACCCCATACACCAAGATAAAACAAAACAAACCCAATTAAAAATCCTAAAACAACAGTAATTAAGATCAGAAGCAGAGCCTTATTTTGATCTTCTGCATTAATGACATATAAAGTATCCATTACTAATCCAACGATAACCATAATAATCCAGACAATTTCTCTTCGAATCTCTCTATGGAGAATATCCTCAATTCCTGCATAAAGCAAAGCAGCAAGAGTTACTATGGGAATTATGATGGAATAAATAAGTTCGAAAGACATAATAGAACACTCAATACAATATTCTGTAATAAATACTATTTACTTACCATTCTTCTTTTTATTGGTTGAAACGGTTTCCTTATTCTTTTTTGGAGATTCTTCCTCTTCTTTAGCTGGAGGTCTTAGACAACCTGATGCAACTAAAATATTTCGTAATTTCTCTAAATCACTATCAGAAAGTGGAAAAAGGGGTTTACGTGGATTGCCAACATTGACCCCAAGAAGGTTCAAACTAGCTTTTATTGCAGAAGGAAATGATCCAAGCTTTAAACCAATTTCAAGAGGGAGAAGTTTGGTTTGTATTTCTTCAAAACGTTCTTTCATCTCAACATTGAAAGCTTCATATAATTCAACGTGTAAATTTGGAACGACATTTGCACTTGGAATAATAGCGCCCTCAACTCCACCTTCTTTTAGAGCTTGAGGAAACAGCAAACCTCTACCAGTATATACTCGAAAATCATCACTTACTTCTGAGCTTATTTGAGAGATTTTCTTGAAATCACTGCTAAGCTCAACCATTCCAACTGTATGAGCGAATTTAGAAATCCTTCTAATAGATTCAACGGGTAAATCTATACCACACCCATCAGGATTATTCACAAATAAGGTGAAATTAGTAATATTCTTACTTATTGATTCATAATGGGAAATCAATTCTTGAGCTGAAAGCGTAGGGATTTTTGGGGGGTAAACTACAAACCCATCTGCACCTGCATCTGTAGCATATTTAGCAATTTCTAGTAACCTTATTTTAGATTCAGAGGGAAGACCGATATAGACTGGCACAGCACCATTTACTTGATCTAGTACCGTATCAATTACTTGATGATATTCTTCATCACTTAAAGAATAATGTTCCCCACTACTACCTGTAGGGATTATTGCATTAATTTCAGAATTAATTAAAAAGTCAATTAACTCTCTTAATCCAATTAAATCTAAACTTTCATCTTGATTGAACGGGGTAACACAGGGACAACCGATTCCTTTGAACTTTTTACCCATTTTTTCCAGCTCAGTTTTTTCAATTTACTATTTACAATGATTTATTCTTCAAGTTTTTCTGTACCGCAGAAAGAACAAAATTGTTCTGCAGATTGAGGTTCACCACAGAAAGAACAGATTATTCCTTGATATAGCTTTGAAGAAACTATTTCACCGGTTTTTTCGTCAAAAAAAACCTTTAATTTACCTTGACTACGTAGAGTTAGTAAAAGTTCACGCAAATCAGAAATTTCAATATTTAGATCTATTGAAAGATTGGTCAAACTAATTCGCTCGTTTTCCATTTTAGAGAGATATTTCAAAAACACTCTATCAGAAACCATACTATCAAAGATACCTAATAAACCGATTACGACTAATATTATACCCGGAATTAACATCCAAATATCGCCAGGAACAAGAGGAAGGCTTGGTGCAATTGAAGCCCAAATAATAAAAAGTACACCTAATACGCTGCTAGTTATGAACCAAATGAAGTGATTTTCACGCATTATTTACACCAATAGTAATAGCAATTAAAGTTCAATGTTCTGGATTGATACTATTTCTTTTATTTTTCTTGATTTAAAGCATTTTTCATTAACGAAGAATTATCGATTTAGGTCGAGGTGGATTAAAAGAACATAAATATTAATTAAATATTGTATCATCAACAATTCGTGTAACTTCAACAAGAGCGATTTTGGTTGCATTTTTACCTGTTTCTGTCAATTCATAGACTTTTCGTTCTCGATCGCCTTCCCAGTGTGATTTACCCATGATATATCCCTTATCAACTAAGCGATGAAGTGAAGGATAAATGGTGCCGAGTGCAATTTTCTGTCCAAAATAATTAGCTAGTTTTTCAACCAATTCATATCCATGTAAAGGAGATAGCTTAAGTATTAGTAAAATTCTAAATTGAGCTAGACTTTTCAGCAACTCTTCTCCAGGGGCATCTGTATCTAGATTAGGAGCTTTGTTATTAATAATGCAATGCAAACTATCTTGAGCATTATCCATCGCAATTCGACCTAAACGAGTAACAACATAAGTTTTCCTTTTACGACCAGATACTACTGTAGATTTACTTTGAATATACTCTTTTGTTTTCATCCTTTGGAGAAGTGGATAAATAGT
This sequence comes from Candidatus Heimdallarchaeota archaeon, assembly GCA_018238155.1. Taxonomy (GTDB): domain Archaea; phylum Asgardarchaeota; class Heimdallarchaeia; order JABLTI01; family JABLTI01; genus JABLTI01. The sequence continues at coordinate 126,544 of JABCTZ010000007.1, read as the reverse complement.
ACCAGGAGAAAGTCTTCGACCATAAACTGGTTCAAGCATACTTGCAAGCTCATACCCATGCTGAGGGCCTTTTTTAAGGATTAGAAGAACCAATAATTGTGTTAAACCTGATATTAACTCATGTCCTATTTCAGGTACAGAATTTCTATTACTGCGATGACTACTCTCACTTTTTCCAGGCAAAAAATCACAACTCCAAAGTTATAGTTAGATAACAATATATTGGTATCCAAGTTATATTTATGTTTTTAATTAATCTTCAGAGGCATTGAATTAAAAAATCTTTTCCAGATGAATATAAGAAGTAATAAAAATAAGAAAAAGAGAATAGAATTTAGATTTCTATTCTTTTATCTTTTTTGCTTTTACGTCTGTAACAATTCCTACAGCAACGGTTTGTCCCATATCACGTGCGGCAAAACGTCCCAATGCGGGGAAGTCAGCGAATTTTTCGCATATGAATGGTGCAAATGGTTGGAATGTAATCTCAGCAAAATCACCTTGTATAAGGTAAATTTTTGGATCATATTCACCAGTTGCAACTAAGGATTTACGTTGTGGTGATTTCTTTAAAACCTTCCAATCAACAATTTGGCATGCTTGTGCAGCTTGACCAAGATGAATGATTGGTGCATAGCCTTTAGCCATACCAGTTGGTTGTGAAGCTCCAGGTTTGGAGAGGTTCTTCAAAACGAAGGTACGGGCAACAAAGGTCTCAACGATCTTTGGAGCATCTTTAGCGTGACCAATGACATCGCCTTTGAGGATTTCATTTCGAGCAACACCTTTTATGTTAAAGCCTACATTATCACCAGGAACTGCTTGTGTAAGTTGTTCGTGATGCATTTCAATGGATTGAACTTTTGCACTTTGATTTGAAATTGGGAAAACAACTTCATCGCCTGGTTTTAATATACCAGATTCGATTTTCCCTACTGGGACAGTACCTACACCTTTGATTGCATACACATCTTGAACAGGCATTCTGAGTGGTTTACTAGTTGGTTTTTCTGGTGCTTTGAATTCATTAATTGCATCCATTAAAGCTAAACCTTTATACCAAGTCATTTTATCGCTTTTGCCAACTAAACCATCTCCAGTCATTCCACTTGTTGGAACGAATTTTATGGAATCAACACGTTCTTTTGAAACAAGACCACTTTTAACAAAACCTTGAAGTAATGCGGTTATTCTTTCAACAACACCAAGGTAAGCTTTTTCTTCAAACTTTACCAGATCCATTTTATTTACTGCAACAACTATTTGGGTAATGCCAAGAGTAATTGCAAGTGTTAAATGCTCAATTGTTTGACCACCAGGGATTCTTCGATCACCCTTTGGTGTTTTCTCAACTCGCTCTTCAGCAAGACCAGACTCAAGGTCGTTCTTTTCAACAGAAACGACGAGAATTGCAGCGTTAGCTTGAGAGGCACCAGTAATCATGTTCTTTACAAAGTCCCTGTGACCAGGGGCATCTATAATTGTAAAAACGCTATTTTTAGTTTCAAACTTGAAGAAAGAAACATCAATAGTTAAACCTCTTTCGCGTTCTTCCTGGAGCTTTTGCAAGACCCAAGCGTATTTCCATGAAGGCTTTCCGATTGCCTCTGATTCTTCTGCATACTTCTGGATCAACCTTTCGTCGACTGCTCCTGCTTTGTAGAGAGCATGTCCAGTCATTGTACTTTTACCATGATCAACATGACCAATGACGACTAGATTCAAATGCGGTTTATCATCTGCCATTTGTTTACACCTAATTAACAGTTAAATTTTTCTTATATTAATTGCTGTTTCATTTTCCTTTTAATAATGTTTTGTAGAGGTTATTAAAAGAATAACTTCACTATATTTTAGTCTCTTTTGTTCAGTTTTAAAATTTTTTGTTCATTTATGAGTTTTCATTCGTTTTTCTTTGTAACTTCTATTTTGTTTGTAGCAATTATCCTTTCTCTTTTACATTATTATAAACAAAAAAATTTGTTTCATAGCTCTCGCATAATTTGCGCTTCTTTCCGTCTTGAAAAGAGAACTCCTGGAATTGCTGAGCTAAGCATGGATGCAAATAACATAACTAATATTGTTCCAATAATCTTCCATGGTGAAAAAACCATCCCCCAGGGTGGGATGAATCTATTGATTGTTATTATTGACATAAACATATATGAAGTAATCATCCCCAGGAATGTTCCAACTATTGCACCTACAATTATAACAGTGAGTGATTCTACGAAGAAAAACGAGAAGAGTTGCTTTGGAGATATACCAATAGCTTTCAAAATTCCTACTTCGTTTGAACGCTCCAAACTATGTATTACCATCATTAACGACATAGCAAAGATAAGAATGAAAATAGATGCAATAAAATTGGAATTTAGAGAGCCATATATGACTGCTGCTCTGAGACTACCTGTCGAAATAGTCACTCTTTCATCTATGTCTTCAATTCTCCGCCCAAAAACTTTCCCACGAATATCATCTGCAACTGTCTCAACGATATAATCATCTTTTACATCTACATACAACTGAACATTGACGTTGGCAGAATCCATTGCAAGAGCATAGATTGTTGCTAAATTGGTGACCATACCAAGTCTGAAAATAGTTGAACCTTGTTCTGGTGCAATTTTGTATAAAGTAGGCCAATAATTATAGAAACCAACAGTAGTAACGGTATAATTGTATTCCACGTTTGAACCACTGGGCAAATATGTTATATTGAAATTTTTCCCTTCAGTTAAATTAAATGCTTTTACTTGATCCTCTTGAATTAAAACATTGGCAGAAGACCCCAATTCTGGGGGTTGTGCTAAAATAGTTAATGTTTCCTCTAAATCATCATCCAAATATTCATCTTCAAAAAAGGCAACGTTAGCAAATTCAGAAGTATTTATACCTACTATTGAATAAGAATAGATTATACTCCCCCGGGATATTGGATTATAGGTTAGTAAGGCTACATATGTGGTATCTTCAACACCCTCAATTGCTTCAATATTTGCCTGGAAACTAGGATCATTCATAGAAACCCCTGATATCACTATATCTGATCCAATGTCATAAGCAGCATTTTCATAATCGAAATTTTGATATGTATCTGGTATTACAATAGAAATTATTGCCATAGTAAACGTAAGCATAATTAGAACTAATGACCGCATCGAGGCACTTCTTCTTCTACTTAAACTTCTTAGTGAAATGCTAATCATTTCTAATTTAGTATATTTCCAAGAAATTTTAGATAACCAAGTAGTAATTAGTGGATATAATCTAGAAATGAATAAAACTGTTCCAACAATTATTAGTATTGGTGCCGGTGTTCCTAATACTCGAGCAAAAGCAGAAGATACAGCTGTATTACGAAGTTGGTAAAATGTTATTATCCAAGCAACAATTCCTACAATTAAGAAGAATATATCAATATAAAATCGTTCCCAGAATGGCTTTTTGGTTTTCGTTTCGCTGAAAGCTTCTTCAGCACTTATTTTGCTTAAATTCCAGATATTGCTGAAATTTACTAACAATGACCCACCAAAACCTATCGCAATTATAATTTCAATAATGAAAATATATAGTTGTGGAGTAATTATTTCTCCCTGAAAACTTAGAAAAGCATCACTCTTTAAAATTAGAAATGAATATGGATACGCAATAATGAATGATATTACTATTGCAATAACGGTAAAAAGTAAGGTCTCACTAAACAACATAAAGAGAATCTCAAATTGAGAAACACCTCTTTGACCTAACAAAGCAAGTTGGCGTTTTCTGCGTTTTTTGACCAAGTTAGTCGAGTATGCTGTTAAAGATAAAGCCATACTTATAATGGGTACCATAAATAACAGGGTAAAAATCTTAAAAACTTCAAATTCAGATGCGAACCCTTGAAGGATAACTACTAAATCCAAATCGATATGAACATCATTTGTTAAACTTGTAGTTTCAATAGAAGTACGTAACTGTTCAGAAAAAGCGATCAAGTTAGATATATCATCATTGATTCTAAAAGCATTTACTTCGTTCAAATTGAAAAGAATAGATCCTACATAGGTTTGTTTATTTGGAGCAACCAAGGACGGCATGCCAGTTAAACCAGATGTGAAATCCATAACATTTTTATGAAACGTTAATATCATTTCATCAGTATCAATAACAGAAAATAGATTGCTGATTTTTGTTGTGGAATCTGAAGTGTTGTTTAAACTGTTCTGTAAATCATAGACATTGATAATACCGGTAACATTCATCCTCACTCCGCCATTAGGAACTCCGTCCCATACTGAAGCCCAAATATTTATAGGATTAGAAATAACAAAGATATTTTGTTCGCCGACACTAATATTTGTTGTTGAAAAGTATTCTGATCGTAGCAATATAATAATTTCATTTGAACTTGCAGGCATTCTTCCACCCTCAATGAGATATGGTTGCAATATATCAAAAAATTCTACTGGGACACCAACCATTGACAAGGGTAAAAGTTCAGTGGTATTATAATGAGTTCGATCTTCATAAGGAAGAACTACCGCACGACGATTATACCATCCTCTATATGAAACACGACCTTGTAACCCAGAATCACTTATTGAAGTATCCACAAGCGAGTTTAAATCAGGAATCAAAGTATCCTCTTGCCCAAAAGAATTAAGCATATTATTTGGTGATATTGTTATTTGCTCTTCGGGATGATCAACGACATATTTATTGAATGCGTTAAATTGGTAACTATAAAGAAAAATTAAACTTGTAGATATAAGGGAAAGGCTTATTCCTAAGCCCACAAATGCTACTAGAGTGTATTTTTTATTAATGAAAATCATTCTGAAAAACAGATTAAGTTTTTCGAAAACTCTAGATATTAAGCTCATCAGATATACTACCCAGATAAGATTTGTTGAAATCAGTTTTAAGCATTTATACTAATATCATTTTAGAGAGTTAATTCATTTGAAGGAGAAAAGATAATCAAAATGTAAGGAATATTAACGGTTTTTTAACAAAAATTAAATTTGAAAGAGGAGACTTGTATATTTGTGGTATGCTTTAATGGTAAATAAAATAATAATTTCCAGAATAGGACTTATTTTTATTGTACTAACGATTTGTGTAAATATTGGTTTAGCACAATCATTTGACGCTGATATTTTGAAATTAAAACAGCTAAACCCTCGAATTGAACAGAAACAAGTGTTTATTACTGAGCCGATATTTTCTATTAACTCTGGCGCAGAAATAGAGTCATTCTTCACAAATGCCCTTTGGATACATGAAGATTTGATTGGCTCGGCAATATCTTCACCAATTTTATCAGACCTTGATGGAGATGGAGATATGGAAATTATTATCTTGACTGCAAATAGTTTCATCTATATTTTAGACCATGAAGGAAATTTTCTTGAAGGTTGGGGAACATATGGTACTATTGCTACAAATGAGAAATTAACATCAGATTTAGGCATATCACCATATCCAATTGCTTTAGATCTTAATGAAGATGGTGAGAAAGAAATTATTTGTGCAACACACAATCCAGGAACGTTACATGCTTGGTTTTTAAATGCTACAGAGGTTCCAAACTGGGATATTGAATTAAGTAATAAAATTACATCATCACTTTCTGCAGGGGATATTGATGGAGACGGAGAGAAAGAAATAATTATTGGAACGTGGGATAACAATATTCATGCTTTTGAGCTTAATGGATCAGAAGTAGAAGGATTTCCATATACAGGTGCAACAGATCAAATCATTGGTACACCAGCTTTAGCGGATTTAGGTGGAGATTCTGCATTAGAAATTGTTTTTGGTTCTTATGACAATGCAATACACGTTATTGATGGTCATGGTGTTCCACTACCAGGGTGGCCACAAAATACAACATATCATATTAGAGCTTCTCCTGCAGTTACTGATTTGAATAATGATAGTAAGAATGAAATAATTATTGGTTCGTGGGACAGAAATTTGTACATTTATCATCAAAACGGCTCACAATTCAGCGAATGGCCTTGGGAGGCAGAAAATGCAATACTAAATAGTGTAACAATTGGTGATTTGGATATGGATGGAATTAATGACTTCCTAATTCAACCCACAAATGTCACACTCTTTGCTTTTACTGATGCAAGAAATAGTAAGAACGTTTATTGGAATAGCACTAATAGTGAAGTCATTTACAAAGATTCAATTATTTGTGATATAAATGGGGATTTTATTCCTGAAATTGTCGAAGTGACGCCTTCTGGGAAAATACTAATTATTTCGAATAATGGAACTGAGCTGTATAAGAAAGAAATAAGCATAAAAGGAATTGATTCTGCACCAGTAATAGGCGACATTGATAAAGATGGGATAATTGAAATCATTATTACAACTCATGGCACAGGGACTGAGCGAGACCTTTCAGATGTTTATTGTTATAAACTAGGTTCATTTGGACTCTTACCATGGCCAAGCTATCGGGGAGGCAATGAGCGAATCGGTTTGACTGCAGATATGGATCAGGATGGACTAAGTGATTTGGAGGAAGAAATTGTTGGGAGCAACGTTCAAATGAAGGATACAGATGGAGATGGGTTACTAGATGGAGATGAAATTTACAGATATCGCTTGGATCCAACAAAGAATGATACAGATTTCGATACAGATGGTGATTTATTAACAAATGTAGAAGAAGCAGATATTTATTTTACAGATCCAACAATCAAAGATACAGATCAAGATGATTTAGAAGATGGGTATGAGGTATTATTTTCGGGAACAAATCCACTCAATTCAGATACAGATGGAGATTTCTTACCAGATGGGTTTGAGGTGCAATATGAAAATCCAGATCCGTTTGTACCAGATACTTACGAAGATCTAGATGAAGACAAGCTAACTAATATTGAAGAGTACACTCATAGCACAAATCCAGATATTTCTGATACGGACGGAGATGGACTATTAGATGGGGATGAAGTGAAACGATATTTAACAAATCCTCTTGTTCAGGATGCGAATTTGGATTCAGATGGCGATGGAATTTCAAATGTTGATGAAATCGATATTTACGGTACAAATCCGATTAATGATGATACGGATGGGGACGGGATAACTGATGATGTGGAAATTAAACGTGGTAGTGATCCGAATGATCCTTTCGACAAGCCTTTCCCACTTTGGACTTTAGGACCAATAATAGGAGGAACAATAATAATTCTAGCAATTTCTGGATACTTTGTTGTTAAAAATAGCTATAAAAAAAGAAGGGGGCTTATTTAAAGATAGAAAATTCATTAATCATGAATTAAGAAGAGAATTAATTCCATCAGTTCCTTTTCTTCTTTCAATTTAAATTATAATTAGATTGTTAGAAATGCTTTTTATTCTGATATCCTTTGATAAAACAGCTGGAGCGAATTTCATTGGCTGAAAAAAATGACTTTATTATTCAGACTAAAGGACTGACAAAAGAATACCCTTTTGGAGAAGCAACAATCAAAGCTATTAATGGTATTGACTTTGCTCTCGAGAGAGGAGAGTATGCAACAATAGTAGGTCCTTCTGGAAGTGGAAAAACAACTTTTCTCAATTTGATTGGAACAATAGACAATCCTACTGCAGGTGAAATTTTCTTTAATGGAGTAAATCTAACTCAAATGCCAAACAAGGATATTCGTGATATTCGCAGAAATAAAATTGGTTTTGTTTTCCAAGCATTTAATCTTCTTGAAATTTTGACAACAGCAGAAAACATCGCACTTCCAATGATTATAAATGGAACTCCAACTTCTGAAAGAGAAGAGAGAGTGTATGAACTTCTTGAAGTAATTGGATTACCAGATAGAGGCGATCATTTTCCAATGGAGCTAAGTGGTGGGCAAAGACAAAGAGTAGCAATTGCTCGTGCATTGGCTAATAAACCTGAACTAATCCTTTTAGATGAACCCACAGGTCAATTAGATAGCAATACCTCACGAGAAATCATTGATTATTTAATGAAGATTAACGAAGAAGAAGGCGTTACTCTTGTTGTTGTAACTCATGAAGATATGATTGCAAAAGAAGCAAAAAGACCTTTAACAATTCTTGATGGAAAAATCTATGAAGGCATATTGGAATCCTTCTTAGATATAAAGGCAATTGAAGAAGGAACATTATAATTCCTATCTTCTCATCTAATTTTTAAGAAAAAACGCATAATTTGTGTTTTGAGCTATTTTTTCTTTGCCATAAATTTGTATGAAGAGCAATACATTTATACAATCTCCTTTTCTGTTTTACTTGTTAATTTTTGTTAGTATAACAGAAATTTGCTACCTTTGATTTACTATGAAAAAATGAAGCAATAAATCAATTTGTAAAAATGATATGAAGGGATATATTATGTCAACACCAACTACTACACCATTTCTTGAGAGACTTGGTTTAAGTGAAATAGAACAAAAGGTGTATCTCGCATTACTTTCTTTGGGCCCTTTAACTTTAGGAGAGATTTCTAAGTATTCCCAAGTTAAACCCATCTCAAAAGTAAAAGCAACTCTTGAAGTATTATTTGGAAAGAATTATGCCTATAATATTGAGGGGTTAGTAGATAAAGCAATTGGTCTTTATCCTTTTAGAGAAATAGCCGAAGAAGCAGGAAAAGATGCACATAAGATTGATCAGCTAGTAACTGAATTGAAAGAGTACGTTGCAAATCAGATTAAGCATTTCGATCAAGTAATGAAAGATACAGAAGAATTTGTTCACTCTGAAAAGAAGAAAAATAGTGATATTGTTTCTCTAAATAGCAACGAAAGCAAAGCTTCTGTTGAAAGTAAAACACTCGAAGCAAAAGAGTCTGTTAATGTAGCTGTTAATTCAACCAAGAAAGCAATCAAATCAGAAACAAACGATTTCTTGACCAAACAAACCGAAACAGTTGAAGCTTTTGAGGGAAATGTAAATGAGAATTTAGACACTTTTTCAACTAATGCAAAGTCAAATTCCCAGACTGCTCTAGAAGAATTGAATTCGACAATCAAAGGAAGAAATGATGAATTCCTTAACGAGGGAACAAATGCTATTGCTACTGCAACACAAACCATCACCAATGAAGTTGAAAAACTTGGCAATGCTTTGAAAAATGACTCTAAAGAAAAATTAGAAGATACAAGAGATCATGTCTTATCAGGATTGGATACTTTTGTAAATGAAACAGAAGGCAATGTAACAACTCTTAGTGAAACAATCACTACAGCAACAAATGAACAAGGAGCTTTCTTGAAGGAAACAGCTGAGGAAGCTAAGAAAAATAGAATTGATTTGAATAATCAATTCAAAGAAGGACTTAGTACCAATTTTGATCAAGTGAAAGAGCATTTTGCTTCAGATATGAATGATTTTGAAGGGAAATTCAATAAGCAATTAACGAAAATTTCTGAAAAATATAAAAAGCAAATTGACGATTTGAATGCGAACACAAGCAAAGAAATTGCTGCTCTAATGGAGAACGCTAATGCCTCTGTTGCTGAATTAGTAACTAAACACAATGAAGAAATAGCTGCAAATGTAGATATCGATAATAAAGCTGTAGAAGATGGAACTGCATCTATGCTAACAAAGGTTGAAGAACAAAATGCAAATACTTTGGAAGCAACAAATTCTACAGTCGCAACCTTAAATTCAAGTGTTGTTTTATTGAAATCTAACTACTCAGCAGACATTAATGCCAAAGTTGAAGAAACAGTTACAGGAATGCATGCATCAATTGATAGCTCTGTAGACACCTCAAAAACTGAATTCGATTTAACAAAGAATAATGTTACAGAGAAATTAACCTCTCTAACAACATCTAATTCTGATACTACAACTACAACAACAACACAGATGACGGCAGATATTGCATCTATGGCAGATGCTACGGTTACAAGCTCTAAAGAAAATCTGAAAGAGACTAAGGATTCATTCATCAATGATACCAAGAAAACGAAGCAAAAAGTTGCTAAAGATTGCACTACCGGTACTGAAACTATTGGAAGTACAACCACTGCGGTAATAAGTGATGTAAATACCACAGCAACAACTTGTATCAGGAACAATGAAGAAACCTCCTTGAAAGCGATTTCAACAATAACCGATGTAGTTGAATCATCTGTTAGAAAAGAAATAGAAGCCGTAAAGGGTGGATTCAATGATTATTATAATAGATTTTCAAAAGATTCATTGAAAATATCTCAACTATTGATGGAATTCAAGAGTCAAAATGAAGCGTTCCAAACGACAGTTACAACCTATCCAAGACCAAAAATAGAAACAGCAATTCTTTACAGTAAAGATGCAATCTTTGATAGATTGGATGATATGCTCACTTTGAGAATAAAATCCAATGTAACTATGGTCATACCTGAACCCAGTGATATTCCAACAAAGACTTTAGGAAAGGTCAAAGCACAAGCTAAAATGACCATCATATCAAAAATTGATGAAGTCGCTGACAAGAATATTATTGATGAAATCAAAGCATCAGATGCACTTGGAAGAGCCAAAATAAGAAAGATTGGTATGCAAGATATGCAAGGGTTTGCAGAATACATCGCTTTTGATAGAGATGGAGGAGAAGAAATGCTCATTGCTTTCAAAGATGAAACTGAAAAGGATTGGGTTGGTATTCTCTCCACTTCGGATGGATTCAAGAATGTCGTTATTGGTGAGACGCTCGGTCGTCAAGCACTCTCGATCTCTCGAGAGCTAAAATAAGCTCTAATTAACACAAACATGGGAACCTCATAAAAGGGACCCATTATCCACTTTTTTTCTGTTTTAACTTGATGTATAATGAAAAATAAGCTCTCAAAAATGAGTAGGGAAGGAGAAAATTGAGTATGTACAAATATCTTTTTAAGAAAAGAGTTCAACCTCCATTTACTCAAATTTGAGTAATAGTTATTAAAATCCAAAACAGGATTGAAGGAAGGATAGTTAATGGCAAAAAAATCTCAAGAGAAGAAAAGCTTCTTTTTTGGTAGTAGTGTTGATTTTGATAGCAAACAATTAGCAGTGGTCCTAAAGCTAGGCATTTATGGAGCATTGAGCAATCCTATTGATATCACTAGTAGTGAATTAGGTAAATATTTAGGTGTATCTCAACAGACGGCTGCAAGATATCTTGTTGAGTTAGAAAAAAATCATCTCATCGAACGTTCACGGACATCAAGAGGTCAAGCAGTACATATTACTAAATTAGGAAAAGAACTTTTAGAAAATCTCAGTATTATGATTACAAAGGCTCTTTACTCGCAAAAACGCTCAACTACAATTTATGGTGTAATTGAAAACGGTTTAGGAGAAGGAGCATGGTATATTATGCAAGAGGAATATACAAAACAATTTGAGGAAACATTAGGGTTTCTCCCTTATCCGGGAACAATTAATTTACGAATACTCAATGTTGATGATTTGAAAAAAGTCGCTCAAATAAGGCAATCTGAACCCTATATTATTCATGGTTTTGAAAAGAAGGGTAGATATTTTGGTGATGTTATGTGTTACAAAGCTCGATTTGAGGATGGAACGATGGGAGCAATCATAATTCCAAGTAGAACACATCACAACAAAGACATTCTTGAAGCTATTGCGCCCATATATATGCGGGAAAAATTAGCAGAAGAAGGAACAAAAACGTTACCTGACGGCAAGATGCTCAAAATTGAAGTATTTCTACAATAAAGAAAAGTAGAAATATTCGATCATTTTTTTTAAAAAATCAGAAGGTTAGATTGATCGCTTGTAATGTTGCTTCAAAGAGTATTTTCACTATCTCTTGTTTTAATTGAATGCGCGTTTGTTTAGGATCCAAAGTTAATTCCTTTGCATAGGTTTCATGACCTGAAATAGCTATTGCGATAAAAGCAGTGCCTTTTAATTTATCTTCGAAAGATTCACCAATTACTCCTGTAGTAGAAAGACCAACATCAACTTCATAACTAAGTAAACCTTCAGCCATTAGCTTAGCGCATTCTATTGAAATAGAACCAAAATCAGAAATAATGTATGAAGGAAGTCCTAGAAATTCTTCTTTTGCATCTGTTGAATAAGTAACTATACTAAAGGATAAAATTTCTGATGAGCCATCTAAATCAGTCAGAAGGGAGGTTGCTAAACCTCCTGTACAGCTCTCTGCAATAGAAAGGGTCAATCCACGAGTAGTGAATTCGTTAAGGATTTCTGTGGCTAATTCTTGTAAACGTTCTTCAAAAGACAATGTTCTACACCAAGATATTTTTTGTTCTTTCCCTTTCTAAATATTTTGTATAACAATATTTCAATAAGAGAAAACCAACTAATAAACCTCTCATCATGGATTTTACCTCTTTACTTTCAGAAGTTTTTCTTCATTCGAAACGAGCTCTTTGTGTAATCTTCTTATTTTTTTCCCATTTTGTATCTACTTTGTTTTGAATGTTAATGGTTAAATAAGATGAGAGTCCATAATTACTTCGTGATATCTATGATTGATGCAACAGAAGCTCGCGCTGCTATGATTGATAACAAAATAATAAAATCACAAAAAGTCGTTCGATTAATCATTTGGTTAACAGTCCCAGTTATCATTATTACACTCGGGCTTGCTTGGATTTACTATGCTGAAAGTTATGAATTCGTTAATGAGTATATAAGCGCATTAGGCAACATCAGAAGTTTTGATCTTGATAATATCAACACAACTTCTAGGATAATCATGACCACGGGTTTCAGCATATTATCATTCATGAATTTAATGATAGCAATTTTCTATTTCATACGACCCGTTCTTCGTTATAACAAGCTGAAAGGTTGCCTTTACGTTCTAGTTTCTATTGGAACAGCATTAGTAACAATCCCAGGCGATCATCCAACATTATCTCTCTATCATGTTATTGGTGCATTCCTTTTTGTGTTCAGTTTTGCCATAGTAAACTTTGTTCAACAATTACTACGGTTTACTCGGAAACATGATTTGAAGTTTGAAAAGAAACCAGCAGGTTTTTACTTTGATGTTCTTATCGTTGTTGTTGTTTTCTCATTAGTGATACTAGTAGGAATTTTGTTTATTTTAGATAAAACGATAGGACTAACAGGGTTAGTACTTACTGTTCCTTTGTGGCAAAAAATTATGGTTTTGTCTGAGTTAATTGCAATTTTTGTACTTGATTTAGAGGACATATAAAGTTAGACGCTTTATATTTCTTTCATTTTTTTCTTTCTTAAAAAATTCAAGGAGTTTTTTAGTTTAATTTGAGAGCTGTTTCATGGAGATACATGAAATGAAAAATGAAGAATAACTTGGAAAAATTCTAGCAAGTCAGTACAGTCGTGATGAGCTAATTATTCAATTCTATTGAGAGATAGAGCAATTGAAAGAAACCATTAGAAATATGACGAATGATATCGAGGAATTGAAAAAGCATAAAAAACAAAATCCTACGAGAATAAGAATCTAATTTCATTTTCACTTCTTTTTTTTAAGCCATTAGTGAAATTTCGATTTTGACAACATCAAATCGATAAATTAGAAGAGGAAGCAATCAAAGTAAGCAAAATCATGGATGACTAGTGAGAAATGTCAAGGAGTAAAAGAAAAATGGAGCACAGGGCGAGATTTGAATTCGTGCAAAAATAGCAACAGCTAAATTTGGCTCACGTAAAAGGGATAGTTGTCGGTGCAAAACTTTTGCATCCGTTTGCAATCCCTCGCCTGGCCGCTAGACTACCTGTGCAAGGGTGTTTACGTTATTTATTTCTCTTCATATCTTATTATTAAAGATAACGGCAAATATTGCATATTCCTTTTAGCTAAAAATAATCTCTGCGGGGAAAAATGAGTGAAGAACTATTTACTCTTTTTCCTTTTTGCCAAAATAATAAGAGGTAAGAATATAACGTATATGAAGAAACCATGTGTTAGTGTATCTTCAGTTTTGGTTGTTAATGAATAAATTTTGTTTTCATAATAATAATCTTATTAAACACATACTTTTCTGTTTTTAACTTGGAGACGGAATGTAATTTGCCAAAAAAAGCTAAGAAGTTGAAAAAAGTTAAGCATGCTGAAATATGGAAAGGAATGACCATAACCGATTTATTCGTTGAATATCAAAAAACAGGTTTCAATGGTAAAGAACTTGCTAAGGCTCATCATGTAATGAAAGCAATGATTGATGATAAAGAATGTATTAAATTTGCTACTCTTGCTGGTGCACTTATTCCGGGTGGTCTTAAAAAAGTCATTTATGCTTTACTCGAGAACAATTTAGTCGATGGCTTAATTGTTACTGGTGCGATGCTTACTCATGATTTAATCGAAGCTTTTGGCGAAGCTCATTTCCATGCCCCTTTACAAGTTCCGGACTATGAATTACAGAAAGAAGAGCTTAATCGAATCTATAATGTCGTTGTTCCTACGAAAGGTTATAGAGTATTGGAAGATGGTCTTCAAGCATTATTTCCTGAACTCCCTCAAGAGACAATGTCTTCTTCCAAATTTATTAATGAACTTGGTAAAAAAATGACCGTTAAATGTATTCCCAAATTAGCAGCAGACCGAGGCATTCCTATTTTTTGCCCATCTTTACCCGACAGTATTTTAGGATTTCAGATTTGGATGTTCTCTCAGCTACATAAGCTAAAAGTTAATCCTTCACTTGACCAAGGTGATCTTCTTGACTTTACATGGAAAAATGATGAGGACAATACTAAAGTCGGTGCACTCATTGTTGGTGGTGGTGTACCAAAGCATTTCCTAGCTCTTGCAGCTCAAGTTGCCGGCAAAGCCTTAGATTATGCAGTCCAAATTACTATGGATCGTCCTGAGCATGGTGGTGTTAGTGGTGCATCTATTAGCGAAGGTGTTTCTTGGGGAAAAGTTGATGAAAAAGCTAAAACAGCTAACATTATTTCCGATGCAATAATTGCTTTACCTTTATTAGTTGCCTCTTTACTCTAAAGAATGCGCCTAAATTTTAGTAAAAGGTTCAAAAATGGTTGAAAGGAAAGAAAAAATCAAATACTATAAAGGACAATATATATACATAAGAATAAAGAATGTGCCCAAAGATTTATTACATCTTTGATTTCCCTTTTGGAATATCCATGCGCATCATATGTCATATTTGCTACTAAAGGAAATGATTTCTAGAATGCCTACTCAAGACTCCGATTATAATCTTCTTGAATCTGTTGTAAGAGAGATTGGTGGAGATGATGCAATTAAAGTTGCCGGGTTACTTAACCCAAAAGAAGAAACAACTGACGAAGCAATTGCTGCTGGAGCAGAAATGAAACTCAATGCGGTTCGTAAAATTCTCTATAGATTATACGATGCTCGTTTGGCAGAATTCAGACGAATTAGAGATAAAAGCACTGGCTGGTTCATCTATTTTTGGCGCCTTAAACCCAATAGAGTTGAAGAATTAGTTATCAATCGCAAAAAAACTGTTTACAGAAAACTCAAAGCCCGATTAGATTATGAAAAAAGATTCCATTTCTTTAAATGTGATCAAGATTATTGTCCAAGATATATTTTCGATGAAGCTATGGAGAATAATTTCAAATGCCCCGAATGTAGTAATGAATTGAAAGCATTTAACAATGAAGAAATTATCGAAAAACTAAGTAAGAAAGTTGACGAATTATACAAATCTCTTATGGAGTCTGGTGTAGATATTGATCATCTAGATACTGGTGCAAAAGATGATTTAGGTCAAATCATTGCTACAGGTAAAGTAGCAGCAACCATTGACAGTGAATCTCTTCTTGGTTCTGATTAATGAAAAAGATTAACTATTCATCCTTTTTCTTTTTTATTTTTATAAGAAAGGTGAATTTTGACAATCACGATTTAATGACTGAAGGAATAATAAATGAAAAAATTGAAATTAATGACAAAAATTTATTCAAGCAAAAAAAGAGTTTTTAGCCATATTCAAAGAGAGATAGAAGAACAAACTAAAGATTTGAACGTAACAATCACATCTAACATTCTAGACGATGATGGGTTTATTACCATTGTTTTAGAAGGTGAAGATGAAATTGCTGCAAGCAATTATATTGCTTCTCTTTTTGGTGAGAGCAAAAAATTTGGTGAATTGAAAGAAGGCGATATTATAAAAGGCTATATTTGTTCAAGTGGCAAAGTAGGTTTTGGTCTTTTTGTAGATATAGGAATTAAAAGTCCATATCAGATTGATGTATTAATTCCCCTTTTTATTTTAAGAAAGCAATTAGTTGATGATAAAAAAATCCCTGTTAGAAAGTTAATAGATTTATTTGGATTAATAAACAATTTCCCTCTAGAAGTCATTTTAGAAAAGGTAAGTATTGGTACCAAGAAAATTGAAGGACGCTTATCAGATACTCAAGCTGAAACCTTTCAACGCTGGATAGATGATGGTCTTGAAAAATTGTTTGTTTTAGGAACATCAAAAGAGACAGTACAAGATGTTCTCAAAGATACGAAGCACCACAACGATATTATAGAAATCGAAACTGTGGGGTGGATGGAAAATGTTCTTACGTGTAAATTCAATACTAATGCTAAGGGTTTGATACCAAGAATTGGGAAAATACTACCAAAAGCTAAATTTGAGATATTCTCACCCGCACAGATAAATAAAGCACTAAAAGATTAATTTTGATGAAAAGTATCATTAATTACTTTTCAATTTCTTTTTCTTTAATGAATAATTTAATTCTTAGATAGAGATTATCAATTATCTCTATTAGAGGAGCTTCACCATCTACTAGTAGAAAAATGCCAATAGGATCTTTTTTTATTATTTCCATAAATAGTTGTCGGACATTTCTTTGATAATCCAACTCTTCAAAGGTGTTGCTTTTCTGTCGATCTTTTACTATCCGTTGTTGTGCTATCCCGGGATCAACATCAATAATTATTGTAAGATCCGGTTCTGGAAACTTTGCTCTATTTGTTTTCAGAATGCTACTCCAATCATCATTCATCCGTGCACCTTGATAACAAGCTGTTGAAAAGAAATAGCGATCCATTAGAACGATTTTTTTCTCCACTAAAGATGGCAAAATTCTTTCTTTCACATCCCATTCTCTATCATCAATGAACCATTGTAATTCTTCTTCTAGAGACACACGACCAGCAATGTAGCTATTACGTATTTTTTTTCCGGCTACCGTTTCATTGGTTGGTTCTTTAAAAGTGACAACACTAAATCCATCATCTGTTAAACGTTTTTGGAGTACAGCTATTATTGATGTTTTTCCTGTTCCATCAATTCCTTCCAAAGCAATTAATATTCCATTTGATAGTGACATCGAATTCCTCTAGTGTATTACTACTATAATCCTTTAGTGAAATAAAAGTACTATTTATTCATTTTCTATAATAAAAAATGATGAAAAACAGTTTACCCATTTAGTAACTCTCAAGATGGATAACTGTTTATTTTTTTAATTCACTTGTGAAAAGATTGGTCTCAATGACATTAGCATTGGTAAAGTTAAGGGGACATACGGTAAACCTTTAACTTCAAGCTTTATTCGTTTGATTAATTCTTTTTCAGTCATTGGTATTTCTTTTCTTTCTTCTTCTCGTACACGAACATTGTAATTTTTTGATTCAAGCTCTTTTTCGCCAACTACAATTATGTAAGGGATCCATTCTTTCTCGGCAGCACGTATCTTTTTACCTACACGTTCTGAACGATCGTCGATGTCAATTCTGATGTTTTCCTTTTGGAATTTTTTAGCGAGTTTCTTACAATGAGAAATGAAATCTTCATTTACAGGTAATAGTCGCACCTGGGTTGGTGATAACCAAACTGGAAACATAGGAGCTTTTCCTTGAATTTGTTCAGTATAAGCTTTTTCAAGAATAGCATAAACTATTCTTTCAATGGCTCCAGATATACTTGTATGTAAGATAAGTGGTCTTTGTGGTTCGTTATTCTTGTCAATGTAACTTATGTCAAAACGTTCTGCATTTTCAATGTCTATTTGCACGGTGCTTAAAGCTGAAGCTTTATTTTGATTATCCACGAAATTAAATTCAAACTTGCAAATGAAATAAGCATACATTTTCTCATAGGTTTCAATTAGAGCGGGTTTATTTCGAGCTTTAACCATTTCTTGGAACCATTTCTTGTTTTTCTCAAAGAAATCTTTTTGTGAACGAAATGCTGATTCATATTCTAACTCGAAAGCATCTAGTGTTTCCATCGAAAGATCAAACTGTTCTCTAAAGTATTTTTGAGCAGATTTGAGATCTTTAGCAATGGTATGCATATCTGGCATAGTGAAAGTTCGCAATCTTCTTAAAGCAGCTAATTCTCCTCTTTGTTCCCTTCTAAAGGAATAATGGCTCATTTCAAATAATTTGATTGGAAGATTATTGTAGGACATTATTGCATCTGCACTCATTAGAAATTGTCCAAAGCACGCAGCAAAACGAAGGAAGTAATTGTCAGTTCCCGATTTTAGCATATATTGTCTTGCAGGAAATCTATGCATATATTTCTCAATTGCTGGATGAGTATAACTATACATAATTGGACTTTCGATGGGCATGCCACCATATTCAATAGTTTTATTCTTCACAAATTCCTCTATGAGATATTTTACCATCCACCCTTTTGGATACCAGCGAAAATTACCCGCATCGCTTCCAGGTTCATAATCCACCAAAGCTAATTTTCTCATTAACAGTGCATGTGGTGGAGGAGTCTCAGAAGCACGGAGCTTATCAGTTTCATATTTGGCAAATTTTTCTAATTTCTTGTTATTGCCAAACTTATATTCTTTTACAGGTGTTAGTGTGCCATCTGGATCCATAATGAAGAATTCGTGTTTTGATTCCTCTTCAGCTTTTAATGCTTCGCTCTCAATTTGGGAGCCATCTGCTTTCTTTACAAGAACACCATCAGCAATTATAGAACGTGATAACTCAGAAAGTGGATGTCCTTTACATTTTATGTTAAATGCTTTGTACCAACCAAATGGAGCACGAGTTATAGTGAAACCTTTCTCTTTTAGAGATGCTTCCATGATTTTCAACACACGTAAAGCAACATCTGGTCTTGAGGGAGTATTTGAAATATGGACCCATGGATAAAGAACAACATTCTTTATTCCAAGTTGTTCAGTTATTGATTCAACTTCAATGACTGCCTTTTCAGCAACATTTTCGAAATGATCTTCATCACCTTTTTCCACCGAAGAGAAGACTACTAAACATTCTTCTACTCTCTTGAGTTTCTTCTCAATTTCTTCGGCTGCTTTTAGCGCTTTCTTTTTTGGTTCAAATTCAATGAAATCTGAATGCACAGTTAAAATTCGCAAAATTAATCACCTGATATAATCTTTGCTTGTACAATTGTTCTGTACTTATGAAATCTTTCGACGGGAGAAGTAATTAAAGTTTTTTGTAAACATTGTAGAAAAAAAGCGAACCCTTTTTGTGGATAGAAATCATTTGAGTGCTTTTTTCATTGCTGTATCTACCACAGATGTCGGAAGGAACTCCAAAAATCTACGCAATTTATCATTCTTAACTTTATATCGAGATTTTGGTTTTCTTTTATGAAGAGCTTTGTACACTACTTTAGCAATGGTTTCTGGTTCTGCACCCTTATCAATTTCTTTTTCACAAACTTTTATTACTTGTTCTAATTGCTTCTTAAAAAGCGAATTTTCAACATCATTATCTTCTGCAAAGCAAGTATATGTCTGGTGAAGGAGTGGTGTTTTTACTGCACCTATTTGTAAATGAACTACTGAAATATCAAGAAACATAAGTTCCCTTCTGAGAGAATCAGAAAATGCTTCTAATGCATATTTTGACATTGAATAGGGTCCATTCAATGGATATGAAAACCTGCCGGATTCTGAACCAATATTTACGATTCTCCCTTTAACGGGATATAATAGTGGAAAGAATGCTTTGGTTATATTGAAAACACCTATAACGTTAACTGCAAAGATTCGCTCTAAGTCTTCAGTACGAATCTCTACTAAAGGACCACCTACAAAAATTCCCGCATTATTAACAAGTCCATCAATGGTGGTGAATTTTTCACATATCTTTTCAAACGCATCATTGATACTTTGGGGATTTGTTACATCTAAATAAAAAGTGCTAATAGAATCGATGTTAGATAATAGATCAAGAGCTTTTTCATTGAAATCCGTAGCAATAACGTGGTCCCCTTTTTCAACCAAAAAATTAGTAATCGCTAATCCAATGCCGCTAGCTGCACCTGTAACAAGTATCGTTTTACTATTTTTATTCATAGATAATATCAACTCATTGAGATAGTTAGTAATAGGAACGATTAGTATTGAGAAAAAGAAAACAATACTAATTTAAAAATCATTCATTCATCTTCTTGTTTCAAGACAGCATAAAGTTCTGCATGGAATTCAGAATTTTCCTCTTGGGATTTATTTTTCACCGAAATAACAACAACAAATAATGCTATAGATATCAATGAGAATAGCAATGAAAAAGTAATTACGAACCAATTCAATACTTTTGGAAGAGAGAAATACTCTATTGAAAGATAGAAAGTAGCTTCAAAGGCCCCTCTTGATAGAAGGTTTTCTTTTGAAGAAATAAACGTCAACCAGTATTGACCATCATTATCTAGTTGCCCTACATATGAAAGATTATAATTATCAATCATTAGTTGATTAGCACTGAAATCAATTTCATCCAAAAAAGTTGATGAGATACTTGAATTTGAAACGGCAACAGGCAGTTGAATTCTCAAAGATTCAAACTCTAAACTATCATCCCAATCTGGACGAATAAGATTTATCCCAACCAGATTTGTTTCTACTCCATAATGGAAAATTTGACTTTCCTTAAAGAAATCTGCATTATAAGAGATGTAGTAGAGAATAGGTTTTCCTGCCTGAACTTTTGAGCTATTTTGTAAATAAAGATAGTATGAAACATCATATTTACCGGTAGCTGAAATGTTGAGCCCCAATATTTCCCCTTCTGTAAATGCATATGTTTTCCCATAATTGATTTCATTTGCTTCTTCGATAGTCCTTATAAAAATACCAAAATGATCTTCAGTGGGTGTACAATTAAGAAGCATTGATACTGTACCTAATCCTTTACTATCTATTGTGACGTTTGTTTTTACCCAATGTAAGTCTGCATTGTAAGCATTATCTTGTGGAGTTAAACAAGGATCTTGAGGATTTATTGAATCTATATTTTGATCGAAGGTAACGTTTCGTGTGGCAGTTGAAAAAACAATAGGCATGAAATTACAAATTAATAAAACAATAAAGATACTAACTGGAACTCGAAAAATTTGTCTAATATTAGCCATATATTGTTTCCCTTCACAATTGATTTAATATTACTTACACTTAGTTAACTCTTAAAAGCTACTGCAAAGCTGAAAATTAATTTGTAAAGGTAAACTAGTAATAGAACAGGGAAAAATTGGTAATTCTTACTACGATCCAATTCAATGAAAGAAAAAATGAGATAAATATCAAGTAAAAGAAATATCTGTACCTATTATACTTGAAATAATTAATGTAAATACAAGTTAAGGGAAAGAGGAAATCGAAGTTCCAAAAGAAATAAATGAATAAGATAACTCACATCCCATATCATTTTTATTTTTCATCTTCGATTAATCCTAATTCTTCCGCAAAGATTAATTTGAGCTCGGGTTTTATCTCGAAGGACACAATTCTGCCATCTCGATGTTTATTCAGAAAATTGAGTGCAGCCATTTGGTTTAGATACCGTGAGAGGTTTCCTTGGTCCATCCCAAGTTCATCTGAAAGAGAAGTTCCAACAACAGGACCTCCTCCTTTTTCACTGATTATACATTCTAAAATATCTCTCATCTTAGGTGTTAGAATTTGTTTGATTCGTTCGCTTTGAGCATCTTTCAATTTCTCTCGAGCGAATTCTACACCACCTTCAACAGATGGAAGATCTACTTTCTTAAGATTATTTTGAGCAGTAACATCTAATATAGATCTTAAGACTAGTAACAACATTCGTGGATTTCCTGTAGCATACTCCTTGTTTACTTTTGAAATAATGGATTCATCAAATGGTGATAAATTATTAGGGTCTTCGGGACGAAATGCAGCTAATCTTTTTTGTATGATTTTAATTGCAATTTTATCTGAAACGGGTTTAAACTCAATTTCAACATGGACTCGAGTAGCTACAGCAGGATGAATCTCCTTCAAAGAAGCCCAAGCATTTGGTGTAGAACAAATAACGGTGATATGTCCAGGAATACCAACTGCATGACTCAAATATTCACGCAAAATTTCGAATGTTTTCCTAATCTCACGTTGTATACTAGCCTCAATTATTTCCTCGAATTCATCTATTATCAATCCTGAAAGTAAATTATTTGCACTGATTTTTTTGAAGAGTTTAGCTAAATCTTTTCCTGCTTGAAAAGGTTTGAATTTCGCATCTGGAAGAGAAGCAATGCCACGATAATGTTCCCAAAGTTTTTCAGCATAATTTCGTAATTCTTCTGGAACATCTTCGTTGTCCATTAGTGGAATGCAAACGCTTTCAAAAAGCGCATATGTTACAATACCAGGTGTTCCTCCGGGTAATTTTGTATAAAAGACTAATGCTTTTTTTCGCTTCAATGTTTCAATGATAGAACTTGCTCGAATAGATTTTCCAGATCCATATTCACCAATAAGAGCAACTGTTGCAGAACCACCATTAAGAATAGTAGATAAATTAGAAGCTATCTTCTTATCTGCAGCAGTAACAACATGCATTTTAACAATTTCTGCAGCAGTCATTGATTCAGCAGATATTTTATCGAAAGGGTTTCTATGGAGTTTATATTTTTTCAAGTATTTTTCTTCACTCAGCATGTCATCATAAATAGACAAGCAATTCACCTACAGCTATTTATTTGGATATACAACAGGATTTTCAAAGAATTTTTTTTACTCAGTATGAGGGAACAATGTTCTATCAAGTAAAAGAATGTTGTTATTTGTAATATTTATGAAAAATAGTAAATTAGGAAAAATAGCTAAATATTTTTCCTGTAGCTATATGCTCCACCGATATCACTAGCTAGTAGTTTTTTATAATTGACATAAAATTCAATGAAAAGACCGGTAAAAATCAAATTGATTATGCCCATTACAAAAAGTGGCCAAGTAATTGTACCTAAAATAAAGAAAACCAATGTAAGTATAAAAATACCAAATTTTGCAATTAAACCTGAGGACACTACCAGATGGTTTTTTGTTATATCTAATCCAACAAGAAAATATTTGAAACCAGATATAGCGGCTAAAATTAAGAAACCATACATCCAAAAATAGATTTCATTATTAAATGTTGATAAACCAAAGAATGGTAAGAAACTAGAAAGTAAAGGGGCAAAAATTCCAAAAATAAGAGCTGTGCCAATATTCCAAAATCCTGCAATAATAAACAAATATTTGTAATAAATTGCTTTATTCATTTTTTCACACTCGCAGATTGTTATAAAATATTTTTAATAATTAATTATATATAGAAATGATATGAAGAACCATTTTAAATAATCTTTCGAGAAAGGATTGAAGTTTAAATTATTAGTTCTTCCGCATCAACTGCTCTTTTCTTTAGCGATAAATTGTCTATTTTGAATTTTGTCCCATCAAATAGTTCCGTTTTTTCAAGACCTAATACTTTTGCAGCAGAAATCCTTCCTATCGCATCCGCTTTCATTATTCCAGATCCAGATGTGCCACTAATCCATTGAATATTGGACACTTTTTCAATAACTGGATTTTTATCGGGCCAGTAATAAGCGTAATATCCAGCCCATTTTGAGAATAATTTGAATTCTTTTAATTTAGGAAAGTAATATTGCAAAATAGGTTTAATAGCGAATTCAAAGTATTCTTGTTCTGCGGCAGGTGGATATATATTCATTTGATATGGATTTCCTAATTCATTTGCACAACCGACCATAATGATTCCATTTTGTAAAATAGGTTTAACATACACTCCTCCTGTTGGAAGTATAAGGATTGGTGTGCTTTCTTTTGGATTTGAAACAATTTGTGTAGAATCTAATTTAAGAGTATAAAGTTGACGTTTCTTAGGATATATTTGGGAAGCAATACCAATTGGTGCTAAAAGGTCATTCGTCCATGCACCAGTAGTGAAAAGGAAATCATCAGCTAGATACTCATCCCTGTTTTGATCCATTATTGAAAGGAGTTTTATTCCAGACCATGGAGGGAAGTGTCGCTCTTCTTCAGATAGAGATAATTTCTGGATGTTTTTTTCCAAAGCTATTTTTCCACCTAAATCTTCAAATTGCTTTGCATAATATTTGGCAAGATTTATTGCTGATAAAGAACCACATCGATGCCCATAAAGTGCTTGATGAATAGCAGGGAAATCATCTGAGGAATTAAAATTCAGTTGAAGATTCTTAGGAAATTCCTTCGGTGAAAGTATTTCGAAGGTTTCTGATTGATCATTTAGATTTTGTAATCCTTTCTGAGATTTTTTCCAATCGTCTTGTGAGAACATCCAAAGATAACCAAGATTTTTAAGACCGATTTTATCGGCAATTGTTTCATAAAAGCCTATTGAACTGGCTGAAAGTACTTGGCTTGTCCTAGATGAAAATAGGTTCCGGTAAAGTGCTGCACTTCTTGAAGTATTCCCACCAGCAATTTTTGAGTTCTTGTCAATGAGAAGTATTTTTTGTTTTGGAGAATATTTCTGTAAGTAATAAGCAGTGCTAGTACCAATAATTCCAGCACCTATAATAATAGTATCAAATCTCATTTCGGGACGTCCAAAAACAACTGTGCTAAACAAAAGCAAATATCTGATACCTAATACTAAATAAAAAGATTTTATATTAGAAAGGAAATAAAAAATAACTTTTCTGGTTATTTCTTTTTCTTATCCTTTTTCTTTTCTTTGATTGGTACTTCCATAATAATTGGTTCAGATATAGTTCCAATAATTGGATTGTCCCCTTGTCTCATATGAATATCCATTGAAACTCTATTCACCCTTGGATTGTGCCTTGATATTGTTACTTTCCTAGTTTTTTTCTTTTTTCTGATTTCATTCACCTCAATAAAACGAGTTCCTTATTTAATATAAGGAAATCAATATTATAAACCATGATAATTTCAATTATTATGTGTAAGCTTATTATTTAATTAATTTTAATCAATGAAAGGAAAAAAAGGAAAGAAAAAGTATGAAGAGAAAAATTCTCTTAATACTATTTTTATACTAAGAAATTAGTTGGAATTACTCTATCTTTATGTTTATCTTGAGAATAATCTGGGAAGAGAATTGGCGAGGGCGGATTCTTTACTTTGTGTTCATCACAAAGAGCATTGTATTTTGTAATATGATCAAGAGTTAATTTGCCAAGAGAAACCTTTGGTATATTCTTAGCGGCTGCGATACCTGCAGCTCTTCCAAATACACTAATTTCTAGCAAACTATTTCCCATTAAACGATTACTTCCATGTGTACCACCACATACTTCACCAGCAGCATAGAGGTTTTTCACTGCTGTTGCAGTGTTCTCATCAATTGCTAAGCCACCATTTTGATAATGAAGTGTAGGATAGATCAAGATAGGATCTTCAATCATGTTTACACCAAAACGTTCGAATTGTCTAACCATAGCGGCGAAATTCTTTGCGATAGTGCCTTCTCCATGAATTTGATCAATTAATGGAGAATCTAACCATAGACCAGGTTGTCCTGAGGGAGTTACTAGCCCATTATTTCTTTTACTGCATTCTCTAATGATCAAACTTGCTTCAACATCTCGTGTCTCAAGTGGGAAACAGAATTGTTCACCATTTTTATTTAGCACTTGGGCACCTTTTCCTCGAACTTTCTCAGTTACCAATAAACCAACAATCTGTTCTGGAAAAGCAGCACCTGTTGGATGATATTGAACTGATTTCATCATTTTCAGTGGAGCACCAGCACGATAGCCCATTACACAACCGTCAAAAGTTGCGCCATAATGGTTTGATGTTGGGAAGCCTTGAATATGTAATCGACCAAAACCTCCAGTTGTTACAACTGTTGCTTTAGCTTTTACGGTGATATATTCCTTACTGTCAAGATTAAGTAAAACAGCACCAGCGACTTGACCTTTATCATCTTTAATGAGCTCTATTGCAGGACAGAATTCAATGATTGGAATTTCATGATTAAAAACTTCGTCTCTCAAAGTCTTCATGATTTCGGCACCAGTGAAGTCTTTGGCAAAATGCATTCTCTTTCTAGAAGTTCCTCCACCATGTATGGCATCCATGGTACCATCTTCGAATTTATCAAACATCATACCAAGTTTTTCATACCATTGAAGTAATAGTGGAGCATCACGTACTAATCTTCTAGTTAATGGGGGATCATTTTCATAATGCCCACCACCAATAGCATCTAAATAGTGAATTGCGGGACTATCAACTTCTCTTACTGCTGCTTGTATTCCTCCTTGAGCCATGGTAGTGTTTGAATCACCCATTCTTAATTTTGTAGCAATTAGAATGTTTTCTGCTTTCACACCATTTTTTATTGCCCAGAGTGCAGCATTTGCACCAGCACCACCACCACCAATGATTAACATATCAACATTAAAATCAATTTTATTGAGATCTACTTTCTTGGGGTCTAGTACTGATTTTGTTTCAATTAACTTTGAAACTTCAAGAGGAACTACTTCACCTTTTGAAACACCAAAACGTAGACTTGCTTTCTGTTCCTTAATGAAATCAGGATGGAAGTTATTCAACACATCATCAATTTCATCTGGTGAACAATGGTCCATAGTTACTTTCAATCGTTTTTCACGAGTTTTTTCAACGTTTTTGATTGATTCTCGCATATAGTCTGGATAAGGATCATTTACCATGTTCTTTTACACCTCAGTTCCTCAGGCTTTTTCTCGCACACGCTCTGCATAGAGTTTCACGAGACCTTTTTTATCGGTTTTCATGAGCTTTTCTAATTCAGCATCATATTTACCTTTCTCAACTTCTTTGACTCTTTTGGCCATTTGTTTATACTCTGGTTGAATATAACGACCATATAGTCTTCTTGCTAAAACACCAACATTAAATTGAGTGATTTCAGCAGGACATCTAGTAGCACAAAGTCCGCACATAATACAGTCAAAACTCAAAGTTGCTGCCAGAGCAATATCACCTCTTAATGCTGCTTGCACATAATCCATTACTTCTATATCCATTGGGCAAGCTTTTGAGCACGTATTGCAAGAGATACATCTAGCAATTTCGGGATAAAATTCAAGCATCGTATTTGGAACTGCTTTTAATGACTCTAAGTCATAGAGCTTCTTGTTCGCGGGACTAATTGGTATTTGAGCGATGATCATACCATCTTCAACTTTCGTTGCA
The DNA here is from genome assembly GCA_018238155.1 of Candidatus Heimdallarchaeota archaeon. GTDB lineage: Archaea > Asgardarchaeota > Heimdallarchaeia > JABLTI01 > JABLTI01 > JABLTI01. The sequence continues at coordinate 99,139 of JABCTZ010000007.1, read as the reverse complement.
CAGGATAAACCTGTATAGAGTTTATGATCTCCTTTCAAACGATATATTGTACTACAGGCTCCACAGAAACCTCCACGACAACCAACACCACGATCCAATCTCCATCCGAGATATTCAAGGGCTTTCATTATCGTTAGGTTAGATGGAACTTCAAATTCAGTATTAGCAACAATTATTTTTACTTTCTCATAAGTCACTTCAGTGGTCGTTTTTTCCACCTCATTTCTTTACTTTTATGGGAACTTTTACTTTGGCTCCCAATACCTTCCGTTTCCTTAAAACAGGAGTAGGGTCAACATAGTGTTCATGAAAACCCAATTCTTTTACATCTGCACCAAAAGCTAAAGCCATTAATTGAGTAAAGTACACTACAGGAATTTCAGGTAGTGCTGAATTCAATTCTCGAGCTTCCTTTTGGCGTCGATCCAAGTTAAATTGACATAATGGACAAGAGACCACTATTAGATCTGCATCTCTTCGAGCAACCGAACCAACTATTCTATTTGTTCTGTCAGCTACTAAATGCTTATCTTTCACTGTAAGATAAGAACCACAACATTCAGTCATATAAGGATCCTCAATTGCTTCTGCTCCAAGAGCAAAAATCAAATCAGAGAGAATGGTTGGTTTTTCAGGATTCTTGTCAATTGTTATTTCTTCAGGTCGAAGCAAAGTGCATCCATAATATGGCGCAATTTTCAATCCTTTAAGTGGATTAACAATTTTCTTTGCTATATCAGCAAAATCGACTTTTTCTAGCAGAAGTTCAAGTAAATGCCATACACGCACCCCACCTTCATAGTCTTCTTCTTCATACATGAAAGCGTTTAAACGAGAAGCCTTTTCTTCGTCATTCTGAATGAGAAGATTTGCTCGTTTTAGAGTATTATAGCACATAGAACAAGTAGTTGTGAGATCTGTAAAACCATCTTCACGTGTACGAATCATATTTCGCATAGGAGCTAATTGGCTTGTGAGATTATCTTCAGCTAAACCAAAGAAAGTTCCACAACAATTCCATCTTGACAATTCTACTAATTCAATATCGAATTTCTTCATAACTTCTCGAGCAGTTAAATCCATGTATTTTGCGTATGATTTTGCTGTACAACCGGGGTAGTAGGCTATTTTTTCTGTCATCTTTGTTTACGCTCCGATTATGATGTTTGTTTCTTAAAGCTACTAATTAGAGCTATTTGAGGTAATTCTTCTAGCTCTTCTCTTGTAAGAGCTTCAAGTGTAACATAGCTCTTCTTTGCTCTCAGTGATATTTCTCGTAAAGATTCCATCACTTTAGCAATATCAATTCCTTTTGGACATCTTGCACTACATACTAAGCATGATGAGCAAACCCAGAAGGTGTTAGTGTCCAAAACGGATTCATCGCCAAGTTGAATCTTATGAATTATTTGATTTGGTAGAAGGTCCATTACAGCAGATTCAGGACAACCACCCGAACATTCACCACATTGATAACATCGCATAATATTATCACCGGCGAGATCTAAGACCTTCTGACGAAATGCAATGCGTTTCTCAGTTTTGGTTAGTTTTACCATTGACAATTAATTTCACTCCATTGATATCTCAACTAATTAAATCATAACATATTTCTAATTCAAGATTTTTTCAAGTTCTTTTTCAATTATTGATATTGCTTCTGGAACCGCTTTCAGAACTTTATCAGAAAGTGATTCACTAAAATCACTGATATTTTCAACTTCAATACCAATAATTGTAACTTCTTTAGGTAATTTTTCCTCTCCTAGTTCGGTTTTAAGAAGATCATAAGCAGTAGCTAAATTGCAGTCGTGAGCACAATACGTATGTATAGTTGTTCTAAAATCATCAATTGAAAACTTGTAAACATCACCAGGAGTTCCACCTTGTAATGCTAAGCCATCAATCATAATGACTGTATCATAGCCGATAAATCGTTCTACAAGACTTAAGCCACCAATAGATACTTCATCAAACTCGAATTCAGGAGTGTTGGAATATTTCTTCTCGAGTAATCTAACAATATGTATCCCTACACCATCATCAGATAGAATAGGATTGCCAACACCAATTATTAGTGTCTTAGCTTTTCCATTGTTTTGATAGTTCAGAGAAGAAATTTCATTCATTGGTTTTTTAGCACATCCTTGAGCTTTCGATCCTTATCGTATATCTTTACTTCAAGAGGCATACTTCCCGTAGGAGTATGTGTTGAACAAGCTAAACAAGGATCATATGATCTAAATGCAACTTCTACCATATTCAAGACAGCTTGATCTGTGTAGTTGCCATTTTTGATAACATGTTTTGCTGCTTCTCTAACACTAATATTGATTGGAGCAATATTGTGTGTCGTTGCAACAATTAGGTTAACTTTCGTGATCATACCATTTTCGTCTGCGGTATAGTCGTGAATAAGAGTACCTCTTGGTGCTTCTACCATACCAATACCTCTTCCGCCCATTTCTTTAGGAATAACACGGTATTCGCTATTGGTTATGTAGGGTTTTTTAGCTAAATCTACTATGATTTCTGCAGCATTAAGCATCTCAACTAATCGAGCCCAATTAGAAACTAATTGTAAGTGGCATGGTTTTGGCACTACTTCAAAAAGTCGTTTTTGTGCTTTTTGAGCAAGAGGAGTAGAATATTTTCCAATGTTCAATCTTGCAAGTGGACCAACACTGTATACACCACTTTCAGCACCTGTTTCAAAACCTTTCCAACCTATTTTTTGAATGAAGGTTTGTTTTGCGGTGCACCAGGGTTCGCAATGTTCAGTGATATGTTCATAATATTTATCGGGTGAGAAACGATCAATTTCTTTACCCTCAGGATTAATTATTACTGCTTCGCTACTGTAATAATCAATGAGACCATTCTCATCCACAGAAGCCATGTAATTAAATTCGTTTTTATAGATATCACCTGTGATTAACTTCAGAAGTTTCTTCTCTTTAATCAAATCTTCGAACCACTCTAAACTCCACTGACTGAATTTAACCATTTCTTTAGCTCGTTTCAGAATTTCATCTCGTTCTTCTGGTTTAAGTCCTTTCGATACTCCACCAGGAATAGCAGTTACAGGATGAACGGATTTTCCTCCAAGAATTTGTTGAATTCTATGAGAATTATTTCTTTGTTTTAGAACCTCAACTGTTAAGTCTTTATCAGCTCGAAGCATTCCAAGAAGATTCCTATCAACAGGAGGAGCATCTATTCCCATAACAAAATCGGGTCCGGCGAGAGCAAAGAAGTGAGCTGAATGAGAATACCAAACATGAGCTGTCGCACCCATCCTTCGTAAATCTTCACCTGTTTTCTTAGGTTCAACATGAAAGATTTTATCAAGTGCTTTTGCACTGGCTATATGATGAGGCCAAGGGCATACACCACATATCCTACTCACAATTCGAGGCATTTCTTCTGCTGGTCTTCCTTCACAGAACTTTTCAAAACCCCTCAATTCTTGAACTTGGAAATAAGCATCTACAGCATTTCCCTTATCATCGAGAAATATTGATATTTTTGCTTCTCCTTCTAATCGAGAGACGGGATTAATATAAATTGTCTTTTTTGTCATGATAGTTCCCTCTATTTACTTCTTAGAGCTCTCCTCTTCAGCAACTTTCTTTTTCGTCTTAATTATGTACTCCGGTGTGGAAAAACGATAAAAAGTACCAAACGGATCAGGTATTGATTCCATCAATTTCTTCAGACCTTCGGGACCAAGTTCTGCTTCGATTTTTGCTCCACCTATTGAAGCAATTGCAGAAAGCATTTTTAATCCAGGATCTTGCACATCTGGAGCAGGGCCAAAGCAACCTCTGCATGGCATATTAGCTCCTAAAGTACACTGTCCACCACAGCCTGAACGCGTGGCAGGACCCATACAAATAATCCCTTGTGATAACAAACATTTTTCAGGATCAGGATCAACCTCAAAAGGTCGTCTAAAACGATTTATGACGATTTCTTCGGGTTTTTCACGACCACACTCTTCGCAAAGGGCTGTATCACCTGCAACTACTGTTCCCTTTGGTGGTAATTCTCCCGTCTTGATAAAATTAGTTATAACGGAAACAAGAATTTCCCATTGAGCTGGGACGGGAGGGCAACCAGGAACAAAATAATTAACATCTACTTCAGATGTAAGTGGTAAACAAGAATCCAATAGTTTTGGTAAAGTCATTGCTCGCCCTTTTTTGTATTCAGATTTAGGTCGCATAAAATTTTGATTCGGACCAGATTCATCAATATTATATCCATTAGTATAAACTGCCTCTAAAACGGTTTGTGCGTTATATGGATTAGCAAGTTGTGGTATTCCACCAAAACAAGAGCAAGACCCATAAGCAATCATTACTTTACTCTTCTTTCTAAACAAATGGGCAATTTCAGCGTGTTCTGATGTTCTGATAGGTCCATGATATAAACAAATGTCAATTTCATTATCTTCGAGAGCTTCCACATCTTTGAATTTAAAATCAGAAGCAACTTGCCAAAATACAAGTTCAATAGCTTCTTCGATTGGAATTAGCATCTCATTAAGATTAATGATAGACATATCACAACCACCACAAAATGAACCTGCTGCAACAGCTAATTTTATCTTCTTCATTTAATGTTTGGCCTCCTGAGCTACCCTATTATTTCTTAAGGGATTTGGGGGGAGATGTTTGAGTTTTTCAATAAACTCAGTCATTGTCTTGACGAATTTCTTAGCTTCTGAAGAAGAAATCCACTCGAGATGTATTCGTTCATCTTCTATGCCCATTTGTTCAGCAAGTTCTTTGACCAAAACCATTCTCTTCAACGTTTTGTAGTTTCCAGTGATATAGTGACATTCACCTGGGTGGCAACCTGCAACAATTACACCATCTGCTCCATTTGATAATGCATCAAAGATATAGGTAGGATCAACTCGACCTGAACAAGGGGTTTCAATAGCGATGATATTTGCGGGGTATTTCATTCGAGAAACACCAGCTAGATCAGCTGCATTACTACTACACCATTTGCAGAGAAATGCAATTACTTTGGGTTCGGGGTTCAACAATTCAGACATTGTACTCACACACCTATTTCTTATTTAGCCTCCGTTTTCAAAGCAATTCGAATCATATTCGAGATTTGCTTATCAGTTTGATTCTTCAAAGTCAATGCTTGGCTTGGGCAAGCGCTTGCACAAGTGCCACAACCTTGGCAGAGAATTTCTTTCACAACTGAAATATTCTTTACTGAGTCAAATGATATTGCACCATAGGGGCAGAGGCTTTGACATACTTTACAACCACTACATGCTTGTTCATTTACAATAGCAACTATGGGGTCATGGAAAAGTTGTGGTTTTGATAATAATGCTATTGCTTTTGATGCTGCAGCACTACCTTGAGAAACACACTCAGGAATATCCTTTGGTGAAAGTGCGGCACCAGCTACAAATAGCCCTTGAACCAAACTTTCGACTGGTTTCAATTTTACATGTGCTTCCTTGAAAAATCCATATTCATCAAGGCTACACTTTGTTACTCCTGAAAGCACTTTAGTATCAAATGAAGGAATCATAGCAGGAGCTAAAACAACCAAATCGGCTTCAACTTCTAATCTTTCACCTGTAAGTGTATTTGCAGCCCAAATCATCGTTTTATCTCCATCTCTGAAGATTTTTGATGGTTTTCCTCTAATGTAAATTACACCCATTTCTTGGGCTCTGTCGATGAACTCTTCATATCCTCGACCAGCAGCTCGTATATCAATATAAAAGACATATACTTCTGTATCTGGTTCTTGATCTTTAAGTAGCAAAGCATGTTTTCCTGTGTATGTACAACAGATTTTACTACAATAAGCCATATGATGTTCTGGATCTCTACTACCAACACATTGAACAAAAACAACGGTTTCTGGTTTCTTGTGATCAGATGGTCTTAAAATTTCACCGCCAGTTGGACCAGCACTGCTTAACAAACGCTCGAATTGTAATCCATCTATGACATCAACTTCTGGACCAAAATCATATTCCGAAATCTTTGAGATATCGTAGAGATCATATCCTGTAGCAATTACTATTGCGCCAACATTTAATTCTACGATTTCTTCTTTCATATCATAATCGATAGCTTTTTGTTCGCAAGCATCACGACATTTTGAACAAACCAGTGGGTGAATTCCCAAACAATTCTCAATATCAAGTATATAAGCACTTGGAACTGCTTGTGGAAAAGGTAAGTAGATTGCTTTTCTTGGACCAAGTCCACCTTCAAAGTCATTTGGAACTATTACAGGGCAGACTGTGACACAATCATCACACAAATTACAAAGCTCTTCAATAACAAATTTCGGTTTCTTGGTTACTTTAGCATTGAAGTTCCCTACGAAACCTGTAACACCAGTTAGTTTAGCGTTTGTTATTAGCTCAACATTATCATGATGAGCTATTTCAGACATTTTTGGTGATAGGATACATTGAGAACAATCTAGTGTTGGGAAGGTTGAAGATAATTGGGCCATGTGTCCACCAATCGTTGGTGATTGCTCAATTAAATAAACATGATATCCAGAGTTTGCTAAATCTAGAGCAGCTTGAATTCCAGTTATTCCCGCACCAACCACCATTGCATTACGATTTACGTCTACAGAAATTGGTATTAATGCTTCATTCAACAAAGCTTTTTCAACTTTAGTTTCAATGATTTTCATTGCTTTTTCAGTTGCTTTTCCTCTATCTGAATGAACCCAGCTGCACTTTTCTCGAATATTTGCTATTTCAACCTCATATTTATTGACACCAACATCTGATGCAGCTTTTCTGAATGTTTCTTCATGTAACGTTGGTGAGCAACATGCACAAATAATTCCATCTAATCGATGATACTTAATATCATCTTGAAGTGCTTTTTGACCTGGCTCCGAGCACAAATAATGGCTATCTGTTGCATGAACTACTCCATGAAGATTAGTAACTTCTTTAGCAATATTTTCGACGTCTACTGTAGCAGCGATATTCTTACCACAATGACAAACGAAAACACCTAAGCGTTTAGCTTCTTCTGGTTCTCTTGTTTTCTTTTTTTGAGACAAGTTATTTCTTAGCCTCCTGTTTTTTCACTTTTTTTGCATAGTTCTTTCCAGTATTGAACGCTTTTTCGTTCAATTCCCTGAAACGAGCTGGTACGAATTTCAAAACAGATTTTAAAATCGCTTTTTGATCAATATATTCGTTAAGTTCTGCAAAGAACCCTACCATAACAATATTCGCAACTATTTTTTTACCAAGTTCTTTTTCAGCAATTGCTGTTGCAGGAATACTAAAGATACGACCAGCTTTATTCATCCTATCATCAACGGGTACGAGGTTTTCTTCATAAAAAAACCATCCACCTTCTTTGAGAGAATCAATATGTGTTGTATAGGCTTCCTTACTCATACAAATGAATGCATCCGGATTTATTACATAAGGAAAATCTACTTCCTCTTCGGATATAACAATATTACAAGCACTGGCACCACCTCTGCTTTCGGGACCATATGACTGTGTAGTTACTGACTTTCTCTTCTCAAAGATAGATACAGCAGCTCCGAGTATTTTACCCATAAGTGCTATACCCTGACCACCAAATCCACACAAACGAATTTCAATTCTTGCCATTTTTTCACCTTCGTTTAGCGATATTTTGAATTCGCTCTATATGGTCACTCAATGTTGGTTTGTCTTCTTTATCGACAAACTTACCGACAACGACTTCTTCACCCAATCGAACTTCTGCATCACCCGGGTCAATACCATGTTTGATAATCGTATTATCTCTGAAGAATTCCAACATCTTAATTCCTTCCTCAAATTTATTTCTTCTACCAAAAGTTGTTGGACATGGGGGAATTACTTCAATGAAGGAGAATCCTTTCTTTTTGATTGCTTCTACCATTGATTGTTGTAATCTTCTTGCGTTTAGAGAGGTCCATCTTGCAACATATACTGCTCCTGCAGATGCAACTAAATGACAGAGATTGAAATTTGGTTCAACATTTCCGTATGGGGAAGTTGATGTCCAAGAGTCCATCGGAGTTGTTGGTGCTAATTGACCACCAGTCATACCGTAAATGAAATTATTTGAACAAATTACAGTAATGTCAGCATTTCTTCTTGCAGCATGGATTATATGATTTCCACCAATTGCGAACAAATCACCATCTCCTGAAAACACAACTACTTTTAGCTCAGGATTTGCTAATTTTAATCCGATAGCAAATGGTATTGCTCTACCATGTGTTGTATGGAATACATCCAGTTCTAAGTAACCAGATGCTCTTCCAGTACATCCGATTCCGGATACAACAACAAGTTTCTTAGTGTCTACTCCAGATTCGACGATTGCATGGATGAAACATGAAAGCACACTACCTAAACCACAACCGCTACACCATACATGTGGGAGTCGATCCCAACGTAATAAGTAATCCATCGGATGTTTCTTTGCTTCTAGTATCGTATCATCAACGTTTTGTTCTGAGATGGTCATTTCTTATTTACCTCCTCTATTTTCGCTAGGATTTCTTTTGGAGTATGAACAATCCCACCTAGCTTTGAAGACAGAACAACAGGAACACTCTTTCGAGTTACTTCTCTAACCTCTTTGACTATTTGCCCATTGTTAATCTCTGCAACAATAATTGCATCAACCTTTTCTGCAAGCTTTTCAATTAGCTTTGTTGGGAAAGGCCAAATTGTAATTAAGCGAAGTAGTCCAGCTTTGATTCCTTTCTTTCGAGCAAGATTGACCGCACCTTTTGCAGATCGAGCAGTTATTCCATATGAGATAACAAGTATTTTTGCATCTTTTGTCAAGTGCTCTTCTGTCAATCGGATTTTTTCTTCATTTAGCAATATTTTATCACACAAGCGTTTTACTAAGATTTCTTGTGCTTCAGGTGTTATTACTGGATATCCTTTTGTATCATGAGTTAACCCTGTAACAAAAACATTGTAACCTTCTCCGGCTGCAGCCATTGGAGGAATCATGTCATCATCTGGTTTAAAAGTCAAATGGTTCTTCTTTGAACCTGTTGGTTTCTTTCTGTTTTTTATTTTGATTTTAGACTTGGATGGAATAATTAGTTTTTCAACCATGTGACATATAGATTCATCAGTTAACATTATAACTGGTGTTCGATATTCCTCTGCAAGATTAAAGGCTTCAATCGATAAATCGAATGCCTCTTGCACAGAATTGGGTGAAAGAGCAATTATTTCATAGTCACCATGAGAGCCCCATCGTGCTTGCATTACATCTCCTTGTCCTACAAGTGTTGGGAGACCTGTTGAAGGTCCAGCCCTTTGAACATTAATAATAACAAAGGGAGTTTCAGTCATGGCTCCAAGACCTATGTTCTCCATCATCAAAGAAATACCAGGACCCGAAGTTGCGGTCATGGATTTCTTGCCAGCCCAAGAAGCGCCTAAAATAGTTGCAATTGAAGCGATTTCGTCTTCCATTTGGATGAAAACTCCACCCACTTGCGGTAAGCGATGAGCCATTCTCTCTGCGACTTCGCTCGAAGGAGTGATTGGGTATCCGCCAAAGAATCTACAGCCAGCTGCTAGGCAACCTTCTGCAATAGCTTCATTACCACTAATATAGTGCTCTCCAGTTAAGACATCTTGTATTGGTGCTTTTTTACTCATATAAATTCGCCTTGTAAGTTTCATTCAGTTATTTCCGAATTTTCGATTGTTTTTTTGCACCTGAGGTATCTTCTTTCTCAAGAAATATTGAGAATTCGGGGCAAATCAATTCACAGAAACCACATTTTGCACAATCGTCCATATCCATATCATCCTTGATTCTTGGGGGATGATATCCTTTAGAATTAATTTCAGGAGAACTTTCCAGTATCTCCGTTGGACAAAAGTTTATACAAAATAAGCATCCTTTGCATCGATCTGTTATGATCTTTAAGTGCCATTTCTCCTGCTCTTTGTATTTGGGAGGTATAAATGAAATTGCTTTTTTAAGTGTCATGTGCAAACGCAACATTTCCAATTTGTGAGAAAGTGTAATTTTCTTATGCTTAAAAAATTATTCGATTAAGTTTAATATTAATCAATTAGTCATAATCCATAATAGAATCATTTTGGTTGAAACAGATAATAAATTGATCATATTCATTTATTAAAAGAAACATATTTTTGAATAAAACAGTTCTCCAATAGAAACTAAACGATAAGATAAATTGCAATTTATGTAAAATATGTAATCTATGTAAAGTATGTAGTCTATGTAAAATATGTAGTCTATGTAAAATATGTAGTCTATGTAAAGTATGTAGTCTATGTAAAGTATGTAGACTATGTAAAGTATGTAGACTATGTAAAGTATGTAGTCTATGTAAAAGATACAGCGAAAAGTAAAAAAGAATTAAAATTATCGCGGAAGGTCTAAGGGATAAAGATCACCAATTAGTTTTCTTAAGTTAAGGCGCTTGTCATTCATTAAAGTAGCATTGTATAGTACATTTCTAGCAATTTCAATGGCTCTATTAATTGGATCATTGTAACCTGTTAAAAATGCAATAACATAAGATTTTTCTTTCACAAAAATAACTTTGTAATTTGCTATTTCAATCACTTCTTCTCCTACAACATTAATGCGCATCGTTCGAGAAAAAACTCGTGCTTTGCGTCTTAGCTCTCTAAAGGCAGTTAATAGCAAGATATTTGGATTATCTACAAATAATGCTTCGAATAATTGATCAGTTTCTTCATTTAGAATAAGTGAAGCTTTAATTTCAACATAGTTTATTGCTCGTTCTTTTTGTTTGAAAAATGACTTATTTAGCCATTCACTAATGGCATATATTCCTTCACCTGTTTGGGAAGAAAATTTGAACAGATCGCAGGTACATTTATGTCGGTCTAAGCTTATCAACTCAAGTTGTTCTAATAAACTACTTACAGGAACAGAAGACTCAAGGTCAGATTTTGATGCTAGTACCAGCATTTTAATTGGAGAATTAAATTCGACTACCTCTAATATGAGTTGTTTATTTTTTTCGAAAGTGGATGAATCAGTTGAATCTACTAAGAAAAATAATGCATCTGCACCCAAAATTGAGCGTTTCCATAATGATTGATATTGAGGTATATGGTCCTTTAAATCCCAAGTAATCAGTGTTAAATTATCGATAGTATGATATTCTAGTTCAGAAATACCTGAAATCGAACCTTGCAAAAAGTCTTGTGATTGAATAATTCTTTTTACTAATGATGTCTTACCAGAGTTGGTTAAACCGATTAGTGCAATAGAAACTTTGGTTTCAAATTTTGAGATTACTCCTTTTATTGCGGACATCATTTCAAATCCAATAGATAATACCAAATAACAAGAAGATAGTATTTAATGTTATATCTTGGTACATTAAGGCAATTTCTACAATTTCAGAAAAACAATTAGGAGGGAGTTTTCCCTCTATTTTTTATAGAATTAATCTTGAGTTTCTTCACTCATAAATTTCTTCAATCGTGCTAATTCTCTCAGCATTTCCATTCTTAAACCACTTATACTTTGACCGTCGCCATCACCAGTTGGCGCAACAGGAGCTGTTGGAGACGCTGCAGGTGTGGATGTAGGAACAGGTGGAGGAGCTATATTTGATGTTGTTGGAGGAGCAATTGGGGAAGATGCAGGTAATCTAGGGGGTAAAGGTGGTGTTGAAACTGTTGGAGGAGCAACACTTGGAGGAACTACAGTTGTAGGTCTAGCGGAAGAGGATACCGTTGGGATGCTTGGTGGTATGGGTATTGGTGAAGATGGTTTTGATGGAGGTGTGCCCAATGAGGGAACTTTAGGTGGACCTGTTGATGGAATACTTGGAGGACCTGCTGTTGATGGTGGACGAGGGACACCAGGTACGGGGGGAGCAATTGATGGAATACCTGGAGTGCTTGAGGAGGGGGGAGGAGGGGGTATTGAACTTGGTCCAGTACCTGGAACAATTTCACCTCTTACTCGATCTCTGGATTGTTCTAAACTATCTGCTAATGATTTATATTCTTGAGCGCCAGATCTGCGTTTCAAGTCAGCATCAATTTTTGCAATCCGAGCTTTATACCGATTAGCTAATGAATCACGTACACCTGAACTTATTCTTTTAGATTTTCGCGCATCTTTGACTGCAGATAAAGCAGTACTCGCTGCAACGCGTTCTATTTGTAAAATAGCCATAACTTCTTTTGGATTAGCATCTGGTGCTGTTTCTTCACTCATCGGTTCAGATGATGCCAGAGCAGCTAAAGCAGAAACATCAACGCCTTTCTTCTTTTTTGAAGTTAGTATAAAAATTATTACTATTACAATCACAACTAGCAACCAAGCTAGCGAAGTAAATATTACTGTATTCCAAAAAATACCTATACTTGGAATTATATCAAAGAAATCTGCAATTGCCAATTACTTTTGCCCCTTGAACGTTAATATATTGAATATTTTAGTTTTTTCTAATTACCCGTTTATGTATCGAAAAAGTTTTCCGATATCACAGAAAGCAAAAACTTTCATTTAGATGTTATCTTATGCTTTCTTATAAGACCTTTGATAAAGACATAGCTGAGGTCTTGTTCCTATCGAATTCTTTTCAATCTTTATCATTAATTATAATTACTATTCGGGCATATTAAATTATTTTCTATGATTATTAAGTGAAAATACTCATTTTTCTTTTTAAACTAATATATCATCAAAATGATATACGAAAACTCAGCTTTCTTTGATAGGAGGAAATCGAACGTTGTTTTTTTCCATTTTATCAATCACAGTTTGAAAAATATCAATTTCAAGTGAACGTGCTAAGCTTATAGTATAAATGATTATATCTGCAACTTCATCTTCAATTTCTGTCATTAGTTTCTTATTAGTTGTAACTTCCAGAGCAGAAGGATTAATCCATTGAAAGACTTCCATTAATTCTGCTGCTTCAATGGATATGGACATAGCAATATTTTTAGGCGAATGATATTCTTTCCAATTTCTTTCCTCTAAAAATTTGTTCAGTTTGCTCTTCAAGTACTCGAATTGGTCTTTTGATTTCTCTAAAGTCACTAAATTCTCACCAATTAATGATTGTATTACAGAAAAGATATAAAACCTTCTCTAACCATTTATGAAATCGAGTAATAAAAAAAGGTGAATTAATTGGTTTCAATTGAAGCAGAGAAATTAGCTAAAAAATATGGTTATTTGAAAAGTACCATTGAAAGATTTATTTCATCTTTTGGTTTAACTGAAACTGAAGAAATGTTAGAAGCATATAAACACAAACCTCCTACAACAATACGAGTAAACACATTGAAGATTTCTGTACAAGAATTATTTGAAAAGCTAACGAATAAAGGTTTCAAACTCATTCCTTGTGAATGGTATGCCAATGGATTTGTTGTTTCAAACGAACCCTTTTCTTTAGGAGGCACAATAGAATATCTTTCTGGATATTATTTCATTCAATCAAAAGCATCTTGGTTACCTGTATTATTACTTGATCCAAAACCAGATGAAATTGTTATTGATATGGCAGCAGCACCAGGAGGAAAAGCAACACATATTGCCCAATTAATGAACAATACAGGCACACTTTTTTGTCTTGATATCTCTAGAGAGCGAATAAAATCTCTCCGATCAAACCTTGGGAGATGTGGAATAAAAAATGTTATTTGTAAACGAATGGACGCTCGAGATATAAGTGATCTGGATTTAAAGGCAGACAAAATTCTACTAGATACACCTTGTAGTGGTGAAGGTTTAATGGCAATTGATAAATCTAGAAGAACGGCAAGAAATGAAGAAGATATTGCTCGTATGGTAGAGTTACAGAAACAATTGTTCGAAGCAGCTCTAAAGGTGCTAAAAAAGGATGGTATTATTGTCTATTCGACTTGTTCTACAGCACCAGAGGAAAATGAAGAAATTATTGATGAAATGTTGAAACAACATAATTTAGTGGTAGAGAAAACAGAACTAGGTAACTTTAGTTCTGGTTTAATTTCAGTTCAAAATAAAACATATAACACAGATTTACTCAAAGCAATTAGATTGTATCCACATATACATAAAACAGAAGGATTTTTCGCTTGCAAACTCAGATATTTAGGAGAAGGATAAGATGGTAATTATCTTTAGAAAATTGAATCAAATAGAGGAAGAGCAATTAGATAAGGAATTATCTTATTGGATCTCAGACGAGAACAAACAACGATTATACCACGAGAACAGATTTATGGTAGGAGAAGGTAATTGGAGAGAATTATTCATAGTTAATCCTATAACCTTTGATCTAGTAATTAATGATGAAAAGATTTCTCCTTATAGCGTTGGATTAGGATTTGGAGAGTACAAGAAATCAGGGCTTCTTTTAAGCTTGGGAGGAGGAGGTATTCTCTGCAATCAAACTGAAATAAAAGCAGTTATAAATGAGAAGGCTGAACAGCTCTTTCTCTTCAAACGAGATATTATATCTACTTCTATTACACAAATAACCAAAAAAGTGAATATTGGTGATAAGGTAATTGTTGTAAATACAAAGAATGAATTTTTAGGTGTTGGAAAATTAGAACAAATTTTGGATGACATTATAAATCACAAAGATACAAGAAATATTGCACTAAGAAACATCATTGATTTAGGATGGTATCTTCGAAAAGGAAAATAACGCAATTGATATCCTGAAATAGAAATCAATTGTATTTTAGAATCTATTTTGATGCGGAAGCTTTGAATTTACAGCTCTCAACAAAAACTATTTCTGTTTTACTAGGAAAAATTTTATTGATATCACCAGCAAGGCGCATTTTTCTAAATTGAATATATAGGTCTGTAGTGATAATTTCTTCCGGCATAGTAATAGTAATTTTATCTTTTTCATCTTTTATTGTAAAAGTACTGATATCAATTCCAGGCATCCTATAGTCAATAATTGCTTCTAATTTTTTCTTGACAGCAGATATTCTCTCGATAATTTCGACAGCATATACTATAGTTTGTCCTACTAAAGGGTGGTTAAAATCAACTCTAACTCTACCACCAAGAGCCGAGATAATAATGCCATTTTGATTACCCCATTGAATTTGTCTACCAATTTCGGGATAAATATTTTTTGCAACCAATTCTTTTCTGCCCAGTAGTTTAACTTTTGAATTATCTTTATAACCAAACGTTTCTTCAGGAGGAATGTCAACTTTAAATTTATCACCAACATCTTTTCCAATAACAGTATCATTTACCCGTTTGAGAAACATTTCTTCATTACCTACAATCAATAATCTAGGACCATAACTATTTTTCTCATCATAGAGGTTTTCTTTCTTTGCTAGATTTTCATCTGAGGTTTCAATAATTTGCTTCGTTCCTTTAACTTTCAAAGTATAAGCTATCCGAATAAAATCGCCCATCTTAACTTTTGCCATTTTTCTAACACCGAGATTTTCTTGACAGCATTCTATTTGCTAAACTACACTCATCTTATAGTGGCTTATTCAAAAGACTTGTGCTCATTTAAGCAAAAGACAACACTCAATATTAAAACTCTAGTACAATATAACCAATTCATTTTACCTATTGTTTTTTATTTTCGTAAAATAAATGATTTAAATGCAAGATAATCCCTCGTTCTACTTTCAGCGGGTGAAGCTCCATACCTACTCAATATGCTATCAAATTCTGCTTCATTTATGGGACCAATACCAACTGCAGTTCGAGTGCCTGGAATCAATTGTGTTTTCCCTGCATCCCTAATAATTGTACAATCATATTTCATCTTTGACATAGTTGAATATATGCCTAGTAAATTCTCTTCGCCTTTAACAGTCCAAACTTCAATAGGATGTTGTTCAAAATCCCATGTTTCACCACGTTCTGGAATCAAGGTGACAATTGCATGTGCTGCTTGTGTTGCAAATTTACCCTTACCCATATGAATATCCTTTCGTAAAACTACTCCAACCATTTTTTTGGATAACTGTTTTAATCTATCAACTCGAACCACAAGAACTTTATTGCTTTGCCAAAATGCTTCGATAGAATTTTTATTCCACCAACCTTTAATTTGTGGTGAATAAATTAAATCTAGCTTGTGGAAAGGCACTTGACCAGTCGTTAAAACAAAGCCTTCACTGTCTTCACCATGTATTTGAAGTAATTTTGATCCTTGAAATTCCTTTCCTAGTCTCTTTATTACACGACGGATAGCAATGTCATTTAGATGAGCTGTTTCTGTTTCTTGTATCGAATAATCAAATTTCGAATCTATATTCGAAGGGGCAGTATCATATATGTCTTGAGCAGTAAGTATTAACCAATCTAGTAATTCGGTATTTTTCTTAAAAAATTGATTATATCCTTCCTCTAAATAATCCAGTGCTTCATCTTGAGACAATAGCTTTCCATCAATTAGATGAACGATTTTCCAATTACCTTTACCGAATTTATTTTCCAGTTCAGTTCTTCGTAAAGCTTTTTTACGACCAGCATGACCTGGTCGTCCTAATATAGCCCATCCATCTATGATCTTTTTTATATTGGTCAACAACTAAATCCTTCTTGATGTTCATACTGAAAAATTTACTAAAAATATTGCTCGATTTGGCAAACGATTTTTGCTTTGATTAATTTTGTTATTAAATTTATATTGTGAAGAAACTATTGAGTTATCATTCTGTAATTAGAAAGAAGAATGAAAAAGTGAAATAAAACACACAAGGAGATCAAATGGTTGGCGGATGTTTCTGAAGCTCTTGTTCCTTTGACATGGTTTTAAGTTGTTCTTTTGTAAATTTCACTTTGATAGTACCATCAGCTTGTAAAGATGCATCTCGAGTATGAATTTTGACTATATCTTTCAAACCCAAAGGAATTTTCTTATCAATCTCTATTTCAAGGAAATCTATTGAAAGCCTTTCATACTTTTCTCTGATAACTCCTTTAACAATGCCTGCTTTAACACCATTGGTATCAATGACGATTTTTAATTTAAGACTATCTGGGGTGACCCTTTGGTTCAAACGTTTTTACTCCTTTGAAATTATCTTATTGATTTAATAGATAGTATATTTTACAAATATTTTTGTTTTAATCTCTTTTGTTAACTAAAATAATTTAGTTAATAGACAAAATTATACTTGAAATATAAATGTAAAGAAGAGTATCAAAGATGAACTCAGTAGGTTCGATAATGCAGCAATAATCGGTACAGCAAAATTATCAGAATCTAAACCTTTCTTGTAACTGAATATTATCAAAAGAAAAACCAAGCCTTGTATTATTACAAAACCAAAAAGGTTGATTAAAAGTGCAATTCCAAGAACTAAACCCATGTTGGAGAAATCTCCAACAATTAAAGACCCAAATATACCATAGATCACGTGAAGAAATAAACCGGCTATACCAACTCCAACTATATTCGTCCAGAGGTCTTTGTCTTTTATTGCTTTTAGATTTGGTTTAAGAGTTCCAATTGCAAGATTAGTAGAGGTGGTATTAGCAATAATTGTACATTCATCGCCCAAAGTATCAATTAAAGCAGGATAAACTAAGAATAAACCTCTAAGATTAGTTAATGCGCCATCTGCTTTACTTAAAATACCACCAGTAAGTGAATTAATTGTCAAAGTTACAGATTGAATTGGTATTGCTTGTTTGAGAATTTTACGATAATGTTTATTCTTAATATTACGACCTAAGATATAACACATAAAACCCAAATATAATACAAACGGAATAAGCAAGTAATAAGTTGGCGCGGTAATTGTTGACCATTCACCTGTTTCCAAAAACCAATTACCAGGCTTTATTATCATTATTATTAAAGCATAAAATATAGTGCTCAATATATTGTTAACTGTTGACATTGTTGGGTAAACCCACATATCAGGATTTAGTTTCTTCTTGAACATAAAGAAAGCTAAGAAACTTGAAGCTTGAGATGAAATAAGCGATGCAATAGTCAAGGTTAGTATAGGAATAACGAGAAATGGAACGGGATTTAGAATTCGTGCAGTACCTAATGCAATTAGATTCGTTATATAAGAAATTAATCCAATCCATAACCCATTGAAAGTACCTAGGGTTAGCACAGAGGCAACTAAGGTATAGTAATATTGTGTATTTTTAAACAGTTTAGGTTTTACTGTACCTAGATGTAAACCAGTACCTAAATTACTAACCAAAACACCAATACCTCCATCCGAAGATAATAATGGAGGATAAAACAAAATGATAAAAGCGCTAGCATATGCTAAATTGCTCTGAATAGCAAAATCACTTTCAAAATTCATGAAAGTAAATGTACCAATACTTCCGGCGCCTAAACCAAAAACATCAAAGAGGAGAGCTAGAAATGATTGAAACACCAACAACATTATAATTCTAATTGTTGTGGGTTTCTTGAACCATTCTTTGATTTTTTTAAAGCGCAAATTAATTTTACTCTCCAGTAGCTAGATGAATGGGCAAATAAAGATTAGAAGGGGAATTCCTTATCGAATAAGAAAATTATCTCCTATAATTTACCAAATGTTTGATGACTCTTTTAATTTATTGATTATTTAACAAATAGTTAAGTGATATTTGCTAAAGAAAAAGTACCTATAGATATAGCAAAATACTTCCAAGTGATTATTTGTTTTTATACTATTTTAATGTTTCAAAATAGGAACTCAAAATTTTTTAGCAGTAAGATAAAAATCCTAAATTAAAGATGAGTTGTTGCTGAAACTAAAACTCGTACAGCTTCCGCGGCAGCTTCATGCCCGCCTACACCAGGTAACATACCAAAGGCGAAGATTATTATAAAACCCGCAGTTGCTAAATCAGCTAAACAAGCAGATAATGGTATCGCAAAATTATCTGGATCCATTTCTTTTCGGAAAGCATATATTGATAGAGCAAAAATTAATGTTCCAACGATAATGAAAGCAAGTATATTTGCAATTAATGTTACAACCATGACTAAAAGTATCAACCAAATAACCGCTACACCTAATTCCGCTGATACGGCTCGAACAGTACTCAGCTTTATTAAAGTGCCAATTATTCCTAAGAAAAACGTTACAACAAGCCCACCTGCTCCAATACCCAAAAAAATGGCCCAGACTTTCGGCTTCTTAGCTGATTTTATCTCAGGTTCAACATAACCAGATGAAAAATCAGTAATTAACATGTTAGCAAAGATAGCATTTTGATCAACCACCGTGCCGATTAAAGCAGGAAAGGCAACAAGCAATTGAGGGTATAATTCCAAAGCAGCCTCACCTTTTGATAGAGTTACTCCAGTAATAGTACCGATAATAGCACTGGCAAATACAGCGAACATAGCTTCTTTCATCATTTTTTTATACTCAAAATCTTTGATATTTCTTATAATAACAATAATAATACCTGCAATTGCTAGTACAGCAGGAATTATTGCAATATATGTTCCCAATAATTCACTATTTGATGCAACTGCAAATACTTCTCCAACTCCTTCGACAGTTATTGGTTGTCCCCAAGGTTTCAATATAGCTAAAACACCAGCGTAAATCATTGTTATGAGAATATTATTTGTTGTAGACATAACTGGTACGACATAGACATCTGGATTTAGTCCCTTTTTATAGACAAAAAATGAGACAGCACTAGTAATTTGAGTTGAAATTAGTGCAGTTACAGCCATCACTAAAATCGGAATTACAAGAAACAATGTCGGGTTTAAAACTCTAACACCCACGGGAAAAGTTAGAAGATTCATAATATAAGTAACAATTCCTACTAAGAAAGCATCTAACATAGCTATTGTCAATGTGGAGGATACTAAACTTCGATAAACAGGAGTATTATTTCTAAAAGTTGGTTTAACACTCCCTAAATTCAAACCTGTACCCAGTTTCCCAGCAAGTACTGCTATATCCCCTCTCGCAGCAAGTAAAGGACCATAAATTAATATAATCCATTTTATCCTCTGAGTATCCATTAAAAATGAGGCTATAGTACCAGAAACAATGCCACCACTATCAAATGCGAGAGCTATCATAGCTTGGAGGAACATACCAATAAACAAATTAATCGCGGTTTTTTTAGCTATATTAGTCTTCGACATTTGTTTCACCATTGTGATTGAACTGTATCATTGAACAAGGGAATCACTCACCTAATTATTGAGCAAATTATTCGCTTATGTTTGAAATTCGATTGCAATTCTATTCATTTTTCGTTACTTTCTCAGCAGCTTCCTCAGCAGCTTTTTGTGCGGCTTCTTTCACTTCTTTAACAAGCACCTCCTTAGCCACTTCTTCTGCTGCTTCTTTAGCAGCTTTCATGGCAACTTTCTTTGTTTCTTTTTCAATGACCTCTGTAGCGGTTTCTTCAGCAACTTTTGTGGCAATGCGTTTTCCACTTCGCTCAATGGCTTTCTGAGCAGCTTTCTCTGCTGCTTCTTTTGCGGCATCTTCTGCAGCTTCCTTTACAAGTTTCTCAGGTTCTTCAATAGTAACAGTTTCTTTTATAGCTGTGTTTACTGCTTTTTTAGCTGCTCTTTCTGATTCGGCTTTAATTGCATCTTTAACTACAGAAGCTACTTCTTCTCTAACCTTTTTCTCAACAGCTTTTGTGGCTTTCTTTCTTACTTCTACAGATGTTTCTTCCACTTTTTCATCTGCAGCTTCTTTTGCTGCTTTCGTAACTTTTTGACGAGCAGCTTCAACAGATTTCCTTGTTGCAGCCTCTGTTGCTTCTTGGACAACCTTTATGGTTTCTTTCTTGGAAAGATCAGGTCTTTCTGCTTTAATAGTTTCAACTGCTTCAGCTACAACTTCAGAGATTATTTTTTCAGCAACATCTTTGGTAACCTTATCTGCAACTTCCTCTGCTACTTCTTCAACAGCTTTCTTTGAGAGTTTATCAGTAGCTTTTACTGTAGCTTTTTCTGCAACATCTCTCGCAGCTTTCTTTGAAACTTCTTTTGCAGCTTCGCTAGAAACTTCTTCACTAACCTTTTCTACAACAGCATCACTTACAGCTTCAGCAGCTTTTTTCGTAGCTTCAAGCTCAGCAACTTTTTCTACGACTGCATCTTCTTCACGTTGTTGAAATGCTAAACAAGCGTCTTTCAATCCAGTAAAAATAATAGTATCACCAGCACGAATCATCGTTCGTCTTCTTGGTTTGAAATAATAACCACCAACACGCTTAACAGCTAATACGCGAATTCCAAATTCATCCAAATAATTTCCAGCAGGAACAGTTTTACCTACAATAAGAGATAATTCTTCAACTTGTTTCTCAAAAAGATTTTCAGTTGATTCACCAATCACCAATTGAATAATAGGATGAGATGGTAATTCTGCTAGAACAATCTTTGCGATTTGATTTGCTGCATCAGAAATATCTTCAGAAGCTTCTACAATTCGATATAAACCTTGCAGAGAGGATATGTCTTCCTTTGGTTCCCTTGCGAGTCGCAAAATTGCGACTTCTGCTTTATTTCTTATAGTATCAACACGCTTTTCCATATTAGTTACGAGTTGTGCTAATTCTTTGTTATTATAGAGAACAGCACCATATGCAAGATCAACCATTACTTCACTCGTATCTTTAAGTGCAATCATATAATCAACAATATTATCTTGCAAAGATTCAACAGCTAAATCATCATCCTCTTCATCAGGTGGACTAATTTCTTCTGCTGTACCACCTATTAGTAATTTCAATAAGCTGATACCAGAACTAGAACCACTAGCAATAATAGTGTCGTCAGATTCCAGCTTCATTTCTTCATCGGGGAGAATAAGCCATTTTCCACCACGTCTTACGGCAAATATCGCTATTGAATAATTCATTTTTTCTATAATGGCTTTCAATGAATAACCTTTGAGAATAGATTCTTCTGAAATTTTACCTTTACATAAATCTCGAGCACATTTTTGTGCAAGTTCTTTAATAGTAGGATGAATTCCAAAACCTTTTCCCAAAACATGAGCAATATCTGCAGCAGAATTAGCAATATCTATACTAGCTTGACCTATAACAACTAAAGGTAGTGTTGCTTGGGCATCTTTTCCATCTCTAACCGCTACTTGTAAAGACATTGTTAATAAATAGTTATTGTGGACAACAAGATTACGTATTTCATCAACTTGTTCCGCAAGACCTTTATCTTCAAAAAGAACTGCTCCGTATGCTAAATCTACCATAATACTACAGAGGTCCTTAATTTCTTTTAGGGCATCTTTAGCAGAAATTGGTTCATATGTAACTTTAGGCATGATATTTTTCCATCCAAAAGAACTCTTTACTGTAAGAGAATACAAGTCCTATTTTACTTTTACCTTTATTTAAGTAATTATAAAAAGAAAAAAAGAAAATTATAGAATAAATGGAATGAGTGCTTTTCTGTTTTCAGGATAATCCTCAAACTCTTCTTGATACCACTTATGATGGGAAAGTGCTCGAGGTAATAGATTAGCTGTTGTCCAAATAACAAAAGTTAACCCAGCTAAGGACCATGTTAAAACAGCCCAACCAATCCATTCCATTATTTCTCCAAGATAATTTGGACAGGAAACACGATTATAAAGTCCGCCATAGGGAATTTTATATCCACCCCCATTCGAAGCTTTGCGCAACCCACGAAGTGTTATATCGGATCGTTTATTGATATAATATCCGACTAGAAATATCACCAAACCGATAATAAATTGAGGAGAATATAACCAATTAGTTGAATACAAAACATTTGAAATTGGAAAGAGTAATTGATCAGTATAAATTGGATCTGAAAGTGTAAAGAGCCATCTCCCTTGTATGTACACATTTGAAAGATTAAATAAAAAGCCCATAGAAACAACGGTTATAGGCATCTTCTTACCATTACGAATTTGAAGGGGGTAAATTAAAACTCTGTGACCATAGTGTAAAAACCAAATGAATAAAAACACAAAATAGGTCCACTTAATCGTTCCATTGACATGCCATTTATCACTGAAAATAAAACATAAACCCATTACTAACAATGTTGGAACTTCCATTATAAACCAACCAAGATGGGTATTCATTTTAGGACCCCATATTTCTTTCAAGTGACGTCCATAACCTGCAGTAATAAAGAATAGCATGCCAAAAACGCACAAGGCAATTATGGTTACGGCAATTATTAGTATACAGAAGAATATAGGTTCATTTGGAAATAACAAATCGGTATAAACCATAGTTGAAATCGACTCATATAGTTGGTTAAGATAGATAATATAATCTAATATCCAATTATCAAATGTTGAAATATAGATACTTCTAATTGACTATCTCACGATAATCTTACGAATGAGTAATTTTAAGTTTTTCTGAAAAAAAACGACCATTTCTGTAAAAAAACCCTTTAAGATAAGAGTAAAGATATACACGAGTTCGCTCATACCTTAAACTTTACAGAGAAAGGATACTCCTGTCAATGATGTAGAAAGAGTCAAGGGCGAACTCACAATTAATCCAGTTTCAAAGCTTTTGCGTTTGCAATATTATTGTCAATGATTTCTTGAGCAAATGGATTTATTTCAAACCCAACATAATTTCGTTGTAATTTAATACAAGCGACTGCAGTTGTTCCATTGCCCATAAAAGGGTCCAATACGACATCATTAGGTTTACTGGAATATTGTATTAATTTTTCGACAAGCCTATCAGGTAATTTTGTAGAATTCTTTTTTTTGCCGGGGAGATATTCTCTCTTTATTTCCCAAACATCTTCAGGGTAATGATCAACTTTGTTAAAAAAATATTTCTTTTTATTTTTTATAAGAAACAAAATGTGATAATGACTTGTTACATATTTCCTTTTGGTAAACACGCCAAATTGATATTTCCAGATTATATGATTTTGAGTTATAAAACCTGCTTCATCAATTGCTATTAGCACATCCTTCAAATTAGTCCACCCTGAAACAATATATGCACTTCCAGTTTCTTTTAAAACAGGATAGATTGCCTTTAACCAAGAACGAGAAAATTCAAGATAGTTTGCTTGAGTTATTTCAGAATAACCTGATACTACAAATTTACTTTTTCGATTATATTGTGCCCCTTTTCCATCGAATTTTATTCCGAAGGGAGGATCTGCGATGATTAAATCAATGGAATTCTCAGGTACTCTCTTATGTATATTTGAGATACAATCTTCGTAATAGATTTTATTTAGCTCCATTATTCTCAAATGGAATTGTTATTCTGCTTTCTTATTTCTTCTGCTTACTTTGTTAGCACAGCTAATACTTTCGGCAACCTCTCTAGAATCAGCTATTAATCTTGCAGTAAAAGAATAACACTGTATATGAACTTTATAGCAGAAATTAAAGACAAGACTTTAATTAGGATTGATATCCACAGTTACCTACTCATGACAAAAATTGACTTGTAAAAAGGAGGAGGTCATGAATAGCCGAGATGGGTAACCTTACTCTTTAAAAAATTACTAACTTTATCGAGGAAAACATTGCTTTGACTTCTGAGGAGATTCGAGAATATATAAAAATCAAAGGTGCTAAACAACATAATCTCAAAAATTTTGATTTAGAAATTCCAAGAGATAAATTTGTTGTGCTTACAGGTGTTTCAGGATCAGGAAAATCATCTTTAGCTTTTGATACTATTTTTGCAGAGGGACAAAGAAGGTATATAGAATCCCTTTCAGCTTATGCAAGACAATTTATGTCTCAGATGACAAAACCAGATGTTGAATCTATAGAAGGTCTATCGCCCACAATATCAATTAGTCAAAAAACAACCAGCTATAATCCGAGGAGTACAGTAGGTACTGTAACAGAAATTTATGATTTCTTAAGAGTGTTATATGCTAGAGTAGGTATTCCCCACTGCCCAAATTGTGGAATTGAGATCAAAGCTCAAACAATTACAAATATTGTAGATCAAATATTGATTACTTATGCCGATAAAGAAATAATGATTCTCGCACCTATTATTCGAGATCGAAAAGGAGAATATCGAAAAGAACTAAAGGGACTACTAGAAGCAGGTTTCTCTCGAGTAAGAATCGATTATGAAACTAAAAGATTAGATGAACTAACCTCAGAAGAAATGACCCTCTCGAGATATTATAGACATACAATAGAGGCAGTTATCGATAGATTTACTGTCAGTAGACAAGAAGAAGATCGATTGGTAGAATCTATTGAACATGCTACAAATATGGCTGATGGATTAGTTACTATAACAACTTCTGATGCATCAAATGCTATGAGAAAATTATCCCAGATTAAAAAGAAAGAGAAGAAAGTAGATTTGGAGAAGGAAACAAAATATGAGATACTATTTTCAGTTCACCTTGCATGTCCGAAATGTAATCTAAGCTTTCCGAAATTGGAACCCAGAAATTTTTCATTTAATACAATTCATGGTGCGTGTTCGACTTGTAAAGGATTAGGAACCACCATTGAATATGATCCTAAATTGTTAATTGTAGATAGTAATTTATCATTAATTGAAGGAGCATTAGCTGATTATAATCCTGATACTCAACGATTTAGAGTATCAAATTTAGGTATTAATAGAATCAAAGCCGTTGTAGAGAAACTAGGTTTTACTGTTTATACACCATTGAAAGAATTAACGGAACAACAATGGAATGATTTCTTCTATGGTCCAAAGAAACCTTTACTTGTAGAATATGAATTCCATTGGGGAAATGAAACAAAGGGAAAGGGTAGAGGAACTGCAAAAATTAAATATCAAGGGTTACTCCCCCAAATGAAGAAGCGTTTTGAGAAGACTTCATCGCAATACATTCGTGATATGATTCAAGACTTTACTCGACCAACTAATTGCCCTGATTGTATGGGTTCGGGACTTCGAAAAGAAAGCAGATCGGTTATTTTTAAAGGAAAAAGTATTAACGAACTCTCAAGTATGGCGATTTCACAGTGTATTGAATTTTTTGATTCAATTAAATTATTTGATGTTGAAAAACAGATTGCTGAAGGATTATTAAAAGAAATTAAAATGCGATTAACATTTCTAGATAATGTTGGATTACCTTACCTAACACTCAATCGAAGAGCAAATTCTTTATCAGGTGGAGAAGGTCAAAGAATTAGACTTGGAACTCAGATTGGTTCTGGTCTGGAGGACGTTCTATATATTCTAGATGAACCAAGTATCGGATTGCATAATAGGGATAACTTGAAGCTCATTGACACTTTGCAAACTTTGCGTGATAAAGGTAATACTGTCTTAGTTTCAGAACATGATATTGATACAATGCTTGCTGCAGATTGGTTAATTGACATTGGTCCAAAAGCAGGAGAGTTTGGAGGAGAAGTCATTGCTGAAGGACCTGCTGAGATAGTAGGGAAAGTAGATAGATCAATAACAGGTCAATTTTTAATTGGAAAACAGAAAATTGAGATTCCAAAGAAAAGGCGAAAAGGAAAAGGTGCTGTCCTCAAAGTAATTGGTGCTGCAGAGAATAACCTCAAAGACGTAGATGTTGAGTTCCCATTAGGGATTTTTATTTGTGTCACAGGAGTGAGTGGTTCTGGAAAGAGTTCTTTAGTTTCCAATGTACTTTGGACTTCGTTAGCTAGAGAATTGAATAGAGCAAAAACTAAACCGGGAAAACATAAAAAAATAACCGGTATAGAACATCTAGACAAAGTTATTTCGATTTCACAATCACCTATCGGGTATACGCCTCGTTCCATTCCTGCAACATATACAAAACTACTTGATCATATTAGAGATTTTTTTGCTTCTTTACCAATGGCCAAAGCACGAGGATTCAAAAAAGGCCGGTTTTCCTTTAATACCAAGCAAGGAAGATGTGAAGCTTGTAGAGGATTAGGATACAATAGAGTAGAAATGCAATTCTTACCTAATGTTGAAGTTGAATGTGAAGTTTGTCGGGGTAAAAGATTTAGTGGAGAAACGCTCGAAATAAGATATCGAGAGAAAAATATCTTCGAAATACTTGATATGACTGTTAATCAAGCTCTTCTCTTCTTCAAAGATCATCCAAAGATAGTCAAGATTCTTCAAACGCTTCAAGATGTAGGATTAGGATACATTAAACTTGGACAATCATCAACCACTTTAAGTGGTGGAGAAGCTCAAAGAATCAAGATTTCAAGAGAATTAAGTAAAAAAGCAACTGGTAGAACATTGTATCTATTAGAAGAACCTACTGTTGGATTGCATTCCTTTGATATTAACAATTTACTAATTGTATTAAATCGTTTAGTAGATGCTGGAAATACTATAGTGGTAGTAGAGCATAATCTTGACATGATCAAAAGTTCTGACTGGGTAATAGACTTAGGACCTGAAGGAGGAGAATTTGGCGGAGAAATAGTTGCTCAAGGAACACCTGAGAATGTAGCTAAAAACAGAGAATCATATACTGGACAAGCTCTTAAGAAAGCATTAGATACTAGCTTACTTGTCAAACCTTCTACTAAAGAAGGTAACTTAATAGAAAGCACTGAAGCTAGACGGAGTAGCAATCCAAAAGAAAAAACGCACCTATCTGTTTTTGGAGCAACAAAGAATAATCTGAAAAACATCGATGTTCACATACCAAAAAATGCTCTAACAGTAATAACAGGAGTAAGTGGCTCAGGGAAATCATCACTAGCACTTGATACAATATTCGCGGAGGGGCAAAGAAGGTTTGTCGAATCATTATCCACATATGCAAGACAATTCTTAGGAAGAATGGATAGTGCAGATGTAGGGAAAATAACAGGATTATCACCAGCAATATCAATTGATCAAAAATCTGCTGGAAGAAACCCTCGTTCTACTGTGGGAACAATGACTGAAATTAACGATTATCTTCGTATTCTTTTTGCTACAGTTGGTATAACATATTGTCCGCAATGTGGGAAAGATATTTCACCAACACCCTTACAAGAAATGGTACACAAAACACTCGAGTTAGGTGAAGGAATAAAAATCAAAATTATCGCTCCGCTAGTTAAGAACTCAAAAGGAAATTACAAACCATTGATCAAAGAACTTATTCGAGAGGGCTTCACTAGGATAATCGTTAATGGAGAAGAGACGATACTTGAAGATGTAAAATTCTCTCACAAGAATAAAGAAAGCAATTATGTTGTTATCGATAAAGATGTGGCATATACCATTGATCTTATTGTTGATAGATTAAATGTAAGCACTGAGGATAAAGGGCAATTATTTGATTCAATTGAAACTGCGCTAATTAAAAGTGATGGTGTAGTAAAGATAAAAGTTAACGGAACTGTTCTAACATTCAGCACAAAAAGAGAATGCTTTGACTGTGAGATAAAATTGCCAATAAAACTTTCACCGAAGATTTTCTCATTTAATTCTCATGTAGGTGCATGTGAAAAATGTGCCGGATTGGGAACAATCAAATCCATCGATCCAAAATTATTTGTCAAGGATTCGAACAAATCAATAAGAGGTGGTGCGTTCGGACCGATAACAGAGAATAAAGACGAAAATAGTTGGATACTATCACTCATTACAAGTGTAGGAAAAGAATTTGGTTTTACCATTGATACGCCCGTAAAAGACTTCACAAAAGAACAATATAATATTTTACTCTATGGCACAAATCGGAGAATCAAACTTATTAGAGATGTTAGTAGAAAGAGTTATTCCTATACATTTGAACGTGAAAGTGAATTTAGTGGTTTGATTCCAATTTATGAGCGGTGGATATCCAATACGGCTTCTATGTGGTGGATAAATTGGATGGACAGATTTACCAATATTCAAATTTGTTCAGAATGCAATGGAGCTAGGTTAAAACCAACTACTCTTGCTGTTAAAATAGCAGGATTCAATATTAAACAAATATCAGAGTTGTCTTTGGGTGAAACTTATACATTCTTTGAAAACCTTTCTTTTGGTGGAGCAGATCAAATTATTGCTCAAGGTCTAATCGAAGAAATATTGAATCGATTAAAGTTTCTGAAAGATGTTGGTTTAGAATATCTAACCTTGAATAGAGAATCACGAACACTTTCAGGAGGTGAAGCTCAAAGAATTCGCTTAGCAACTCAGATTGGAAACAAGTTAGTGGGGGTATTATATGTTTTAGATGAACCTAGTATAGGATTACACCCTCGAGATAATGCAAGATTAATTAACACCTTGAGAGAATTGAAAGAACTTGGTAACACGGTAGTTGTAATAGAACATGATGAAGATACAATCAGAAGTGCAGATCATATCATTGATTTAGGACCAGGTGCAGGTCAACTAGGTGGAGAAATTGTTGCTCAAGGCACACTCGAACAAATTATAGCAAATAAGAAATCTCTAACAGGAAAGTACATTAGTAGAAAAGATTGCATACCAATACCAGAAAAAAGAAGGAAAGGTAAAAAATATTTAACGCTTACCGGAGCAAAACAGAATAATCTGAAAAATATCACAGTTAAATTTCCTTTAGGAGTTTTTACAGTAATATCAGGAGTTAGTGGTTCAGGTAAAAGCTCTTTGGTAATAGAAACTCTTCATAAAATATTAAGTAGGGCATATCATAGATCAAAGAAAATAGCAAACAATTACTCATCTTTTGATGGATTAGAGCATCTTGACAAAGTAGTACTTATCAACCAAGATGCAATAGGACGAACTCCAAGATCAAATCCGGCAACATATACTGGAGTGTTTGAACCCATTAGAAAACTCTTTGCACGTATGCCTGAATCGAAAATAAGAGGGTATACTCTTTCTAGATTTTCATATAATAGTTCTAAAGGACGATGTTCAGTTTGTAGAGGAAGAGGTGTTAAACGTGTTGAGATGTTGTTCCTAAGTGATGTTGAGATAATTTGTGAAGAGTGTAAAGGTAAAAGGTTCAACAGGGAAACACTAAAGGTTAAATTCAGAGATAAAACAATTGCAGATGTTTTACATATGTCAATCGATGAAGCATTGACCTTTTTTGTCAACCAACCAAAAATAGCTAAAATTCTTAAGGTGATGCAAGACGTGGGAATGGGATATATACAATTAGGACAATCTGCTACGACCTTATCTGGTGGTGAAGCTCAAAGAGTAAAATTAGCTGCTGAATTGTGTAAACCTCAAACGGGAAAAACACTCTACTTACTAGATGAACCAACAGTTGGATTAGCAGCATTTGATGTTCATAAGCTTCTCAATATTTTGAACAAATTAGTAGAAACAGGAAATTCAGTTATTGTAATTGAACATAATCTTGAAGTGATAAAATATGCAGATTGGATTATTGATCTTGGACCCGAAGGAGGAGACAAGGGAGGAATGATTGTTGCACAAGGAACCCCTGAATCAATAATTAAGAATTCAGATTCGCTAACGGGACAATTTCTAAATAAAATTCTCACGAAATAAGAAATAGTGTAACAATATCACTAGCAAGTTTTAGCTAATATTACAAATCTTTTAAAAGAAACAAAGATTGAATATAATTGAGCGCATTTGATTATGGCAAATTTAGATACTTCAATAAGACGATATGCTAACTCTCAAGAGTCTAATTATATTGAAGTTTGCAGCTGCATGGATCCTGAAAGGTGTCTTAGATTAGATATTGCTACTAAAACATATTACGGTGCAATTGGGTGCAATGAAAAAAACGCTTGCGCAATTTTACAAATAAATAAACATAAAATCACCATTTCGATTAAAAGAAGAAAATTGCTTGACCCTTCATTTTCTCACAAAAAGAAAAATTTCAAGATAATGAAAGGACCCAATGATCAAACATTGGACCAATTCTTTGGAAGATGAGATTTTCAGGCAATTATTTAAATTTGATTTATTATCGGCAAACAAAATGAGATATCATATTGCTCTTTGCATCTATTACATGAAAAATGAGCAGTAAGTTTCTCACATTTAATACCTATTTCAGTAGTGATAGTAATCAAATATTCACCCTTACAATGCAAACAATTCTCAGGAACAACTAAGATAATCTCTATACCCATATCAAGCAATGTTTTCTTCGAATGAAATTTTCCAAGTCCAAATAATTCTAACTCTTCTAGTAAGCCATCAAAATAGTTAATGGTTTTTTTACTTGCTTCAAGAGCAAATAAACGACCAGATTTTGTTAGCATTGTTTTTGGAGACACATTTGCATAAGTTAACTCCCTACTTAAACTACTGCTAAGAGCTTCTGAAAGATTTTTACTTCGCAGAGTAGCTTTAGTGAAAAAATTTGCTATTCCTAATAGACCTAATTTTTCCAAACGATCAGCATCATGTACAATTTGACAATGAAAATCACAATCCATTTGATCGTTATAAAGCGCAGATATTGCAGAAAGAATTAGTTGTATCTCTTTAGAGGGGAATCCCTCTTCTGTCAATATATGCTCAGCGATATTTGCAGAGTGAGTTTCTTCGGGAATATCATCAACGTGATACTGTCCTAAAAAAAACTTCCCGGCATCATGGAATAAAGCAGCAATTGTAGGAATTAGTGGATGAACTCCCTCTCTTAGAGCAAGAGTGTAAGCGATTTTCCCTACACGATATGAATGATCCCACAAGAAATTAGTTTCATAAGAAGAATTTTCTTTATTGAAATCACTCTCGGATTTTTGAATGATATGTTTGATTTTTTCAAGTAGCTTTGGTGATCGTTTGTTGATTAGCTCATCCATATCGTATTTCTTATGATTTTTCTTCTTCAAATGCATCTTGTCCATTAGTGATGAAATTTTAATTTTCAATGTTTGATTAGTTTGTTGTTTAAGCGATGAGTTTTGAACACTTGAAGCATCAGTATATGAATGTAATTCTAGGAAGCTCACTTCATTTCTATTCCACTTTTCAGCTTCCTTTGTAAAAGCTTGGAAACAGAGAGATTGGATTTCTTTTCTACTCTGGTTATCCTCTGATATTAAGCCAAATAAATTGTTAAGAACTAAACCTACAATAAAATAGTTCTCCTTTTTAAATAACAAATTAGTTAAATTAGTTATTTTATCCAAATCTTTCTGAGAAAGTTGCATAAACATTTTCTCTTGTAGAAAATCATATAATTCATTCAATTCATTTTTCTCGAATTTATTATTCACAGAAAATGATTGATTTGGAATAAAAAAATCTAAACCTGAGAAGTCAAGATCTAGTGATTTTGTGTTGGCTATTAATTCTGGTTTATTCAAATTTGTAAAAATCTTTTCTAATATTTCTTTATACTTAGAGGATATTGGTAGAAATCGTATTTTTGGAACTAGGCGATGAATATCATCAGCTCTACTTCGTTTTATTAATGAAAGTAAAAGTCCATTTTCTAAAATACTCTGTACATTCAAAGCAGCGATTAAGGGTTCAATTTTTCCTGTTGAAGGCCAATAGGGTACTATCATTGATGAATCCATAATATTACTAATTAGTTGTTGGAGAACAATTGAGGATAACAAAGGTATATCAACAGGAGCCAATAAAACAAAATTATTCTTTACTGCTTGAATACCAGTCAATATACCCAAAGTAGGACCAGAGCACAAATAGGATGGATTATCTTTTATGATTTTCACTTTTGGTTTTATTTCATCATTCAACATAGATATTGCAGATGAATAAAGTGAAATTTGAATTGAATTATTAACAACAACAATGATTTCATCACATATATCAGAAAAAACCATTACTGTTCTTTGTAATAGATTCAAATTTCCTGATATTGTAAAAAGAGCTTTATCTTGCCATGGTTCATTTTTTTTCTGAAATCGAGAACTTGTACCACCGGCAATAATTATTCCACTAATACTATGTGGAAAAGTAAATTTTAATGGCATAATATTCAACTTTCAGATTATCTTCAAATATCATATATTTTTCGATGAAAATATAAAATAAAGAAAGAAAAAAATGAATTAATCATTTCTTCTACGATCACTTCGTGAACGGGATTTTGGAGGTTTCTTCTTAACTTCATCAGAAATGCTTTTCATATCTACTTCTTTAACCTCTTCAACAAGTTCTTCTTCTTCTTCAATTACGTCCTCATCAACTTCATCTTCAGCATAGAAAGCTTCTTCGATTTCTTTTTCTTCGCTTTTTCGTCGGGAATCTTTCTCACGTATTTTCTGTAAAGCATCCGAAACTTCAACTCGTTTGGTTTCTTTACCTGCAGTAAACAAAATCAATCCGAATACCATAAGAACTAAAAATCCACCTAATATACTAAGAGTAAAAACCCAGAAATCAGGAACGGGGTTTGATTGAGGATTAACAGGCAATTTGAAAAAGAGCCAAGAAATAAGATTCTCCCAAAGTTGAGCATTATCATATGCTTCAAACCAAGTCATATTTGCGCCAATTATTTCTATATCACTAAACATAATTCCAGAACAAATTGAAATTGCTCGACCGCCGTATTTTTCATTAGCATTTAAAATTGTATGGTCACTAACCGCACCAACAGGAATTGAACTGGTATTCTCATCAGTATATTCCAGATAATATGAGGTTTCAGGAACGGTTATTATCCTCTCGCTAGAACCAGTTGCACTAATACTCGTTGTAATAGTTAATAGTTCATCAATTGCTTCATCAATTTCAGAATTACCAGTGATGATTGAATGTTTTGTATCAAAATCACTACTATTTAAATAAATGAAACGCTGATCATCATATCTATATGAGAAATCATTCAACATCAGAGTATTTCGAGGTTGAAAACTTAGTTCACCATAAGTACCATCCATCATTGAATTTAGATAATTTGTATGAGAGGTGAAATTTCGCATACTATCTTCAAAAATAAATGGGTTTGCCATAAATAAAACTGAACCACTATCTTGAATGAATTCAGTTAAAGCTAATTTTTCTAAATCAGAGTAGGGATTTCTTGCTAGATAGTAGGGAGCGGATAAGATAAGTAAATCTGCTCCACGAAGATTTGTTAACGTGAAATTATCTTCATTGACAATTATTTCAGCATCATATTTTGTTTCCAATAAAGCTAAAGCAGATTGCATGTGAGTATTATTGAAAGAGGTTTGATGAGCAATATCAAAAATAACAATTGGTTTTTCACCCTTAAAACCGGCTGTTTCATAAGTGCCAGTTGAAGTAAAGCTCATTTGAATAACAATTGCTAGCAAAGCAATAACAAACATAGTAGTATAGAATTTCTTAGAGTTCATATGCATGCATCTACCATTTCTTTCGAATTAAATTTTGATGAGTAATCCTATGAGAAGATTTCCTCACCTATCGATTATTTAACTTTTTTGAAGGTTTAGATTAACAAGTAATAAATCCCTTTCTTTTTAGACTGAAATTCAGCTTTATTTAAGAATATTTAAAGATTTATTTGATGTGGTGAAAGAAAAACTAGAAAATAGACTTAAAACCGAAGAAGGACAAAAAGAAAATGAGGAATTAAGATGGCAACTATCTTTCTTGCAATAACAGGAGCACAAGGTTCAGGGAAATCTGTTTTTACTTATATCGCTAAAGACAAGTACAATATTCCAACCTACCGTTTGGGCAATATCATAATTGAGGAATGTAAGAAAAGAGGATTGGAAATTAATGGAAGAAATATGGGGAAAATGTCATCTGTATTACGATATGAGGGAGGAAAACAAGTTATTGCAAGTAAAGCAATTTCTGCAATACAAAAAGAGTTAGAGAGAAAACCAAAATTATTGATTATTGATGGAATAAGGTCACATGAAGAATTAAGCTATTTCCGTGAGAAATTGAATGATGTAAGACTGGTAGCAATAATGACCTCATTGAAGAAACGAAAACAAAGAGTAGAAGCTAGGAAAAGGATAGATCTTGGAAAACTGGGGGATTTTGAAGAGAGAGAACAAAGAGAACTTGCATTTGGATTAGGGGATGTAATAACAAAAGCAGATTATTTTATCTTAAATGAGAATATAAATAAAGAAGAATTTGTTAAGCAAATCGAAAACCTTCTTAAGCAAGTTTTAGCTGAAAAGTAATAAATTCAAAAGAAAAAATTTTGGATGACCTTCAAAATAAGCAAAGTCATCATTTCAATATTTAGCTGATAAACTTACCAGCTATGTGATCGTAATTTTTTGGAAGCGCCAAAACCACAGCTAGCACAAATTGATTTTCTCATATTGTAAGAATTCTTGCCACAGCGTCTACAGCGCATGTGAGTTGGAGTGCGGTTTGCTTTTCCTTTACTGGGAGTGCCTTTAGTCATGATTTAGTAACCTTCGTTTTTTTTATTTGATATTCTCTGCCTATGTTCTAAGCCGTCTCTTCTTCGAGGTGGAAGCCCTCTCAGAGTTAGCGTTGCTCACGGTCAGAGATGAATGCCTCTCAGGCATCTTTAGTATCTATAAAGATTGCTTCTTTACCTATTGCCGTTTCTGAAAGTTTTCCTTTATAATTCTTTCTTTTGATTGTTATATTCTTATTTTTGACTATTGTTATGTTAATGAATCCTAATGAAGCCATTTAAAAAAATATCTTCTCTCAGAGAGATTACATAAAAAAACTAGCTGTTAGCTATCTTTCAAATGAAGGTTATCGGACTTTATTTACATTTCACTGAAAAATAACGAAAGACTTTGAATACTGTTTCTTAGAAAAATAATTAATCTGTGTTTCGTTCCAACAATAAATTGAATTGTTATTTAGCCAATATTGTTCTTTTTCGACATAAAAATGAATGCTTTTAATTAAATACAGTGAAGATAAAATTTTGCAGAAACTGCTATGTATATATATGAGAAAAACATAAATGAAGTGATTGTTTTTAGCGACAAAAACATTCTATTATGCACCTATGAATTCTCGAGGAAAAACGAATGAAACCAATTAGTTTGTGTTTAGTACAAATGGGAAAAAATGGCTTGGAATTAGTTAAGGTTCACCCAAAAGGTGTTCCAGAAAGCACTTTAAATCAAATAGTATTGAAAAGTATGCCTATGAGCTCAAAAGAAGGAGATTTTTCATCAAGTACAGCAGACAGATGTATTTTTGAAAGCTATATATTTAGTTTGCCAGGAACAGATAGAAGAAATATTGCTTCCCTAATAGCAATATTTGATGGACCAGATTACAAACGAGAAGACATCCGAAAATTTTTCTTATTTACAATTACTGAGTTAAAAAAGAATCAAATTGACAATATTGAAATGATAACAAAAATATTGCCACATTTATATGAAGGGTTAAGTAAAAAAAAGGTCAAAATAAAAATTAGCTCAATAGTAACATTGGATTTTGATTTCACAAGCGAAGCAAAAGATGAAAAGGATCCTGGTCAAGCATTTACTGAGTCTATGCAAAACGATCTCTGGAAATAAAGCTGAGGTAAGTTAAATGTCTTTTTTACTTAATTTATTTAGAAAAAAAACTAAACCTGTGACAGTTACCATCTGTGGTCTTGACAAAGCTGGGAAAACGGCAATAATAAATTACTTGGTTCATGGAGAATTCAAGGAAACAACACCAACGATGGGGGTCAATCGAGAAGTCATTAATTTCCCTCGGCTTCAAATAAATATCTTCGATATGGGGGGACAAGAGGATTTTCGCCCAATATGGCAAGAAATAAATGAGAAAACAGATGCTCTGATTTATGTTATTGATAGCATTGACCATTTACGTTTTGATGAAACAAAAGCTATTTTTTATAACATTTTAGATAAACAAATTGGTGGAAAAATCCCTGTTCTACTTTTGTTAAACAAAAAAGATTTACCAGATCGAATTAGTCAAGTTGAGTTGGTAAAGAATTTTGGTTTAATGGAAACAGAACATGAAATTGAATGGGCGGTCTTTGAAACATCTGCTAAAACTGGAGATGGAATTATCGAGTCGTTCAGTTGGTTTAGAGATAAAATGGAGGAACGATAATATGGTTGCTTTTGAAGGTTTAACAAATGCAGGCTGGTTTTACTTAATTTCAGGTGTTCTTGCAACTACTTTTTTCATCGTCTTTTTTGGTGTTCTTATTAGAAACTATATCAAAAAAAGAACTGTTGGAACAGGTCTATTACTATTATTTTTTGGAATGTTTATTCTTGCAAATATATTGACCAATGCGGGTTCTTGGATAAATGCATCTATGATATTTGGAAATAATTCGGTTCTAGTTCATGGGTTTTTCCAGATAGGTTCTATTGCACTAAATCTTACTAGCTTCATTTTCTTCTATTTCTTTGCAAACCGTCACATATTGCGAGATAATGATATCGTAAAATCATCAATATCAATATTATTGACACTACTTTTGGGAATTTTAGCAGGATTAATGTTTTCAGAATTAGTAAGTGAATTCATTGCCGATGGATCCCAAGGATGGGGACTCAATCAAGATGGAATGATTCAATATGTTATTTATTCAGGAACTAATACATATCAGTTTATACCCAATGTGGTTACAGCACTATTTTTCATTCCAATTATTTTGTTCATCTTTGCAAGAGTTTTTTACAGGTTAATAATTATTCGCAAAAATTTAAAGGAGAAAGTGGCAAGAACTGGAGTCACTCTTATTTTGGTTGCAGTCATTTTTATCCTACTTGAACGAGCAGTAACGGTTACATTTACACAAGAAGTAATAACAAGTAATGGTGTTCTCGTTGTTGGCATGAACTTGATTAGAATTCTATGTAATATTGTTATAGTAGTTCTTGCTTATCTTGGTTGGATTCTTCCAGATTGGTTAAAGAAAGCTATAAGAGGAAAAGCTTGGATTGTAAAATCCATAGATAAAAAGAAGACAAAACCTCAGAAATATTCATTTATTTCCTCAGAGACTACTTCAACAGAAATACAAACAATTATGGAAGTAGCTGATCCATAGTTTCAAATATTTATTTTTTAAGGGAAAGATTTTCCCTAATATTTTCTTTTCTTATCATTCTGTTTTCTGATTCTTGACTATATAAAATTGATTTTATTTATAAAAAAACGGGTATGAGATTTTAACAAATTCAAATTGAGTCAATTTTGATATAAACGTCTTAGAATTCATCTTGAAATTACATATAGATAGAAAGAAGATAAGAAAAATCATATGTAATAGAGTAATATAAGAAAATTCTTTGAATCGGCTACATTTGAAAAAGCTCTATAGAAAGAAAAAGCTTAGATGAAAATAAAGAGTCATCTTTGCTTATATTCTCTTGTTTCTATTTCTTGTCTACTGATGGAGGTGGGCTGATGATTATAACATTATCGCCACGTAAGATGATTGTTCCTAAGGAATTGTTTCCGCTTTCTAGGATTTCCTCGGCATCTTCTAAAGTCAGATTTAGATGTGGATCGTAATTCTTCAATTTACCTCTTAATTGGCGTCCACCTTTCAATTTCACTAAGACGATTCCTCCAAGTGACATTGAAAGAAGATCCATAGGTCTATCTTTACTTAAGCGTCTTTCTGGTTGCTGTTTGCTCATTTTACTGTTCTCCAAGAAATATAAGATTAGAACAATCTGTACTTTCAATGAAAGTTATTGGTTTTTAAATGCTTTCTTCAATATTCAATCTTACTTGATTTTGAACGAAAGTATAATCTTTGATTACTTGGGCAATAAACTCAAAGAAAGAAATTTGCTCAATGTTGCCAAAAGAATAAAGAATAATCAGAAGAAATTTCCAAAAGAATAGTTAAGGATGCTTTGTTTTGGAAATTACTCGTAGACATGCAATGAGAAAAAAGGATTTCAAGGAACTCAAAGAGAAACTAAAGATAGTTCTAGGGGATGAAGTTGATTCTTTATTTGAGAAGGGCGCAGAATTAGTGGTATCAGATATAGGTGAATTTTATGCTGAAAATAAAAAAATTTTAGCCTTTAAAATTGGGGACAGAATATTTCCTAGCCTTCGTGTGCTCAATGAAGGATTAATTAAATTGCCTTCTGTAACTGTGGATATGGGTGCGGTACCATATGTTACTAATGGAGCAGATATAATGGCTCCAGGTATAACCCAAATATCAGATGAGCTAAAAGCTGGAACAATAATTATGATCATCGACGAGAATTTTAGTAAAGCACTTGCTATTGGAGAATTACTTTTTGATGGAAGTGAAATCCATAACATGAAAAGAGGTAAAGCGATAAAAAATATTCATTTCGTAAATGATGAGATATGGAAAATCAAGCTATAACAAATATGAAGATTGATATTTTGTCCTTGTAGGTTCTCTAGAACTTCCAGTAAAAAACGAAAACATTCCAGTATATCCACATCTGTTGTTTAAAACTCTACACAAACTTATTTTCTATCAAACTCATTTAAAAGAAGGATAGTTACACAACCAAATAAAAAAGGGGATGAGGTTAATGTTAAAAGAAAAACCTTCAACGTAACCTTGCTAAATCTAGCATAATCTCAATGTTTCTAGTACTTCAGGTGCTTTTGTTTCCACCTTGAGCATTTTGTGCAATGTTGATGCTAAAGAGATACATTTACTTTTCTCTCCATGTATTAGAAAGATTTTTTCTGGTCGAGGATTCACTTTGCGAGCGTAATTCAAAAGCTCTTTTCTATCACTATGACCCGAGAAACCTATGATGGTGTGAACTTCCATATTTATTTTTAACATACGTGCATGTCCTTTTTCCATAAGGGTAATTTCATTGACATTTTTCTGTACTTTTCTACCAAGTGAACCTTCACCTTGATAAGAAACGAAAAGAATGGAATTCTTGGAATCACCTGAGAGTTTCTCAAAATACTCAACAGAAGGACCACCAGTTAACATACCACTGGTTGCAAGAATAATACAAGGATCACCACCAATGATTTGTTTTCTTTCATCTCTTCCTTGTACTCTATGGAAGCATTCAGCTAAGAATGGGTTTTGACCGATATGGAATATTTTCTCGCGAAGCTTTCGGCTAAGATATTCAGGGTGGCAAGTTGTTACAGCTGAAGCCTCAGAAATCATACCATCTAGATAAACGGGTACAGCAGGTACCAATTTCTTTGCAATCAATGATTCTATAACAATTTGTAACTCTTGAGCACGCCCTACTGCTAAAACTGGGATCAGTACTTTTCCACCTCTCTCTAAGGTGGTACTAATAACATTCCTAATATGAGTTTCAGCTTCTTTATTGGAAGGCATTGTATCCTGAGGGTTTCCATAAGTGGATTCCATGAAGAGTGCTTCCAATCGTGGGAATTTTGAAACAGCAGAATCTAGTAGATTAGTTTGACGATATTTAAAATCTTGAGCAACAGCCATATTGTAAAGTCCATTACCAATATGTAAATGCACTATTGCTGATCCCAAAATGTGTCCTGCATTATGAAGTGTTAAACGGATGTCGGGTGAGATATCAGTAACTTCTCCATAATTTAATGGAATAGTATGAAGAACAGTTTTTTTAACATCTTTTTGCATATATGGAAGAAGCTTTCCTTCTTTTTTAGCTACATCCAAATAATCGATTTGTAGTAGTGTCATTAAATTGCTTGTTGCTTTTGTTGTATAAACAGGACCTTCATATCCATATTTGAAAAGGTATGGTAAGAAGCCACTGTGATCAAGATGAGCATGTGTAATAACAACAGCATCCAAATTCTCAATAGAAAATTCCAAAGCATCCAATCTTGGAAACATTTCCTTTGATGAATTACGACCGACATTTACACCACAATCAATTAAGATGTTACTTTCAGGAGTTCGTAATAGAGTTGCACTTCTACCTACTTCTCGATAACCACCTAAAGATGTGATTCGAACCCAATTCGTTTCAAACATTTGCTTTCGGTGTATTCTCCGACCTATTTTTCTCAATATCTTTTTGCGCGCCTCACTTTCAGTAAAAAGAATATTTCTCACTGTTTTAACGATACGTGAGTCTAAAGGTGGAGTTCTTGAAACACTAGGTCTCCAGAATGTCTCCGAAGTTATTTTTCGTAAAGTTTCACCACTTTTTCCAATTACAAGACCAGGTTTAACAGCTTCTATCAGAATTTCGCCAATGTTGGAATCAAATTGAATCGAGGTTACTTCAGCTTCCTTAGGAACAAGCTTTTCAACAATAGTTTTAGCTTTCTCTTCCTTCATACGAACAGAAGGATCAGAGCGAATAACAATACGTTTACGTAAATCCTTAGCTAAATTTTTAACAAGTTCACCATTATCAACGAGTATCTGAGGATTGCGAGAATAAACGGCTACTTCAGGGCCCTCAAATTCAATTTCAGAAATATCTGCAGATGGAGGTGTTTTCGCTAGAATTTTCGATTTAATTTCATCCAATGTTTCTTGACTAATTAGCATTTTTTTTCTCTCTCATTACAAAGTAGTTTTTTTATTTACAACAGAGATAGTTTTTTTCCGTGTGTACTATTTTAAAACAAAGCTTTCTTGGCGACCATTAGTAATATTCTTGTATTGACCTTAATTTTCGTTGTGTTTGTTTAAATTTTTTCTCTATTGAAGAGATGAATTTACTATTGGAAATCTTTTCTAAAATGTGATTTTATCCACAGTAAGAGATTACGGCAGTTAATGCCAAAAAAACTCCTTGTTTTAAATTTGAAGTCTAATCATTTATAAATGCTTTTAGTTAACCAATAATTTACCGTTATTTCAAATTATTGTTCATAGATCTTATGTAAAGAGTAGAAAATTAATTGTTATCTAAAATGATAATTCAAGTCCTCTTATTCTCAACCAATCTCTTCTTTTTTGAAAGTCTAGACAAAAAACAGCTACTTCTTTCCAAAAGTTCTCTGAATGATTAGGATATTTTAGATGACACAATTCATGGACAATAATATAATCAATAACAGATACTGGAGCCATAATAATTAACCAGTTGAAAATCAAGATGTTATCTTTGGTAATCCAATCAATAACTGTTGAATCTTGCAATATTTTAACTATTAAACTACTTAATTCAATATTAACTAAATTAAAGTCAAAATCACTTCATTAGATTTTTTGAATATTACATGCAAGAAAGTTAGGTTTTTTATTTTTTTTTCTTTTTGGATAGCAATCGGATAATAACGTATTAAAAGAGTGAATCTTGAATGAAAGGTAATAGAGCAAAATTTTGAGGAGATTTTCTTGGATAAAAAAAGGAAAATTGTTGAATCAGTTCCAAATTATAGTGAAGGATCAGATGGAAAAGTCGTTGAAGCAATTGTCGATGAAATAAGAAAAACACCAAAAACAAACATCATCGATATACAATATGATAGTGATTATAATCGAGCGGTAATTACATTCGTTGGTGAACCAGAAGCAGTATTACAAGCAAATATCGCTGCATCAAAGAAGGCTCTTGAATTAATCGATATGACTAAACACAAAGGTCAACATCCACGCATTGGTGCAACTGATGTAGTGCCATTTGTACCTGCTCAGAATGTTTCAATGGAAGAATGTATTGAACTTTCCAAGAAATATGCAAAAGCTATGGCTGCGGAAGGTGTTCCAATATATCTCTATGAAGAAGCTGCTACAAGACCAGAGCGTCGAAATATTGATAATATTCGAGTCGGAGATTACGAAGGATTACGCGAAACTATCAAAACAAATTCAGATCACAAGCCTGATTTTGGCCCTTCTAAATTCCATCCAAAAGGTGGCGCAACAGTTACAGGAGCAAGAATGGCTTTGGTTTGTTTAAACATCAATTTAGGAACTACAGATGTCAAAGTTGCTAAAAGAGTAGCTCGAAGAGTGCACCTTGCTTCAGGTGGATTAGTTAACATCAAAGCTATGGGCACAGCAATTGAAGGTAAGGATTATGTTCAAGTTGGGATCAGCAATATCAATTTTAAGAAAACACCAATGTATAGACAGTTAGAACTTGTTCGGATTGAAGCTGCAAGATATGGTGTATCAGTTGTAGGAACTGAACTTGTTGGACCAATTCCTTTAGAATCAGTGCTAAATTCTCTCGAGTATTATCTTCAAATAAACAATCCTAAACACTTGAAAGAAGAACACTTAATCGAACACTATTTCGATTTTTAAGTCTAATAATAGATTATGCGAGTTATGACTCGCAACAGATTTTTTTTTCAATTTTCAATAACTATTAAACCATTTTTGATAACTTTGGATACAAGGTTTACTCCAAACTGGTATGATAAGAAGAAATGATTTGCAACATCAAAAATTACTATATCAGCTTTTTTACCAACTTCCAAACTACCAACTGTACTTTCCCTCTGAATTGCACATGCAGCATTAATTGTTGCAGCGGTCAATGCTTCAGCGGGAGACATTTTCATGTTATAACAAGAAAGAACTATTACCATTAACATAGATTCAGTCCAACAATTTGGATTAAGATCTGTAGCAATAGCAACCGGTATACCATATTCAATCATCTTCCTTGCAGGCGCATAATCTTTCATCATTAAACAAAATGGAGTTCCTGGTAATAGGGTAGCAATAATTTTTTCTTTAGCCATTGCTTTCAAACCTTCATCATTTGACTGAAGCAAATGTCCGGTTTGAATAGCATGTAATTCTGCAGCAAGAGCAGCTCCATTTGTATCAACTATTTCATCTATATGGATAACGGGTTTTATGTTGCGCTTTTTAGCAGCAAGTAATATTTTTCGAGTTTGTTCTATTGAAAACATACCCTTTTCACAAAAAACATCGCAAAATTCAGCCAGATTTTGTTCTTCTATTTTTGGAAGCATTTCATTGATAATCAAATCAACATATTCATCCGTTCTTTCTTTATACTCAGGTGGTATAGCATGAGCTCCAAGAAAAGTAGCTACCAAATCTATAGGATGTTGTTTATCCAATTCCTTGATTGCTTTGAGTGATTTTATTTCGGCATCAACTGATAAGCCATAACCAGATTTTGCTTCTACAGTAGTAGTTCCATGTTGAAGCATTTTATCAAGTATACTTATGCCATTTTTTACTAAATCCTCAATTGATGCTTTTCTTGTCGCTCTAACAGTTTTCAGAATTCCTCCACCTGATTCGAGAATTTCTAAATATGTTTTACCGGCAAGTTTCATTGATAGCTCATTTTCCCGAGAACCAGAAAAAATAAGGTGAACATGTGGATCCACAAACCCAGGAGCAACCAATTTACCAGTAGCATCAATAACTATTGTTTGATTTCCAATTTTCATTTTCTTCAGAAAATCATCCGAGGTACCAACGAAAATTATCTTATCATTTTTAATGGCGATTGCCCCATCTTCAATAATGGCTAATTCACTCATTGCCTTACCAACTCGTGGGGCACCAAATTTAGAGTGCATAGTAACCAATTCATTTGCATGTAAAATTACTAAATCGGGAATTTCTTTATTAAAATCACTCTTGTTGGAGGACAACATATACTCTCCTATTTAATGAATATGTCCTTCAAGGGAAAGCTCTTTTAATAGATTTCCTTTAAAAGATAGAAAAAAATATAACATAGATTTAAAAAATCTAAAGTAGACATAAGATTCCACACAGTAGAGAATGAAACCGATTGGAGTTACTTAATTTGACGGATCTAAAGAAGGAAATCGAAGTTTATGATCGCCCCATGTATATGGATTTGAAACCCGAGAAACCACTTAAAGCAGATGAAAGTGATGAAATTCTTCAATGTAAAACTTGGGATGCAGAAGCGGCTCTCAGAATGCTTTATAATAATCTCAATCCGAAAGTTGCGCGAAATTGGGAAGAATTAATTGTTTATGGAGGCTCAGGTAGAGCAGCCCGAAATTGGAAAGAGTTTCATAAAATCGTTAGAGCATTAAAAGAACTCGAACCGGATGAGACACTCTGTGTTCAATCCGGAAAAGCAGTCTATATAGCT
This sequence comes from Candidatus Heimdallarchaeota archaeon, assembly GCA_018238155.1. Lineage (GTDB taxonomy): Archaea > Asgardarchaeota > Heimdallarchaeia > JABLTI01 > JABLTI01 > JABLTI01. The sequence continues at coordinate 54,354 of JABCTZ010000007.1, read as the reverse complement.
CCAACTCATACTGAAGCACCTCGAGTAATTATTGCTAATTCAAATTTAGTGGGCAATTGGGCTACTCAAGATTGTTTTGATGATTTGGATCGTTTGGGACTCATGATGTATGGGCAAATGACCGCAGGTAGTTGGATATACATCGGCACTCAAGGAATTCTTCAAGGAACCTATGAGAGCTTTGCTGCTTCTGGAAAGATGGATTTCAATTCAGATTCTTTAGCCGGGAAATTTATTCTAACTGGAGGTATGGGAGCTATGTCTGGTGCACAACCAATGGCTGCAACATTGAATGATGCTGTTATTCTCGATGTTGAAGTTAATAAGGCAGAAATTGCTCGTAAAGTAGAAGAAGACTATTGTGATAGATTAACCACTAGTCTTGATGAAGCAATTGAATGGGCATTAGAAGCAAAGAAGAAGAAAGAACCGCTCTCAATTGGTTTAGTTGGCAATGCAGCTGAAACGCATCCAGAATTAGTAAAAAGAGGTATTATTCCAGATATAGTTACAGATCAAACAAGTGCTCACGAAGTAAAGAAATATGTCCCTATTGGTTATGATAAGAATTACACTGAATTGCTAGATAGTGGTGTGAAAATAAGAGAAGGAGAATATGTACGTGAGTCTTTCAAAGCAATGGCTTCACATGTTAAAGCAATGATCGATATGCAAACAAAAGGAGCTATTGTTTTCGATTATGGTAATGCTATTAGAAATCAAGTAGAACTCGCTCTTGAAATGGTTAATAATAGAGCTCCTCTGGCAAATAATATGACAGGAGAAGATGTAGCTGATCTTAAGCAACATCTTAAGAAAATCGGTTTAACATCTGTTCGAAATGAGCAAGGCGGATATGCATTTCCAGGATTTGTTCTGAAATATGTTCGACCATTATTCTGTGAAGGAAAAGGACCATTCAGATGGGCTTGTCTATCAGGTAACGCTAAAGATCTATCTGCTATTGACGATGCTTTACTCTCCACATTCTCAGATGATAAACCACTCACGCGATGGATTGATCGTGTTAGAGAAAAAGTACCTATTTTGGGATTACCTACAAGAATTTGCTGGTTAGGATATGGTGAACGAGCGAAATTTGGTTTGATTATTAATGATCTGATTAAAGATGGAACAGTAACTGCACCTGTTGTTATTGGCAGAGATCATCTCGATTGTGGTTCTGTTGCTTCGCCAAGCAGAGAAACCGAAGGTATGAAAGATGGTAGTGATGCTATTGCAGATTGGCCTCTAATTAATTTTGCACTCAATGGAATAAATGGAGCTAGTTGGGTTTCATTCCATCATGGTGGTGGAGTTGGAATTGGTAAATCATTACATGCGGGTATGGTTGTTGTAGCTGATGGCACTCCAGAAAGAGCTAAGAGACTTCAAAGAGTCCTTACTATTGATCCTGGAACTGGTGTTGCAAGACATGTAGATTCAGGTTATGACAAAGCTATTAGAATAGCCGAAGAACGAAAAATCAAAATACCAAAATAATATGTTAGGTGTTATAAAATGGGTTTAGATAGTTCAGCATTTGATATAGATTGTGATATTATTTCAGCAAAAGTAGAACTCTTTGTTAAAGAGTATGTTGAAAATTCCAAAACGAAAGGTGTCGTCGTAGGCATAAGTGGTGGAATTGATTCAGCTGTTTCTGTAGCTCTTGCTGTTCGTGCATTAGGTAAAGAGAAAGTACTTGGACTAATTCTTCCAAATGCTGCACTTGATCCCAAATATGAGAAAGATGCTCGTGAACTAGCTAAACAATTAGGTATTGAAGTAAAGAAAATACCCATTGTAGAAATGGTTGAAGCGTTCAAGGGAAGTGTGGATAAAGAATTATTGGAAGCAAAACTTATTGTTGGTAATGTTATGGCTCGAAGTAGAATGGTTCTTTTGTATGCTTATGCAAATCATCTAAATTACCTTGTTCTTGGAACTAGTAATAAAACAGAAATCCTCGTTGGTTATACTACAAAATATGGCGACGGAGGAGCAGATTTTGAACCATGCGGGGGTCTGTACAAGACCCACATTTATACACTTGCTAAATATTTAGATATACCAGAAGACATCATTGCCAAACCTCCCTCAGCAGGACTCTGGGATGGACAGACAGATGAAGGAGAATTAGGTATAACCTATGAACTTCTGGACAAAGTTCTCTTAGGTTTTGAGAAAGAGTATTCCCATGAGAAAATTGCTGAAGAACTTGAAATAGATAATTCTTTAGTAAAGAAAGTTGAACAAATGGTCAAGAAATCAGAGCATAAAAGAAACATGCCCCCAATCTTGAATTTTTGATAGCAAGCAAATAAAAAAACGAGATTGATTTATTAATACAAGTAGTTTTCATTTCTATTTGGCAAGATACTTTTATTGTTAAATGATTATTTTTCTATACAGAAGAATGGACGATTGGCTTTGATGAATGGTTTACTAAACTTTCCGGATTTTGAAGAGTTAATTTTTGGAGAAAAAGTAGATTCCAAAATAACGAAAAGCAAGCTAATCCATATTTATGGCAAAGCTGGATCGGGAAAGACAACTATAGCAATTCAACTAGCCATCGGTTACAGTTTAAAAAATAAAAAAATTATTTATATTGATACAGAAGGAAAGGTTTCAGGTGAAAAAATTAGAAACATTGCTTCTGAAGAAAATTTCGAAAAAGTGAACAAAAATATTAAAATCTATTTTCCAAACGATTTTAATGCTCAACATGAATTAGTCCAAAAATTAGAATTCTATCTATCTAATCAGAATATTGGTGCAATAATTATTGATACGATATCCAATCTCTATCGACAAGCAATGCTTTTTAAAAAAGATACAAAAATATTATATGAAAAATTAGCATTCGAAGTTGCATTTTTGAGAAAACTATCTCGAGATAAGAACATATCAATTATTTTAGTTAATCAAGCTACAATGCCTAAAGCAATTAAAAATGAGGATGATTCTTTAAGCTATAATTATGAACGAATTAATCCCGTAGCAAAAGCAATAATGAGTTATTGGGTAGATAGGGAAATCATTTTAGTTAGTCATGGTTGGGGGAATTTTGAAGCGAGAATTCCAGGTGAATTCGAGCGAAGAGTTAAATTTTGTATTAACTCCAAAGGTATAGCCCCTCGGTAGAAAAGAGCCTTTCAAGTGAAGAAAATGACCCAAGAAGAACAAGTAAACTCTGAAAATAATATAGAACAAAGTTTAGATGAGCATCCGGAAGCAATTGAATTGCAAGATAAACTTAGTGGGATGAGTAAGGATGAAATGAAAAAAGATACTGATGCCTTTAGAGCAGATGTATCTCAAATGTCATCAAAAATAGATCAATTGAAAAAAGCTAGAGCAGAACATAATGCCGATGCTAGACATCATCGGAATATGCGGAACAATGTTTCAGATGAAAAATCCACTGTTATTGAAAAATTGAGAGAAGAAGCAACTATTGAAAAAGAGCTCAGAGACAAGTGCAACGAACAAATTCGAAGTAATAAAGCAAGGCGCGAAGAAATTAAAGATGAAATTAGAGCTGCTTGGGCAAAGGTAAAGGAGTTACGAGAACGATATTATAAAATGAAAGATGAAGTTGGAGTGATGCCTGAACAACTTACAGACGAAATCAGAGATTTGGAATGGCAACAACAAACAACATCATTAACCCCAGATGAAGATGCGGCTATGACGAAAAGGATCACTGAATTATATGAAAAAGCTTATTCTGCACATTTAATAGGATACTCTTCAGATGAAACAGAAAAAGCGGTCGAGACAGCAAAAGCTTTGTCTGAAGAACATGATACCGCGCATCAAAATGTTCTCAAGTATGCAGAGAAAGGGCAAGTTCATCATGAACGAATGACTAAACTTTACGAGAAAATTGACAAGTCTAGAACAGGTGGAAGTGGATTACACGAGAAATATTTGGATTCGCGTCAAGCAGCAGACATTGCTCATAAAAAAATAGTTGAATTGTATGAGAAAATCAAATTGAATCATCATTTGCTAGATTTAATTGATGATGAACAAATTAAAAGAAGACATCAAAAATCACAAAAAATTCTCAAAGAACGAATTCAGAAAACTAAAGAAAAACAATCATCTAATAAACGAATGACTCTTGAAGAATTAAAACTTTTAATTGGTGACGATGAAGAGGACGAAGAGGAATAAAGAAAAGATAGTTAGAGATTAAATGGTTATATCATCGCAAAATTATTGAATGGTTAATTTTGAAATACAAAAATATGATTATTGAAGTTTCCTCTCTTCAAGTTTCTTTTTACTTTCATTCCTTTCCTCTTGCTTGCTTTCCCACTATCTATTCGTTCTTTTTTTGCAGTTTTCAGATAGACCTCCAAGTTTTAGTTTATAAAGTCAATAATTACTAAGAAAAGGAAAAAGGAATATTAAAGAGCAGAGAAATGAAAAAGATAGTTACTGAGATATGAATAATTATTAGTGTTTTTTGAGAGAAGAAGGAATGAAAATTAAAGAATAGAAAAAATAAAGGGGGAAGAATGATCACTCATTCTTCTTATTGGGTTTCTGTTTAATTAATACTATCAGAATCATCGCTGAAAGAAGTGATCCGTTGATGAATAGAAATTCGATTCCAATGAATTCTGATGGTTTTGCTGAATAAAGAAGTTCATAAGACCAAATTATTGTTGCATTTGAACTAGCATTAGTACATCTACATCCATATACAATTTCACTTAACACATTGTGAACAATAGTATAATCTTCTGTAAATAATTCTCCTGGTGCAATTGTTTCATTCGTTTGTGTTGGTGAAGTATAAACTGAGTATTCTTCTGCTATTAGCAAGTTTATACTTGAGTTTGATTTTGTCAGCACTGTAACATTAACTCGTACTATTGAATCTTTATAATAGGAATCTGTATCAAGTTGAATTGTTTCTCCTTTACCAATTACCAATTCGTCTGATATAACTTCATTTATATAAAGCTCATTGTTTTTTAATGAAAATGTTTGATTGATGTTCGTAGCTACTGATATTGTGTAGCTCATTCCAATTATACCAATAATAATAGCTGATATCAGCAAAATTATTCGTGTCGTTTTTATATTATTCTTAAGTAGCATGTTTTATTCCTTCTTTCCAATTCTAAATCAAATAAACTATACTCCTTGTTTATTTATTTAGGTTTTTTTAAACTTTAACAATTTTGATTAACTCGTGTCTACTGTATAGAATTTACCCCAGTTTGTATCAAAGTATGAATTACAACTGCAAGCAAAATACCACCAACCTGTTTGGAGACCAGCACCCCAATTCATATATTCATACAGGAATGAAATTGGATAACCAATCCAATTAGTCCAGTATGCCATTATACAATTAACTTTTGCATGTCCTTGTGCTACATCATCGCATCCAAATTGATGAGATAGTTCGTGTTGTACAAGACCATCAATATTTGATCGCCATTTCTCAGTAGCAGAAGGTAAACCATATCGCCATTTGCTTACAAGAATAGTATTATGTGAAGAAGTTCCAGCAACATCACCACGTCTACCACTTGCCATCAATATTATATCGAATCCACAGTTTCTTCGAGAAACGCCAGATATGTATCTCCACCAATATGAGATGCTAAGTTTACTCTCAACATGATCTACTCCATTTTCTCTAATAGTAGCACCATCATAAACACCATTTGGAATACTCCAAGTATTGTCATCGAATGCAATTATTGGATTTATTTTGACACTTAATCCATACGAACCTGAAAAACAGTGCAATCCTGCTTTACAGCCCCCATATCCATCGACAAAGTAATCTTTTGGATTATCACCAGCCCAGTTATCTCCAGTTCCACCAGAGTTCCAAGTATAGTATATGAAAACAGCATGAGGTCCATTTCTTTTCGTTTTTGTAGTCACTTTATACTGAGGATCACTAATAATTGGATCATTTTCGGATATAATATCTGATGGGGAATTGTATGAATAAGCTTCTACTCCGATAATTTTCCAAGTTCCATGATTCATAGCTCCATTCGAATAACCTGTGCAAGGTATGTTATAGTTGAATGTTAATTGCGTATTGGGAGCAATCATATCTTCTGACACTAACTTCTCAGACAGTAAAACTATTGCACCGTTTGAATTTACATAGGGATTACTGGTTGAGGTACCTGCACCTATAGATTTTACTTTGATTTTAATTGTCAAACCATATGCATATTCAGTACCAATATTTTTCACTGTAATACTAAGTGGTACATTGTCGCCTTTTGACCTATCCGGAGGATTTGTAATGCTTTTTATATCAACTGTAGCAGATTGTATTAAAGGATTCAATGTCAAAGTTTTAAAATAAAGCTCTTCGTCATTTGGATTTTTATATGCAATATCCAGCTCAAATTCCATTTTTTCTGGTAATCGCTGGAATCCGGCAATTTTAAATGGTAGAACAGTACTTTGTGTTTTTCCTCGTTTTATTGCATTCCAATTTGCTTGGTTTCGCAGTATTTTCGGCTCATTTTTTTCTCCGGTCATCGTCTGTTCTACGTCTAAACTAGCAATATCCTTGAACCTTAACGTAGCATTCGCTGTTGAGGTGAAATGTTTCACTGCTTTTAATTGCACATCCAAATGAAAGATGATATCTCCAAACGAAGCATCTTCCGTTCTTGCTGTTCGTTCTTTTGCTCGTATCAGTTCAGAAGATACACAGATGATTACCGGGTCCCCTTTCATAGCATTTTGTGCAGAGGTTGTTACAATAGGTATTGCTAAAAAAACGATCATAATAAATACCATTAACCCTGCTTTCTTTCCAAATTCTTTCCACTCTCTGAATAATTCAAGAAAAAGAACTATTCAATAGATACAATAAGATATTACAATAATAAATATTACTGAAAAAAAAATTATGTCGGGAGACAGAAAATATCTGCTGAAAATTTCTAATTCATGTTTTGCTTCACTTGAAAGGAGAGATAGATTTCAGACGTTTGGCAAACGAACTGGAACAAATCCAACATTCCGCTTACAAACTTTATCAATACATTCACCTATCAAAGAATATAAACGAGTAGTAGAAGCAATAAATTATGGACGAAATAGTTTACGAAATCATTTGTCAATAATGGTGAACTTAGCAATAGAAAGTTATTATGCAAAAAAACTGATAATAGAAAAAAGCAATTGAATACTAAAGGACAAAAGAAAAAATGGAAGGAAGGATTTTAAAGTAAAAATCTCATTATCGGCAAGTGAACGAGAAGCACTCATAACTGCTACGGATGCTGAGATGCATTCTCCTCTGACCATGAGCAATGCTGACTCTGAGAGGGCAACCACCTCGAAGAAGAGAAGGCTCGAAACATAGGCAGAGAAAGTCAAATTAACAAAAAAAATCTGAAGGTTACTACGCAAAGATGACGCGCATTGCTATCGTTGAGCGGGCAAAATGTAACAAAAAGAAATGTGCTCTTGAATGTATCAATTTTTGCCCAGTCAACCGAACATCAGAAGACGAAGATTGTATCAGTCTTGATGAGACTACTGGAAAAGCAAAAATAATCGAGTTATTATGTACTGGATGTGGTATTTGTATAAAAAAATGCCCTCGAACAGCTATTCAAATTATTAATCTTCCAGATGAACTTGAAACAGATTTAGTTCATAGATACGGTCGCAATGGATTCAAGCTCTACCGATTACCCAGACCTAAACCAAATTCTGTTTTAGGATTAATAGGTCAAAATGGTGCTGGAAAGTCAACCTCATTGAATATTCTTTCCGGAAAATTAAAACCAAATCTCGGAAGATGGGATGATCCTCCCGAATGGGAAGAAATTATTGAAACATTTAGAGGTTCTGAATTACAGAATTATTTTCAAGCTCTGCAAAATAATGACCTGAAAGCAGCTATCAAACCTCAAGAAATTAGTGGATTGCCCAAACTTACCAAGGGTGTTGTTAAAGATCTCATTACCAAAGTTGATGAAACTGGAGCAATTGATGAAGTTAAAGCTTTACTAAATCTTGACAAGTTCTGGGAAAGAGAACTTTCTGTACTCAGTGGTGGAGAATTACAACGAGTAGCAATTGCTGCGACCATTGTAAAAGATGCAGATGTCTATCTCTTTGATGAACCTTCAAGTTTTCTTGATGTAAAAGAGAGAATGAATGCAGCTAAAGCAATTAGAACACTCATTTCTGACAAGAGAAGAATTGTAAATGTTGAACACGACCTTGCTGTTTGCGATGCTATTAGTGATCAAATAAGTATGTATTACGGTTCCCCAGGAGCGTATGGAATAGTTACCAATCCAAGAGGAGTAAGGGATGGTATCAATATTTTTCTGGATGGATTCATTCCTGATGAAAACATGCGTTTTAGAGATTATTCAATTATTTATAACCGATTACCTACTCCGACAGATAGCGATGGCAGTCATAAAATAGCACTTGATTACGGAAAATTCACTAAGGATTTCAATGGTTTTAAATTTTCAGCTAAATCAGGTACTATCCATCAATCTGAAACAATAGGTATTATCGGTCCTAATGGTATTGGCAAAACTACCTTTGCAAGGATTCTTGCTGGTGATGAAACACCTACAACAGGTAAAGTAAAACTTAACGAGGATCTTCCAGAGACATCTAAAAAGGAAAACAAAGAAAACTCCAAGAAAAATGAAAAACAAGGCGTGAAAATCGCTCATAAACCTCAATACATAAACTTAGAGTTCGATGGAACAGTTGAAGAATTCTTCCGCACAATTAGTGACACATTATTGGCTGATCCTTGGACAAGAGCTGAAATAATCAGACCACTGAAAATTGAAAGCTTGTTAACTAGAAACATCTCTGATTTAAGCGGGGGAGAATTACAAAAAATAGCTGTTGCAGGAACACTTGCACAATCATGTGATATGTATTTAATCGACGAACCTAGTGCTTATCTTGATTCTGAAACAAGAATGGTTGTTGGCAAAGTAATTCAAAAAATAGTTAGAGCCAGTGGCAGAGCAGCATTCGTCATTGATCACGATCTTATGTTCATTGATTATCTTAGTGATAGCTTATTGGTTTTTGAAGGAGAATCTGGAATAAGTGGTAAAGTTAAGTCACCAACAACTTTGCGAAGAGGTATGAACAAATTCCTCAAAGCAGTAGATGTTACTTTCCGAAGAGATAAAGTTAGTGGACGACCTCGAGTAAATAAAAAGAATTCAAGATTAGATCGAACACAAAGAGATGTTGGCGAATTTTATTATGTTCCTTCATCACTAGAAAAAGAGTAAGAAGAAGTGAAGGATAACAGTTACATAAAATTAACTGTTTCTTCATCATGAGGATCTTGACCGTAAATGCGTTCATGAGCCCATGAAAATGGTCTTACTTTTTTATCCATTTCTTCAAGCAACCAATCCATAATCTTTTCTCCAACGTTTTCTCCATAAATCTTTTTGGCATTCCTCATAGTCTTGATTGTTTCAGGGTCGTCTTTGATAAATTCAACAATGTTCTTAATATTTTCAGGAGTGGATGGTGGAACAAGGACATTTGAATGAGCATTGAAAATCGATTCAGGTCTATCAGTATTAAAGCGTAGAGTTAAACATAATACTTTTTGAATCTCATTTAGCTCTTCCTGGATACTTCCCGAATCAGTTAGCTCAGCAAAGCATTTGCCACTTTTCCAGAACTCAATTACTTGCCCATATTCACGCCATAATGGAGTAAATATAAAATTGTCATATTTATCATGAGCTTGTAAGACTTTCTTTCGTAAATTGAATTCTTCAAGAGCTCGTTTAGTAGCATTCAATTCACACCAAGTAATTGGTACACCATCTTTGACCAGGTCTAATACTCCACTAACAATAGCTTTGAATCTTTTTGCTGTAAGATTACCTCGACGATGAACATCTACTCGTATCCAATCATCATATTTCTCAAGATCAGGAAAGTCATCAAAAGCAGAGGTTTCCGGCTTGGGTACGAGATTTATGGCATCAACAACTGTGTTTCCAACAACTCTAATTGATTTATCAGGATAACCTTCTCTTAACAAGTGCCCTCTCGCTGTTTCGCAAGATGCAAATAAATATGATGCACCTGCACCGGCAATAAAAGTGTCCCATTGTTCAGGCCAAGGTTCAGCTCTGTTTAATTCCCATTCACCATGCCATTGCTTTTGAATGAAATCTTGAACATCAGGAATTGTCTCTTTGAGTTGATTAATCTCATGGAAAGATTTTGGATGCATGCCTCTAATTCCTGCTTCATTTTGTCCAACACCAGAACGAGTAGATAGAAACCAAGCAGCAGAAACGATAGCTGCAGTTAGAGTATCACCATGAGGTATTGGTAATACAACTCTCTCAGGGTATTCCTTCTGCAACCATTTGCCAATATGACCTATTTTATAGAAAATTTCAACTGATTTTTGCAGTAAATCCCCTTTTATCTGTAAATCAATTAATGGATTCATTTGGAATTCTTCAATTCCGTGACCCAGCAAATTATCATAATGTTGTCCAGTTGTTGTACAAATCACAGGTATATTTTTCTTATTTGCCCAATAGAGAAGTGGGGCTTGTTTATAGAAATCAGGTTTTGTTCCAATTGCAACCATTAAGATCCATTTACTTTCATCTGAACCCTCAATCACTTTTCTAATTTCTTTTTCATTTATTTTTGGTGGAATAAAATCTGGTTTTGGTATTTCAAATGATGACATAGATAATCACTCTTCTAGTATTTACTGTGAAATAGAATATTTATACGTCTTTTATTTTTAAAACTTTTCAAGAAAATAGACTAAAAAGAGAACTAGAATATTTATTTACCATATTAGTAATGAAAAGTTTAGCTGTGAATGCTTTTCTTAAGCATTTCACAATTTATTTTTCCAAATGAATGGGTTTTCCCAGTACTCGTATTATTAACATTTAATTTCGCAGGAGCAAAGATAGAAGGATTTATCTTGTAGAAATCGCCCTTTACTTCCTCAATAATAGTATAAAATAATGAACCATATTTTGGAGATGTTTCTGAAGTCGCTTTTTTGAGATATTCAATCAATTTATCTTCGTCTCTACATTCAACTTGTAAAAACACTTCAGCACCATAAATCAACATATCATTTGTTCGTCCCATCATTAAATCAGTATTATTTCGATGAATGGGTGCAATAGGTGCAGTACCACTTGCAGAAATAATCTGCGAAACATCCATTCCAAGGTCAAATAATTTATGTAAAGCAGTTTCAACGGATCTTCCAGAAATTTGCGTAGAACCTGCAATACTGGTTGTAGGTGCAATTACTACATATAGACAATCTAACTCAACATGACATTTATCAGCAATGTATTTCAGAACTTTATCAGTTGGATATTTATCAGATTCTAAAACAATAACAGTTTCCTCAACTTCTTCTACTAGTAGTATCTTTTCAAACAAGTGTTTTGGTTTTTGAGCAAGAACTCTAGCAGGTCCACTTCCCATTGCTTTGTAATTATCTTTATTAATTGACCAACCCGCGAACTGTGACCCCAAAGTTGCTTCAACGGGAAAATCTGTTATTACAGTGATGGATGGAAGAGAAAAATCATCAGTGAATTTTGTTGTGGAAAGTGAAACATCTCCAATACCACCTAAACAAAGTTGAGTTATATATTCTCCAGCTAAGTAACCTCCTTTTGCTTTGATGCCAAAATCAATAATTATTGGTCCTATTTTTGTTTCTAGTACTTCAGCTTTTAGCACTTCACTATTATCTAGCATTTCCTCGAAAAGCTCGACAGCAGCGATATTCAAATTTGTATGAATAATTTTTTTACTTGGCAACTTAATTCCACCATTCTTTTATCATCAAATAAGTTCCTTCAAATGAATATTAATGGAACCTAATTTTCCATCATAATTTGAGCTAGTAATTTTCAATAGTCTTTTATCATCCTTAAGAGCAGAAATTATACTACTCATAGCCATTTTCATTTCGTCTACGCTAATAGCGTTAATGACTATTTCATAAGCACATTTACCTTCTTTTGGAAGTGAACTATCATCAATTTTATCTTTAATAGTGGGGCAGAATTTATGATTTGTTGACTCGTTAAGAAATGAGTATTTTGAACCAATCTTTGACCCTGCACGGCAAATTCCACCAGGAAATGCAGTAATTGCTTTTGCTTTAGAATTTTGTAGTGCTTTTATTCCATCTCTTGCAGCGTTAAGTGTATCCATTTCAGATTCACCTATTAAAATCAAAACTCCACCAGCAATTCCTTTGCCCATTTGGAATGATTCCTCTATTAGAAAAGAACCATCCATTACAGGAATATCCCACATTGTTCTATCAAAAAGAGTTACTTTCTTCTGATGCCCATCACCAAAATAGGAAATCAATTTACCAATAGAATCTGATTTATCTCCATCTTCTAGCATATTGAAGATATTTGTTGTGGGAGCTGTAAGAGCACTTTGTGATAACCTTGCTAACAATACTTCTTTCATTTTAGAGCTATTTTGAGTCCAAATTTGAATTATCACTCCTGTTCTTCCATCAGGTGTTTCGGTTGGATTCAAAATTCGTTCTATTCCTGCCTCTGCAGAACACATTATTATACTTGTAGCAAAACCTACTGTATTATTTGCAGCAATTAATGCTAATTCTAAATCTGCTGCAGTTATCAATATGCGTGAATAACGCATTTTAAAACATTCAGAAAAAGTATCTTCAACTTTTGTTTGAACCATATTATTTACTCTCAGGTAATTTTTCTTGCTGATGTTCATGAGCAATGATATGTTTGTTAAATGCTCTTTGCCACTGAGATTCAATTAAGATAGGAGCAATTCCAATTGTACAAATCCCGAGAATAACAAATGAGAGAACAGCTTTAATTCCAATAGAACAATTTTCTGGACTTTGGATGCGTGAAGTGCGAATATGATCGTAAAGAAGAGTATATTTGATATAAATTGGATAGAATGGGAAAATGAACAGGAAAATCAACATAGTGGTGGGGTTGATTATCAAAGGATAAGATCTTGGTTCTGTATCAAACGCTTTCTCGTGGTGTTCCTCAAAATCTTGGAATATCCAATATTGGTATATAATATAATAAATTCCAAAAGTAACTAATGATAAGAAGAATACTCGTCTGTATTTTCTCGTTGTTCCAAATTTGTGCTCTTTAGGCATTCTGTAATTCTCCACAAGACTGTTAATTAATAGAACAATATTCATTACTATTAAAGACTTTTCAAAAAATAGTATTGCATGATTGAATATTTGAAGGAAAAAAGAGAGAGAAGATACCTCACAAACAAGGTAACTTTCTTATTTTAACATTTCAGTGGTTTTTAGGCTATTCCAAGCTTTCGTTTCTCCGCGTTTAATTTTCCTAAATTCGGGAAAATGTCTTATGGTTATCACTAACCACACACCTAGAGCATATAGAAGAATAAAAGGCCATCCAAGTTGCCCATTTGTAAAATAAATATGAGGCCAAAATGCTAAGAATAAATCGGTTAAACCCAATGATGCAGATATAGTGTCAATTAGATACCAAAATGGTGAAATGAAAATTAACGCCCAACAAGCACCAATACCAGAAAAACCACTTACACGTATCATGATGAAAACAGCAAACATCCAGAATATAGCTGTAGACCAATAAATATAGACAAATAATCCTAAACAGGTACCTAAACCTTTACCGCCTTTAAATCCTAGATATGGCATCCAACAATGCCCAGCAACTGCTGCAATTGCACAGAGTATTACATAAAATTGTGTATAAAACCCTTCTGAACTAGTTTCTACAATTGGTGCAATAAGGTACTCAACTATTGCTACTGCAAGGGCTCCTTTTATAATATCAACAGAAAAAGTTATTGTGCCCCACGGCCACAATCCCGCGGCGCGAATTGTATTTCTTGTGCTTACAGAACCCGAACCAAATTCTCTAGGATCTATACCAGCAACGCTTTTACTAACAATGTATGCTGTTGGGATACCGCCAATAAGAAAACCAATTATAGGTGAAATAAAGAAAGGCCAAATAAGTGCGAAAGACAAATTAAATCACTTATGCGTTCTATATTATTCGCATTTAAAAAAAATTCGTTTATAACGATTCTTTGAGGAAAAAAAGGGGAAATAAATTGCTTAAAAAGATTAAGCAAGACTTACTTTATTCTTAATTATTTGAAGCAACCCATACTTTTCCAATTCAATTAAACGCTCATTTAAAGTTACTTCAGAAATATGGAGGATAATAGACAAGTTTTTAATTTCTATTACGCCGCCTCGAGAAGCTAGTGTTTGAACTATGCGTTGATCCATTCGTTGAGGAAGCAGCTCGTAAGAAATTGAACGAATTTGGTGACGTATGTTGGAATATGTTGCTTCTGCAATTGATTTTGCTACATTTATATCTTGAAGTTCTACACCAAGTTTCTTCAACAATTCACTGTATTCCGAAAGTTTAGCTTTGGAATGTGGTTGTTTTACTAATTCAGCACATTTTTGAACTATTTCATCAAGTTCAGGAAAATCCTCAGGTGTTTGTATATCTATTTTTGGAACGTCAAACAAACCAACATCAAACATTTCAGGAGAAATCTGCACTTCAACTCGTACAGCTCTTGCAATTGAATAGTATCTACGAGGAGCACCCTGACCGGCATCTTTGAAATCAGATTCAAGTAAACCAGCTGTTTCAAGTAATTGAAGATGTCTGAAAATGGCTTGTTGACCTAGCTTGAGTTGAAATGATAATTGGGAAAGGTACATTGGTTCTGATGCAAGCATAGAAAGTATTTTTCTCCTTGTTCCACTCTTTAGAGCCAAGAATATCTGATCAGTATCAGTCATTTTCACCATCTCTTTACTTTTTTCTTTTATTCAATATTTATGTCATTGTATATTTCTTAGTTCCACTCAATCTAAATGAAAGTTGAAACTTCGCCATCCTTAAACTTTTCATTTATACCACGATATCTCTTCAAATCTTCTTGTGTTCCTTTGTGGATTTTTACTAAAGCTTGTTCGAATAGTTTTTGAGAAATTTTAAATTCCTTCTTTGAAAGTTTCTCAATGGCTTCTTCTTGTGTCATTGAATTGGTAATAAAATCTCTAACTGCTAACATGCCTGTTTCCTTTACCAGTGAAGCAATATCAGCTCCGGTAAATCCTTCAGTTTCTTTAGCAAGAGTACTGAGGTTTACAGTACTTGCTAAGGGCATATTTTGAGTATGTATTTTGAAAATCGCTTTTCTATCTTTTAAATTTGGTAAATCAATACCAATGTAACGATCGGTTCTTCCAGGTCGTAAGATTGCAGGATCAATAATATCTGGTCGATTAGTTGCCATGATAACTACCACATTCTTTAGCTTTGACAAACCATCAATTTCAGTTAGTAATTGGCTAACGACACGTTCAGTAACATTATTTTCACCAGATCCTCCACGTCGAGGAGTAATGCTATCAACTTCATCCATAAAGATAATACAAGGCGCAGATTGCCGTGCTTTACGGAAAATTTCTCGAATAGCTTTTTCTGATTCACCAACCCATTTACTAAGCATTTCGGGTCCTTTTATACTAATGAAGTTGGTTTCACTCTCTGTTGCGACTGCTTTTGCTAAAAGAGTTTTACCTGTCCCAGGTGGACCAAATAAAAGTATTCCTTTTGGTGGTTCCACACCAGCTGCGGCAAAAACTTCAGGATATTTAATTGGCCATTCTATTGCTTCTTTTAATTGTCGAATAGCGTCATCTAAGCCACCAACTTGATCCCAAGTGACATCAGGTTTTTCAATAAATACTTCACGCAAAGCAGAGGGTTCTACCATCGCCAAAGCATTTTGAAAATCAGCCTGCGTGACTTCAATTTCTCGTAATATTTCAGGTGGTACTGTTTCATCTTGCCAATCAATTTTCGGCAAAATGTTTCGTAAAGCACTCATTGCTGCTTCTTTTACAAGAGCAGCCATATCTGCACCTACAAAACCGTGTGTAACTTTTGCAACTCGTTCCAAATCAAAATCTTCTGAAAGAGGCATTCCTCGCGTATGAATTTGAAGTATATCAAATCGACCTTCGGTGTCAGGCACACCGATTTCGATTTCACGATCAAATCTACCTCCACGTCTTAATGCCGGATCAATAGAATTGGGTCTGTTTGTAGCAGCAATAACAACAACTTGTCCACGGCTCTGGAGACCATCCATCAATGCAAGTAATTGGGCAACAACCCTTCGTTCAACCTCACCAGTTACTTCCTCGCGTTTTGGAGCAATTGCATCAATTTCATCAATGAAAATTATAGATGGAGCATTATCTTCTGCTTCTTTGAAGACACCGCGTATATTGGCTTCACTTTCACCGTAAAATTTCGACATTATCTCTGGACCACTTAAGTGTATAAAGTGACAATCTGTTTCACCAGCAACAGCTTTAGCTAACATTGTTTTACCAGTACCAGGTGGACCGTATAAAAGCAATCCTTTTGGAGCTTCTACACCAAGCTTTTCAAAGATTTCTGGATATCTCAAAGGAAGCTCAATCATTTCACGAAGTTTCTGAATAACATCTTCCAATCCACCAATATCCTCATAGCTAATTTGAGCTATTTTTTGATCCTCAGTAGCTATGGGAGCAGACCGTAAATCGATAGATGTTTTCTCTGAAACAATAACTGTATTTATCTGTTTAGGAGAAACTCTTGCAACTTTGAAAACAATTTGATTTCCTCCAAGTATTTGAATTCTAATTTGATCGCCTATAGAAACAGGTCGACCATTAAGAATTTGTAGAAGAAACTTTCCATCAAGTTCCCCTCTGATTTTTTGTGTTGGTGCAACGACCACTTTGGTCCCAGTTGGAGGTTTTATTGGTTTTATTGTAACAAATTCGTCTAGCTTTACTCCCGAATTTAACCTAATAGTACCATCTATTCTGATGATTCCTTTTTTCTCATCTTCAGGATAACCAGGCCATACTTTTGCAGCTGTTCGTGTTTTTCCAACTACTTCTATAATATCTCCTGCGGATAATCCCAATTGTTTCATAACTGAATGTCCAATTCTAGCTAAACCTTTGCCTACATCTCTGTACTGTGAATCTGACACCCGCAAACGTATTAATTTATCACTATTTGTATCTTTTATTCCAGTAGATGACATATCATACATCTCCATTATATTTGTAAAACGTAACTAAATAATTCATAAAAGTAAAGATTCTATTCAATCTTTACTTCAAATCCCGGCTCAACTTTGGCTGGTTCTTTTCTGTCAACAGTTAATTCTAAGATTCCATTACGATATTTCGCAACAGCTGTTTTCGGATTAATCTTTACAGATAATTCTCGTTCGCAAGAGTAGTTTCGATCAGGACCTATTGCACTGATAATAATTTTTGACTCTGTAGTTTTGACATTGACTTCATTTTTGGACACTCCAGGAAGTTCTACAATTGCTCGAACAACCTTGTCTTCTATGAAGATATCAACAAGTGGTTCACGATCTTTTGATGCAACAGGAGCCCCTTTTATTGATGGTTTTACATTTCCAAATTCTTTGAAAACGGGTTTCCCATCTGGACCTATACTCATATTCCATCCCCATGTGAGTGGACCCATTTTCTTTCTAAATGCTTCCGGGTCCGAAGCATCAAAATGTTCCATCATTTTATTTACTTCTTCCATTAGTTGTGCAATGAATTCATCATTAAAGAATCCACTATTTTCGAATAAATCAAAAGGCAACCATGGAAACATTTCCTTCCATTTCTCATATTCATCGTCTTTTTTTCGTCTCCAGGACATTATTATTACCTCATTTTACAACTTTTTTGCAAGGTTCTTTTTCTCACAGTTTAGTGAGTTACTCACTAAAAAGTTAATAGTAAAACAACTATCTAAGCAATATTTAAACCTTATCATATTGATTGAAAAATGGATAGTGAAAAAAAGGCTAAATTAAGAGAAAAAAATGAGAAAAAAGTTGTTAGAAAAAGCCAACAACTAGTTAATATCAACTTTTACTCGAGAAAGAATCTCATTCATATCATTGACTTTCTTGTTGATACGCATCACATTCTTCAAGACAATTGCTCTGTTAGTTCGTATAGGAGTTAAAATAAGTGTACCGGAGCGGAAAATAAGTAATTCAATTAGATCAGGGAATTCCTTCACAATGGACATATCGGATGCTGGAAATCGTTCAATACCTCCACCAAATCCTTTGTGATGTAATAATTCGTTTCCTTCAACAATATAATAATTGAATAGGGCACTAATCATAGTGAATGCTAAGATAAAGAACAATAATGCAGCAAAAATATAGTAAACCCAAAAGGAGAAATAAATACTCATTTCAACACTAGGTCCATTGCCACTTGTAAGAAAGCCAGTGTATGCATTTACAAGTAAGATTACAGCAATCAAAGCAACAAAAAGAATAGCAAGAATAATAGTTGTTGCACGATCAAAGTCGAATGCAATCAGAATAAGATTTAACGAGAAAATAACTAAGAATATAATACCAATTATATTCCCATATCCTGATCCTGTACTTGCCTCTGGATAAGGCAAAGCTTTTGATGAGAGGTCTATACTCATTTGAACAATACCGCAAATAAGAGCAGTAATGAATGAGGGGATAAATAAAATCATTGAGGAATATGAACGAATTACCATTCTATCTTTGTATTCCTTTCCCTTATCATCCTCTTGATCAATATCTCTATCAACATAAACAGTTTGTATTTTCACATGTTCATTTGAATTAGAAGCTGGCTGTATAGGAGCTTCTTCAGTTTCAATTTCGGATTCTATTTCTGTTTCGGACATAGAATTTCACCATGCAAAAGTGTAAGCTTCATGATAAAAAAAGTTTCTTAAGGGAGAAATCAAGAATAATAAATCGTTTGTAAGCAAAAAGTCTAAAAAGATAGAGATTTAACTTCTAACACCTAATAATTAAGTAGGTAGAACCTTTTCAAAGGATCAATGGAGATTTTAATGCCACCCCCCGATTACAAAAAATTGTACGAAATCGTTTGTGATCTCTATTCCAATACAGAACACTTTTATTATGGACAGTGGGATGAAACATTCTTTACCTTACGTGTTTTTGAGACTTGCAAAGATTTAATCAGAAAATCAAAAGCAAGCATTGAAAAAGAAGTAATCCTAACAGCAGCAATTTTCCACGATATTGGTAAAACAAAACTAAATACAGAAGAGAAAATCAAAAAGGAATGGGATGATCACCCCATTTATGGAGCCAAATTGACTCGTGAAATCTTAACTAAACAAGGAAAGTTTGAGAACGATTTTATCGAAAAAGTTGTTGACCTTGTAAAACATCACGATGATAGACCAAGCAAAGTAGATATGATTCGCTCTGATGAATTGAAAATCTTACAGGATGCAGATCTCTTAGCCGATATGGGTATTGCCAGTTTTATCAGACCTTTTCTCTATAGTGGAAAGAACAAACGAAGAACACTAGAAAATGTAAACTACATCAAAACTGAGAGAAGAACAAACGGCGGAATTTCGAAAGAAAACCTATATCGATTAAATCTTCGATCATCAAAACGTGTTGCGAAAAAATTAATGAAAGAAGCTGAAAAATTGGATAATAAAATATTCAAAATGACACAATCGGAACTAGTTGAATAATAATAATGAGTTTCTACACAAATTCCTCACACAAGTATTTAGATTTCAGAGGAATTAATAATTTATCTTAAGAAAAGGATTTAGTATAGGCTTCTTCTATAAAGGAAGCATTACGAAATTTCGCTTTTTTTTACTTTTATTTCAAAAAATATCATTTTTATTTTTCGAGAGATTAAAAAAAAATCTAAATTAAGAAATCACTTGGACCGATTTTTAAAATAGTATTGATAGCAAGTGACACATTTACAGATTTATGAAGGATTCTTTATCATCCGAAAGAAAATGAAATGTGGATTAGTTAAAAGTCGTTCATATATTTCAGGATCTTTTTCTTTTGCTTCTTTTATAGGTAAAGGTTCCAAAAGAATATCAACAAAAAATCCAGTTTTTCTGAAAATTGCAAACATACTTGCCAAAGTTCTATGATAGAAACTAACAGGATAAGGTTTCCCATTAATGATCCAAGATTCACTATAAAGTTCTTTTTTAAAGTAATTGGGTTTATTGAACCAGTGCCAATCAGCATGAGGATGATGTGTTGAAAAAACTACATAGCCATTCTTCTTAAGAATACGACTAAATTCTGTGAAGACGTTTAACCAATTACGGATATAATGAAGAACAAGTGATGATACAATAACATCTATAGAATTATCTTTAATGAAATCAAGTGGTTTACCAAGATCGGCTACTCGAACTTGTGCCCTGTCACCCAACCGTTTTTTTGTATATTTGACCATTTCGTCACTAATGTCACAAGCAATAACATCTGCACCTTGAGCCACTAACCACTCTGTTAAATTTCCAGTACCACACCCAGCATCAAATACTTTTTTACCTTTAATATCGGGCATTATTGCTTTTGTGGCAGGACGCTCATACAAAGCATTATGTAAGCTGGATTCATTCTTCAGAGCATAAAGCTCTGCCATATCATCATACTGTTTTGATGGATTCGCTTTCATGATTCCTAGTATCACTTCAAGGATTAAAAACTATTTAGATTATAAAAGCGATTTATCGAGTAATTAACAAAGGTTCATATTTAAGTTTAGAAAAAGAAGACACGGATAATGAGTGAGTGTTATGAGCTACGTAGAAAAATCTGTTTACAAATATCTGAAAAATATTGTTACGTCTGGTTTTAAAGCGCTATTTACTAAGAAGTTTCTAATTTACACAATCTTCTTTTTAGTAATTATTGCAATGACAACTTTAACAGCAATAATTTCTAAATCAGTGAACCTAGTCATTTTTGGTATTCCACGTGCAGATTTGATCAATTATCTCTTCTATTTTGAGTTAGCATTTGCTATGTCATACATTCTTGTTGGATTTGCATTAGCTAAAACACCAGTATTTTTGCATGTACTTTTAGTAGTTCTTTTTGCAGGAGGAATAACTACAGGTTTCATTTTTCTAAATAATGTTGTAGTAGTTACAATCATTTGCTCAGTGTTATATTGTCTTTGGATGTGTATTACAATAGTTTCATCCTTTTCATTTAGTAAGAATTTACTTGGGAGTAGAGTAACAGGTAGTATTCTATTTATGGGTAAAAAGGAAGGAGGAAGTGCGTTATTCAGCGGGATACTCACACCACTCATTATTGCTTGTATTGGATTGAATGGATATCTTATGTACCAAGGAATTATTTTAGCTTCTGGATTGTATATTTCGACAAGCGCAACTGGGATTTTAATGGGATTGTTTTTACTAGTAGTTGTTTGGCGATTAGCTAGAAAAGATGATGTATTTTACACAATTCTACCATTCTTTTATCTAATGACGAATTCTCATGCAATACAATTAGTTCTTCGACTTGTTAAAGGAGACACCAATTATATAGCTTGGGTTAGTATTTTAGTTTCAGCGTTTTTCTTGTTAAACAGTATCTCCAAATATTATCGGAAAGTAGAGAAATTGGATTCAGACTTTCAACCTAAGGAAATAACAGAGAAAACAATTGAGATTACTACATCAGATGAGCCAAAACAAAAGGAAATTCAGGAAGAAACGAATGAGGAATTCTACATTAGTGATGTATTTAGGTTTATTTCAGAAAGAGGAGTAATTATGATGATATTGGGATTCGCGCTATCTTATCACAGTATGGTTCTAAAAATAGGTTTTAGTCCTGGAAGCATCGAAGAAATTCTCTTTTTCAAAAATGTAGGGGTCGTTCAAATTGGTCACAGTATAACAATGATTTTCGCTACTGTAGTTGTTATTCTAAGTATCATACTCTATTCTTCAAGTAGTAAATTTAAAAGCTATACCTCACCACAGATCTATCGCTTGAACTTTCTCCCACCGTATGAAGATGTTGAAAAATTTGTAAAAGATGCAAAAGCAGGAAGAATTAATTGGAAGATGTTTGCTCGCGATGCTACTATTACACTTGCAAAAAAAGGATTAAGCGCTTCGGCAGAAATCGGTGTTTCAGTTAAAGAGCAATCTATTGAGATGGCTAAAAAAGGAATTGGTGTTGTTAAAACTAGGGCTTCATCAGTAGTTGATAAATGGCGAGATAAAATCAGTGGTTCAGTGGAAGATGAATCCGAGGAAATTATTATTGAAGAAGCAGATGACGATTTCTAAATGGTGTTTTTGAGGTGTGTTAAAAGTACCTCAAAAAACCTTTTTCTAGAAATCATGGAATTAAACAAAGATTTTTGGAATACTTTAAAAGAAAATTATAAATTGCATACTCTTGTATTGGATTTGATTGAATGGCGTTAAAAATATCAATTAAAACGTTAGATGATTACGGTTTCCTTTTATGTTTAATAGGGGGAATTTTAACAGTTGTTATGGGATTAATGTCGTTAATTATTTCTGTTGCCGGAGGAAATATCAATTGGTTTTTTGGAGCAGGATATATTGGACTTGCAAATGCCATTGCGGGTTCAATTGTGTCAATATATTTTGGTGCTCTTGCTGTAGTAATAGGATTGAAATTATTTTTAGTGAGAATCTATGATTTTATAATTAGATTTGATTTAATCATAACTTCCATTATAATGATAGTTATTAGCATCATAGTCTTTGGAATTGGTGGATTGATTGTATTAGTCGGAGGTATACTTGTATTGGTCTACAGGTTACGTCCAGAAGGAACATCCAATCCAAATGGTAAGTAATGCTCCTAATTAGAAATAAAAGAGAAAAATAGTAGTAAATTCGTTTGCTATCATTCCTTTAATTTCTCTTAAATAGAAAAACTTATTTTTAACGCGAAAGATTAGTTTTGTCACTA
Organism: Candidatus Heimdallarchaeota archaeon; assembly: GCA_018238155.1. Classification (GTDB taxonomy): domain Archaea; phylum Asgardarchaeota; class Heimdallarchaeia; order JABLTI01; family JABLTI01; genus JABLTI01. Next base: position 31,383 of record JABCTZ010000007.1, on the reverse strand, counting down.
TAGAATATTTCAAAATCAACCTTAACACTAGTCTTTTGTAAATCTATTATCAGATTGATTTATTTCTATATCACGACTATCATACCAACCATTTCGAACATCAGTTTGAGAATCAAAATCCATAACGTAAGGTTTTATATCCAGTAAAGGAGTACCATTAAGCATATCTGCACCTTCAAACTGAATTTCTATAAAATCATTCTTTGCTGATATTTGTTTTAATCGGACAATCGAAATACCAATACTATTAGGTCTATTTGGTGCTCTTACTGCAAAAATACCCAGCATTTCTTCACTTAGAAATGGTTTTACTTGTAATTTCATAGAACGTGCTTTGTCAAAGTGATATAAAAGATAGATGTGGGAAAAATTTTCTAATCCTTTCAAGGCTTTTTGAAATTCCTTCCGAAGAAATATTGCTCCTTTTGCTTGTGTAAAAGAGGATTGAATAGGCATCCCTTCTGAAGTATCAAATGGGGTTTTAATAAAACCTATAGGACAATAAGTAATTTCGTTCTTTATTTTATTCATGAGCATCACAATAAGGTAATAAAACTTTTCATCCTAAAAAAGACATTGTTGGTTTTTGATATCCATTCTGCCAATTGGTGTTAGAAGTATCGATTGAAAGGTTCCATCGGTATTTAAATGCTCAAGCAATATTGGAAAAATAGACACTACTTTTTTTATTGTTTCTGACGAAAACGATTCATTTTCAGCTCTTATTTGCTAATCATTCCATTAAGCATGACCTTAATTTGAGTATCAACGAGTTTAACAATATCAATATCATCTTCGCTTATTTTGAGTACAAGAATTGGAAGATGAGTAATTAAAGGTAATAAATTAGAAGTAATTAGTATTGCGCAGTTTTCAGGTGAAAGATCATCTCGCAAATCCCCCGCTTTCTTACATCGGTTAAAATAGTTAGTTAACACACCTATGATATCAATTGATTCAAGCGCATTCTGGAGTAATAATAAACCTTGAAATCCTTCTTCAGATTCTTGAGTCATTCTAGAAAAGACTCTTCCAAATTTAGGACTATCCCTAATCATATATTGGAAAAAGGCTTGATTTTCAGAAATTGTTTTAGCCATCATTTTACCAATAATTGGTAAAGAGATTTCAAGTTTAGGTACTAATGCCTTAACTGTGGCCATAAAATTTTTCCATTCATCAGTGATTTTTTGAATATTTATCCTTAATATGATTTGTAAAATGGCATATTTATTCTTGTAGAATCGATAAAGCATAGCTTCAGATATTCCTTCTGCTTTGGCAATCTTCCGCATACTAAGCCCATCAAACCCTTCTTTGGAAAGAACCATTAGAGCAGTTTTTAAAATTGATTCTTGCCGTTTTTCTTTCCGTAGTCTAATATCTTCTTGCATCTAGTCTCATTTAGAGTCAAGTACGAAAGTATATAAAAAGGTTACGCGAAGTATAGACTACTCTCAACTTACAGATGTAGAAAAATATCTTTAATCCTTTTGACAAAAGAAATCAATGTGAGAAAAAATGAACGCAGCATATATCAAAGCAAAAGGGCTTGTAAAAGATTATATTTTAGGAACAACAGCAGTTCATGCACTAAGAGACGTTAGTTTTGAAGTGCAGCAAGGAGAAATATTATTCCTAATGGGTCCTTCAGGAAGCGGTAAAACTACTTTAGTGAATATTCTTGGGGGAATTGATTATCCTACATCAGGTAAAGTTTCCTATAATGGTGAAGAAATAACCAAACTAAAATCAGCAGCTTTAACAAATTTCAGGAAGAAGAAACTAGCTTACGTTTTTCAGTTCTACTCATTAATCCCTACACTAACTGCTATTGAAAATATACAATTAATGATGGGATTAGTTGATATTAGAGGGAAGGAATTGAAACGAAAATCAGAAGAGGCATTACGAGCGGTGGGACTAGAAGATAGAATGAATAATTTCCCTTCACAACTTTCGGGAGGAGAACGTCAGAGAGTAGCAATTGCAAGAGCATTAGCAAAGGATCCAGAGATGATTATTTTTGACGAACCAACAGGACAATTGGATCAAGAGATAGGTGTTAAGGTTATAGAGCTAATTAGAATGATCTGTAAAGAACAACAAAAAACAGCGATTTTAGTGACTCATGATCAAAATATAATGCATCTTGCAGATAGAGTACTGTATCTTCATTCTGGAAAAATCAGGAAGGAAGTAGTAAATAGTAAATGTTAACAAGATTTTTTGTTGTGATATAAAAATGACTAGAAAAATTCGATGTCCAAAGAGAAACTTATTGATAGCCAAATCTGCAATTAGAGATATCTATCAGAAAAAAACAAGGAGTCTTATTACAATTATTGCTATTATGTTTGTTACTGCATTCCCCATTGCTTTTCTGAAAACTTCTGACTCACTAACATTGTCACTTGAGAATGAATCTGAAGTTCTTAAGTTAGGACATATAGGGTTTGATAGTAGGTTATTCAATGAGACACATGTACAGCAAATTGAAATAATTGTAGATGAAGAAACGAATAGCACTGCTCTAGTTGAGAAAAGGGTTATTGCATCAGGTTCTACTAAAAATCTAACAAGAGATTATTCTGCAGTTTTCATTGGTGTAGATAGTACCTCACCACCAAGAATTAATCAAATTGCTCTCGAGGAAGGGAATTTTACAGATGAATTAAATGAAGTAATGGTACATAGCAGTTTTGCAGAAGCGGCTAATTTGGAATTAGGCGATGAAATTGTAATAAGAGGGTTAACAGGGAAAAAAACATTGACGATAGTCGCTTTTGTGCATTCAATAGAATGGTTAAATTTCAAGCTGACAAATAAGGCTGTTTTTTGGATGGATGAAGCCATTGTTAGAGAACTATTAGGTCTTAAGAGTAATACCTATACGAGTGTTCTTGTCTATTTGAATGAGAAAGCTCCACATGAAGAAGTTCTAGTAATTGGTGAAAGAGTTCGTGAACACTTCATCTCTCAAGGGAATCCATTAGCCTGTGTTTCGTATCCACGAGAATTATCTATAAGATCAGAGTTGATAGTTGTAGCAAATCTCGTTGCGAAATACTTAGGTGTTTGTACAATTTTAACGATAATAATCAGCGGTTTTGTCATGTATATTATTATGAGCAGATTCGTTGCAGAACAAAGAAGATTAATCGGTGTTTTTCATAGTTTTGGATTTAAGCACAGAGCGATTATTCGTATGTTCACTATTCGGGCTACAGTCCTAGGAGCAATTGGATGTCTATTAGGATCAGGTGCATCATATGGTATACTTGCCTTAATCACTATGAGTTTAGGACAATCATGGGGAGTAACAACCATTGCATTAAGTGTTGATTGGTTCACCATTTTTTGGGTTTGTGCAATGGCAATGGGTACAACACTAATTTTTGCAATAATCCCAACATTGGGTGTGGCAAAAATGAATCCCTATGAAGCTTTACGTGGTAAAATGACAGCAAATATAACTAAGAAATCGATTATGGATTATCTATTATTTACAAAGTATCTACCACAAATACCAAGAATTGGTATAAGAAACCTTAACAGGCAAAAAGTAAGAACTTGGGTAACAATTTTCGCAGTTATGAGTGCACTTGCATTAAGTGCGTCTTTAGTAGCAGTAGTTGATATTACAAATACTCAAATTCCGATAAACATCAATGAGTGCATTAATTGGAATGTAAAGGCAAACTTCTATCAACCAATATCTCAAGATGTGATAGATTCCTATACAGATCTACCACATGTGGAAGAAGTTGAACCATATCTAGAAATACCAACAATGACGACAGCTAATGATACATCTATTATATTCCTAAAAGTACAACCGTGGAATAGTACTATGACAAATTTTTCCTTTGGAGAAGGACATAATTTCGTGACAGAAGGAACAAATGAGTGCCTAATAAATGCTCGATTGATACATGACCTAGGATTATCAAATGGAGATAATATTACTATTTGGTTTTATCAAATGCAACTTGAGTTTACAATTATTGGAGTATCTGATTCTTGGGCGATGCCTTCAACAATCGTTATACAGAAAGAATATCTAGAATCAATCATTGGACCTGCAATCCACTTTAATTCTATGAGAATGATTGTGGAGGAAGGGTACAGAGATGAAATTGTGGATATATTAAATGATAATGAAATTAGGATAAGTTTCGCGTACACAGATGAATTCTTCTTGAAACAAATGATGGAGATAGTATATATTGAACAAGAAATTGCTTCTATTGCAATGATTTTAGGATTTATAGTCGCATTCATAGCAATTTTCAACACGACATTTATTTCATCACTCGAGAGAACAAGAGAATTTGCAATTATGCGTGCTTTTGGATTTTCTAATGGCTCAATCCTTCAAATAAGTGTAGTTGAGAATGCAATACTAATGCCAATTTCAGTACTACTTGGCATTGCACTTGCTTATCCAATCACATTTATATTTTTGTACTGGATAGAAGAATACACTCAAAAAATCCCATATTGTTTCAGTTGGCAAACGATTTGGGTTACTTTGTTATTTACTTTAGGAACAGTATTGATTGCAGTAATCCCAGGATGGATTCATAATACTAAACAAGAATTAGCTAACAATTTAAAAGAAGAATAAAAAGTGGTGGTCAAGGTGGATTGTGAAGCCACGACCACTAAAACATTAATTTGTTACTTAATGAAGAAATCAAAAAGAAAGTCCTCCTCATAGCAGAGTTTGCTCAAGATTATTTTTACAAGTCGGTTAATTCTAGCATAATAAAGTGGAAGAAGAGAATAATTGATTATCTCGAACGTGGAGCAATGCCCTACACACTATATCGTTGTGCATGTAAAGTACTGGATTTGCCATTACTAGATCTTAAATTTGATGGATTATTTTTCGAAAGCACTTGAAGGAAAAAATACTCAGTCCCAACGAAAGTAACAAACGCTTTAGCCTACTTGTGTGGTGTTTGCAATGGTGATGGTCATCTTAAACAGCACTAGTTACGCATTGTAGATGAAACAAAGGAACATATAGTCTTTCTTTCACAGGTTTTCGAACACCTTTTTTCAGACCCTGGAGAAATCCTCTAATCCTTTCAAGGCATTGTGAAATTCTTTCCGAAGAAATATTATTCCTTTTGCTTGTGTAAAAGATGACTGAATAGGCATCCCTTCTGAAGTATCAAATGGTGTTTTAATAAAACCTATAGGACGATAAGTAATTTCGTTTTTTATTTCATTCACGAATATCATATCTAAGTAATGAAATTAATCATTCAGAAAAAACATTGCCGATTTCTGATATCCATTCTGCGGATTGATGCTTAAAATATGTCTCGTAAAGTTCTGAATAAAGTCCTTTTTCATTCATTAGACTATCATGATTTCCTTGTTCCACTAGCTCACCATGATCGAGGACAATAATCCTATCAGAATTTTTGATTGTTGTTAAGCGATGTGCAATTACGATTGAGGTTCTATTAGCAAGAAGTTTATCCAGAGCATCTTGAATCTTTGATTCAGTATAAGCATCAACAGCAGCGGTTGCCTCATCTAAAATTAAAATTTTCGGATCTGTCAATAAAGTTCGAGCGAAAGAAACCATCTGTCTTTGACCTGCAGATAGACCTTTCCCACGTTCACCAAGTACAGTATCTAAGCCATCAGGTAAGGCATCAATAAATTCTATTGCAGAAACAATGCGTAGAACGTTCTCAATTTCTTCAATTGTTGCATCAGGTTTACTATAGCGAATATTATCAAGAACCGTACCACTGAAAAGAAAAACATCTTGGCTTACTAAGCCAATTTGTGATCTGAGGTTTTGGATATCAAAATCACGTAAATCAACACCGTCAATTTTGATAGAACCTCCATTAATATCATAAAATCTCATCAGTAATGAAGCGATAGTTGTTTTTCCTGCACCTGTGTGTCCAACTATTGCTATAGACTCACCTGATTTTATTTCAAGGTTAATATTCTTTAAAACTGGCGTGCCTTCAATGTAATGTTGATGTACATTCTCGAAAGAAATTTGCCCTTCAATTTCTTTGATTATTGGATTCTCAGGATTTTTAACTATTTTTTCAGCGTCAATTATACTAAAAATTCGCTCCATAGCAGCAAAACCACTTTGGATTGTAGATATTTGTGCAGCAACACGCATCAAGGGATAAAGAAATCTATTCAATAAAAATATGAAAAATAGTATTGTGGAACTTGAGGCAAGGTTTGCGAAAAACAACCAGCTGCCAAATAGATTGATGCCAAATACTCCAAGAATACTTATTCCATCCATCACAGGCCAAATACCGGTTATTGCAAATGCTCTTTTTCTTGCAAGTTGAAATGTTGCATCATTTATTACTTCGAATTCTTCTTTCGATTTGTCTTCACGACCAAATGCTTTCGCAACAGATATTCCAGACACGCTTTCTTGGAAAGAAGCATTTACTTTTCCAATTGCTGCACGCCATTTTCCACTCGTTTGTCTAATTACTCGTCTAAATAGAAGGCCAACTAAGAAAACAATAGGACCCATACCCAATGTTACAAGTGCTAATCGCCAATTGACGTAAAACATTACTCCAAGCACTGAAAAAACTATTACAAAATTAGAGATGAAATTAGCAACCACATTAATCATTTCGTTTAGTTCTTGCGAATCGTTTGTCAATCTGGACATTATTTTTCCAGTGGCTTGTCTATCAAAGAAGCTTAAATCGTGCTCTTGCAAGCTTTGGTAAGTTTCCATCTGAATTCTTTTTATTATTTTTTGAGTAACAATGGTAACGATTATTGATTGCACCACTTGTAAACCCCATAACAGAATAGATAGACCAACATAGGTTATAGCATAGGGGGCAACGGCAGTCCACCCTTCACCCAACTCCAATCGATCATATGCCCATCGAATCATCATTGGAGGTAGGATACTAACACCTGATATAATTAAAATACCAATAATTATTACTGTTAATTGTAATTTATAAGCTGATAAATATTTCCAGAATCTTTTGAGAAGTTCTTTATCGGTATATATTCTATCATAATCTTCTTTGTAAGATTGAGATTCGGTCAATTTAAGTGCCCTCCACTTTTTCCATCGGAGGTAACTCCGAGAATCGTTCAAATAGTCGTCTATAGTCAATATTTCGTAAAATAAGTTCTGAATGAGTTCCATTATCCATGAGAGAACCATTTCTTAGAACGATAATTATATCGGCATTTTTTATCGTTGCTAATCTATGGGTAATAATAAACGTGGTTCTATCTTTCAAAACATTTGCAATTGCAATTTGGATTTTCCTCTCTGTTTCAGCGTCAATTGCACTACTTGCGTCATCCAGGATTAATATTGCCGGATTAACGAGAAGTGCTCGAGCAATAGCTACTCGCTGTTTTTGTCCCCCAGAAAGTGTAACACCACGTTCACCTACTATGGTATCATATTTATTTTCGAATCCCATTATGAAATCATGTGCTTGAGCTAATGTTGCTGCTTGTTCAATTTCTTCATGTGTTGCATGAGGTTTGCCATAAGCAATGTTTTCTCGTATGGTTTTACTGAATAGAAAAACCTCTTGTTCAATAACACCAATATTGTCTCTGAGATTAGCAATATTTATATCACGTATATTTATGTCATCAACGTATATCGTTCCACTAGTAGGGTCATATAATCTCATTAAAAGCTTAATGAGAGTAGATTTACCTGAACCGGGATTACCAATAATAGCAACTGTTGATCCACCGGTAACTTTAAAATTGATGTTATTTAATGCCTTACTTCTACTACTTTTACCATTATACGAAAATGAAACATTTTCAAAATTTATGTCACCGAATCGATTTTGCCATTCTTGAGGGTTCGTAGGTTCAGGAACATATTCTTCTCGTTCTTTCATTTCATAAATCCGTTTTGCTGCAGCCATACCAATCTGAAATTGAGTAATGGTCCAGCCGACTTGCCAAGTTGGCATCATTAAAGTCATCATCAACATAACAAAAGTAATGAGATTTGCAAGTGTCATATTACCTACTGAAACTTCATAGGCACCCCATAAGAAACTTACAGCAGTAATAAAAATTGTAATTATAATTGCATAGTATCTCGCACCAAGTATACCTCTTCGAGTGTTTATTTCTCTTAATTTTTCAGTTTCTTTATCAAACGCGGAGATTTCTTCTTTTTCCTTCACAAAGGCTCGAGCAACACGGATACCTGTTATACTTTCTTGCAAACGAGCATTCATAAGACTATTTTGCTCTACTTGTGCTTTTGAAATGGGACCCAATTTTCGATTATATTCCCAAATAGTAAATATATAAAAAGGTAAAGCAGCAGCAAGAAGGAGAGTCAATTTAGGATCAATATAAATCATCAATGAAATTGAAAAGGTAAGTGTGAATAATGCTTCAAAGAGAAATTTTAATCCTGGAGAAATAAAAATATTCATTTGTCGGGTGTCATAAGTTGCACGAGCCATGACATCACCTATTCTTACTCTATCGTGAAATTCTTGGCTCTTTTCTAACATATCATCATAGAATTCTTCTGTAACATTTTTGGTTACTTTATGAGCAATTAATTCATTAGTATAACTTTGAATGTAATCACCTACAGTGCGTATCACACCAGCTATTACAATATAGAGTGATGTTAGAAGTATTGGTTGTATGGTTCCACTAGGTTTAGATAATTCAGCAAAAACATTGCCAATTAATAAAGGAGTAATTGAAACTGTACCAATATACAATATCAGAAACAGCAACATTACTAGAAACAATAATATTTCTTTAAAGATGTGTTTTACAAACCATTTTTTGTAGCCCATTGTCCATACCCAAGTTTCTTCAAAATCTTTTAAACACTCAACGAATATTGAATGATAATATTAGTCTTTTTTATACTTTACGCTTGAACTGTTAAACAAAAAAAAGAAAGAAAAGAAATTGTGATTGAAGCGAAATTCGAATCCGTGACTATTCAAATAATTAGTCTTAAATTAATCTAATAACTGATCTAATATTTCTACAACACAAAATTCTTTTTCGGGTTGTCTTAGAATCTTTAAGTCAAGGAATTCTTTATAATTTAGCAAAATATTTTTGATATCAGCAAGGTCCTTTTCACTACGCATACCAAGCAGTAGTTTTGCGACAATTTGTAACTCAGGAGTAGTTAGCCAGGCCTCTAAATCATCCAATATTGTAACTTTAACTTTATTTGACATTGTCACTCTATCCAGAGAAGAATAAACCCCTTTAAAGTCAACACGATAGAAATAAGTTCGAGTATCAAAAGCAGTAATATGACTTTTCACAAGCAATCATTGTAACATATCATTTTCAATTAAATCAATGTTAGAGGAGTGAAGACAATTTCTTAGTCTTCTTATTTGCTCAATATTTTTAGTTGACAAATCAATAATTACATCCAAGTCTTCCGTAGAGCGAACAGATCCATAATAACTAGCTGCAATAGCACCTACAATACAATAATCAATAGAAGCGTCATTTAAACAATGAACAGTTCATTGTATTAGTAAATCAAAGGCGCCTATTTCGCTCACGATCTCTCACCAATTTTTTCAAATAATCAATACGTTCTGTAGGACTAAGATTAGAAAAACGAACTTCAAGTGAACTAAGAAAAATAGCTAAAAACGTATTAGATAAATCACAAGTGATTTTTACACGTTGTTCAGGAGTTAGCTTGGATTCAGGAATCAAATTAGGAAACGTCCACATATAGTATATATCCAAAAAGAATATAAAAATTTAACAGTCAGTAGGAAATATTGGTGGCCGAGCCGGAATTTGAATCCGCGATCACTAGGAGCTTATTTTTCCAGGCTAAGATTAGGAATCAAGGGAAATGTTTGGTATTTAAATAGAAAATCTCAGACATTTAATTGTACAATAATTTGTTGGTAGGTAGTAATGAAAAACAGCACTATTACTAAAGAAGAAGTATTGAAATAATGAGTTTAGAGTTTCTTTTATTGAAAGAAAATAAGAATCTTCCCCTTAGAGGGCATCAGTTTTTTTTCTTCGTCGAAAAACAAAAAATGTCCCAATAGTGATCACTAGACCACAAGGTATCAAAGTTGACAAAAGGATAATAGTTGTCTTCGAAAGCAATTGAGATCGTACCAACTGATATATTTCCAAGCCATCCCAACTATCAGCTACAAAAATGTAATCATCTTGAATAAAAACATCAAAACTTAGACCATTATAATGATCGCGAATAGCAGCAATCTCCTTAGGATTGTCTAATTTACTGATATCAACTGCACGAAGCCCAGCAGCATATTGGGCAATAAAAGCAGTCGTGCCACTAACAGCAACAGCTTGACCCCAAAGCATCCCATTTGAGAGAGAGGAAACAAAAGCTGGATGCAAGGGATCAGAAATATCGTACACAACTAGTAGTGGACTGTCAGTAGTAAGAAAAGCAAACCCATTTGCAATGTACATACCACCTAAATCACTTCCACTTGAAACAATGCTTTTGAACAAAGGAGAAGCAGGATTTGTTACATCAAGAATGATCAAACTACCAGAATCATCAGAAGTACCAAGATACAAATAGTTTCCTTCAAGAAAAACTTCAGAAACAAAGTATCCACTCTTTTGGTAATGTCCCAGAACAACAGGACTTTTTGGAATATGGCAATCAATAATCAATACCCCATCCCAACCAGCAGTAAGATATACAATAGAAGAGCTTTCATCATAAAAAAGACCATTGCGCATATTTTCACTATCATTCACCCAACCAACTAAAGCTGGAGATGTGGGGTCATGTATATCAAGGATTTGTAACCCATAAGAGACAATGGATAAATAGGCATATCCATTAGACACAGAAACATCTGAGATGGTATGATTCCAACATATATATCGACCTAATAAAGATGGAGAAGAGATGTTTTCTAAAGAAAGAATCTCAAAACTCGAAGGATAATATGGTGATTGTTTCCAAGAGCAAAGATAAGCATATTGATCAACCACTTTAACTTCCATTGCTCGAGAACCAGTATCAAAGTAACTGAGTAATTCAACATCAGCAGGAGATGTGAAGTTAAAGATGAAAAGACCTCGCTTTTCAGCACAAAAAACTATATCTCCATCAGTATACTCATCATTAACTGCCAAGTTTTTTTCACTAATACCAACATCAAAATTACCGATTGTACTTATCTGTACAGGATTATAAATGTCAGAAAGGTCAACAGCAATAATTTTTGGGGACCCCCAATCAGATAAATAAACAGTATTGCCTTTTAAACAAATACTATCAATATATTCAACGTTAAATGCTGTGCTGTTTATATATAATGGCTGATTAGGATTGCTAATATTGATAATCTTAATTTCGGTAGAAGAAGTAAGTAATGCATAATTATCATACAGCGCGAGGGTATTTCCACCTAAATTGTTTACTCTAGTTATTTCTACAGGGTTGAAAGGATTTGATACATCGATTACTATAAATTTAGTATTAGTTGCTAAGAAAGCATAGTTATCTCTAACAATACATTCCTTAATTACAATGCCTTCATTTTCGTAATTAATTTCTCCTTTCATAGAAGGAGAATTTGGTACACTTAAATCAATTATTTGAAAAATTTCATGAGCATTACCACTTATAACATAAGCAATAAAACTCTTAACATATACCCTGAATAAATTATTATCTACATGAAATTTACCAACTAATTGTGGAGAGATTGACTTTGAGATATTGATTATCAATAATCCATTTTCGCCATCCGCTAGAAAGACTAAATCATCTTCAACAAATACACCAGAAGTAACTTCAGAAGAAGAAGACCATAGATAATCAGAAGAAATAGATCTATCCTCATCAAAAATAGCTATTAGTTCAGGTTGAGAAAGATCAGACACATTAAAAATCAGTAGACCACCCCACTCACTAGCAATAAAAGCTAATTCACCTTGCACAACAATATCTCGAGGAGAACCAAATCCATAATCAAACGCCCCTACCTTTGAAAATTCAAAAGGATTCTTCTCACTGGTAATGAGTTGGTGAGGTTGAGGAGAAATTATCGGAAAGTCAGATACTGAAGAATTTGTTGTTAGAATTACCTCATACAATTCAAATGAAATACCCAAATTGTTGAGAAGAATGACTAGAATAAAAAATAAGTAAATTGCTTTTCGAAAATGCAAGTTATTTCCTCTTCTTGAATACTTCCCCATATGCCATCAGCTAATATATCTAATTTATATTTAAAAAAGCTTCATTCTAATACTTAAAAGTTCTTCTTGCTAACTAATTCATAGTAATTTAATACAGTAGTGTATTTAAATACAGGAGATTTAAATGTCGAACTTGAGATAGTAAAGTAATTGTACTTTTTTTAAAAAGAGAAAAGTATGAGAGGTGTAGAAAATGAAATACAAAGAGATTTAGACTCCTCTTCTTTAAAGGATTACTTCAAATCATTATCAAAAGGTCTTATTAGTAATCCAGCAGATAACATGTTATTTTCAAATAGCCTTACTGATGATTATATAGACCCAACACTTTCAAAATATATGGGATTTAATCAAATTCATAATTATTATACAGGAAAAAATTATCTTGGAACACCTGTCACAGTAATTGTTTTTGATCATTTAGTAGATTTCACACATGAAGCTTTTGAACGTATTGATGGAACATCAGTTATTGATAAAATAGTGACAATAGACAATGAAGGGGATATATTAGAATATAATCCTATGGATTATCCTGATGAGAATCCTTTTCACGAAGATTCAATTTTCTATGATTATATTGCTTATGGTGGTCAAGATGGTTATGGTCACGGGACTCATGTTGCAGGAATTATTCATCAAATTGCACCAGATGCAAGAATAATTTCAGTGGCACATAAAGCACATAGTACTGCTGCACAAATACTTAGCTTTGTAACAAGCTTTCTGGAATGGCTTGAAGATCAGATAGATGACCCTGAATTAAAAATCGTGAATATCAGTGAAGGGTGGGAAGACCATATTATCAGTGATGATCGTGAAGGAATTTTAGATCTAATATTTAAAAGATTACTTCAAAGTGGAAATTTCTTCTTTACTACAGCTGCAGGTAATAAAGAAAGTAAAGAAGATAATGATTGGAATTTAATTTATCCTGCTTCTCTTGCAAATAACTGGGAAACTGAACCAATATTTAGAGATTATGAAATAGAAGGTATTTTAAATCAAAATAATATTCCAATTTTCTGTAATGGTTTTGTAAGTGTAAGCTCAATCTACGATGAGCTACCGAATGATGCTGGTCTAAGAAATGAGGAATATGTTTATGATAATGATAATGATGGCGATCTTAAATTAGTTGCACCGGGTTTTAACATACTCTCTACATATCCAACTTCTAATATCTATGATGGAGACACTCATGCGACTTATATGACAGGAACAAGTATGGCTGCACCAGTTGTTGCTGGAATAGCTGCCCTACTTCAAGGGAAAAAAGGTTATAGCGGTATGGCAAATTCAAAATTAGAACAAGCAATCATTGAAAGTGCAATATATGATTCCAACGTACCCTATGATTCTGATATTGAAGAGCAACGAGTAGAGCGATTACAGAAATATGGATTAGGAATGGTAAATCCGTTAAAATTATTAGGATTAGAAAATTCGGAACAAGATTCAGACGGAATATTGGACATAGAAGAATTATACACTTATCATACAGACCCTAACAAAGAAGATACAGATGAAGATGGACTCTGGGACAATGAAGAGCTCTTCGTCTATTTCACAGATCCAAATAATCCAGATTCTGATTATGATGGATTAGTAGATGGAGAAGAAATAAATACCTACAATACTGATCCCATTGTAGGAGATACAGATGGAGATTGGTTGCTAGATGGTTGGGAAGCAGACACACAAATATATGACCCAACACTAAGCGATACGGATGGTGATGGAACACTTGATAGAGATGAAGATTATGATGGGGATGGATTAACCAATTTTGAAGAAATGACTTATTGTACTAGTTTTGATAATTGGGATACAGATGGAGATTTTCTCCCAGATTGGGATGAAATACATCTAACTGAAACTGATCCTTTAGATGCTGATTCCGATAATGATAACTTATCTGAATATTGGGAAGTACAATATGGTCTAGATCCCAATACGGCAAACACTAATGAAGATCCAGATGGAGATGGACTTACAAATCTAGAGGAATATAATCTCCAGACCAATCCTATGTCTGCGGATACAGATGGAGATGGTATGCCAGATAATTGGGAAATAGATAATGGATTCAATCCACTGCTTAATGATGCTACTAGCGATGCTGACCTTGATGGATTAACCAATTATGAGGAATATCAAGAAGGAACCAATCCACACAATAACGATAGTGATAACGATGGCATGAAAGACGGGTGGGAAGTAGATAATAATTTGCTTCCATTGATTAATGATGCTCAAAATGATGCAGATGGAGATGGATTAACAAATATTGATGAGTACCTCAATAATTGTAATCCAAGAGACACGGATACTGATAATGACGGATTGAATGACAAACTGGAAGTAGTAAATTATAACACGAATCCAAATGTTGCAGATACAGATGGCGATGGCTGGACAGATTATTACGAAGTCTATACATCAGGTACTAATCCAACAAAAGCTGACACAGATAATGATGGTATAAGCGATAAAAACGAGTATTATTGGTGGATCAACACCTACGGTCAATCCTCTTCTTCTGCTAGAAGTAAGATCAAAATCCGCGATGTCGATAGCGATGGCTTAACGGACGGATATGAGAAGAGTCATGCGTTAAATCCGCTTGACAACGATTGCGATAATGACGGACTATTAGACGGTCTCGAAGTCAATACTTACCATACAAATCCGAAGGATTCAGACAGTGATAACGATGGGTATAGTGACCTAACAGAAGTAATCAATGGAACCGATCCGAACGATTCCTCAGACTATCCTGGTAGTGGAGGATTTGGTTGGTAAGAGAAAAAGATAGCAAGCAATTGTAAGGTGAATTTCTCACCTTATTATTTCTATTTTGAAAAAAATAGAAATGCAGAACCAAATAATGAGAAAGAAAATACAATCTAAGAAAAAAGTACGAGTAAGTAATGATCCAACACAAATATGGTAAATTGAAGAATAGGTGCTTAAATGGAATAATAGTACCAAAGCTTTGTGAGGAAGTTTCTTGTGATACTAAATTGGCAAAATGATCCTTTTTTACTCGATGCAAAACCTACTCCAATAAATGACTGGCTAACTGCTAACAAACTTTTAGCTAAAGAATCACAGAAAGAAAACTCTAATGACAATAGCGACTTAACTTCGCTTAAGGGAGAATGGTTTGTTCCTTGTAATGATAATGTTTGGTCACTGAACTTGTATTCTATCCTTGTACGAAAGATCGATTTTGTGCGGGTAAAGGATAGTGACAGGATACTCTCAAGATTTCCATTTCTAGTACTAAGATTAGAAGAGAAAGAGTGGATAAAGAAAGTAATAACAGGAGTCGAAGGTGAAAACGGTTTAAGAAATTTCGCTGAAAAAGATAGAAAAGAAATATTAGGATACAGAAAGAACAAAAGAAATGGTGACCGAGTAGGAATTTGTAAGACTTCGTAAGATCCGGTTGCCTTTCCACCAGCGACTATGGTAGTTAATTCAGACTTTTTATGGCAAGAATTGATCCAAAAACGATCTGAAGAATTGGCAATTACTGAAAAATCAATTGGATTAGTAATGACATTAAAATCGGACTTTTCAAAACCAAAAGAACTTACAACTAAGAAAATATTGGAATATTTCGGGTGGATCCTACAAGTTGAGATCGGTTCGGAGCAAGTATTATTCGTTCATGGAAATAGAATCGGTATAAATCCTGCACTAGTAAATAAAACAAATATCGGAAAAGCGGTCTTTGAAGCAAAAAAGGGTTTAATATAATTTGGTAAGATTTGGTTGCCTGCTATCACTGAAGAAACACATCTTGTTGTTGGACATGTTCATCTCTGATTTTATAATGAACGCTTTCGAGTTTATGGTTCTGGTCACTGGACAAAAAAGGGCAATCCTTACCATCAACGATGCCTCATAGTTCTTGACCCTAATTCTTTAGACTTGCCAAAAATCATCTCATTTGATAGCTTCATGTGAAATCTTCATATTATTTATAGGTCCTATCTATCCATAAAAGTGGCAACAGTTGCTACCCTTTCTTTATATCAGTAAAAGTAATTGTACTTAATATTTTTTGGTAAAAAGAAATGATCAAAAAACAGGAGATAAATAATACAAGATGAATAAATTAAAATGGTGGCGAGTCGGAATTCGAACCTCTAAACATCTAATGAGGTGGTAAGTCCATCTTGTTCTATTTTACCATCCTCTAGTACGATAGCTCTATAACCATCTTTAATAATATTAATATCATGGGTAGCAATTAGAGATGTAATATTAGTCATCGAATGCAAATTATATATTTCCTGCATTACCTCTTCAGCAAGCTCAGAATCTAGATTCGCAGTAGGTTCATCTAAAATTATTATTTGAGGGCTCTGACTTGAGGCTATTGCAAGTGATGCACGTTGAAGCTCCCCACCAGAAATTTCAAGAGGATATGAATTCTTCCTATGAGTAATATTAAATTTCTTGAGATATTCAGTTACTTTTTGAGTTTCAAAATCTTTAACAATTTTACCTGAAAAAAAATCCTTAAGAAAGAAATTTTCAGCAATTGTTAAATAAGGATGCAAGATACCTTGTTGTGGAACCAATCCTATATTTTGTTTTCGAAAAGCTGATTTTTGCGTATTAGAAAATTCACTGAAAATTTTATCTAAAATTCGTATTGAACCAAAAGTTTCATCCTCTAGACCAGATAATAATTTTATTAGAGTAGTTTTCCCCGAGCCACTCGGACCTAGAATAAATACTAACTCGCCCTTCTTAATTTGGAGGTTTATATTTGATAATGCTTTTACAACATTCTTATTAGTACTGTAATTCTTGGATATATTAATTAATTCAATAATGATATTCGATTGTTGGAAATAAGTCGAAGGCAAGGATTCCATTAAAAGTTCTTTTCTAATGAGTTTTATTTTTTCTAATGATGGTTTATTAGGAGCAAGCCCTTCCGGATGAGTTAGAAGAACTTTACCATCCTCAGAAACATCCAACTCAGCATTATTCGTTAAATGTAAGAGATTGCTAATATAATCGGGCAATCGAATGCTATTAGTGGAGTCAATTTGCATTTTAAACTTTAATGGAAATTGTTTTTTTGTTCCATAAACTAATTGCTCAGCTACATCAAGCACCGATGAGACTCGACCATTCTTTATTTCACAAGTTTTATCTACGCCATCTAGAAATCGCGGATCATGAGTAACAACAAGAATAGTGGTTCCAAATTCAACCGCAATTTCTTTCAATAAGTCTTTCACTTTGAAAGTATTAGCACTATCTAATTGCCCTGTCGGTTCATCACACAATAAAATAGGGACTTCTTTTGCTAAAGCACAAGCTATAGCAGCTCGAATTAATTCCCCACCAGAAAAATTTCGAACAAGACGATTTTTCAAATGGGTTATCCCCAATTTATCCAGTATATTCTGATGATTTCTTTGTGATTTTCCAGCAGAAATTTGCCTAATATTTGATGCGAATTTTAGATTATCTTTAAGAGTTCCATCAAGAAAGAGAGTTCGTTCTGGGAATTGGTCTACTATCCCAACCATTTCTAATCTATAAGTATTTAATTCCTCTAAAGACATTTGAGCTAAATGATAATCCCCAACAATTACTTCACCACTAGAACAAATATCTAATCCAGCAAGAATATTGATAAAAGTAGTTTTACCAGAACCAGACGGACCAACGATCGATAAAATCTCTCCTTCACTGACAAACAAATCACACCCTCGTAAAGCGGGAACTCGTAAGCTTGTTTCTTCATCATAATAGATTTTTATTAGGTCTTTACACTTAATCAAATCATCTCACTCCTGACGCACTGATTTATATCTTCTGAATTGATTCCACATTTCAAATGACCAACCACTTAAAACTACAAGTAAAGAGAAGAGAAGAATTAATACAATAAACCAAACTGGCAACCAAGGAACAAACTTCTTGAAATTCTGAGGTATACCCAAAAAATAGGCATGTGCATTATATAATAAAATTGAAGATAAAAGTATTGAAATAAGCAATGGAAATATTGTTACTAAAAGTAATTCTATCGAAAAATTCAACCAAATCTGATGCTTTTTTGCACCAACAATATATTCAGACTCAGTGATGCGTATTCTTTGTTTATAAATATCTCTCGCTGTAATATATCCTTCGAAGAAAAACAGAAGGAATGAAATAATAGTAATTATTACTAGAAATCCTATTGAAAATTGATTAAACTCAAGTTCTAGAAAATTTAGTTCATCTTCTGGAGAGGTGACACTAATTATGTATGGCAATTTTTCAATCTCGTCTATAATCTGATCTTTATTCATAGCAGAGGTTGTTTTTACTAAAAGATAGGATTCAGTATATATCTCAGTACCTAAATCTAATTGAGAATAAGTTAAATTACTCATAACTAGATTATATTTTTCCTCATGCAACAAACTACCAAGAAATAATCTATCAAGAAAGTTAGTTGATTTATATGGTAAAATTGGAAAATAATCAAATTTATCTATAAAAATCATATTGTAAGAATCGTAAGAAAGGGATGTAATTTTGGAACTTGTGTAGACTCTATCTTTATCATAGTTCTCTTTTTGTGCATATTTCGAACTCATCATATAGGTCATATTTTTTTCAAGTTCATATATATCAGTTAAAGTATATTCACATGAATTAGGAAAATTATCTGAAATTGCATCAATAAATTTTGAAACATTGTAGATACTTAATATGTCAACATCGAACGCTCTATCATCAGTATTTGAAGCTTTTACATTACTTGTTTCTCCAAGTTCTACAACATCAACTTGGGCAACTAATTCTACTCCATCAATACTCGAAACATTTTCCATCAATCTTGTGTTATTGACAACCCAACTTTGAATAAGAATATCAGAAAAACCAGCTTTGAGATTAGCTTCCATTTCTAAATGGTCATTTTTAGATTTAGATAACACTAAACCTGGAGAAACACAAAGACTAACAAGCAACGCTATAAAAATTACTCTCTTGTAATCTTTGCTATATATTGATAATTGCTTCAAAGCTAATGTGAAGTAACTCCTCCTTCGTTTCCAAACCTGTTTCCCTATATAACGCCATAGAAATATAATCATTTTTGATAAGAGAAGAAAAAGCGATGCCAATGTTAGAGTGACTCCAACCACCATTAGAAAAACAAAAACACTCAAAAGAGATACAACTGCCAAAGTTAAGGAGTAATCAGAATTTGAAATATACAACCAACTAAGAAAACCAATAACTGATGTAATAATTCCAGACAGAAGTAATAATGATTCTGTAGAGCTAAGTATTTTTCGAATATATTTCTTACGTTTTGTTTTATATATTTCAGAAGTAAGTTGTAGTGTTCTTCTTGCTAAACGTGTTTCTAAAATAAAGCCACCCATAAATAAAAATGTGAATAAAGAGAGGAAAGTAATAGGAACAACTGGTTCCAAAAGAGCATTAAAATAAGATACACTATTTGTAATATCAAGTCCAAATGAAGAGACCAAATAACCAATAAGTATACCTAACGAAGAACCAATCACTAATCCAAAAGAAGCAGGAATTAGATTTTCTACTAACAAGATTTTTCTTAGAGTGCTAAAATCTAGACCATAATTCTTAATAATCTTGAATTGAGTTCTCTTTTCGAAATTTCCAATATTAAATAATTCAATAATTATCAAACCAAACAAAAGAAACAGAGGCACTCCTATGAGGAAAAGATTAATTGTTTGAGAAAGCCAATTAGATTGAAAGGTGACTATGAAAATTTCAAAATCAGAGCAAAATACTGAATATCGTTGAGGTAAATAACTATAATATTGAGAACTGAATTGAATGTTATTCAACTCATCAGTAATTTTGAATAAACTACGTATTTCCTTAACTCTAATTTGACAAGAAAAATCGACATTTAAAGTCAGTCTTTGAGAATAATCATATGGATAATTTGAAATTATATTGATAAAGTATTGAGAACTAGTGAAGAATAGATCCATTTTAAATTGATCGATTTCTCGTTGATCTTTACGGAAAGAACGAAAGATATCTCTTGAAAATCCATGTTTATATAGTTTGTTTTCAACACTATCTACTATACCAACAATGGTGAAATTTTGAAGGTGGAAGGTTTCCCCCTCCGTAGCGTATAAACCAAGTTGATCTCCTAATTGATAAACTGGTGAAGATAAATCGCTCGAATAGTAAATTAACTCGGATTTATTATTAGGGATCCTACCCTCAATTAGATTATTAGTAAGAATTTCAAATACTTCTTGTTGAAAAGTCATCAAACTCGTATCATAAGTTTGATTTTCCAAATTATAGTTCACTGATTCCATTCTGTAGTACATCGAAGCAGTATAATTATCAAACATATCACTAGCAATTCCATCTACAGTAGAATAAATCTCATCAACAGCTAAGTCAAGATAGGAGCTTACGTTAATCATTCCATCTTTAAAACCGCTATCATAAATAACACTAATCTCATTATTGTTATACCAATCATGAGCTTCTTCATAGTTTTGGAATGAGGTATATCGATAATTAAACCAAGTTAAAAGAAAAGTTAGTAACAGAGTAAAAATAATAATACTAACTAAGGTAGAAATAAGCAATCTCTTTTTACCTGTTTTAAGAAATACACCTAGTATTGATTTAATCCTCTGATTTCCTTTTTCAATTGCATTCATCAGTTCCAAATCCAAGTAAATTTGAAGTTTATAATATTTAAATATTTAAGATCTTACTCAAAGAAATTTATTAAACTGTTTAATAGGTGATTTCTTTGAGAATAAATTAACACTGATGATATCAGTGTTATTTCTCTTTATACTTAAAATCTTATAGATAGAAAGATCCTGCATCACCATCATATTCTTGCGGTTCGTGAATACCAGTAGTATAATCGTAATTATCATGTGCGTATTCAAAGACATCTTCCATAGAATCAGTAGCATCGCCACCAAAATGATTAATCCAAGAGTATTCTAGGAAAAAGTATGTCCAGAGGCCATTACGGGGAACATATGTTTCAAAACCATATCCATTTTTAGTACAAGTTGCAGCGCAATAGATGTATTCTTCATTACTCATTGAGGATAATGATGGTAAAATACCACCTGAATAGCAATTATCAAAAAAGAAAAATAAATTCACACCGCTAGCAAAATCTTCGAAATCATCCTTTATTTCATTTTCTTTATATTTACCACCAAAGGCATTACATTCATGCATAACAAGATATTGTTTACCCCAAGAGGTTCCACCATGACCAGAAGTTATAAAACATACTGTATCTCCTGAACCTGTACTAGTCGCAAGAGATTGTATTGCAGCTCGAACATTTGATTCAGTGGCTAATCCATCATATTGTGGATAATTAGAAGTATGTCCATCACCATAGACTTCACAATCATAACCTAAGTCATATAAGTGATCATACCAGTCAGAAGCATCTTCATCACAATAGTATAAATCGCTGATACTTTGATAATCAGATATACCGACAATAATTGCTTTTAAAGCATTCATATTGAAATTAAATGATCCACCAGTTGAAATTGATTGAGAATAATCTCTAAAACCACGTTTTTCCGCAGTTATTTCACCATTTGTTGGTGTGCTATCAATTTGTATATAGTAATACCCATTCGAGTCTGTAGTATCAGAACCTAAAAAGCCAGAATTATGATAGACTCTAACAGTAGAACCAGATATAAAATCATCTTGTGAGTCCTCTACATAACCATATACATAAGCATATAAACTAAAGTCATTAGAACCTCCGCTAGTAATGATTTTATCATCTGGTTCATAACCAGTCTTTCCTACAGACAGGGAATAAGGTGAATTGCCCCTTAATGTTGCAGTAAATGAATAATAACCATAAGCATTTGTAGATGTATAACCAAGTATAGCCGTTAAACTATCGGTTAACATAACCGATGCTCCAGATATTGGGTTATTTGATCTATCTTTTACGTAACCAGTAAAAGTCTCATATCCATGTACATTTGTAATTGAAATTGTCATTGTTCCAAATATTGTTAATAATAGAACAAAGAACATTATCTCATTTTTTTTTCATAAATAATCTTCTCCATATCCTTTTCCCAAAAAAAATCGGGAAATAAATAGTATTCCAAAAATATAAAAGGATTATGGTGAAATTCAATTAAATAGGTGTTTATTTAGCTAATTATTAATTGTAAATTAGATTTTGTTGAAAATATTTTTGTAGAAATTAAATAGATTACTTCTTCAACTATAAATTGAATTGATGTTATATCCACATCAACCAAAAGCAACTTTCAATCTCAACTATAAATATATGGTACACAATACCAAACTAGAACTAGCTGGCAATTTAAGAGAAGAATAGAAAATGGTGGCCGAGCCGGAATTTGAATCCGGGATCTCCTACTAATTCGCAATTGGGATTTCCTCCCATATTGTCCCAAAGCAGGAATCATACCGTGCTAGACTACCCGGCCGTATGTTACTCTTTTAGTATTCTTTTATCGTTCTTTTTTTCCTTTTGAATCTTTCGTTAGTTTATGGTTTGTTTCTATCTTCTATTATTTTGCTTCAAAATAGAATTCTCTCACTCTTTTTTGTTTTATAACTTTAAATTCTTCATTCCAAATTATTGCTTTTTTTAACGTTTCATAAAATGGGAATTCTTTTACTTCTATTTTCCCTTTATGTACTTTAAACATAAATCCGTTCCATCCTTCATCTATGGCTACCCATAGTATTTTTGCGTTCATTCTTAGTATTACTGTGTACAGTACTGATGTATGCCACCACTTCAGATCCCACCATCGATCATTTCTCTCAATTTTCTTCAAAAAATAATCCTTTGTTTTCTCATTTCGTTCAAAATAGAAATCCCAACATTCAATTGTCATCATCTCTTCTTTTCCATCTACTGTTTCTTTCTTGTTTTTCTGATTATTTTTTTCGTCACTATTGTAATCAAATTCTACCTCTAAATCATATGCAATTTCGCCCATCTTTTCTATTAATGATTCTAATTTTTCTGGTTTCATCTCTAATTCTTTTATTATTACATAATCTAGGTCATTACTCATTATTACTCATCTGATTATAAATAATAATTACAATTATTAAACTACCAAAGAATGTTTTTTTCCATTTCCTACTGTTTTAGTTGAATTTTTCGTTTAGTAGTGATTGGTTAAATATTTTTTTAGCAATAAGGTAAATTAGAAGAGAACACAAAATTTAATTTATTTGACTGAAATTCTACTTCATGTCTCTTGAATTTGTTGCAATAAGCATGCTTGTACTTGTTTTCCTCCAAATTTTACCTCTTTTTGCAGAGATAGCAATGGAAGTTTATACACGTATTCCTAATGGTTCATTATCAAAATATCTTCTAGTAGCATCAGGATTAATGGTCCTTAGCATGGGCACTCTTCTAATGATTTTTTTTGAGTTAATCGTTGGTTATTATTTCGGTTTGTTTGCATCAGTTTTAGCTGTTGTTAATTTTCTAGTACATTCTATTGCACTATTTAAGAATAAGAATTTAAAGGAACACTTGCATCGGGATTTTTTACGGAGATACTCCTTGGAGGTATGTGGGGTCTTCACGTTTTTCTTATTAATCCGAGCAATTATAATAAGATAGGATAGGTGGTACAAAATTGTCTCAAACAAAGGAGAAAGCATTGAAGAAGCAAGCAAAGACTATTTGGGGATCAAAGTGTAAAGAATGCGCTTCTACTGGTCCTTTAAAATTTAGCTTTGTTTCAGAGAAAAGTTATAAGGCAATCATTATTAGATGCCCTAACTGTGGTTTTCTCATTTTTCTTGGAGAAGATGGAAAACAACGTTGGGTTATCGGTGAAAAGAAATAATTTATGACGATGAGTAAAGGTTTGTTGGTTTCGAATCATATCACCTGCGATCATTAATTGCAGATAACTACCAATATTTTTTCATTCATCATGATATTAAGGTGACCAGGTACTATTCATATGATGTTTTTTATCTATTGGACAATTAACATAATACTTTACATAATTTGAATAACAATCATCACTCTCTGTTAGTTTAACACAATCACTACAATAGCATTTCTTACAACCAAAGCAATAATGTAATTCTCTAGAATTCTCTTTTATCCCGCATTTAGCGCATATATTCTCTTCGTTCACAGCACCCATAATTTTCGCCTAGAATTGTTATTACAAATGATTAGAAATGAAACTAGATTAAAACTATTAGGGGAATTCACTAAATATTCTAAATATATAAAGCAAAGTTTTCTCTAAAATAAAGAATAATTAATCCCTTCTCGTTCAGGGATTAGTTATTGAATCCGGTAGATCCACTACGGAACTACGGGCATCGCAGCAAATGCGGCGCTTATTCCACTTAATACTAGTACAGCTATTCCTAAAAACAAATTTATGGGGATCAAAATCATTCTTGTTTTCTTTAGTGCTTTTGAAGTTGATTTCAATCTATCAAGGATCTGGCTTTTAGTTATTGTAATTATTACCATTAAAATTACTAGTATGTGTTTTATACCAACCACAATTGAGTAATTATTTGAAAATGAAAAAGGTCCATCATAGTGCTTTGTTAAAGCTTGATTACTCATTAGTATTCCAGTTACTATTAAGCCAACCATGCTTATGTAAACAATTATCTTAAGTCTCTTTTGAGCTTTCTCTTGAAAAGCTTCTCCTTCTTTTTTATCTTCAAAATATTTTCGAACTACTGGCATAAGAATTAAAACCATAAATGCCAGACCGCCAATCCATAACGATGTAAATAGGTCGTGCAGGAAATTTATCAAACCGAATATTATTGGACTTGCCATTTTTGTTACCTCAGAGATTCTTTGTTTAACATGTTTAACAAGTTTTATATATTTAACGGTTCCTACTTCATTTATGATATGAAAAGTGTAAGAGGATAGAGCGAGAAAAGTGTAAACGGGCAATCAAAATCACGGACAGATAATCAAAGATGAAGAAGAGCAATATAGAACACGATAACAAAAAACTAATCTCAAAAGTAGTTACAATCAGAGATTTAGATAAAGAATTATTTGAACGTTTTTCTTCACTTACAAAAATATGGGGGAAAAATACGGGAACAATTTTCACAAACATCATTAAGAATTTTTTGACGAGAAATGGATCAAATATATTTTTACCTCCTCTTGAGAATCACTTTAGGAGGAGGAATTTTGAACATCTTGAAATAATTCAAAATGAAGAGGAGTTGCACATCAATAAAAAAGACTTGTCATCGTTACCTGACAATGTGAAATTCTATTTTTCTAATATCAAAAAATTAGTCATTGCAGAAGATATTGATACAGCTACATTATTGAAATACATTTATCGAATTAAAAATTCAATTGTTGTTGTTCCAGAAAGTATCGAAAAGATACCTTTTCTCTCTCTTTTACAAAACTATCCGCAATATCAAAACAGTAACCGTGTAACAAAAGATGTAACTATACGTTATGTTAATCAACAAACATGGAATGATTTCACATCTTTTTGTCAAATAAACAGCACAAAAATTGGTTTTTTATTAAGTGAAATATTATGGGAAATAATCCCTGAAATGGAAATTACTCAGATCTTGCTCAGTAAAGTCGAAGAACCTTATGATAATATCATGGTCATTTCAACTCTGAATTCAGCTGAAATTAATCATACGAATATTAAGGCAATTAACTCAAAAAGGATTTTATTTCATAGAATTGGTGAATTAGTATTTCAAAAGGATATAACCAACAAAGATTTTCTTGAAAAAGTAGTTGGAATTTATAATTGTGAGAAAACAGCTTTTCCCAAATCATTCTCGAAATTACTCAAACTCTCTAGAATACATGAGTATCCCATTTTAACATAATAAAAAGTCATTAGTTTAAATAGCAAAGTATTAAACCACTTGCTTCTTTTTCACACGAAAACAACCAAAAACAAATTTTTAATGTTAGTAATAGGAAAAATTGTTATAATTTTATGCGGAAGAGTTATATAATAATTAAAATATCCTCTCAATGAATAGTTATTATTGGCGTATAAAAAAATGAGGTTTGTGAAATGAAATACTATCGTTTGTTATTAGTATTAGGATTATTAACTCTTCCACTATTTTCCATCCCACTTCAAAACATACTCATGACCCCCGAACAAGATGCAGCACTCTCTACACAGATGGACCAAAGTGGATCAGAACAATATTCAATCGAATATTTTATTCGTGGTTTTCGTATACAAATTGATCATGCCTATTATTATGATTTAGATTCCGATGGAGTTTTTGATGATGTGTATACTATTATTACGATTTATTCATTGAGCGGATATGCAGAACATGTAGATGCAGATATTTATCAATATCTAACTTTACCATCTGGATTAACCTATTATTTCCTTACTGTTGTCACAGGTTGTGAATCCAGTTACTGTTTACATGCAGAATGGTTTGATGTTGCAACCGAACCCGGTTGGTATAAATTGAGAGCTACAGTGGCTAATTACGATTGTTATGGAATCTCTTATGATGAAGATATAGTAATCTTTGACCCTCCTGAAACTGCACCAAATAGCGGTACACCAAGAGTATGTTGCGTATTACACTGAAGGTTAAAAAAAATTGAACGAGTGTGAAATTGAACGATAGAATTAACTCAAAAACATCTTAGTGTTCTCATTGCGGTACAAGAAAACCCTCTTGGAACCTACGAATGGCTTTCAAGTCGCGTTGGTCTTTCCAAATCAATTGTATTTGGAATTATCCAAGACCTTTCATCACCTAAGAAGCTTTTTTTCAACGTCGTTGCTACAACAAATATCTGGAATTTGGGGAAGGAAAATATTGACCTTCTAATTGAAGCAGATAATGAAAAAAAGCTACAATTCGTTGAGAAATTATGTTATGAACATCCGTACACACATTATCAAGCAAGATGTTTTGGAGATACAAATGGATTGCTTGTTCAATTTTGCGCTCCAATAGGAACACGCAATTCTATAATAGAATTGTTTAATATCGTCAAAGAGAAAAAACTAATCGATGGATTCAATGTCTTATCGTTTGAAGGCGTGGAATCAATTTATACAGCACCAAATGCAGATTTTTGGAACCCAATAACACATCAATGGCAATTTGACTTAGAGGAATGGTTCACGTGCAATGTTAAAAATAAAGAAAAATCACTGCCAATAACAAAAGCAGGATCAGCCAAAAAATGGCTGACACAGTCACATATTGCTATTCTAAAACATCTTGTTAAAGATGCCAGAAGAAAAAATACTGATATTATTGTTGATCTAAAAAAAGAAGGTTATAAATTTACACCACAGACGTTCAGTCGCTACATCAAAAAAGTGAAAGATGAATGTATCAGTAATTACAAAGTAAACCTAGCTCCAACAATATTTGATTTGTATAGCACAGCATTAATTTGGGGTTCTGCAAAACGAACGACAATTCAGGATTTAGAATCACGAATACTTCAACTTACATTCCCATTCAGTTCTACATTTAAAATCAATAATAATAATCTGTTTTGGTATCTGCATTTACCTCCAAGTCATTTATCTAATGTTCTCTCTCATTTGCGAGAGAAGTTGACTGACATGCATTTTAACTATATAGATTTTAATCGAGCTACTTCGTTTTTACCATGGCCACTAACATTTGATAATGAAAAACATGATTGGCGAACAGATACAGAATTTATGATTGATAGTGTTCTAAAAGGACTGAAAATACGTTAATTTTGCTTTCAACCATAAACTCTCTATTTAATGAATATAAAGTAGTTGTTTTTTTAATCGATAAATTTAGTTGGTGTTGTTGGTCTTGGAGTTTTTATTACAAGTATACGCAAAATAGACTTACTAGTGTTATACCAACAGTGAACGATATTTGCAGGACTTTCAATTAAAGTATCAGCATCTACTTCTTTTTTCTCTTCGCCAATTTCTACTGTGCCTTTTCCTTCAATAACATAAAATATAACGTCTACCGGTGTAATATGTCTCAGTAATTTTTCACCAGGTTGCAAAGTTAAATGGATAACATTTGCTTCCACCGTATTATACAATTTTCTAGTATCTACTTTATGAGGATTATCTAGTTTATCAACTTCAGTCGGTTTTTTTGTAATCATTAATATCACCTTATAAATAGAATATGAAGATGATTTTTTACTTTAGCTCTTTACAATTTAAGGTTTCAAAATGAATTTCCTTCACTTCTTATTACCTTAAGTGTTTGTACAAATTAACTATGCTCATTTGATATGCAAGTTTGGTCGCCCCTCTGGGCCAATAACCCGATGGCAAAGAAGGATGCTCAAGTACTTCCTTTACTGTTAATCCCTTTGCTTTTAGTTTAGTAACTGTTTCAAGGATTTGTTCAAAGAATTCACGTACTTTAACTAAATAGTTGACATCAATTTTTGGTCCATGACCAGGTAAATATGCATCTAAGGACATTTTTTCCCACAATTTTAAGGTTTGAATCCAAAGACCCATATCATTATCAGGTTCACCGAAATAAGGTGAAACTTCAACTTGCAATAAATCCCCTGCAATAAGGATTTTTTCCTGTTGGAAATAAATTGATGAGGAACAGTTTGTATGCCCACCTGTAACTTGAATTTGGATTTCTTGATTTTTACCTGCCGCCATTTCATTCTCGAACCAAATTGATGGCATGAAAAGTTTTGCTACTTTTGCTGCTGCTTTAAAAGTAGGGAAATAGATTTCAAAACTCGCAATTATTTCTGTTGTAAATTCAGCTGTAACATAACGTTCGATTTTTTCTTTAGATGTTTTAGGAGCAATAACTGTTAGATCAGAGAACGCACCCATACCAAAGAAATGATCTATGTGTCCATGAGTTAAAATTAGTGTGCTTGCTTTTTTACCAAACTTTTCTTCCATGTTTTTTCTAAATTCAGAAGCAATAGTAGTGTTCATTCCTGCATCTACAAAAATAAGCTCGTTTTCCAATGATATACAAACAGAATTAGATCCATATTTATTTTGAGCTAAAACTACTGATTTGGATACACCTTCGTAGGACATGCTTTATACTTTAGAAGAAACATTATTAGTTTTTAGAAAAAACTGAAAAAAAGAACTAGTTTGCACTAGTTCCAGTAAGTAATTCTTCGCTCATAAGACTTAAGAAATTGTTAATCAATGGTGTACTATATGATTCTTCGAAATAAGCCATTGTAAAAAGTAAGTTGTCCTCAAAAGTCATCGTTCCCATTAGAAAACCAGGTGCTTTCATATAGGGAGTGAGCATAAAAGCATCAACGGCTTCTACTCCTTCAAACGTAATATCATTTGCTTTTGTGATACCAATATTTGTTATAACTGGAAAAGAAGCTTTTAACTTTACTTGCTCTTCGAGTGTCTTTCTAAGTATTTCCTTAGCTTTCTTGAAAGGCATACTAAATAGCAACCGAAGAAATAATGCTGTCTCTAATCCAGTGCCTTTCCTTTTCATTTTGCGAGTTGATTTATTGACGCGTTTAAGAGATGTAGCAAAATCCTCACCAGGAATATTACTGAATATTGGATGAACAGAAGCCGACAGATTACAAAGTGATTTG
This sequence comes from Candidatus Heimdallarchaeota archaeon, assembly GCA_018238155.1. Classification (GTDB taxonomy): domain Archaea; phylum Asgardarchaeota; class Heimdallarchaeia; order JABLTI01; family JABLTI01; genus JABLTI01. The sequence goes on along the minus strand of JABCTZ010000007.1, from coordinate 1,481 downwards.
GCTTTCCTATTTGGCATAAATGCTCGAAGGTTAGCTGTAAAAGTACCAAAGAGTTTTTTCTTGGCAGGAATATTTGTTATTTTAAACACTGCTCTAAAGAAAGCAGTGAGAATCAAATCAGTTATTGTCACCTTCGCATTCTTGCTGAATTCCTTAATCTTGTGGTATTGGTTTTTTGTGAAGCGAAAAATAGTATACTTTCGAGTTTTAGCTTTAACTGCATCCCAAGGGAAAGCCCACGTTGGAGGGCGAATTTTTAGTTGACTTATCACATTAATTTTTCTCCAAAAACTCAGGTGCTTAAAGACTTGCTTTAACGAGCGATCGCTTTCAATATTCGGTTCAGGAAGATAAGCTGGTTCTTTCTTCAATTTATTATAAATATCAGACAAAACAACAACATAATCTTGAACACCACCACCATCCAGAACAAGATGACTTGCTTTCAAACAAAGAGAATCACCCTTTTCTGTGCGGAAAAACTTCAATTGCAAAGGAATATCAGTGGTAGCATCACAAGTTGAAATAAGGAAATCTGATACAGATTTATCAAGATCCTTTGTTTCTTCAAAGGTGCAAAGATCAAGTTTATGGAGATCCTCTCTTCGTTTCCAAAAAACATCATCAGGCATTTCAACAAAACGACAACCAAGAACAGGCTCAGCATAAAAAGTAGTTACTACTGCACGTTTCATTCTTGCTATATCGAAAAAGCCTTCAAAATGCACAACACAATTAATCTGTTGGTCAGCAATGTAACCAAAAATATAAGTTAATTTATCTACCTCACCTGCAGCAAATTTTCTTGGAATCTTGCTTTCAAGCTGATATAGGTCAGAATAATCAAAGTTGTTTATACTTGTTTCATTTTCGGATAATTTTGAAGCAGTTTTATCAGATATTGATTCGCGTAATAGATCCATATCAAGAACTCCAATATTAGTAATAGTTGGTAATATAATCCTTCGTTAGAAACGAGGAAATCTAATAGACTAATCCCTCCATAATGATATTAAAGGTTTATTGGACAAAAAAAAAGCGAATTAAATAAGAGTAAACTCATTCTTCATCCTCAAGTGTATAATTGAAATCCATAGTATCAAAAAGGAAATGTAAATTCGTGATTCTCAGTGTAATCTTTATGTACATTTGTCAAGGAGAATTTGCATTCATACTGTTCCTTTTCTTAGGGAGAATTATTCCAATATGTATTTGAATTCTTTTTCCACAAACAGTTTGTTGGTGCAGTTCATCTCATAGCTCTTTATTAGAAATTATGCTCTTTTCTTCAAAAAAAATTTGTCTGTATCGAGGTGTTTGAGCCCCCAACCATGCGACGCCTATATTTCAATCATTTTAGGCATGTCCATCTCAACGAAATTTGTTCTGAATTTGTTCGCAAGTAACCCATCAGTAATATAGAAGATGTTTAGCAGAATAATTATTACTAACTCAATTATAAGTAATATTTCTGGGTTTGA
>JABCTZ010000028.1 GCA_018238155.1 Candidatus Heimdallarchaeota archaeon | reverse complement strand
CTCTATTGATAATTCTTTTAACCACTCTTTTCTTTCGTATAATCCCCTTCCCCTTTTTCGAACATTTGCAAAAATCGTATCATATCTGTTACTCCTAGTTCTCTTTTCAAAACTTCTATTCCTGCTTTTCTTAAGTCATTCAAATTTCTACTTGTCATTTTCTAGCACCTCCACAAGCCATTTTATAGGATTCTCTACTTTTATATTTACAATTCCGCTTTTTGTAGTTTTTTTTATCAACTCTTTATCTGTACTTAGGAACACATCCAATTTTGCTATCTCAGCACTTGCTATGTGTAATGCATCTACCTGGTCAATACTTTGTTGTTCTATTCTCTTTGCTTTATTTATTATTTCTTTATCTAACGTTATATATTCTTTTGCTAATTCCATTATCTTGGTTGCTTTTTGTAATTTTTCAATTTCTTTAAGTATCACTCTAATTAGAGGTCCAATTTTGATTAGTATACTTTTAAATACTTAATCTTGATTAATCTCTAGTACGATAAAAAAAAAAGGTGGTAGTTTTGTCTACTAAACTTGCGTATACTCACAGGCAGGAAAAAAAGAGATGGAGACAGACTCGGATGATAAGAGTATTAGTGTTAACTATCGGAATTATTGTTATTTTGATTGGATTTGGAATCTGTTGGACACCAAGAATAAATAATCCAAATCAAGAAAGTGTAGCATATTTTGAACGAATAACTTTGGGTGGGGTTAAACAATCAGTATTGATACGGGGACGCTCAATAGATAATCCAATTTTAATTTACTTACATGGTGGTCCTGGGTCAAGTGAAATGTCACCTGTGCGTCATTTCCTTTCTCCACTAGAGGAGGATTTCATTATGGTTTCTTGGGAACAAAGAGGAACTGGAAAATCTTATCGTCCTTGGATGAAAGCATCACAACTATCAATGGAACAATACGTTTCCGATTTACATGAACTAGTTATTGAAATGACTACTAGATTCAATCAATCAAAAGTGTATATCTTGGCTCATTCTTGGGGCACTGCATTGGGAATAACTTTTTGTCATCAATATCCCGAATTGGTTACTGCTTATATTGGTACGGGACAAGGAGTTGATTGGATTAAAGGTGAGAAGATTTCCTATAATTTTACTTTAGAGAAAGCTGTTGAACAAGGAAATAAGAAAGCAATTAAAGAATTGAATTCACTCACAACACAAAATCCATACTTGACCATTGATTCCAAAGGTAACTGGTATAAGATTCTAAAAAAGGAGAGAAAATGGCTTGTTAAATTTGGAGGAGAAATATTTGGACAATCTAGTTACAAATTGCTATCAGAGAACTATATCAGACCAGAATACTCTTTGTACAACATGATTGCTATGGCAATTGGAAGTTCTTTTTCGCTAAAGGCAATGATCCCAAATATAATGAAGATGAATTTTTCAAGGGATATTACTTCCTTAGAGATACCTGTATATTTTCTACAAGGTGCTCACGATTATAATACACCAACTGAATTGGTAGTTGAGTATTATGACCAATTAGTAGCACCGAAGAAAAATTTAGTATTGTTCAAATCATCAGCACATATGCCACAATTTGAAGAATCTGATTTATTTATAGAAAAAGTACGAGAGATAAAAGAAGGTCTAGAATGAAGAAAATAGGCGAATTAGGAAAGATTAAATCTTTCCTGCTTTTTGTAATTTTGCGATTTCTTTGAATTTCTCAGAGAGATATTCATCAATTACAAATGTGAGACTTTTGCTGGTTTTTCCAATAATTTTTCAGCTGCAGTAATCTTTTCTATCACTAATCTTCCTTGCACTATTCTGTATAAAACCCTTTGACCTTTTTTTAAGCCTATTTTTTCTCTGATTTTCTTTGGTGGGAATAATTCACCTTTAGAGCCTACTTTTCCTATTGATATCATTTCACCAGATAAATCTTCTTTTTCCTTGATTTCTTTTGCTATTTCCTCTATTGATAATTCTTTTAACCACTCTTTTCTTTCGTATAATCCCCTTCCCCTTTTTCGAACATTTGCAAAAATCGTATCATATCTGTTACTCCTAGTTCTCTTT
>JABCTZ010000014.1 GCA_018238155.1 Candidatus Heimdallarchaeota archaeon | reverse complement strand
AACAATTTTTAGTAGGCTGCCATCAATTTGTTTTACTAAGTCGCTATCAAAAATCAAATCTGTTAATTGCTGGCTGGCTTCTTCCGGATTGATATTTCCTATTAATAATTCAATTGCCTGCGAAATACCAATTACAACTTGCTCTTCGGTAATATTCTCTTTAACTAATCCCATATCAATAATCCAAGAAGAGATAATTTCGGCCACACGCTCTTTGTCAACTTCTTTTAATTCTTCTAAAATGGGTAAAAACAGTTGATATAAATTTTCGTCACTGAAAAGCATCAATAGTTTTGAATGAATTATTTCTGTAAGAACCTGTGTGGCTTCCTCTGCGTTAAAAAGCTCAAACAATGAATTGAGTTTACTTTCAATAAAATCCACTATTGGCTGTTCTGCTATATCCACTAAATTTGATACCCAAGCTGCAAATATGTCAGCAACTTGATTTGCTGGAATCTCCTGTAATCTTAATAAAGCAGCTTCAAATCCCTGTTTTACTGAATAATTCATTAAATTAATTATGGCATTTGCCAGCGTTTCGGTAAGTTCTTCGGTGCTAGAACTACCTATTGCTACTTTTAATGTGGTTAGTATGCTGGTAATATATGGTTTTATTGATGCCCAATCAGGCTGCAAGTCTAAGCCAGGAAAGGTGTTGTTTATGTTTTCAACAGCTGGAATTAATACCAAATCAATTATATCTTGTGATAAGCCTCCAAGTTGAAGCGTGGCAGTTTCATCAATAAGGTTAACAAAAGGAGTGAGGCTTTGAATTAGATCCTCTTGATTAAAATAATGAGCAATTGCAGTTCCGGCCAATGTATCAGCTATTTATGAAATTGTTGTTGAATCAAGTTGCGTATAGGTTTCCCATACCGGAAAAATTCTATTATATACATTTTCTTCACTGAATACTTCTGATATTTTTTGATACACAACAGACGAAATTTGGGATGCCAACACGGGAAGTTTTTCGTCTTCAATATTCTGCATAATTGGTAATATCAACTCGTAAATATCACTTTGTGTAAAGGCAGCCTCAATTTTTTCCGATATTCGTATTGCAATTTCGGTTGCTGTTTCTTCTGGGTTGGTTATCTCAAATTGCTCAAGCAATTCTAATATCTTATCGTAAAGCAAAGTTTCCCAATCAAGCTCTTTAAGTTTGTTGACCAGAGCTCTGGCAAGTTTTTCTGAAAGTTCTTCAGGTGATTGGGTGATTTCTTCAATTTTACCATGAATTAAATCATATATAAATTGTTGAATGCTGGTTTGCACTTGTTCATTATTCAATATAAAATCCACCGTAGTATTGGCAATATCAAACGGTTTATCTGCTAAAATTGAATTGATAACTAATGTGTTAATATTATTTATGAAGTCTTCACTGTGAGGATTTGATGTATTTAATATAAATAAATTATTTTCGGCTTGGTGCTGAAAACTAAATCGAATAGCATCGGAAACTCCAGGATTTACTCTCATCTCTGATGTATTAATCACATAATAGCCTCCTATCTGATCAAATACCCCATTATCCAGAGTGTCTAAGATTATTTTATCTCGTGTAAATTCATAGACATAATTTAGCTGGCGTTTATTGTTTCCGAAAATGTCGTATGAATCGTAAACACCCGGCTGCACCATTCCATTTTCATCTGCAACACCTGCCATTAATGGAATTGCCCTGGACTCGTATTGTACCGATATTTTTAAATCGTAAAAGACCCATTGATTATTACGTAGAAGATTTTCTACCTCAATAATTTCATCCCTTTCTATTTGTTCCTGCGTTTTTACTTCTTCCTTTTGGCAGCCGGCAAAAGAAAACAATAGCCCTACTATCATAAGAAATTTGTACATATTCTGACACTTAAGTTTCATTTATCTGTTATATAGGAAGTTTGAGTTTGCTTTTAATTCTTTTCCATTCTTGCTCATTGGTATTCTCCACAGCCACAAAATGCAGATTTGTGTAAGCAGCAAGTAAATTTTTTAAATTTTTGCTATGCTCTTCTTGCATATCAATAAGTTGCTGTTTTTCTACATGATATTGGTAAACAATTGAGCTTTCATCTAGCATTACTTTTCGATACCTTTCAAATAAACCAAACAGAGTAGTTTCAAAATCGTTTAACGTCAGAAGAATAGCCTCAGACTTACTCTTGTTATCAATAGAAATTTTAATGCTATTTTCTAACTTGTCGAATCTTTTGCGTACTTGTTTGACTTCTTTTTTTAATCTTTTATCTAATTTTTTTAATCCCTTCTGATAATCTGGTTTCATTTTTACCCATTCTTCCTCAGTGATAAGGTTTTGACTTTCGTAGATTAAATTTAAACTCGCTGCTTGCATTTCTTTTCTGGAAGAAATAAACCGAACTATCAAATCATCTAACTCAGCTCTTTTGGTATCTCTTGCCAGATAAAGTTTGTTAAAATCTTTTGAGA
>JABCTZ010000029.1 GCA_018238155.1 Candidatus Heimdallarchaeota archaeon | reverse complement strand
TAAGCACGACTAACAGCATCATTGTAAAAACCTTCCTTTAAAAGGAGCCTTGCGACTTGAAGCTTTTCCTCTGCTTGAGCAATTTGATCCTCAAACAATGATTTCACCTTCTGAAAGAATTTTTTGGATAAACAGGTTATTCTTCTTACGGGCAAGTTCAAAATCATGCAATGAAAGTACTTTAGGGGAAATGTCAACAGCATATTGGAGAAAGATTTCAGCACTTAAAGAAATAATAGCACGACGTAAAGAAAAGTCCTCATCGGAAATAATAATCAAAATATCAATATCACTATCAGACAAAGCTTCTCCCTTGCTGTAAGAACCAAAAAGTATGACTTGCTCTAAATGGGGACTAAAAGACTTTTGAAGCTGAGAAAGAAAAGCTGTAAGAGCTTGTTCATGAAGTGAAAGAGACATTACCATCAATTAAATAGTATTTTCTTATCTTTTAAACTTGGTTGAAAAACTAGCTCAAATACTTAGTACTGTAAAAAGAAAGGATTAGAAGTAGAGAAAATCCAAGATGATAAATAATAACAAAAAGATAAGAAGAGATTACAGCAGAAAAACAATGTGAGAGAAAAGACAGGAAAGAAACAAAAGAGAAAACAAATTGGTGGACCGGGTGGAATGTGAATCCACGGCATCCATCAATAAAGTTATTTGATAAATTAGATTCTTTCTAAATCTTCTAATGCGCTATTCATAATTATTAAAACCTTCTCAGCCATTTTTTTCAATCCCTTTACTTCATCGTTATAATCTGCTTTGTTTCTGTCATCCCTCAACCGTTCTAATTGCACTTTTATCTTCAATTTTGTATTAGTTCCAGTAAAATGGTTTTTTACCCATTTATGAGTTTCTTTAGTAGGTATTTTTAAACCTTCAACATCTCTTAAATGATTTCTAGCTAAACAAAAAACAGCAAAATAACCTCTACTAATTGATGATCTTAAGTAAGCATCTTCTATATCAGAATTTTCTGCTTCTTCAGATAACTTTTTTGCTAAGATAACAAAATCTTCCCAATCAAATGTTACAGGCATTCTATGTGTAGACAGACTAATTCACCTATTTCATTTGCTCTCTTTAGCCACCATATTTCATCTAATTTGCCTAAGTTTTCCATTGCTTGTTTGGTTGGCAATCTTGTTTGAATATAAATAAATAACATACTTGTATCTTCTTCAGGATCTACATTCAATTCTAATACTAATTTTGATTTCTTGAAAAAGCTTCCAATTATTAATTGGACTTCTTCTAATATTGGTATTATTTCTGTATGATCTAATATGAATAAAATTATCTCTAATTTGTTTCTTAACGTAAAACCATATTGATTTAGGATTTGATCCAACTCTTGTAACCCTAATATACTGTTTTTTGTTCTTTTGTATATATCACTCAATTGAAAAGTATAATCGTTTTGTTTGCTGATATATGCCGGGAATTTGTTGGCTGTTTGAACGTCAACTGATAGCCTATTAATGGTTTGAAAACAGTTATTAATTGTTGAATAATTTGACTCAATTAGAACTAACTTATCTTCTTCTGAGGGTAGGATAATTTCCTTTAAATCAATAGGTTCTGTTGAATTTTCTTTTTCTACGTAACACAGTTTACTCATTTCTTTTCCCCGTCACTTTATTCTGTTGTTTTTAATACAATACCAGTAGCAAATTTCTGCAATTCGTGGATGGATTCTACATATTCAATTATTTTTTCTACGGCTAAATCCTTAAGCTTATAATCAAAGTTGAATTTATATGTTATCGTTTTATCATCAATAGTTGGTTCTATATTCACTCTTAATATATATGGTTCTTTATGTGCAATTATAATTGTTCCAAAACATAGTTCATGCTCAGGGAAAACTGAGGAAAAATCATTCATAGTACCTATTGCAGGTTTCATTATCGGAGCAGACCCTTCATCATCGTCTTCAATTATCCATTCAAAATTCATTCCAAGTTTTATGTAGGGTATATGTGGTAGCAATTCAAGATATTTGGTAGTAATTTGTACTAATTTATCGAGACTTTTTTTGGTTGTTCCCTTAATATTCAGTTGGTATCTCTGTCGATCAACTATCAAATTGATATTTTTCGAATCAAAAATCGCAAAATCAGGTGTTAATGCAAACTGAATAGGTTTTTCAGTTATTACCTCATTTCTTTTTAACCAATCTGGTGACAATATGCTAGGATTATGAGCTTTAGCTAGCATTACAACTGACGCTCGAATGAATTTCCTACCCATTGTGAGTTCCAACTTGAACAATATCCAATAAAGATGGTAATTTATAAAGGAATTGAATAGTTAAAAATATTCACAATATGTTTAAAAAAAAGAATAAAAATAACTGGTGAAATGGGAATCCACAGCCTCCTTAAGAGGAAATTAATCCTCAGTAAGCAATTCAACAACCATATGGTTCAATTCAGTTGTTATCCAATCAATGATTTCAATTGTTTTCTCACCGAATTTCTGATAGCCACATTGTTCACAATATGCTAGTAAAGGAACATCATGAATGCATAAATGATAGAGTGTTTGTTGGAATTTGTACTCAGTTCCGTTGTGACCTTCCTTTAAACTGTTAGATTGACATAGAGGGCATTTTGTATCCTTGATATTTTCCGGATTAATCTTTAGTAATTTAGCGATATATTCCTCAACGATTTGAGTGATTTTCTGTTTTTTCGCAACAGTTTCACTAGAGTAGATCACCTCATTACAAGCAGAATTCTTACATACTTCAGCAGGAATTTGCTCAAGGATCAATTGATAATCATTTTTCTTCATCCAACTACTAGTTGTTTCACGGGAGAGTAAACCAGTTTTACAGCGATAACAGAGAACACCTTTTGGTTTATCTACAATCTCTAAGAATTTCTCGAACTTGGAAATTTGAATCAATTTATAGGAAAAATCTTGAACTAAATCGGATTTATGCATGATGGCATTTCTCATGATTCGTAAACTATTACGTAATTGCATATCTAGAGCTTTTCGATTTTCATTATTACTAGACATATTTTCAAATTTCCGTAATAATGCATTCATTTGAGTCTCATTAAACCAACCTTTTTTAGTTGCCTTTAATAATTCCTCTTCAAAATCTTGTATAGACATTACTTGATCACCTTCTACTCATATAATTATACACATAAAACATTTATAAGAATTGTGTAATTAATCATTGCACGATGTAATTAACAGATACACAAAATCAATTGACGGTTGTGTATTAAAATACACGAAAAAGGAGAATTGTAAAGCATGAACAAGAAAGTCGTTAAATATACCGATCACGCAGAAAAACGAATGTTCGAGCGAGGAATCTCTAAAGCAGAAGTTGAGAAAACAATAGAGGAATGGGATGTAATTGAAATTCTTCCTGAAAAGAACACCTATATTTTATGGGGAAAAAATCACGGTTTATATGTACATGTTGTTTGTATGGATGAAAGCGCTAATTATCTTGTTATTTCTGTGTATCGACCTTCAAAAAGCTATTTCTCGGAACAAAGTGAATATAGAGAAAGAATTGACTAACTACGGATGTATCTATAAAATAAAACAAAAGTAATTCAATAAAAGCAGCTACAATTTGAAAACTCCAATAAGACCACCCCTTGAACAACAAACCTCTACTTCAATTTTTCAAAAAAAATATTCCAACAGAGTTTAACTGAACTAAAAAGACGGAAAAAAGAAAAGAAAGTGGTGGACCGGGTGGAATTTGAATCCACGGTACAATCGAAAGAATCATTTCTATTTTAAAAAAGTATAAGAGAAACAAAGAAAACTATAACGAGTACAAAGAACATAGTACAAGTGAATAAAAAAACTAAAGGAGAATGCAACCTTGGAGCGAAAGAAAATATTAGAAAGAATAGCACTAAATCCGAAGATAATGACAGGAAAACCCGTTATTAAAGGAACAAGATTAACAGTGCAATTCATATTAAATCTCATGGCAAATGGAGCAGAAATAAAGGAGATAATAGAAGAATATCCAAATGTAACAAAAGAAGACATTCTAGCTTGCCTATTCTATGCTTCAGAAACAATAGAAAAGACTACTTTTATGCCAATAATAGAAGAGGCACTTTAGCCATTGAATGAAAGTTTTAATAGAGAAGATATTGCTGTCATTAATTTTTTATTTATCATAAATGATTTCCTTTGTTTTTGCAAGAAACTTTTCTGCATCAGCAAGAACAGAGAGTGCTTCCTCTTGAGATAATTGGCGAATAATGGAATAGTCGGCTTCTTCGCGTAACTCTTTGGCAATTTTAAAAGCTTTCACAAAAGAAGCATCAATTATACCTGTTTTTACAAATTCTATACTAAACTGTGAAAGAAGACCTTTATGTGTTTTAACAGAAATACCTTTGGTAGAGAGAAGTGCTGAAGCAGCAAAGAAAATGCAATAGTAAGCACGACTAACAGCATCATTGTAAAAACCTTCCTTTAAAAGGAGCCTTGCGACTTGAAGCTTTTCCTCTGCTTGAGCAATTTGATCCTCAAACAATGATTTCACCTTCTGAAAGAATTTTTTGG
>JABCTZ010000010.1 GCA_018238155.1 Candidatus Heimdallarchaeota archaeon | reverse complement strand
TACCTCGATGTCGGCTCTTCCTCTCCTGGCGCCGCACAAGACGCCAAGGGTAGGGTTGTACGCCCATTAAAAGGGAACGTGAGCTGGGTTTAGACCGTCGTGAGACAGGTCGGATTCTTTCTACTGGTTGTGCTGGGAAATTGAGGGTAGGGCAGGGTCGGTACATTGTATGAGATGTACAGATTCAAACTACATACATAATTAGTTTAGTAATCTCTTATAAGCCAAAGAGAGGACCCCCCCGTCGGCGCCTCTAGTCTACCGGTTATCTGACAAGGTAACGCCGGGCAGCCACGCGCCAAGCGATAATAGCTGAAAGCATCTAAGCTAGAAACGCGTCCTGAAACGAATTTCCCATTCTAACGAAGTTTCGATCACGATTGACTCTTACAAGCTGTTTAGAGTTGTGTTACAATTAATGAAATATTTTTTATTTAGTTGGTCGTTTCGAGCATGGGAATGGCGACATTTACATGTTTTCGTTGGACGAAGGTTCCGATACAAGATCGGTTTGAAAGGAGTGCGGTGTACGCGTCGAGTCTTCGGGCGAGATGCTCAGCCGGCACTTACTTACCACCTAAGCGTGTCATTACCGAAATGGACTTCTAGACCTTAAAGAAGAAGCGAGGGCCGTAGATTCTACGAAATAATTATCAGTTATTTTTTATTTTCTTTTATTTATCCCTACAGTCTCAGGTGAGACTAGGGTTACTTGAACGAAAAAAGGATCTACTTATTTTTTAGTTAACTTGAAGAAGTAACAATCCTATATCAATTTTTTTGTTAATTTAGTTCATTTTTTGATATTTATATACGAAATTCTGTACAACTTATTGTGAGAATTAGTAATTTAGAAGGTAGTTTTACTTTCAGCTGACTCTGAACAAAAGTGCTTTAATCAAATAGTTATAGAATATACATAGATGATTATCATGAACTCAAAACCAGTACAATTTAAACATCAAATTGATCTTATACCTGATGGTTTAGCAAGGTGTATAGCTTACAATCCAACTGGAGAATTATTAGCAATTGGTACTGAAAATGGATTTATTTTCATCTATCAGGTTAGTGACTGGGAAATTTTAGAACAGCTAGAGAATGATTATTCAATAAATTCAATTGTTTGGAGTCCTGATAGTAAATTTCTAGCTATAGGTAGTATGGATGGTCCAATTAAAATCTGGAGAACAAGTAATTGGTCTATGTTAAATTCTTTAGAAGAATCAAAAGAGGCTTTAAATCTTTCATGGAGTTCAGATGGGAAATTTTTAGCTGTTGGGAGTTGGGGTTGTAGCGATGATGAACCTTTTTTAGATATTTGGAATGCTGTTGATTGGCAAAAAATTCCGAACAAAATTCCTCGATCTAGATATATTTCTTTTAATCCAGACTCTTCATTGCTTGCAGTTGTCTGTGCGTTAAGAGGCTTAGAAATTTATTCACTTCCGAATTTCGAGCGAATATATTTCCTTGATTTTTCTGATTCCAAAAAACATGTTTCAATTTTTGATCCTTCATGGAGTTCGGATGGCTCATTAATTGCTGCTAGTTGTGGTGATGGAAGAATTCGAATTTGGCAAACAAGTGATTGGTCAGAAATTATTACAAAACAGGTACATAATTATTGGGATGATGGAGAATATGGTGTTTCTTTCAGTCCCGATGGACGTTTTCTTTTATCTGGAGGTGTTGGTGAACCGAAGATTCTTACAATTGATAAATGGCATATTATCGATCCCTTTGATAAAGGAACATTAGCAGATATTTTTTCAAAATCATGGAATCCCAATAATAAACAAGTCGCTTTAATTCTTCGAAATGGTTTACCAATTGAAATTTGGAACATTGTATGATTTTGGTACAAGTCATATAGTTTCATTATTTAATTTCTGATATTAATCATCGTTATGTCTGGATTCTTTTTCTTCATCTCTCTGTTTTTCGTCTTCATTATTCTTTGTATTTTCCTTTTCCCTCATTTTCTTTGCTTTTTGTTTAGCTTGATTTCTTTTTGTGTTCTTATCTTTTTCTCGTCTTTCTTTCTCTTCTCTTGACCTTTTAGCTCTATCTCTTAGTCGTCTTAGCTTTTGCATATATCTAGTTGTTTTTACATATTCTCTTGCTGTTCTTGCATTAGATCTAGCTTGAGATAATTCTTTCAGAAAATCTTCATAGACATTAAAAGTGGCATCTTTACCATGATATTTTTGATCTTCTCTACCTTTACCATCCAAAATATATACCGATAAAGTATCAATTTCTGAATGCTTCAAATAATCTTTATCTTTAGCGTCAAATTGGTCTATTATTAATTTTCCTTCAATTGCTTCAACTTCAGTATCTAGATTTAGATATATGCCATCTGGATCGATTTTTTTTCCAGTTTCAGTTTTGTTTTTCAATTCGTATTTTTTCGATTCAGTTCTTATAGTCGGCAATATTTCCTTTAGAAAACTATCAAAATCATTCCCAATTTCTGTTCTCTCTTCATTATAGCTCTTTTGAGAATCCTTATCTTTTGGTTTTTCAAAACGATTAATCATATCTTCTAATTTGTCAAGCTTTTGTTGATTTTCTAATTTCAAATTGTTTCTGAGATTTTTATGATTATTATATCCGGTAATTTTTAAACTAGGTGGAGAATCACCTTCTTTTACAAACTTGGACTCAACTTCATAATTACTCATTAAATCCTTTGCAACTTCTAATCTAGTAGTGTTATCTGCTATATTTGAAGTTGGTTCAGGATTGCCTTTCGCATCAACAGTTATTGTAGAATCGAGATAAGCATTCAAATACGATTGTTGATTTTCTGGTTTTGCTTCTCTTATTTTATCAGGGTTATCTTTGTATTGTTTTAATTCTTTAACTAAGTCCTTATCATTTCCACTTAATCGATAAGTATTCCTTCCTTCCCTTGGCTTTACTTCATAATCTTTACCTGTATAGTTTTCTAATCTTGATTGAACACTTTCCTTTAACCAATCTTCATTTGCCCCTTCATAATCAAACGAATACCCCTTATCTTCTCTCTCTCTGGGGTTTGAAGCTCTAGCTGTTCCAGCTAAATAGAAGAAATCAGAATTCTGTTCACTTATATTGTCAGTTTCCGATTGGAATGGATTTTTAATATCCTTTGGGTTTTCTGTTTTTTCACTAGCTTTAGTCTCTTTGAATTTATTATTGACTTCTTTTGGGGAGTTTTTTTGTTCTCGGTTATTTTTTCCTGAATCGTTTCCAAATAATCTTTGAGCAGTTTCTTTTTCTGAATACTCTTTCAAGTGCAACTTTTCTCTTTCTTTTTTCTCCTCTCTGGTCTTTTTTGCTCTTCGTGACTTGTCATAATTTGAAATTTAGCTCCCTCCATCAATGTAAATCAGATCCTTGGTTGCCTTGAGAATCTTCATTCGACTAACATTGTTAAGGAAAGAACATTTTTCTAATCCTACTGAAAGCAATTCCATTGCTATTGGTCTAAGGTAATCTTTTCTAGAGCCAATAATTGTTGTTGCTGTAGAATGTAATAATTCAAGTAATTCTTCGTAAAAGATGCTTTCTGAACTTTCTTTCATGTGGTATTTTCTTACTAGGAAGATTAATTCTCGAGTAAATTCTCCTCGTTTTAGAACTAGATCTAGTCTTCTTTGAGTAGCGTCATCAAATTCATCTCTGTTATCGAAAGCATCAAAAATATCATCCAGAAAGCTCTCCTCTTCTTCTATTTCTTGATAGCTTTCCTTCATCCAGGGATATTGTTGATAGAATCTCTCCATTTGTTCCTTCATTAATTCATTACTTTCTCTTCGGGCAAAGGTCACTCTGGCAAATAGCTGTTTTTCTACCTTTAAGAAATAAGGGTAATCGTTCTCTCCGTCAATTGCATATCCTTCCCCCGGTTTAAGAGTAGATAATTTCTGCGTTTGGGTGTTCGTTAATTCTAACGCTTCTTGTATCACCCTCTTGTCTTTTCCATGATGTAAGCGATGGATGATCTTATTCTCTGTATTCGCTAGTATTTCATCTGAGATATTCGTTGGACTTTGAGTTGCTAGAACAACTGCTAACCCATAGCTTCTCCCTTGCCTGAGTATTTGGTTCAATTTTTGCACTGAGGTATAGGCTGCAGTTGTTGCTTCCACATCGTTGCCAAATGCTTCCGCAGAAGCAAATATTGATTCTGCTTCATCGAGAACGATCAAGCACCTCGGTTTCTCATCATTTGTTGGTCCTAGTGATTTGAAATAATCGAAAAGCTGTGTAAGCAATGTTAGTGTGATTATTTTCTGCGCGCTTCCTTCTATTGTTCGAATCTCTAATACAGTTGTTCTTTCTGTTAGCAATCGCATATCAATAGAATTCTCGGTATACAGCTGTCTTCCGAGAGCTCCCTCCATGAGGTAACTGATTCGCATCTCGAAGGCTCCGCGCATATTATGATATACTTCATCAGCATATCCGGCACTATCACAGATTCTCAATCCTTCATCGAGGAGATCTTTTAGCGTTCGATTTCTACCCTTTTCTCCTGTTGCTAGATTCCAACCATCGGTATTGTAGATCTTGCTTAATGCTCGATAAGTAACAATAGGTAGAGGTTCAAATTGTGGTAAAGAGGAATCAAGTATCCACTTGAGATTATCAAAATGTTGTTGAGGTGTGGTCCATTCAGGGCACTCGAGAGGATTGATCCGTATCGGACAAACAGAATCATCACCAATAGTGAAACATCTGATATTTGGGATGATTTGTTGGAGTAATGAATATAATTCACCTTTACCAAAATCGAGAATGATCGCTGGAACATCCATTTGTGCAGCATTAATGATAATATTACAAATGGTATACGTTTTACCGGACCCAGTTGATCCTGTAACAAATGTATGCTTCACCAGGTTCTTAAAACTCCAATGAATATCCAGCCCTAAAGGGTCTGTATCGAGTGTGTTGTTGAATCTAAGACTACGTCCGATGAGAAAAGAGTTGTCAGAAGGAGTAGCAGAACTTGGAGTAGGTAGGTGAGATTTATCCTCTCGAATAATTTTCACTCCAGTATTACTATTGGGCATCCGCATTAATAGAGCAAGGCTGAATGAAAGGCATTTGGAAGAATTAGGCATAAGATAGCTGTCAACGAAGAATAGTTTGTTGAGTTGCTCATCAAGCTCTCGAGAGGAAAGAGGAGAGAAATGATAACTATTGTCTATGTTTGGGTTAACTATTTGACTAAGAGTGCTTTTCGCTCGAGTCAATGACCTTTCTGCATTTTCAATGGCTTCCCTTTCGCTGAGTGCTGACCCAGCACAACAAACTAGAATACCAACATTATTGATTATTGGTGCTTTTGCTTTTTCATAATCCAATGAAGTAAGTTGTAATTTTTCGTTATGATGAATAGATGCTCTGGAGGTAGAAATTTTACCAGAACCGAATAATCTTTCATCGGTAAACCCTTTTTGTACTCCCTGAGAGATTCTTTGATATTTTCTATTAGTTAGTTTTTTCTGGAGAAAATGAACTGGTCCATCTTGTCTTTCAGGATAAGATGTTATACAGAAGAATCCACTCCTTCCGCGATTATTCTCATCTTTTTTTCTAAAGAATAAATTTAACTCATTTAAGAAAGGACGAGTTGCTTCCGAAGTAAGGAAATGTTTGCCAGAGATATTTTCTCCAACAAATTTTACTTGATGTTCTTCTTTATACTTAGCATTTGTAATTAAACTTGAAAAGGGACTACTTGAAATTGTCGCTCTAGTTTTTACTTCAGGAAAATTTGTTTCAAGAAAATCCTTCATTTGAAAAATGCGTTCTTTTAGTAGTGGTATATTTGTTGAACCATTTTCTTGTGCTGAAGTCCAATAAAGAAGCTTTCCTTTCCCTTGTGTGTAGAACAACATCATTCCGAAAGGAAGTAAAGCATTCATACAATTCCGGATGAAGTTTTCAGTT
>JABCTZ010000030.1 GCA_018238155.1 Candidatus Heimdallarchaeota archaeon | reverse complement strand
CTAACCATTGGATCATTAATATAATCTTGATATTCCTCTTGATAGGTTACCAAATCATCAAGTTCTTCCGAATTTTGAACGAGTGTTTGAATGATCTCTAAATCTGAATTATAGTTGGCAAAATCTAGCAAAAGGTAGCGTTTGGATATTAAGTCTTCAAAGCTATTGAAGAGATACTGACTTGTAGTAGAACTTACAATCAATTCTAGTGGTTCATTAAAATCGAAAGTACTCGACATAATTTCACGTTCATATATTAAGAAAGGCCACGAATTAACAAAGTCTTCTATTTCTAATTTTTGTATGAACGTAACATCAACTTCTATAATTTTTAGCGAATAGTCTTGACCAATATTAAGTCCTATTTCATTAGCACGCTCGAAACCAATTAAACAAGAATTTGTCTGCTCTAAATAATTCATTGCTTTACGTAAACTTAATCCAACATCCTCCGAAGGATAATAGGCTGTGTTTGGAAAGGTTGTAGTGTTTATGATATAAAAAGAGAGAACATGTCTATTAAAAGCATTTAAGGTATTTATTTTGGAAATTTCTGTATAGGATATGGTTGAAGGTAAAGATTGAGTTAGAGATAAAATATCCGCATCAGATGTCAATGAAATTCTTGCGTCTGCCCCAGTGAAATATCTCGCTTCGTCTGATTTAAAAGCCGTTAATCCAAATGATAAGCTCATAAAAAGAACAGTTACAAGGAATCCTGTGGTAAAAACAAGTAACCCCTGTTTAAACCGCTCTTTATTAATGACAATATTTCGTAAAGAAAAACCAATGATATTATTTCTCTTTTTCTGAAGGTTCTTCGAGAAATATCGAATAGAATATTCAAGTATTAGATTAATGGTAAAGACTAGTGAACTAATAGTCAGTAGAGACATAACAAAATAGATGGATAAATAGGTTGAATATTGACGTGAATAAGCATCTGCTGGTACAAATATCATAACAGCTAGTAATGTAAGAGTAATTGTTGAACTGACAACTAGTGAGATTATTTGACTTGTTCTAGCTGTTAGCCTTCTTTCTCTTGGTCGATTTGAAGGAATAATACTTTTGGATCTATTGATGAAGAAGGGTACAATGAACAAGGCAACGATTGAACTATAAACAATTGCTGTTTGTTGAAGAGCATATCCTGTAATGACAATTGGTGTAGTGGATACTGTGGTCAAAAAACCAATAGAAGAATAACCAAGAAGTGCTACAGGAATTGCAAGAGAAACTCCCACTACAAGACCCACCAAAGCGAAGATCACTAATAACACTAATTCAGATGTGAGGAATTTTGTTCGAGAAATACCGTGTGTTCTAAAAAATTCTGTTAACTTTTTTTGTGTGGAATTAAATATTTGATTTTCATAATATATGGAAAAACACAGCAATAGAACTATTGGTATTGCTATAAAAGAAAGTCTAAGTTGCTCATAACGAAATTCTACATTGAAATTCTTATAGTAAGAGATGAGAGTAACAGCATCAGCAGAGGTAGCTCCAAATACCTTTAATTCTGTTATTAAAGGCATCTTTTCTAGTAAATTATCTCGAATCTGTCCTCTAAGAGTCGCGATCTGTTTATATTCCTCCAATGTACAATCTAATTTAGTATAATCATAAATTACCTGAGTGTTTGCAAAAATCCTCGTACTTTTAAAGTTATTAATATAATTCGTTGCATTCATTGAGGATAGCAATTGTTGGAATAGCTTCTCAGTGATGACTAAACCTGAATCAGTACTACTATAGAGATAGGTATTTAGCATTTTACAAATTTCATTATTATCAATTGACTCGTAAGTTATTTTGTGTGTAAAATTGAGTGTTATTGGATTGGAGTAGTAAATTTCATTTTTAATTATTGCTAATGTAATATTTTCCTGATTGAATATTGTACTATAGGGAAAACTATGACCAATTCCTGGAGTTAATGCACTACTAGCAACTAGAAGTATATTAAAATCTTCTAATGAAGTATTGTCACTCACCCAATTCGCAAAAGGAGTAATGTATTGAAATATCTCGTTAGGAATAACATATATTGGTAAACTACCAGTATAATATCCATTATCTAAAATTGCAAAAGCATCATAATATCTAAAGGTCGTTGTACTCAAAGGGAATTTTTCAGTTAGTGGGCTTTGTTCTATTTCCTCCATTATAACATTATTAAATTCTGAAGGCATAGTATATCCTTCAAAAGAATTGTTATTATTAAAATAATAATCATAGCAAGCTATTTGTGATGAACAGCTTATAGATACTGATGTATAACTTTCTTCATAAATGTACTTTCTAATAGCAAGTTCATTTGATTCCGTTACAACAAAGACTTGGGTAAGAAATAAACTGGCTAGGGTAAATCCTACTAATAAGAAGAAATAATTTTTTTTATTGTTTCTAAATAAAGTCTTTATCAAAGTAACGAACATAAAACAATACTATCCCACAATAAATAATCTATTATTTTACTTATTAATGATTCATTGTTGTTATACTTTATAGTAGTTTTCTTCCTAAAGACAAAATTGAGTAAAAGATAGGAATGTTTTTATTTTAAATTAATCAACTTTTAATGAGTGGAAAAATGAGGATTAAAAATGAAAAGAAAATATGATTACATAAT
>JABCTZ010000015.1 GCA_018238155.1 Candidatus Heimdallarchaeota archaeon | reverse complement strand
ATATAAATTCAATTTGATCAATAAGTTTAGCTACTTGTGTAACACTATCAGATGAATTCACTTTCTCAGCAAAGTATTCAATTCCTAAAATATCCACTAGGTCATTCGCAATATCATTATCAGCAATCATTATTGGTTCTAATAATTCACTGATTTCCTCTATGGAAAGTTCAGATTCATTGAGAGTTTCTAGATTGTCCTTAAAAGAAAACGATTCAATTATTTGCGCTCTCTTTTCTTTATTATCTTCATCGAATTTAGAAAGCTCAACTAGTAAATCTCTCAGAGTAGTGAGTTTTTTTGTATTCATTTTTATTCTCTCATCAAAAAAAATTGGTTATTGGTTTTCGATAAAATTTCTTAAATAGACTCTTTTCTTCTTCTTACTCTGACGCATCTAACGAAACAATTGTTTATCATTTCTAAAAGATTATTAAGTTTCTTAGAAAAAGGTGATTACAAATGTAATTATTGTAAATCCTCTAAATCAAAGTAATTATCATCCCGTCGATGACCAGTAATAGCATAACCAAAATTATCTCTATTCTTGCATTTTCCCAACTCGGGCAAATGTTTATTCCACATAATTGGTATTTCAGTGATACTCTCTTTACTAAATTTGAAAATACAATCAGTTTTTACTGGGTCAGTTATTTTCTCTGAAGCTCTGCAAACTCGAATATGATAATCATTTAATGGGTTCATAACGAGGTTTAGAAATTCTATTCAGCTAACCCCATAATCAATACTGTTTATACTGGTAATCATTGCCAAGATATTGTTTGAATAGAGATTCTCTGTTTTCAATTTCACCACTACCACTTTCAGGAAATTTCTTTGTATGAAAAGCAATTAATTTCTTAACATTCTTAATATATAAATTATATAATTGAGAAAACTCCGGCAAGTAAGACAAGTTACTAGAATGCAAAAACATAACAGAGTAACAGATTTGTTCATTTATTGTTAGGAATTCTATTGATTCATTTAGTTTGGTTAATTTTTCAAAAACATAAGTACGTGTTTGTAAATCGAAACTAGCTAATGTAGTAATTAGATTTGGTCCACTTAATCTGAGAATCATTTCCGGACTAATTTTATTTGTTTTTAATTGTTCAAGTAGGTATTCAAAATAATCAAGACAAAATAATTCTATTTGATATGAATAGCCCGATTTATTGATTCGTGTATGTTGATCAAAGACTTCTATGTATTGCTTTTTATCGAATGGTATAGTTTGCAAGTAATTATTACAATGCAATATATTTCCCTTGGCCTCAAATACTATATTGGCAAACAGAATAAAAGCTTCATTCGCTGATATATGAGTTCTAAAATCAAATTTATTTACACATACCTTAGATGAATTATTCGATTCAAGTAGAGCAAAATCACTTAATTGAATTATTTTATCCGATTTTTTTTTCTTTTGTATCTCTAGTTTGAGAGCTAAGCAGCTGTTATCGGAGTATTCATATTTGTACTTACCACAAATACATGGTTGTGACTGTTTTACATTTTGAAGATATTTTGATAATCCAGATGGTATAATATCCTTTGTTAATCTGTTGTTAGAAAGTTTATATAAGAAATGTAATGCTAACGCTGACTGGTTGCGAAATCCACCAAACTTCTCCAAAACAATAAGCTCATTTGCAATGATATAAGCATAAATTGGATCTTTACCATAAATGAATAAGGGTAAACTATTCTCGATGTTTTTATTCATAATTTATTGTTACAAGCATTATTAAAAAAGCTATTCTGATATGTTTTCAAAGACTCTCATCCCAATTAACTTGTATTTCTCATCAGATTTATCAATGAAAACATTTTTTGATTGATGTTAAGATATTGAATTTATTTTGGGTTGATGTATTTGACTAAAAAATCACTGCAAGTTGGTTGGGATTGGAATAAGGTGAAAGATTTTACTTACTGGAAGAGACCAGACGGATATATTATGAATTTACTTTTTTCTATAAATAGTCCACCTGCTAAAATTTTGGATTTAGGTTGTGGAGTTGGTCGTCATACTATTTATTTCTCATCTATTGGTTATGATGTCTCTGCTTTAGATATCTCTGAAGAAGCAGTTAGAAGCACCAATGAGTGGTTAGAAAAAGAAGGTTTAGAGGCACAAGTAGAACAGGGAAAGATGACTGAATTGCCTTATCAGGATAATAATTTCGATTTAGTTATCGCATTCAATGTTATATATCATGCATACAAACACGATGTGATTAAGACGGTCTCTGAAATATCTCGAGTGCTGAAACCAGGTGGATTCTTATATTTAACACTACTCACTAAAGATCCCAATATACCATTTTATGGGGAAGGAATAGTAGATGAACAAACTATCATTAAATCGGAAGAACCTGAGAAAGGTATCCCCCATTTCTTCTTTAAATTAGAAGATGTTTTTGAATTCTTCAAAGGTTTCGAGTTCAAAGATTTTTATTACAAAGAATGGTACTCGCCACCAATAACAATTGAGAGAATCAATAAAAAGAAAGGATCAGGTCATTACATTCTTTTTGCACAAAAAACAAAGGATAGAAAATGAACAAAGTTGTTACAAAAAGAATTGCTTCTATATTCACTCTTTGTTCGCTAAATATGGTCACATTGCTATTCTGAAATATCTAAACCCATATAATCCTCACTATCTGTAAAACCAAATTTTTCATAGAGATTTCTACCATTAGGAGTTGCATGGAGTGAAATATTCTGTATTCCTGCTTTCTTTATTTCTTCCAATAACTTCTCAAATATAGCTGAACCAATGCCTTTTCTACGCCATTCAGGTTTTGTATACATATTCATAATATACGCAGACTTGCCAGAAGGATTCGAAAAATGAGGTGGTCTTTGTAAATAGGATATTCCACTTGTTGCAACAATTTCATTATCATAAACTGCCAACCAAGCAACAAACTCATCAGAGACCATCTTTTCAATCAGAAATTTCTTTAGATTTTCTTTGAATATTAATAACTCTTCATCCGATGGCAATTCTTGAAAATCCTTTAAAAATTCGATACGAAATTCTATCAATATTTCCATATCATATTTTGTAGCTTTTCTTAAAGAATACATACTATTAAGGTAATTACAGAATATTTAACATTTCATATTTATCCCATGTCTACTTTTAGTTTTATCAAGGATTATCAGTAGAAAGTTATCGTGTAAACACACGATGATTTCTATCTGTTATTTGCTGAATTTTTTTCATTATTCTACCACTTTCAAAATTTCTTGTATCTGTGCTTCTGCATACGCTATATAGTCGACTACTCCGATTTTCTGGGCATGAAATTTTAGTGCATTAGTGAATATTTTGGGCATTTTGTTGTTTGTTTTTTTATAATTCATATAATGTCCTAGTAAAGTTGGAAAGATTTTATTTGAATCAATATCGACCATGGCATACATACTCAACACATATCGCAAATCTGCTTCAAAACCCATTTCTTTTCCTAGTTTTACATTGTTCATTAGTGCTTTAACATTTTTTTCCTCGACTAATACTTCAATTGGCTTCTTTACCTTGATAGCCTTAAGATAACCGTCAAGGTTCCGAAATCCAGTCAAGGAGCACGCAACAACAACGAATACAGGTAGAATGGAAATTAATGTATAATCAGATACTAAAGCTGCGAATACTGCAAATGAAGCGACTCCTAGTACTGCGCATACGATAAAAATTATCAGATATCTATTTATTACACTTGCTTTTCTTTTAAAGAATGTTCTAACCATTTTTTCTTCTCTCTTTTGTGTATCGATTACTGACTTTTTTACTAGTTAACATCGACATAAACGTTTTGCTTCTTCTTTAAGACACAAAAAAAATACTTTTTGGTTGATGATTCACATAAAAAATAAAAAATATAGAAAAGAGAAAAGTACGGACTAGGGTAATTGTTTTACCATAGTTCTATACTTTTTTTCATACATTGTAGCTTTATCTTTATCCCCTAATTTATTATGGCAGATTGCCAAGAATTTCCACGCATCAGCTAAATTAGGTTGAAGTTTTACTACTTGATCGAGAATAGTTATTGCTTTTTTGAGATTTCCACTATTGCCTAATGCTTGTCCTAAAAAGAATAAAATTTCCCAATTATTGGGATAACTTTTATTTAATTTATCAAGGTTTTTTATTGCTTCAAGGTATTTTCCAGTAATAATATCAATCTTAGCGATCATAAATCGAGGGTCATGAAAATTGGGATTTATTTTCAGAGCCTTTTCCAATATCTCTCGACCAAGATCGAATTTCTTATTATCAGCAAATAAACAACCTAGTTTATATAATGAATAAGTATCCTCAGGATCAACTTCTAATGCTTTTTCGAAATATTTTATTGCTTTGGTTCTTTGATTTGTCCTAAGATAAGCTTCTGCAGCACCTTTTATCGCATCAATGTTTTGTTCATCACTTTTTAGAACTTTTAGAAAATCATCTATTGCTTTTTGATGCTTCCCTTCGTGCCAGTACAATTTAGCCAATTCAAGTCTTCCTTGAATTGTATCAGGTTCTTCCTTTAACGCAGATTCAAAAGCGGTTATTGCTTCTGAATGCTTACCTAGAGCAATTAATGAAGTACCCCAATTAAACCCTGCTGCAACTAAAGATGAATCTTTTTGAAATGCTTTTTTGAAGCTCTCAGCAGCCTTTTCCAAATTTTTCGATTCATAATAAGCCGTACCAATATTTTGCCAGGTAATTGCATGATCAGGCATTTCATCAAGTACCTTTAGAAAAGTAGCAATTGCTTTCTCAAATTCTTTTTTTTCTGCATATTTGATTGCTTTTTTATTTAGTACGTTTATTTTAACACTCTTGAATGACCAAGCAATTAAACCTAAAGCCAATTTTAATTTCTCCACTAATTATATCAATTTACTAATCAATTATGACTATTCTAACTACTGAATAAAGTTTGCTCTTGTTGTTCTTAGCCTAATTTTTTCTTTTTCAATTTTATAATTATTTGAGACTTATTCTTATGTAATCTTCCAATGACATGGATTCATAATCAAATGTACTCTTTAGAATTTGGTGATCCACAACAGCTTGTTTAGCTATATCGGTTGGGAAATTATTCAGTAATTGGACATATTTTACTAAATGTCTTAGATAGGGATTAAATGGATAAGTTGCAATAGAAGCAATTTTCAGACCAAATAGTGGTAATTTACGATATTTTATCTTTCTTCCAAGAACAGATGAGATTCTTTCTGCTACCTCTGGAAATGAAAATGGTTCAGCAGAAGTCATACGAAATCGTTTTTTATTTAGATCGTCTCTTATGACCGCTTGAGCAGCAATCTCACCCACATCTTGTGGAGCTAATGAAGGCATTAATGGTGAGCCTCCTCCGGGAACGATCATCATTCTTTTTCGAGTGAAACTTTTGAAGATCATAAATGATGGCGGGCAACCTAAAACCGTCCAGTTGAAATTGGACTTTGCCAATCGATCTTCTATCGCTATTTTATAATAGCCTACTTCTAGTTTCAATTTGTCGATTAATTCTTTTTGTGTATCATAAATTGAAATGAAAACAATTCGTTTTATTTGCCGTTTTTCTGCTTCATCCAAGATGACCATAACTGCATCGTGTTCTATCATCTTTTGTTTTCGAATAAGTTTAGCATGCATTGCAGATAAAGTAATGATTATTGCCTTAACGTCTACAAGTGAACCAATAATTGATTTTCTATTAAGAACATCTCCCTCAAAGAAGACCGGTTCTTCACCAAGTTTCTTTTTAGCTCTTTCAGCATCTCGAGTGAAAACCTTTACTGGTATTTTCTTTTGAACCAAACTTCTCACGATAAATTGTCCATAATTACCTGTTCCTCCGAAAACTAATACTGAATCTTGCATCCTTCAATTAGCACCAATTACAAATTATTGGCTTCAAGGTTATAAATAATATTTCTAAAATGATTTCATATTCAGGTTTACAAATAAAAACCAAAATTGCTTTCGCAAATGATATGATTTGTAGCACATTTAGAATCAAAAACAATAGAATTTAAAAATGAAATTACATTTGGAATAATATGAAAACAATGAAACAGCAAATAGTGGTTGAACCAGGTAAAATTGAATTCCTAGAAATACCAATCCCCGAGCTAAACGAAAAAGATGTTTTGATAAAAATAATGCGTCTTGGTGTTTGTGGCAGTGATATTCATGTGTATCAAGGGAAACACCCATACACCACCTACCCTGTAACTCAAGGGCATGAAGTTTCAGGAATGATTGAAGAAGTTGGAAGTAAAGTAACAAATTTCAAACCAGGCGATAAAGTTACTATTCAACCTCAAGTTGTTTGTGGAGAATGTTATTCATGTACACACGATAGATACCATATTTGCTATAGCTTGAAAGTTATGGGATTTCAAACTACCGGCATGGCTTCTGAATTCTTTGTAACGAAAGCAAAGCGTGTTCTTAGATTACCAGATAATATGTCCTTTGAACATGGAGCAATGATCGAACCTATGGCTGTTGCTTGTGGAGTTTTTACTAAAACAGATGACGTGAAGGGATTAAATATCATTGTTTTGGGAGCAGGACCGATAGGTAATCTTACGGCACAAACAGCAAAAGCTCTGGGAGCTAAATCGGTATTAATAACCGATGTGAGTGATTATCGATTGGAACTAGCAAAAAAAGTAGGTATTGATCATACGATTAACACCTCAAAACAGAATTTATCTGAAGAAATTGTGAAAGCTTTTGGCTCAGATAAAGCGGATGTAATTATCGAATGTGTTGGGAATAGACAAACAATTGATGATGCAATACAGAATGCTAGAAAAGGTACAGACATTATTATTGTTGGAGTATTTGGTGAAAAAACAATTATTGATTTGTCTACGATACAAAATAATGAATTACGACTTATTGGTATGCTTATGTATCAAACTAAAGAATATCTCCAAGCTATCGAACTAGTTCATTCTAGAAAAATCCAACTAGAACCATTAATGACCAAGCATTTCAAATTCGATGATTACAATAAAGCCTATCAGTATATATTAGAAATGAAAGATAAGGTCATGAAAGTTTTTATTGATGTCAATTGATTTCCTTTTGATGGTTTCTTTTGAGAGCGTTTAATATACATTCCACATATAATTTCTTTACTATGATTACTAAAGTATTTGAAATTAATTTTGGTGGAATAAATGGAAATATCTTCCTCCTTCAAACAGAGAGAGGATTTATTTTAATCGATACAGGAAGAAAGTCAAAACGTAAACAACTAATAGAAAAGTTAACAGAAAATGGCTGTGTGCTTGGTAAATTGAGTTTAATCATACTTACTCATGGAGATTTTGATCATTCAGGAAATGCTGCATATTTACGTAGAAAATATAGTACGAAAATAGCTATGCATTCGGATGATATCGGTATGGTTGAAAAGAGCGATATGTTTTGGAATAGAACTCAAGGCAGTAAGATAAGCAAATTCTTAAGAAATACTTTATTTGGATTGTCTAAATCTGATCGATTTACACCAGACATAACAGTTGAAGAAGGGTTTTCCCTCTCAGAATTTGGGTTAGATGGAAAGATTCTATCAATTCCCGGTCATTCTAAAGGATCAATTGGTATATTGACAGCTGATGGTTTGCTCTTCTGTGGCGATTTATTCACTCATTGGAAGAAACCAGAAATGAATGCGAATATGGATAATCTTATTGAGGGTCAAGCAAGTGTGAATAAACTCGCTCAGTACGATATTAAGACCATTTTACCAGGACATGGACAACCATTTTCACTAACAGAATTGGAAGAGTAAATTTCTTCCAAGTTAGCTAACATATAGGAAATTATTATTCATCTAACTAATACTAGTTTCAACAAATATCGAAAGGATAGAAAAAAAAGAGATAGAGGTGAAAAACTAACTGAGGATGACTATCTTATCTAGTCTATTAATTAACCACCAACCTAGTGGTATACCAATTATTGTTGCTATACATGCATCTGCGAGAACAACTACAAGAAAGCCAGCCCACCAACCAATTAAATAGAACCAGAGTAACCCACCAACTGAACGTTTGAAAGTTACTTCCTTTTTTTCTGGGTCTTCATGAAGTGAAAAGACATAACCGATTTTATTAAAGAACCAAAGTCCTATTGGAGCTGTTATAATTAAAGCCATGAAAATAAAACCTAACACATAGAAGAGAGGCATTAACCATGAACCTATAAAGATCACCCAAAGAATTCTAAGTATTATATTTACCATAATTATTCCTCAAATGTTGAATATATAAGTTATCCAATGAATAAAACATTTTGGTTGGGATAATTCAATCGTTAAATCAATTTTTGAGTTAAATTAACACTTTTTTTTAACAAATTTTTTATTCCAATTACTCATTAAAACTCAAAATGAATGGTGCAATTGAATTTTTAAAGAAAGATAAAGCTTTGAAACAAATTATTGAAAAAGATGGTGAGATTAAACTTATCAAAAACAAAGATTATTTTGAATCATTAATAGAAGCAATTATTTACCAGCAGATAAGTTGGAAATCGGCAAAAACCATTTATGAGAAATACAAGAAGCTCTTTCCAAAGAGCAAAATTACTCCTGTAGAACATAGAAAGCTTAACGAAATTGATTTACAATCAGCAGGCATCTCGAGACAAAAAAGAGCTTATTGTGATAATCTTTCCAGGAAATTTATTGACAAATCTATCAACCCAAAGAAATTTGATCAAATGACCGATGAAGAGATTATTACTGAATTAATACAAACAAAAGGTATTGGTCGGTGGACTGCTCAAATGTTTTTGATCTTCTCACTTGCTCGTGAAGATATTTTTGCTCCTGATGACTTAGGCTTAAGAAGAGCAATTATGTTGATTTATGGTTTTGATGAACTCCCTTCAGCTAAAGATTTAGAACAGTTCTCCATTCGTTGGAAACCTTATCGATCATATGCATCTCTCTATCTATGGAGATATTCTAGAGAGCACTAAAGACTAGTTGAATAATCTGTTGCAACACAATTTCTTCTTCAAGTTAGTAAACAATTGAAATAGATCTTTTTTCATTCAAGAATCCATTTATTCAAGGGATTGAAAATTGCGTTAGAAAAACCCCTGAGGGGATAAATTTTGTCTTGCTTATGAGTGAGTTTCACAAACATAATATAGTCCAAATCAGATGCGATGAGGGAATTCTTGAATTGATGAAAGGCGGTGAAATTTTCTTTAGTAGCAAGTAGTACTAAATAAGTAAAAAGCTCTTTATCCTGATAGGGACCAAAATTCGATTCGGAGTGATGATCAATTAATGATTTATAGTATTTTATTTGACGAATAGTAGCACCAAAATCATCTATCAGGGGTATAATCTCAAAGATAGCTATCTGTGGTATTTCAGCACGAAAAGACCATTTCAGAACATCAATATAGCGATAGGTTCCTTCGTCATGTGTTTGATATTCAACGACCGTTTGAAGACTCTGACCATCGAAAAGCGACTTTTGAACAACATATTCAACCAGCTCAGTATGATACTGATCCTTAACAATTTTCCTTTTCGGTTTTCTGGCTTGAAAATAGGTCATATATTCGTTTATTAATTGGTCATTTTGAACATGATAATATTGATTATGCTTAATTAATAACTTAAGAGTCAAAAGCTCGCTCAGTGCTTTATTCAGACTTGCTTCGCTCAGTTTTGTTGCTCTTTGTATTCCTCGCCAAGTTACTATGCCATCTTTTACTATTGCTTTCAGTACTTGCCCTTTCCATGAATTGAGATATTTTGGTTTTTTCTTGTTCATTAAAGCAAACCTCTTTTCTATTTTAGTTTACATATCCTATTATTACTTTTCTCATTAAAGATTATTGTAAGGAAAAAAAACAAGTTAATTTCTTTGGATAAATATTAATTTATCATATAGAATAACATACACATTCAAGAAAATTGGAGCACAGAAAATGACAGATGCATTTAACGGTACTTTTCCAGTCACTGAGATTGAATCAGCAGTAGATGTCGATGCAATTATACTAGGTGCGCCATTTGAAGACAATGCACCAACCTATCAAAAAGGCGCTGCAATTGCTCCGAGTAAAATTCGCGAAGTTTCTCAATTATTCTCAGGGCAATCTTTTGAAACAACAAGTATTCATGCTAGTGGTGCCGTATCTAAGAAAAGAGGTATAATGAATAAGTCAAAATTAAAAGATTCAATAACACCCGAGCTATAAATGTTAGAAATATCAACATTCATGTACACATCTATAGCTAATAGGAGAAAATCTAGGAAAGTATTAAAATCAGCTGTTACAGGGAATGTTCCTTCTATTGCATCTAAACCATAAGATGAATACCATTTCAGTTCAGTGCCAGTGATACTTTCAACCATGACTTTTAATGTAGTGTCTTCCTCAATTTTTACGGATTCATTATACGTTAGACCTCTAAAAGTATCAGATAAGGTTTCATATGTAATCTCAGTTTTTGCTTCATTAATTCTGTATTTTATCACATTTCCTTCTTCTATTCCAAAAATATCGCGAGTATTTTGAGCTCCAATCAATGAGCATATTATTAAAATAACTAATGAAAATTTCACAATTTTCTTCAATAATTACACATAACTTCAATAAATCTAGAAATATTTACTTGTATTGATCAATAGTTCTTTTTATTATGCAAAAAGGAATCAATATGTGTTATATTGCTAAATGTTCGATTTCTGTAAGAGAAATAATCGCTCAGAAGTTATTTGTTATGATAACCAAACCTTATGACAGCCTTTCCCAAGGTGGTTATGACGAGTCCTTTTTAAACACATTGCGCTCCGTTAGCTAATAGCGTGCCACAAGACGTTGCGTACTAAATGGTATCACCAAAAATAACCAAAGCCGTTAAAAAGGTGGGTGGAGTAACCAGTCTGACGAAAGCCATTATGAACGAGGTTTGGTCAGCTTTACAATAATCACTTAAAGTGGTACAACATGATGTTTAAAAAAGATAATTTGCTTCAGAACTCTCCCTTTCTTAACACTTGCCCCAAAAGAGTGCTAATTATTGGCATTATTGGGTTATTGCTCAGCTTGAGCATTAAACCTCAACCCTTTACTGCGATCAGTACTCAAGAGCAATTCTTTGAACGTTTCTCCGAGACGATGCCCATCCCCGCTCCTCTTTGTGAATCGAAATTCGAGGGAGCATCGCCAATTCAAATTTTAGCCGATGATTTTGTTTCATTCTGGGATACAACCCTCACCAGCAGTTCCTCGACTCCTTCCAATCAAATCAGGCTACCGTTAGAGCCGAGTGGTACTTATTCTTTTACGATTGACTGGGGTAATGGCGCTAGCGATGTTATCACTCAGTGGGATCAATCAGAAGTGACTCACACTTATGGAACTCCGGGAGTCTATACTATCATCATTTCAGGTACATTAAGAGGGTGGTACTTTGCAGGTGGAGGTGATTGTACAAAGCTCATAGAAATTTCTCAGTGGGGGACAATGGCTTTTGGCAATTCGGAGAGATACTTTAGGGGCTGCAGAAATTTGCAATTAACAGCAACTGATGCACCTGATCTAAGTGGGACGACCTCTTTGAGGCAAGCATTTACTTGGTGTAATAATTTGGGCAATACAGGAAATTTAAACAGCTGGGATGTGTCAAGCTTTACTGATATGACTTTGGCATTCTGTGCAGAGTCAGGTCATCACTCCACTTTCAATCTACCACTTGATGCTTGGGATGTCTCCAGTGTAACAGAAATGACTTCTATGTTCCATGGTGCTGCTTCATTTAACCAGCCTATTGGCAATTGGGACGTCTCCAGTGTGACAACGATGTTTTCTATGTTCTGTAGTACTACTTCCTTTAATCAACCACTAGACAACTGGGATGTCTCCAGCGTAACAGACCTGTCCTATATGTTCTGTGACACTGCTTCCTTTAACCAACCACTTAACAACTGGGATGTCTCCAGCGTAACAAATATGAATTATCTGTTCTATGGTGCTATAGCTTTTAATCAACCACTCAACAACTGGGACGTTTCAAAGGTTATAATTATGGATTCTATGTTCTATAGTGCTTTTGCTTTTAAGCAACCACTTGATAATTGGGATGTCTCCAGCGTCATAAATATGTTACGGATGTTCATGGAAGCATCTTCGTTCAATCAACCACTTAATGGCTGGGATGTCTCTCAAGTGAAAATAATGCATAGGATGTTCTATAGTAATACTGCCTTTAATCAACCCCTCAATAGTTGGGATGTTTCCAGTGTCACAGATATGGGATCAATGTTCACAGGTGCTTCGACTTTTAACCAGCCCCTTGGCAACTGGGATGTTTCCAGTGTCACAGATATGAAATCAATGTTCGCAGGTGCTTCGACTTTTAATCAACCTCTTAGCAGCTGGGATGTTTCTAGTGTCACAGATATGGAATCGATGTTTGAAAGGGCTTACTTCTTTAACCAACCCCTTGGCAGCTGGGATGTTTCCAGTGTCACAACCATGAATTGGATTTTTGTAGACGCTGGTTCGTTTAACCAGCCCCTTAACAACTGGGATATTTCCAGCGTTACGACCATGGAATCAATGTTTGCTGGGGCTTATACATTCAATCAGTCTATCGAGAGCTGGGACACCTCAGGGATTACCGCGATGACAGCAATGTTTGCAGGAGCCTCATCTTTTAACCAACCCCTCGCGAATTGGGATGTGTCTGGGATTACTGATTTGTCTTCAATGTTTGCAAGAGCCTCGTCTTTTAATCAGCCCCTCGCGAATTGGGATGTATCTGGGGTCACTGATCTCTCCTATATGTTTGCAGCGGCTAATTCCTTTAACCAGATCCTTAATACCTGGGATGTCTCCCAAGTTACTAGTATGATAAATATGTTTGAGGATGGCTTGTCTTTCAACCAACCTCTTGATGATTGGGATGTCTCTCAGGTCACTAGCATGGTATCTATGTTTCAACGTGCAGTCTCATTCAATCAGCCAATTGGTAATTGGGACGTCTCTAGCGTCACAGATATGTCCTTTATGTTCTATGGTACCTCGTCTTTTGATCAGACGATTGGCGATTGGAATATCTCGATGGTCAAAGATATGACTGCAATGTTCGTTGAGGTTAAATTATCTATAACAAATTATAACGACTTGTTACTAAAGTGGTCAATTTTGCCATTACAATTCAATGTAAACTTTCATGCAGGGGCATCACAGTACAGCAATTTAGCTATAAGCGCTAGGCAGTCAATTATTGATACCTTCAACTGGTTGATAACTGATAAAGGATTAATTGCTACATCAATCACTCCAACTTCTGTTTCCCCCTCCCCTGATCCAGGACCAACTCCAATCCCAATCTATCTAATAATTGGATTGGTCTTAGTGCTAATTATTTTGCTATTGGTTATTGTTCTGGCTTTAAGACAAAAAAGAAGAAAAATAGTCAAAGTGAAGAAGAAGTCAACGAACCCAAGGCAAGTGAAGAAAAAGTCAACGAACCCAAGGCAAGTGAAGAAGAAGTCAACGAACCCAAGACAAGCGAAGAAAAAATAGCCTATTATTTGACAATCTAGTTTTTTCCGTGCTTTTAATAGGAAATGAAGGACGGAATAAACTATTCATTTAGTGCTGAGTTTGATGCAGATTGTACAGATTATTTAGCATACAATTTCATCGATTTGGAGAAAATTATGGTTGGCAGATGATTATGAAGTTTGTTAAATTTCAAATAACCAATAACTATTGCACCTATTCCACCTGTAAATAGTGAAAGTACTACAGCAATTGTTCCACTGACTGTCTCTGTAGATGGCACATCATTTGGTTTTGGATACCTTGCTAATCGATTGAGATCTTCAAAATTATAATAGGTATAAATTAAAGATCCGATTCCAAAGGTAAAAATTGAAATGAAAAACCATATCCAGGAATTACGCTTTTCCATAGGTTCATTAGACATATTTTAATCTCCAAAGATTACAATTAATCTCTAATTTCATTAAATATTAGTCAAAATAAGCTTTAGTATTTTTAATATTTATTCTTATAGGCATTTTATTTTTTTAATAAGAGAATTTATTTTTTTGGTTTGAAAAACAAGATAGAAGAAAGTCTTTAGATCTAGTTTTAGATATTTCTCTAGAAAAATCACTCCAGCTTCTTTGTGTTGAATTGTTGTTAAAGTAGACATTTCCACCATAATAATTACTCTCACCAATACTCTTTAACTACCTTAAATAAATCATCTTTTTTTGAGTGTTTGGTTGATTAATTATTAGAATAGAAGAACTCAACACAAGCTTCTTCTTGAAGGTTAAAAGGGTAATTTTTAGAGAGGCGCACTTTTGAACGAAGGAAATATAACTAATAAAAAACAATGTTTTACTATTAGAAATTTGTAAGGAAGGAAGGAAACTGATATGATAAATCGATATATACAAAAGGGATTAGTACTAATAATTGTTTCAATATTTGCATATTCTATTACAAACACGGTAGCTTTTCAAAATCAAGTAGTTATTAATAATAATGCTGAAATTGGATGGCATCTTACTAAAATTGATGCCTAAGATGCTTGGAGTGTAACAAACGGTTCTAAGTCAATTGTAGTTGCGATAATCGATTCAGGTATAGATTTCAACCATTCAGAATTAAGTGATGCTGCATGGGGTAAATACTGATGAAATTGAGAACAATGAAATCGATGATGATGCCAATGGTTATATTGATGATATTAATGGTTGGGATTTTGTGAGTATTGATAATACACCTGACAATATCCCTGGACCAGAACCCACAGACCTCATTCATTGGCATGCAACCTTTATAGCTGGAATAATAACAGCGAAAATAGACAACAAAGGAGTAGTGGGTATTGCTCCCAATGTTAAAATAATGGATTTACGAGTAATTAAGGCAGATAACTATGCAGGAACAACTTATGAGGAATTTGGAGATGCTATAAGATACGCAGTTGATAATGGTGCTGATGTCATAAGTATGAGCTTACAATATTACAGTGATAGTAATAGCTATCATGATGATATACTCTTTGCAATTGAGAAAAATATTCCAGTAATATCCGTTACAGGAAATACTGGTCTGTCCTCCGGAGGAGGAAGAGAATATCGATCATTTCCAGGTGGATATGAAGAAGTAATATCTGTTGGAGCAACAAATTACTATGATGAACTTGCAGATTATAGTAATTATGGCGAATGGACAGATATTGTCGCTCCTGTAGGAGACCAAGGATTTGATGACATAACACACGTAATTCGAAGTACTTCTCTCAATGATGCTTTTAGATATGGTGTGGGAACGTCTTTTGCTTGTCCACAAGTAGCAGCTACTGTTGCACTAATGAAATCTCTTTATGCAAATATTACCGTTGAAGAAGTAAAAGAGATTCTTTTTGAAACGGCAACCGACTTGGGAGAAGAAGGTAAAGATAATTTCTTTGGTCATGGACTATTAAATGTAGGAAAAGCAATACAAGAAACGTACAAAAGATTTTGCACAACTGAAAAGACAAACTTGCCAATAACAATTATACTACCAACAATTTTCATAATCGTGCTTGTAAAAAAGAAGAAAAACTAACATATAGAAGGTTCTACACTTGATTCCTTTTTGAGGACTAAAAATTCATTACATGTATACTACACTTGATGGAAGAATAAAAATAAACACTATTGACTTGATGTTTACCTCATTATTAATTTTACAAAGAGAAACAATTAAAGTAATAACAGAAAAAATGGAAGAACCTTCCTCTTAAATAATTTTATAAAGGATATTTTGACTTCTGAACCGTGTATATAAGGAGTACGCCCAAAAAAAAAACGATACTTTGATAGTGTATATTTAACTTTAAAATTCATAGTCATACTGTATTTTTAATTTTAACATTGAAATAAATGATTTAGTTTTGTTGTTGGTTTTACTTTAGTAATAGATTGATGATTTTTACAGCAATATTTAATTAATTAGTAATAATAATCTATTCTGTGAAATGTACTATGAGTAAAATAAAACCAATTTATGGTATTTTTTCAGATGGTATTCCTCATATCAGATTTGGTTCTGGTGAAAAAACAATAATTGTTTTTCTTGGTGGACCTGGAAATGAACTTCCCAAAGGAATCGAATTCAAAATGTATTCAAAGAGCTTTATTCCTTTTATGAAGGATTACACCATTTACCTCGTAACAAGAAAATCAGGATTACATCAGAACTATACTACTCTCGATATGTCTAATGATTATGCAGAAATGATTGATCATGAATTCAAAGGAAGAGTAGATGTTCTTGTTGGAATATCATATGGGGGTCTTATTCTTCAGCATTTTGCAGTTGATCATCCAGATAAGAGTGAATACAAAATAATTGCTATGGCAACTCACATTATCTCTAAAAAAGGAATTGAACTCGACCTTAAATTTGCCACTTATTTAAGCGAAGGGAAGAAAGCAAAAGCATATGCTTCAATATCTGACGTTTTTGCTTCTAAAGGATTGAAAAAATATTTCTATAAGATAATGCTTTTCACTTCTGGATTATTTATGAAGAATCCCAAAAGTAAAACCTTTTCCGATGATGTAATTATTGAAGCAAAAGCTGAAGAAAGTCATAATACGAAAGACCGTTTAAGCAACATCACAGTTCCTATCCTCATTCTTTGTGGTGATAAGGATTTCTTCAACACAAAAGAAGATTTTGAAGAAATGGCACAGTTGATACCAAAAACTATTCTAAAAGTCTATCCAAATAAAGGACATGATATCTTTTCTTCAAAACGATTTTCGAATGATATTCTTGAATTCATCTCGAATAAGCAAATTAATTCCTAATCCACAGAACTATCATTCTACCTCTTTGGAATATTGGAATTAACTTGTTCTATCGAAAATTAACCTTTCAGTATTCAGTGGTGATTTTGTGATCGCACTTGTTACTTTATTCCATGAAAAGTATCAATTCCATCTGCAATAATGTTCCAATCAATATCTTTCATTGTTCTTTGAATTGTAACATAATCAATATTCGCCGAATTTTTTTTCCCTCTGAACCGAAATTATATGTGACTGTTAATTTAATTAACAACACTCGAATTATTGTAACAATGTATCTATGCTAATCTATTATTGATAATATTTCTATTTTGATTTTTCATAATTATTTTATTCAAAATAATGTTTTAAAAAGCTCATTTTCAAGTAAAAATAGTGTAGGTGATGATTTATTGATTCATATATAATGATGGATCTACAGTCCTCACATTTTCTTGAAAAGGCTAAAGTTCAAGTGCAAAGACTTTACATAACATCAAAATCAAGTACAAAAATTACTAGTAATTCAAATATGAACAATATTCTTTACCATAAAGGAGCGATAAGTACTGGACTTGTTAATCCACTATTTTATCTAAGATATACATTGTACCTACCTAGTAATAACATAAATGAAAAGATAATTAAAACAATGAGCATATCGAAGTAAAAATCAAATGGTTTCTTTTCAAACTTAAAATCATATTTCCGTCTAAAACGAAACAATTATTGAGCAGAGTTTACAAAGCAAAGTTGAATACAAACAATTACAAATGACATGAAACGAAAATAATATGATTGATAAAAGATAATTGTTTTTCAGTGAAAACTTGAAGGGAAGATATCTTGATAAATCGATATAAACTACAAGGATTAGTTTTGATAATTGTTTCAGTGTTTGCTTATTCTATTACAAATTCAATAGCTTTACAAAAACAAGTGGTTATCAATAATAACTCAGAAATTGGATGGCATCTAACTAAAATTAGTGCTCAAGACGCTTGGAGTGTAACAAACGGTTCGAGTTCAATTATAGTTGCTGTAATTGATTCTGGTATAGATTTCAGCCACTCAGAATTAAGCGATGCTACATGGGTAAATACCGCTGAAATTGATAACAATGGTGTCGATGATGATGCCAATGGTTTCATTGATGATATTAATGGATGGGATTTTGTAAGCATGGATAATATCCCAGGACCAGAGCTATCTGACCCCATTAATAGCCATGCAACGTTTATTGCTGGTATAATTACAGCTAACATAGATAATCAAGGAGTAGCAGGTATTGCTCCCAATGTCAAAATTATGGATGTGCGAGTACTTAAAGCAGATAATTATGCAGGAACAACTTATGAAGGATTTGGGGAAGCAATAAAATATGCAGTAGATAATGGTGCTGATGTCATAAGTCTGAGCTTGCAGTATTATGGTGACAATAATCTCTATCATGATGATATTCTCTATGCAGTTGAGAAAAATATTCCAGTAATAGCCATTACAGGAAATACTGCTCTACCATTAGGAGGAAGAGAATACCAATCATTTCCAGGTGGATATGAAGAAGTAATAGCTGTTGGAGCAACGAATTATTATAATGAACTAGCAGACTATAGCAATTATGGTGAATGGACCGATATTGTAGCTCCAGTAGGAGATCAAGGATATGATGCTATAGAACACGTAATTCGAAGTACCAACTTCAATGAAACTTTCAGCTATGGTGTTGGAACTTCTTATGCGTGTCCACAAGTAGCAGCTACTGTTGCTTTAATGAAATCTCTTTATGAAAGCATTACTATTGAAGAAGTAAGAGAGATTCTTTTTGATACCACAACCGACTTGGGAGAAGAAGGCAAAGATAATTTCTTTGGTCATGGTCTATTAAATGTAGGAAAAGCAATACAAGAAACGTATAAAAGATTTTGCACAACTGAAAACATAAACTTGTCAATAACAATTATACTACCAACAATTTTCATAATCGTGCTTGTAAAAAAGAAGACTAACATATAGATGGTTCTACACTTACCTCCTTTTTGAGGACTAAAAGTTCATTACATGTATACTACACTTAATGGATGAATATAAATAAACACTATTGACTTGATGTTTACCTCATTATTTAGTTTACAAAGAGTAATAATTAAAATAATAACAAAAAAAAAAACAGACGAATTTTCCTCTTAAAAAAATTTATAAAGGATATTTTGATATTTGAACAGTGTATTTATAAGGAGCATTCCCAAATAATAAATGAAACTTTGAGAGTGTATATTTAACTTTAAAATTCATTTCAGTATTTTTAGGTGAAAACATATGAAGAAATATCAACGGATACTGCTTACTTTCTTATTGATTACTACTACACTCTTATTCTTCTTTACAAGCCCGGTTAACGGATCTTATCAAGTAGAAGTAGGAGAAAAAATCTATTATGAAATTACAAAATCAGAGGCAGATGTAGAATTTGATAACATCCATGAAACGTTCACAGGATTCAGAATTAGAAACGAAATAATACCAGAAGGAGAAACAGTAGCAGTAAATGTGACTTCAATAACTGAAGAAAGTGTAAAATGGAAAGTTTTATTGGGAGAAAAAAATTCAACACTTGAGGGTTTTCCAGCGGCATTCGGAAGCCTTGATTTCGCAGTATTGTTCTTTAGTTTATCAGGCTTCGCAAAAACGAACTTCCTTTCCAAAATCTATACAGATGGTATAGTTCGAGAACAGTATCATAGAGCTTTCATATTTCCGCCTATCCTAGATAATGCTCCAAAAACTTGGGATAGTTTTGAGAAATTGATTGACGATCAAGCAAGTTTACTAGGTAGCATGCTAACAGGTTATCAAGATGTGGATTGCAGTGGGTCTTATTCTAAATTAAACGGATTATTGACATTGAATTGGTGGTTTACTTATAAAGATAGTACAGTTAACGGACCAATTATTACTAGCTCCGAAACTACCTTTTCCTACAACATGACAACAGGATTATTAGAAAATACAAGAACAGATGATTTAGTCACGGGTGTTTATTATGGAAACGACTTTGAGATTTCAGTAATAACACAATTAAAGCATGTAGCACCACCACCTGTGGAGTCTGTTGGATTTAACTTTGCTGATTTCTTTGCCAACAATATGTTGTATATTATTGGTGGCGGAGTAGGATTAATAGTTATTATAATTGTTGCTGTAGGAATTGTTGTAAGTCGAAAAAAGAGAAGCAGGTAATGAGCTAAAAGAAAAAGGAAGAAGTAATGATCCATAGTCAGAGCCATCAAAGTAGAAATCCTTTCAAGTAATAAAGTAAAATTACCACTCAATGAAGGGATAACAACTATCATAATTAATGAAGTTTTGACTCTCGAATATCATTATACTTATCAATCTCATGTGACTTTAGAGTATATGTTCTATTAAAGGTTCGAATGACAAAATGCTTCTATCCTTTTAGGTCAGTAATTGGAATCAATTCAGTACAGATTTTAACTCTAATCAAACAAATTTCACATCGATTAAATGGTAATAGATTACACCAACGTATTTATTGAATGTTTGAGCAAACTCATGTTTAAAAGCATCTTTCTCATTGTCACCTTTTATTAATTTCTAATTAGTTAAAAAAATGATTCTCAACCCTCGCTTCTTCTTGAATGGTTGGAAGATTGTTTGGAAAGAGTTACTTAATATCCCATATGGAGAAACAATTCTAGATAAAGTATAATACACCTTTTATTTTATGACGTAAAAAGAATATATGTTTAAATCTAATTTCAGCTTTTTGATTACTACACTAATTTTTTGGTGAAGAAAATATGAATAAAAGATACAAGAAATTACTAATATTTAGTGGGACTATATTTATCGCATTATTAATCATTCCTGTTAGCTTTTTACATGCATATTCAGTAGGTGAATCTGTTTTTAATGGCGGCGATTATGGTCTAAAAAATAAGGAATTTGAAAAGCTCAATAATGATTGGGCAATATCTCCTGGAAGTAAAACACTTTCTAGCTCTGGACGTATCAATAAGTGTTGGAAAATACAAGGTTCTTCCTCAACAACGCTTATCAGTCAAGTGTTGAATAGTCAAGAGCTTAAATTTGCAAAAGGAAAAAATTTTGGTTTTAGATGTTATCTGAAAGGAACTAAGTCTGGAGATACCTTTAGAGCTAGAATCAAATACAGATATTATTATTATCGATATATACATGGACCTTATCGAAACAACCAGAATCTGGACGATCAATATCTAGACAAGAATATTAAAGGTATTAGGATTAAAGTTTATAGTACAAAATATGCTTATGGAAACTGGGAAGAAATCTCAGACAAAAGTAGTAAACCTTGGGTAATGACATCAGTAATGAAGAATCTTCCAAGTACAACTGTAAGCATGTCCGTTGAAATAGAAATCAAGAATACAGATGGACAGAGGACAAGTATTTATTTGGATGATGCTGAGATTGCAGTATATACCTATGCAAAGAAGGCTGAAGATTTCAAATATTACAATTATATCTTGAACAAAATTAATTCTGTGAAAATTAATTATGGAGTTTCTGCAGCAATCTTTGAACAAGAATCCCTTAGTGGTGATCACTCATTTAATCAAATGACTTTAGCAATAGATGCGTTTGGAGAAGGTACATGCTTGGAAAAGATTGAACTCAAGATAGAGATGCTTCCAAAGAAAAAACATCATGGAGCTTGGTGGAATCCTTTTGACAATGATTATTGGTATACTAAGCAACTTGGTGATCTTAATATTCTCTCACTTGATGGATTTGACAATAGGATGCTAAGAACCTCAGAAGCAGTACAAGATCTCTCATTTATGACATTGAAATTCTCATTACAAGTATTATGTGCAGCAACAACATCTCTAGTAACAGCTAATCCAGTTGCTGGAGTTGTTTCAAGTTATTGTTTAGGCATTGTAATTGATAGTGCAACAAGAACATTACTTGGAATTAAGAAACCAGTTACTAATAAACTTGATGCAAATGGAGGAAAGGACTATTACACGAAAACAACTTGGAACTTGAAATATGAAATGAATATGGGTTCTAACAAAAAAGCCACCTTTGTACCCAGTATAGCTCAAGTTGGAAATTTCTTGCAATGGACCTATAAAAAAGATCAAGAAGATATCAGTTTGTTGATAACAGGGAAATTCTTTTGGGGACATCATGAATCTGATGAATACGGAGCTTATTATGTAAGTGATGGTTCAACGATATCATCATTTGAATTAGAAGTTTAATTCTAATTCTTTCTTTTTTTCTAACAGAAAATTAACAAACAAATCTACCCAAAAGTTATCTTCTATTGATCTTATCCCCTTAAGATGTATAAAACTCCAAAAACTGAATCTTGGAGGGAGAATCAGCTGAATTATATTGATTTAACATCACTCGGTCAATGTGAGCAATTCAGAGAATTACATCTTGATTGCAATCAATTAATGTCATAGTCTATTAGTTTAAACTGTTCAGTAATTGCAAGTATTTTGCTAAATTATTCCTCGAAGGAAATGAACTCAGTGATTAATTTAAGACCATTTTAAAATGAAAAGAATTTGTTTGGTTAGGCATAGATAATAATAAATTGGTCCAGATAGATTTTGAGCCCCTAATTCAATGTCAAGAATTAATTAGTGTTGATATAAGTAGTAATTTCCAAACAGAAATCGACCTACAACCTCTTAGTATGTTGAAGAATTTGGAGTTCATCGGTCTAAGGTATAATAACTTGGATTCCAATTGATATTTCACCTTTGCGAGTCGTGATAAACTAAGAATTCTCTATATTGATAAAGGTCATCTGATTGAATGGAAAGATACTGTACTTGATGTACAAGCATTACCAGAATATCTTAAAAAAGTATTTTTGAAAAGAAAGTAAATAACAAATTGAATGTTGGAGAAGCAATACAAAAGACGTTTGATAGATTCTGTAAAACAAAGAAGACAAACTTATCAGCAATAATTATTCTACCAACAATAATTATACTTAGTAAAAGGAAAAAAACAATCAGAAACTAGTTTAACAAGTATAACTCTTTTGAGTATATAATCAAATTTAAAGAAAGAATTTGAATGATAATCAAATGTTGTTGGAATTATAATGACAATTACATTACAGGGAAAACTTGAGAATGGTGAAAAATTTACTACTGAAATTAATAAGGATATTACATTTCTTCATATGAATATTAAAGATAGATTATCTTTAACTCAATTAGATTTGACGCCATTAGGGGAATGTAAGAATCTTGAAATTATTCAGCTCTACTCCAATAAATTTACTTCAATTGATCTTATCCCTTTAAGAAGATGTAAAAAGCTTCAAAAATTGAATCTGCAAGGAAATCAACTGAGTTATATTGATTTAACACCACTCAGTCAGTGTGAGCAATTCAGAGAATTACATCTTGCTGGCAATCAATTAATGTCTATTAGCTTAAAACCACTCAGTAATTGCAAGCATTTTTCTAAATTATTTCTCGATGGAAATGATATCTCTGCAATTAATTTAAGACCATTATCAAAATGTAAAGAATTTGTTTGGTTAGGGTTGGATAATAATAAATTGGTCTACATTGATTTGGAACCCTTAATTCAATGCCAAGAATTAGTTAGTATTGATATTTGTAGTAATTCCCTAACAGAAATCGACCTCCAACCTCTTAGCATGTTGAAGAATTTAGAGTACATTGGTTTAGCGTATAATAGCTTAGGTCCTATTGACATTTCACCTTTGCGTGCTTGCGAAAGTCTACGATCTCTCTATATAGAGAAAGACCATCCGATTGAATGGAAAGATACTATACTTGATGTAAAAGCATTACCAGACCATCTTAGAAAAGCATTTTTGAAAAAAATACGTGTTGCTCGAGATAAATATTTGAAAGAAAGAAAAAGGGTTATTTCAAGGAATAAATAAAAAAAATGATTTAGGATTTATATTTAGAAGCTTTCACATGAGGATTTTTAGTGTAAATACCTAGATAGGTATAGATATCAGGTTTATAATATAGTGTTTTACTGAAGCCCATTTCACGAAGCTTCTTTCGAACATTCATGACATCTACTGCATCTAAATAATTGGGCGTATAGACACAAATGAGGTATTTCTCCTTCTTCTGAAGAGCAGTTGCTACTTTTACATGTTCACAGGATCCCAATGCACCTTTTAATACAGCTCGGGCGATTTTCTTCCAGATAGCATCAATTTCCTTCTCAGGATAGAATAACAACCATTTACCAACTTTACAGTCGACTTCTTCAGCAATTGAATCAATAATTCTTTCGTTTAATTGGATTGTTATTCTGTCACCACTTGCGTTTATTCTTTGAATCTTATTCTTATTTTCGCCGACTATTCGACCAATACTATCCAGAAAGCTTTTCTTCTCAATAGCAATCATGAGTCTAAAATATTCCTCACTCATGTATGTTCTTGTCGATTTTTTTCTCATTTTTGTTTTGTTACGTACTTGAGTCCATTTTTTATCAACTATTTTTGTTGGAAGCTCAATCTTATTTTTTCTAAAATTCATTTCTATCCAAATCATAAATTAGAGAATTCTTAATATAGACTTTGTGATTAAAAGAAAAGTTTTTCTTGTGTATCAGCTTACTATTCAAAAACTGAGATAGAATAATTTTGTTGGAAATAAATAATGTTGAAAAAACAGAACAAACAAATGCTAGAAAGAGATTTATTTCTTATTTTAGATTCCAGTTTGTTTTGACGTTTCTTTTTTTGTTCCTATTGTATTGAATTGCTTCATTGACTTTTAAGCTCTAAAATTCATA
The DNA here is from genome assembly GCA_018238155.1 of Candidatus Heimdallarchaeota archaeon. Lineage (GTDB taxonomy): Archaea > Asgardarchaeota > Heimdallarchaeia > JABLTI01 > JABLTI01 > JABLTI01. The sequence continues at coordinate 18,306 of JABCTZ010000015.1, read as the reverse complement.
TTAATATTTGTTTTTTGAAAAAATAGCTAAAAAAGCAAAGTTTTTAAAATTTCTTTGTTATTAATTAAAAGTGGAAAAGATGAGGATAAAGGATTTAAAGATAAATGAACTTTTTGAAAAAATAGTCGTAATAGTTGTCAAAAAAATGGAACCACAAGAGGTAAGTTGTTTCAATATATCAAATACTATTTGTAATTATATTGTCGAAGATGGAACCGGAGAAGCTAATTTACTATTATATAATGATGATATTCAGAAAATAAATGAAAATGATATTGTAGAAATTACAAATAGTTATTGTAAAGTCTATTTAGGTAATTTTCAAATATCATTAGAAAAAGGTATAATTGAAGTTATTTTTGAGGATCTATTTTCAGAAAGAAATAGTCAAGATTTGAAGACATTTCTCGATGTCATTGAAAATGCTCTTGATTCCAATAATCCAAGAATTAGAAAAAAAGCATGTGAAATACTAGCCGAAAAGAGAAGAGCATCAGATAAAGGGATTGAAACATTGCAAGAATTGCTTAAAGATACCTTTTGCTGTGAATCTGCTAGAGTAGCATTAATCGAAATTGCAAAAGAAGATAATTCATTATTCATTAATTTCTTGCTTTGTTATGACCAAAGCATTCGGAAAATGGCAAGAGATGTACTAATGACCAGTGATAATTTGAATGCTACTTTAAATATTGTCTTTAGCAGTAATAATGAAGAAATAATTAGGGAAACTCTTTCATACATTAGTAGATTTTCAGATAATAGAATTAAATCTGTTTTGAATTCAGCAATGAATCACCACAATGAAATTGTAAGATTAATTGCAAAAAAAGAATTAGAGAAATTTGAGAAAGAGAAAAAGGTGATAAGAGAAAAGGAAAAACGAATGAACAAATTAAAAGATACTTTTACTTCTATCTAAATAGACTCAAACAAATTAATTGAATCTACAAATAAAATGTAAAATACGACACTAAAAGTTGTAGGGTTATTTCATTATAAATTCTGCATAATTACTTAATCGTTTATGATTAAAAAAAGAAAACAAGTAAATGATTGAATGCATGATTCTACGCCCCTCGCTTCTTCTTTAAGGGCTAGAAGTTCATTTCGGTAATGACACACTTAGGTAGTAAGTATAGCACTAATTGAGTAAAAAGTATATTCATTTCTAACAAAATCATTTGTAGTAAACCTTACAAAAATGACATCTATCGATAAATTGTATGTTAATGAAATCAAAGTTTAAATTGAAAATTTTTCAGAAGTTTGTTCTCATAGAAAACTTTTGTTAATTCATTAGACAACGGTCATTTTGTATATTTAAGTTAAATAAGTTGAAAATCACAATTAAGTATAATTAGTAAACTATTAAACATAGAGAGGATACTAGGATGAATTCATTTATAATAGATGAAAGAGGAAAAATGAAATGAATAGAGAAAATTGTATAAGGAAATTCTATTTGTTACTTGTAATTATTCCAATACTTGGTACAATAACAATGAGTGTGAATGTTGAATGTTGAAGGAGCAACAACCTTTAATGGGACTGTTTATGATACAAATAATAACAAGCTTGCTGGTGCAACTGTACTCCTTTCAGATAGTTTATATAATGTTCTAAAAGTAGTAACTACAAATAGCCAAGGTGCCTATAGTTTTTATGTTACGCTTTCAGGAAATTCTCCTTACTCTTTATCAGTTTCGAAAACTGGATTCAAAACACAGACTGAAAGTGTTACAAGTGGGGGTACTAATAACTTCTATCTTCAAATTAATTTCTATGGTTATATTAAAGACAGAAATAATCGAGGAATTGTTAGTGCATCAGTTAAACTTTACAATAACAACCACGTATTAATTAGCTCTGATACTACTAGTTCAACTGGTTTATATAATATAGGTGCAAACTCATTCACAAGTGGATACTTAAAAGTAGAAAAAACCAACTTTATAACTGAAACGAAAACAGTTTCGAGTGGAGGGTCCAATAATTTTAATCTCTATACTAGTGCTTGTGCTCTAATCGTAGCAGGATCTAGTGATGAGCGATTCAACCAAGATGCCTATTTATTGAATAATATTTTACTTGACCATTATAGTTACCAGGCAAGTCGAATCTTTTTGATTACAGAGCTAACTTCATTCGATGGTACTACCATCCCTCGTGATGCTGCAGCAAGTCAGACTAATGTTGAAGATGCGTGTGATGATATAGATGGTCTCGTTGGTACAAATGATGATGTTATGGTCTTTTGGATGAGTCATGGTATTGGTCATAGTACATATTGTACACTTGAGTGTGGATCTGATGAAATGACTCGTTTAGAGCTTGATACTGCTCTTGATGGTATTACATGCAACAAAATGCTTGTAATGATTGGATCATGTTATTCTGGCTATTTTATAGGTGGCGGTATGGTTGACGAAACTAATCGAGCTATTTTAACTGCTTGTTCTTCAATTGAATTTAGTTGGGGGTATGAAATGTCAAATGGTGTTGCTGGACATAACTATTGGGATTATGGAATCATTAAAGCCCTAGATCCAGATCTTAACGCAAATGATGCAGACTCAAACTGTAATGGTCGAACATCATTGGATGAATTTTACGACTTTGCTGAAGCTTACGTCAATTCTTTAGAACCTTTCAAGACATGGATTTTTGGTAGGAGATATTATCAAACACCACAACAATATATTGGTAGTAGTTTTAGTAGTTATAGTACTTACTTTGGAGATCAATATTACTAAAAAGAAATTAGAATTACAAAAGAAACAAAGAATGGTTTCAAATGAAACTCTTCTTTTTTCTAACTTTTTTTCCAATTCATAATTTAAAAATTCAATTCTCTTTATACTAATCATTATTTGGTGTAATTACTATACCATCTTGCTCGATTTTTCCATTTTCAAGAACTAAAGCTCTGTAGCCATCTCTTATTAAACTTATATCATGTGTAGCAATAACAAAAGTGATATCAGTTGTATTATGAATAGTATATATTTTATTCATAACTTCTTTTGCAAGTTTAGTATCCAAATTTGCTGTTGGTTCGTCGAGAATAATAATTTTTGGAAAATCATTAATTGCAATTGCTAAAGAAGCTCGTTGTAATTCTCCCCCAGAAACTTCAAGTGGATAAGATTTTTTTCTGTGGGTAATATTGAATTGTTCTAGTATTTTACCAATATTCTTTTCTTCCAAATTTTTAATATCCTTTCTAGAAAAAATTTCTTTTAGATAAAAACTCTCAGCAATAGTTAGGAGTGGATGAAGATTCCCTTGTTGTGTTACAAGACCAATATTTTGTTTTCTGAATTCTGATTTTTGAGCATCAGAAAAACTGCTAAATGGTTGTTCAAGTATTTCTATTTGACCAGAAGTTATCTGCTCTAATCCACTTATTAATTTAATCAAAGTAGTTTTGCCAGAACCGCTAGGTCCAAGAATGAAAACTAATTCTCCTTTATGTAATCCTAAATTAATTGAAGAAAGAGCTTGAACGATATTACCATTACTATGATAATCCTTAGACACATCATTGAATGAAATAATATTCTTTGAATGTTCAAAATAATCAGCAGGCAACATATCCAAAACAAGTTCCTTTCTTTTAAAGACTATTTTTTCTAAAGTCACTTTTTTAGGTTCTATTCCATCTGGATGCACCAATTGTACTTTGCCATTTTTAGTATAATTTAATTCAGCAGCATTAGTTAATTTGAGAGTGCTAATAATGAAATCAGGTAATCGGATACTGTTTGAGGTATCCATTTGTGTCTTGAATTTTAGTGGGAATTTACTTTTATCACCATAAGTTAATTGCTCACTGAGAGATATAATAGAAGAAACTCGACCATCAAGAATTTCACAAGTTTTATCCACACCTTCTTGAAATCTTGGATCGTGAGTAACAACAAGTACCGTAACTTCAAAGTTTCTAGTGACTTGTTTCAATAAATCTTTTACTTGGTGAGTATTAAAACTATCTAGCTGACCTGTGGGTTCATCGCATAATAATATTGGTGTTTCTTTAGCAAGTGCACAAGCTATTGCAGTTCGAACCATTTCTCCACCTGAAAGGCTTCTTAGAATTCGATGATCAAGGTGATCAATACCCAATTTCTTAAGTATCTCTCGGTTTCTATTATGAGAATTTATGACATGTGTTTGATTAAGTTTCGAAACAAACTTCAAATTATCCTTAACCGTTCCATCTAGAAATAGCGTCCTTTCAGGAAATTGGTCAACAATCCCAATCATTTTCTGTCTATAATTGTTTAATTCTTTTGTACTCATTTTTGCTAATTGATATTCCCCAACAAGTACTTCACCACTAGAACAACTATCTAAGCCAGCAAGGATGTTAATGAGTGTCGTTTTCCCAGAACCACTCGGTCCAACAATGGAAAATATCTCTCCTGCTTCGACAGAAAGGTCACATCCTCTTAGAGCTGGAGTACGAATTTCTTTTTTTTCGTCAAAATAGATTTTAATCAAATCTTTACATTCAATCATACAATCTCACTCCTGGCGTACTGGTTTGTATTTATTAACCTGATGTATCATCTCTAACAACCATCCACAAAAAATAACTACTATACTTAAGAGAGGAATTAAACACATTAACCACACTGGCAACCAAGGTAAGAATTCTTTGTATGTTTGAGGCATTTTCAGAAGGAAACCAAATGCTCCATGCAAAGAAATTGTTGTAATAAGTATTGATGTTATCAGTGGAATAATGATAACAAACAAAAATTCTATGGAAAAATTCCCCCAGATTTGAATACGTTTTGCTCCTACTTTATATTCAGATTCTATAATTCGCAATCTTTGATTGTATATGTTTTTAGCAGTCAAATAACCAAAGAGAAGGAGGGCAAAAATTGCTAATGCTGTAATTATATAGAAGAATGGAATTTGGAATTCATTCACTTCCAATTGTAGAGTTTGTAATTTTTCTTCATAAGTTATTACAGAAAGAGAGGAGGAAAAACCTTCAATTTCTTCAATAATTGCTGCATTATTTGCCGTTAGTGAAACATTTGCTAAAATATAGTACTCCCTATCATATGAATCACCTTCAAGTTTCTTCATTAATTGTGATGCAGTTAAATTACTCATCACCAGATTATAGCTCTCTCCTTGTAAAAATGTGAAATAATTGGAAGATGCTTGATGAAGTAATGGAAATACATCAAATTTATTGATATAGGTCAAATTATATAGCTCTTCATTTGGATCAGTTATATCAGAGCTGGTATAAATTTTTCCTCTATCATAGCGTTCTCTACGTGCATATCTTGAATCCATCAAGAAGGACATATTTGTATTTAGTTGTGCAATATCGTCTTGAGAATAATCCACTATTTCGTTTGGAAAATTATCTGAGCTAATCTCTACAAAATGTGAAACGTTAAAGATATTTAATATTTGAATAGTGTAACCTATTCTCGTTTCCCTTAATGTTATTAGCTCTACTTCTGTGCTCAATTCAATATCATCAATTGCAGAGATATTTCCTAGAATTTCTTGATTTTTTCCATTCCAACCCTGAATCAGTATATCACAACAACCTACTGCAAGATTAGCTTCATGTTTCAAATGGTCACCAGCAGATTTTGATACGATAAATCCTGGTGTAATACAGAGACCAATTATAAACATAATCAGAATAGCTTTTTGATAATCTTTACTATAAATAGAAAGTTGTTTTAATGCAAGCGTATAGTAGTTTCTCCTTCTGGTCCACAACCATTCACCAAAATACCGCCAAATGAGTACTACTAATTTAGATAGTATAAGCAGTATTGATACTAGTGTTAGCAACACACCAATTATGATAAACAACTTTGTAATCATTTCGAGTGATAGGAATCGAATATAATTGTGATAAGGAACTGGTGAAGTATAGTAAGAAGTTTCAACCATAATCCAAACTATATAGCCTATTCCTCCTGTAATAACTCCTAATATAAACAGTAAGGTTTCTTTTGAGAAAAGATATTTGAGTACAAATTTTCTACGTCTTGATTTGTATATTTCTGATGTTGATTGTACAAGGCTTTTAGCAAACCTAGATTCAACTATAAAACCACCAATGAATAAGACAGCAAATAGTACTGTGATTGCTACACAAACTACTGGTTCTAGAAAAGCACTAAGATAAAGCACAAAGTTAGCATTTACCATTCCTATTGTCAAGAGAAAACCAAATAATGTTCCTAAAATAACTCCAATAAGCAACCCTGTTGAGGATATTATTATATTTTCAACAAGAATCACTTTTTGAATATTTTTTATTTCTAAACCATATAACTTTAAAATCCTGAATTGAGCACCCTTCTGAAAATTGCCATTGCTAAAAATCTCAGTGAAGATAAAACTAAACAGAAGTATTGCAGGTATTCCAGAAGATAAAACTATAACTGTTTGATTGTTCCAATTCTTCATAAAAATAAAAATAAAATCTTCCAAGTCAGCACAGAAAAAACTGGCTTTTGATGGCAAATATTGAAAATTTTGATAATTTGATTGGACCTCGTTTATCGAAATAGCTATTTCTTTTAGATTACTTATACTACCTATAGAAAACTGATAATCAAAGTCAATACGTAAAATCAACTCTTTTATCAAATCTAAAGGATAGAATGTCATTATGTCTACGAAATTTTGAGGTGAGGTAATGAGAAGGTCAGAATCAAAATGATCATACGAAATTTGTTGATTACTTATCTCCAAGAATATATCATTTGAAAAGCCTTCTTGATAAAAACTATCGGAAAAATTACCAACTATTCCAACAATTGTGAAATTCTGAATAGGAGATGTCTGATAAGTTGTTTGTAGTCCTATTTGATCACCCAAATGATATGTTGGATGTGTAGTATTACTAGAACGATATATTAGCTCAGTTGAATTAATAGGCAATCTGCCTTCAACTAAATTTGATGTAATGAACATAAAAGCATCTAGTTGATGAGTCATCAAAGTCGCATCATAGGATTGATTTTGAGGATCATATCGTAATGAGAACATTTCACTATACATACAAGCTGTATATTTGTTAAACATGTCAGGAGCAATTGTATCTGTTATAGAAAGTATCTCATTTATTGCTAGATTAAAGTAATTACTATTCATAGACACTTTTTCTTTTAGTCCATTTCTGTATTCAATACTAATTTCATTATCTCTATGCCAATCATTAAGTTCGATAGAATTATTGAAGTATTTGTTGCGATAGTTAAACCAAGTTAAAAGAAATGTAGTAAGTAAAGTGAAGACTATGATACTAATAATAATGGTTAGTATCAATCTCTTTCTATTTATTTTAAAATAAATCCCAAAAATAGCTTTAAAATTGCTATTTTCCTTTTTCATACTAACCATAATAATCCCTTTATTGTATGCCATCTAATAAATTCGAAAGAGTTTTTTCCTTTTATAGTTATGTATTGAAGTTAGGAATTGCTCTTTCAAAGTATTTTCTTGAATACTTCTTTCTAGAATCTTATTTCTTTTTTCATTAAAAAAGTATTCCTTTTTACAGTTAAAAAAAAGTAAAATAGAAAGACACTAATAGTCAGCAATTGAAAAAATAGCAAAAGATATTGGAAAATAAGAAATAATGTATATAAGGAATTTGTAACAAGAGATTCTGTTTGTTTATTTTTTAAAATTTACACCTTTCCGATTTATTATATTTTATAGTTACATATTAATCATAGAAAGGATTGTAAGAAGCCCATATTTCCTCCAATATGTAATTTGAAAGAATATGATGTATAAACATATATATACTTGTTCTACATATTGTGTAAAAATTTCCAGCGATTTTTTTACTTTTAATTTATAGATATATAAATGAAAGTCAAATAATGGATTTGAAATCAGAGATTTCAAATATAATGAGATTCCTTAAAAATAAATATCAAGGAATGGTTCTATGAAAGGAAATGATAATGAAATTCTTGATAAATATACTATTCCATTATAAATGATGAAGTTTTGTTCAAGAAACCAGGTTGGGATGTTCACTTTTATAGAAATTGGAACTTTAATTCGTTATTTTGGTTATATATCCATTTTAGAGAAATCATTCCAGAAGAATGCAGAGAACACTTTGAAGATGATCCGGAATTAGGTTATTTTAGAAAGAAGTGGGAGGAGAATGAAATTCAAAAGAGGCTCAATATCTTTTGTTTATTGGAAGTGAAAGGTTCCAGATCTTATCATTTTCAATATTCCCTAAAAATCACTAGGAATAAAGAACTGCCCATTCAAATGAAGAATTAGATGCAATTTGTAATTGAAGTAAATCATCAAGGAGATATTTCACTAATTGAGGAGGTCGTACACCTAGATTATTGCTTGGAAATGACCCCACAACAAGCATTTATTTTGTTTGCAAATAATTATATAGCCTTTTATGGAAATTTACATAATGTTGATTATGAATATTTCATTAGGGAATTAAAAGATAAGGAAACACCCACTTTCTACTTTGTAGAAGAATATCTTACACTTAAATGAAAAATAAAATCTTTCATACACGCACTTCTTCTTTAAGGTCTAGAAGACCAGTTCGGGGAGGACACGCTTAGGTGGTAAGTGCTGAAGAATGAAATTAAACTTTTTATCTATATGCTTTCTTTCTATGAGCAATTCGAATGACAACAACTATCACTTCTGAGTTGTAGATGTTATAGATAATACGATAACCACCCATTTTTGTACGATACGTATCTTTGACATTTCGCATTCTAATTGCTGGAACTTGAAAGGGGAATTTCAAAGAATGAATGACTTCAAGAATTTGTTTTTTAATCTGTTTGGGTAGCTTCTCGAGTTCTTTTTCTGCTACTGGAAGGAAATAGACGGTATACTCTCTACACTTAGAGTTTGAATTAGACATCACTTCACCAAAACTAGTTTGTCAAAAGCTTTTTCTTTTACCAGTTTATCAGCTTGAGTCACACGTAGTAATTCTTCTTCAGTTAGGTTATCCTCATCTAAAATTAGCATTATAAGCTGTTCAATTCGATCGATTTTTCCTTCGAGCTGATTTATTCGTTTGAGAATGATATCCTCATTTTTTGTTGTCATGCAATCTATCCCTCAAATGCTAATTGTGTATCAATATTAATATAACTTATCATAAATAGAAATCAAGAATTGCTAATTGATTGCTGTTAAATAATGACACTCGGACCTCGCTTCTTCTTGAAGGACTAGAAGACCATTTCAGGAAGGACACGCTTAGGTGGTAAGTGTCGGCTGAGCATCTCGCCCGAAGACTCAACGCGCATACACAACGGCGCCATTCAATCTGATCTTGTAAAAGAACCTTCGAACATCGAGAAATGTTATAGCATTATCAAAATGCAACTATTATAAGAATAGTTTATATAAAAACATATCAAAAGTACAAGTGAGTAACAATGAATGTAAGCATGAAAAAAGAGCTAGCTGAAGAACTAATTACATATAAGCTAAGACAAATACAAGCAGAAATCGAAGAAATCTTATCAAGATGGAATGAAACTTCAGCAGAGCAATTCCTACAAAAAGCAAGAGATGGTCGACATGAAAATGCAGAGAATGATGCAATAGATCTAAGACAGCTCTTACTTGAAGAAGAAAAACTCCAAACATTAATGAATAAATTAGGTTAATTGGGGGAAAAAGACATCTCTGGCTGGAAAAAAATATCAATTGCAAGAAAGCTGCTTAACGAAGAATTATCAAATTATATTCTGGAACAAAAACTCAATGAAAGAAAACCATTACTTACTGTTAAATTTTTGAAAGGATTTACAGTCCATATTCGTTATAACGATTATGACGAATACTCATACCAAATACAATTTTCTCAACAACCACAAGATTTCATCCGTTATGATAATTTTGATGATCGTTGGAATGTAACCTCAAAACCTCATCATTTACATCGGAGGAATACAAAAGAAGCCACTGAAAGTCCAATGGTTGGAATTCCTGAAAAAAATATTCCTATTTTAATAGAACCAATCAAGAATTTACTTAAATGATACTCAAGATACACACTTCCTCTTGAGGGGCTAGAATTCCAAATTGTTATGATTGTACGCAAGAAGAGGAAATAAGTAATTATTTTCCCTTCATTTTTTTTATAAAAACAGAAAAAAATAACTGATAGTTATTTTGTAGAATCTACGCCCCTCGCTTCTTCTTTTAGGTCTAGAAGTCCATTTCAGTAAAGAAAGCAAATTCAAGTACTTTCACGCAGTACTATTTTTGCTGACGAATCTTATCGTTAAAGATTATACTCATAATAGTTACATCATCTAAAGAGCCATCATCCATCAGAAATTTTTTTTCTAAAATCGCTTCTTGTTTATAACCAAATTTAGGATAGATCGTTCGAGCAGGATTAGAAACACAAACTTCAAGCTCTAAGCGATAAATTCCAGGTTTTGCTTGTGCAATATCAACTGATAGTTGAGTGAGAAAGGAACCTATGCCTAATTTCTGATATTTAGGAAGAACAGATAATCCCATTTGAGCTCTATGTTTGTATCTTCTACTTTGAGAAAAAATAAGAGCCATATTACCGGCAAATGCCACTTCATTTTGAGAATCATCAAGAAGCATTACATTAATTGGTAAAGAATTTTTATAGTCCAACTCAACTCCTTGGGGATACCAGTGATTAATAGCTTCTTTTGTTATAGGACTAAGGAATTTAAAAAAATCTCGAGGAGCATCTTGATATCCTTGCCAAACTTTATCTCTATCAGAACTTTTTGCAGGACGGATGTGAAACCAATAAGAACCAAATTGCTTTTTGATAGCAAAATCATCGGGATTAAAAGTCATAATAAATCACTCAGGAAGACTACTCTGTGAATCATTCAATAGTTACTATTCATCTTTTGTTGATTATTTAATTATTCGTCCATTAATAAAATTCACTTCTCATTTCAATAACACTAGTCTCAACTAACACTATTGGGATAAAAGGAAAAAAATGTAGAATCTTCAACTCTCACTTCTTCTTGAAAGACTAAAAGTATTGTTTGGGAAGGATTCACTTAGATAGTACAAATAAACTGTAAAAACTTCTGAAGGAGATTTACAATCAATGGTTTTATATTAGTATGAGAAAATATATGAATAAAATGTAAAATGAATAACAGATGAGAAGCCATGAAAGCGATAGTGAAGAAACTTGTTCTAGAGATAAAAACATACGCAATACAAGTTTATGGGGATAAAATAAAGCAAGTAATACTCTATGGTTCCCAGGCTAGAAAAACGGCTACTTTTGAATCTGATATTGATTTACTTATAATTGTTGATGAATCATTAGATCCTTTTGAAGTTAGAAGACAGCTTAGTGATATCCTTTGGGATTTATTCATTGATACAGGAGAATTCATCTCAGTTGTGATATTACCTGAAGAGTTTTTTGTAAATTATAACTCAGCTTTTATACAGAATGTAAAAGAGGAAGGGATAGTTATTTGAAAGTGATTGCTAATTCAATTAAAAAAGCTGAGAAATTCTTACAGACAGCTGAATTGGTTCTAGAACATGGTGATTTTGATACCTGTGTTTCGAGATGTTATTATGCAATGTACTATCTGGTAGAAGCTGTTCTTCTAACTGAAGAAATTAAAACTAGCTCTCATAAAGGAGTCATTAGTTCCTTTGGTCAATTTTTTATTAAAACTGGTGTTTTTGATAGAGAGCTGGGAAAAGCAATCAATGAAGCCTATGATAAACGATTGTATGGTGATTATTCTATAGGATTTGCAATAACTAAGACTAAAGCTGAAAAACAACTCAAAGTAGCAAAGGAATTTGTTGCAGAGCTGAAAGAATTTCTTAAAGAAAAACTAGTATAGAATCTACGACCCTCGCTTCTTCTTGAAGGGCTAGAAGTTCAAACCGGCAATAACTTGCCTAGATGGTAGAAATATTGCCAAATGATTTATTATCCTGTTTCAAAAGCAAAAGAAATTCTTTAAATAGGTTATTCACTAAATTGTCATTAATTGAGAGTTACTATAGAAGAAGGAGTAGCTGGGATTGAAGTGTGCTATTTGTAAATTGGAGGTCAGAGAAGGGCAAAAGATCGCTCAGTGCCCTCATTGCTTAGCAACTTTCCATGATGAACATTATAACGATTGGTTAAAGGATGAAAGTATATGTCCTGTTTGTTCTAGGGAAATTAAATCTTCCAATGATACCTCAATTAGCGATAGCTCCTCCAATGAAACACCTTTCTTCAGAAGAGATAATTACACGGATGTTCAAAATGAAAAACAATTACATGAATTACAATTTTATAAAAGGCTAGGAATACATGATGTGCCAAAAAAAGTAATTCTCCAATTTATCATGCGTAATAATCCATTTAAGCTTTATATTGATAAAAAATCTAGGAAATTGCACATACTAAAGAAAAGAAACTATTATGCATTCAATTTACCAATTAAAGGAATAGGTATACCATTAACTTTTTTGGGGTTAATGTTCCCAATATTTGCATTGATTTTTTCTCTATTAGTACATCGAGATCCAACCAAAATTTATAGTGTGTTAATTTTATGTATCATAGGCATAATAATAATCATTTATTCTGCAACTAGATTTGCTATTTCTTTACAAAAACTTTCAAAACAATGGGTAGTGATAGGGTTTCGAAATGATTCAGTAAATATCATAAGTACAAAAACAGTATTCGACAAAAAAACAATAATAACTATACCAATTCAAGAAGTAGCTGAATTTGAACTCGGAAGTACTTCTATGCGTCCAACTGCTAAAAAAGAAACTTATACAAAGGAAAAAATGGTTTCATATCTTGTAATAAAAACAAAGGATGAGAAGAAATATTTCTTAGGAGAAGTCTTTACTGGCAGAGGATCACATTCTTCAAATTTTGTTCATAATTTTGACAATTTCATAAAAGAGAATTATAAAGTCCCACTCGTTTTGAGCAATACAAAATATCAGAAAAGAAGAAAACAAGTTGGAGTGATATATATCGTCCTTTCTGTGGTTTATTTCCTATCAACAGTAGTGTCTTACATTTTAAACTTTATTTTCGTTAATTTTTCTTGAATTTCAAGATACTAAGGTTTTCTGTAATTTAAAAAAAAACAAAATAAAAAATAGTTAAAACTTTACAGTAGAATACTCGACCCTCGCTTCTTCTTGAAGGGCAAGAAGGTTAGTAGTGATGTACTCAAGTAGTAAACGAAGATTTATAATTTTATAGTGTTTAGCTTATTTCTATTGAGATTTCTAAACATATCATGCTCCTGAATGAAATCCCAATCCTTTAACTTCTAAAACTGTTAATCTTATTTTCTTATTCGTTATCAAGTTATGGAAAGTTAATGAACCAAATGAAAGTGTTCCTTCTTCAATATAGACAATATGCTTGCCATCTATTGAGATAGAACATATAGTTGAATTTGAATTATTTTATGGACATTATGAAGCTGATGAACATAGAGCATATTATGTTCATGATGGTACAACTACGTCATCATTTGAAGATGAAATTGAAATCGAGTATATTTCTTCTTTGAGTAATATATAAATAAATATTAATAACAACATACTAGCACTAACAATAGAAATTGAAAATATTTTATTGAGGAAAACATCTAATGCAACTACGTAAAATAAACAAAACACTATTTCTAATCACCACAATTTTGCTATTAATGTTACCAACAGTATTTACTAGTTCAATAAATTTGGATGATGCTGGATGTAAAGTACAAGCTCTTCATGATGATAAAGAACGTTCTGTAATTCTCTACAAACGAGAGGATTTTCATAATTATTTTGAAATACATTATTACCGATTGAAAGTTAAAGAAGGAGCTTCATATCACCTTAGATTAAAGCTTCTGACTGAATTGGATGCAAATTTCCAACTACGAGTTCAAGTGCTAAAGGAATATGGCGATCCTGTAGTAACAGGTTTCGATGTTATTTCTGAGGAAATAGCTAATTGGGGGAGCTCTACTTCTTCTGAGCAACAAGTAATTGATTTAAGATTTCAAGCAGATGAAGATTACGTTTTCAGATTAGTTATAGTAAAAAATTCCGGCACAGTAAATGGTGGAGATTATTCACTCTATTTTAATCAAGCAGGTTTTGCAGGATATTGGTGGATAATTCTTGCAGGAGTTGGCATAGTCGTACTAGTAGTGTTCGTAATTACTTTTCCTATTCTACATCGCAAAAAATCAAAAGGAAAGAAAAGACGAAGAAAATAATTTTCAATGAAATGTTTTCTTCCATTTTTCTTATGTAATTTAGAAATCAAATTTAACTTAGATAGACCAATATGTCAAGATTGCTATGTGGTTTGGAAAGAATACTATAATCCAAATTATCTTGAATTCTACTATTATCAATCTAGGTAAAAATTACAAATTGAAAAAGTGCGATTATTTCAAGTTAATAAAAAATAAAGTAGATCTTCTTTTGTTCAAATAACCCTAGTCTCACCTGAGATAGTAGAGGTTAATAAAAGAAAAAATAACTGATAATTTCCTTATAGAATCTACGCCCCTCGCTTCTTCTTGAAGGTCTAGAAGACCATTTCGGGAAGGAAACATTATTGGAAGTATAAAGTTAAACACAATCCCAACGAATTGTGATGTTATTGTATTCAACGATTAATACTTTGTTTACAACATCATCAAGTTTAAAGCTAGCAAGGAAATTAGTAAATAAATCAGAAACAGCTTGTTTACCTTGAGAAGTAGGTCGAAGAATGATTATCCCAAATAGTGTTTCTTGTGGATGCATAATTGGATTATTAAAATCAGCATCTAATGAAATGAGAATTCTTTGTTCTTGTAAACAAAGCTTTAGTAGAGAATGATCATCTATTCCTGTTTTCTTTTCATGACTATGACACTATCAACTTGATGGTCTCCCGTCACTTCAATATGTTTTTTCAAAGAAAAAGGAATGTTCTCATCCAGTTTAAATTTCATAGATGCACCTTCAACTCTCAATTATTAATGGAATAGTTTCTCCACGAGCAAGAGAAGCAGCATATTGCAGAGCAGTGCTTACATCCCCTTTCTTCAAGGAAGGGTATTCTTTGAGAATCGCTTCTTCGGGCATCCCTTCTGCTACACAATCGAGTATAACAGAAAGCATCACTCGAGTGTTCTTTATACACACCTTCCCATGAAGGATGGTTACCTTTGAAGCTATTTGTGCTTTCCAATCACTAGTCATATATAATCACTAACTAACTATAAGCAATCTATCTTTATAAAAACATTCACAAACACTAACCTCTACTAACAATAGTTGGATAAAAAAAGGAAAAAAGAAAACAAGTAAATGATTGAATGTATGATTCTCTGCTCTCGCTTCTTCTTTAAGGTCCAGAAGACCATTTCGGGAAGAACACAAACAAGTGATAAGAACACATTGATACAACATCTCTTTTTAATAGAACCTTACTCTTTTGGTAAATGACCTATCAGGCAAGAAAAATGATTTGTGAAAGAGTTAATATAATAAAATAGTGATAATATAACTAGTGATGTATGAATGACAACTCCTTTAGTAAATGAAAGAATAGAGGTCAATTCCGAGATTCTAACAGGAAAAGCAATTATAAAAGGAACAAGGATTGCTGTGGAATTCATATTAGAACTTTTAGCAAATGATTGGACCTATGAAGCTATTTTAGAGAACTACCAGCAACTAAAGAAAGCAGACATTCTCGCAGCAATTGATTATGCAAGAATTATCATTAAAGAAGAACAATTACGACCAGTGAAGGTTGAAGAATGAAGATCGGATATCTAGCTGACGAGAATATTCCTCTACTAATAATAAAGGGGCTAAGAGTAGAAGGATATGCAATAGAAAGTATACCTCTTAGTATGTGCGGGATGCTTGATAAGAAAGTAATGAAATATGCTTTTGAAAAGGATTTAGTGATAATCACTTTTGACAAAGATTTTGGTCAGTTGGTGTTTAAAGAAGGGCTCGAGTCGAAAGGAATAGTTTTGCTTAGATTCCCACCCACATCACCAGCAAAAGTAAAAGCATTTATTAGAGAAATACTTGAAGATAAGGAATTCAATCCTATAGGAAAATTTACTGTTGTTCACGAAACTCATATGCGAATTGTTGAGTTGCCATAAATTTAGACTTAAATGTTGACTCAGATATATTGATGAGAAATCTAATTTTTTCTCCATTTTAAAGTTGGTAAAATAATAGCTTCTTCAAATGCAAAATAATATAATTGAATTAATTATTTCACTAATCCTAGTCTCACCTGAGACTGTAGGGGTTAACAAAAGAAAAAAAATGATTTTGTAGAATCTACGGTCCTCGCTTCTTCTTGAAGGGCTAGAAGTCCGTTTTTAGAATAATTATGCTTCAGTGATAAGAACGATGTGTTTTACCATTTTTCTAATTTAAGTCCTGGTATTCGAGAGAAATGTTTGATATTTCGAGTAACCAAAATCTTATTGTGAATTTGAGTTATTGCAGCAATCATACAGTCTCTAAGACCAATAGTTGAACCTTTCTTTTGTAAGTCAGCAGAAAATTCTCCAGTCAATTTGGCTTCAGAGTATGAATAGGAGAGCTTGGAAAATGGTGCTAAAAGCTTAGTTACAGTTGTTAGATTTTTTTCTGATGCTTCAGATAGATAAGCACCAAAGAAGAGTTCAAATATAGTAATAGAGGTAACAAATACTTCACTTTGTCGTTGTAATTCAACTAGTTTCTCTTTTGCTTCAATATTCCCACGCATGATTGCTATTAGAATATCACTGTCCAAACAAAACATTAATTTCTACTCCGAAGCTTGCAATGTTTTGTTCCATTCATTCCAAGTGGAATCAATTACTTTTTGAATTGACTCAAATTCCTTGTCGGAACCAACCCATTTGCCGAAAACATCATCAATTGAGGCTGAAGTATCTTTTGGTGATAATAAACGTACAAGAACCTCTTCAATTTCTTCATTTTCTTTTCGCAAAGATTCCAGATAAGCATAAATCTCATCTGAGATTTTGATGGTTTTTTCAGCCATAAGCAATCAACTACAATAATTATAGGGAAAACTTGCTTATAAAAACATACACTCACAAGATATTGAAATTGATTATAAAAGTTGAAAAACAAAAGTTCGTGCACAGGCTTCTTCTTGAAGGGCTAGAAGGCCAGTTAGGATTCCCAAGACCACTTGAATTTGTTTTTAGCCCTTTTTGGAATAAAGTCTTGAAGACCATCAAGAATTTCTTTGAATTCTGGAAGTTCTTTACTTCCTAGTACAAACTCGATATAAGCTGATGATTTGTTGTCCACCCTATAGACTTGTTCGAAAACCTTGAAGACAATAGTAACGATCTCGTTAAAATCTCTTGGTTTGTCATTGAAGTATCTCGAGTAGATGTCATTAGAGTATTCATCTGCTTGTATCCCGAAAGATTCGAGTATCTTGATGTGTTGTTGGTCAAAGTGTGATTTTGATGGAATATACTGATTGCCAGAAACTTGCATGAATAATTCTTTCTTTCTTTTCTTGAATCTAAAGTTAATCCAACAACCATCAACAACAATCATGCAATAATTTCCACCCTTTCCGGATTTAGTTAATTGTTCAATGGCAAAAACTAGTCCTTCTCGGGGTTTTGGACCTCGTTCCTTACTTTCCTCGAGACGTCTTGCTATATCACCAATACTTTCTAAATCTAGACTTGTGTCATCAAGTCTTTCTCCTTTGGCTTCTGATTTCGAGGGTTTCTTCTTCTTTTGTTTCTCTTCTTTTGACACTTTGGTTCCTTTACTCTTCCCTTTGTCACCCACTGCAGCTTTCATTTTCTTCATTTTATAGTCTTGATATTTTAGCTGAATTTTTTGCCGAGTAAATTCTTCTGAAGGATCAATCTCACCTGCTTCTATGAGTTCCTTCCTCCATTCTTCGATCATTTTCTTTAGCATTTCTATATATCCATCTCCAAACTTCATATGATTAATTGCAAAGTGTAATTGTTTTATTAATCAATTCAATCATAACTAATTAATTTTATGTTCTAGAAAGGAAAACGAATTAACTGAATAAATTCTCAGCCCTCGCTTCTTCTTAAAGATCTAGATTTTGTACATTTCAGGAAGGACACGTCAAGGTATAAAGATAATCAATGACTTTAAATTAAAAGAAAGACAATATATAATTGAGAAAAATGAATCTAAAGACTATCGATTTAGATGAGGAAACTTATCGAAAACTTTTGGTAG
>JABCTZ010000043.1 GCA_018238155.1 Candidatus Heimdallarchaeota archaeon | reverse complement strand
ATTTCATTTTGATTTTTCTTTTTTAGTCGGGTATCGTTCGTAGCTCATGATCTCGTCCAAATCAAGTAAAGAGCCAATCTTCTCTGAGGTTTTTCCAAACTCCTTATGAAAGAAGGAATAATGACCTACAATTTTTAGAAAATTCTGAATATCGATTTTTGATTTATAGAGTAAGGAATACTTATCTTCCACCCAAGAAAAGAGTCGGTAATAGAAATCCTGCATTGATAGTATATTTTCATCTATTAATTGATTGATCATTTCAGAGTCTAATTCAGGATTCATTTCTTTCAATAATTGCTTTAATGGCCCGAACATAACTTGAGTTGTTGATGAGGTTAGTATGTCATCATACTGACCAATGAATGCAATTGCTGTACGCCCATAATATGTATTATAATGTCGACCTACAAGGATTTTGACAATCTCTTTAAGATAACCATCTTTTACAAGGCTCTTGATATG
The DNA here is from genome assembly GCA_018238155.1 of Candidatus Heimdallarchaeota archaeon. Classification (GTDB taxonomy): domain Archaea; phylum Asgardarchaeota; class Heimdallarchaeia; order JABLTI01; family JABLTI01; genus JABLTI01. The sequence continues at coordinate 10,220 of JABCTZ010000043.1, read as the reverse complement.
AAAATGAAAATTAGATTGTGAATATTTCTGATCGTTCAATTTTTCCGAATAGGCAGCATGCAGTTCTTTAGCAGTGAATGCATGTCTTCGTTTAAGATTATTTTTCTTGCCAAATTCATCCTCTAGTCCATCTCGAATGTATTTGATAATAAAACTTCTAACATCCGATTCTTCAACCTGAGAATGTATTGACGAATCAATAGTTATGAAATATGGCAATTTGTGCCAGTAAGTATACAAGGATTTCTTCTTTTCTTCTGGTTGGAGGTCTTGGGAATTCATGCTATAGTCACACCATTTAGTGAGTACTGAATGATACCATTTAGTATAAACTAAACCGCAGTTGTATTTAAACCTATCTAATCAAAATTAAATCAAATGTTGAGTTCACTTAGAGAAAAGTCTAATTGATTTTCACATATTTGACACTCGGCCGTCACGTCTTCTTGAAGGGCTAGAAGTCCAGTTTGACAACTGATACATTTAAGCTATAAGTTATAAGGGAAAGTTGAGATTTCTGTTTTAAACTACTCATTTCAACTAAACAAATCAAAGAGAATGCAAAAAATATCATTGGAATTCCATAGGGCGAATTAAAATTAACCGACATTAATTAGAAATAGATTAGAACAATGCTTAAATATAATTTTCTCCGTATAATAATTAACATTTCTTTAAAGGAAATGGAGAGAAAATTTTTGAATATTATCAAACAATCGAAGATACCACTATTAGTGGTTTTTGTAACTGTGCTATGTATAATGCCCATGTTTTCACTTATTGACATAAATTCATGTGATAAAGGTGAATGGGAAGAAATTATAATTTATAATCCAGATTTCCTAGATAAACAGAATTCTAATCATTTTTCAATGAATGGTTGGGTGGCTTGGGAATCCCCAGAGGGTAATTCGCAAACGGTTTCATTCCGCTATTGGTTCAAAAGATATGAGATGACAATAGATGATGTTAAAGCAGTTGGACTTAAAGATGTAGCTAATAGCAAATTCTATATTTCTTACATCAAGTTTGATTTGAAACAAGGAGGTAATAGTTGGTCTGGAGGTAATAAAAATTGGAAAGCTTTAATTAACTGTGACACACCTGCTTCCTATATCAGTCCAAATAATCCAGCTAGTACAGGAGAATTCACTATTAGTACACCAGGGACTTCATATAGAATCTATTCACATAATTGGCAAGAATATTATCTTACTCCATTTCCAACATATATCACTCTTAAGGTACAAGCAAGAGTTCAGATGAGAAATCGTGGAAATGTAAAAGCTACAGCAACAAGCCAAATTACTTTTACAATGCAAACTTGATAATAGAACACTTTAAGTGTTCTTTTTTTTTATTTATTGTTAAACAATCCATCTTGCTTAATTTTACCATCAACTAATTCAATTACTCTTGCTCCTTGATTTATTATTGAGTAATCATGAGTAGCAATTATTAGTGTAGAATTAGTATGTATAGGAATTTGTAAAATTTCTCGAATGAGAGTTAAAGCAAGAGAAGAGTCAAGATTGGCAGTTGGTTCATCAAATAAAAGGATAGGTAATTTGTTATAAAGTGCTACTGCAATTGAAGCTCTCTGTAACTCTCCTCCAGATATTTCCGTTGGAAAGAAATCATGCTTATGACTAATATTGTATTTTATTAAACAATTTCTAGATTTAGACTTTCTATCAGATGTTAGAGTGATTGTCTGTCCATCATAGAGTTCCTTTAGGAACAAGTTTTCCTCAACGGTTAAAAATGGATGTAAATTACCTTGTTGGGAAATCATCCCAATGTTTTTCCTTCGAAATCGGGATTTCTTTAAGTCACTGAACGTACTTACTGGTTTTCCTAGGAGAGTGATAATTCCTTTTGTTGGGGATTCTAGACCAGCAATTAGATTAAGGAGAGAGGATTTGCCAGATCCACTCGGTCCTACAAGAAAAATACACTCTTTTTTTGAAAAAGTTAAATTAATGTCATCTAATGCTAAGATTTGTTGTTTTTTTGTTGAAAAAATTTTGGAAACATTTTGGAGTTGAATGGCAGTATTTTCATTGCTGTAGTAGTTCTCATTTAGAGGAGTAACTTTCAATACTTTTCCTATTTTCTTAGGTTTATTTAATACTATTTTCTTAGGTGGGATGTGATTTGGATGTATTATGCTAACAGTACCTGTTTCTCCAATAATGAATTCAATCTCAGATTCTAAATCAAGTGATTCAGTAATTACATCAGGTATCCTTGTATGCTTTGTAGAATCTATATAGCTTTTAATTTTCAATGGAAATTGTGCTTTGTTTTCTTTAGTATCTTTTTGAGAAGTAATTGATGCTAATCGTCCATCAATTATCTCAAATGTTTTATCCATGCCTTCAATAAATCGGCAATCATGCGTAACAACAAGTATAGTTGTTTCGAATTCTTGAGCTATTTTATGCAGTAATTCCTTAACAGCTTGAGTATTTTTACTATCAAGTTGACCTGTAGGTTCATCGCAGAGTAATACGGGCACATTTTTTGCCAAAGCACAAGCAAGAGCAACACGTACCATTTCTCCTCCAGAAAGGGTGTTAATTTTTCTGGTTTTTAAATGGCAAATAGACAATTTTTCCAAAATCATTTGTATTTGCCTATCGTTAATATTTGTTTGAAAATGTGTCAATGTTCGGAAAAATAGTAAATTGTTTTTTACTGTAGTATTCAGAAAGAGTGTCCTTTCTGGAAACTGGTCAACAAGACCAATTTTTTTCAATCGAAAGAACCTTAATTCTTTGGGGGTTAAAGCTTCAAGTGAATAACCTGATACAGAAACACTACCACTAGTTTTTGTTTCCAAACCTGCAAGAATGTTAATCAGAGTGGACTTTCCAGATCCACTAGGACCAATTATAGAAACAACTTGGCCTTTGTCTATTTTAAGATCACACCCACGCAAAGCTGGTACTTGTATATTTCGTTCATCATCTGAATAGATTTTCATTAGGTCAATACATTCTATCATTTTACTCACTCTTGTCTAATTGGTTGATAGGATTTCAAATCATAGGAGAATTTTAAAGACCACCCAAGCATTAGAGAAACATATTCTACAGATAATATTACCCCAATTAACCAAATGGGGATCCAAAGCTCTATTGGTTTATATGTTATCAGAGAATTATAGAGAAAACTTGAAAGTGCTTTTTGCAGAAAGAATCCCCCAATAACTGAAATCAAGAGAGGGAATAAGATTACCATTTGTAGTTCCAGTGAATAACTCACAAATAATTGTCTTTTAGTTGCCCCTACTCTATAAGATGCTTCTATTGATTGAATATTATTTTGAAAGGTGTTGCTAGAGCTTATAAAACCGAGTAATAAGAGAAGTATAGCAATAAGAATTACTAGAATTATTAAGAAGTATTCTCTAAAATTGGTATTAAAAACATTTAGTTCATTTAAAGTGTCTGATGATACCTTAGTATTTAAGTCATAATTATCAAGTAGATATTTTTGTATCTCAGCATTATTTTTTGAATTCGTTTTTATCAATAGAAAACCTTTAGGGGCAAAATTTGAAGGGTTTATATCTACTAATAATTGAGCATTTATATCAGTCATAACCATAGTAAATGTCGGTTCAAACATTTCAAATGGAAGAGTATGCATTTGTGTTAATAATGGAAAGTGATCATAAGAGCCAATGTATTCTAAGAGAATTTCATTTGTGGGATTCCAATAATCTGTGCTATAAATATCAATTCCTTCAAAATTGTTATACTGTTTTGCAAAATGTTTATCCACTAAAAATGAGTGTTGCTCCTTTAGTAAATTAATTTTATCAGATAGTACCTCAGAATTAATTTTAGAAAAGTCTACTACTTGATTAAACTCAGTGAGATTATGTAGTGCAAGTATATCCAATTCACAATTCCACGATTTCAATATACTTAGAGAGAAATATTCATAGTGATATTTGGTGACCTTAGCAGTACACAGGATATTGGGTAAAGTTTCGATTTCCTTCTTAAGTGACTCATTAGAATTCCAATTTGTTACTAAGATATCAGTACAACCTAATGCAAGATTAGATTCAACAATTATATGTTCACTATGTGATTTTCTAAAAATCATTCCTGGATAAAGTATAGTTCCAGCAATTAGTAAAATTATTAATAGGTTCCTTAATGGATTTAAATTGAAATTTGATGATTTAAGTGATAATGTAAGGTAATTTCTTCGACTTTTCCAAACTATTTCAAATATTTTTTGTGAAATGAAAAGAACTAGTTTAACTAACACTAATAGAATTGCAATAGAAAGACAGAATATCCCTGTAAGAAATAATGTCCAAAAAATGGTAAAGAAGTTTTGAAAATTAACTAAAGGATCACTTATGATTGTCATAGGTTCATTCAATAGAATCAGTCCTGTAAAACCTATTGAGAATAACAATAATCCTAGAAGAGATATCAATACTTCTTCTTTGGTTAGTATTTTTTTAAGAAGCTTCTTTGATTTTACAATGTATCGATCAGACTGTGTATCTACAGTATTATTTAGATAGTTTCTCAACAAAAGATATTCAGTAATAATAACAAAGCTAAAAGCAAGAACAATTATATATAATAATAAGGGATTCACCAAACCACTTAGATATTTTCCAACTGAAATATTGGGATATAACGCTACTTTTAATACAGAACCTAAAAGTAAACTCAAAATTATACCTAATACACCTATCACTAAATTCATATATATAGCTTTGAGCTTTATGATTTCCTTTAGCTGATCATCTTCAACTCCCTGGATTTTCATCAACCAAAAACTAGAAAGCAATGATTTTTTACTGAAATTTATTGCCTCAATTATTGAGAAAATCATGATTGCCAAAACAGGCAAAAAATAAATCATAATTCGGAGTGTCTCTTTTCTCATAATTATGTTAAAGTATTCTAGCTTGTTTGCCAGATCCCAGAAGGAATTTAAAGAAGTTTGTCTTGATAAACCTTCATCATTTTTATAGTTATAAAGCCAAGAGTCACGTATATTATCAAATGAACTGATATATTTCTTTAATCCATTTAATCTAATTTTAGTGGTATCATAATTAAAATCACAGACAATAGCTTGGACTGGTAAATAGTCCAGAAGGGAAATTTCTTTATAGAGTGGTTTGCTTGTAAAAAACATTGCTTCAAATATTTGTTCATTCTCAAATGAATGACTAGTATCATCTAATAATCCCTCCCACCTTAAGATATCTTTTGAATAACCATCTTGATATAAAATAGCATCCGCATCTTCTATTATTCCCACTACGGTAAAATTTAGAGAAACGGGATATAAACCGCTTGTATATAAACTGATAACATCATCTAAATTGAATAATGTTTTATTTCTCATTTGCAAATAAACAATTTCATCATACGTTAGTGGCATCCTCCCTGAATTAATATGTTCACTCATCAAATCAATAATCTCATCTGTAGAAGTACACACTTCATATATCTTACTTGTATCAGAGTTTAGCACTGTTGAGAATAATCCTGAAGTTTTTTGAGGTATTATACCTGGAATTATCTTATTAACATCGTTTCTCATTGAATTCATAATATCATCCAATAGATTTTCAGGGAAAGTGTCCCACCCTTCATTTGCACTATAAGCACTTACTTGATAATCATTATTCCAATCATATCCCTCAAAATAATTAATCATACAATTGTATTGATTTGTATGCCAAGTCATCACTAGTGTAGTAACTGAAACGAACATCAAAAGTGATATAAATGAAGTTAAAAATACTGATTTTTTATTTGAATGAAAGATTACTTTAAGCAAAATCTTAAAGTTAGGTGTTTTTTTAACTTTCAGTTCATTTTTTTGGTACATTATTTTCATCACTCTTGCTTAATCATTCTAAATCTTCTTATTTGCCTTATCATTTCAATTGACCATCCTTGTACTGTAATCCCTACTAATAAAATGAATAGAGATAAAAGTAACCAGAAAGGTAAATTCAATTTAAATATCTTATACAATTGAGGTGTATTCAGCAGATTTATACAAACTAGTCTCAAAGTTGATGTATTTAGTATTATTGTCAATATAATGGGGATAATACTATAGAAGCTTATTTCTATTAGAAAAGATATACTCATATTGAGTTTACTCTTACCTAATCTATATTCATTTTCTAAAATAGGTTTTCTTTCCTTGAAAATTACACCTGCTTTTAACACCATATACAAAATAAGATAACAACTTATTAACAGACACCATATGATAAATACATCAAAGATAAATTCATTGATATTTTTTAATAATTCAGTTTTTATCATCTCATCTGTTTTTACAGAAAGATTACTGTCTTCTTCGATACTGTTTATTATTGAGATAATATCTACATTATCTTCTAAATCAATAAGCAAATAGGAATGTGATGTTATTGTCAAATTCTTAGCATTAATCAGAAATGTATTTGTTGTGTCACCATTCATAACAAATAAAGCATCCGGTTTTAAAGATTGATCTGTAAGGTCAAATTGTGGGAGGAGTGGAAAATAAATAAAAGAGGTTATATACTTCAATTGAAATATATCCTTTGCTTCACATAGCTGTCGATTATGCAGAATTTCTCCTTGAGCTAATTTATTCTTTTTTGCATAGTTCTCATCTATCATGCAAGTTAAATTAGATTGTAGTAGATTTATCTCCTCTGAATAGTAATTTGTATCATCAAATCTTTCAAAATCAACAATAGTGACGAAACTGGTTGGTTCGAAGATAGTAAGTAAATGGAAATTAAATGAAATAAGTTGGTCCTTTTCATTATAGAATTCGGATTCAATTTTATATAGATTCACTTCAGTAGAATTTATCACTCCATCAATATTTTCAATTGAATGTTGTAATTCTTTATTCTTTTCCCAACCATAAATAATTAGATCAGATCCACCAGAAGCTAGATTTGCTTCTAAATCAATATGTTTAGTAACAGAAGGTTTAATGATAAACCCAGGAAGAATACCAAATCCTATTATCAGTAACGTAAAAAGTATTTTTCTAAAATGTTTTTTGTTAAAGGAAAAGCTCAGTAGTGAGAGTGTTATTTGATTCTTCCATTTTTCCCATAATCTTTTTCCTAGATATGAATAAAAACTGGTGAAAATCTTTGAAATAACTGATAATAAACCAACTGCAAAAACAATCCCACCAAAGTACATAAACGATTGCGATATTAACCAATACCACACATAACTGGAATAAGCAGTCAGTTCAGCATTTCCACTTATGGGAGGCATTGAAGGCATTACAATAGAAATAAGTAAACCAATACAAAAAGGTGTCAAACCAATAACCAAGACACTAATTTCTTTCATTGAAATAATTCTGGTCTGCTTATTCTGTCCTACCTTCATTCTTTTTGACTTTAGTAATGGAACATCTTTGAGCATTTTATTATTTAGAATAATTAAAAATATAAGAAAACCGAAAAATAGTACTATTGCTATCGGTAGTGTAATAAACGCTTGAAGAAGTACTTTTCTAAAATTGTTCATCTTGAAAAATATTCTTGATAAAAGGAAACTGCTTAAAATACCTAAAATTATTCCTACTACAAGACTGATAATTTGAATAAGAATCGCTTCCATGAAAATAAGTTTTTGAATGTCCTTTTTACTTACACCTTGGACCAATACTTGTCTAAAGTTAGTTTGTATAGTAGATTTAAAACTATGAAATATTTCAAAGAAGAAAAATCCAAGTAAGAAAAGGATTGGAATTTGTAATATTAATATCATGAATGTTTCTTGGATCCAGTGAGTTCTATAGGAAATTAACTCTCGTAAAACATCTAATCCCACATAGAATGTCTCACCTGTTTTGAGTGTTATTCCTTTTGCCAAAGTTTCAGTATTAGAAATGAATGTATTGATTTTGTTACTATCCACCAAAGTTAGATTATATTGAAAATCAATTAACACTGCTCCACTACAACTCCTAGTGTCAAAAGAATTGAGTAGATTGAAAAATATATCAGGTAATGAGAAAAAGTTTTCATCGGGAGTAAATTTCGAACTAGACCGAGCAATGTTTTTCTGCCAATCAAGAATATCTACTGAGTAATTTTCCTTCGAAAGATTTGAATCCAAATTACCTATAATACCCACTATTGTGAGATTTTTCTTCATCGATTCAAAGACAGGTGATGCTTGTAAAGTTATAATATCACTAGTGTTGAAACTAGTTACAGATTCTTCATCTGAATGGTACAATATCTCTGTAGAATTTTCAGGTAAACGACCTGCTATTAGACAATTGTTTAACAAAAAGCTTGTTTCATTATTTAAGCTATTAAGTCCATAAGAATTATATGATGAACCATTATTCTGAAAAAATTCTATACTTATTAGACCTGTTGTTTGCGTGAAAATAATATTTTGTATTTCATTAGATAGTTCATTTTGAATATCAATGATGGTAGTATCAAGAGAAGTTTGAGCAAATTCTTCTATTAGATTAAATTGTTCGGTACTGAAATAAGCACTAAAGACTCCATCTTCTTTCCAGTTTTCTTTTGAAGTGAAATAAGTATTGAAATCTTGTCCTTTATTAATACTCCAAATCGTAAAGGTTGAAATAATTATGAGATATAAAAGAATACTATTAATTATTGATAGAATTATTTTTCGCCGATTAGTTTTTAGGTGTATAGTAAAATATATACCAAAAAAATTAATTAATTTCTTCTTATCAGTCGAATCTTCTACAGTCATTTATAATCCCACATAGCAATCATTCCATATCCCTAAACAATGAATGATATATAAATCTAAGATTGCTTTTCAAGTTAGTAAGTATCAATATTTCTTTAAGCATATCTAAAGCTATCAACTCTTAATCATCTAATATTTGAGCTTACCTCAAAAACACAAAGATTGTCCTTGATACAGGATTCTTGTTTCATCTAAGTTGAGGTTTTATCTTGTCAATATTAGCAGATTTACAGTCTGTTGAATCATTTATTATTCTTTTCTTATTATTATTCTAAATGTAGATTTAAGAACATTTGTAAATGAATTTCTAGAAGAAGTGCAAAGTGAAATTGAATCTCTTCGAGAGCAATTTCGAAAATAATTTCAATCTTTCTTTGAGAACTGAAGGAAAAGGAAATTTCTAACTGATTGTAGTCAAATATTTGACACTTGATCCTGTTACATTTGTATTGATTACAAATTTAACCAATACCATCAATTATCAGTTCGTTGTTTATGAAATAACATTGAGTTTCATTGTTCCAAATAAGAAATAAAGGCAAATTATCTTCTTGTATTTTCTGTAACATAGGAGATGCTTGTAGGTTAAAGAGTTATTTAAGTGTTATTTAGAAATGAGTACTTATTTCCTACCTAGAAGTTTAAGCCAATATCTTCTAACTGTTCTTAGGAGTAATTACAAATGAACTAGAAAATTTCAAGAAATTCCCTTTTAGGAAAGAATTACAAATCAGTAATATTTTAAAAAAATTAATGGAGAAAGGAATGTTCAAGTAATAGCTTATACACAGACTTGTTTAAATCCTATTCTTGTTTATATATAATACATAGTCTTGAATACCAAAAATAGATTTTTCAATATTAAACTAATTAATATAGCTCAAGTAAACATGAGTTCTTCTTCAAGTTAGCTTCAATAAATAGTGGAAATTCTTTTTATTTCGCATTGTTTTTAAGTGTTGATTGACATGATGATACTATTCATTATAATTCAGAAAAGGTTCAAGTAAAAATCAAGTTATTTTTATCGAGTATTTACAGGAGTGGAAAATGAGTGAGTGTTATAAATACAAAACAAATCATCTTCAATTTACTCATTTTATCACTTATTGGATCATTACCGATGAGTTCTTCTCTATTTACCTTCTCTTCAGGCACAATCAATACAGATAGTGCTGTCTTATTGTACGAATGGTTTGTAGCTATTGAGTACGATGAACCTTTGCAAACTGATTATGTTATTAATTGGTCCTATACTCTCTCAGATTCTTATCGCCACGAAGTATTACTTTTCACTCAAGCGAACTTTGAAAAAGTTAATTATATTTTAACCCTTGATTTTTCTGATCCGACCTGTGAGTATTATCTATTATCAGATTCTATTAGTCTCTCAGCTGAAGGAAGCTTTCCCATTCCAGCTTATGGTAGCTATGTCTTTGTTATTTTTAA
>JABCTZ010000042.1 GCA_018238155.1 Candidatus Heimdallarchaeota archaeon | reverse complement strand
TTAAAAATAACAAAGACATAGCTACCATAAGCTGGAATGGGAAAGCTTCCTTCAGCTGAGAGACTAATAGAATCTGATAATAGATAATACTCACAGGTCGGATCAGAAAAATCAAGGGTTAAAATATGATTGGCTTTTTCAAAGTTCGCTTGAGTGAAAAGTAATACTTCGTGGCGATAAGAATCTGAGAGAGTATAGGACCAATTAATAACATAATCAGTTTGCAAAGGTTCATCGTACTCAATAGCTACAAAACATTCGTACATTAAGACAGCACTATCTGTATTGATTGTGCCTGAAGAGAAGGTAAATAGAGAAGAACTCATCGGTAATGATCCAACAAGTGATAAAATGAATAAATTGAAGATGATTTGTTTTGTATTTATAGCACCCACTCATTTTCCACTCCTGCAAATACTCGATAAAAATAACTTGATTTTTACTTGAACCTTTTCTGAATTATAGTGAATAGTATCATCGTGTCAATCAATACTTAAAAACAATGCGAAATAAAAAGGGTTTACTATTAAATAGATGCTACAAAAAGAGCTATAGAGGATTGTTAGAAATATTAGATCTATTTTATTTGTTCACTTGAAGAAGTAACCATTTTTGCTCGATTTTTTTCACAACCTTTTTTTACACTATTACTACATCCTAATTGAAATAAGGAATAGGAGAAAAGGATTTGTTACAGAAAATACAAGAAGATAATTTGCCTTTATTTCTTATTTGGGACAATGAGACTCAATGTTATTTCATAAACAACGAACTGATAATTGATGGTATTGGTTCTTGGGAATATTCTTATCCCTTTCGTGCATTTGAATTATTAATAAAGCTTTATCAAAATGCCAATGCTCGGAAAGGTATTCCAAAACGTTTCTATTCTTATTTGAAATTGACGACTCCCCATCCTAATACTGCTCAATATCCTTGCCTAATTGGTGAAATTGCGGAAGAACCTGATTATCATGCTCTTTTTGATTTTCATACTGTATATCTGGATCTTGCCTTTAGAGATGATCTGCCCACTGAAATTCAATTCACTGATATTACTTATCGTTTCCGTAAATGTGTTATTCCTTTCTCCTCTTTTACTGTTTCAGCTGAGGAAGCATTCTCCCTTTTAGCTAATATTTTAGCTAACACATTCTTTGGGTCTGATATTCCTGCTCTTAAACAGTATCAATCTTATTCTCAAGTTCCTAAATCAATCATAAATGAATACACTTCACAAAGTTCTTGGAAGCACTATGATGACTCCTATTTACCAATGATTAATTTTAGTTTGGAGTATCTATTTTATCTACAAGAATGTTTGCTTGCCCAGTCTCTGACTCCTTATGAGATTGCTTTTTATGACGGAATTCGTACTTTATCTTCTCTTAGTTACTTGCCTATTGTTCAAGAGTTCACTTATTCTATTCTTCATAAAGTAGAAGCTAATCACCCTTTTACTCAGAATGAATTGGCGGTTTCTTTTTGCTTTCTTAATGCTCTTTCCCATTATTCATCTCATGGTTTCGGTTCTAAAATTATTGATAATCCTAGTTTTATATTTCTAAAAGAGAGACATTTCAATAGTACTTCTGCATATCATTCAAAGTTTCCTTTAAAATAAAGAAGTGAGTATTTTTTTTCTTTTATCCCTACAGCCTCAAGGTGAAACTAGGATTATTGAGATAAGAATTGAATTTTTTAATGGATGAATAATTAAACAATTTACAGAAGATGAATATAAACTATTAAATGATTCACAAAGTAGTTTTCCTGTGAGATTTATTATGGCTTTTAATCCCGGTGATTATGCTATCAAAAAGCAATTTTGTAATTATTGGTTTCACATCCGTCCTGCGAAAAGTTCTGATAGAGATTTGGTTTGGCAAGGATATCAAGATGCTCCGCGAGATTTTTTTAAATTCCTTAATCCTATAACAAAAAAAGCTATTGATCACTGGTATCCCCAAGGAGTAGAGTTAGAATATAAAAATTCTTTACCAATAAATGTAATGCTTCTTGATGATTCTCAAAATGAAGTGGCATTTGCTGGTAATATGGCTCTTATTTTTTCTCAAAGTGGAAGATACAAGCATAGAGCTCAAATGGGATTATCTGTTCTTCCTAAATTTCAGAAATTAGGCATAGGTTCCTTTCTCACTAAACTATCAGTTGATATTGCTCAAGCAAAACCTGGCATTTTTCGCTTAGAGCTTGAAGTCTGTGTTTCTAATGATGCTCGAAAGATCTATCCTAAATTTGGTTTTAAACAAGAAGCTATTTTACAGAAAAAATTTCTGATGGATGATGGCTCTTTAGAAGATGTAATTATTATGAGTATAATCTTTAACGATAAGATTCGTCAGCAAAAATAGTACTGCGTGAAAGCAAGTACTTGAACTTGCTTTCTTTACTGAAATGAACTTCTAGACCTTCAAGAAGAAGCGAGGGCTAAGTGTCATATATTGACTGCAATCAATTAGAAATTCTATTTTTCTTTTGTCCTTTTTACGATTAGTTGTAACTAGGATTATTGAATTGAAGAATTAAATTGAGTTTTGAATTATTAGCTCTAATTTAATAAAAACTTATAATTTAACACAAGTAAGTTAAATAGGTGATTTTTTGGAGCGGGATTTTTTTCTGGATATAGAAACTACTGGATTAAAAAGTAAAGATAAGATTGTACTGATCAGCTTACAAAATGGAATAAATGGTAAACATGAAAAGTTTCTTTCATGGCAATCCAACGAAAAGGCAATATTGGAGGAACTAATTAAACGTATTTGTGCTTTTCCATCAAGTGGTAACTTAAAACCACAAATAATTGGTTATAATACATTGAGTTTCGATATTCCTTTTATAATTTGCAGGTGTATCTTTCATAAAATCCTTTATTACAGTGAATTATACAAGACTTTTTATCGAGATTGTTGGCACATTGACTTATTACAAATTTTCACATCTCGAAATAATTTCTATAATCAAAAATGGAATAATATTCTCAAGGCGTATGGTTTCCCCGCAACTAAGGGTAGCGGAAGAGATGTACCTAATTGGTTTCTGAATCAAGAATACGATAAAATTCTTACTTATGTGGATAGTGAGTTTAAACATATGCCTGCAATATTTGGCAGGTTGAAATTAGGAGACTATCGCATTTGATTTTCTTTTTGTTGAGGTGAAAGATTGAACTCAACTAAAGATAAAATAGAAATACCAACAAAAACAATGAGCAAGTATTGGATCTTTATCTATCATAAAGATATTAAAAATGATGATTTTTCATTGCTATAAGATTTTTGATCTTTAACTTGCTAGGAATTTTCTTGTAATTACTCATCAATAATTTTTTATGATAAGAAGAAGACTAGAAAGTGGAAAACAAATAGGATTTGCTTTTTATGGAGATATTAAAATGATTCAAAATAATTCTTTAGAAAGTTACAAAGAATACTCTTCCAATTATCTCAATTCTTTAGCAAGAACATCAATCATGGCAAGAATTTCAGTGAAAGCTTTAGGTGATTTTCCAAAGAATCTTCCTAAAGAATTGAAAGAAAGCCTTAATGAAGATTTCAAATTTCTAAAAGAACGGAAGAAATTCAGACAACAAGGATTCCTAACTGTGGATGATTATTCTCATTTTACCAAAGATTATGATTCTTTAACGAGGTTTAGCATCTTATTACTACTTACAAATCAATATTCTCTTGATACTTTACTATTAATGAATAAATCGAAGGATAAAGATGAGATTTTTTCAGAACTGATTATCCGGGATGCATTTAGATCAGAATTCCTAGAAAATAATAATGTTCCAGATAGAAACCTAACAGTTAAAGATTTTAATGCAAAATATGGTGTTCCAAATGTATTGACAATCAATTTCTCTAAAGATAATATTCTTGATTACTATTCAGATACAATCAACTACAATCACCAGGTATTAGCTCAAGTATTAGTTACTTGTTTAGCCCAATTTGAATCCTTTCTCACACGAAGCATTAAGCTTCTTATTCAAACTACAAAGATGTTTCGAGTAATAACCAAAAAGCAAGGCAATAGCTACAAGAAATATATTGTTTCTAAATCAACTCAAAGTAATTCTCAAGTTAGAATTTTGATACCAAACCTAAAACGAACCTGTTTATCTGCACTGTATAAATTTGTGTCATCAAAACAAATTAGTTTGCTAAATAATACTACTCCGGAACATAGAAGGTTCTTTGTTAGTATGTGGGCAATTCGGAACTTAATTATCCATAATGGTGGATACATAACTCGTGAATTTGCTAAGAAACACAACTTGGATTCAAAAAAGATTGGTCAACTGATTAATCTAGATTCAGAGCAGGCTGTTAAACTCTTCTCCCTTGTCTGGCGTTTTTCATTAAGAGTTTATACTAATTCAATCAAGAGGTTGGAATAAATTGGAAAATGAATTAAGAAATCTTTACAAACAAATCGAAAAGGTGTATAAAGAACTTTATCTCACTGTAGAAAAAGTATATGCTAATAACAATTTAGTTTTTCAAGAATCTGATGCATTAAGATCAACTAAAGGAGATATTTATGCTAAAGTTTTTGGGAATTTCCTTAAAGAAAAAACGAAATTGTCTGTTTCATTCGAAGTTTCTCCTAAAGGAACAAGAAAAAGAATTGATATTTTACTTGGGAATAAATTTGCAATTGAAGTGAAGAAAAGTGGTATCTATAGTAAACCAGAGTTAGTTCTAAAACAATGGAATGAAAAGAAACGAGAAATACCTCAGTATCTTCATATGTTTGTTTCTTTTGATGAGATAGAAACTTACAATAACATTTTGCATGAACTACTCAAGAACGAATACTATATCTTCAGGCAGCACCGTCCCAAACCTGATATCTATTTCTCAAATGAATTGAAAAGACTCATTGAATTCATATTAAAATCAAGATAATTCATATTTTTTCCACCTAAGCGTGTCATTACCGAAATGGACTTCTAGACCATGAAGAGGTGTGAGTTAGTATTTATTTACAAAAGGTATAATATATTAGATTAATAAATAATCATTGAATAATCTACAATAAAGACAAACGAATCCAAATTTTATGATAATTTATGTTGAGTGAAGTAAATTGACTGTTATTTTAAGTAGAAAAGGGATAGATAGTAGTAGCGGAGGTATGTATTCACCATTAAATGGTAAAACTGGTGAATATGTATTCATACCTAAACCTGAATCAAAAAATCAAATATCAAGAAATTATAAGGGAATAGACTATAATCGTTTAAAAATTAATTTCATGAATTTTGATAATATATTTGAAATTTTGGAAACGAGAAAAAGAATTCCAAAATATGGTGCACATTTAGATCCTGATTTAATTCAAATATTTCCCACAGAAAATTGGCGACCTATTTTTGGACAGAAGGGTTCAGCTCAAGGATATCTCAGAAATTGTGGTGTAGGACAAAATTCTATTGGTGCTATTTTTCTTTTTTTCTCTAGGTTTTCACCTTGGGAGAAATATGATAATATATTAACTGAAGGTTACTATATCTATGGTTGGATTCATGTTGGTGAGATTATTAAACCTACGACTAAAAATAAGGAATATTCCTATCATCCTCATTTGAAAGATAGTTATCTAAAGGATAAGAATAATATCCTATACATTGCTTCAAAAAATATAATTGATACAAATCTGCCAGGTGCGGGTATGTTCAAAAAACTAACAAAAGATCTTAGATTAAGCAATTATGAGTTAAGAAATCTCCTTACATTCAAATTACCTCTTTGCTCATATAATGGTTTTACAAGATTCAAAAATTATCAGAAATTAAGAAAAGGGTTTTGTCTTGCTGATTGGCCACAATCTTTTGGCCAAGAAGCCGTTTGTTCAGCTGAAATGAATCCAGCAAGACGTGTATCAAATACGAAGAAATGGGCTATAAATCTTATCAGTAAAAATATTGAATTTGGTGGATTAAAACATGACTCATTGTAAGAATTGAATATCTGATTCAATTCATGTCACTAAATTTTATATAAGCAAACATTACATATTTTTTTATATATAGAGAAGTGATTGGTTCAATTCAATAAAACTCTAATTTATAGATATTTAAGTAAAAGCAAATGCTTATTTATTAGCATATTTGGATTTAGATTGCTTGATAGAAAAAGAATATTAGATAGAATGTCCAATAAGTATTGGAGCGATATGAAGGGATTATTAACAAATGGCCTTTAGATACACGAAGAATCTTAACAAAACTATCTGTTTAGAAGTCACAGATAAATGTGGTTTGAATTGTGCGCATTGTTCTAGCAATTCAAATATTAAAAAAAATACATTCTTAAGCTTTAATAAAATTTCTAGAATAATAGAAGAATCAGCAAGATTAGGTTTCAATGAAATTTCACTTTCAGGTGGAGATCCATTATTACATCCTAAAATAGACAAAATTATCAAATTAGCAAAACAATATTCATTTTATGTAATATGTTATACTAGTGGTAATTTATACAATAGACGTGAACAAAAGAATTTACCATTATCAAAAGAATTCTTTAAAAAACTAGATAAAAGTGGATTGGATAAGCTTGTTTTCAGCTTACATGGAATTTCAAAGGATTCTCACGAAGAAATCACTCAAGTATCTAACAGCTATATGAATCTACTAATTTCAATGGAAAATTCAAAAAATGATTATGTTTTTAAAAGAGAAGTTAATTTTGTTATTATGAAAAATAATGCAAATGAATTATTTAAGGTAGTACCATTTCTTAGAAAATTTAATATTTTTAATTTACATCTATTGAGATTTATACCCCATGGTCGTGCTTTTAATAATAGAGTCAAATTTGAATTAGATGATACTGAAGTAAAAACACTAATTCAAGATTTTATCAGTGAGTATGGTGAAAAAATAGGAATCTCTCTTAGTTCTTCACTTCCAATATTAAAACAAAATGATAGAATTAAATGTCGCGCTGGAACTGACAAGATTTGTATAACACCTTATGGTTATGTCTATCCATGTGTAGCTTTGAAAAATATTAAATTAAATGGTGATAATAACATTGAAACAAATCTATTAAGTATAATTATTAGTGATTCAAAAGTTTTCAAATTCATGAATTCTATTCATAAATCAAATCAGGAGTACGAATGCCACTTAAATTGTCCTGCTCAAAAAATTATTAAGGAACAATTGGTCTAATATTTTGTTTCTTAGGAGAGGAAGTAAGATTACAACTATTGAAAATAAAGTTGAATTAGATTTTATTGAGAAATATGAGAAATTAATTGAAAGCGATGGTTTAGAAATAAATGATTATTATTTATGGAAAACTTTCATGTCATTATATAAATCGGAACTGAAAGAAAGATTATTTTTTGGTATCTCTTTTCAAAAAACAAAGACTTATGAACAAGATTTAATTGAAGATAGCCATTATTATATAAAAGAGATAAATGATTTATATGAGAAGCAATTAAAAAAAATAAAAGATGATAAAAATAATTTCGAGTTTAAATTTTATCCTTTTCATGAAATTGTCCTTAAATTATGGAGAGAATTATTAAAAGATGCAATAGTTTACTTGAAAGAAATGGATAAAAGAGAAAAATATCATGATTGGGAAACATTTGGTATTGATGAATTATACAAGTATTTCAAAAGATTCATTGAATTTGAGGAAGTTTTATATGAAAATATTCCATACTACAGAGATCATGTTTTCCATGTTTTTAGGGTTTTTCTTATAGGTATTATCCTTTTGTTTAAGAAAAATAAAGAAAAGTTGAATTCTCTAAAGATTTACCAAAATGATGACATGTTCAAAGAAATAGAAAAGGTCTATATCAAAGAATTAGAAGAAGCCTATATCAAAGAAATGGAAAAAGCTTCTAAAAAAGCAGAAAAAACTTATATCAAAAAAATAAAAAATGAGAAATTAATTCAGGATAATGAAAAAGTAGCAATGTGGTTTATAATTTCGTTAACACATGATTTAGGTTATCCTTTAGAAAAATTAACAAAAATAAATAGCAAAGTACGGGAAATGCTTGAAGCATTTGGTAGATCAAAAATTCAAGAAATAGACATTACTTTTCCACAACAAGGTCATTTTATTAATGATTTTGTTCTAAAGTTTATTTCTTCTAGACTAGAAAGATGTAATAAATCTCCTGAAGAGTATAAATTGCATATTCAGTCAAAATACTGGTTAAAACTGTCTAGAGCTTTTGAAGATTATGATCATGGAATTGTTAGTTGTGTGCTTCTTATGAAATACTTGGTTTATTTTTTGGAATCTGATTATCTATTAGATGATTTTCATACTTTGAAAATAATGGATCAAAAACAATTTCAAATAAGGAGAGAAATTTTAAGAAGTATTGCAATACATAATTGTAATGATATTTATCACCTAAATATAAATAATTTTCAATTTCTACTTACATTCCTTGATGAATTACAATGTTGGGGGAGACCATCAGGCAGAATGACTACACATACACTTGGTTGGAGAGTAAAGCTTGAAAAATTTGATAATGAAAAAATTGATTACACAATAATTCTCAATACAATTCACAAAGATAAAGAGACTAGATCTATATTTCTTAATATTTGTAAGAAATATACAAAGATTTTCAGAGGAGCAGTTGATGGAGCAAATAGAGATTTTGATGTTCATTTTAAAGTCAAATTGGGAAAAGATAAAGCAAGAAGTATTCTACATGATAAAAAACAGAATATTGTTTGTTTGGAATATTTTCATCAAAAGCCTTCGAATGTAAAAGTAGATGATGAGAAATCAAAGTATTATGAGATATTTGTTAATGAGCATTTTATTTCAGAAGATAAAAAATTAGAAAGCAAAGTCAATATTCCGTATCATGCCTATGTTGCAATTACTAAAGATGATTTGGGGGAAACAATGCAAAAAATTGAAAAGAAAAGGAAAGATAAATGAAAATTATTATTTATATCTAATTAAAAAAGTCTGTAATTTTCACTTGTCCTGTTAATTTATCAAATTTAAGAACATTATTTAGATATACATTACAATAACCAGACATTGGACAATGTTCACACAATGGTTTTTTACTAGTACACATATACTTTTTACGAATATACCATAGAATGTGTGATAAAATAGCATTATTTCCATCAAGATATTTCATTGAGAACTCTAACAATTCTTGCTTAAATTTCCCTTTATCATCTATCAAACTTAGACATTGTTTTGCAATGAAGATATTATGTTTTTGTTCTTCTAATAATCTATGACTACTTTTTTCTAAATCCCAACCACCCTTTAAAATTAATCCTCTAACTATCTGACTACAAATTCTAGGACCAACACCATATATTTCTATAAAAAAATCCCAAATTTTGTCAAATAAATCACTTTTATTTATTGATTGTTTTTTGCACTCATTAAAAATATTAGAAAAATTAAAATTATATTTTTCTATTTTTTTTGCTGCCATAAATATCCCTTCAGCTAAAGATCTAATATTTTGTCTTGTAGAAATACCTGATTCGGAAATGTATGTAGATAATAATTCCAAAGTATATGTGTCAGATTCACTATTGATATGCTGTATTATATCTTCAGGATAAAAAAGATTCTTTCGTAAAAGATGTTCCTTTACATGATAAAAAGATGATGCATTTCCTCTTTTATCTAAAATACTATATACAAGCCACCACCATTTTTCATTATCATCATTCAAATTGAAATCAGTAATTTCATTAATGTCATGAGCCATAATTGGTGCATATTCACTTATTTTTTTCATTCGTATAGAAATAGCTACTTTATCTTTATCATCATGAATTCTATTTTTCAACCAATTTTTTGTACTACTAATTATTGAATTATAGTTTTGATTTTTTCCTGAAATTATTTCATTAATAGTTTTATTGTCTGTTATATCTAATCTTCGTTGAATAATCCTTTTTTCTATGTAATAGTTTAAATTCTCTGTTTTTTTTGGCAGCAATTTATATATCATTCGTTCATTAAGTTCAATTAAAATAATTGCCTCTTTCTCTGCTAGTTTTACTACATTGTTAGAAAAACCATAAGGAGAAGCTAATATACAAGTAATATTTGCACTTGACACGTTTTTTTCTCTCTGTATTCCCTCTTTATAATCCAATAATTGATCAGTAATAATTGATTCTTGATCGATATGTACTCCTTTAAGTTCAACAATGTAGAAGTGATTTTTTTTTCTCAGTAAAATATCAATATATCTACCTTTGCTTTTTAAATAATATTGATTCTCGATTCTATCATAATTTATTGGTAAATTTGGATGATTTAATATGGTAAGATTATCTAAAATTGCTAACTCAACTTGCCATTCAGGTAGGCTATTATCTCTATAGCTCAAATTATCCAACCTTATCTAATTAAATTAAAACACATCTAATTAAGATTACTATTGATATACGGCTTTTAGCTAAACTCTAGGGTCTCATTGGAAATTTACAACTTTTTATCAACAAAAAAATGAGACTACTATTGTAAAGAAATAATTACTCTGAGAAAACTACCACCTAAGTGTGTCATTACCGAAATGGTCTTCTAGACCTTCAAGAAGAAGCGAGGGCTGTAGATTCTACATAATCAGTTATTTTTTCTTTTAATACCTCCTACAATCTCAGGTGAGACTAGGGTTATTTGAATGAAAAAAGGATCTACTTGTTTTTTGTTAACCTGAAGAATTAATTATTGTCTATTGAGATTTCTCATAGAGAATCATTGGTTTTTTATCATTAGTCATATAGTTATAATCATTATAAAAAATCCTAATTAAATTGGCAAATTCATGAATGAAAACTTCCTCATCAATAATATTAATTGTATCTTCATCTCTTTCTTCCATAATATGGGAATGTATGTTAGTTTTTAATCGCTTTAAGATATTCCTAACATCATTCTCTGATGTAATCAAGATCTTAGCTATATCTCTTATTGTAATTCTTGTTTTAATTTGTAATAACTTTTTTAATTCGACTTCTATTACACTTATATCCAATATTTTTATTACCACAAGTATTGGTTTAATTTGATATTGATTATTATCTTCTATCTTCTTCTTCAATTCTACTAAGTTTAAATCAGGTTGTACTATCCCATTGAATAACTCGATACACTTTTGAACAATTTCCTCAATATAATATTCAGAATATAATATCCAATCTTTAATCATCTCGTTTCTTAGGTTTTTTTTCATATTAATAGGTGCAAATAGATGAATACCAAAAGGTAATTTACCCTTCATTGATTCAGTTATCTTTACTTTTGTTTTTATTGCACCTGCTGATGTATTCAAATATAACCAAATAGCTATCCTTATTTTCCTTTCATTATTTGATAACTCTAATCCTATGTCTGTATGAAGTTTTATATCAAATTCGGGATCATGAAATAACTGAAAATTGATATTGGTATTATTCTTTCGTATATAGATATTCATTTTATTATTTGCATCAAAATCTCTTAATAAAGAAGCATAGCTTCTGTAGAATCTACCCAAAATACCACTAATATCTTTTATAGAAATATTCCTCTCTCTTTTGCTAATTTCATTTATTGATTCCAATAAATAAAATATCGGGAGAAAATGTACTGTATCTTTATTAATTGCCTTATAAAAAATCTCAGACATACTTACTTCCTTAAAGATACCCCCATCTTTATTGTTAATTTCTCTAATACCCGCAATAGATTTACCTGTAACTGGTTTATTTTTTATTTCATTCCAGAAATTTGTTGCTGTTAATATTTCCTTTGCCTCAATGTGATATTCATCAATTAGACTTAGCATTTTGTCAAATGTGAAGTTTGCCCAAAATCCTAACATCGACTCATTTATTTCAACATTTTTTCTATTATTCTCTCTCAATTAATACACTTCTGCTAACTAAATATACAGATTGAATGTGAAATTTGGATACTTTGTTACATAAAACTTTCAAATTATTAATTGTTTAGTTATAGTGAGTCTAGAGTCAAAATGGTAGATATATTCACTCCTGAACAAAGAAGTAAATTAATGAGTAAAATAAAAACTCGTGATACCGGTATAGAAAAGACCTTAAGATCAGCTCTATGGATACGAGGTCATCGCTTTAGAGTTCAATACAAAATTGAAGGTAAGCCTGATATAGTTTTTGTCAAGCAAAAAATAGCTATTTTTTGTGATGGTTGTTATTGGCATGGATGTCCGATTTGCAAAAAGATTCCAGATTCAAATAAGGATTTTTGGCTAAATAAATTCGAATCCAATAAAACTAGAGCCACTAAAGTGAATCTTATTCTAAAAGAAAAAGGATGGATTGTATTGAGATTTTGGGGTCATGAAATAAAAGATAATTTAGATCAAATCGTACTTGATATTGAGCACTATTTAAAATGAGTTGAATTATCAATTTACTTTATATTTTAGATATATTGTTCAATTGTCGTTGAAATTGGTTTTCCATCAAAAAAACTGTCATAAATTAATTTTTTAAATTCTGTCTCAGTATTTATGCTTAACAATTTCTTGTTGAAATATAACTTGTCTTTTTCAAGTCTTTCAATTAATTTCAATTTAAATAATATGTTCAAAATTTCATCGATATCATCAATTCTTAATGCATAATTTTTGATAATGCTATATATTGAACTCTTCATTTTTTTTCCCGAATGAGTAAATTTCTTTCTTCTAAACATTGTTAATAATAAATCAATTGCATGTTTTTCATTTGTATTTAAGATTGGTTTTTTTTCTATTATATTTTCAGTTAAACTTTTCAGTATTTCCTTAGCTATTGCACTTATAACTGGAACAGAAACCGAATTAGCTAGTTGTCTATAAATTCGTGTTTTTGCTACAGGGAAAGTAAATGTTTCAGGGAATCCCTGTAATCTAGCCCATTCTCTTTCCGTCATTTTTCTTATGCCTTCGTTATTTCGAAGTTGAATATTATCTCCTTCTCTCTTCCAACAGTTTGTTAATATTTTATCCTTCACCAAGTTCCTCTCTTTACCCATACCACCTAAAACGATAGCATTTGCTATGCCATTTCTAGAGACAACTACATAACCAAATCCATTACCTTTTGCTTCATGTCTTGCTCTGTGCTTTTTCAAACCATTCAAATATTGTTGTGAAAGATAATAGGACTCATCAACTTTATCTTCAAGGATTTCTTCTAATTTAATCACTTCGTTTGTTGGTTTAGGAAATGTAAAACGTAGGTTCTGCTTGAAACCTACGATAAAAATTCTAGGCCGGTTTTGGGGCAAACCAAAATTTTTTGCATTTAAAATTATATAATGAATATTATAATTTAGATCTTCTTCCAATATATCTCGAATTATTTGAAATGTTCTACCTTTGTCATGATTCATTAAGTGAGGTACATTTTCTAAAAGAAAAGCCATTGGTTTTTTGGCATCTAGAATTTTAGCTATATTATAAAATAACGTTCCTCGAGTGTCGTCAAATCCTTCTTTCCGTCCGGCAATTGAAAAGGCTTGGCATGGAAAACCTGCTAATAGAATATCAAAATCAGGAATACTATTAGGGTTTATTTTAGTAATATCTCCTAAGGGATCATCGCCAAAATTTGCTTTATACGTTTGACAACAATAGGGATCAATTTCATTTGAAAAGACAAATTCTATTTCATCATTAAAGGCTTCTTTAAACCCTAAACGAATGCCACCTATGCCAGCAAATAGGTCAATAGCTCTGAAAATTCCATCCATTTTATTGCTCCAATCTATTATTTATGTTCAAATTTCAATTTATAAGTGCCACTAAGTAATATGGGAATCATTCCTTTATTAACTTATAAATCTAATTTGCAAGTTCAATTTAAAATATAACTCATCAGTATCTTTGTATATTTTTCCATACTCATAGCGTGTTGAGCTAGGTGAATCCAACTTAGTATTATTTAGTAAATAATTTTGAAACTCATTTAAATTGTAAATATGATACGATAAAATCTCACCACTTTTTTTAACAATGATGTATCCTCCTGTTGCATCATATATTCCTGTCCAAGTTTTTGTAGGTGTCATACCTAACGCTATATCAAGTAGGAGTTTCTTAATTTTATATTCGTAAAATGGTTGTTCATTGGGATTTACAAAATCGCATGGATTATCGTCTATTATCTTTTGGATTAATTCAAGTAAAGTCCTTCCTTCCCCTCTAAAAAATAGTGTTAACAATTCACTTAATATGAATGGTAAATTTGAATCAATTAATTGGAGATTGGATTTAAATGTTGGATTTTCAATTCCCGAAAATTCAAGTCTGCCTCCTAGAGAAAAAATTTTGTTAACTCTATCTTTGATTTTACTTTTTGTTGATATATTATTAATCTCTTGTACTTGTTCATCTGTAAGTGTTAAATTGTTTATCTTGAATAGAAAATTCGTTGGTTTTCCAGGATTTAATAAGGTAGAAGGTGAACCCAGTTGACTTTTTATACTAAAACCCAGTGTTGGTTCAAAACCAGTATTTGGATCATGGATTACGATTGTAATATCCTTTTTGTTATTTGATTTAGATTTCAAATCTTTACACATTATAGAATTCAGAAAAAGTTCAATGTCAGGAAATTCAAATGACCTGCCTTTTGACTCCTTTAGATAACTTAGTAATTGTCTAGCTGTTTTTTGGAAATTCTCTACTTTCTCTTCTTTAAGAGTAATTATTTCATCTTCTTCTGCTATTCTAATCATTGAGTTTCGAACATAGATAAGTTTTACATTGTTTTCTTCACGAATAATTTTTAAAATCGGATAAAAAATCGATTCAATTTTTTCAAGATTAGCATCTGCTGCATATAGTTTTCCATCTGCGAGTAATTTCATGAATGTATATATTTCACTCCATTCTCCAATATTTCCCTTCATTGAATCACCAATTATATGAATTGTTTTTTGCTCTAATTCTAATCAATTTTCTAGTTTTATAATATTTCTGTTTATTGATTCCAAGAATCATTACTTTCAGAGAGGATGTGGGTGTAATGGCTCTGAATTTTCCATTTTATTTTTTTTCAGTATACTAAAATTATGATTAGTATACAAGTCTAATTTGAGAATCGTAAAACTAATAAAGATTAGTGTTTACTTTTAATGGTTATAGTGAAGGGATTTAATGGGACTATTCAATTGTTGTTTTGGAGATGATGAAGAAGAAGATGAGGAGATTGAGGAAAAAAGTTCTTGTATTTCAGTTTTAGGTTGTACAGGTACATTCTTTCTTTTAGGAGTAATTTTATTTATTATTGGTATTTTATTTCACAATGGATGGTTTATAGCAATTGGAGTTATTGTAGTCTTAGGTATTATCCTTTTCAAGTTTGGTAGAATTTGTAATTGTGACTCTTACTCCCCAAGAGATGTTGATGAATCTGAGACCTATGAAGATAGTAGAGGATATATGCGGTTTAGCGATTCAGGAGAATATGTTCATCGTTGGGTTGCTGAAAACTATGTTGTTGGTAGAAAACTTCGTCGTGGTGAAGTTGTTCATCATATCGATGGTGACAAACTTAACAACGAACCTGATAACTTGGAAGTTATGTCTAAAAAAGAACATGATGATTTACATGGGTTTAAATGGTGGTAAAGAAATAATAATTTGGAGAAAACTGCTGCCAAAGCGTGTCATTTCCGAAATGGACTTTAGACCTTACAGAAGATGCGAGGGTCGTAGATTCTACAAAATAATTATCAGTTATTTTTTATTTTCTTTTATTTATCCCTATAACCTCAGGTGAGACTAGGGTTATTTGAACGAAAAAGGGTCAATCTTATTTTATATTTAACTTGAAGAAGTATTTAATTGTAACCTGTTTAATCCCACCAAAAGTACCACGATGAAGCCTTGACAATTATTTTTCTCTTTTATTTTGATTTACCTTTTTATAGTTACTATATTTCAATCAAGTTTGAGCTATTTCTTCTTATACTTGATGTTACAAAATAATCGATATTATTTGACCAATCTATACCTAGGTGTTCGTTCAACAAAATTTGTAATTGTTCTTGATTAATAGATTCAAACGTAGAATAGATGAAGACTTTATTACTTTAGAATGTAAAGAACTTGAATATACTGATATTGCTGAATGGAAAACTACAAAAACATTAACTTTAAAAGGATAATCTAATTTTCTAATTTTAGGTCAATCAGTAAAAACAAAAAATATAAATTTAAACAAAGTAATACATTTAATTGAAGATGAGGTAGGTTTCTATTGTCTAACAAAGATTCACCAATAAACAATCTTTTTAATAAAGATGAAATGAACGATAAAGATACTCTTTTTAAACAGTATAAATTGTTTATTGAGATGGCTGATAGAATTAGTTCAAGAAGAGCCACAATGAATAACTTCTTTCTTACTGCAAATAGTTTATTTCTAGTTGCTATTGGATTATTAGTTGAATCAAATTTAATTCACTGGACTTTTATTGTTCTTATTATTGGTATCATTTTTGATTTAAGCTGGCAGCGACTTATTAAAAAATATAAAAAACTAAATGATAGCAAATTTCAAGTTATTAATGAAATTGAAAAAAGATTACCAGCAAAAGGATATACAATAGAATGGGCATTAATGAAAAAGAATAAAAAACCGAAGAAACCCAAGAAAAGAATTATAAAATTGAAGAAATTCAGGAAAAGAAATAGAAAAATTATTGATAAGAAATATATAGAAATCACTTTTGGTGAAATTTGGATACCCGTAACTTTGATTATTGTATATGGTGTTTTCACAATATTGGTACTAATTTGGGTTGGTTATAATTTTGATTCACTTATTAGCAATTGGCAAATATAAATAAAATAAATTGGGGATTGCAATGGTAATTAAAAAAAACCAAGATAGGTTATGGATAGAGGATTTATACAAATCTATAGGAAATATCATTATTTTAGCAGAAAATAACGATGATACATCATTGCGGCAAAGTTTTGTATTACTGGATAATGTTGTTGAAAGAACACTACGTAGTTATTTGGAAACTATTATTGGAATTCCTGTAAAGAATAGATCCTTTGAAAATATAATCAAAATGTGTAAGAAACAGAAACAATTTAAAAAAATAAAGAATATGTTTGATAAATTGCTGGAATATCATGAAATTCGGAATAGATTATACCACTCACCGAAATTTCATTCTGTATCAAGAAATATTCTGATTAAATACGTTAATGATATAGTAACTATTTATACAAAAATGGGTTTAAGTAATTGTAAAGATGATTTTCTAAAGAATTCAAATAACGTTCTTGATGAGGTTTTTCATAGAGAGGAGAGTAAAAGGAAAGAACTTATTATTGAAATAGAGATTTTAATAAAAAATAAGTTTATTATTTCTCCAGAAATATATGAAGGAGATTTATTATTGGGATGTGCACCATTTAATTTTATTAAGGCATATGATAATATCTTAAATTTGGTTATGGGCATTTCTGAAAGAGATGTTGGTGAAAAAAAGAAAATCCGAATTCTTGAAATCAAAAAAATTACTGATAATATGGTTTATCATAGTTACTTATTATCGTATTATGATTCTTGTACTTGGTTTTGCTTTCCAGAAATTATTTCATACAGAAAAAATCAAATTGCTAAATTTGAATTAGATTTATTAAAAATATTATTAGAGAAATACAAAAAAAATATCGATTATAGAACCGCTAAATCTCATTTAATTATTGCTAATGCATTTGATTCTTTATATACAAATATAAGAAATTACTATATCAATCACAGCGATTTAAGTTAGTGATCATTAATTAATAATTGGATTTCAGATAATAGTTTCTTATATGCAAATAAATTATGAGCTAATACTTTATCATTATATTTTTTTCTTTTGTTTGATTTACATGCATCACATTCACAATTATCTAATTTACTATAATCGAAAGTTTTCCAATTGTGTAAAATTTTTCCTTCATTTGATATGTTTTCTGTTTTTTTAATGACTTTTGATGACCATCCCAATCCATCAAATATGTCAACACCACTCAATGAATATTCAATCATCGATAAAGGGTTACTGCACCCTCTTAGATGAAATAAAATTGGATTTGATTGATTGGACAGTAGATTCGAAATTGTTTCTATATTGCTTATTTTTTCAGAAAAAGTGAATCCCAAATTTTCCTCAGGGATAGCGATTGCGTTTGGATTAATTTTTTTCAAGGTATATTTCAATTGTTTAATTATCATTTCAGGTTTATGCTCAGTTATTGCAAATTCAAAAAGACTTTCATAATTTATTGATTCAACCATTTTTTCATAATATAGTATTAAGATATCATTTTTTGTATGAAAGAATTTATGCAAAACTTCTTTATCGAAAAATGGATCTAAAGAGATAATCATATCAAATTTTCCCGAATTACAAACGTTTATTAAATCATAAATATCCCATTTTTTTGGGTTTTCTAGTATTTTTAATTCAAATCCACCGCTATCTAAACAGATATTCATATTTTTTTTAGCCAATAATTCAGTTCTCTTGTTATTAAGATCATAAGCTGAAAATAAAAATTGGTTACATCGATTACTTAAAACCCATTTAAATATTGTATCGAAATTATTTTTATATGTTGAGATTGAAGGAAAAAAAAATGGCGTTTTGAATTCAAAATTATTAATTTTAATTCTGTAAGATTTTGCCATGTTCAATTTCTTGATTAAATCTATTTTCATAAGCCATCTCTTCCTTCAGATCTCAATAATCTCATTAATAAGAAGCTTCACTAAGAATTTCCATAATATCACCCAAATTCCAATTTACGATTTTAGCATTTTTCTCGTTCATTTGCTGTGGTATTTTATAATTTTCATCTCTATACATGCGTATTCCAATGACTTCCTTTCCTTGTCTGTAACTTTCAGCAATTTCCCATTTTACAGCAGGTCTCTTATGAGTATCTTCTCCAATCATAACAATTGTAAACGAGGATTGTTTGATTTTTTCTCGGCAATATTTTTTCCAAGGGTCCTTAAATGCTTCTTTAGCTGAATAATCTCTGAATTTAAAATTAAATCTATTATCTTTAGCTTGATGTCTTAACAATTTTACTTGCATTTCATCAGCCATATGAAAGCTTATGAATACATTTCTGGAAGGATAGGTAATCTTTGATTCTTTTGATTTTAATCTTTTTTCGGTTTTTCTTATGCTGTCTTTTACTTCTCTTCTTAAATTCTGTGAATTTATTCCTGTAGTTGATTTACTATATGAAGTTTCTCGACCACCACCACCACCACCCATTTACAATTTTCCTCCTTCAATAATATACATTTGTAATTCCTCACACAATTTTGAATATGCAAGCAAATTATGTGATAATACTCTCTCTAAATGATTGATTTCGTCAGCCTTTTTACATACAAAACAATTACAATCAGATAATTTTGATGAATCTATAAATGACCAATCTGAATACAATTTATATTTATTATTTTTAATTTCTTTATAAAAAACTGCGCGTTTATACCATCCTAAACCATCGAATAAATCAACTCCTTCATTGGCATATTTAATAATTGAATCAGGATCGCTACAGCCTAATATATGAAATAAAATCGGATTTTCCATATTTTGTAAAATATTAGAAACTTTTCTAACAGTTTTTAATCTTTCAATAAATGATAATCCCAAATTCCTCTCTGGAATCGCTATTGCATTAGGTTGTATTTCTTGCAATGATGAAATTAACATATTAGGAATTTTTTTTGGATTGGTTTCACTAATAACAAATTCAAGAAAAACATCTTCATTTAAATTACTCTTTAAAGACAAATAATCTTGAATTGGATTTTGATTATCAGGAAGATCTAAAGAGATTATTATATCTGGTTCAAGTTTTTCAATAATCTCCTTGTAATTATTTAACGACCAAGATGATTTTTTTTCTAAATTTCTTATCTCATATCCCCCACTATCTAGCATCAAAAAAGTTTCCTTAATCGGGAATTTTCTTACTATTTCTGTATTGATATCATAGCCAGATACTAAGAAATTAATTGGCTTTTTTTCAATTAACCAGTTAAGTATAGATTCAAACTTTCTAATATCTACACTTGATACTGCAGGGAAAAAAATCGGAGTAAATATCTCTTTTTCCTTGATTTTTATTTTAAAAATCCTACTATTTCCAAATTGAGCTTCATGGGTTATTTCCATTTTCTTTCTCTCCTTATCTATTTATTTCATTGAATAGTTCTTTACAAGAAGGGCATGAATTACAATGCTCCTTATTTCCTTTTTGACATGAATAAACAAGATTAAATGGTAGATTCGTTTTAAAAAACAATTTGATTACCTCTTTTTTTGATAAATTTGATAGGGGTTTGAATACTATGATTTCTTTATCATTAGAAATTGATAATATATTCTCCAATTCAGAAATGAAATGATCAGTACAATCCGGAAAAATTCTACTTCCACCTATGATTCCAATTGCTATTCTGGTAATATTTCTACTGTAAGCAATTTGACTAGCTAAAGTTAATAATAATAAGTTACGAGCTGGATAAAAGTCGTTTTTCAATTCGTTTTCAACAACTAAAGAATTCACCATTAATTTTGAGATATTATTGACAGAAACTTCAATTAAAGGCATTAATTTCAGATAATCAATTTGTTTAATCACAGCATTTTTTTCTTCTAAATATGCTAAGTGATTATAATTAACATAAAATGGTTGTATGGAATAGTCTTCATTTAGAATCGAAGACATCAAAAACGAATCAATTCCGCCTGACATTAATACTAGTATATCTTCCATAAAATCACTCTTTTTATATATTTAAGAAGATTTTTTCTTCTTTATGTGTTTTATCTCTAATCATATTTGGTATATTTGCTATTTGTTCAATATCAAATATAATGCTATAATCAATTACTGGTGATATATTTTCTTTATTATTGTACCTTACATACCAACCTTCCCCCTTTGCATCCAAAAATAATCTCATATGCTTTTCACACAGAAACCAATGTTGTTGTGATTTTCTTTCGGAACCAGGATGATACAGTGTTACTTTTATTTCCATTTTAGCTCGACTAGTACAAGATTTTCGATTATTTTCTTCTTTAACTATACATTTTGGTCTATCTATCATTTTTAATCCACTTTACCACTAGTGAAATTTCCTTTATTATCTGCCAAAAAATTGATCAATCATATTTTTTATCTCTGTATTATCCCAATTAACTAATGGAATTTCCATTCCCTTTATTTTTGGAGGGAGTCCACCTATTGTATCAGGTATTCTAATTGCACCAATTGGAATTTGTCTTGAGATTGCTACATCAATTTCCCAATTTAAAAACCATCCATTGTGAGTATTATTTCCTACCAGTAAAATCAAACAACTAGCATCGCTTATCAATGGTCGTAAATAATCTTTTATGGTTCTCTCAGATGTACCTCTGTAATCCTCCCTTTCTTGTATTGGAACATCTTGAAATTCAGTTTCAGGATTTCTTAATAAACTATATAGATTATTTCTCCATTCAATATCATCATCCCTATAACTGATGAAAATCTTAGCCATAATTTTATCCCACTTATCCAGTTTTTTAAAACAATTAATTCGTTTGTGGTTTTATATTTTTCGATGATGAATTAAGCAAATTAGTAAGAATTATTCGTTTTCAAGTAATTTAGCTGATTTTTTCATGTTTGGTATTTACATACAGAATCTTTTAGCAAGATACTCAACCAGCATTTACTTGCCACCAAAGCATGTCATTACCGACCTGGACTTCTAGACCTTCAAGAAGAAGCGAGGGCCGTAGATTCTACAAAATAATTATCAGTTATTTTTTATTTTCTTTTACTAACCCCTATAACCTCAGGTGAGACTGGGTTATTTGAGTGAAAAAAGGATCTACTCTATTTATTTGTTTTAAAGTTAACTTGAAGAAGTAATAATTCATTTTCGAATTTTTGCTGGTATTTAACAGAAAACTTAATCTTTCCACCTTGGCGTGTCATTACTATACTGGACTTCTCGACCTTAAAGAAGAAAGTTATACTGAAATTTTTATCTATAGAAATTTCATGAAAAGGAATTTTTCAAACAAAGGAGCATAAACAGAATAAACTGCTATTAGATTATCAATTTCCTCATCTTCTTCATAACTTCTACGGTTTCTAAATGCCTGGAGAAAATGACAATAAAGCCTAATTTCATTTTTTGATAATTTTTCAGGATAAAGTAATTTCTTATTTATTTCTATGAAATAGTCTCTGACTGGTTGGAGGTAACCAAGAAATACAAGTACCCTTGAACCACTGAAATGTTGGATAAAATAAGGTGTAAATTGCTTGCTAAGAATATTTTCTTTAATATATTTCAAATATTCTAATGCGAACTCGTTCATCGAGAGGTAGGAGTAACCCCAAAGCTCAAGATATCTTTTCCTTTGTTCAACATTTTCCATTTGTTCCATTCTTTGAATTGACTCAAGTATTTCCGCTCTAATATCAAGTTGTTCAAAATCCCTAAGCCAATTATCTTTTAGGAAATGATCGAAATTATCACATAGAGCATTTGTTAAAATATTAGCAAAGATCATAAATGCTTCTTCACCAGTGATACGGATGGAAATACCAAGCTTCTTTTCTGAACTATGAAGATAATTAATATTTTTTAGTAAGACTGGTTTTTTTGATTGTTTCTCAGTTATTAGATCAAACTGGATTACATAGCTGCAACCTTCCCCAACGAGGGGATATGACTTGTATGTTTTTAGATTATCTCTTCCAAAAGATAGGTATTGATGGAATCGTTTTGGGATAGCCTTTCTTGTATGCTCATTATTATACAAAGTAGTAAGGAGTTCAAATGCTTTGTAAGGATGTGTTCCAAGATTATAAGTCTGTTCGGAACCAAGTAATTCATTATTTAGAATATAAGTAGTTATTGCAGAACTTCTTTCCAGAATTAAAGGTATAAAGTCTTTATTTATCTCTATCATTAAAATTTACAAATCCCAACGCCATCAATTAATAATCATTATATACTTATTTGAAACTAATCTAATTAGATTTTGCTAAAGAATTCAAAACGACAAAAACTCAAAATATTAATATTAATCTATCTTATAGAAGAATTGAAAGGAAATGATTTTGAAAAAGCAGAGATTCGGAGCTCTATTAATTATTATATTAATAGCATGTGCCAGTTTGTTGGGTAGTTTCTCTTTTGCACGAGATATTAATTGCGATATCGTTAAGAGAAAAGCTACTTCTAATTTGATTCTTAATAGCAATTGTATAAGTGTTAATGACAAAAATGAAATTAAAATTACAAGAAACGAACTACAACCAAGTAGTTTATTTTTGCTTTCTGAAGAAAGCTTAAATTTAGATGTCAGGTTTCAGATTGCTAATTTAATTTCAAGATTGAGTTGTGATGACTTATCGATTATGTATCTAATTGCATTTGAAATTGCAAAAGCATACAATGCAAAAATCAAACCATTTCATTTTGGTTATTTAGTTTATTCCGAGAATGATTGGGCAGTTCTAATTGAGCATGGATATTATCTATTAAGCTTAAGAGATTCGACTAATTTGATTAATGAATTATCCAATGAATTTTCATGGGTGTTATTAGCATCTTGTGATTCATATATTATCTCACAATATTTTGATAATGTAATGGGTTTTAAAGGAAATATCCAAGTTGAAGAAGTTGTTAGATGTCTAGCTGAATGGAATTCATACAAACCAAGAATTAATGATTTAATGCGTAACCAATTATGTAAATATCAATTATATGTTACACCAGAGGTTTTTAGTCAATTCGGATTACAAGCTATATTAGCATTATCAGCATTATCGATTCAGAATATTTTTGATAAAGTATTTGTTACTGATTACCTACATATAGATTTACAACAAGGTTCACAAAGTACAGAGCCAGGAGGGAATTGGGGCGCTGATCACATAAATGCAAAAACTGATGAAATATACATAAACAATTATGTAATCAAAGACATCCTAAGAAGTTATAGTACCATGTGGTTTATATTTAAGAAGCCAACAGACAAATACACTCAACTTGTGATGTTTAAATTGTATCCTAATTATTCAACAGCAAGTCTTGTAGGTATATTAATTGGATTGCCAGGTAGGAATCCTTCAGCCCCAGGTACTCATACAAGATATACTATAAGAAGTGCATTAGCTACTGGTGCAGAAGGTACTTTGCTTTTAGTTGCGGTTAGTGCTTTAATTTTTCAAGTTGAAAATCATCAAGATTGGTGTAGATCTAAAAATATTATAAAACGTGGCAATTACGTATATACACTCGGAACTTATCAAGCTCCAGAGATTTTAGCCGCACTCTCTCTAGATATATTAGAGGGTTATATAGACTCTGGAAATTCAGATACAGATACCGATAAATATCCTATAAGAGACTGGTTTGCTAAAAATTGGGGTTATATTCTAATGTTATGTGTAGCTGTTGCTATAGGATTTGCGATTGGTGGTCCTACAGGATCTGTAGTTACAGGTTGTATTGCTATTGGAGTTATATTTGGTATGTCATCATTTCCAAATCCTTTTCGAGGTCGAAATCCTTTATATGATAATCCACAATCAATAGAATTATCTACTGCTGTTTCAGAACCAGAAGGGGGGAGTTGGACAGACTATGATGAAATTGATGATAGTATTTCAAGCTTTCTTGATTCAGATGAATCCAATCGTTACTATGATGATGATGGAGATGGGATTTCTAATTTAATAGAAGCAAATTATTATGAAATCTATATAGCAGATATTTTTGAAGCTTATACTGAAGAAGAATATAGCTTTATATCAGATACACCAACTGATACCAATTTTGATGCTATCCCTGAAGACCAACGATATATCTGGATGGATCCAAGTTCTGATTATGATTCTGATGGATTATTAACTATTACTGAAATACTATGCGAGTCTAATCCATTTGCTAGCGATACAGATAAAGATGGATTAAATGATAATCAAGAGATAATACTATTAGGAGATTCTGAAACTGTAGATGTCTATTTAACTGATCATGACCGAAATGGTGAGTTGGATAGTCAAACAATCACATTACAAGATATAGATTATTGGTCTAATCCCGCTGCAACAGATAGTGACTTCGATGGACTAGGTGATAAAGAAGAATGGGAACTTCTTTTAGATCCTTTGAATCCAGATAGCGATGGTGATTTAATGCAAGATGGTTGGGAGGTTTATACACACGCAGTAAAATGGGCTAATGGTTATGATGAAGACTATAGTTATTATCAAGATTATGTTGATCCATTTGAATCTCCAATTTCAAATTGGAATCTAGAAGATACTGATGAAGATCATTTACCCAATTATATCGAATCAATGATATTCACAAATCCATTTGTAAAGGATACTGATGGGGATGGACTTGATGATAATATTGAATATGAATTAAATCTTGATCCAACTAATCCAAATGATGCTGAATTTGACCATGATTGTGATGGATTATCTTCATTGATGGAAATTACAGTATACGAAACTGATTTACTCATAAGTGATACTGATAATGATGGTTGGAATGACTACTATGAAACAAGTGTTACATTAACAAATCCTTTGTTAAGTGATTCGGATGGAGATGGATTAGATGATGTTTCCGAATATGATTATTGGAAAAGTCTAGGAACAGCTGATTCTACAGCATACAGTTATTGTAATAATCCAGATATAGATAACGATGGTTTGACAGATGGAGACGAAGTAAATACCTATCTTTCAGATCCTGTTGCACCAGATTCTGATCTTGATGGCATTAACGATGGTGATGAAGTGCATACATATGGTACAAGTCCAATAGATACTGACACGGATAATGATGGAATGGATGATGGTTTTGAAATAACCCGTAATCTAAATCCACTTGTTGATGATGCTGCGAACGATCCTGATAATGATGGCTTAACTAATATTTCCGAATATTCACTTGGTACTGACCCTAGAGATTCCGACACGGATAATGATGGCATGCCCGATGGTTGGGAAGTAACCTACTCACTTAATCCCACGAGTGATAGTGATGAATTAACTGATTTAGATGGTGATAACCTCAAGAACATCGATGAATACCTCTATGGAGGAAATCCCTGGGATAGCGATACGGATAACGATGGGTTAAATGATCGCTTAGAAGCCTTTACCTATGGCACCAGTCTTACAAATAGTGACACGGATAACGACGGTTGGTCAGATTATTTTGAAATCTTCACTTCTGAAACCAATCCAACAGATTCTGACACAGACAATGACGGCATAAGTGATAAGGCTGAATATACTTGGTGGGTTAATACCTATGGTCTATCCTCCTCTTCTGCTTATGCAAATATCAA
>JABCTZ010000034.1 GCA_018238155.1 Candidatus Heimdallarchaeota archaeon | reverse complement strand
AATATCAACTCTTAGCTCATAGAATTATTCAACCATTGATCTGGATTGGCCATGGAAATAAGGAAGGTATTTGCATTAATAATGAATTATCTTCTTGGGAGGATTTTTCCAAGGATTTACAGTATACTCCTAGCAAAGATGTCGTTCTCTCTTGTTATTCACAAGAAGTTATAGATCAAACATCATTAACACAAGAACAGGTCATTGCTTTTAATGGTGCAATCGATGCTGTTTATGGAAGTCTAATTGTCTCTTACATGTTTACTGGTGAAGAAAATTTAATAATGGATGCAGCAAAACATTATTGGTCGATCATCAAAAATGATATTGAATATCAACCTCTGCGGTTCGAGCTCAATCCAGGTCAGGGTGCTGGTGATCCTGAAATATCCACAATGTTACAACAAATAGCAAATTTACCAACATCCGATACTAAATTGAATGGCAATCGAAATTATGTTATACATAAAATGAGTGGAATTGAACTTACCTATCATCTAATTATGTTATTTTTCCTTGTCTTAGAATTGGTTTTAGCTTTAAAAGTTTCTAATGCTTTAGACCCAATTGTCAAATTGGGTTTGAAAAATTGGATGTTATTCGGAGGGCTTGCATCACTTTGCACTGCTTTTGCATATTACTCTGCAAATCTAATGACAGATGATGAATTAATTGACGAGATGCTTGGTAATTTTTCTCAAATGGGTGAATGTATGTGGAAAGCTTATAAATCTTCAACTCGTGGAGTAAAGGCTGTGTTTTTTGCACTTGTTGTAGCTAGTCTTGGTATAGTTGCTGTGGAAATACTTGCTGATTTGTTTTCAGCAGGAGCAGTAACAGCAATACGTATAGCTGTATCATTATTACTAATTGGGTTATTCATTTATGACTTCATAAGTGATTTTTTGGATGATAACTATTTAGTAGGTTAGTTAGCTTTTCAGTTGCTAGATGAATTTCAGAATGTTTATCTAGCAACTTTAAAATATTGTTAACATAATAGTGAAATAGATGAGGAATTGAAATAACTTGACTGAAAAAGAACAACTAAGAAATGATGAATATTCAACAAACAAAGAAATTAGCTTTCTACTCAAAACTATTCCAGAAAATAAATCTATTTTAAATCGATTTCGATTATTTGCTTTAATTTTGATAAATATTTTGATAATTCCTTTTTCAATGTTCACATCTTCTTTCAATCCATTACTGTTTTTCTTGAATATTTTTAAGATAATTTCTATTTATACTACAGTATTTTCATTTATCTACCTTGCTTTTGGTGATGCCAATTCAATTGATAAATGGCATAAAAAGTCCTTAAGGAAAAAGGAAATTAAAGGTAGGCTTCTTCATGTTTTGAAAGAAGCATGTATTCTATTAATGGTTTCAAGTTCTATTTTTGGTTTAATCCATTTAAGTGGATTGCCCAGATACATTGAAGTTAACTTTCTAGAAGAAAATCCTGGTCTAGAATTTCCTTTAAATTATCAACCAACTATTTCTGAGCTTCTATTGATTATTTCAATTATTACTTTGTTGCTTTTAACACAAGTTACATTGATTTATTGGATTTATTCACGTTGTGCACAATATAAAGGCTATAATACAGAGAAAAAACTCCGGAGAATTGATACAAAGAGATTTTTCATTTGCTTATCTATTGTCTTTATTATTTTTGGTATAATTTTAACAATCATTCTTGATGACTTGTTTGTTAGCACGAAATTTCCAGATATTATGACTAGTTGGGATAAATATGATACAGTCTTTGCGTCAAACCCTGAAATAATACTAATAATAGAACTAGTAATAATTATTCTGCTAAACATCTTCTATATTACTGATGGGTTACTTGCGAACAAATTCAGAACGAATTTCGTTGAGATGGATTATCACTGAATCTCTCTTAGAGTGACTTATATTCATTTCATTTTTTATGGTAAAAAATAGCAATCTATTTAAAGAGCAATTTTCACAAACAAAGCTAAAATAGCAGTCTTTGTTATGGTAATAATGGCGAGTGTTCCTTTCATACAAGCGTTTTCAACCTTTGTTCCGGGCACTTTTGTTATCCATCTTGATAGAGAAGATGCAATAGATTCAGCTAGTAATACTCTACGGGAAAACATTCCAGAGCTGAATATTCTTAAGTATGGATCACTGAAATATCAACTCTTAGCTCATAGAATTATTCAACCATTGATCTGGATTGGTCATGGAAATAAGGAAGGTTTAAGCATTAATAGTGAATTATCTTCTTGGGAGGATTTTTCCAAGGATTTACAGTATACACTCAGCAAAGATGTCGTTCTCTCTTGTTATTCACAAGAAGTTATAGACCAAACATCATTAACACAAGAACAGGTCATTGCTTTTAATGGTGCAATCGATGCTATTTATGGAAGTCTAATTGTCTCTTATCTGTTTACCGGAGAAGAAAATTTAATAATGGATGCAGCAAAACATTATTGGTCGATCATCAAAAATGACATTGAATATCAACCGTTGCAGTTCGAGCTTAACCCAGGTCAAGGTGCAGGTAATCCAGAAATATCAGCAATGTTACAACAAATAGCAGATATGCCAATGACATATAACGCATTGGATGGTTCACAACAATATGCTTTTGGAAATATGAGTGGAATTGAGCTTATTTATCATCTAATAATGCTAGTTTTTCTTGTCATCGAGCTGATATTAGCTATATCTATTCATCGAGCTTTGGATCCCATTGTAAAAGTAGGATTAAAGCTTTGGATGCAAATTGGTGCACTCACTGCACTAGTTACTTCAATGGCATTTTATGCTACAGGTCAAATGTCGGAACCTGAAATGATTAGTGAGATATTTAGTTTGTTTCCAAGTTTGGGTGCATGTATTGGCGAAGCAATTTTTGCTGCAACTATAGGACAACAATTAGCAATTGGAGCTTTACTTCTACTTAGTTTAAGTATTACTGCTTTAGAGGTTGCTGGAGATTTGTTAACCGCTGGTGCTGTAACAGCACTACGAGTATCAGTAGCTGTTATTCTTATAGGGTTATACTTTTATGATTATATATGTGATCTATATGACCCTAATCGTATTGTAGGTTGAATGATTTCTTAGTTACTAGGTAGCTTTCAAAAATTTTATCTAGTAACTTGGACTTTTTAGAAAAATAGTGAAAAAACAAGGAATTGATAATAAAATGAATGAAAACGAAAAATTTAGTGAGAAAGACCATTCAACATTTCAAGAAATTAGTTTTCTTATCAGAACAGTGCCTGAAAATAAACATATTATATATCGCTATCGAATTCTATCCATAATTATTGGTAATATTTTTGCAATCATTTTCTCAATGTTCGTTGCTTCCTTTAGTCCAATACTTTTTTCCTTGAACATTTTAAAAATGATATCACTTTTTACTACAGCATCCTCATTTATCTATCTCGTCTTTGGTGATAATAATACAACTGAGAACTGGCAGAGTCAATCTTTAAGGAAAAGTGAAATAAAAGGTAGAATGTTTCACGTTTTGAAAGAAGTAGGTTTATTATTATTAATTTCATGTTTTATTTTTGGTTTATTCCATTTAACTGGTCTACCTCGTACAATCGAACAATCCTTTCTTGAAGAAAACCCCAGTTTGGAGTTTCCCTTAGATTACATTCCTTCAACAATTGAATTAATATTAATTATCTCTATTATAGCTTCATTAATAATTACACAATTTACTTTGATTTACTGGACTTATTCTCGTTGTGCACAATATATTGGATACATTGTTGAGAAAAAGGTTCGAAGAATTAATTTCAAAAGATTCTTCATTTCTCTATTCATCAGTGGCATCATTTTCTTTGTAGTTCTTACTGTTTTTCTTGATGAATTATTTATTTGTACAAAGTTTCCAAATATTTTGGCAAGTTGGGATAGATATGATACAGTCTTTGCGTCAAACCCAGAAATATTACTTATAATTGAGTTAGTAATAATTATTCTGCTAAACATCTTCTATATTACTGATGGGTTACTTGCGAACAAATTCAGAACAAATTTCGTTGAGATGGACATGCCTAAAA
>JABCTZ010000033.1 GCA_018238155.1 Candidatus Heimdallarchaeota archaeon | reverse complement strand
AAGGAGATCTCAATAAAAGTTTAGTATTTTATACTAAAGCTCTTACTTTGAATGAGAAAACAGGTAATAAAGTAAACATTGCTAATCAATTAGGTAATATTGGATTTCTTTATTCTCAAAAAGGTGAGTTGGATACTTCATATGAATATTTTAAAAGGGCTTTGACATTATTCAAAGAAGTGAACAATAGACAGCGAATAGGTCTCGTTTACATGAGTATTGGACAATATTTCCAACGAAAAGGAGAGCTAGATACTGCACTTGTATACCTGAATGATGGTAAGAAAATTTTTGAAGATTATGACCATGCACTTTTTATTGGAATGGTTTGTTTATCTATTGGTGAAGTTTATTTCGCAAAAATGGATTTTAATAGAGCTAAAAAGTTCACTGAAAAAAGTGTAGAATATTCTGAGAAGGTTGGTCACAATATCAATGTATCACAAGGCGTTTATCAACTCGTCAGGATCTCATTAGAAACTAACTCGATGAAACAAGCAAAGGAATATCAAACAAAGCTTCAGGCTATTTCTGAAAAAGAAGAAAATAAGCATGTAACAATGCTTTATCGATTGGCAAAAGCGTTTATTTTACAGGCAGAGGAAAATACTTCTGACGAACTATCATTTGCTTCACTTCATACTATTTTGGGACGATTTGTTACAGCCAAAGATATTCTTAGAGAAACTATCAATGGTGAAGTCATCGATTATGAACGAATCGTTGAAGGTGTCTTCAATTTATGTGAGCTATTAATTATGGAATTAAGGATATTAGGCAACGAAGATATTTTAGATGATCTTGATTTACTCACCAATAAGCTTGTAGATATCGGTGAATCACAAAATGCTTTCTCTTTACTTGCAAAAACATATCTGCTTAAAGGTAAATTAGAATTACTCAAACCTGATTTAGCTGCTGCTAGAAAATTCTACGATAAAGCAGAGCAAATTTCTGAGGAAAAAGGATACAAACTATTGGCCAAAATAATTAAAAATGATCAAAAGAATTTAGATGGTTCCTATGACGAATTGATAAGTGGAAAGGAAACCACCATGTTAGATCGTCTTGGGGCAATAAAACTTGAAGGATTACTGTTTTCAATGAAGCAAAATAGGGTAGAAACCTACTCAGCGAATGCCACTACCAATTCTCCTAGTATGAAGGACTTGGCAGGTTTTACTCAATCT
Organism: Candidatus Heimdallarchaeota archaeon; assembly: GCA_018238155.1. GTDB lineage: Archaea > Asgardarchaeota > Heimdallarchaeia > JABLTI01 > JABLTI01 > JABLTI01. The sequence goes on along the minus strand of JABCTZ010000033.1, from coordinate 106,811 downwards.
CTACAGAAACGTAAAATTGGTTGGTAAAACAAATCAACCATTCTTTTTTTAGGAAAATTACAATTTAATGATATTTAAGAAAATAGAAAAAAATAAAGTTGTTTTTTTGGTGATTTTTGTCCGCAATAATATGTTTTAAATAAGAAAATAGAGTATATATATTAGGAGTTATTACGACAAAAAAATCTGAGGTTTAAAATTGATTATAGAACAAAAAATACTAGCAATAAGTAAGAATTTTGTAAAAGAAGGGCTTCTTAAGAAAGCACTAGAACATATTGAATCGAATTTAAAAACAGTTGATTTTAGTATTGAAATAAAAATTGAACTTTTATTGTTGTTGTGTCAAATTAATAATTGGCTGGGACGTTATGAAGAGAATAAAATAATTGCTAATTCGATTATTTCACTAAGTAAAGACGATGATGGACTAATTTTTTATTATTATCGCGCAAAAATATTACTTGCTCACGAAAAATATTGTGCAAGATTATACAAAGATTGCTCTAAAAATATTAAGTCTATAGAAAAAGCAATAATGAATGAAACAAAACTCAATGCTGCACAAAAAGCTGAAATGCAGATAAGAATTGTCATAATAAAAGGGAGTTTAGCCCAAAAAAGTGGTGAATATGAGCTTTGCTTCAAGCTTTACTCTGAAGCTTTAGAATTTGTTGAAGTAGTTGAAAATGATCACTTAATTGGCAGTTTATATAATCACTTTGGAATTAGTCATACTGGTACTGGAAATCTAGAAGAAGCATTGAAATATTACAAAATTACTTTATCTTATTGGAGAAAATCCGGTGGTGTTATTGCTTTAAGTAGTATAATAAATAACCTTGGAGTAAACCACGCAATGAGAGGGGAATTAGATGAAGGGGCTAAATTTTTCCAAGAAGCTCTTACATTAAATGAAAAAACAGGTAACAAAAGGAATATCGCTACTCAATTATCAAATCTTGGCATTATTTTCTTTAATAAAGGTGAACTTGATACTTCTTATGAATACTATCAAAGGGCTTTGGTTTCATACAAAGAAATTGATAGTAAAATGCAAATTGGAGAAACATATTCACATATAGGAAATTATTTCCAGCGAAAAGGAGAATTGGATACAGCACTTGAATACCTAAATGATAGCAAGAAAATATTTGAGGAATACAATAATGCACAGTACCTTGGACTGGTGAATTTATCTATAGGTGAAGTTTATTATTCTAAAATGGATTTTGGGAAAGCAAAAAGGTTCACTGAAAAAAGTATTGAGTATTCAGAAAAGATTAATCATGATATTCATGTATCACAAGGTATTTATCAGCTTATCAAAATTTTATTAGAAACTAATTCGATAAAACAAGCAAAGGAACATCTTACAAAGCTTCATGATATTTCTGAAAAGAAAGAAAATAAGCAGGTGACAATGCTTTATCGCTTAGCAAAAGCATTTATATTGCAATCAGAAGAAAATACCTCTGATGAGCTATCTTTTGCTTCTTTACATTCTACTTTAGGACGATTTGTTACTGCCAAAGATTTAATTAACGAAATAATCAATGGCGAAGTCATAGATTATGAACGAATCGTTGAAGGCATTTTCAATTTGTGTGAATTACTAATTATGGAATTGAAAATACTGGGCAATGAAAGCATTCTTGATGAACTAGATTTGCTTACAAATAAGCTTGTAGAAATTGGTGAAAAACAAAATGCTTTTTCATTACTTGCTAAAACGTTCCTACTCAAAGGTAAACTCGAATTACTCAAACCCGATTTAGATGCTGCTAGAAAATTGTTTGAAAAAGCACAGCAAATTTCAAAAGACAAAGGTTACAAGCTTTTAGCAAAAGTCATTAAGCAAGAACATAGGAATCTAGACAGTTCCTATGATAAGCTGTTAAATGGAAAAGAAAGTACATTGGCAGATCGTCTTGGAGCATTAAAACTTGAAGGCTTTTTATTCTCTTTAAAACAAAACAGAGTAGAAACATATTCAGCGAATGCTGCAACAAGTGCTCCCAGTATGAAGGATCTTGCTGGTTTTGCTCAATCATTACAGAAACGAAAAGTAGGTTGGTAAAGCAAATCTACTATTTCTCTTTGATATTTATCTTGGCAGAATCTCTGTCTTAATTTTTACCATTTTTTTTAATTTCTATTGTTCCAGTTTACCTTAGTTTTGTAAGAAGCAGATGATATATATTTGGAGAAAAACCTTAGCTTTCCAATAATTTTTTACAAAATGTATGGGAAAAGAATAATGGTTGTCTCTGTTTATTCTTAGCTGAGATAGTCATTGCTATTTAATGAAATGATTTAAATGAACAAAAAATGTCTATTATTTATGAAGAGATTTCAAGCCATTATTTTGCCTTTTGTAATCATAGTTATTCTGACAATAAGCAACATAATTTCTATTTCAAATTGCAACTCTCTAGATAATTGGCCAACAGATGGTTGGGTTGTCTCAACTCCCGAAGAGCAGGATATGAATCCTGAGTATCTAGAGGGGATGCTTCAATATATTGAAGATAATGGTTACTCTATTGACTCAATTATCTTAATAAGAAACGGTTATTTAGTTTATGAAAAATATTTCAATGGATGGAATAGCCAGGCAATACACCAAACAAATTCAGTTACAAAAAGTATAACATCCTGTTTGATAGGAATCGCAGAAGAAGAGGGTTTGTTACAATTAAATCAAACCGTACTAAGTTTCTTCCCTGGGATAGTAGTTAAAAACTTAGATAATGCAAAACTAAATATTACTATTGAACATTTACTTTCTATGTCTTCCGGATTAAAATGGTTTGAAGCTATAGATGCTGTGATTTGTTTTCCAAGTGAGAGTTCTTTGCAATACGTATTAGATAAACCCATGATAGCTGCTCCAGGAGAAGTTTTCAATTATAATTCTGGAAATGCACATTTGCTTTCTGCAATTTTGCAAAATGTCACAGGACAGACTACTTTGGCTTATGCACAAGATAAATTATTTAATTTCTTAGGAATAGAGAATCTTAGTTGGGATATAGATTCTCAAGGAATTTATTATGGAGGGCATAGTCTTTGTCTAAGTTCACAAGATATGGCTAAATTTGGCTTTCTATATTTAAATAATGGTACTTGGGATGGACATCAAATTGTACCAGAAAATTGGGTTTCAATATCTACCAGCCAGTACAATTACACAGTTGATTCAAGAGAGTATGGATATTTATTTTGGTTAAATCCTGAACTTGAGCATTATGCTGCAAATGGTTTTCTGGGACAACGAATTCTAGTATTTCCAAAATATCAGTTTGTTGCTGTTGTTACATCTCCTGTTTACAAGACTGTTTATTTAATTCCGATATTGGTGTCAGATTATCTAATTCCATCTCTAAATAACTGTCCCTATACTCCACAACCCACATCTTCTACAGAACAGACTCAAATCTATCTTTTATTTCCAATAATAATTACTTTTGTTTTATTCTATTTCTCTCAAAAGAAAAGACGATAGAAGAATAAGCCAAATTTGGTTTTAAATAATCTTTTACCTCAAAAATAAAGATGTATTAAAATTAATAGCAATACTGAGGAAAATGATTATGAAAAATGAAAAGATGAACTGTAGTTTTTAGATCAATTCATTACAGCTCAAATTCAGAAAATTTACTAGGTTAAGCTATCCCATCAATAATAAAGCAAATACAAGCAACTAAACATAGTATACCTGCAATTCCTGGTTGGAAAATTCCTAATAGAAGAACAATTATACCAATAATAATTCCATTGACTTCCCTAAAAGCGGAACCTATTGTTATTATCAGTAAAACCACAGCACAAACAATAGATACTATTAACCAGACATTTCCAGTTAAACCAAATCCACCGTTTATTAGCCATTGCAAAAAGACATTTCCACCAATATTGATTACTACACCAACAAATGCAAGAACAATAAATACAATAGTTAGTAATCCAGCTAATCCTGCTAACACTTGACCAATATAATAAAACGTTGTTCGTTCTTTTGTCATCAAACTTTCACCTCAAATATGGGTCAGAATTCTAGTTTACACATAGGAATGCAGCTTTATATGTTTTCTTTAAAAATCATTCTTGACAAAATTTATTTCCTTTATTAGTTCTTTTTTTGTAATAATTCAAATGCTTTGTTGATTGTTAAAGTGAGGAATTCACATGAAAATTCTTAAATTAGCTCAGCAATCTCATTTTTGACTTATTCAATAATGGTTGATTCTTCCTTCTTTTTCGAAGCAACCTTATCTCTCATAGTTTGATCGATAACCGGACTTTTAACAAAATATAATATTATTGCACAAATTAAGGATGTAGCAGCAAAAATAAGTGAAATTCGTAACATAACAAGAATATTAATTGAAGAGTGATCTGCAATAACACCCAGAAGAATAATTCCAATAACGTATCCTCCTGTACCTACAGTATTTAAAATTCCAAAACCAGTTGCTCTTCTCTTATATGAGGTTGAAGCAGAAACAAATGAATAAAAGAAAACATTGTACAAGGGATACATTGGAATGCTATTCATTATTAGAAATAATAGCCAATAGTTTGGAAAGAGAATTACTAAAAGATAGTTCAAAGTCATCCACGCAGTGAAAATAATTATCACAAGTTTAACCTTATTTTGAGATTTTATTCTTCCAAGCATAAAGGAAAGAGGAATTGCTAGTGTTGTTTTAATTATGAGGAAAATTGAATAATAGATTCCAGGTTTTTGTAATGTTTCCAGAAAATAGATAGATGTATACGCCCAAAATCCTCCAGCACTTTGATAAGCGAAAACAAGAAACATCAATGAAATAAACAGCGCGGGAACAATTAATAGAGGTGTTTTTTTCTTGATTCCAATATTGATCTTCTCTGTGGGTTTTTCAACTTCTTTTTCAACTCTTTTCTCTTTAACAAAAAGTATTAACAGAAAAGCTACAAAACAAGTAGCAACAGCAATAATTAGCTGTATGGTCATAGAATTTTCAAAAGAGTCATAGATATAACCAACAAGTGGACTGAATAATGCCCAAGATAAACTAAGAGTGATTGTAATTTTAGCTAAGATTACTTCTTTTGGTTTCTTTATAGATTTAGTAGATAATGCATAAAAATTCGCTGCTTGTGCTGAACCAAATATATACCCAATTACAATTGCAATTAGGAAAAACAAAGGCGATGTTGAAAATATTAACACAAAGAAAAGTGAAGTAAAAGCTATGAGACCTACAAGTACAAATCTTTTCGAGCCAAATTTATCTCCCAAAACACCCCAAAAAACTGTTCCCATAATTAATATTAGATTGGGTATAGCACTAACAAAACCAATAATGAGAAAAGAATCAACCTGGAAAAATTGTGAAAGCCAGATAGGAGCATATGGTTCATAATTAGCAAATGCTAACCCATAGAAGAAGAAACTCAACAATAAGAAAATTTCATTTCGTTCGAAGTTTAACCAATGTTCTTTGAATTTGCTTTTTTTGGGAATTACTCCTGTTGCATTTTCGATTGAGTTATGTATTGAGATTGGCTGTTCATCCAATTGTTTAAACTCCCAAGAGAAGATTTTTTGTTTCTAGCTTTCAAATAATTGACTTTGAAAGAAAGAAGTTTAATAGCTTATTTCTATTACTATTGTTGTTGCAATTAAAAGAAGAAACACCCTTATAAAATGATACTCACTTTCTTATAGATGCACTATTTTTAGGATTCCTTTACAAATTTAACAGAGAAAAGCTATTGTTACTCCTAGGTTCAATTTTTTATTCTCTTTTATGTTTTGTATTTCAAGTAAACTTGTTATTTTTTTCTTGCAAATTGGACACAGCATATCTGTAGATAAATTTCTTTGAATGACATTTTCTTTGATCATTGTATAAATATATCAATAATTGATTTATTAATGAGTTTGTAAATCATTAATAAAGATTTCAATTTAATCATGAAAGTTTTATATTTCCAGAAAACTCAAAATATGTTGCTGAAATTACAGTTGATATAAAGATTTATTTTTGCTCAGCATATCTTACTAGTGCAGGAATAAGTTCAAGAGCGTGAAAAGGTAAAAAATATCTAAGTTGAAACGATGACCTTAGATCAGAAAACAATCGAAGCTATGGAATATCAATTCCAACAAATATTGTTTTACGGTGAATGTAAAGATTGTTATCAAAAAATTAGTGGATCTTATAAGTATTTCAAACCAAGAAATGCGAATTAAAAATATGATTGCAGAATTAGAATGTTTATCTGAAAGTGACGTTAAATTTTTTTCAACGAGAACAAAGAAAAAAAGCAACTATTTAGAAAGCCAACTGTGAATTTGCTGTAAATCTAAAGGTTGTTCTTTATTTGTAAAAAATTACTAAAGCAATTTCATAGGATTTCTTCATTTTTTTTTAGAATTGAAGGGAAAGCTGTCTAATCATTTTTTTTACTTTTTGTCCTCAATGAATTTCTTTAAATAATTAATAGATATATAATATAAAGGAAAAATTCCGACAAAAAGATAGGTGTTATTACTCATGACTACAGAACAAAATATTTTAGATAAAAGTAGGGAATTGTTAACAAAAGGACTGCTGGAAGAAGCACAAGAGTATACTGAATCGAATTTGAAAACATTTGATTTTAGTATTGAAAAGAAGATTGATCTTTCATTATTATTAACTAAAATAAATAGCATGAGAGGTCGTAAAAAAGAAAATATTGTACTCGCTAATTCGATTATTTCACAAAGTAAAGACGCAGGACTAATTTTTCAATATTATAGTGCTAGAATATTACTGATATCAATAAAACTTGGTTCAAGCTCAAAAAAGGATGGCTTTAAACAATTACAATCCTTAGAAAAAGTATTAGTAAATGAGAGAAAATTAAATGCAACCCAAAAAGCTCAAATCAAAATACGAATAATATTAATTAAAGGAAGGCGTTTAGCTGAAAAAGAAGGAAAACTGGATCAAGCAATAAAACTCCTTAAAGAGGGATTAATAATTGCCGAGACTATCGATGATAATTCTTTAATTGGTAGTATATATAATCATATGGGCAATACATATAACTATTCAGGAAAGCCTACTGAAGCTTTAAAGTGTTTTAATAAAACGTTAGAGATATGGGAGAGCACGGGAAATATTATTGCACTAAGCAATGTCTTACATAATACCGGTATAGTTTATGCAACTAGTGGGGACTTAGATAAAGCACTCGAACATTTCAAAAAGGGTCTTGAATTAATGCAAAAGACTGATAACAAAGAAAACATTGCCAAACAATTGAGTAATACCGGTCACCTCTATTCTCAAAAAGGTGAACTTGATCTTTCCTTTGAATATTATCAAAAAGCTTTACCATATTATATAGAATTGAAAAACGAGAATTTAACTGGAACTATGTATCTAAATTTTGGAAAATTCTACCAAAGGAAAGGTGAATTAGATTCCTCACTTGAATATCTAAATAAGGCTAAGAAAATTTTTGATAACTTTGATAATCCACAAAAACTTTCACAAGTATTCAGTGCATTGGGAGAAGTTTCTTTCACAAAAATGGATTTTGGAAAAGCAAAACAATTCTTTGATAGAAGTGTTAAGTATTCTGAGAAAAACAAAAATAATCTTGCTATAAGTCAAAGTGTTTATCAGTTGATCAGAATCTCGTTAGAAACAAATTCAATGAAACAAGCAAAGGAATATTTGGATAAACTAAATGAGATCTCTGATATAGAAGAGAATAAATACGTCATTATGTATACTAAATTAGCACAAGCTTTTGTTTTACAAGCAGAACAAAATACTTCTGATGAATTATCTTTTGAATCTTTACATACTACTTTGGGACGATTTGTCAAAGCTAAAGACTTAATTGGTGAAATTATCAACGGTGAAGTTATCGATTATGAACGAATCGTTGAGGGCATATTTAATTTATGTGAATTATTGATCATTGAAATGAAGATACTGGGTAATGAAGATATTTTAGATGAACTAGATTTACTTACAAAGAAGCTATTGGATATTGGTGAATCACAAAATGCTTTTTCATTACTTGCTAAAACTTATCTGCTTAGAGGTAAACTAGCTTTACTTAAACCTGATTTAACTGCTGCAAGAAAATTATTTGAGGAAGCACAGCAAATTTCAGAAGAAAAGGGCTACAAATTATTGGCTAAAGTAATTAAAGAAGAGCACAAGAAATTAGATAGTTCCTATGATGAATTAGTAGACGGAAAAGAAAGTACCTTGTTAGATCGTCTTGGAGCAATAAAACTAGATGGTTTATTATTCTCTTTAAAACAAAACAGAGTAGAAACTTATTCAGTGAATGCTACAACTAGTGCTCCTAGTATGAAGGACTTGGCAGGTTTTGCTCAATCTCTACAGAAACGTAAAATCGGCTGGTAAAGTAAATCTATCTTTTTTCTTTTTCTATTTTCTTGGCAGAATCTCTGCCTTTAATTTTTAACTATTTTATTGGAAATATCAATCTTCCAATTTTCCTTAGTTTGGAAGAAAGTAGATGATGTATAATTAGAGAAAAACCCTAAGCTTTTCAAATTTTTTTACAAAAAACTGGCTTAATACTGATGTATAAATAGGAATGCTAACAATAATATGATGGTGCCATAATTGTCAATTGAATATCAAGGATATTTGCTCTATGGAAATGATGGAGATAATGTAGATGAAATTATTACCAATGGGTTACTTCGAGCAAGAAAATATGTTTGGATAACTAGTGCCAAAGCAAATGATTTCATAGTGGTAAATCAGCACACAAAAGAAGGAGAGTCCATTTCAAAGAAACTATACCACATGAGTCAACGTGGAGTAGATTTCAAAATTATTTTAACACCACATGAACAAACAAAGACCTACCAGAATGCTAAGACCTTTTATCAAAAATTGAATGCTATTGGTAATATCGATTTTCGTTTTTGTTATAATTTGCATATGAAAGTAATCATTGTAGATGGAACTTGGATGTACTTTGGTTCAGCAAATCTAACAGGTGCAGGGATAGGTACAAGAACTCGTAAAGGCAAGAATAATTTCGAGATTGGAACAATAGCTATTGATCAGAAAGTAATTGCTGCTATTGAATATCAGTTGGAGCAAATTTGGAATGGGAATGAGTGTAAAGGTTGCTATCAAAAACAGAAAGGATATTGTAAAGGAATATAAATTGTTAATCTGGTATGGAATTTGAAAGTAGTTTTGATTGTTATTATTTGGTAAACTTATATAATCAATAACAAATATATTTGTTAAATGGATGTTGAAAAACATGACAGATATACATAAAAAAACACCAGCACAACGGATTAAGCTTACATGTGATTTATCAAATACTGTTCTTTCAATCTTCCTTAGTAATTTAAATAAACGATTTTCCAATAATAATTCACTTGAACGAAAAAAATACTTAATTAAACTGGTGAAAGAACGTGAACGAATCAGGCGTTTTTGAATCATTTATTACTCGAACAGTTGAATGTTTGAATGAAACATCCATCGAATATTGTATTGTTAGAGCGATAGCAGCTAGTTATTATGGATCTGTTCGTTCAACAGAAGATTTAGATGTAATTATCAATTTAGAAAATACAGATGTTAAACAGATTGAACATTTAGTTACATGTCTTCGGGTTAAAGAAATCGATCTTTTTAAGAGTGATTTGGTTCAAGGATTACAAGAAAAAAGTCATATAACTGCTTTTGATACTCGAACATATTTTTATTGAATTGATTTCAAAGGGATTTATTCTTTACTTGATATAGAAACCATGAATACAAAGGTACAAGTTACGATTCTTGATGATCTGAGTGTTTGGTTAACTCCCCCTGAGTTGCAGATTGTCGCTAAATTATTACCTGAAATGAGTAGTGAAAAGGATATTCTTGATGTGAAAAACATTTTACTAAATTATAGAGAAAATTTGGATACTAAAATGCTTAAAAAATTAGCTCAAAAATTCAATGTAGAAAAGGAACTAAAACCTTTTCTTTAGACTTTTTTTATTTCATTTATCTTGTAATATTATCTTCATGATGATATTCTTTCCTTCGTTTTCTAAAATGGGTTTCTTCATGACCATATTGAACAAGCTCATCAAAAGTAGCATTTGGATATTTTCTTATTAGAGATGCTAGGTAAATTCGGACTAAATCATCAATTAAATTTGCTTGTAATTTCATAGATTCGCTTGCAGACAAATTCTTTAGTCTTAATACTCTTTCTTTGATGGAGAGATTAGTCATTGATAATACTACCTTACTACCATTCAATTAACAACATAGGTATATAAAAAATGCTTTTATTAATTACTAAGCCAAATACTAAAGAAAATTTAATTCATGACTAAAATACAATAAATATGGGATGGGAATGAATGCAAAGATTACTATCAGAAACAGAAAGGATATTGTAAAGGAGTATAATTGAAAAGTTACAAATTTTAGTCGCTGACTAAAGACTGAAGTTCACTACTTTTTTTGATATTATCAATTAAAATTTGACCATTAAGTAAAGCATTCTTTAGTATGAAATTGTCTTGTTTTAGTAATTCAATAGCTTCAGTTAGTGTATAAACAAAAAGATCACATGGAAAGTCCATTATTGGTTTCTCAATTGTTTTTTCGGTTATCATTACAATATCATAATCACTAAGTAAATTGTGTTCATTTCTACTTCTTGATCCAAACAATATAATCAAAACTTCTTGACCAGAAAAACTGTCAAGAAATAGCTGAAGATTGGAGTTCCATTTTTTACTCAAAGTTTTAATCTTCCGGTAAAAATTTACTTGCAAATTCAAACACTTCCTCTAAACAATTAAGAGCTTTTTCAGTTTCTTCCAATGTATAATCAGTAAACCTTGAGTCAGGATATCTTGCCTGTAAATAATGATTAGCCAAAGTTCTTAAACAATTAACTATTTCTTTTGGGAATTTTCCTAAGTCGATTGCTTCAATTATCTCATATAATTCTATTAAAGAATGAGTAAAAGGTCTTGATCCACTATTAGCAACGATTATTCCTTTCAAAAGCAATTCAGCAGCTTGTTGTGCAGAAAAACAAGCAATATCGTATAGCTTATTCTCCTTTGCTAATATGGCATTCGCCTTAAAATTGGTTGCTTTTTTCAACCAATCCTTAATCATCTTTTTCATATTTATCCAATTAGTATTTTACTTTTTATTCTCTTTAAAGGTGTTTATTATTTACTATTCTATCAATAGCAATTTCTTATCACCTAAATTTTGAAGCAGTTATTATTATTCATGTATGTGGATGAATGCAAGGTTACTATCAAAAAAATAAAGATCATTGAAAAGCCAAAGATGGAACTTTGGAAGAAGCTGAAAACGATGCAGTGGAATTAAAACAATTAATCTTTGAAGAAGAAAAACAGCAAAAAATGCTGCAGACTTTGTAATATGTGTGAAGGTGGATGCGATTTTAGCTCGTGAAAAACTTCTGATAGATAGAAAATTACTCACTGATCAACTTCCATCAGAAATATTTGAAATTCTTATTGATAAAATTCGACCGATTTTAACTATTAAATTCTTGTGCATAAAAAGCCAATAAAAAAAAGAATTATGCAATAATAATCGCATAATTATGTTGTAATATCAAGATTGTCAAATGTGATAAACCAAATAATATCATCATCATCAATCATTTGTTGGAATTTAATCGTATCTCCGATTGAAGTTAAAACAATTTCATTCCATTCTGTTTCGTTTAGAAAAGCTTTTGAAGCCCTGATGATCCTTGAATCATTTAATTGCAAAACGAAAATAGTTTCTCCATCGATAACATAAGAATTGATATTTGTTACTTGAGCATATTCATATGTTTCTGTTGATTGTGTCTCAAATAGTGTTTTATATTTTATTCTAGCTTCATACACCATTTGTTCGCCATCTTTACCTTCAGCACTTACAATAGCATATTTGCTTGTATCTTTTGCATCAATAATACCAAAATATGCAACTTCTAAAGTGTCAGAATAGCTATAGTAAATTGGTACATACCAAACTAATCGTAATCCTGTACTTGTGTTCAATGCATAGGCAATTGGCATTGCTGATTTGTAATTTCCATGTGGTCGCGCAACAATATCAGATTTACCCATTAAAGCTTGTAAAGCAATAGTTGTTGAAACAAATCCTTGATCTACTAAGTCATAATAATCAAATTTGCCTTTTGAGGCAACGAAAATACCACTTAGAGAACCTGAAAATCCTTTAAGGTTCATAGCAACATAAGCAACAGAATCACCTGTATCTGGATTAATAATATAACGAGTATCTTCGCTCATTTTAATTCTGTGATTAGACCTTCCGTGAATAACTGAAGAAGCCCAAAAATCAACACCGGTAGGATTACGTAAATCTCTTTTTCTGCCCCAATTATTAATTACTTTTTCTAACCAATCTTCAGGATAAACTTGAGTAACCCATAAAGGTGTTGAAGCAAAATCATCCACGTCATAGCTTCTAATTAGTTTACCGTTACTAGCATCTAATATAACAACAGGTCCAAAAATACTTGGTTTGAATGGTCCTGATTGAGTCCATTTTGTTACAACGATAACCCAAAGACCAAAATCATTTATTGTAAGATAACTTCGTTGGTACTTGTAAGACTGATCTCGTCTGTACATTACGGTATCAATTTTGTGATTGTACCACAAATTGTTTGCATAGTTCAGATTTTCTGTTTCAATAATAATTGCTTGAGCATTAGGGTCATTTACATCGATTAAAATCGCTCCAACAATACGGTTCTCTTGGAATAATCCATTAGAACCAAGTAATCTATCTCTCTTATACGTAACAGACCAATACAGAGTACCATTCACTCTGATAATGTTAGCACTTTCTTGTTGGACATTTGAACCAAAGGGTCCATCAAAAAGATAAGCTCTCTTCAGAGCATATTCCTTTGTTACCATTCTAATTGAAGAATCAATAGGATCATTGACAAATGGAAATACATCAAAATGAGTTTCTGTTTCCTCTGCTACCCATCGTGCTTCACCCATTGTTACCGGAATGGTTGCTATGAATGGAAGCACAGCTACTTGAAATAAAACAATACCAATAACTGAAATTCCTAATATCCACTTTACTGGTGGAATATCCTTTTCTTTTACTTGGTATAAAAATTCAACACCAAAATTTATTGCGAGTGCAAAAGGTCCGGCTACAATTAACCATTGATAAACTTCGAAGTATGTAACACGATTCCAGAACACAATACCCCACGTTAAGAACATTATACATACAAGTCCAATTATAATAGTAATAGCTATACCAGCCCAATCCAGCATAAATAATCTGATAATACTCCAAAAGAGTATTACAAACGGAATGATTGCAAGAAATAAAACAGCTGTATAAGACATATATTCAACAATTTCTCCTAGTTAATTCTTTTTCTATTTTTATTAAAACTAATTTCCCACTTATAGTATTGTAAATAGTTATATTTAAACTTATCAAAATTAAGTGCTTTATAGATTCATAACATTTTAAGCTCTTTTTGATAAGAATACTATCTCCAAATCTTGTATGGGAATGGTTATAAGAGCTGTTGTTAAAAACAGAAAGAATCTTGTATGCTTATTATTTAAATTGTGACACTTTTCTTTTATTTATCAAATGTTGTTGAAATATTATTTTTTGTTTTTGCTAAATACTAGACTCTTGACTGTTACTGGAAACACATCACCAGTTTTTAGGGATTCACCAATATCTATCCAGTCACCCGCTTCAAGATCCAATTCATCAAGACAAAAGAGATTACTCTTAATTGTTGTATTTTCTCTGATTGTTATTCCTAAGACTTTTGCACCATCAAAAGCAAGGATGATGAGAATCAACTTCTTCTTAGCTACGGAATTTGGTAAAGCATCTTCTATTGCACTGGCAAATTTCTCCATTATTTGGGCTCTCATAAATGGTGTTTTGAAATACAATACAAACCGATCTTCACCCTCAACTAAATCGAGGTTATTTAATGCAAGATTTATGACTTCTTTCAATTTTTTATCAATTAAGTGTAATTCAGATTGCTCAATGTTCACAGGTACGACTGGAACATTTAAAATTGGTAAAATAACACTTTCTTCATAGTAACAAGTAGAGCCGGAAACCGAAAGGGAGAATGCCCCTGCTCCAATGACTGTTGCTCTTATTTTATTCTCAGGTTCAATTAGTGTTAATCCCTCTTTTTTCATCAATCGTTTAATTTCTTTAGCGAGAAGGACTCCAATGTCATTGTATTCTACAATATCATTTTCATTGTATATTACCTCGGCAACTCCACCACTGAATGAATAATTATCAATAGGCATTGAGAAATCCAAATCATCAGTCATCATAATTCCTTTAGCAATAGCACTTTTTGCTGATCCTATCATAACTTCTACTAATGCTTTCGCATATTCATTTACAATTTTTTTAACATCAATATCACTAATAATATCGCCTAATGTATACTTCATTCCTAATTCTTTCATAAGAAATTCTGTTGGTTCATCTATACGCCAAATTTCATTATCAGGTTTAATTCCTAATAATCGTCCTCCAACATTAATACACGAAGTACTATGGATATCTCCTTTAGTAGCAATGGCAATATTGCTTGTTCCACCGCCAATATCTACGTTCATAATGGTTTTTTCTTGTAAAACAGTTTGATCAACTATTCCACTACCCATTGCACCAAGAACGGATTCGAAATTGGGTCCTGCTGTAGCACTAACAAATTTTCCGGATTCAGAGGATAAACGTTCAACGATTTCATCGGCGTTTTGTTTTTTTGCCGTTTCTCCTGTTACAATCACCGCACCGGTGTCAATATCATCAGGTTTCAATCCTGCTTTCTCATATGCTTTTTTACAAAAATTAACAACAGCATCTATATCAATCGTAAATCGATCTAGTAAAGGTGTTAAGATAATTTCGCTTTCATAGATTATTTCTCGCTTTACAAGATTGAATCTGTTTGTCATGTTAATGAAACCATGTTCCCTTCGAAGTGTCAGCTTTGAGAAAACAAGATGAGACGTAGAGGAGCCAATATCAATACCTACACTGGTCACTTTCAAGTATTCAGAATCATTACTACCACCTGATCCGCTAGCACCCATTAAATAGCTAGCACGTTCATGTGGTTTTAATCTAGTTTGGGTTTCCTTATCAAATTGATGTACTTTTTTGATGTTGATTATTTGAATGACCATTTCACTGTCACAATGTTTGGGTAAAGCTAGATCCTCATCTTCATTATTGAGAATTTTCGTTTTTTCAACATCTGGAATATCACTAAATTCCTTACAAACTGTGCAGTAATATTTTATATCCGATTCAGAACTACTTCCAGGTAAAACAGGACCATCACTTACCTTTTTTAGGCTAATTCCTGCCATTTGCCTTTTTGCACTTGAGAGGAAGACATCAAAAGAAATGCTCGCTATATCACAAATTGTATAGAAATCTGCTCCTGATTCTAAAATAGTTTCTAGAGTTGGCTTAAACACATTGATTATACGTACAAGTTTGTCAAAATCGTTTTTATCTTCGCTAACATGTTCTTCTAATCGCTTATTGTATTCTTTTAAAAAAGCATTTGCCATTTTCGTTGCTTCGTCAGGATGGGTTGTATCAAGCACTCTTGCAACTATAAATATCATATTGGATTTGATTTCCTCTGTATTCAATTTCACTAAATTTGTATCACCGAAATCGTCCATACTTGCTTAATCGTTCTATCATATTTAAATCTGTATTTATGTGTCCTAAGATACAATAATGTATCAACGTTTAAATACAAGCGCAATATACTTTTGTTATCATGTCAAAAGAATCTGCACAAAGAAGAACACTAAGAGAAAGAGTGGAAGCTATTTTCAAATTTATTGATCAACAATATAAGCCGTTTCCAAAAAGTCGATTGAAGGAAATTGGACTTAATCCTTCTGTAGCGGGAAATTGGTTAGAATTAATTGTTTACATACAGAGTCAGCCAAAAATACGATTGGTTCAATCAGAAAACAATACTCTTATAGAGAAAACCGAAGGAAAATATCAAACAATGATGCAAAAAAGAATTATTGATGAAACGCTTCCTTTTGATCAAAGATTACAAAGTGCGATGGATTATTTGAAAACATTAGTGGCTAGAGAACGAGTGGAATTGGCAAGGAAAGAATAGAGAGAAAAAGAAAATAATTCCTCTCTTCTAATTCTTTTATTAAAAAAATATTGAAATTATTATCTTTTTTTGCGTTTAATGATAAAAAAAGTAAATAAGAATACAAATGAAATAGCTAAGAGCTTAAATTTAATTTGAACTTCTACAGTAAAACTTGTATTTAGTTCATAGATTTGAATGCCATTACTATCTTCGTTATTAATGAGATAATTATTATCAACTTAAATGTCAATTATTTTTGACGTTACTGAACGCCCGTAATAGATTTGAGAATTACTTTGCTTACTTTTATAGGGTGCATTTTGAATAATTAAATGATTTAGATAGTAAAATGAATCCATAATATTAAAGATAATAATCTATAATTATGAGGTTGCTTTTCATTTTTTTCAGTGGAACTGGAAATACCCAATTTATTTCCGAGTATCTCAAAGATCATCTATTGAAATAAAGTCAAATATCAAGTTTAGAAATAACTCTTGCTGCTTTAGAATGGGTTGATCCAGAAATAATTACTGATTTTGATATAATTTGCCTTGTGTATCCTGTATATGCAGGTCTTGCTCCAAGTCTAGTAAGAGAGCTTATAGAAACACTTCCACAAGTTCAGAAGAAAGAATTATTTGTTTTTAATACAAAAGGAATTGATTTAAAAGAAATAAGAAACACCATTTTTGTTATTGCTTAAATAGAAATAAATCAAATGTTAATATGAGCTAAAATAAAGAGCTTATTAAATACTATAAGCTAAAGTCTACAAAAAGTCTATATTTTCTCAATGAAGATATTATAATTAGAGAGTAATGATATGTCCAGAGCAGATGATTGGTTAAGACAAGCTATGAGAGATTTAGCTCATGCTGAAGGAAGTTTGAAGCTGGAACATTTCGAATGGGTAGTCTTAGCAGCTCAACAATCGGCAGAAAAAGCAGTAAAAGCCGTTTTTTATGAATTTGGAGCTGATCCATGGGGACATTCTATTTTAAAATTATTAGAAAAATTACCTCTGAAAAAGGCTGTTCCTGAAGCATTAATTGTTTCAGCAAAGAATTTGGATAAGCATTATATTACTTCCCGTTATCCAAATGGTTTTGCTGCTGGAACACCTGAAGATTTCTACTTGAAAGAAGATGCTGAGAAGGCTATTGAAGATGGAAAAAAGATTCTCGAATTCTGTAAAGATCAGATACCCGCCATCAGAAACAAAGCTGATGAAGCTATTGAATAAGCAAAGGGAAAAACTAGCTGGAGCAGTTGGTACTATAACTAACATTTTCCTTTTTGGTTCCTATGCAAGAAAAAAACCTCATTTTGGTAGTGATGTGGATATACTTATTGTTGTTACTGAACGGACAAAAAATGATTTCGAAAAGATTTATAGTTTGTTGTATGATTTGTCGTTGGAATTTGAATGGTCACCACTAATTCTAACTAAGGAAGAATTGAAAAAGAGAAAAGTGGAGAAAGATCCCTTTATCTTAACAATTCTAGATGAAGGTCAAGAGATTTGGAAAAAAAGGAACGACGTTTCAAAATAAAATCCTTAATTCTATTTATTTATCCAAACACATAAGAGACAAGAAAAAAAGACTCCTTAAAAACTGTAAAACAGTTAAAATAAACTTCTCTAACTTGATTTATCCACTCCTGTGGATACTAGCTAGCTGTGAAAGCAATGTTTGTTTTCAAAAACAGAAAAGATGTTGTAAGGGGATAGACTAATTATTAATTATTAAAATAAATGAAGAATTGCTTAAAATCAAATAATCCTAATATAAATATGAGCTTAAATGAATGTAAGTATGTTTCTGTTACACTCTACTACCGAATCAATGGTAGTTCTTGGGAAACCAGTTCAATGATTTTATATACTTCGAATATCTACCAAGCTTTGCTAGTTTTGAAACTGAATCCTTCTGATTTTTTGAATATTATATTGAAGCAGTAGATAATTCTCTAAGTCATAATATCACTGTAAACAATAATAATGATCAATTCTTTACAATTGAATAGTACCTGTTCCCTTTACTCTTGTAGCTACACCTACTTATGGCTTCGAAATTTGTATAGTTGTCTTACATCTTCTTTCAAATGGTATTACGAAAAAGAAAGAGCTAGCTCTCTCTTTCTTTTATTATTATTTTTAAAATTATTTAGAGAAGAGCAACCTTTTGTTTAAAAGAAATTACTTGTGGTATCTTACTCCATAAATCTCTGAATAATTTCCTGTTAAATGTCATCTGAGAATTTTTTTAATGTCTTTTAATGATAAAGAAAAGGAAGATGAACGAAGTGAAATCTCTCAGGCTCAGTTTCTAAAAATATGAACTGATGGTATTTAAGGTGGAGGTTTGGTGTTTTTTCGTGATTCAGTAGCCGGTTTTTCATCTATACCCCAATGAGATTTAGGTGATTCATGAACAACAATATGCACTGTTTGTTGAGGTATTTCCATATCCACAAAAACTTCTGTTATACCTTCAATAACCTGTTTTACTTTTTCTTCACTAAAACCTTTCCAGAGATGAACATGTACAATTGGCATAATTTTATCACAAAGTACTATCAAGAATAATCATTCAACATCTTTTCTAAATACGAATCAAGATGAAATAGTCAAATAACACTTCTATCATTGAAGGTTATTGAAATTTAGACTTTATGATTTCTCAAAGTAAAGGCTTTTACTAAGAATGCTGGTTATTTTGAAAAGGCTATGACTACGAAAGCTTTGGGTTAATTTCTTTTTTTAGCTAAATCTCTTCTAATTGAGTTTTTGTGGTGCTAATAAATCTATTATATTCTTCTGTTGACATTAAATGAAATTCAAATGGATGGACAAAGGGTAATCCTATCTTATCTTCAATTTCTATAATTATTAAAGCTCGTTCCTTTTGGTTTTTAAATTCTCTTTCAGTTAATATCAAGATATCTATGTCACTAGCAGCAACTAACTCACCTCTGAGGACACTGCCAAAAAGAAATACTTTTACTGCAGGTAATAATTTGATACATATTTGTTTAATAGGTTCAAGATATTGTTTGTATTTTTTTATAATCTTGTATCGTTCTTTACCGATTTCGTATATTTTCGACATAAGCAATTATTTCCTTGGCAATTTTTAACGAATCTTTGGCTTGTTCCTCATCATAACTCACAGCGATATATCTTGCATTAAAATAAGCACTTTCGAGCATAAAAAGACTCTTTCTATCGAAGAGTATTTCTTTCTCAATAATTTGCCCAAGTAGAGCAAGTAACTGTCTTATTGAATGAGTTCTTGGTGTTTGACCTGTTTCTAGTAATATGATTGCTTTCAAATATAATTGAACAGATTGTTCAGCTAAGAAACAAGTAAGATCCCAATCTTCTTTTTTGAACCTTTGTTCAGAACCTTCCAAAAAATTTCTGCTTCTTTTTAATAGTAAATCTACTTCTTCTTTATGCAAAACTATAGCCTCAAATTTATTAACTAAAAACTAACTTATAAATAATAACCTAAATTGTAACTTTCTTCTACTCATTGCTATCTTTTTTTCTATTTTTTATCAAACAATGATATAGAATAGGTTAGTAAAATCAATTAAAATTCAAGTTTTTCATTTTGTTCAACTACATTATTGAGCAAGGTATTCTTCTATTTGATTGTACCTATTGAATTATACAATCACTTTTTAAGAAATTGGTTCAGTATTTTTGGAACAAAATTTATGTATAGCAAATCAATTCCAAAAATAATGCTTACTCAAATTGTGTTGCTTAATCTTTATGACTTTCTAAATACTGTTGATGTGCTTGGAGTATTTTTGCTTGATAAAATTCTAAACCTTTAGATAACGAATCCACCTCTAAAATAGCTTTGTTCCAAAGAATGGTCGTAGAATCATCAAGGTATAATTCTTTTAATTTGGAACAACTTTGGAGTGGTGCCAAATCAATGGAGTTTATCATGTTTTCACTTAAAATTGCTGCTTCTAATTCTAAACAATCCTGGAATGGGGATAAATCTAATGATTTAAGCTTGTTATAAATTAGTTCGAGCCTTTCCAGTTTTTGACAGCTTTGAAGAGGTGCTATGTCCAGTGAAGATAACTGATTATTACCTAAGCCAAGATATTTCAAATGCTTGTGATTTTTTAACGGACCCAAATTGAGTGATGTAAGACGGTTGAATGACAATAAAAGTAATTTTAGTTTCGTTAATCCTTTTAGAGGTTCCAAGTCTAGTGATGATAGCTTATTGCTATTAAGGTATAGCCATTCTAGGTTTGAACAGTTTTGCAGTGGTGTAAGATCAATTGTAGTAAATTGATTGTTGCGAAGGAAGAGCGCTTCAAGTTTTAAACAGTTTTGGAGGGGAGATAAGTCAATTGAGGTTAGCTGGTTATAATTAAGTTCCAGATTTTGTAGCTGTTTAGATTTTTGAATTGGAGCTAAGTCGATTGTTGTCAGTTGATTGACACTAAGAGATAGAAATATCATCTTTTTACAATTCTGTAAAGGAGTCAAATCTATCGAAGAGAGTTGATTTTCTTCAAGAGTAAGTCTTTTTAGTTGTTGACAATTTTGTAGTGGAACCAAATCAACTGAAGTAAGTTGATTAAAATCAAGAGCGAGTGTTTGGAGCTGCCTGCAATTTTGAAGTGGTGCAAGATCAAGTGTGGTAAGTTTGTTAGAATAAATGTAAAATCTCTTTAACTCAGTACATTGTTGAAGTGGAGATAGGTCGACCGATATAAGTTGGTATCCTGATAAACTGAGTTCTTCAGCATTAGTATCTACTTCTTGGCTGAAATCTTCCCCATCGTCTATTTTTCCTGTAATAATAACTTTATTCATTTCAAATCCTCATTTAATTTATTTTTATTTAAAATATAAACAACTAGTGCTTTTTCCTCGAGAATATAACTGTCACAACAAGAGTTGCTACTCCAATGATCGATGCAACAAATGTAAAACCAGGAACGGATTCACCAGTATTGTATTCTAAGGTGTCTTGATAGAAATCTGGACCAGTACCATCACGTTGACGGGCATCCATAATCATATTTATTGGATCCAAATCAGTGACAATTAGAGAAGCATTCAAAATTGGATAGTATAAAGTGTATCCAATAATAGCTATAGAATCATTAGCTTTCGTAGATACGATTATATCACCAGTACTATTTACAAGATATGTTTGTGAAATAATATTTCCTTGATTCCAATGACCATCTGTAAAATTACCATTTTGATCTCCATTCCAGTAAACAATAAAATCATAGAAATTATTGATTGAGAGAACAGGCGTATCAAGAAATGTTACTGCAACAGTACTTTCATTCATTTCCAAAGAAACTATGTCAATTTCTGGAAGAACAGCTTGGTTAGTTGCTGAAGTTACGCCATCAATCATATGAATAATATCTTGTGTTTCATCAACTAAGGATAAATTCACTCCATTTACACAAGTAGTGTTGAAGACAAGAAGAATACTAATAATTGAAATTATAATAGGAACTAAGATCTTTTTATTCATTTTAACCACTTGTATTATAATTTCACAATTAAATAGATGAATAAATGGCAATAAACTTTTTCATTTTAACAAAATCGGGAAATAATAATAAATAAAATGGTTAATAAATTACTTCTCTTATTTTTCAGCATTTGATAATTCCATAGCATTTCCTTCTATGCAAAAATATTCCCATCGAAGACTCATCATTTTGTATACAGGGCACACTTTACAAAGAAATCATTTCTTTTCTTTGATCAATGAGCTCTTATCTATAGAACAAAATGCAAGATCAGTTTCCCCAATTCCATGATAGCTTGGGCACTTTTCACAATAATCTTTACAAATAAATTTTATTTGTTCTAGACCATCGCTAATTTCTTTCTCAGTTTTAAAACTCATTATTTTGATTTTTCATTCATATGGTTAATCTTTGAAGTTTTCATCATCTATCATTAATTTCACATCAATATCTAGTTTCTTTTTATAAATAAGAAAATATGGTCGTTTATTTCCTACTAACTTTGTAGATCTTCAAACCAAATTTATGGAAAAAAAATGATTTTTAAGAAAAAGTCAAATAATAGATACTCGAAATGAAAAGTAAAGAAACTAGAGCTAGTACTCTAGTATTCACATTTTTCCATCAATAGCAACTTTTGGTTTCTTATTACTAACAAGGATTACTATTATAGAAATAACAGTTATCAAAACTATTCCACCCAATATTGCTCCAATAGTTATAAAAATAGTATCTAAAAATCTATTTGGATTGCTGTCTGGAAATATAAGAACGGGTGAATCAAGAGTAGTAAAATCTACGATGTAGAGTGGTCTATTTCCTTCTAAATGTCCACTTTGACTGCTTCTTACATATGCAAAATTACCATCTATATACATATCTTCGAAAATAGCAGTATACTTGTACTCGTAATTTCCGATTGTCTTAATATCAGCCAAGTTAGAAATATCTATTATGTCAAAAGATCTCCAATAAAGAACAAATACGTAATTTTCTGTTACAAAAAGATCATTAAAATGATTTGTAGTGATATTGTATTTTGTGATGTATGTTATGTCTAGATGATCTGTAATGTCATAGAAATACAACATTGTTAGCCCTTCTTGAATGTAAAGATAGTCATCAGTGATAAAGAACTCAATGAAAGTACTGTTATCATCAATTACTACCTCATTTACTTTCTGAATGTCAGAGGGATCTGTTATGTTAAAAATAACTAATCCGTAACCTGAGTTTAATATATAGGAATAGTTTCCTTTAATTGTTATATCAGAAAAGCTTGCATTGACATTAGTATATGAGTCAATTAATGAAATATTAGTATAATCTGTAAAATTGAAGATACTGAATTCAGTAGCAGTAATTGCAAATAAATTCCTACCAACAACAGCAAATTCGCGGTAATTAATGTCTGGTAATGTGAGATTCCCTTCTAATTTTATGTCTGAAACATTGGAACAGTCTAGTATGTTGATTTTACTATCAAATTGATTATAGACGTAAACATAATCATTCTGAACAATCAGATTGTAATAGTAGTCTCCATATTCAATATACTGATCAACGAATACAGGTTCATCCTTTATACTAATATCATAGATTTCAAGCCCAGAATATCCATCTAATAGGTACACATAGTTTCCATTAACAAAGATTGAGGAGCCCCCTCTGGTTATTTCATTATTTATTTCTAATTCATTTCCCGAAAAAGAATTTGATTGTGTATTTTGATATCCTATTGTTTTAGTTACAGGCATCAATCCAATCATCAAAATTACTAAAATAAAGTAGTAAATAGTTAGCCCGTTTTTATTGTTCTTAGTCATTTTTTTTACCTTCAAATAAATAGAACTCTTGAATTGTATTAGTTGTAAACGTATATTTTAACATACGTTTTCAAAAAAAAAATCAAAAAATTAAATTCATAAGGAATAAAACAGAAAGAAAAATAATGAAAAAATCAGATAATAGTTAGAATTTTATTGTGCTCTTTCAATAAATCAATTAATTTTTGATGGTTTTTTGAGGAAAACACGAATAATCTACTCTTTTGATAAGTAAGTTTTACTGCATCACCAAAATCAGTTACATAAGCCCATGATGAATCAGAACCTACTCGAATTCCCATTCCATAATATTTTCCAAATGAAGCTTTTATTACTTCACAGCTAACTAATTCATCTAAAGTAATGATTTTCTTATTGATAATTCCAAATTTAATTTTAATTACATCTTTTGTTAAAGTGATTTGTAAACCTCTAAAATTCCATCCTATCAAGAGAAAAAGAACGATCAGAGGTACGCCAAGTGATACTGCAAGTACCATTTCTTGCGGTTTTAAAATAGAAATTAAAATGATATTTGTGATAAGCAGCAGTTCTAAAAAAACAATAAGAATTACTACTATTTTACTGATAGGAACCCATTCGCTATACAAAATATCTTCTTTCTCAGTATTCGTATTTTTACTTTTCAATATAATCACAGATGTCAGTAAGCTTTACTCATTTTTATCTTTTATCATGAGATATTTTTTTCATCTGAAAAAACTAAATTATATTGACAATATTTCACTTACATTTCTCTTCAATTTCTAGTAGTACTTATCTATAAATATCCTCAGAATCCTCTTGGAAAGCTTCTGTTTTGGGTCTGCTTGGATTGTTTATTGCTCCACCTATTAAGCCAGCGATTATACTTGTTACTCCTAATACAGCTGAAACTATTAGTGAAATAAGAATTCCAATAGCAATTAAGATACCAATAACTGCAGAATAATCTGCCGGATTTACAGCACCAAAAGTCGCAAATCCAAAAATAATTGCAAGAAGTCCGCTTCCTGTAAAGACAGTTAAGAATGTAATAATTATAGAATTTATGAAGAAACCAATAATTGCCGTTAAGAAACCTGCTAAAGCTCCTCGCCCTGGACTTGATGCTATTAATCCTGCTACAAATCCACCAATAAGCCAACTTGCAAAAGCAACAAATGCTACATTTGGTACAGTTTGGGATATCCAAATTGATAGAACGAGTATTCCAACACCAATAAAAGCTCCTACTATCGCACCTAAGAACGTTCTACGTTTACTCATTAAAATTCATCCATTTTATTGTACTACTAGTTATTATAGTGATGTAGTAAAAAACATTTCTTATTGTCGAGCAATATCCTTTAATCGGCGTTGCTAAAGAAATCTCTCTAATAATTGAAACTCTTTAAATACTAAATTGAATAATTATCATTCACGTTAAAGGTAGAGATTGACTTGGAATTAACTATAGAAAAGAGAGCTGAATTGCTTGATAGAATAAGGGATGGTAAGAAAGTAAAAATTAAATGGTTGGCAACTGTTTGTATGCTTTCTGTAGAAGAAATACTTGAGGTAGCTAATGATTATAAATTATTCATTGATAAAGACAATTTCATTTATGCTCCAGAAGATGAAGATCTTAAAGACAAAATAGATGATGAAATTGATAAAACGGAGAAAGAAGAACTATTAAATTATTTACGTCAACCGACTTATTTAGAATATTCGTTGAATCATAGTGAGATAATTAAACTAGAATCACTTTTTAATTCTGATGGGTTCATATTCAAACGAAATCGAAAGGGAATAGTTCTTCATGATATATTGACAATAGATAAAAATGGACTTAAAGTAATAAATGGTAATAGTACTCTTTGTAATATAAAATGGTCTGATATGAAGAATATTAGATTAACTAGTAAAAAAGAAAAAGATTATAAAAAGAAAAGTAACTGGTTGAATAACTTAAAGGTAGCAACAATTTTCTCATTTTATCAAGAACTATATGGAGCGAGAGGAATTCGATATGCTTTGAATACTGTGGATGAACAAGATGCGAATCATACTAGGATTGTAACTACTATTAAGACTTTTAATATGATATTAATTTCATCAGAGAAACAAAAAGATATCTTGTTAAATACTTCAGGTTTTAAACTAACAAAAAAAGTTTCCCTTCCCAAAGAGCTAGACGGTTTAGTTTATATTTTGGAGCATTTCTTCCACAAAACGAAAAGAGAACAACTTATTCACAATTAGAAAGATCTATTTGTTGTTTTTGTCTTTCTGGCTATTGCTACAGTTTTCATTAGAAAAAGAAAGAAGAAATAATAATTAATGAATTTTTCTTTCTCCTTTTTTTATCATTTTTAATAGATTAATAAATTCCACACTAAAAGTTCTTATTTTTCCGGTTCAAATGACGTCAACTCTAATTCCAAGCTTGTTATTCTCTTAAATCTGTTAATGGATAATTTGTATCTTTGAATTTCTTGTAGTTATTTCAGATGCTTCGACCATGTCTAACTTAAATGATTTCAATTTAACCCACAAACTATACTAAAAAAAACAAATTAAAAATGAAATCATCGGTGGAAAATTAGGGCTTTCCAGCATTCTTCCTTTTCAAAAGCTTTAAATATAACTGAGTATCACTCAATTATAGTTGAGCAATGCTCATTTGTTGGCATTTAAAAGATAGTATTAAAAAAATGGTGTGAATAATATGGATAAAAACATTAATCAAAATAACTTTCAAGAAAAAATAAAAAAATTTTTCACTGATATGAAACGAGAAACAATTCTAGATATTATCTATTTACTAATTGGTTGTTTCTTATTTACATTTTTAGGTTGGAGATGGAATATGCCATTTGCAGCTTGGCTTTCCCCTGTATTCTTAATAAGATTCTTTAGAAATCAGAAGAAGTTTTGGTCTACATTATTAGCTTTGCCTTTCTTAGCTCTTACTACTTATCTAAAATTGAGAGATGGTTGGGATATTCCGATTTTGTTTCAAATATTATTGAGTATTTTTGTACCCATTCTATTTGTAATGATACCTCTCTATATAGATCGATTCATAGCTAATAAATATGAGTCAATTTTAGGTTCACTTGTTTATCCATCTGTAGTAGTCTTTATTGAATATCTTATTGGATTAACCTTACTTGGTTCAATGTTTTCTGTGGGTGGAACGCAATTTCACTTTAGTGCATTTCTTCAGCTATCATCAATAGCAAGTATTTGGGGTATGTCATTTCTGATATCTTGGACTGCATCAGTAATGAACACTTTTTGGAGCAAGGATTTCAAATTTGACTTCAAAAAAACGCCTAAACTAGCCAAAGTCTTTAGTGTAATCATTATATCTACAATGTTATTTGGTGCACTACGCGTAGCAGTTTCAGATCCATCTTCTCCTTCGGTTCGGGTTGGTTCGATATCAGTTGAACATCAAAGAGACTACTGGAGTGCAATAATTGATAGAAAAACACCTGCAGATGAAGCTTCACTGTATCTCCCGGAAATTCAAGCACTTGAAGATCAATTGTTCTCATTATCTGAGCAAGCAGTAAATGGTGGAGCTAAAATTATTTTCTGGTCAGAAGGTAATTGTCCTTATTATGAAGATTATGAGCAGGAGTTTTATAATCGATCAAAAACATTTGCTATTGATAATAACATCTACTTTGCTCCAGGTGTGGTCAAGTTCTATTATGATTCCTTTATTAGTGATAATAAAGTAGTGATGTTTGATCCTAATGGCACACTTGTTTTAGAATATATTAAAACGAAATCTTGGTATGAGACATATTCCGATGGAATAATTCCTTCGGTCGATACACCCTTTGGTCGACTTGCTGTTACTATTTGTTTTGATAATGATTTTCCTAATTTCATTCGTCAAGTAGGTAAAGCAAAGGTCGATATTCTCTTGATACCTTCATTTGATGTTGTAGCAATAAAGGAATTTCATGCAGAAGCATCCTTAATCCGAGGAGTTGAAAATGGTGTCAATGTAGTCAGGCAATCCAATATGGGTTGTTCCTATGCAATTGATTATTTGGGGAATGTTATTGCCTATCAAGATCACTTTGATACTGACAATCGGATAATGTATTCTGATGTTCCAACTGAAAGAGCATTCACTCTGTATACCATTTTAGGTGATTGGTTTGCATATGCTAATTTTACTCTAATGGGTCTCATTATAGCTGATTTTATTTTTCGTCAAACCAAAAAGAGACCATTATTTTCCAAGAAAAACAATAACGAAAGCCCCCTTTCTGCTTGAAGGGATCTTTCCAATTTCTCTTTTTTTTTATTTGAAACAGATCTAAATCTTTCTGGATATCCTTAGTTCAGTAAATAGTCAAAGGTGTGTAACTAGAAAGAAATCCTTGCCTTACTAGTGATTTTTAATAAATACAAATGATATATATGATGGTGCTCTAATTGTCAATTGAATAACATGGATATTTGCTCTCTGGAAATGATGGAGATAATGTAGATGAAATTATAACCAATGGGTTACTTCGAGCAAGAAAATATCTTTGGATAGCTAGTGCAAAAGCAAATGATTTCATTGTAGATGATACATACACGAATCCTAATAATCCCATATATAAAATGAGTGTTGAAAGTTTTGGAGAAGTTAAAGGAACTTCTGATAGTGATGCAATAAAAGCAGCTAGTGTATTAGCTATAATTGGATCAGCCTTCTTCGCTGCTGGAATAGCAGCAACAATTAAATTTGGTGCAACTGCTGTTTTTGCAATAATATTAGGTTTAACTTTCACAGGTGAAGGTTTACTTGCGGTTGGGTTAATAATTTTCATTATCTGCATTATCATTCTAGCAATTGTATTTATAGGTGACGGTGCGGACACATTTATCACATTGGAGACCTATTAATGGATAATAAAGAAAATTTAGAAACTGACATATCAACTCAAGAAGTTGAAAAAGCTAGATTTACATTTATACTTTCATCGATACTAGCTTTAATTAGCTTCTTAGGAGTTTTTTGTTTAGCTCTAGTACTTCCACTTAGTGTATCTAGTCGTGCTGAATTTGTAAGTAATCATACCTTAGGATTGCTTTATGAAATCCTTGTTTTTACATGTTTAGTATTTTGGTTGATTGCAATTGTATTAGCTTTTGTAATTCCACTCTTTCAAATAAGAAGCAACTACACTGAATTAGATATAGTTACTTTGAATAACGAAAGAATTAAACCTACCACAACAAAAAATAAGGTAAAGAAATTCTTTATAGATATTTTAGCTATAATAGGATTTGTTTCTTTTATCGCCTCTCAGATTATTCTCTACATATTCATATACTAATGAATTTATTTAGAATAATTTTTTTCTTTGTTTTATACATAATATTCTAACTCCAGTAAATTACTAGAAACAAGAAAAAGTAGGAATTATTACCAGAAACACTTCAATTATCTCAATAATTCTATTAAAAAGTGAGTAAAAGATTTTGGTTCAGTATTAGCAACGATTATTCCTTTCAAAAGCAATTCAACAGTTTGTTGTGCAGAAAACAAGTAATATCGTATAGCTTATTTTCCTTTGCTAATCTGGCATTCGCTTTAAAATTGGTTGTTTTTTTCAACCAATCCTTAATCATCTTTTTCATGTTTATCCAATAAGTCTTTTACATCAGGATGATGAACTTCCTGTTGAAAAGAGTCCTATGGTTGGAAGCCCTCAGATAGATATGCCAATTCTTATCCAAGTGCTAAAGGAACTAATATAATACAAAATATTAGTTGAATATTTAACACAATTTTTATTAAAATTGTATTTCTAAATGGAAATAGAACAGAAATAGTCTAATTATCTATTAATTTTTTTCAAAAAACATCTTCCTTTCCAATAGGTATTCTTAGAGTTTATCATTGTAGATGGAACATGGATATATTTTGGTTCTGCAAACCTCACTGGTGCAGGGATAGGTTCCAGATCAAGAAAAGTAAAAATAATTTTGAGGTTGGAACTATAACCATCGACTTGAAAGCCATTGCTGCCTAGAATATTAATTAGAACAGATTTGGATTAATAGATATAGGGATAAGAATACCTTCAGTAACAAAGATAATTATCTGGTTGAGGATTTCCTCATAAGTAATATTCTCAAGTTCTTTAAATGATTTATCAATTAATTGATGAATATCAAGTGTTACTTCTTCACTAAAGTTTTCAATGTAACTTTCAATAACTGTCTTTAGCTTATTCTCTGATGATTTAACATCAACAAGCTTTTCTACATTTATATTCATAGGATAGAGATAATGAATAGAGAGGTAGCTCTCAAGTAACTTTTGAGCAGGTTCAAATTGACTTACATTTCCAGTAAAATCTTTCAACTCATTATGATAAGTTTTTTCAAAATGTTTTAAGGTATTCCAAACAGATTTCTTAAACTTTTTATTAGGTGCATTGTTAAATAGTAGAGCCAAACGAACGAATTTTCCTTCAAAAATCCAGAACAAACCACCTTCATGCCCCATTTGACTGAATCTACTGTCTGATTGTTGTTTATTAACGAAAATCTCATCACCAAAACCGGTAATCGCTGTTAAAAATCCTCCAACTAAACTGGAATCAAAATCTAGACCGAAATTAAGAGAAACAAAAGGAATGCCATCTTTACTGATTATAATAATACTTTTGGTATTAAGCAAATTTTTCAAATAATTGTGAGTAATTGTTTTTTTACTTTTAACAACTTGACTATCTGGTAATTCAACAGTTTTCTCATCTTCTGATATGGCTGAACTCTCTGATAACTCAATATTCTCAAATTTAGAAATCACAGGAATTACTGGTAATCTAATAAAATCATCTGTAGAAACCACTGGACTTTCTGGCGATCTTGCAACTTCATCATCAAACGCTAATTCAGGAATTTCTTCAATTTCCACTTGCTCGGTATCGCTTATCTCTGGTTCAGGCTCAACTTCTTCCTCAGTAGTTGTTTTTCTCTTGCGAGCTAAAGCAATACTAATAGCAATTACTATCACTACAAAAGCCAATGAACCAATAATTACTGGTAGAAACCAAACAGGTCTTTTTAGAAAATCATTACCATCTATAGGGTTTGTGCCATCTAGAAATTCTTGATAGTCTGAAACACCATCACCGTCTGTATCTGGGTTATTTGGATCTGTGAGAAACCCATCTTGACCATCGTTTAGCTCTTCAAAATCAGATAAACCATCTTCATCTGAATCTATTGCTGTTGGATCGGTATGGCTAGTGTTTACTTCAAAATTATCCGTAAGACCGTCTCCATCTGTATCGTTGGATAAAGGATTTGTATGATAGAGAATTATTTCTATACCATCTGATAAATAATCGTTATCACAATCAAAGTTATTTGGATTTGTATTGAAGAAATCTTCTGTCAAATCATCTAGGAAATCACTGTCGCTATCAATTTGTCCAGTACTAAAGATCGAACCCCCAAGAGAATACCAAGGGGCATCACCTGAAGCAATTACATCATCGAAACTCAAACAATAAACATAGTTGTCATTGGAACCAAAAATAATTTCAAAAATACCATCTCTATCAAGGTCAACAATTGTTGGAGAAGAGTAAATATCACCTCCAGTAGTAAAAGTCCATAATTCTGTACCAAGATTGGATAGACAATATAGCTTATTGTCATTTGATCCTACCACCACTTCTAATAATCCATCTCCATCCAAGTCAGCAATAACCGGAGAGGAGTTAATTTCGTCTCCTGTAGTATAAATCCATTCTACATAACCTGTAGAGTTAAGGCAGTAAAGACTGCTGTTGTGTGACCCAATGACTATTTCTAAATATCCATCATCATTGAGGTCAGCAACTGCTGGAGAAGAATGAATATAACCTCCAGTAGTATAAGTCCATTCCAAATTCCCTTCATGATCGCAACATCTAACAACAGAATTGATGGTACCAATTATTATTTCAAAAGTACCATCAGCATCTAAATCAGCAACTATTAGATATTTAGAGCTGTCTCCTTGAGCAACCTCCCACTCAATATCACCTAAATGACTTATACAAAAAAGATGATTTTCATAATTCGCCATAACAATAATCTCCAATGTGTTATCATTATCTAAATCTGCAACAGCAACATTAGAATGTGAACCTAATGCGCTAATCGACCATTCCAGAATTCCTTCATGACTGAGACAATATACAAAATCAGTAACACATACAATAATTTCAAGAGTACCATCAGAATCTAAATCTGCAATAGCAGGAGAATTCATAACATGCCAAGCGGTAGTATAAGTCCATTCTATAGTTCCATTATGATTGAAACAAAAGAGCTTCATATTACTAGAGCCAACAATAATTTCAGGTGAGCCATCGTCATCTAAATCAGCAATAGCTGGTTTTGAAGTTATTTTACCTGCCACAGGAGCACTCCACACTTCTTCTCCTGAAGAATTTATACAATAAAGACGTTCATTACTAAAATCAGAACCACCCGTACCAACAATTACTTCGAAAAGACCATCGCTATTTACATCTGCAAATGTAGGAGATGATTCTACATCATTACCTAAATTGAAGCGCCAATTTTCTATAGCCGTCATTGAATTTGAATCAAGGATTGTAGTGTTATCTGGAGCAACACTTTGACCTATCACAGTAGAAATTATTATTAACCAAAAAATAATGAATAGAGTTATTTTTTTATTGTTAGACTTCATCACATAAACTCCAGAAACAAGCTGTAATTAGCTCTTTAGTTATTAAATGCTTTTGAAATAAGCAGATTGGTAAATAAATACAAAGATTATAATTGGTTACAAAAACACTTAAAATGTTTGATCAAATTATCTTCTTAACCGGATCAGTATTTTCCATCTTATTTTGTTCGATAGGTGGAGTTTTAATAAAATAGAGCAATATAGCAAAAATAAAAGCTATTGATGCGAAGATTAGTGAAACTCTTAACATAACATAGATACCTAACTGTGAATAATCTGCTATTACTCCAAGAACAATAATTCCGATAACATATCCACTGGTTCTTCGAGCATTTGATTTAGTAATCATTGCAATAAATATTGGCAAATATAAAGAAGAACTCGATTCGTTGAAAAAATAGAAAAAGGTTATTTTCGAGGTTAACTTTTTCTAAACATCTATCTTTAATGGAGCTAATTTTGCATATAAAAACATCAAAATAATTGATAGTTATTGTTTGTTAGGATTGAAAATTTCTTAGCTTTAAAATCAATATCAACATAATTACTAAAAAAGTTAGAAAGAAGGAAATAAAAAAGGAAAGATGGATGATTATTTGATTTTTTCTGAGAAAAAAGATGGTAAAATACTGATGTATAAATAGGAATTCTAACAATATTATGATGGTGTTATATTTGTCAGTTGAATATCAAGGTTATTTGTTCTATGGAAATGATGGAGATTCATTTGAGTATATAGTACATAATGGATTTATGAAAGCAAAAAAAGGAATTTGGTTTGCTAGTGCGAAAGTAACTGATTTTATGATTCCAAATCCAAAAACAAAAGAAGCATTTCAATTCTCACAGAGAATATATCAATTAGCAAAACAAGGAATAAAAATTAAGTTCATTCTTGCACCTAAAGAAAAAGAAAAGAAATTTTATCAAAAATTAAAAAATGTCGAGAATATTGAGTTCAAATTCTGTTACAATTTGCATATGAAAATTGTTCTTATTGACTCGACATGGCTTTACTTCGGTTCTGCAAATCTAACAGGCGCAGGTTTAGGATCAAGAACTAGAAAAGGAAGAAATAACTTTGAGATTGGAACAATAACGATTGATGAACAAGTAATTCAAAATATTGAGCAACTACTAGCAGAAATTTGGAAAGGGAAACATTGTGAAAATTGCTATCAGAAAAATAAAGGATATTGTCAAGGAATTGAAATATGAAAGTGGATATTTAAATGGTAAGACTTTTATTCTACTTTTCTACTTTTATACCTGGTGGAATTATGTCTTCTGTTAAAATTGTTGATAAGAATAAGTTAGATCAGCTAGCCGCTAAAATCTTGCTGAAAACAGGTAAGAAATTTACCCAACAAGATTTGCTTAGTTTTTGTGTACAGTTTTCTGATGAGAAGCTAGATGAATTTATAGCTGTTCTTCAAAAAGCAAGCAGAGTGTGGGATAAAGAAGAGATAAGTTCCTTGGAAAAGAAATATATTTTAGATCTTGGAGAAGGAACAGAATCTTTATCTGAAGAGGTCGATGAAGTTTTGTATGGAGCTGAATAGTTGATTTTAGTTGATACCAATGTTTTTGTTGCGTTTCTGAATAAGAGAGATAAGAATCATCAACGTGCAAAAGAAATAGTTGTTAAGCTCCTTTCAGGAAAATATGGAAACAGATATTCAATATCAGAAGTTTTTACAGAGGCTGCAACTTTCTTATTTAAGAAAACAAGAAGAATGGATGTAGTGGCAAAAGCTTGGGATCTAATTTATTCTGTAGAAGCAGCTTTAGTACAACCATTAATTATAAAGAAAGAAGACATAGATAATGCATGGTTATTATTTCAAAAATATGCAACACAAAAAAGACCTTTGAGTTTTGTTGATTGTTTGTTAATAGCTGTAGCTCAATCATTTGAAATAGATTCAATTGCCAGTTTTGATTCAGAATTTGATGGCATACTAAATAGAGAGTGCTGATTTTTCTTATTTGCAAACATACTATTTTGATTTCAAGTCAATGAAAGCTATCCGAAATGGAAAGGATATCGAAAGGGCATTGAGTAGTATTTGATTATTTCTCAGTGTTCACAATAATCTAGATTTATTTACATATGAATTAAATTCATTTCTGATTTTGTTCAATATTTTTTCAGAACCAAAAGAAATTGATAATTTTTCAAGTAAAGACCAATTTAATAAATCAGATGATCTTAGTTGGATACTTCTAACATCATCTAAATCCTGGCAGGAGTTTTACTATGATTAATGATTCGGGTGCTGTAATCCAAAATGTTTTACTTGTTTCGAATAGATCAATTTCTCTTCGTAAATCATAAGTTGAATAATCGAGTTTAGTTCTAATTTGTTTTAAATCTAAACGTAATATTGGATTCTTTAAATCAAAAACTGTGATATGAGAGTTTTTTTTCTAAACCTTTCATTAACTCATTAACCGTAAGCGAAAGATCATTTCTTTGAAGACATTCAACAAAAGTATTAATTTTCTTCTCTTCTGTATTCTCTAATACTAGCATGAAATCAAAACCTTCGGATGAACGAATAGTGCCATACACACCAATAGTTGCACCTCCCACAAGAACATAATCAATGATGCTTTCATCTAAACAAGTTACTGCAATTTCTGCTAGTTCTTGAAAACGTCTGTAACTAAACACGATATTCTCTCCTTCGTTTTTTATAATGAGTTTCTTCATGACCATATTGAATAAGCTCATCAAAAGTAGCATTTGAATATTCTCTTATTAGAGATGCTAAGTAAATTCGAACTAAATCATCAATTAAATTTGCTTGTAATTACATGGATTCGCTTGCAGACAAATTCTTTAGTCTTAATACTCTTTCTTTTATGGGATAGATTAGTCATTGGAATACTACCTTACTACCATTCAATTACCAACATAGGTATATAAAAAATGTGTTTGGAAAACAGCAAAAAAAATAATCGCGCTGGTTATATTGACTTGCTAGAACATCTGACTAAGTATTATAACAAAAGGATTGCATGAAATCATGAAAACCAAAGTTGTACTTTATCCTGCTAATTCATTCAAATAAGCTTTAAACTATATTAATACGAAAGTTGGAAGGATAGAAAAAACAGAATAGAAAAGATGAGAGTTGATCTCAAACTTTTCTTCTTTTTGTTAAAAATTGAATCAGAGCTAAAGATGAGAATAGAATACTTAAACAGCCCACAATTCCACCTATTAGCGAACCTTCATTTGTTGGAGAAGGAGTGGATGTTGAAGTAGGAGTATAAGGATAATCAAGTGGATCGGTTGGGTCCGTACCAATATAAACCTCATAACCATCGTTGTAAGAGTCTCCATCGGTATCGGCATTATTTGGATTAGTGAGAAACCCATCATCTCCAACAGTTACTTCTTCTAAATCAGATATGCCGTCATCATCAGAATCGATATCTAGTGGATCTGTTATGTAGCCATCAATACCAAGGTTTACCTCTTCAAAATCATCTAAACCATCCATGTCAGAATCAGCGAGTGTTGGAAAAGTATGATATATGTGAACTTCTTCCCCGTCTAACAGACCATCGTCATCGGTGTCAGGATCAAAATAGTCAGAACCATTTGCTTGCTCATCACCATCTATCAAACCATCATCATCATGATCGTTATCAAGAGGATTGATACCTAACGCAACCTCAAACCCATCTAGAAGTCCATCGTCATCGGTATCGTTATCCATAGGATCTGTGAGATAGGTATTAACTTCATCATAATCACTAAGCAAATCTGCATCGGAGTCAAAGACATCTGGCAAAGTATGATGAGTGTATACCTCATCGTAATCACTCAAACCATCAAAATCGGAATCAGAAACATATGGATTACTATTATTTGCAGCTTCATCTCCATCGTTAAGTCCATCATCATCGCAATCGGAATCGTTTGGATCAGTAATGAAACCATCTGTACCTAATATTACTTCTTCTCCATCTTGAAGACCGTCATCATCACTATCCTCATCAGTTGGATCTGTAGAGTAAGTGACAATTTCATCAGAATCATCTATTCCATCTTGATCAGTATCTGAGTTGTTCGGATCAGTGATAAAACCATCTGCACCAACTGTAACTTCTTCTTGGTCTAAAATAGAATCATCATCGCTGTCTGTGTCATTTGGGTCAGAATTGTGAGTATTAACTTCTGCCCCATCTAAAAGCCCATCGTCATCGGAATCATTGTCTAACGGATCAGTAGAATAGGAATCCACTTCCTCCACATTTGTCAAGCCATCTGAATCTGAATCAAGTCCAGCATCTGATATATTTGGATCTGTAAAATAATTATGAACTTCATCCCCATCTGAAAGTCCATCTGCGTCGGAATCGGAGATAAGTGGGTTTGATCCTGCTGAATATTCATCTCCATCGTTAAGTCCATCATCCTCGCTATCGGAATCGTTTGGATCAGTGATGAAACCATCTGTACCTAATATTACTTCTTCTCCGTCTTGAAGACCGTCATCATCTGTGTCAGCCAATGTTGGATTTGTGTTATATGTTACTATTTCGTCATAATCAGAAAGCCCATCGTCATCCGTATCCACATCCAATGGATCTGATCCATAAGTGTGAACTTCAATTCCATCATAAACGTTATCATCATCAGAGTCATCATCTGCAATTCCTGTTCCGTAGATATTCGTTTCTTCGAAATCAGTTAGCTCATCCCCATCTCCATCATAACCATATCTTATAACAGAGAGACCTGAATGTTTTCTAACTATGTACGCATATAATTCTTTTACAAATATTTTACTTCCTGCGCCAATACTTTCATCTACAACTTCTACTGGATTTTCTGGGTCTGAAATCTCAAATACCTTTAATCCTCCATCTACAACAAATAAGTAGTTACCAAAGACATATACTCCTACCCCATTTCTATTATTACCATTTGAAACTTGTCTTACTTTTGTTGGATTTGAAGGGGTGCTGATATCAAGAATTGTCAATCCATAATCCCAATCTGCTATATAAGCATAGTTTCCTGATACAAATATATCATTTATAGAGCCGACATTATTATCTGTCCAAACCCCTACTCTGACTGGTGTTGCTGGAGTGCTAATGTCAATTATTTCAATATGATTTGTGCCATTTTCTATATAAGCATAATTTCCTGCAACAAAAACAGCCGATGTTTTATTATCATTCAAGTATTGCCCTACTTTTACTGGACTCGTTGGTGTACTAATATCAAAAATATCTAATCCGAAATAATAATCAGTCAAATAAGCAAAGTTTCCAACTACATATATTCCTTCATTTACTCCTGGATCATCTAAATTTGCTATTTGAGTTGGAGTAGTTGGGTCTGACACATCTATAATGATTAATCCATCGTGGTATCCTGCAACATAAACATAATCTCCTTCCACCCATATTTCTTCTATATATGTCATAGCAAAAGTACTCAATATTACTGGGTCAGTTGGTTCACTCACATTATAAATAACCAACCCATCAAAGTCTCCACTACTGAATGTTTTTGAGCTAACATATGCTAAGTCTCCAACAACAAAAACATAATTACTACTACCAAGCAGCTCGTCTATTGTACTTTCAACATCATATATGAATTGTGGAGCAGCAGGTAAAACGATGTTATCTTGTGTTATATAGGTGCTTTGTTGCTCCCGTCCATCTACCAAATACAGGTTATTTGGTCTACTTAGAAAAACCATTGTTATGAAGAAAATAGCAATGACTGTTAACGTCAACTTTTTATTTTTCAAATGTAAATCTCCTCAATCAAAAAAGCTTCAGAAAAATGAGAATTTTCTATTCCACATAAACTTCATTTTCGTTATTTTTTTTTGACAAGCATTTAGGACTAACAATATATATAAACATAACAGTATTTAACGGTAAAAAATAATCTTACTGCTATTTTTCGAATGCTGTAAAAGAGAAAAAAAAGCCTTTAGCTGAATATTTTAAAAATTATTGGTTACCTATAAATTGCTTTAGCTCTTCTCCACGTTCGATTATCTGATCTTTTGGCATCAGATGCAAGTTTCCGAAGAATTTGATATTCCCAATACCTGAAAGAAATTTGTATTTAGCAGATTCTTGTGGACAAACACTAATCATTTGAATATCATATTTTAAATCAAATCCACCAACAGTAGCTGTGCCTTCTATTGGCGAAAGTGTACCAGTAAAAATTCTAATGGTAGTTGTTTTTCCTTCTCCATTAGTTCCTTAAAGTCCAAAGACTTCACTTATTTCTACATGAAAAGATATTTCATTTACTACTAAAACACCAAACATTCTACTTTTCCCTTTGAAATGCTTCATTAAATCTTATACTTCAACATCAAAAGAATTAACAAGATCATTATTCCTTTAAATGTTTGAATCTTTATTTTCGTTAAATTTTATCATGGCAGTAAGTCTTCATATGTTTACCCTTCATAAAAAAAACAGCTTGTAATGTTATTTAATGAATAAACCTTCAAGAGTTTTATTCATTTTGCTAACTCTCTTTGCATTAGTTTAAAGAATAATAAATCAAAAATGAAAAAATATTGTAAAAAATGAATTCAAATTTTGCTATGAGATGCATATAAAAACCATCATAGTAGATGGAACTTAGGTTTACTTCAGCAAATCTAACAGGTGCGGGGATAGGTACAAGAACTCGTAAAGGCAAGAATAATTTCGAGATAGGAACAATAACTATTGATCAGAAAGTAATTGCTGCTATTGAATATCAGTTGGAGCAGATTTGGAATGGGAATGAGTGTAAAGGTTGCTATCAAAAACAAAAGGCTATTGCAAAAGAATTTAATTTGACAAAGCCCTAAACTTATTCTATTTATAACATTTAATGAAATGATTTCCAATTATTACTAAATCATCAATAAAATAAGGATATTTTATGGCTATTCGATTCTTATTTTCATCCATACAAAAATAAGTCAATATCCTCTCTCAAAAATAGATACAATTGAAAATGTCATTATATTATTTAGCAATTAAAAAAGTAATTGTGTTTTAATTGAAGTACAATTAACGTTTTTTAAGGTCGTGCGATTTTTAGGATTGATCTACACTTTGGACATAGAAAAACTATTGATACACCAATATTAGCTTTTTTGCTTTCTCTTGTGCTCCATATTTCAAGTAAACTTGATATCGCTTTATTACAAATAGGGCATTTCATGTTTTCAGTAAAATTACGTTGGATAACATTTGACATTGAATAAACACCTCAATAATTACTATTTGAATGGAATTATACTTGTTTAATAAAGATTTCAGTTAATGAGTTTAGATTTTTTTTGAAAAAATCAAAATAGCAGATGATACTGGATTATGTTGAATATAGCCGAACTATCAACAAATTCAGATATGGACAATGTGTAAGTGTAATATTTGTTATCAGAAACAGAAAGGATATTATTATGGGATTGAATAAACAACCCATTACATAACAACCATTAGTAATTTTTTTGAGAAACCTATCCAAATAAGCTGGAGATTCATATGGATAGTTATGTAATTTTAACTGTCTTTTTCTTATAGAAACTCATTTATATTTTAGTTATCAATTTTCGAAATGAAAATAGAGATATATTTATTGATGGAGAATTAAAGAATGCCAACATATTTTACCTCTGATTGGCACTTAAGGCACTCGAATATTATCAAATATGCTAAACGTCCATTTAACAATGTCTTAGAGATGAACAAAGCCATCCTTGATATGTTCTTTGCTACAGTGAAGAAGGGTGATACAGTTTACTTCCTCGGTGACTTTGCTTTTAGTAGTAAATCTCAATTTTCCAAAATTGTTGAACTGTTAGAACAGATTACAGAAACAACAATATTTCACTGTATACTTGGGAACCACGACTATAAGATTCAAAATGTTTTAGAACAACATTGTAAATCAATTTCACCTTTGAGGACAATTAATCTTGAAGGTGAAAAGATAACACTTTGCCATTACCCAATGCACACATTTAGTGCGTCTCATCACAACACCTGGCAATTATATGGTCATCATCATAGTGATACTAACAAAGAGATACTTGGGAAACGTTATAATGTTTGCTTAGAAGCGAATGATTACAAATTAGTCTCCTTTGAGCAACTGAAAGAAATAATGCTAAATCGAGAAAATAACTGGGATTATCTTACACCTGAATTCCTAGAAAAACAAAAACGTGAAAGACAATTAGCAAAAGGCAACAAGTAATGCTTGAGGATTCACTCCAAAAATTGATGAAAAAGCCCACAAAAGATCTCTTAGAAAATGCTCCGGAAAACGTTGTTAATCAAGTACAATTTAACATTTCAAACCAAAAATTACTAATTAAAGAAATGAACGAGGAATTAGAAAAATTGTCTAATAGTGATAATTGGATTTTTTATTGAGAATAACATAAAAGCAGCTATTATTTACAAAGCTACTTTTAAATTTGCTCTATGACTAAAATTTCTTTTATTTTTTATACGTTAATTCGACAAAATCTCTGTCATTTCTTCTTATTATTTTGCGAAAATTAAGTGAAAAACTAAGAAATCAATTTCTCTACAGATTATCCTCATTAAATTTCTTTAAATAGAAAGACAGCTATTTTGTTTAGAGATAAAAATCCGATAAAAATACTGTTGGTATTGGTTTTGATTACAGAACAGAACATTTTAGATAAAAGTAATGATTTGTTAAGAAGAGGTCTTCTTGTTGAAGCACAAGAGTACACTGAATCGAATTTGAAAACATTTAATTTTAACATTGAAAAAAAACTTGACCTTTTATTATTATTAACTAAAATTAATAGTATGAGAGGTCGTAATAAAGATAATATAGATATCGCCAAGTCGATTATTTCACAAAGTAAAGCCGCAGGTCTGATTTACCACTATTATAATGCTAAAATATTACAAACTTCAATGAAACTTGGCTCAAGCTCAAGTAAAGATGGCTTTAAACAATTAAGCTCCTTAGAAAAAGCATTAGTAATTGAGCGAAAATTAAATACGACACAAAAAGCTCAGATTCAAGTAAGAATTTCTTTAATAAAAGGAAGGCGTTTAGCTGAAAAAGAAGGAAAACTTAAACAAGCAATTAAAATTCTCTTGGATGGACTAGAAATTGCTAAAACTCTCAATGAAGATTCTTTAATCGGTAGTGTATATAATCATCTAGGCAATACTTACAACTTCTCAGGAAACACTGCTGAAGCATTGAAGTGTTTTAACAAAACGATACAAGTATGGGAAAAAACAGGCAATGTTATTGCTCACAGCAATGTCTTACATAATACAGGAATAGTCTATGCAACGAATGGGGACCTAGATCGAGCACTCGAATTTTTCACAAAGGGTCTTGAATTAATTTTAAAAACTGATAACAAAGAAAACATTGTCAAACAATTAAATAATATAGGTTATCTTTACCATCAAAAAGGTGAACTTGATCTTTCTTTTGAATATTACCAAAAAGCTTTACCATATTATATAGAATTGAAAAACGAGATGTTAACTGGTATGATGTACATTAATTTTGGAAAATACTACCAGAGAAAAGGTGAATTAGATTCCTCTCTTGAAAACATAAATAAAGCTAAGAAAATTTTTGAAGGCTTTGATAATCCTCAAAAACTTGGACAGGTATTCATGGCCTTAGGGGAAGTTTATTTCACTAAAATGGACTTTGGAAAAGCAAAACAATTCTATGAAAAAAGTGTCAAGTATTCAGAGAAAAACAATAATAATATTACAACAAGTCAAGGTCTTTACCAGTTAATAAGGGTCTCATTAGAAATTAATTCAATGAAACAAGCCAAGGAAAACTTGGTCAAGCTAGATGATATCGCTAAGAAAGAAGAAAATAAATATGTCATTATGTGTAATAAATTAGCACAAGCATTTGTTTTACAAACAGAACAAAATACTTCTGATGAATTATCATTTGAATCTTTACATACTACTTTGGGACGATTTGTTAAAGCTAAAGATTTAATCAGTGAAATTATTGAAGGTGAAGTTATCGATTATGAACGAATCGTTGAGGGCATTTTCAATTTATGTGAATTATTAATCATTGAAATGAGGATATTGGGCAATGAAAATATTCTCGATGAACTAGATTTGCTTACAAAGAAGCTGGTGGATATTGGTGAAGCACAAAATGCTTTTTCATTACTTGCTAAAACTTATTTGCTCAGAGGAAAATTAGCATTACTAAAACCTGATTTAACTGTTGCTAAGAAATTATTTGAGAAAGCACAACAAATTTCAGAAGAAAAGGGCTACAAATTGTTAGCTAAAGTAATTAAAGAAGAGCACAAGAATATAGATAGCTCCTATGATAAGTTAGTAGATGGAAAAGAAAGCACTTTATTAGATCGCCTTGGCGCAATTAAACTCGAAGGCTTATTGTTTTCATTAAAACAAAATAGGGTTGAAACTT
Organism: Candidatus Heimdallarchaeota archaeon; assembly: GCA_018238155.1. GTDB lineage: Archaea > Asgardarchaeota > Heimdallarchaeia > JABLTI01 > JABLTI01 > JABLTI01. Next base: position 64,000 of record JABCTZ010000033.1, on the reverse strand, counting down.
ATTCTGCGAATGCTACAACAAGTGCTCCCAGTATGAAAGACTTAGCAGGTTTCGCTCAATCTTTGCAGAAACGAAAAGTAGGTTGGTAAAGCAAAAACAACCTTTCTTCTTCTTTTTTTGTGTTTTATCAATCCTTCAACAAACTCTTCTCGTTTTTCAAAAGTTCACTTATTGTTGATTCTAAATGATATATTAATCATCTAGTTGTTATAACAAAACCAAAATGAAGTAAAAAATTCGTTTATATTCCTTCTTCTTCGATTTGAATGAAGAAATTAGATTTCTTCTAATTGAGTATTTGTGATGTTAATAAATTTCACATATTCTCTTTGTGATATTAAATGAAATTCAAATGGATGAACAAATGGTAAACTAACTTTATCTTCAATACCAATGATTATTGTTGCTCTTTCCCTTTGATTTGTAAACTCTTTTTTTACAACAATTAAAATATCGATATCACTAGCAGCTACAAGCTCTCCTCTAAGGGCACTACCGAAAAGATAAACTTTCGATTTAGGAAAAAATTCAAGGCAAGCCTTTTTAATTGGTTCAAGATACTGCTTGTATTTTTTAATTATTTTGTATCTTGCTTTACCTATTTCGAATATTTTCAACATGAGTAATTAATTCCTTAGCTATCTTAATTGCGTCTTTTGCTTGCTCTTCATCATAAGTGACTGCAATATATCGTGCATTAAAATAAGCACTCTCGAGCATAAAAAGACTATTGCGATCATATTTAATCTCTTTTTCAATTATTTGTCCGAGCTGTGCGAGTAATTGCCTTATTGAATGTGTTCTAGGTGTTTGTCCTGCTTCTTCAAGGATAATCGCTTTCAGATAAAGTTGGACTGATTGTTCTGCCAGAAAGCAAGTTAAATCCCAATCATCCTTTTTGATTCTTTGTTCTGCACTTTCGAGAAAATTTCTACTCCTCTTCAATAGTAATTCTACTTCTTCTTTATGCAAGTTTCAGTTCTCCTTAGTACTTATTTTAAAGTGACTTCATATTAATTTCTTTTGAATAAAATCCAGGTTTTACTAGAATATTCTTTAGTAATTCCAATTCTATTATTTTTTCTGTGGGAGAAGAGGGAGTTTTAAAATTGATTTCAGAAAGTCAATCAAATTCATTAAATGAGTTATCTGTTGAACTTCTTTCTTCTATTATTCTGAAGGAATTACTAAAACCCAATACTCCTTTGGCTAACTTGACGTATTTTTATTTATTAGATAATAAAATACTGACCCCAGCCAAAAAAAGAAGAAAAATTGCAACGAACACTTCAAAGTAAATTCCTTCTAAATCGAACAAGAAACATGAAAATAGAATTGATAAGGAGATTATCAATGAATAGAGAATTATAATTTTGATTGTGATGAATGTGGAATTTTGCCAATTCATGCAAAATGTAAAGTTCATCTTGTGTAGATAAACTAGTGTTTCTGAAATGTGCTGGATCAAGTTTCAATTCATTAATAAATACTATGCCTTTCCCGGGTTTTTCACGAGTACCAAGATTGATTGACTGAATATCCATTTCAACTTTTAGAAAAGCTTTATACTTTGGGAATAAAACACTCAACCTCTGCCACATTTTCTGTCCTACCTTTTCGAATTTACGAATGATTATTACATGTAAAATGCTGAAATCAGCAATTGCCATAATAAGTAGGATATCATTGAATTTGAGAGAAGTTGCCTTTAGATAACTATCCAAAAGGATGTTAATTTGTGGATAGAAATAAACAACTGGTATATACGCTACTACTTGAATAATAGTTACAATAATGATGACGATATTCATTGTTTTGTTTTTTTGTTGTAACCTAGTATATTCCTAATCATTATTTATGACATATTTGTTAATATATCTCATGAAATCTTCTTTAGATTCTCGCAAAGAGAGCTCTGTATTTACTACATCCTTTCTTATGTCTGGCAGATGATTGAATCTTCCCCAAGCAAATAACAGAACAAGTGCATCTCCTATTGCCGCCCATAATAAATTGAGGATTGAAAGCAACTCCAATTTTTTATTAAATGCTGAACTATAAATTGAATTCAAGATGAGTGCTTACGATAAGCAATATTAAATTAATTACAGAAAATAGTATTGCGAAATAAGTTCTATTCTTATTTTCTTCATTGAATAAACCTTTTAGAAAATCACTCAAACCCATTATAGTGCAATAAATGATAAGAGTAATACTTGTATATAAAAATGTATTATTTAGAATTATCGTCATTGTTTTCATATTTTAGTCCAGTAAGTTATTGCTGATATTTGATATGTTGTAATAGTATGAAAAAAATAAGAATATGAGAAAATGATGGATAAACATCTCATATCAAACTTCATTGTTACAATAAACTCTTTTGGAAACGATTTCTATGGAATTGAAATTTTAATCATGTATAATCACATTATCCACTAATACATAAATTTTATTCGAATATCTTTTGTACATGTTAAGAATATTTTTAATATTGTTTGCCTCAATAATTTATCTTTTAAACTGACAAACACACTATTATGTGATTATGATGAAAAGAAAACCAATCGGTTGGCTCTCAAAAGGTCGCTCTGTTGTACTAATGGGTTTAGATTATGCGGGAAAAACAACTTTAGTTGATCAGTGGACCAGAGGAGTTACGGGGAAAACAACAGCAACAATTGGGCTTGATATTGAACATGTTGAAATTCAAGGAGAGAAATTTAATATGATTGATCTCGGAGGACAACAATCATTTAGAATCACTATCTGGAGAACTTATGCTCAAATGGCTCAAGGGGTGATTTTTGTTTTTGATATTGCTGATAGGTTGAGAGTAAAAGAAGCAGTTGATTGGTTTTGGAAAGTTGTTGAATGGTTAAGAGAAGATGCACCAATTATTTTTTGCGCAAACAAAATTGATTTGAGAGATTCGAAAAAAGGATCTGCAATGTCACTTGAAGAAATTATTAATATCTTCAATTTAGAAAAATTTAGTCAAGATGAACATATACAACATTCATTCCGGATTTTTGAAATATCTGCAAAGACAGGAGAAAATGTTGAAGAATCAATGGAATGGTTGTTTGGTAAAGTAGTAGGTTCTACAAAGAAGTCGAAAATTAAAGGCGTATTAATTTACTCAGTTGAAAAGAATTCAGTGATATTGGAATTACCTTTTACAGATACTGTCAAAGATTTTCATAAACAGAAAAGCATTATTGATATAATTGATTATAATAAAAAATTACTCAATAAGAACCAATCAACAATGCAATATTATGAACAAGATAATTTGGATGTTTATGTTTTTGCTCAAGAAGGTTTTCTCTGCTTAATTATAACAGAAAAAGAAGCAGATTACAATTCTGTTAGAATTACAGGACAAAGTATTCTTAATGTTGTTTCTGTCTTGGACAAAGATGGAGAACTAAAACCAGATCAACTTAAATGGGTTATCAAAGAAAGTTTTGGAGCTTAGTGTTTATTTTTTTAAATGCTATAATTCTAAAGATTTTCTTATTTTTGATAAGATGGTAATACAATGGTCATTTTTGTTATTGTTTCATTATCTACCTTTGAATCTTCTATAAATATTTGACCACCAAAAATATCAACCAAGCCTTTTACTAAAATGAACCCAAATCCATATTGTTGGTGAGTTATATCTACAATTGAGTTATCATCATTCATTACAGCACTATCCAATGATGAATGTATATCTACTTCAATAGAGTCAATGTTTTTACCTTCAGAATTTACGAGTATTTTAGATTCTCGAAATAGAATTTTGATACTTTTACAAAAATTTGTCATTGGCAAGCTCAATGAATAGAACACTTCAGTGAAAAGTGTTAGTAGTTTATCAGAAGTTGCTTTTACAAAATATTTCTCAAGTATTAGTTTTTTTGATATTGTTAGTTTACAATTTGGATTCTTACTTCTTATATCATCAATAATTTTACTTATTACTTCTACAACATCAATTTTTTTAAAATTAGCTGGTTGAGAATCTCCTAATGCTTGTATGTTCTTAAATCGTTCAATAAGTCGCGTATTATTGAGGGACAAATCTTTTAGAATTTTCAAACTCGCCTCTTGAGGTTCAGAAAGTTCAGAGGGATGAAGTAAATTAATAGCTATATTCAATGCTTCAGTATAATTTTCATAGTCATTGGTAAGTATTGTTAGAAAAAACTCAATTTGATTGTATGATTCAAATAAATCATCTAATGTTTGCTGTGTTTCTAATAGAATTTTTTTTCGATTCAAAATGTTATTTACTAATTTAATTAGTTTAATCTCATCTACTGGTATTTCTAAAAATCCTGATGCTGTGTTTGTATTTATTACCTGTTTAAGAACCTCATAATTAGCAAAGTCAGTCATAATAATACATTCGGTGATTGGTGAGAGAATCTTTATTTTGTCCAAAATGTCAATAACAGAAATATCTTGTAGTAAAAGATTAATAAAAGCAAGATGAGGTCGATTTTTCTTAATTAGATTCAAAGCTATTTTACCATTTGATGCGAGAATAGTTTCAAACCCATTTTTTGTTAATAAATTCCATAAGAAGTCACGATTCAACTTATTATCATTAATAATGATAATTTGTAATTTGCTACTCAATGTTAAATCCTTCCACAAAGAATAATTGACGGTTTTTTAAGATATATTAGTTTTGTTTTCTGCAAATGCTAATAATATCACTCTAAATAGTTTTTATAAGTTACTGAAATTATTGTTTAGGCTAATATTGTTAGTTTCTATTTAAGATTCATTCTTTTTGCCAATATATTTCAAAAGACGTTTTTCGTATAAAATCAACTATTATTTTCTCACTTTTGTAGGAAGGGAAAACTAATAAGAAAATGCCAAATTGAAACTTATCGTGTCTGGTTAAGATAAAATATCTTGAGGTATTTCAATCTGTCAATAGTTAAGTAAATACCATTTGTTTAAATTTTTAATATCAGGATCGTAATATACTTGCTAGAATTATAAAAGAATCATCGCTACTAAAAAAACTAAACGAGAAAGTGCGATTATTTTTGAAAAGAAAGGATGGAGACGTAAGAACTATTTTTGCCGTTGTTAATTTTAGCTTGGAGTAATAAGAACAGTAGCTCCTAAACAAAATATAACTGTGAGAAAGAATTTCGAAGAGGTTGGAAATCAAGTATATGAGCAACTTGAAAGAAATATGGAACAATTCGAGATATTGGTAGATAATAAATGCAATCCTCTAGCAGTAATTGTCGGTTTTGTTAATGTTTTTTCAAGTGATGTAAATGATAAAATCGTTAAAAAGGTTAAATTGATTGATAATATTATCTTAGAACTTGATTTGGAATCACAAAACGTTCGTTATTTTTTATAGAAGTATACATAGATTCAATGATAACAATAACAAATTTCATTGTTTAATAAAGCATTATTGTAATCAATTATTTTTTGAAAAATTTAGAGAGTATTAGCTCAATAATTATCTTTACAGTTGTGCTTATTATCTCTTTCTTTTGGTGATAACTCAAAGTATCTTTTCAAGGATTTCATCTCTAGTATTTTTAAATTGGCTTCAAGTTTAGCGTACTTTGCCCATACTGCAAATTTAAAGAACCAACATATTCAATTTGTTTATTCCCAGTAGAAATCATAACATTAATTCTACACTTCATCACATATATTAACAAAGGGCAGGGTAATTTGAAATGCAAATATCTAAAATATTGTTGATTGATAATGATAATAAAGTCAAAAAAGTTTTATTAAGTATACTAAGGAATTCAATTGATGATTTAGATATTTCTTTACTGAAGACGAAGAAGGAATTAGATTCGATTAAACAAAAAATTGATTCTCAAATTATTTTAGTCAATTTTGATTTAAAATGGACAAATTCATGTAAATTACTTAAAGAACTCGGTGAAAATTATCCGTTTATTGGTAGAATCGTTTTCAGTGTTAAAGATGTTGATATAATGGTTAAAGGACAAGAGAATATTGCTGATGGAATAATTAATCGATTAAATGATAAAATGATTGAACAACTACATTTTGCTTTTAGATATGCATATAATAGAGCTTTAGAACGTAAAGAATTAGATTTCACAAGAAGAGAGTATCAACAATTGTTAGATAATGTTCCAATTGGAATTTATCAAACCGATTTTAAAGGAATAATATTATCTTGCAATAAGATGTTTGCTCAAATTTTAGGTTTTGAAAACGAAGACGAATTAATATACACTAAAATTCAAGACTACCTTTTGAAAAATGAATTTCCTTTCAAAAACCTTTTAACTTTTATATCAGATTCTCCATTCGCAAGTGGCAAAAAACAATTAATCAGAAAAGATGGCGAAATTATTTGGGTTGAATTAAATACCAAAGCAACTTTTACTGAGGATAATATTCTGCTTAAAATAAATGGAAGTATCAAAGATATATCTGGTGAGGTATTACTGGGAGACGAGATTAAAAGAAGCCATTATTTGATGGATTTGTATATGAATTCTGCAGATTCTTACTTTGTTATTATAAATAAGGACGAAACTATAGCACTAATTAATAATAAACTGGCAAAATTTTTTGGATATACTTCAGATGAGATGATTGGTGTAAATTGGATTGATCTAATAAGAAATAAAAATCGAAGGAAGAGAATTAGAAAAGATTTCCAAGATATTTTTAATGGTAGCGCTGAAGAGCTATCTTTTAAAGAAAATGCTGTTAAAGGAGTTAATGGGATCACCAAATATTTCACTTGGAAACATACACTCATAAAAAATTCTCAAGGCGAAAAAGAAGCCCTAATTAGTGCGGGAACAGATATTACCAAAAGTACAAATATGGAAAAGCTTTTACGTGAAAATGAAGAAAAATACCGTAAATTATTTGAAACTTCACCAAATGCAATTCTTTATACTGATCTTAACGGTGATATTCTTGTAGTAAATCAACAGTTTTTAAAAATGCATGGTTATGAAACTAGTGAAGAAATCATTGGTAAAAATATTAGTTCACTAATATCAGATTTGGAGTTCAAGAGAGTATTTAATCGTATTGATATCCGACAGTTTATCAGTGGTTCAAGTAAAAAAGAACATCAATTGATAAGAAAAAATGGTTCAACATTTCCTGCTGAAGTTACTAGCGCTTTTGTTTTAAATGATTTCGAGGAACCAATTGGACTAATTGCAATAACACGCGATATTTCCGACAAAAAACGATTTCAAAAAGCACTTGAAGATTCTGAAAAATTATACAGAACGATTTTTGAAAACACAGGAACTAATATGCTGGTTGTTGATTCAAATGCAAGAGTAGTTCTTTGTAATTCACTTTTTGAAAAATTTGTTGGGATTAAAAAAAATAACTTAATAGGCACTAGATGGAAATCTCTTATTCATCCAAATGACTACGATTTCTTGTTAGAAATCAATAATGCGATTTCTAATCATCCTGAATCATTTCCAAGAGAGTTAGAATTTCGAGTAGTAGGTCAAAAGGGTTTGGTTCGAAATGTATGGGCTGTTGCGGATATCATACCTGACACTAACCAAGCTGTTATTTCCATTCATGACATAACAGAAAAAACCTTAATGGAACAAGTAAAATCACAAGCATATGAACAGATTGAGCGAAATTTGGAGCAATTTGCCATTTTAGTTGATAATATTCGTAATCCTCTTGCTGTAATAATCGGAATCATAGATAGTTCTGTTCATGAATCATCAGAAGACATCATTAAACAAATCAATATGATAGATGAGATTACTGTTCAATTAGATAACAGATGGTTAGAATCTGAGACAATTAGAAATTTCCTAAAGGAACACATGTAATTATTCTAAAAATATATAGAATTTACGAATTACTATATTTAACTATTTTTTTCAATAGAATTTAATTTTGGAATATCATTTATAAACTGAAATAATGAGTAAAAAGATTTTTATTTAATCAGAAGCTATTTCAATTACAGACAAACTAATACAATCAATATTGCTTTAAATAGTTAAATATTCCTTTATGGAGAGAGAATATATTGTTTAATATTAAAATTCTCTTAGTAGATAAAGATAAAAAATTTCTAAAATTAGCTGAGAAAAATCTCTTAGAAATTACAAAAGATTTTCAAATTAGTACTTGCACATCTGCAGAGCAAGCATTGGAGATATTAAAGGGAGAAAAATATCATGCAGTATTGTCTGAACATGTTTTGCCAGAAATGAATGGATTAAAATTCTTATCAAATTTGAGGAAAAAAGGAGATAATATTCCTTTCATTATTTTTACAAGTGAAAGCAGGGAAAATGAAGTTATTAAAGCATTGAATTTAGGAGTAAACTATTATATCAAAAAAGATAACTCTAAAGACCAATTTAAAATTTTAGTTAAGGAAATAGAAAAATTAATTGAAAAAAAAGAATCCTTCGAATTCTTACAAACGTCTAATGAAAAATATCAATTAATCTTTTCAGAAGCAAAAAATGGTATCGTTCTAATTAATGCAAAAACCGGTCAAATAATGGACGGAAACAAAGAATTTGAAAAACAAACTGGAAGATCCATTAAAGACTTAAGACAATTAAAAATATGGGATTTTCGACCTCCAGAAAAGAGAGAATTAGCAAAGAAAAAATTTATTGAAATTTCAAATTTACGCAGATCTGGGAGTTCAGAGCTTGACTTCTTGAAACCCAATGGAGAGAAAATTCAGATTTCTTTTATTAGCAATTTTATAACTGTTGATAATATTGAGTATATACAAAGTATGACAACAGATATTACAAAAATGAGAAATTTCCAAGAGGAATTAAGTAGAGAACGCAATATAAGGCAAAAGTACCTTGATATTATTGATTCAATGATAGTGGTTGTCGATATAAACGAAAATATTATTTTTGTAAACAAGAAATCTTGTGAAATTCTTGGGTACAAAGAAAATGAAATTCTCGGTAAGAACTGGTTTAATATTTTTCTTTCTGAAAATATTAGAGGAGTTACTAGAAATGTTTTTCGTAAAGTTTTAAATGAAGAGTTAATTGTTGAGAGTTACGAAAATATAGTCTTAACTAAAAATGGTGAAGAAAAATTAATCTCTTGGAAGAATAGCGTTCTTAAAAATGATAACGGAAAAGTCATTGCTTCATTAAGTTCAGGATCGGATATAACTTTTAGAAGGAAGATTCACAGTGAATTAATAGAATCAGAAAATAAGTTTAGAACACTGTTTGAAGATATACCTATAGGTGTAGGTATATTCGATAGTTTTGGGAGGGTAATTAGAGTAAATAAAAAAATGCTAGAAATAACTGGCTATACAAAAGAAACCATATTAGAAATCAATGTTTCAATCACCTTTTATAATCCAAATGATCAAAAAAGACTTCGAAAAATTTTGTTAAAGAATGAAGTGGTGGTAAATTTTGAAACCAAACTTTTACAAAAAGATGGAACAGTTTACGATGCTTTGCTAAACATTAACAAATTTCGAGAAAAAGATGAAGTCTTTAGTTTGACATTTTGTCAAGATATTACTAAATTTAAACAACTCGAAGTGGAACAAATTTCTCTTTTAAAAGTCATAGAACATATAGACGATAGTATCCTAATTACTGATGAAAAAGGGGAAATCATCTATGTTAATCCTGGTTTTGAAAAATTCACTGGTTATTCATATTTGGATGCTGTTAACCAAACACCAGCTATAATGAGATACATTGATGAAGAATTCGATGAAGATTATTACGCAAATATTGTGAAAACTACTTTTAGCGGAAAGACTTGGAAGGGCAGATTAAAAATTAAACGAAAAGATGGTAAGATACGAATAGGTGATAGGATTATAACACCAATAAAAGATAATTCTGGGAAATTTAATCGTTTCATTGGCATTACGAAAGATATAACTAATCAAGTGATCCATGAAAAGGAATTGGCTGATTCACAAAAACATTTCAGATCAATGTTTGAGGATGCATCTCTTCTTTATCAATCCTTAAATAAAGAAGGACTCATCTTAGATGTAAATGAGTTTTGGTTGAAATCACTTGGTTATACTGAGGATGAAGTCTTAGGGAAATGTTTTGGTGATTTTTTGACTCCTGATTTTGTTGTGAAGTTTGAGGAGATTTTCTCAAAATTCATTGAACGTGGAGAAATTCATGATATCCATTTTGATATGGTAACAAAAGATGGTGAAACATTGTCTGTTTATTTTGATGGAAAAATAAAATATAATGATGAAGTGGAAATGGAACGATTACGATATGTATTTATAGAAAAAAAATTCCCAGATGATTTTAAGAGTAAAATCAATGACCTACTTGAAAAACAAACTTTATTGCATGAGAGTGCAAACCTCGGTACCTGGGATTGGGATATCGAGACTGGAGATTTTATTATCAATAAGCCCTATGTTGAAATGCTTGGATATTCTCTTGATGAAATAGAACCCAATATTGAATCTGTAAGAAAACTTACCCATAAGGACAACTCCTGTGTTTCTGATTTGATTTTGAACCTTCCAAAAAAAGATATTATGAAATTAATCAGTGTAGAACATCGTGCGATATGCAAATCTGGAGACATCAAATGGATTCAGTGCATTGGAAAAGTTGTTGAGCATGATAAACAAGGGAATCCAACAAGAGCAATAGGTTTACACTTAGATATTACTGATAAAAAAACCTCTCTACTAAAGGTTGTTGAAAGTGAAATACGTTATCGGAAAATTTTTGAACATATAAATGAAGTTTTTTTCATTACAAATACAGATGGAACTATTATTGATTTAAATCCAAAAGGTGAAACACTTTTTGGATATTCTAGGGTAGAAATTTTAGAATTGAATATTGCTGATCTGTATGCTAACCCAAAAGATAGAATCGAATTCAAAAAAACAATTGAAAAGCAAGGTTTTCTAAGAAATTTTGAATTAAAAATGAAAAGGAAAGATGGAACAATAATTGATGTCTTTGTAAACGGTACTGTTAGAAGAAATCAAAACGCTATAATAATTGGATATATTGGAATCATCCGCGATATTTCAAAGAATAAAGAACTTGAGGAGAATATCCTAAATGTACAAGAGCAATTTGATAAACAAACATCGAAATTGATTAATGATTTGCAAGAGAAGCTAGATGTTATTCTTCAAACTTCTTCTTCCTTAGAATCAGAATCATCAGATTACATCAAAGAACAAGTAAGTATTATAATATCATTAATTGCAGAGTATCGTAAATCCATTGGTCTGAAAATTGATTGATTTTTTTATCTGTCCATCTTATCTACTGTTTTACAAGGGTCACAAGTCTAAAATCTATTGTTTTATTTGATTAACAAAATTTTTACTTAACCCAAAATACCTATTAACTAGATTCTTTATTTATTAAGTGAAAGGATAGGAATATTATGGTAACTATATTAATCGTAGATGATAATGAAAAGTTGAGGTCGATATTTCGATTTATCTTGGAAGAATATGAAACGATAGAAGCAAGAAACGGCATTGAAGCTATTGAATTATATAGGAAATATTCACCTGATATTGTTCTAATGGATATTCTTATGCCTGAGATGGATGGAATTGAGGCTACTAAAGAGATACTAAAAATAAATCCTAAGGCAAAAATTGCTGCAATTACAGCTTATTCTTCAAAAACCAATGAAATTCTTGATGCAGGAGCAAAGGAAGTTTTAAAAAAACCTATCCGAAAAAATATTCTTATCGAAAAAATGAAAGAATATGCTGTTAATATGTGAAATTTTAAATAATTACTTTCAATCTGTTTAAGAAAAATGATTCTCTCAATAATTTGCAGACAATTATTGGATTCATACCACAATAGAAAAATCAATTGATTAATGCTTACAATAATTCACAAGTCTAAGAAAATACCTCAAATGAGTGATTATAGTGGAAGATATCCAGTTGTTATTGGTGGATGCTGATATTAGCTTTCTTAAGCTAACAAAATCATGCTTAATGAAGATTAGAAAGAATTTAAAAATAACTACTGTATCTTCTACAATTGAAGCTTTATTAATACTCAAAAAACAGAATTTTGATGTCATTATTTCTGATTATCAAATGCCAAAAATGGACGGCTTAAAGTTTCTTAGAAAAGTTAAGAAATTATATAGTGAAATACCTTTAATAGTTTTTACCAGTAGAGGAAGAGAGGAGATTGCTATTCTAGCATTAAATCTTGGAGCATCTTATTATCATTATAAAGCTGGAGATACAGATACCCAATTTCGCGAATTACTAAATTTAATAGAACGTGTTGCATCTAGAAAACGTATGAAGGATTCTTTAAAAGAAATTCAAATACAGAATAAAATACAAATTAAACATTCTCCTATTCCAATGGTGCTGTGGGAAAAAATTGGTAATAATTTTCTCTTAATTAATATCAGTGACACAGAAATTGACTTCTCAAATAGATTTGAAGAAGAGCTTTTCGATATAACTGCTAAGGAATATTATAAGAACAATCCGATTTTACTTGATTTAGTTAAAAATTGTTTTAGTTGTAAAAAAGCAATCAATCAAGAAGTTAATTTTACCACTCAATTAGCTAATGAAAGCAAATGGATTAGAGTTCAATGTAATTTTATTCCCTCTCATAAAATATTAGTTACAATAGTGGACTTGACAAGTATTAAGTTAAAAGAAAGTTTTAATCAGAGATTTATTAACCAACAAGATACAATCAATGAATTAGCAATTATGCTTGGAGAAATTCAAGATTTTAAAGAAGTTTATCGAACAATATACACTTATTCGTTGAAAATTATAAATGCAACAACATTCATTGTTTCATCATATGATAATAAGAATAAAATATTCACAGCTAAATTCGGAATAGCGGAAGGGAATGAGTTGGATGTATCCAAATTTCCTCCAATACATTTAGAAGAAATAAGTAAAGTTACACAAAGTAGAGCAATTCGCACAGGTGAAATATACTACCCCAAAGATTTAGGTAAAGGTCTCTCTAGAGTTGAAACCAGCTATACTTTCAATGAAAAAGGAGAGATAATTGAGTACCCGCAAAGAGATACCTCCAAACAACAAGTAAAATCTGCCATTTATGTTACAATGAAAATTACTGGTGAAATAATTGGTGTATTGATCTTTCAGAATTTTATTCCCAAATCATTTACTGAAAGTGATTTAAATTTACTAACGACATTTGCAAATGTTTCAGTTATTGGTATTGAGAACGCAAGGCTAATTGAAAACCTAAAGATATCAAATATTAATTATCTTGAGGAAAAAACGAAAGCCCAAGAATTATCGAAAATTCATAAACATATCAATCAAGAATTACACAGAAGAGAAGAGCATCTTCAAAAAATATTTGATTTGTCTCCCATTGGTGTTTTTATGTATGATTTGGATTCCAAGGAAAATTTAATTTTCAAAGGAAGCAATCCTGCTGCAGATCAAATTATGGACTTTGATCATCAAAAATTGGTAGGCAAAACTATTCACAAAGCATTTCCGAATTTGAAAGGTACTGTAATTCCAAATGAGTTTCTAAAAGTTGCTAAAAACGGTGGTGTCTGGGAAATTGATCGAATAGATTATCAAAATAAATCTATTTCATTGTCTTTTGAAATAAGAGCTTTTCAATATAAACCTGGTTCAATTGTCATTATGTTTAGTGATATTACAGAAAGAATAATTTCACAAGAGAAAGAATGGAAACGTATTCATGATTTAACATTTTTATCTGAATCTGTAAATGAATTAGTGAGACTTACATCAAAGCATGAGATTTATCATTTCATTGGGTTGAAAATGAGGGAAATAATTGGGGATTCATATATTGTTGTTCATTCATATGACAATATTTCAAATACCTTTGTCGTGGAAAACTTATTTGGATTAGACAAGAAAATAAAAAGACTGTCAAAGATTCTTGGTAGAAATCCGGAAAAAATGTCTATAAATATTCCAAAAGAATCCATGATGATTTTTCGGGAAAGAAAATTGATTCCTTTGAGTCATAATCTAAATGAAATCTCCCAAGGAAATATATCAAATAAACTTAGAGATTCTCTAATCAAATTTCTAGGAATTGAACGGGCTTATACAATTGCTCTTATGGATAAAGATCGCTTGATGGGCGGGATTACAATTGCATTTAGAAAGGGAAATAATATTCGAAATAAAGAGTTGATTGTAACACTTGTAAATCAAATTTCTGTAGCATTGTTACGTTCTATGGATATTGAAGAGTTAGTTCAAAGTGAAAAGCGTTATAGTATATTGGTTGATTCCATGAATGATGGTTTTGCCATTGCTGATTTAAATGGTGTTTTTAGTTATGTAAACGATAAATTCTGTGAGATATTAGACTATTCTAAAGAAGAAATAATTGGGTTTTCTGTGACAGATTTTCTTAATCCAATAAACATGAAATTACGTGATAATGAAATCGAAAAACGAAATCTTGGTTTAATTGAACCTTACCAAATGTATTGGACTAGAAAAAATGGTTCACAAATTCCAACATTAGTTAAACCAATGACACTATATGATTCTGATGGCAATATTTCAGGGAGATTCGCAGTAGTAACAGACATTTCCAAGATCAAGGATGCAGAAGAAAAATTTGTGTTAAAACAAAATGAATTGCATAAACAAAAAGATGAACTTGAATCATTTTCTAGTACTGTTTCTCATGATATAAAGGGGCGTTTACAGATTATAATGTCATTGGTGGAAATGAGTGAATCTGAGTATTCTGAAATGATAATCGACCAAATAGATGATTTACATGCACTTCTTGAAAAACTTTTACTTCTTGCAACGAAAGGTGAAATATTGGGTGAATTATCAGTTGTTAATTTAAATGAATTAATCAAAAAAATTGCTAAAAATATTTCCGCTGCTGATTCTAATCTGAAAATTATTATTCGGGATTTACCACAACTAAAATCTGACCCTACGAAATTAGGTCAAGTATTTGAGAATATTATGATGAATGTGCTTAAACATGCCCAAGCAACCAAAGTAGAAGTATTTGCTGAAGAAAATAATGAAGAACACATTATTCACATTCGCGATAATGGTATTGGCATGAATAAAAAAACACAAGACGAAATTAGAGAGTCTTGGAAAACCAGAAAGTATAAATCATTTGGAATGTTAATAGCCTTGAAAATTGTTGAAGCTCATAATGGTAAGATAATTCTAAATAGTGAGAAAGGAAAAGGAACAACATTTTCTATTCATCTTCCAAAAAAGAAAAAAAGCTCAGAGAAAGAGTGATTTAATTTCACATTCGAAATCATATTTGTTTATTTTGTGATTAATGGAATCATTTCAAGAACAAATTTACATTCAATAATATTTATTTACATTTCCCTATTATAATATTTACATTAAGAGAGATTGATTGCAATGACTGTTAGAGGAAATCATTTAATGTGCGATAACCGTAGCATCTGTATGTCTTGTTCAAGTTATTTGTGGCCTACGAATTTAGAAAAACCTAGAAAATATTATAGATGCGAATATTGTAATTTGGATATTCTTTGTGATCTTGGATTAACATTCAACTTTGAATATACTGATGTAACAATGATAAAAATTGCTAAATGTAGCAAGTGTGGTGAAGAGGTTTCGGAATATATTTGGCCCGAACCAACCGAAAATCATTAGTAAAATAACTTACAGAAAACAGTATTGTGAAATAAGTTCTATTCTTATTTTCTTCATTGAATAAACCTTTTAGAAAATCAATTAAACCCATTATGATGCACTAAATGATAAGAGTAATTTCTGGTTATATATATGTTTGAGTTAGAATTATAGTTATTGTTTTTAGATTTTAGTCAATAAGTGGTTGCTGTTATTTGGTATGTGGTAATAGAATTCTAATTAAGAAAAAGAACAATTAGAAATAATTGAAATCTAATTGAATAGTTTTGGTTATCTCCCATATCAATTGTTAATAATTCACATAATAAAAAAAACAAACGGAAGTATTTAATCATGAAATTGAAAGTTTCCTCGAAAGATATAGAGAGATATTTTATAGAAAAGGAAAAAATAGTAAAAATAGTATCTAATTTGGCTAATTCAAATTCAAAAGATGCTCGAGACAATGTAGTAGAGTTCATTGCAAAAACAAATTTTAGAACAAAATTCGATGAACCTGAAAAAGACATTACTAAATATATTGCAATAGAGATTTTGAAAAATGAAACTATTACTCTCAAAACATACTTAGAATTCATTGATAGTTTATGGGAAATAGAGAATTCTTCAGTAAGAGAAATTAGTTCGTTTATTATGGGACAGATATATGATAGAGATCCAGAAGCTCATTTTGAAATAATAGTTAAAAATGCTAAATTGTGTTTAAACTGGAATGATATTGACAATTGGGCGGGATATTCTTTAGAGGAATATGCTGCAAAGGATTATAACAAATATCTGGAAAAATTGAGTCCATTAATTATTCACGAAAATCAATGGGTACGACGATTAGCAATTGTAGTCCTCGGTAGAGGCTTCTTTTTAACAAAAGATGAAAGAGATGTGGTAAAATGTTTTAAGGCAATTGAACCTTCATTCTCGGATAGTCGAAAAATTGTTCTTGATGCAAATTCATGGATAGTCGGAACATTGGGTTTTAGGGTGAATCCTGAAGAAGTAGTTAGGTATTTCGAAAAGTACAGCAATTCTAAAGATTATACGATAATAAAATTATTCTGTGATATTGTTAAAAGGTCAAAATTAGTAAGAGATTTACCTGACAAATTGTTGAGAAGCATACTTGAAATTTTACAAATTTGGCTTAAAAGTGAAGAAACAAAAACTAGAAAGACAGTGGAATCTGCAATTAAGTTTATCGGATAAAAATCTACTATACTAAGTTGATTTAGAACAGGTTTTGCATGTGACTTATATATTACTAACAAATCATCTGTTATTGCTAAGTTATCTAACAAAATATCTCCAGTTAGCAATGCATTTTTGAGTATGAAATTACTTGCTTTGAGTAGTTCAATTGCTTTCTCTTGAGAGAAGATAAAAAGATCACAAGGAAATTCAAGTATTGGTTTTTCAATTTCTTTCTCTGAGATTAGAACTATATTGGAATATTATTTCTAGAAATAATTATTATTTATGATATAAGAAGAACTGTTTAAATAAAATTAAACCAAAAAAAATGTGAACCTGAAGTCAAAAATGAACTGTAATTTCAACTAAAATAGCTTTACCTAAAGAACTTTAATTTAGGGTTCGAAAGAAATTAGAATGTGTAGAGTTGAATTCAAGTTATCTTTAAAATGAGTGTTGAAAAAATGAGCTTTGATGCAACAGATATTGTACCAATAGAATACAAAGATCTCTTTGCTGTTATTTCACCAGTAGAGAAATCAGGAATTCTTAGGATAATAAAGAACAACAAAGAGTTAGAAAACATCTATGAAAGATTTTATTTTGGTTTATTAGACTATCTTACTACCTATCAAAACGAGGACATTTCTTCTCTTGTTTTCATAATGTTTGCACAAGTTGCTCAAGATACCGAAAGGAAGGGGAAGATCATTGAATTGATTGAACTCTTTCCAAAATCACACGAGTTACAATTCTCTAAAATTCAGTCCGAAACTGATAAAGGCAATTTTGAAGATATTGGTTCTGTTCTTGCTCTTACACGTTTGTCTGATGAAGAGCGAAATCAAACTTTCAACCGCCTTATTTCTGCAGATAAATTAGCAAAGATCATTCTCGACTTGCAAAGTTTTGATTTTGAGCTAAGATATTATATACAAAAACAAGATTATGATAAAGTGAAGGAAATCTACTCGAATGCAGAGAAAATTTGGAAGCAATCTCTGAATTGGATAAAAGATAAACCAATCATCTTTTTAATTGAACAGATTATCCTCTTGATTTTATCATATGCAAATACCTTAAGTTCAATAATTAATGTTGATGCTGCAGTAAGTTTCTTCGAAGAAGATGATGTCCAAAAAGTTTTGAAACAAGCTCAAAGTACTTTCTCGAAATGCACAATAGCTTATGTAAGTGCTAATATCTACTATTCTGCAAGTCAACCACAAAAAGCAGTCCAACAATTAGAGAAAGCAATTTCGTTATTATCAAGTGTATTTGGAAGGAAACAATGGAAATCAAATTTCTATCACAACTATGCAGTCATGCTTACAATTATTGACACTGATCGTTCAATTGAAGCATTTGAAAAGAGTTTAGAATTTCTAGATGAATCAGAAGATCATCAATCAATTGCTACTACTCTAAGTAATCTCATAAGTCTTAAGATGGAAATCAAAGCAGTTAATGAAGCTCGAGAAATGCTCCTGAAACTTGTTAATCTCATTGAGAAAAATGAAGAACTAGCAACACCATTTAGAGTCTATTCTGTTGCAGTGAATGCAATTTCCCTTGAGGACCCTCTTCTTGCTAAAAAGTATCTAGAAATTTTACGAAAAAAAACTGAAGAAAATCCAACACCAAAGAATATGGGAAATTTTGCAGGGGCGAACCTTTACTACTATACGGATTTAGAAATAAATTATGAAAAAGCAACCAAATGGGGTTCAGAGTACCTCTATTATGTAAATAAAGAGAACAATTATCTAAACATCGTAACAGCACTTTTCAATATAACATTAACTGAATTTCAATTTTATAAAATGGCCAAAAGAAATCGTTATCTAAATGCCTCCAAGAAACGTCTAAAAGAGCTTCTTTCATTCATTGGTAAATTAGAGCGAGAAGATTATTTGGCAATCAAAAATGCGTTGTTAGCAAGTTACGAAATACTTCTAGATAATTATCAAATTGCGAGAGAATATCTAGACGCCATACCGGAAACAACCAACAAAGAAGCAACTAAAATAACCGCTATGCTTCGTGAACTCTTCTCCTTCATCTTGACTATTTCTACAGAGAAAAAAGAAAATGATGGCGCTCAACCTAAGAAAGAAAAGTTTCCAAGACAAACTCTTTTCAATGAAATTGCAACCAATAAGGATACTGCTCTTGCACATCTCATTAATATTATTGATCAAGGGCTTAATGCAATTATTGCACTACCAACGGAATTTCAGCCTGGAAAAGCTGATATAAAACTAATTCTATTATTGAATAATGCCGGTATTGCAGTATACACAAAGATGTTCGATGAGAGAATGATGGATAAACATCTTATATCAAATTTCATTGCTGCAATAAACTCTTTCGGAAACGAACTCTTTGGAACACATGTCCCCTACTTTTCAATTACTAGAGGAAATAATATTATCCTCTTCCAAAATGTTAACCCTGATTTAAATCTCGCAATGATAGCAAACCAAGAGAATTATGACTCAATTTCTAAATTGAATTCCTTTGCAAAAGAGATTAAAGATTACCTATATACAAATGAAACTAAAATTATGAATCTTCTACAAGCGAATGATACTTTCTATAAATGGTTAGAGAGGAGTATAGAAGAAATGATGTCCTAAGTATTCAATTAAATACTTTTTTCGGATACCATTTAGGCAATTCTGCTTATCAGTGCTTTTTGATTATTTCTTGCTTTTTCTTGTAAAAATATTCACAGAAATTCCAAGAATATCGTTAAAATATGTTATAAGCAATTAACTAAACAAGCTGATTTCTCCAATTTTCAACAATGCTATTCTAATTGGATTATTTTAATAATTATCATAGAATGAGTCAATAATTATTATCTAATTTCAAGAAAAAAACCATATAGAAATTATTATATATTGCTTCCACTATATTTCTCTTAGTTTTAAAATAATTTGGAGAAATTAGTTATTTCAGAGGTAAAAGAAATGTGTTTAAAAAACAGTAAAAAAGCAATTGCACTGATTATATTAGCTTGCTTTATTAGTAATATTAGTTTAGTATTTGTTGATAGTGCTGATGGAGGTTCAGTGAATTTCCATGGATATGTAAGGAATACAAGTGGTGTTGGTCTTTCGGGAGCAACAGTGGTGTTAACAATTGATGACGATTTAGTACCTATTCGGAGAACAACAACTACGAGTAGTAACGGTTATTATACAGTTACTTGTAGTTATTCTGTTTCTATACCACCCATTAGTTTCTTATTAACAGCAGAGAGAGGGGGGTATGAGAGAGGGAGTCATGGAGGTTCAACATCAAGTGGGAGTAATACACATAACTTTGTTTTAGTAGAAGAATATGTGCCTGATCCATCCGTTTCTTGGATGTCTCCAAGTAATAATGGTTTGGTTACTTTTCCACAAGGTAGTAATGTGTTTTCATTTAGATATTCCGCTATTGATTTAGATAATGTCAAATTATTTATCAGTGAAGCAGGTTCTGTGCCAACAGTTCAATTTGGTGCTACTTTTACAACTATGGGTTCTTCTGTTTCTAAAACTGCTGATTTAGGAGCATCAATGGATGAGCTTCATGGTATGGTTCGAGCAGATCTAAGAGGATATGTTGGAAGCACCAAAGTTTCAGAGTCAACTAGAACTTTTAACTTTTCAAAACAAATTAGTTCTCTGAGCTCAAAGCTGGATGAAGGCCAAATGGATTTAGGGAGTAATCTTTATCTCATTATTTATGATCCTCCCGGTGACGACAGTCATAGCACATTTACTGAGCAAACAGAGGTAACACGAACAAATTCCTTTAGTGTAGATGTTGCCTTAGGATTTGAAGCAGAATTGGATGCTTCTTTTTTCAATATTGGTGCAGAAGCTAAATTCGGATTAGATTTTGGATACGGTTTTGAATATGAATGGTCCAATACCGATATCGATACTTTGGAAATGTCATCCTCAATCAATAATGACGAAAAAGAACTCGTCGGTCCAGGATATGGTGATATGTATTGGGGTGAAAGAGAAGTATTTTTATGGGAAATTCATTGTACCGAAACATTGTATTCCGATGGAGTGATTGTATATTCTGATCCAATAATATACTTTGGAATAGATTATTCTGAAAATGTTTTAGTATCACATCAATATGCACCTGAAGCTTGGAAACAATTGAATCCCAACATCAATACCGGTTTGTATGATTCAATGGTTGCTTGGGATATAACAAATGGTGAATTTCAAGGTGGAGCAGGATACATTGAGAGTACCCATGAAGAGATTTCCTCTAGCAGTATGAGTCATGAATTTTCAATTGGTGTCAGCTATGAAACTACAGTGAAACTTGGTCTAGGAAAAACGACTATTTCTGCTTCTATTGAATCCAGTTTCAAACATGATGATTCACAAACTGATTCCGTAAAAACAACTTATTATCTACATGATGATGATAGTGGTGATTATTTCCATTATGATATGGGAACAGACATGCGTTTTGGAGTGCCAATATTCAGAAATACTCCTACTGAAAACCCATTATTACAATCTAAGAGCTCTACTCCTTGGGAATACAATACTCTAGATTACCTACCTCCCGAAGCAGGTGAACCAGTAATCACTCTTGATACAGACGGAGATGGATATGCACCATCTGAAGATGATACACCTTTAGTTGAAATTGAAATTGCTGATGAGGCTGATATTACTACCGCTTTGATTATTTATTCTGATGATGGAGGTGCAGGTTGGAATACTGTTAATCTATTGGAACGATTGGGTGATCCAGATAATTGGTATGGAAATTTACCCGGTCATGAGCATGGTACGACAATTGAGTGGCACATCACTGTGGAAGATTCAAACGGTAATTGGATAGAAATCAAAAATTCTAATGCCGGAAATTTTGAATACACAGTTGTTTGTCGTCCACCGGAAGTAACACTTGACTCTCCAAATCTGGGAGGAACTTTTGAAAATTCTATTCTCATCGAGTGGTCCGGTTCCGATCCTGATGGTGATAGCTTAACATATAATCTAGGCTATCAAATCGAAGGCGGTGGTTGGGTTCTCATAGTTCAAGACTTAACGAATAATTCGTATGTTTGGGATATTAATGGAATTGCTGATTCACAAGCAGTATCACTCATCGTTTATGCCTATGATGGTTATTGTGCACTAGTTTCAGATGAATGTAATTTCGTTTTTGAAATTGATAACGAAGATATACCTGATGTATCATTGATCTATCCTCTGGCAGGATTTACTTATGATGAAGTAATAACTATAAGCTGGGTAATTGATGATCCAGATGAATTTATTGCTGGCTATGAGCTCTATTATTCAGTTGCAATTGGCGAACCTGTTTGGGTTCTAATTGATGATACAATTTCAGAGGATATTTTGACTTTCGATTGGGATACAACAACTGTTGTCTATTCATCCATGGTTCGATTACATATCATTGCGCTTAATACCTTGACTGTAGATGTAGATGACTCCTCAGGAATCTTCTCAATCGATAATCGTCCTTCAATTAGTGTAGATTTGCTTTACCCAAATGGTGGGGAACAAATTGACGATTTTTGCCCAATTTCATGGGATATATCAAAAAGTGATGAATCAATTACTTTTGAAGTTTTACTTGAATATACTACTGATGGTGAAACTTGGTACACAATTATTTCAGGATTAGAAACAACAACCTATCTTTGGAATACACATGAATTATCACAAGGAACAAACTATCGTGTTCGTATTACAGTTTTTGGTACATTTGAAGGTGTAGCTCTTGATTCTGTTGATGATATATCGGTAGTGACGTTTTCTATTGACCCTGATTATGCTGCACCAATTGTTTCAGCGAATGGCAATATTGTGTTAGAGTTTGGAGATGATTCTCAAACATTGGTTTGGATCATTTCAGATGATAACCCAGAAAATTACACGATAAAATGTGATGGTTTAGTAATACTGGAAGATATCGCTTGGAGTACTTTGGAAGAAACTCTAAGCATTTCTCTTGTAGGATTATCGCTTGGAGTGTATGTTTATACCATAATCGTATTTGACTTCTGGGGACAAAGTAATACTCAAACTGTTACTGTCACTGTTGAAGATACTACTGCACCTGAGATTTCTTTCTTAACGCCAGAAAACAACGCAATCTACAATGAATCAGAAACTGTTCATTATACTTACGAATATTCAGATGAAGATACAGCAATCACTATTGAGCTATTTCTAAATGAAACAGCTATTGTAGACACTGGAGATATTGCATTTCTTTCTCCAGGTAAATATTACCTGAAAATAGTTGCAACAGATACTAGTGGAAATATTGCTACAGATTTAATTTCATTTACAATAGTTGCCCCCTTAACAGAAACACCAACTCCTACTCCAACAACTCCTACAAGTATTACAAATATACCTATTCTAGTATACATTATTGCGTTATTAGGAGCTACAATTGGATCAACGATAATGGTTAAAAAACGAAACAAAAAATAGTTCATTTAGACATGAATTATTTTTTCTCTATTTTTTTCTTTCTCACCTTATTTTTTTCAATTTTAAATTACAGCTTAATAATATCCAAGTTCATTTGTGGATAAACTGAATAATCATCAAATATTTGATGGAAAATTAGAATGAAAATCCTTATTATTAAAAAAAACACTCAAAATAATGGAAACTTCTGAGAAATTTGTGAGGAAACAGAATGGCTGATTATTATATCCAAGCTGAAGGTTTGACAAAGGACTATCATTTAGGAACGACTATTGTGCATGCCTTACGAGAAGTCAGTTTCAGTATCAATGAAGGCGAAATATTGTTTATTATGGGTCCATCTGGAAGCGGAAAAACTACACTAGTAAATATTCTTGGAGGTATTGATTATCCAACTTCTGGAAAAGTGTCTTTAAACGGTGAGATTATAACTGATTTCTCCCCCTCACAACTAACTAAATTCCGCAAAGAAAAACTCTCTTATGTATTTCAATTTTATTCGCTAATACCCACACTTACTACAATTGAGAACGTTCAATTAATGATGGAGTTAGTTGGTATCAAAGGTAAAGAGCTAAATAAGAAATCAACGGAAGCATTGGAAATTGTTGGTTTAACAGATCGAATGAATAATTTTCCATCACAGCTATCTGGTGGAGAACGTCAGAGAGTAGCAATTGCTAGAGCCTTAGCTAAAGATCCTGAAGTAGTTATATTGGATGAGCCTACAGGGCAACTTGATCAAGAAACAGGAATAAAAATCATTGAACTTGTTCGCGAAATTTGCAAAAAGAAATCGAAAACAGTTATTTTAGTTACTCACGATCAGAGCATTACTAAATTTGCTGATAGAGTGTTACATCTCGAGTCTGGTAAAATCGTCAAGGACGAAAGAAAAACAATCAATCTCAAATAGAGTTTCCTAGGTGCTTCATAATGGTTAAAGATTCAAATAGAGTTAAGAGAAGCTCATTAATTGCTAAATCTGCAATAAGGGATATTTTTCAGAAGAAAACAAGAAGCATGACAACTATTATTGCAGTAATGTTAGTAACTGCTTTTCCAATTGCTTTTTTGAGTACTTCAGATTCACTTCAATTGTCACTTTATAACGAATCTGAAAATTTAGCTCTTGCTCATATTGACTTTCAAACAAAGGTCTTCAATGAAACACTTCTTCAACAAATTGAAACCATCGTGAAAGATGAGACAAATAATTCTGCTCTAGTTGAGAGAAGAGTCGTTTCAAAAGGAGCGACAATGGACCTAGAGGAAACTTTTCCGGTAGTTTTTATTGGTATCAATAATTCAGCTTTACCTCGAGTAAATCAAATAGTACTTTATGAAGGTGAATTACTTGGCAAAGCTGAAGAGGTAATGATTCTAAAAAGCTTTGCAAAAGAAGTTGGTTTGAAGCTTGGTGATAATATCACTGTGAAAGGTCTTACCGGGAAAAAAACGTTTGAAATTGTAGGCTTAGTTCATTCAATAGAATGGTTAAATTTCAAGCTGGTAAGTAAAGCAGTTATTTGGACAACAGAAACTGTTACAAGAGAGTTGCATGGAATGCCTGCAGGTCTTTACAACAGTCTGTTAGTATATTTAGATGAAGAAGCAGCTATCGAGGACTCAATAGCAATTGGTGAAAAAATTCGTGCACACTGTATTTTAAACGGAGCTCCACTTACATTTGTTAATTATCCTCGAGATTTGTCAGTTCGAGCAGTATTAATGGATACTGCGGAGCTTATCTCGAGATACCTTAGTGTTTGTGCGATTCTAACCATCATAATTTGTGGGTTTGTAATGTATATTATTATGAGTCGTTTTGTTTCAGAACAAAGGAGTTTGATAGGTGTCTTTCACAGCTTTGGTTTTCCGCATTCAGCTATCATTCGTATGTTTCTCCTCCGGGCAGCGATATTAGGAGCATTTGGTTGCCTATTAGGTATAGGCGCATCTTATGGAGTGTTGGCTCTAATAACAATGAATTTGGGTAGCTCTTGGGGAGTTTCAGTGATTGCTCTAAGCATTAATTGGTTTACGATTCTCTGGGTTAGTATTCTGGCTATGAGCTCAATACTGCTATTTGCCGTTATTCCTACAATTGGCGTTGCAAAAATGAACCCTTACGAAGCTTTGCGAGGGAAGACAACTACAGATGTAACTAAGAAATCAATATTGGATTATATCTTGTTTACAAAATACTTGCCACAGATACCTCGAATTGGTATCAGGAATTTGAGCAGAGAAAAAATACGTACTTGGATGACAATAATCTCAGTGATGAGTGCTTTAGCCTTAAGTTCTGGTTTAGTAGCTACTGTTGATATAGCCAACAATCAAATTCCAAAAAGTATTAATGAGTCAATCAACTGGGACATAGAAGCAAATTTCTGTTCACCTGTTTCAGAAGCAATTGTAAATTCATATGGAAATCTTTCTCATGTTGAAGCTGTTGAACCCTATTTTAGGTTTGCAACAATGTCTACAAGTAATGAATCTGTGTTTATGTTCTTAGAAGGGCAACCTTGGAATAGCAATATGACAACCTTCGCCTTTAAGGAAGGAAGTGGATTTACTGAAAAGGGATCGAGCGAATGTATGATTAATGCACGAATAATGAATAATTTAGGATTAACACTAGGAGATAATATTACCGTTTGGTTTTATCAGGAGAAACTTGAATTCACTATTATTGGTGTAGTAAATTCTTGGTCGATTCCAACTTCAGTGATAGTTCAAATAGATTATTTAAAGACAAGACTAGGTCCTTTCATACGTTACTCAGCTGTAAGAATGATAGTAGAAGAGGGATTTCAAGAAGAGGTTGTTGCATCATTAAATAATGACGACTCAAATATTAGCTTCGCAACAACGCATGAATTTTTCTTGAAGCTAATGATGGAAATAATAGGTGTAGAACAAGAAATTGCTTTTGTTGCAGTCATATTGGGTTTCATTGTTGCTTTTATAGCCATATTCAACACAACTTTCATTTCATCTCTCGAGAGAACAAGAGAATTCGCTCTGATGCGTGCCTATGGTTTTTCTAACTTCTCAATTTTTCTAATAACTGAAATTGAAAATGGAGTGCTAACTCCAATAGCATTTCTTGGTGGAATTCTTTTAGCATTTCCTCTTACACTAGCCTTTTTACATCTAATATCAGAATACGCACAAACATTGCCATATATGTTTAGTTGGACTGCAGTTTGGATTACTTTCGTATTTGCATTAGGAACAACTTTCATTGCAGCAATCCCTGGAACGTTATTTAATACTAACCAAGAGTTAGCAGCTAGTTTGAGAGAAGAATAGTTAAATTCTAAAGCCTATTTTTAGCGAAAAAACTCCTCTTCTGCTTGTAATTAGCTGATTTTTGAGTATTTCTCTGAGTTTCTTCAAATCAAAAAATTATCTTAAGTGAAATACCATTAACAGTGGTTTATGCGAGCTGTTCTTAGTAATTTAAAGAAATCTAATAGTAAAATATTCTCTTCTTCATTGAAAGCTTTTTGTGATGAAAAACCATCTTTAGCTCTGAGAACTAAATCTGAATGATTTGAGAGATACCTTTTTTTTATAATATCTGTTTATATAATATCTTTTACTATTTTAAAATAGAGAATTGTTTCCAAAAAAAATGAGACAGAAAATAAAGAAAGTTGGCTTGAAAGATACAAGCCGAACTAGTTATTTGGTACATAAATATCATAAATGGATATTAATAAATCGATTTCAAAGTCTCCAATCTGGATATAGAGGTGTCCAAAGATGATATCTACGTATAATTGATTCTTAAGGAAATATTCATCATTGAAACGTATGGCTTGTTCGATATCACTACCTGTATATACAACAGTTTCTTCTTTGAATCCTAATGGGTCGAGTTCTATCGGTGCAGAAGTCCAATTAAAATCTAATGGAGTTATTGGTATCATAGTATCAGGTCCATAATTCCAGTTTGTAGGTGGAATCGGAATCGAAAAGCTTGCACCATCTGCATCATTATAAGTAAGATTGCCATAGAAAGCTGTTAAGTTTATTTCAAAATCCATCGGATTGGTTATAGTAACGGTAGTATCTACTTGATAACTAACAACAAGAGGTAAAGAAATACCGAGAGATAAAGAAATCATTTCAACTTCAATCGAAATAAGATCTGTTTGTGCTCCTTCAAATTCAACCATAAAGTAATCTTTGTTAATCTCTAAATTATCTAATTCATCAATTGTAATTGTGTAATTAAGCCATAAAGTAGTGTTAAGTGAATTGATATATGTGCTAATTAAATCTGACAACTCGTTTTTAGGACCATCTAACCAAGTGTTAAATTGGAGAATATTGATTCCAGTTTTTATTTGGAAGTTATTTTTAGTAATATTTCCAATGTGAGTCAAATTTAGTGTTTTTATATCTGAATATAGTGAAGAAATTTCAACTTCAACAGGACTTGGGTTATAGATTTCCGCAGTTACTTCAAGAAAGAGACTTTCCTCTACAACATTTGTTAACTCGAAAGATTGTAAACTGAAATCAAGGGCACCAAGACCGTTCATTTCAAGTGACTTTGAAATTGTTTTTTGTCCTAAAGCTGCTAATGCATCAGTGAATTCAATCACAACATCGATATCGACAGTTAATAATGTCATATTAGAGAAATCGTCGATAAAATCTGCAAAAGCTGGTTGATCCGTTATTGTTAGAGTGAAATCTGCTGAATGGTTTGCTTCTTTTGTTGAAAAGGACGGAGTTAAAACTATTCCATCGCCTAAATGCTGTTCGTTATAGCTAACGTTAAGTGTAATTATAGTAAAAGTAGCATCTACCTGTGTTGGTTCACTAATAGTGAAATTAACTGTCCCTGCAAGGCTACCATCCGTTAAATCATTTATAACGAAAGTTTCTATGGTGACTTCAGTATTGTTTAATTTGTTTTGTGAATAGAAATAGACACCTAAGAAGATCGATGGTAATGCAATAGCAACTATTGAACCTATAACAATCAAAATAATGTATAATTTTTTCATGACTCTTCTTTAATACTAATATTTAAAAAGTCTATTTTTAAGGCATTTTCTAATTGTTTTTTCTCTTCACCTCAAAAATAATTTTTTACGATAATAATTTAATAATTGCTTTAGATATTACTTCATTTTAGCAGTTTTTTTGAACAATCTTTTTTAATTGTCGAGAGTCATAATTTAAAATCACAAATAGTTGGTAAACAGGAGACAAGATGTTATTGGCTCAAAATATTGATAGTGATATTATAGATAATAGAACAAATGAATCAGATTTTAAAAGTTATAAGTATCGTTGGTTAGTACTTATTTTGTTTATGTTTGCTGGAGCAATGACCCAAATCATTTGGGTTACATATGGAGTCATTGTTGATGAAACGGCTGCTTTTTTTGGTGTATCCGAGATAGCAATTTTAGTTCTCGCATTAGTCTTCATGATTGCTTATGTCCCTGTCAATTTTATCGCTTGTTGGGTAATTGATAAGTTTGGTTTAAAATGGGGCACTGGTGTTGGTGTTATTCTAACAGGTGTTTTTGGATTTTTGAGAGTAATCGCAATAATAACCAAAAGTTATACTCTGCTTATAATTTTCCAAATCTTAACTGCAATAGGTCAGCCTTTTGTTTTGAATTCATTTACAAAACTTGCATCTGCTTGGTTCCCAGAAAAAGAGAAAACATTAGCTTCAGGTTTGGGAACAATGTCTATGCTTCTTGGTGTGCTGATAGCTTTTCTAGTTCCGCCATTATTAGTGCAAAAAATTGGTGCAGATTTAGCAATCAGTTGGGTAACTTGGAGTTTTGGAATTGTAGCATTTATTTCAATGATTTTATATTTGATTTTTGTACGTGATAAACCGCCTACACCTCCAAATGAATACAGTGAAAGAAGTAAAACTTTGGCAATTAAAGGGACCAAATCAATGTTTAAGAAAAGAGATTTCAGTCTACTATTTGTCATCTTCCTGTTAGGCTTCGGATCATTTAACGCAATATCAGCTGTTATTGATGTAATATTTAGTTACCCGATTAATGATCCACGACCTGGAATTATTGGTAGTCTGATAGTAGGTGGAGGTATAATAGGCGCTATAGTTATTTCAGCTTTATCTGATCACTTCCGCAAAAGAAGACTATTCATTATAATTGCTATGGGTGCTGGAACAATTCTTCTACCATTATTCTACTTTATCAATATTGATGTTTCAAGATACATTACTTCATTTTTCTCAGGTTTCTTCCTTATTTCTCTACTGCCCGTTGGATTAACTTTTGCTGCGGAAATGACTCATCCACTACCCGAGGAAACATCGAATGGTTTAATGATGTGGATAGGACAAGTTAGCGGAATAGTTTTGCTCGGTTGTATAATGTTAACAGAAGCTCTAAATGCAAATTTCATTTACATCAATTTTATAATTATGACTGTCCTTTTTGCTACTGCAACTATATTGGCATTCCTTATGAAAGACCTTGATGCTCATGTAATAAAAACATCATAATTTTTCATTTTTTTTATTTTTTTTTAGCTGCTTCAACATTTGAATAGTTTAGTTATTCAATTTAGCTTTTTCTAGTGTAAACCGAGAGAAGCAGAACTATAGTATTCTTTAGAGCAATTGATAATTGAAAAATCAAAACAAGCCATTTTTTATAGCTTTGTTCAACAAAGAGGTATAATTTGTAATCAAAAAAGATTTTTTAATAGATAAGATTGCTAATAATAATCTAAAGTTATCCTTAAATTTATGTGAATCGTTATTTAGTTACACATATAATTAGATTACTCATTTTTGCGTTAACCGTTTAGTTTATAATCAAAAAAAGAATTTGACATTAAGAAGAAATTACTATCTATTCTTAGGGTGTATTATGAATGAAACCAATAGGCGTTTGTTTGACACAAATGGGAAAAACTGGTTTGGAATTAGTGAATGTTTATCCTAATGCTTTGCCAGATTCTTTGCTAAATGAATTAGTAATAAAAAGTATGCCAATGAGTGCAAAAGATGGTGATTTCACTTCTAGCACTGTACAAGATTGTCAATTTGAGAGTTATATCTTTTCCATTCCAGGAAAAGATAGAAAAAATATTGCCTCATTAGTAGCAATATTTGAAAATTCTACTTATGATCGTAATAGTGTGCGAAAATTCTTTTCATTCACTGTTGCTGAAATTAAGAAAAATAATCTTGGAAACACAGAAACTTTTTCAAAGATTTTACCAAGTATGTATGAAGGCTTAGTAAAAGGCAAAATTAAGATCAAAATAAGTTCAGTAGTAACTTTGGAATTTGATTTTCAAGATAAAGATAAGAAACAGAAAAAAAGAGGCGAGAAATTTGTTGATTCATTAAAAGATGAATTATGGAAATAGATTTACTGTGGTAATTTATCATGTCTTTTATACTTAAGCTATTTCAAAAGAAATCGAAACCGGTAAATTTAACAATTTGTGGGCTTGACAAAGCAGGTAAAACAACTTTTGTTAATTATTTGGTACATGGAGAATTCAGAGAAACAACACCCACAATGGGAATCAATAGGAAATCGATTAGTTTTCCTAAACTGGACTTGCATATTTTTGATATGGGTGGGCAAGAAGATTTCCGTCCTATTTGGTCTGATATAAACGAGAAATCTAATGCTCTTATCTATGTTGTTGATAGTACAGATTACCTTAGATTTGAAGAAACAAAAAGAATCTTTCTTGACATCTTAAGGAGCCAAATTGATAATGAAATTCCTGTTTTAATATTGTTAAATAAAACAGATTTACCTGATCACATGGAGCGAATACAGTTTACACGTGATTTTGGATTATTAGAGGATGAAATTTCTCACACATGGGCTGTTTTTGATACATCAGCAAAAACTGGTGAAGGAGTTGTAGAATCAATTACATGGTTCTTACAAATGCTTGGAGAGTGATTGATAACATGGTAAATTCGATGACAATATTCTTTTTAACTACATCTGTAATAATATCTATTTTCGCATTGATTTTTTCATCTATTATGACTGGAACGTTTTTCAAAAAGAGAACTATGGGCTCGATATTTATGATGGTTGCTTTTGGAATGATTGCTTTCGGTGAAATATTCAATTCTGTTAGTTATTGGATTGGTGGATTTAGTCCTTCAAATACAGTTGCTATAGGTATTTTACAAGGATTCTATATTAATTTTATTTCATTAAGCATAATTTATTTCTATTATTTTTCGACAAGACATATTTTACGTGATAATGAACTAGTACGATCAATTGCAGCTGTCTTATTTGCGGAATCTACAGCTGTAATCACTACGACTATGTTTACAATTATATTAGGTGGTACTATGAAATTTCCGGCAACTGTAGAATTCTTTCTTGCTGGGACAAATATTTATATTATAGCACCTTCCTATATTTTGTTACTTGCATTATTTGTTCCATTGTTTGTTCTTGGGCTTGTAAGAATGATTTTCAGTCTTTTTATCCTTAGAAAGGATATTTCTGATCCTGTTGCAAGAAGAGGAACTTTGTTCATTAACTTTAGTGTAATATCATTGGCACTAAATACCTTGCTTTTTATTTTCATGGAACTCCCCATTGTTCATAACTATCCTGTTTTGGTAGTATTTATACAACTTTTCAAAATAGTATTTACATTTTCAACACTTATCTTTGGTTATCTTGGTTGGATACTTCCAGATTGGTTGAAGAAACGTATCAGAGGAAAAGCATGGATTGTAAAAGAATGGAAAAAGTTAGAAGAAAAACAAATCAACTATTCCTTTAGTTCTTCAAAAGCAATTAAAGCTTCAAAGTTAGTGGTAGAAGAAATTTCTGAACCTTAAAATCAGTAATTTCTTTATCTCTTCTTTTTTTCATCCAAGAATTAGACCTATTGTTAGTTGATAGAATAGAATTTATTATTGGATTAGCTTTTGATTTTACAATTAGTAATTGTATATTAAAATTCCAAATCTCTCTAAGATAGTTCTAAAAAGAATGAGCTAAAAATGATGCATCTATTTTAGCAGTAATTTAAAAATTTAAATGCTTGGAAAAACATTATAATAAAACAACTTTAATTTTATCTTATAATTGTAAAATAAGAATGGAAAAGCCAATTTTAGGATTCAAGAAAATGAGAACAGTGATTACTTTAGCAATGAATAAAAGTCGTTTATTGCCTAAAAAATTTAGGCAAGAGGATAATCGTTTTCCCGAAAATCTTGTTGCACTCTTTCTTGAGGAATATACGAAACCTGGAGATAAGATTATTGATATTTTTGCTGGGTTTGGCACTACACTTTTCGTAGCAGAAGAAATGAAAAGAATCCCTTATGGCATTGAATTGAGTAAGGTTCGTTTTGAGTATGTTAAAGATCATCTTGTGAACAAAGCTAATATGTATAATATCAATTCGAAAAACATAGACAAACTAAATCTTCCAATGATGGATTTTGCCTTTTCATCACCAACATACATGAATAAATTCGAAAAAAAGAATCCTTTAACGGGTTTTACAGAAAACGTGACCTACCAAGATTATCTAGACTTTATTCAAGTAATTTATAGCAAATTAAAACTAATCATGAGAAAAGACTCGTATATAATAATTGAAGTGTCTAATTTAAAAAACAATGATATACTAACAACACTAGCTTGGGATATTGGTAAGAAAATAGCTAAAATATTATCATTTCAAGGGGAGATAATAATCAACTGGGAAACACCAAGAGAAAAAAAACCAAACGGATCATATGGGTATGGTTTCGATCACAGTTATTGTTTGGTATTTCGGAAAATTGAATGATTTCAGAGGTATTTTGGATAATTCTATCTAAATTGTTCAAAACAATTGAAAAATAGTTGAATTTTAATTAAATATAGTAAAAAAAGAGAATTGAAACACATTTTGAACCTAATTTAAACCTTCACGACCAATTTACAACAATACTCTGAGATTGTTTAAGTATTTTTGTGAACTATACTAACATGTGATTTAAACCATGAAGAAATCCGTACTAGTTACAATATTAGTTACAAGCATAGTATTAGTTCTAGCTGGAACCTCAGTTGGAGTATGGTATGCTTTAACACCAACAGATGATAGCGAACTTTCAATTGTTAGCGTAACAGCTGATTCAGAAAATGATACCGTAAGTGTTGTATTAACCTGTGAAGGTGAAGAAACACAAACAGGAAATAACAATCAACATCAAAACCAAAACAATTATGCATACATGCATCAGATCCAAATTAAAAACGGCACAACAGAAGTAACACTATACCAAGAACAATATCAATGGCAATATAGACACAGAATACAAAACGGTCAAAATTACTCCTACCAATATCACATAGAAGGACTTGAACAAGGACAAATGTTACAAATAAGAATTGAATATAACAATGGAGAAGTTTTAACCCATAATTTTATGGTAAACCATTGAAAGTGAACAATTACAATTGTATTCGGAATGAAATACTCAATTCAAAGAGTATTTCTAAAATCTCTTTTTTAGTAGGAATTGAACGATTAAAACAATTTTAGTTAATGTATAAAGACAATAAAAATGAAACCTGCACACCATCAATGAGTGCGAGTTTGTAGTGTTATTCCTAACTACTAATTAGTCGGTGAAAACTTAACAAAAAAATGGACTCAATTCTTTGTTTTTCTATTTTCAGCCAAAATTAAATGTTATCCAAACTGCAATTGTTACTATTCCTAAAAGGATGCCAATATATGCTATTGCTTTCTTATGTGGTTGAAAGAGACCAATTATTCCTACAATGACTCCAATGATACCTAAACCTAAAGCAATCCATTCAAGAATGGTATTATTAAGAATGATGAATCCTATTCCTAAAACACTGATAAAAATTGATGCTATTCCAACATAGTTATTTTTTGCATCTTCAGTTGAACCTGATTATTCGATATAGGTTGTTTGCATTTGAGTAGTTTTACCGTATTCAATAGATTCCTCTGATTGCTTTGATTCAATAGATTCATTGGTAGTATTATCTTTTGAAGGATCTATTTTTGTTCCACAATCCATATAAAAAACATCTCTTTCTTTTAGTAATTTACCACAATCAGGACAGTACTTGTTATTAGACATTTTATGACACATCATTTTTTGAAAAGAAACATTTCATCAATAATCCAAGTAGTTGTGATTAAAGTATTATATAGTTGCCAAAGTAGAATTATTCAAAAAAAATAGCTGGATTCAGTCATTTTCAATTCTTAATAACTGAATCTAAATCTTTTACTTTCTCCACCATGACTATCAATGAATATTTTTTCACCATCAGGTCCATCGATAAATTCGATTTCTTGACCTGGAGAAGCAAATGATTTGTCTTTTGGAGCTTTGAATCGATAGCCTTCGATATGTTCGTAGATTTGAATCACTTCTGCAGGATTTTCAAATCTGGGTGTAATTAAAACTAGTTTTGAACCGATTTGACTAAACAATGATGTTCCCCAATCTGATTCATAAAATCCGATTATATCTTTCAGATCTTGAATCTCTTTTTCTGAGGAAAATTTTTCTTCTTTTTTCGAGAGGTAAAACATTAATTTATTTAATCCCAAAAATAGATTCAAAGCTGGTCCATCTACAGCACTTGTCAATACAACAACAATGACCTTTTCATCTTGAATAAAACCTGATCTTGTTATAAACCCTGGGTACCCTCCACCGTGACCACATATTACTGCATCAGGTAAAGTTGTTATACTGAATCCTAACCCCCAGTCTGCCAATTTAGCTTTATATTGTATTCTTTGCATTTCTCTTTTGATATAATCTGGAAAAAGAAGATCACTTCCAAGTAATTGTGCTTGATAGAATTTAATCAAATCTTCAGTAGTGCTGCTCAATCCTGTTGCCGCATGCATGATCTTTGCAGGAACATGCTCGAAAGTTTCCCGTTCTTTTTTAGGATATTTGACTTTATAACCAGTTGC
Organism: Candidatus Heimdallarchaeota archaeon; assembly: GCA_018238155.1. Classification (GTDB taxonomy): domain Archaea; phylum Asgardarchaeota; class Heimdallarchaeia; order JABLTI01; family JABLTI01; genus JABLTI01. Next base: position 28,612 of record JABCTZ010000033.1, on the reverse strand, counting down.
ATGTCTTGTAATATTTGATTTATTTACATCTGTAACTGTATTTTTCATTTCTAATGGATCAAGTATTTCTTTTTGGATATAATCATAATAAGTTTCTCCTGATACAGTTTCAATTATCTGACCTAAGAGTGTAAAACCAAAATTCGAATATTTCAATATTTCATTTGCTTCAAAAAAGCTTATCCCTTCCGTCACTTGTTTTTTGATCTGTTCCAATTCGGGAAATTTATAAGTTGCCCAGTGAGCTGTCTTTCCATCTCGAGACATTCCACTTGAGTGTGTTAGTAGATGTCGGATTCGAATGTGTTGTAGATTCTCATCCTTTTCCGAAGAAAACCATGGAAGGTGTTTGGATATTTTATCATCAATTGATAATTTTTCTTCATGATATAATTTCATTATTGCTGTAGCTGTGAATAGTTTTGAATGCGAGGCTATTCTGAATAGATGTTGATCAGTTAGCTTGGTCTTTTTCTCTAAATTTGCATAACCATATTCTTTTTTGAAAACGATTTCATCCTCAACAAAGATTCCTACTGCAACACCAGGTAATTCTTTGATATACGTTTGAAAATCAAGCCAATTATCAATAAGATGAATTGCTTTCTTAACTACTTTCTTTTTTGTTTTCTTATCTGCCATTTTGAGTCATCCTTCAATTCAAGTAGTGTTTATTCTTTTTCTAATCATTTTATCTTGAAAAGTTTTTGTCAAGCAATCCCTATACAGTTCCTTTTTTTCTACAAATGAAACGTATCTTTTTGTCTTCTTCGTAAAGCTCTTTTTCAATAATATCAAAGTATTTAGATAATTCATTTTCAACTTTACTAGTTGGAAAAATTCTTTCATAAAAGCTAAATATGTGCTTTTCATATTGATTCTCTTTTTTATGTTCAAATATAATAACTTCCCACTCGAGAAGATTGTTGTTTACTATTCCTCTATCAATGGAATACCCTATTGATTCTACTTGGCAAGTATGTTGTAATATTTTTTCATCCGATAAAATTTTTTCCGTATACATATCAAAAATAAACAATCCTTTTTCACTAAGGTGTTTTTCAACACAAAGAAAAGTAGCTGTCCATTGTTCAAAATTTGAGAGGAAATTTATTGAATCGTAGACTGAAAAAATAACCTCATATTTTTCTTTCAAATTAAAATCATGCATACTCGAATGATAGAATTTAGCTCTAGGGAAATTTCTTTTGCAATATTCAATATATTCTTTTTCGATATCTAATCCTGAAATAAAGTACTTTTCTGGGAAATTTTTCAAAACTACTCCAATTCCCACACCGAGTTCTAATAATTTGATAGCTTGATTATGATATTTTTCTATTATTTGGATAATTTTTTCTGCTCTCTGTTTAGCTTTATCCAAGCTTGTAATATTTTCCCAAAAATCAACAAAATGTTTCTTCATTATAATCCCATTCTTCTTTTGTGTTTTCTTTAATCATTAAATTAATTTTTGAGAAAACTGATATAATTAAAATAAACAATAAATAAAAAAAAGAGAAAGAATTATCACTAAAAGTGAATATTCTTTATTTTCGTTTTTTGATTATAACTAGAGGTATCAGCACTAGACCAAATAGAGCAAAGAGGCTAAAGAATGGAATAGCAATTGTGCCTGTTTCATCAACAATAACAAAAGTGTTTTCAGATATATCTATGATAGAATCAAGTTCTACTCCCAAATAACTTCCTGTCAGAGTAATTCTTATTCTATAATTTGTTCCCATATCGATGTTTGTAGTATCCCAATTATATGTGGTTCCATTTATACCTGAAACTATTGTAGTCCAAACCTGACTATCATTTGAATATTCCAATAATATTTGATAAGTAACTAATGAATCGGAATAGTTAACATTCCAAGTGATTGAACAATTGCCAGTAAAAATTTCACCGCCATTGGGATTGATCAAGTTCATTTGAACTTCTGGACGATTGTCGATTGTAAGTAAACCGGAAATAGATTCAACAGTTTCATCTATTGAATTTAAGGCTACTATTTTCAATCGAACTGTTTCTGAATGGACAATAGTTGATGTATCCCAATCAAAAGTCAAAATATCTGAGGTAATACTATCATCTATGAGAACCCACGATTCACCACTTGCCTGTAAATAGTATAGTTCAAATCCAGTTACGAATTCATCAACATCTACCAGTTCCCAATTTATAGTAAGGGCATCATCATAAGTGAATCCTGAGAGAGGTGACACTAACGTAACCTCAGGTATATTTTCGTTATCAATTTCAAAAACAAAATCGCTTTCGTCTGAAACTGGAGAACAATATCCATCCTCACCATAGACAATTAGTGATACTGATTCTGAATCTAAAAATCCTCTTATATCCCAAACATAAGAACTATTTGTTAAACCTTGAACAATGAGTCTCCAACCTCCACTGTTTATTCTATAAGCAAGTGCATAGGTAAGTGGATCATCATCTGGATCTGAACCTGTCCATTCTATCAAAATAGAATCTTTGTAAGTACCTCCACCATTTGGTGAATCAAGATTAACGGTAGGTGGACGACAAACAACAGTGTATTCATAATTCTCAAGATTTTCATCTCTAATTATTTTTGAGTTGCCATTTGAATCCTCTATAAAAATATACCAGCTGATATTTGTACTATGTTCGTGCGCTGGAATGTTTCCAAACCAGTGATTAGGGTTACCTGCCCTTTCAGTAAGAATAATAGTATTCCAAGTTTGTTCATTATCGTTCGAATAAACAATAGTAGCTGTGGTAATTTCAGCTTCATCAACAAGTCTTATTTCCACAAGAGGAGTATCATCTTCAGAAGGGGCATATCCATCTCCGTCTGTATCAAGTGTAATATCTAGTTCATTAGCTTCAGGTGGTAAGTAATCTCGAGTACCATGTTCCCATGGAGTAGATGTTTTTGACTGTAGGAGAGGATTTGCGTTTGGAGTATTTCTAAAAATAGGCACACCAAACCGTAAATCTGTTCCAACATCATAATGGAAATAATCACCACTATCACCATCTTGTAAATGGTAGAGAGTTTTTACAGAATCTGTTTGTGATTCATCATGTTTGAAACTAGTTTCGATTGACGCGGAAATTGTAGTCTCGCCTATTCCAAATTTACATTTCGTTTCATAACTTATACCAAGTGTAAATTCATGACTTACGCTACGGGAAGAAATTTTTTCATGTGTAGATTCAATATAACCAGTTCCACCTTGGAATTCTCCATTTTCTATATCCCAGGTTACAACAGAACCGTAAAGCGCTGTGTTGATATTTGGATTCATCTGTTTCCAAGCATCTGGGGCGTATTGATGTGACACTAAAATATTTTCAGAGTAATCCATTCCAACGTAAAGGGTTGGGTCTGAATAGTCAACTACTCCATTAGCATAAGTGGTAACTGTGGAATGTAATTCCCAGAGCAAAACTTCTCTTTCACCCCAGTATAAGTCTCCGTAGCCAGGACCTACCAAATCTCTTTCATCTTCATTTAAAGAAGAAGATAACTCATAAGTATCAATATCTGTATTAGCCCATTCAAGTTCTAATCCATATCCTAAATCAACACCAAATTTCGCATCGGTTCCAACATTGAACAAAGAAGATTTGAGTTCAACTTCAGCTCCAATTTCAACATTTAAACCGAAAGTATTTGTTCGTGTAACTTCAGTTTGTTCTGTAAAGGTACTATAACTCATATCACCTGGTGGATCATATAAAATGAGATATAATTCACTGCCGAAATCTTCCATCCCCTCTTCAATCAAACTAGATTCCATTGATACCACTTTTGAGAAATTTAAATTCCTTGTAGCTTCTAGAACTTGTGAACCACCTTTATATCCCCTAATATCTGCTCTAACCAAACCATCCAAATCGTTAACTGCAGAACCAAGATTTGCTGTGGCAGAAATCGATGAACCCATTGTTGTGTAAGTTCCACCATATTGCATTGTTGGGATAGAGCCTGCTGGTCCAATATATAGTTTAATATTTTCTAAATTGCTTGCAGAATAAGAGAAATCAAAAATATTATCTGTCGGTCCAAAATGGACTACTGAATCATCTGCTGGTGATGCCCACGATAATGTAGGGGGTGGAGGAGGAATCCTTGATAACTTGAAATTATGTGTATGGCTCCCTGCATCTACACTTTCACCAAACATAGCACTATCATAATAACCATTACATTCTGCCCATAAAGCAGTTTGGATGGGGTAAACAGTTCCACTATAATGTTGTGATACAGAATAGTAGCCATTGCTATCTGTTCGATCTGTTCTTGGGTGAGGTTCTTCATAAAGCCTTAAATATACTGTAGCTCCAGAAATGCCGTTTTCCGATGCATTTCTCACATAACCCGAATAAATAACTGTTCCTGCTGCTTCAACTTCATTTAGAAATAATCCAAAATTACTTAGAAAACATGTTAAAACAATTAAAACAATTATCTTATTTGTCTTTTTTCCATTTAGCAACTCTTTTTCCTCAAGTTTGTCTTTTCTATATGATATCTTAAAACAAGCGTTAGAATATTTAAAGTATCGTTATTTTTACAGAAAGTTTTCTTTTTGAGATATTCCAGTTTTTCTAACAATTTTACATATCTTATGTGGTTTAATTTATAGTGTTTAGAAATAGATGGTGTGGTATCCCTAGTATAAGTTCCACTTGCGGGTGAAATCTTAATTGGAGTATTTGTTGGTGTAGTATCTATTGTAAATTTTCGAATTGGACTCCAGCTAGCTAAATTGCCTGCCCTATCACTAGCTTGCACTCTCCAGTAATGACTGCCTTCAGTAAATGTTCTACAATACCAAGTCCATCCTACAGAATTGAAGTTTACTTCTAAATCAGAAAAATTGGAATTACGAGATACTTGTAGGCGGTATCTATAAGCACGTGAAGAAGTATGCCATGACAATCTTTTAATGGGATTTCTAGTTAAATAATTATTTGATGGTGTGTTGAGATTAACTCTATTTGGCGGTATAGTATCAACAGTAATACAAATATGAAGCGAGTTTTGTTGATTTTGTTCTAATATCTTATATTGTAAGAGTAATTTTAAAGTCTTTTTATTTATGAAAGAATCATTGTGTTCCCTAATAAATACTCTTTAATAGAGCAAAAATTATTCATAAATTTATGGAGAAGAAATCTATTTCACTAAAACTCGTTCTTGCTGGTGATGGTGGCGTTGGGAAAACGACACTAATTTACAAATTAATTGGCAGAAAGGAAATGACTCAAATGACTCGAGGAGTTGATATTGAAACTTTTAAAGTCAATGTTGGTGATGATGAATCTTTAAAAATAGTTTGTTGGGATTTAGGAGGACAACCACAGTTTCGATTTTTCCTTGAAGATTTCCTTGGAGGGACAGATGTTGTTTTATATTTGTTTGATCTTAATAGATATTCTTCATTAGCTAATTTAGAGAATGAATGGATACCACTCTTTCAAAGAGAAATACCTGTGATGAAGAAAGCAATTCTAATTGGAAATAAATCAGATATTGGTCAGTCAATAGATGATGAAGAAATAGAACGTGTAGCAAACAAGTTCTTGTTACCAATAATAAAAATTTCTGCAATAGCAGGAACAGAGATTGAACAATTAATAAAAGAGTTAGAGGAATTAGGTAATAACCTAAAAAGACAATAGTATGTCTTGAATTCTTCATTCTTCCATTAAAATCTTCCTTTTACCGACTTAAAAACACTTTTTAATCTCAAAGAGAGACAATAGCAGTTTCATTAGGAGATTAATCATGTCACTAAAAAGCAAAATTCCACTCATAGGAATAATTGGTATTGGTTTGACAACAGTAATTGGTTCTGGTATTTGGAAAGATTCCCTTATTTGGTCAAATGAAGTTGGTATCTTTAGTATGATTACAATTTCTGTTGGTTGGGTACTTTTCATTTGTGCTGGTCTTGCTTATGCAGAATGTGTAAGTATGTTTCCAAAAAGCGGTGGTCCCTATAGTTATGTTGGAGGTGTTTTCGGTCAGAAAGCAGGTTCTGTTGTAGGAATACTATATCTTGTTGGCTATCTTATTTTAGGAACGCTTTTAGCCTTTCTAACAGCATTGTTTACTTTGGCAGCTATAAATCCAGCTTTACTAAACACTTTAAATTTAACTCTCTTAACTTTAGGTTATCTGGCTCTCTTTGTTATACTTGCTGGCTTCAGCAAACCACACATTTTTGGATATATATCCTTTGGTTGGGTGTCTATCAAAATCATTTTAGTCATTATTGTCTCAATTTTCGCATTAACATCTTGGAATTACACTGCACCTGTTGCTTTTAATATATCTGATTATCAAACAGCAATTAATGCAGGTCTTTGGTCTTTGATGGGTTTCGAAGTTATGCTCATATTTTCTGGTGATGTAGATGATGTAGAGAAAAAAATGCCTAAAGGGATATTAATTGTTTTACCAATTATCTTGGTTTTGTCACTTTTTGTAAGTTTCACCTCTGCAGGATTGATTGCAGTTGGAGATATTCCTGACGGAACAGGTTCCGTTGGACTTATTTTCTTACTTGCAAGTAAAGCTGGAATCCATTCAAGTGTTGTTTTTGGGTTTGCTGCATTATCAGCAGCAGGAACATGCTATGCTATTCTAGTTACTTGCTTCAAACAAGCAAAAGTTTTATCAGAAGATAATGTATTACCACAATCTCTACAAAAAGAAAAATTTGGTTTCACATACATCAATGCGTTAATTGTTCTTGTTAGTACTTTCATTATTGCTGGAATTATGGTGGGAACAAATGGTGTTTGGGAAAGTTCAGTAGATGTTTTTGCTGCAGTCGCTCTAGGTCTTGTTCTAATCTCTGCACTTTTTCCGGCTGGCTTAACTGCATTATATTTACGCAGAAAAATGCCTGCTCTTACACGACCATTTAAAACACCAATATATTTTGTTGTCTTTCCGCTAGCAATTATACTTAGTCTCTACCTAATAGTATTAAATTTCTGGGATATCGCTAAATTATGGCCAGGTCTGGTAATTTTTGGTGTGGTATCTTTAGCAGTAACGCTATTAGTTGTATTTGTACCAAAAAATACTGCTCAAGTTAAAACGCAAATAGAATGAAGATATTACTCTTCATCTTTCCCTTTTTTTTATCAAAGATAATTAGAGTTAACAACTTTTAAAAGGAAAAAGTCTTTCTTATTGATATTGGAGAATTATTTAATGGTAGTATTAACGATTCGTTGTGTTTGTGGAGAAAACTTCACTTATGAAGTTAATTTAGAATCACTTTTACATGAATTTGAGACAACTGGTTTATTACCACTCATGATACCTCATAAAGATCACTTTGTAACTGCATATATCGATAAGCAATTTAAAATTAGAAGTGTAGAACGAGTTATTCTTATAAATAGAGAACAGCATTCGACAGTAATTTCAACTGATAAGTTGTCTGAAGTAGAAATACACGAAATTTTAAATGAGATAAAACAAGAATTCAACCCAAATAAAAATTATTTCAAATTTATTTCAGCATTACTTTTTAAATTTAAAGAACCAGAAGCATTGTTTATTTCTGGTAAACAGATTGGCTTTGAAATGTGGCTTGAACTACGAAAAGCAATTATAAAATTAGGTGCAACTTACCAACCTGATGTCAGTTTAATTTTGAAAACTGAATTAAAACCCATTTTAGATAAGACCGGAGATACAAAACTAATCACAGACAACCACTTAGAAATCGATAATTGTATTGCACCTCAGTTTGTTGTTGGATTAGCTCAAGGAATACTTATAGCGATAAGTAATACTGCCAAAGAAAAAATGGATATCAAAATAGAATATGATATTGGTAATGAAGTAGTTAATTTAACTTTAAAGGAATAAAAAAAACTACTTGAAATTTCTTTGAATTAAACTTGCATCAAATACTTAATAGCCAATTTTTTTCGTATTACAGGAAATTTGATTTAAAAAAAGAAAGAAAAGAATATTTCTCTAGATTCTTATTCAAAATTGATTTCTACAACACTCTTAATACTTCTTTGACCATTCCATGGAAAATCTTCTGTAGATTGTACAATGAGGTACAAATAACCAATATCGTCCTCTAGATAGCTATCAAAATATTCGCCATCAATTGCATATGCTAGAATATACGTCTCATCGTTTAAGAATTCGGAAATAGAAAATGACCAAGCGTACCCATCCCAAGCAATGAAAGTAACGTTTTCAGCTGTTGGTGCAATATCTATTATGTTAGTAAATAGCTGTGTTATTTGCGCTCCGGTGTAAATATTCGTTAAGTTTGTTTTTGCCCTGATTGTATATTCTTGTGTTATTGCAGGCATATCCAGAAGCTCGCTCATAGTAATGTTGAAATCATCCCCAACAATATTTCCACTAATCTTGAATGACCATTCAAGATTTGGATGACTTGTATTTCTTACTCCTATCCAAATTCCAATACTAGTTCCTGAAATAACTAACGCACTGAAAGCTATTACAACAATTAGTGTTCCAAGTTTGATTGATTTTTCTGTCATCGTTATCATCCGATACTTTAAATAAACTCGACCGTTATGTATGAAAAAACATAACGATAAAAAGTTTTCTCCTAATATTACATTTCGAGTAAATTTTACTTTCAAATAATAAACTGAAATATTAAAATTAAAAAATAAGCAGGTCACTATATGCACTGCCAAAATAGACTGAGAAAAATAAGTTTGCTACTTTTTACTTTCTTGTTAATGATATCTTCTTTACTTAGTAACTCCTCAGAGTCCTATATACAAAACACTGCTCTATTTCAAAATGATGGTGTTGAAGAGCAATATTTATGGGCAACGGCTCAAGTTTTATCTAATGAGAGTAATTTAAGATCTCTCAGACCCAGAGTTGCTATTGACCATTTAGATAATGTTCATTTTGTGTGGCAAGATATGACTGATTTGTCTAGTGCGGGTTCTGATGATGATGTCTTTTACAAAATATGGAATGTCACATCAGAAGAATGGTCTTCAATTTCAGTTCTCTCTCCAGCAGGCACAGCAAGTTCACAATTCCCAAATATGGTTATAGATGAATTCAACAATATTCATGTAGCTTGGCTAGATAGAACGGACATTCTAGGTGCAGGTATTGATTCTGATATCTTATATCGAAATTGGAATTATACAACGAATTCTTGGAACGCTATTGAGCTAGTTTCCACTCAAAGCACAAGTGATGTTTATTGGGTTGATTTGGACGTAAAGGATGGTGTCATTTACTTAGTTTGGCAAGATTCTACTAATTATCTTGGAAATGGTGGAGATGAAGATATATTACTTTCAAAACGTTTTCTAAATGGTACTTGGACTCAAGCCGAAACTATATCTACAGAAGGAAGTGTTACATCTAGCTTGCCTGATATTCAAGTTGATGAGAACAACAACATTCATGTTTGTTGGGAAGATTTTGCAAATTACTTAAGCGCAGGATCTGATGAAGATATCTTTTATAGATTTTATAATGCTACTACAGCTGTTTGGTCCTCAATTGAAGTTATCTCAAGTAGTATTGATTCCTCTTCAGAACATTCAAAATTAGCTGTCTATAATAATGAAAGTATTCTCATTTCATGGGTCGATGAGTCCAATATTCTAAGTGCAGGTAATGACCATGATATTTTCTATCGAAGCAAAGACCATACAACTGATATTTGGTCTGAAGTTAAACTAGTAACTCAAGAGAGTACAAGTGATTCAGATGTTCCTTCGCTCGTTACAGATGAAAATAATAATATCCATTTCTTTTGGTTTGATACAACAGATTTAGAGAGCGCTGGAGTTGATCAAGATATCTTCTATAAAATGTGGAATTCAACAACTGATATTTGGAGCAATTTTACAGTTGTTTCCGTGGACAGTACAGCTGATTCTTGGCGTCCAGATGTTGATATCGACTCTAATAATAGATTACACCTAGTGTGGCAAGATAGAACTGCAAATTATGGTGGATCAGGTTCCGACATAGATATTTTATATTCAATAGGGACCGAGTGGGCTCCCTCTCCCTTTCTTACCATTAGAAATCATCCATTGGAAGAAGTATACATCACGCAAGAAACCGAACTTTCATTATCGTGGACTGTTTCTGACATCAATGTTTCTTTACCAGCTTATTCTATTTATCTCAATGATGTTCTAAATGCATCTGGTTCTTGGATAACAGATACACCAATTATATTTTCAATGAATAATTTAGAAATAGGTAATTATACTTTTAGATTTGAAGCAATGGATGGGTGGGGAGAAATAGTACATAATGTAGTAACTGTTTTTGTAAGTTCTAACATAAATCAATGGGTGAAACCTTTTGTTAATACAGTAATTGGTTTTGGAATTGCAGTGGTTCCGATTCTCAGCACCACAGCAGTAGTTCTATTTATTAAAAGAAGGGAGGAGAAGCAATGAAATTTAGAATCACTTTTCATCGAATTGTTTCATGGTGGTTAGCATTCTTTGCGTTATTTACAATCTTAACTGGTTATGCAACTGCAAGAAGATGGTTTATAAATCAAGAATTAATCACTGATATTCATATTATTATTAAATGGAGTTTCATATTTCTGATGCTATTCCATGTTATTTACACATTTATCTTCGTTAATTTTAAAGGGACAATAGTGAAAAACCCTAAAGTACACTGGGTTAGGTTAATTCAACAAATAACTAAATGGTTGATACTGGGTTTTACTATACTCATAATCGTTTCAGGGTTCAGTTACTATGATTGGACAAAACCTTTACTCCCTTTTTGGATCGTATCAAAAATTCATTTACTATTTGATATTGGTTTGACATTGTCAATAATCACTCATTTAATGGTTGGATGTAAAATCATGACTAAACGTAAAAGGATTAATGAATTATGGGTAGATATACTAATAGTATCAATTGGAATAATTTTAATGATCAGTGCAATTATTATGGAAATTCTGTTTTTAACTATGATATTCCATTGAATTCTTAAAAAAGAAGCAATTAATTCAATTGTTACCAAGTTTTCTATATTCTAGAACAAGCTTTTTTCATGAATGGTTTGCTAAAGAATCAAACATTTGCCAAAAGTAATCATTGTAACATTTTATTAATTATTCCCTTTAGCTAATTTTCTAAAGAAAAGATTTCGACAAAAATCACTTGAGATTATCTAATAAAAAAAATAGAACAAATTTTAAGGGATAATTAAGAAGGTTTAAAATGTATTTGATATCACAAGTCAAATATAAAATAATTATTTCAAGGAGTATTGTGATATGAGGAAGAGTTTTATTTCTTACAAGTTAGTATTATATCTATTTTGCCTTTGTTTATTGATACCTAACAATTTCTCTATAATATGTGAAAACAACACAAGTATTCAGCTTAATACTTTAGATTCACCAATTGATGAGGAACCTATATTTAATCCTTTAATTGATTATCCAACATTGAATAGTCCTTCTAATGGGGAAAGAATAAATGATAATACACCATTATTAGAGTGGTTTTCTGTCAGTGGTGCAAGTTTCTATAATTATCAAGTTGATAATAATGCAGATTTTTCTTCACTCGAACAAAGTGGCTCTATTAGAAATAATCAAGTTACTTTGGCACATTTATCAGATAGAAGATATTACTGGCGTGTACAAGCATCAACTTCTCATGGTGAACAAAGCTCTTGGAGTTCTTCTTGGAGTTTCATTGTTGACACAACACCACCTGATGCCCCAAATTTAAATCGTCCATTTAATGGAGTTACAATAAATGATGATAACCCCTATTTTTATTGGTATGCTGTAAGTGGAAATCTTTACAACATACAAGTAGACAATGATGCAAATTTTGTCTCTCCTACAATAAATCATTACACAGCTTTTACAAGTTTTGCTTCTACCTCATTGATGGACACAACTTATTATTGGCATGTTCGTGCACGAGATGCAGCAGGAAATTGGGGGTCTTGGAGTTCCATTTACAGTTTCACTGTTGATGCAGCAGCTCCAGACAAAGCAACTTTAATTTCACCTGCAAGTGGAGCACTAATGAGCAACCCAACACCATATTTAGATTGGCTACCTGTTTCCTCTGCTTACAGATATATAGTTTTAGTGGATAACAATCCATCTTGTCAATCAGCAGAAATAGTAGTTACAACCACAGATACCGCAATTACTTGTCCAACATTAGCTGATGGTGTATATTATTGGCGTGTAACAACGATAGATGGAGGAGGTTCTTCTTTGAGTTTTATTAGAAGTTTTACTATTGACACAACACCTCCAAGTGAACCAGATTTATCCTCACCTACTAATGGACTATTTCTAAATGACCAAACACCATCTCTTGATTGGAGAGATCTAAATACTGCAACACAATACAGGGTACAATTAGACAACAATGAGGATTTTAGTAGCCCTATTGTGAATTCTTACATTATTTCTTCTGATTATACTTGTCCTATCTTAAGTGAAAATAGATATTATTGGAGAGTTTGTGCACGAGATGCAGTAGGAAATTGGGGATCTTGGAGTTCAAGTAGGTATTTTACTATTGACTTCTCAAATTCTGATAAACCAATTTTAATTTCACCAAGCAATGGTTCAATCATATCACGTAGAAGCCCTTACTTAGAATGGTATGCAGTTTCCTCTGCTGTCGTTTACCAAATACAAATCGATGATAATATTGTCTTTAGTTCCCCTACAATTGACACATCTACTCGTACAAATCTTATCGGTCCTCGAATAATAGAGGACACATATTATTGGCGAGTGCGTGCACGAGATGCAGCCAGTAATTGGAGTCCTTGGAGTGATGTCTGGTGTTTCACAAATGATGTAACAGCTCCAGAAAAACCAACTTTACTTTCACCTGGGAATGGAACTATTCTTAATGATTCAACATCCACTCTAGATTGGTTATCGGTACCCACAGCAATCTTCTATGATATACTATTTGATAGTGACAAGGATTTTAGCTCACCTGAATTATTCACTACTGCTGATACAAGTTATACTTTGACAAATTTAGCAGACGGCATTTATTACTGGAGTGTTCGTGCTGGAGATGTTGCTGGAAATATGGACGAGTGGAGTGATGTCTGGGCATTCAAAATCGATACTGTTGCACCAACTATAACTAACGTTGAAAATGAACCGACAACACCAACAGATGCTGAATCAGTCACTATTAGCTGTGATGTTGCGGATCAGAATGGCATTGATTTAGTAACTCTGCACTATAGGATCAATGGCGGTGCGTGGGTTGATGCAACAATGGTTTATATTTCGGGTTCAACGTATCAAGTGAACTTGGGTGCATTTGCTTATGATGATCTCATTGAATATTATATCACTTCCTTTGATCCAGCATATAATTTAGCAAAGAATGATAATAATGGAACATTTTACAGATTTGTAATAACTTCGAACGATCATATAGAACCAACAATCAGCTTAGTAACTCATACTCCCATTAAACCTATTTCTACAGAAACAATTACAATAAGTTGTTCAGTTATTGATACAACAGGCATTCAGAAAGTATTCCTCTTCTACAGAATAAATCATGGTTCTTGGATAAATATCAGAATGTCATCAAACACAGATAACATCTATAATGCAAATATTGGCGCATTCACAAATAATTCTGTAATAGAATACTATGTTACCGCAACCGATTCTTCACCTCAACAAAATATAGCTACAGATAACAACAACGGTGCCTATTATAGTTTTACAGTTGATGCATCACTAGTATCAACAACAAATCAAATATCTTTGATGTTGCTTATACCATTTATTGTTGCAGTATTGTCTACAATAATCATAAGAATGAGAAAGAAACGCTAATTTCTTTCTGATTTTTTTTATTTAAAAGATTTTTCAAAAGCAATCTTTTTTCAATTTATAAGCGTGGAATTTATTGATATGATAGAAATATAATAAAATTTTTTCTATTTTTTTGGTGGAAAAAAAGATAATGAAAAGGAAAAATTACTTCTTCCTTTTTTTGCGAACAAGTAGACCAATAATGGAAAATAGTATAAAACCACCTACAAAAGTGTAAAGGCTAATTGGTGTTTCTTCAACTGAATATAGAAGTGGATTTGTGATTAGAATTCTTACTCCATTTGAACCTTCAGCAAGAAAGATGTATCCATTTCTAACAACAAAAGAATTGCGTGAAGCACGGTTATTATATTGTCCTATTAATCGAGGATGAACAATATTTTCTATATCACAAACGGTTAATCCATCATTGGCATCTAACAAGTAAACAAATTGTCCGTTCACATTGACATCTTTAGGATTTTTATTTGTAAAAAATTGTCCAATTTTTACTGGTTCAAATGGATTCGAAATATCAATAACATCAAAACCTTCGTCACAAATGAAAAAGGCATTATTATCTTGTATTTCTACATCTCTATAATTTGCATTTGGACGAGTAAAATTACCAATTTGTTTAGGATTGTATGGATTTTTTACCTCTACAACATGCATATATTCTTCTCCTGCTAAGATGAGATTATCACCAATTTTTTTAACACCCCAAATCCATCCTAGCTCATTGTATTGTAATGATTTCATAGGATAATCTGGATAAAAGATATCAATAATAACTAACCCATCCCCTTTTTAGGCTACATATGCAAACTCATCATCAACATAGAAATCCACAGAACTACCTGTGAAAGAAACATTGCCTTGATAAACAGGGTTAGCAAGATTAGCAATACTCAAAATGACTATTATTGAATTACTACCATCTTTTTCTAGTAGGTATATGCAACTATTTTTTACAAAAACATCAATAATAAATCCACCATCTAAATCACAATATGAACCTACTTCCGCAGGATTTGTTGGATTTGCAATATTCAATATTTCTAAAGAGTAATAATCTGCAACGAAAGCAAAATTTCCTTCTAAGAATATCTTTTGAGTGACACCGGCAAATATATCAAAGTAAACAGAAGTGATTTTTCTTGGATTAGAGATATCTAAAATCTCTATTGCAAAAGCATTGTAGACGAAGGCATAATTTTCATAGAAATAAAAAGAAGACATTTCGATTTCAGCATTATTGTATTCGTAAATGTATTCTGGATTTGTTTTATTTGTACAATCAAATATCTCCAATTGATAACCTTCATTCACAAACAAGTGATTATTTCTTACTCCAATGTTATAACTTGTGTCATTAAAGGAAAATTCGCTAAGATGTGGAAAGTAATTTCTATTCTGAACTTCTCCTACTCTAGCTATATTTTCAGTTGCATAATAAATGAAATTCTCAGACTTGTAAATATTTGACACATCAACAAATTCTAAAGTGGTTCCAATAGAAATAGATGAAGGGTTACTTACACCAAAACACCGTATATAACCAAGGGCATCAGCAGTATGTATATTTCCATTAATATAGTGCATGTCTTTGATAAAAGCAAGAGTATCCCAATATGCAACAGGATTATTTCTATCAGTAATGTTCACTGCTATTAAACTGTTAATTCCTGCTAAAAAGACATAATTATCATGAGCAACAATATCAGTTATCATATCATCAGTATTTGTCCAGCTACAAATCCATTCAGGATTAGCTGGATTACTTATATCTATAACATTAAACCCAGAGTTATTTATTACATAAACTAGATTATTATCGGCAAAAATTTTGTTACATCTATAAAGATTCCATGAAGTAATAAATTGAGGTTTCAAATCAATGATATTGAAGACCGAAAATCCACCGCCACCATGTGCCAAAAACATTTTGTTATCGAGAACAAATAAATCACTGATGGTACCGTAATTATCATCCAAAAAAGATAATTCTGTAATATTATTATCAGTAGCATCTGCTAATAACAAATCATTATCAAGAAAAGGATCAACACTCTTTATTTCAATACTTTCTGAAGCTTGTTCATTACTGGCAATTATTTTAGTATCACCAAAAAAAATAATTGTAAAGAATAATGAAAAAATAACAAAGAAAGAAAATAGTTTTTGACTTCGAAAAATCTCTTTTATTTTCACTATAAATCCACCTATTCTATATAAACGAGAATATTCTGTATCACTTTAGATGTTTTCTATTGTTCCAAAAAAACTTCAAAAGAAATAAAACAATAAGTTCAGTAGGAGATACTGTCAAACAATTAGATTAAATTAACAAATACTTTTTACTGTGCAAATAAAAAACGTTTAAAATGAAATTCATTTGCTATAATTTAGTTTTATTGAGTGGATGTAAGATGAGGAAGAGTTTACTTTTTACTAAAATATTGGTTACGCTAATCTGTTTATTGATGGTATTACCAATCCTTAATTTAGATTCGAACAACTTGAATGATGATATGTATTCTTTATCGGAACAAAATCCTGGTGGAGTATCAAAAATACTTCTTGATAATCCAATATTGTTAACCCCAGTTTCAGGAGCTGAATTTAGAGATAGAACTCCATATCTAGATTGGGCTTTAATAGTGGGAGCAGCTATTTATCGTATTGAAGTTAATGATGAAAATAATTTTCTTAATCCCTTAGTTTCCGTATTAGTAAATGAGCATTATTATCAATGCTCAACATTGAGTGACAATACATACTATTGGCAAGTATCAGCACAAGACTTGTTTGGAACATGGAGCTTTAGTGATGTTTGGCATTTCACAATTGATAATCAAGGACCAGTCCCACCAGTTTTAGTTTCACCAGCTCAAATGGATGTAATTAATGATGATACACCATATTTAGATTGGAATCCATCTTCAACTGCAGTCGAATATCGTCTTCAAGTGGATGACTCTTTCTTATTCTCAAGTCCAAGATTGAATGTATTAACTAGTGGAACTGGATATACATGTCCAACTATTCCAAGTGGTTCTACAAGTTGGTATTGGAGAGTTTCTGCACGAGATGCTCTGGGAAATTGGGGCTCTTGGAGTTCATCTAGGTCTTTTACTATTGATACAACACCACCAGGTGCTCCAACATTGCTTTTCCCAACAAATGGACTTGTAATAAAAAATTCAAGACCATCTTTTAGTTGGCTATATGTGTATTCAGCAACACAATATAATATTGAATTAGATGATAGTGCAAGTTTCAGTTCTCCAGTAATAAGCACCACTGTAAGTGGAACTGTATTTGCTTCTCAACATCTTATCGATGGATAATATTATTGGCATGTTCGAGCACGAGATGCCTCTGGCAATTGGGGCTCTTGGAGTGATACCAGGTCTTTAACTATTGATACTATTGCTCCAATTAAACCGCAATTGGTTTCACCCGTTAATATAACCGCAATTAATGATCCAACACCCTATTTAGATTGTGTTATTGTGTCTTCAGCAACAGAATATAGAGTTCAAGTAGATAATGATACTGATTTCAGTTCGACTGTAATGAATATACTAACAACAGGCTCAAATTATACAAGTTCGATATTAGCTGATGACACTTATTACTGGCGAGTCCAAGCACGAGATGCCGTTAGCAATTGGGGTGATTGGAGTGATGTCTGGAATTTCCAAATTGATACTACATCTCCAGCAACATTGATACTATTATCGCCAAACAACAGTACAATTGACAATGATTCAACACCGTTTTTGGAATGGTCTTCTGAATCTGGAGCAATACTTTATCAGTTGCAAGTAGATAATGATTTAGACTTTTTGAGTACAATAATAGATCATGAAACAACAGACACGGATTATTCTACATCAGCTTTGACTGATAGTGTTTATTATTGGCGTGTCCGCGCAAAAGATGCAGCTGAAAATTGGGGTGATTGGAGTGATGTCTGGAATTTCAGAATTGATACTACAACACCAACAATAACTAATGTTGAAAATGATCCAACAACACCAACAGATGCAGAATCAATTACTTTTAGCTGTGATGTTGCAGATCTAAATGGCATTGATGAAGTAATTCTATACTATAGGCTTAATGGTGGTACTTGGACAAATGTTACAATGGCTTTTGATTCAGGTATAACCTATCAGGTGACTTTGGGACCATTCGCTTTTAATGATCTATTTGAATATTCTATAATAACATTTGATACAGCGATTCATCCGAATACAGCTACAAATGACAATGGAGGTTCATATTACAGTTTCACAGTCGTTTCAAGTGATGTAACTGGACCTATAATTTCTTCTATTATACAAACACCAAATCCAGCAAATGATACGGAAACGATAATAATCAGTTGTGATGTTTATGATGCCAATGGTATTCAATCAGTCACATTGTATTATCGCATTGATGGTGGTTCCTGGATTGATGTCAATATGACTTTTACTTCTGGAGATACATACGAAGTAACAATAGGCTTATTTGCATATGATTCTGAAATAGAATATTACATTGTCGCTGTAGATGATTCTCCAAATCACAATTCTGCTACTAATAATAATAGTGGCTCTTACTACACTTTTACTATCGTCTCGAGTGATAACATCGGTCCAACAATAGATTAAATTACACACGATCCAGCTTCCCTTAATGAAACTGATACAATTACTATTAGTTGTTCAATAATTGATTCAAATGGCATCCAAAGCGCTATGCTTCATTATAGAGTAAATAATGGAAATTGGGCTAGTGAAAGCCTTATTCTTACTTCCGGAGATACCTATAAAACAACTATTGATGTTTTTCTAATCGAAGATCTCATAGAGTACTATATTACTGCTGTTGATAATTATATCGCTCACAATATTGCTACTGATGACAATGATGGTTCATACTATTCCTTCACCATTGAAGGTAGTGATAGTGATGGTCCTACAATTGAAAATGCTTCACAAATACCCATTGCACCTACAGATAGTGAAACTATTACGATAAGCTGCACTGTAACTGATCCAAGTGGTGTGCAATATGTCACTCTCTTTTATCGTGTCAATGAAGTTTCATTTCTTAACGTTAGTATGGTTTGTACTTCTGGAGATATCTATGAAGCAACAATAGGAGCATTTGATTATGCAGATGAAATAAGATATGCTATCTTTGCAAGAGATTCGTTTTTAACGCAAAATGCAGCTATAGATGATAATTCTGGAGCATATTATATTTTCACAGTTAGTTCAAGTGATGTTACAGCACCAACGATTAGTGACATAGAATATAATCCAAATACACCTTCTAATAGTGATCAAGTAAATATCACTTGCACAGTAAGTGATCTAAATGAAATCGATTCAGTTGTTCTTCACTATAGAATAAACGAAGGATCTTGGGTAACAACATCAATGTTTCTAATTTCAGATGATCAATACAAAGCAATTATTGGTCCATTTGCTGTTGGAAGTCAAATTGAATTTTACATCACTGCAACAGATGATTCACGAAACAGTAATACCGCAATAGATGACAACGAAGGAGCTTTCTATAGGTTCACTGTTCTCACACAAACAACTAGCAATTCTACGTTGCTTGTTCTATTACCCATTGTTGCAATGTTAGCTCTAACATTAACAAGAAAGAAACAATAATTTCTTTCTTACTATTCACTTTTTTTTTATCTTTTGGATAGAACTTTCACTTCTCTCCATGTCAATAATTATTATATTTCATCTGTTTTCACATATAGAATAATATATATTTGAAAATAGTATTAATTATTAATTATGTCTAAATTCAAATCCAAATGTCTTCTACTTATACTTTCGTTTTTAATACTCTCCTCACTCAGTTTAACGAGTGCTACAACTCCGTTATCAATAGAGAGTATTACTTCACATAATGAAATAATTGGAAAGAATGTCACTAAAAGCTTACTAAAACAGATTTCAGGTTATAATGGTGAAACTGTAGGAGTGATCGTTGACCCTTCTATTTGGGCGGTACCAGTAGCACAAGCAGCAATAAACCAATATGTGCAAGATTTGAATTATACTGGTTATACTGTTGTGTTAGATACTAATGGAGCTGCTAGTGTTGTAGCTTTGAAAAATAAAATTTCTCTCTGGCATACTAATTTTGGTATAACAGGTGTTGTATTAATAGGAAATTTACCATCTGCTTTATTCTATCATCCGGCAAAAAGTGGTTGGGCAGCTGAAACTTTTCTATGTGAATTATTCTTAACTGATTTGGATGGCACATGGGTTGACACCGAACCAGATGGTATTTATGATTCACACTCAGCTGGAACCGGTGATATTTATCCTGAAATTTATCTGGGACGAATAGATGCTACGTCAAGAACGCTAGGTGGATTATCTAATGATCAAGATATCGTTAATTTATTAACTAAAATTCATAATTACCGTATAGGTACAAATGCTAGAACCCATCAAGCTCTGACCTATATCGATGATGACTGGCAATCTTGGGCAGATGGTACATTTGACAATTGGCCAGCTTGGTTGAATAACGCTTACCCAACAAGATTAGATATGCATACACCCACAACTTCAACAAATGCTACTGATTGGTTGACTAGGATGACTCATAATTATGAATGGGTACATCTTGCAGCTCATAGTGGTTCATTACCTGCTCAACATTATTTTGGTCCAGGGGGTATTGGTGAAGGAACTGTTACTTCAGCTCAAATCCATGCAGCAGGTCCTGCAGCAAACTTTTACAATTTGTATTGTTGTTCTGGAGCAGATACTATTGCTGCGGATTGTTTAGCAACAACATATCTTTATTCAGGAACAGGTTCAGTAGGAGTAATTGGATCTTCAAAAACTGGTGGTATGTTTGGCGGGGCAACATTCTATGATCCTTTAGCTTTAGACAAAACTATTGGTCAAGCTTTCGAAGATTGGTTCCAAACGATAACAACCTTATCCCCATCTGATTATTTAGAATGGTTTTACGGTATGGTTATCTTAGGTGATCCTTTCCTGACAATAGATTATGATTGTACTGTTTATCAACCAGACGTTACTAGTACAACACATCCAAGCTCTTCAGAATGGTATACTAGCTTAAGTCCTATTATTAACATGAATGACCCAACTGACGTTAATGGCGTTAATGGGTATTATTATGTAATAGACCAAAATCCATCATCAATACCAACAACTGGTAGTTCATTTACAGCAGTAAGTAGTTTATCACCAACACTAACTGACGGAACATGGTATGTTCATATTTCAACTTTAGATGGTGCAAGTAATTTAGCAGACCCTGTTCATTTCCAAATCAATGTTGATACAACAAATCCAACAGTGACAATCACTGTACCAGAAGACAATCATATAATGGCGCAAGGCACAGTTCAAATCAGTTGGAACTTTGTTGATAGCTCATCGGGATATGATTATGCAGAAGTAAAAGTGGACTCTGTATTAGTAGCTACCGTTAATACACCAATTACGACTTATGAATTGACTTTAGACGAATCAGGGACATATACAGTACAAATAACTCTATATGATAATGTTGGTCTATCGACCTCAGATACAATAACAATCACTGTACAAAATTTCTTCAAGTCAACAACATTTTATATTATTTTAGGTGCTGGTGGAGGAGCACTTGTTTTGATACTCACCATTGTAATTATAGTATCAGTAAAAAGAAAGAAAGTATAATGCTTTCTTTCTAAAAATACTTTTTTTATTATATTCTTAGCTAGTCGAAACGTATTTTTATGTTTGAAAATAATTATATATTGTTAGAATATATAAAATAGCAGTTATTTACTGAGGAGATTTTGTATGTTAAAAAAAAGCTATCTTTTTATAATTCTATTATTGAGTTCATTTCTTGTTTCCTTTGCTGGATATTCAAACCAACTATCTGGAGTCGAAGTTAGCAATGACTTGGAACCAAAAGCAATTAATTTTTCGGAAGTATGGAGTTTTACTACCGGTGGTCCAATATTTACGTCACCTGCTTTTATTGATCAAAATGGTGATTTAGATTTAGAAATTGTTTTCGGTTCAAATGATGACTACGTCTATTGTATTAGTAATACTGGTGCTGAGGTTTGGAAATACCAAACAGGTGATAATATTATTGCAAGTCCCGCTGTAGCAGATCTAAACGATGATAATATTATGGATGTTTTAGTTGCTTCAACTGATGGGTATGTATATTGCTTAGATGTAGATGGTGCATTAATCTGGAAAGCAGGAATTGGTACAGCGATTAGTAACGATCCTGTTGTAGTGGATTTAGATTTTGATAGTAATTATGAAATTCTGATTAGCGATTCAGTAAATACTTTGTATTGTGTTGATTATCTTGGAGAGAGTCTTTGGAACGTAACATATGCAAATTACATTGGTGGTGAACCACTTGTGTGTGATTATTCAGGAACTGAAGAATTAGAGATAATCCTCCCCACTTCAGCAGGTCCTATCTATTTTACTCATGAGGGAGTGTATCTAGATACTTCTTCAATGCTATTTGGTTTTAGTCGACCTGTTATTGCTGATTTGAATAGATCTGGTATCTGTCAATTGTTATTCTATGAAGATACAGATACACTAAAGTGCACAAATGTAAGTGATACAACAGAAGTTTATTGGCAAATAACTAATTTAGCCGATGATTCTACTATATCAACACCTGTAGTGGCAGACATAGATTCAGATGGTGCACTCGAAATATTGATTCTTGCAACAAAACCAGGTTTTCATGTTTTTGCTGGACAAGGAATATTATATTGTATTAAAAGTAATGGCTCTATTGTTTGGAGTGATGCTTTCTTATTTTATGGGGATTCACAACCGTTAGTATCTGATATTGACAATGATGGTGATTTAGAGATTATCACAGTTGAAAGTTATGTAGGTCAAAACAGAATCTACTGTTACTCTCATCTTGGTGATCAGATATTCGAGTTAACAAATACAGGAGCAATAACAAATTCACCACTAGTCATTGATATAGATAATGACAATATAGTAGAACTTCTTTGTCCAAGTTTGGAAGGCAATCTAACTCTAATTGAGTTTACAGATGTTACAGCTTCTGGTAGAACTTTATGGAGTAGAGAAAAATGTTCAACTTTCAACGTTGGTCAAGTTGATTTTGATGGAGACCATATCGATGATTTATCTGAAGGTTATTTTGGATCAAATTCCGAATCATTAGATAGTGATGCAGATTCACTTACTGATTGGGTAGAAATCTATACTTACTCAACAGATCCAGCCGATGATGATAGCGATGATGATACCATTACTGATGACGAAGAAGTAATAGCAGGAGCAGATGGGTTCATTACTAATCCTAACTCAGCTGACACGGACGGAGATGGATTTGATGATCCTGATGAAATAGCTGCAGGAACAGACCCCACAGATCCAGATGATTATCCTGTTGCTTCGCCAACATTGACCCCCACTCCAACAAACACTTCCACACCAACACAAAGTGGATCTATAGTTGGTAGTATGATTGGTTTAGCAGCTGTTTGTTCAACTGTACTATTCATCATTGTAACTGTGGAAAAACGCCGAAAGTATTTGAAATAATTTTGGAGAGAAATCTCTAATTTCTATTTTTTCTCATATTTCATTGAAAATATTTTTAGAGTCTAACTGAGATACAAGATTAGTATTAATATTTCGTAAATATTAGAGGGTGAATAAATGCAATTTAAAAAAATACTAACTGTTTTTCTATTATTTGTTATGATAGCTCAACCTATCTTAATTAGAGATAATGATAAAAGTGAGACTAGTTTAACTTATCAAATTGATAGCAATCAATCACATCCAGAATTGGATGACCTTTGGGAAACAAATGCAGCAGGAGGAGAGGAATACCTCAAATCTAACATCATACCCGATGGTGGTTTCTACGAAGAATCTGCGAATGGCGGTCCTACTGAATTCTATTACAGTGGAAGTGCCTATTCAGTTATTAATTCATCATATCAAGATGATGTTCATGCCGGAACCTATTCCGCTTATGTGGGTGCAAAAGGTACCTCACAATTTACTGAAAGATCTTCTAACTCTCAAGGCTTTCCTTCAGAGACTAGATTAAATGAATCCATATCTGTCGATTTTTGGTACAATCCAATTGCAAATCCTGATTTGAATGAAGGTGGTCAGATTTATGCTTATATTCGATTCAATACTGGCACAAATAATGTTTATTTTTACTACTATTTTTCACAATTTAATCCTTTAAATGCTAATTCATCTACTAATGTATATTTTGATATGCGTGGTAGTCTTTCATCATGGTTTCATTTTAGTAGAAATGTAACTAAAGATTACGAGGAAGCCATTGGTCCAATTAGTCCAAATCTCGAATTAAGAACTATTTACTTTAGAACATATTCTCCTGCCCAAGCAACTGGGTTTACCGAATTAATTGTCGATGATGTATCAATTACTAATGGTACTGCATACGAATATATTCATAATGGTGATTTTGAATCTGGTGATGGTAATTACTGGTCAAATTATATTGAGGGACCAGCTTCTGTAACAATAAATAGGAGCGATTATACTGAAGGAACAAGTGCTCTTGATCTCCAAGCTGAAGCCTTTTATGAAAACGGTTACAGTAGTCTATATTGTGAAAAATCAATATATGTGGGCTGGAATGATTTTCCTAAAAGTTTTCAAACACTTCAACCAGGAGATGTTATGCTTAACTTTGACTGGAAATACTCAGACACGTTTAATGGAGGATCAAATCAACATGCACAATTTTACATAATGACAACAAATGACACTTTTGACTATTACTATTATTATTACCTTGGTCAAGAAACAGACACAGTAACTTCCTCTAATTATACTGGTTCTAATTATGAAAATGTCTATTTTGCTGCAGATGGTTTTGGGACAAGAGATACTTGGCAAAGATTCTCTCTAGATTTATATGAATTATCTGTTCTCATGAATTCATTGGAAATGCCTATAACTGCTATAGGATTTCGTGTTAATGCAGGAGTTGAGGAAAATTCAACAACTCAACTTTTAGTAGATAATTTTGATTTAACTACATATCCTACAGGTGATCCTTCGTTTGAACTAGATTATGCTTGGCAGCCAACTGATCCTGTTATTGGATGGAATAGTATTGGTAACCAACAGTACACGAATATAACTTCAGATGCTCATAGTGGGAATTTTGCTGCAAATGTTTCATCATATAATAGTTTTGGCAATTCACAAGTCTATAGATCCATGTACCTACCTATTGAAAATAATCTCTACACTGATTTTTGGTGGAGACTGGATGAAATGACTTCACACACAAATAATTATGCAGCAATTGATCTACAGTTTAATGATACATATCATCTATATTACATTCTGGGTGAAGGTTCTAATACAATTTTAATCAATAGTACATTCAACGCTTACATCCAAGTAGATAACTACAATTCAACTGGTACTTGGAATAATCTCATTAGGAACATTGCAAGTGACTCGTTTGCTGCTTTTGGAAAAGACAATTTGATTGTAACAGATATTGCACTTCGAAGCTATTCCACTAACGCAGGAGCTAAAGTAATGACTCTATTTGATGACATTCACTTTGTCCGTGATTATACACCTCCTGAAATTGCTTCTGTCTCATTACAAAATAATCCAACATACTATGATGATGCCATTATTGAAGTCACTACAAGTGATTTACTAAATGAAATTGCTGAAGTAGCTATTTATTATCAAAACGATACAATCTGGTATCCCTTATTAGCTACACAAATTGAAGAAAATATTTTCAGTGGACGAATATCTCATGCAGATTACGGTACACAATACAATTACTACGTAGAAGTATTTGATGCAGTTGGAAACAATATTGTTGATGATAATTATGGATCGTTTTATACTTATACAATACTTGATGACATCAATCCAACATTGAGTGTTTTTGGTCCAGCTGAAGATATTGCTCTGACAGGTCAAGTGATATTTTACTTAGATGGATTGGATGTTGGAAGTGGAATCAATAATTTATCAATAAATATTGGTCCAACACAATCATATAACGGCTCTATGCTAACAGCATATAGTGTACTTTATTTCGGGCCTATGATAGAATCATTGAGTGTAGATACTACACTATATGGAGATGGGGAAGAAACAATTGTCTTTATTGTAGAGGATAATGCTGGAAATACCTATCAAGTAGTTAAAGCATTCACAGTTGATAATCCTGCGCCTATCTTGGTAGTTCTTGGAAATTATTTCAATTGGGGAACTTTGGTTGGTGCTGGAGCTGTTGTATTAGGTTTTGGTATTTTCTTCCTTGTTAGATTGATTAAAAAGCAAAAAAGTTGATTAATAAACAGCTTTTTTCTCTCTTTTTTTTTATTATTTGCTTATTTTTAGCTGTAAGCAAAGGAATTATAACCTAAAATTAAACTGGAATCATTTTTCAATCTTGTTTCTTTTATCATTTTTACACATCTTTGTTTTTCAACAGGTGAAAATGGTTTTAGATATGGGAACTGTTTGTCAGGTACAAGCATAATTTTCTTTCCAGTTGCAAGTGAATAATTTAGAAGATTGTAAGCTGCTTTTGTATCTTTCACTATTACTGGTCCGATTTTTCTCTCTGTAGTAATCATAAATCCTCTATCTTCGAAACTCAGAAGTGATGTTTTTGGTTCTGATATTAAAAACTCTAATAGATGGCTTCTATCACATCCCATTGCTGATTTGTCTAAATCAAATATCCATTGTGGTATTTTCTCTTCTTCTTGTACTTTTTCAATGATAATTTCTTTAGAGGCTGTTAATTCGACCTTGTATGTAAGAAATTGATCTTTGAAATCTAATTTTCTATAAACACTATCTGCTCCAGGATTGGCAAATAATTCTACTGTAGGATTGTGTTTTTCTACCTCTTTTAATATAAATTGAAACAATTTAGTACCTATTCCTTGTCTCCAAACACTGCGTAATACACCAACATAGCCAATATATGATGACCCGAGAAATCTTGTTTCAGCACCTAACCCAACAGCTTTTTCATCTTGAAAGGCTAAATAGAAATCAGATACTTTTTTGTTTATACGTAGCTTCAAAGAATTTGCAGTATTTTCTATCAATTTTTCGTTATTTTCTGCCGAAATTCCAAAAGAATCGATGAACACTAAAGCTAAATCTTTGCTATCATTTTCATTTGCTAATCGTATATTTAGTTCTGCCATAAGTTACTTTTTCACTTGACACTTTTAAAAAAAGTGATTAATCTATTAACTCATGGAATTTCAAATTCTAGATAAAAATAAAGATGTAATATGCTCAACAACTTCAAGTTGAATTCTCTATCATTTTATAAAACGAAAACAAGTAGATCATCTCAAGAGATATTCACACTTACCAATTGTAGATTTACGAGCAGTAGATTACAATTATCCGAAACTTGCTCTTCCTGAGAAAACAGATTCTAAAGTGCAGTTTACCGTTAGACTATCTGATTTGGATTTAAATGAACATGTGGATAATAGAGTGTATGTTGAATGGGCAATTGAGAGCATGCCTAAATAATATTTAAAGAAATACAAAATTGGAAAAATTGAAATTAGTTTTAAAGGGCAAGCATTTCCTCAAAATAATATTATTATTGAAACTGAAATCAAAAAAGCAAAAGAAGATGGAATTGCATTTATCGCTTTACATAAAATCTGTGAAGCCAAAAAAGGTAATTTATTAACTAAATTGATTTCTTACTGGCAAAAGAAGAAATAGTCAGTAGTAATGCTAAATTAGATTCTTTTTAAAAAATAATTATTGGAGGATTTTTCCTCCATTTAATCTAACTAGATGCTTTTTTCTTCTTCTTGATTACTATAGCAATTGTGATAATCAAGATGATTAGAAGTAAAAGACCTGCTCCTGCAGCAACATAAATGTACCATGGTAAAAATGAAATGGTTATTTCTTGCCCAAAAGTTACACTGTAAAATGTGCCTAAATACCATTGGTAGGATGATTCAAAATTTATAGTGTAATCACCTACATCTTCTATTTCAATAGTCCATGTGGCCGTATGAGTTTCTCCATCTAAAATAGTAAATACATCAGATAGATCATCAGTTGTATTACCCAAACCAATTGGTATAGTTATGTCAATGAAACCTAAGCTTGCTTCAGTGTGTCCATGATTTGTAATATTTACATTGACTTGCAAAGTATCAATTGTGGTTGCTTTAGTAGGGATAGACATTGTGAATTCAAGTTTTGGTCGCATCATAAAAGCAATTTCATTCTTCCAGAGTTCAAAGTTATCTGCATACGTTGAATCATCTATGTCTCCCGTGAATTCATCGATCAAGTAACTATTGAAAAGTGTTTGTTCATCATCCCTAAGAACGATTATTGCTTCTCCTGCAGTTTCTGTAGCAGTCAAGCCTGCCAGTGGAATACCGTTAGATAAAACTGTTAATCTGTCTCCATCATCAAATTTAGACATTCCATAGACAAAATTCACTGCGTTATAATCAAATGGTTGATTGAAGATTGGATGTGTTGTTTCCCAAATGAAAAGAGGTGGTTGATCAGTAAAATCTGAGACATGCTCGAAACCAAGTTTTCCCCAGAGTGAATGTGTGTCAATATTATCAACATCATAATATGACATAATCAACTTTCCACCAGAAT
>JABCTZ010000023.1 GCA_018238155.1 Candidatus Heimdallarchaeota archaeon | reverse complement strand
TGCTGCGATTGCAATAAATAATGATATTCCATTATTAACTAGAAATCTAAAGCATTTCAATAAAATCGAAAATTTGAAAATAGAAACTTGGTAATAAAAATCAATCAACTATACTTCTTCAAGTTAATTTTAAAACAAATAAATTGAGTAGATCCTTTTTTCGATCAAATGACTCTAGTCTCACCTGAGACTGTAAGGGATAAATAAAAGAGAAAAAAATAATTGATAATTACGTAGATTCTACAGCCCTCGCTTCTTCTTTAAGATCTAGAAGACCATTTCGGGAAGAACACGCATAGATGGAAAAGAAATCCCAAAGGAAATATAAGGAAGAGGAATAAAAGGTTTGTAGATTGAAAGGAAGTAGGATTGAGAGCATATGCGAACTAATCATTTTATTCCATTACTAATATCTGGTGAAAGAGAGGATAGTACTGAATATGTTTATACAATTATAAATGATGAATTGTTATGCTATCAACCGTACTGGAATTTTTATCTAAATCCTTTCAGTGCTTACAATTCTCTTCTATTATTAAGCGAAAATTCTAATGTAAAAATAATACCATCAGAACTACACATATACTTTGAAGGAAAAGAACCACTAAAAGAAAATAAAATATGGCAAGAAAAAAAGGAATTAAACAATAGTGATTTCAACTCTTTTTGTTTGATGGAGGTTTCAAATGGGAATGGAATGATTTTTGATGAATTCATATTGAATTATAACATCGAAGTTGAGAAAGATTCAATTCTCCTAAGATTTAATTACTCGATGAAAACAAAAGAAGTAAGTATCAAAAAAATATCTAAGCAAACAATAGAAAGAACGTTGAAGATGACACCATTACAAACATTCATTCTACTAGCAAATATTGGTGTAACTTATTTTGAATCATTTAATTTCTTCCCAAAAGAACATGAGTCTAGACGAAGCGAAGCATATATACACAACATGGGTAACGATTTGAGAAGAGTCCTAAATTTATCAAAAAAATATCTACTATGGCTTGAAAAAAAATTCGTGAGTGGAAAGATTGACCCGTTGATAGTTCTACAATACAACGGATATAAAACATTGAGTCATTTGTTGAATAGACCAGCTGTCCAGGAGATACCGGCAGTTCAGGATCTACTTTGGGATACTCTTCAAATAGTAGAGAATTATAGGAATAGCTCAAATCTTAAGCTAATTCTCTATTATACCTTCTATAGAAAATCTACCGGTAGAGATTTTTTCAAAGTTATGAGAAGGTGGGGAAAAATGGCTAAAAAAATAAAAAGTGGAAAATCCTTTACAATTGAAGAGATGCTTTATATCAGAGAAATATTATCTCAGATGAGAAAAGAAAATTTGGAAAAAGGTAACAATAATTTGTTTAGGATTTTCGATTGGTGATTTGGAAATTGGAAAAAGGAATGTTCTCATCCAGTTTAAATTTCATAGATGCACCTTCAACTCTCAATTCTTAATGGAATAGTTTCTCCACGAGCAAGAGAAGCGGCATATTGCAGAGCAGTGCTTACATCCCCTTTCTTCAATGAAGGGTATTCTTTGAGAATTGCTCCTTCGGACATCCTTTCTGCCACACAATCGAGTATAACAGAAAGCATCACTCGAGTGTTCTTTATACACACCTTCCCATGACAGATGGATACCTTTGAAGCTATTTGTATTTTCCAATCACTAGTCATATAAAATCACTAACTAACTATAAACAATCAATCTTTATAAAAACATTCACTAACACTGACCTTCATTATCAATAGTTGGAAAAAAGAAAATAAGTAAATGATTGAATGTATGATTCTCTGCTCTCGCTTCTTCTTTAAGGTCTAGAAATCCATTTCGGGGGGACACACTATTGAAGTAAACGATAGAATTCGAATAGTTTGAACATACAAGTCAAAAAAACCTTTTATTTTAATTGTTAGAAATAAACTAGAGTGCAGTGAACGATAATTGGAAGTAAAGTTATTATCAAAAAATAATCTACATAACGAAAAACATTATATGAAAATATAACAATTTTGAAAAGCTATTATAACAAAATATACATAAATTGAATTACATAATCAAATACTATAACTCAAGTTATAAACTATAAATATAGTAATTATTGAATTGAAACAACAGAGGTTCTGAAATGGAGAAGATTAAACTCAAAAATAAGCCTCTAGTAGAAGCTATTTTTGAATTACGTTGGGATATAGAAAAACCATCAGATCCATATTATAAGTTAATAATAGGAAGATTTTATGACAAAATAATAAGTGAATACCCATATTATGAGCAATTGCCAACAGCTAGTTTTCCTGAGGATATGATGACTCGTGTAGTTCAACATCGATTCAGAAAAACAGAAAATGGTTGGCCAATAGTCCAACTTGGACCAGGTGTAATCACACTTAATGATACAGACTCATATAACTGGACAGATTTTGAAAAGAGAGCACAGAATTTATTAGAAATATTCTATAAAACATACCCAAATTTAGATAATCTCAAAATAACTGGATTGCAATTAAGATATATTGATTCAATTGACTTCAATTATAATGAAAATGTGTTTAAATTTTTGAAAAAACATATGAAATTAAGTTTAAATATCGAAGAATCATTATTTAAAGACACTAATGTCAAAAATTTACCAATAGGTTTTGACTTTAGATCATCTTTTTTAACTAAAAAGCCTAAAGGAATTTTGAAGCTTAAATTTGCTAGAGGAAAGAAATTCGAAAAAGATGTCTTAATATGGGAAACTATAGTAGAATCTAGTGGAAAAGATACTCCAAATCGTGATAATATCAAGTTGTGGATAAAGGAAGCACACAATCTAACTTATAGATGGTTTATAAAAACAATTGAAGGGGAACTCCTGGAGAGATTTAAATAATGTCGCAAATAACTTCACAAATACAATATGAGCTGAATATATATGAAATCAATTCTTCTGTAAATGATAATTGTTTAACTGATTTTGAGGATAAAACGATATTACAGGTTATAATTAATCTAATATCAATGTTAGAAAGTAAACCACATCTCTTTCAAAAAATGAGAAAAGATTTGTCATCTGTAATAGATGATACAAATACCTTTGTTGAAAGTGATACACTCGTGGAAAAGGAAAATGATGAAATGAGAAACTCTGATTATTTTGATTTTGAAATCAATGAATTTGTACAGATTCCTCCTAAAGAAATAATTATTAAAAAAATAAAAATCAAATCAATAAAGAAAGCAAAACCAGTAATATTTGAGGAATAAAAACTAACTAATTCAAAGTGAAAAGGAATGACTGAATATCCCTGGTATTTAATTACAAAAGATAAGCAGATTTTACAAGGGGATTTTTTTAATTCTGTTCCATACATAAAACCTATCAAAAATATCACAGAAATTGATGCTGATCAGGAAATCGAATTATATGATGTAATAGTTATGAGTCAATCATGTGATTTAATCCAGGAAAAATTAAAAACTGTTCTAGTATGTCCAATTTGGACAATTGAAGAATTTTCTCAAGGAAATGAAGGCTTTAAAAATAGAAAAATGAGAGAAAAACTTAGAAAAGGAGAAGTAATCGGTTATCACTTATTAAATAAATGTGAATTAAAAGGACTAGAAACGGATTTACTTATTGTTGACTATAGATCAGTTTATAGTATACCTCTAATTTACTTATTTGATATTGTAGCTAGTGAAGAAAAAAGGTTAAGATTATTACCTCCATATAGAGAACATCTTTCTCAATCCTTTGCTAGATTCTTTATGCGTGTAGGTTTACCAATCGATATAAAGCCATTCAAATAACATAGTTAATTTTACAAAAATTAACTGCTATTTTCTTCCTTTTTCAAAATAAAAACTAATTCTAATTAAAGTAATGTATACTGAAGCAAAATAATCAAATTCACACCTCTTCTTAAGGAGCAAAAATAGATTTAGATATTAAATAAACAAAATATAAAAAATTCGATAAGGAATGAGTTCTTCTTCAAGTTAACTATAAAATAAGTAGATCCTTTTTTTCGTTCAATCAAGTAACCCTAGTCTCACCTGAGGTTGTAGGGATTAGTAAAACAAAAGAAAAAAAGAAGAAACAGGGATTGGTGTAAAAAGTCAGATTACTTATTAATATTAAAAACGATATTAAGAAAACAGATTCTTTGAAAGGGAATTGTTTACAATGAAGAAGAAACACTTTGTAGTTATTGTTATTGGGATATCTGCTTATGTTAAGAGAGATGGGTGAATAAACTATGCTAACAAACAATACGGATGAAGAACAAAATAAAACAAGTAAAATTAAGATATTCGATAATTTTATCAAGTATACTTTTGGCTTAGCATTTCTCCTTTGTATTCCAACAATATTAAATATATTCATTGACTTTTCTACTTTGGATCCAAGATTATTTGAAGCTGCCTTGTTACTACTTATAATTATACCAACATTGATTCTTTTATCAGTCTTTATTTTCAGCAGTCCTTTTATTTTCCAATTACTTAAGCACAAATCTCTTACGAGAAACGATCTTAGTGTTATTGATAATGAACAAACAAAGCCAACGAAAAATAGTTATAAAATTAGAAGAATACTTCTTTTGTTCTGTTCTATTGGTGCAGCAATAACATCAATTGCATATATAATTTACTTGATAGTTTTAGTTGCTATCAGCTAAAATTCTTAAATCGATTGATCATCTGAAACTATTATTTTTTCGCTCAAGTAATTCTAGTTTCACTTGAGGGAGCAAGGATAAAAGTAGAAAAATTAATTTTTTTTTATAATAATAGTAAAGTATGAAAAAGGTTAGTGGAATTTTTGTTTGCTTACTTATGATACTAGCTCTTAGTGTTGTTTCACTAGGAGCGGTTGAGGTGGAAAAACCACCCAACACAGCAATTACAAATATAATTTGGTCCAAAGTAGATTATCTTTACCTCAATGAAAATTATACTAATTTTGAATTCACTATTGATTATGATATATTAAATCTCAACGAAGAAAATGTAACGCTAACTTTTCCCGATTATAGCTATAGACTCTTCGCAAAAATGTCTGCAAATTTTAAAGATAGGAAATCAGAAATGTACGATTACACGACATTTGGTGGCATTTCAGTGATATACACAGTAAACTTTTCTTCAGGTTTAACCTCAAAAACAGTTCATTATAGAATTGGTATTAACAAACAAGGTTTAACAGATTTGCCAGATTGTTTTGGAGTGTTATTTTGAAAAAAAATCAGCATTTGAAAAATAAACACACTCTCTTTAATGTAAATAGAAAAAATAACTGATAACTATGTAGAATCTACAACCCTCGCTTCTTCTTGTAGGAGTTAGATAATCTGTTCATGAAGGAAACACAGAGGTGAGCAGAACACATTGGCAGAACATCGCGTTACAACAAAACCTTATTCCTTTAGTTAAAAATTTATTTCAAGAAAAATGAATTGTGAAAGAGTTAATATAAGAAAATAGTGATAATGTAATTAGTGATGTATGAATGACAACTCCTTTAGTAAATGAAAGAATAGAGGTCAATTCCGAGATTCTAACAGGAAAAGCAATTATAAAAGGAACAAGGATTGCAGTGGAATTCATATTAGAACTTTTAGCAAATGATTGGACCTATGAAGCTATTTTAGAGAATTACCCGCAACTAAAGAAAGCAGACATTCTCGCAGCAATTGATTATGCAAGAATTATCATCAAAGAAGAACAATTACGACCAGTGAAGATTGAAGATCAGATATCTAGCTGACGAAAATATTCCTCTCCTAATAATACAGAAGCTAAGAGTAGAAGGATATGCAATAGAAAGTATCCCTCTTAGTAAGAGTGGAATGCTTGATAAGAAAGTAATGAAATATGCTTTTGAAAAGGAATTAGTGATACTCACTTTTAACAAAGATTTTGGTCAGTTAGTGTTCAAAGAGAGGCTCAAGTCGAAAGGAATAGTTTTGCTTAGATTTTCACCACATCCCCAGCAAAGATAAAAGCAATTATCAAAGAAATACTTGGAGATAAGGAATTCAATCCAATAGGAAAATTTACTGTTGTTCACGAAACTCATATGCGAATTGTTGAGCTGCCTTAGTTCAGATTTAGATGTTGACTTGTATATATTGATGAGTAGTCTAATTATTTTTTCATTTCAAAGATGCTAAAATTATAGCTTCTTCAAGTAATGCTTTAGATTATCTAAATTCATAGTTACTTCGAGAAAGATTGTTCCTGCCATTCTAGACTTTGGTGAACGAAATATTGATTGTAAAGTGAAGCATATTTTCCTTTTAGATGTAAAAGTTCTTCATGCGTTCCTTCCTCAACAATAGCACCATTATCCATTACAATGATACGATCAGCATTTACAATAGTACTTAATCGATGTGCAACAATGATAGATGTTCGTTCTTCAAGTATTTTCTCTAAAGCCTCTTGAATCATCGCTTCTGTGTATGCATCTACACTCGATGTAGCTTCATCTAAAATGAGGATTTTGGGATTTAAGAGAATTGCTAATTAATTGGTAAACAAATATGAATCTCTGACCTCGCTGTGTCTGTAAAGTTTAGAAATCCAGCTTGGAATTGAATACAAAGAAGTAAGAATATCATTTTCTAGATAGAATCAGCTATCTTTTTATATTAATATAAAAAAATCTAATTGTTAATGGGGAGAAAAAATGCAAGAAACAAATAAATTACTTGATAAATATTTACATGAAATATCAGCTGAAGACAAGTACATGAGAAGAACTGCAGCAAGAGAATTAGGGAAATTAAGAGATCCAACTGCTGTAGAACATCTCATTAAAGAATTAAAAACAACTGATTTGTCTTTGAAAAAGGAAATAATTCGTTCATTAAAGGAAATAAATGACTATAGAGCAATTAAACCACTTCTAGATCTATTTAATGTTGAAACTTCTAATAAAGTTAAAGCTCGAATTGCTTGGGCGTTGAGTCATTTTATTGATGATGATTTTGATATTACAATTTTAATCAGGGCATTAGATGATGACAATGAATATTTGAAATTAGGAATCCTTTTAGTGTTAGGAATCAAGAAACATACTAAATGTATTCCAAAACTAATCGAGCTTTTTAAGAAAGAAAGTAAAATCAATATTCGAAAGAAAATAATCTGGGCATTAGGGCAAATGAATGATAAAAAAGCTCTTAAACCGTTATTGCATTCCCTTAATGATCCTTCTCACAAAATAAGAAGAAAAAGCGCATCAGTTCTAGCAAGATTGCCATACACAAAAACGAAAATTAGTGAATTAGTCGAGATGCTTGATAACAAAGAACATTTTGGAAGAGCAGAAATAATTCACATATTAGGGTGGCAAACATCCAATCTTTGTGTCCCAAAGCTAATTGAGATATTTGAAGATGAATTAGAACCTTTTCTGATTCGAAAAAATGCAATTAAAGTTCTTGGTAAATTAAAAGATGCACGAGCATACAAAACATTAGCAAATGCTATTAATGATCCTTCTCAGAGCATACGAGCAATTGCAATCCAATCTTTAAATTATGATCATAATCTTGACGATAAAACACTTCAAAATATTATTGATGCGATATTTGATGATTATAAAATAGTTCGAAAAACAGCATTAGGATTCATTAGAGCACTTATAGGTTCATCATACTATCCAATTGAGTTAGCAGATAATATTCCTAAATTAATCGATTTGTTATTATCAGATATAGATGATAATGAACGTGCAGAAATTGCAATTATATTAAGTCGAATTCGAGATGAAAGAATCATAGAACCATTTCAAAAAGTAGTAAAGAATTATTCAGGGAGAGCAAAATTAACTGCTTTTCATACACTAGAAAAAATGGGTTTTAATTTAGATTTACAACCATTTTTTGATGATTTAAATAATCCTTCAATCGATGTAAGAAGAAATGCCTTTACAATAATGAATTATTCAGAACAATTAAGCAAATACAAGGAATTAATAAGAGAAGGATTATGCAACGAGAAACATTGTGGACATTTAGAATTAATATTTCTCTTAAGGAAAGAGAGACCTGAGTATATTTCGGAAGCGTTAATCAACATAGCTAAGAACAGCACAGATCAATTAACAAGACAGGAAGCTATTTGGCGAGTAGTTTCTGATAAAAGTTCAAAGGTAATTGAATTATTAAAAGAGCTAACTAATGATGAAGACGAGAAAATAAGTAAGTCAGCAATGTACTTGTTACATACAAATTTCCCAACAATTAAGATAAATCGACAGGATGTACCTACAAAAATAGAGGAATTATTTCCAGAAAAGAAGAAGAAAAAGAGAAGAGACATTTCAAAAGAAGACAAAAGGGATGTTCTAAAATTAATTGATTTATTACAAAACGACAGCAATAGAATAATCCGATGGAGAGCTGCAGTTGCTTTAGCAAAACATACAGAAGATGAGCGAATAATCAAACCACTTATTTCTTCATTAGGTGAATCCTTCACAAAAATCAGAAAGGCAGCTGTTTTTGCCTTAGGAAAAATAGAAAATACACAAGTAGTTGAACCAATAATTGCTGCTTTGCAAGACCCTTCAAGAAAAGTTAGACAACTTGCAGCATTTGCCTTGAGAGCTTTTCTAAAGGAGAATACTCCTGAAGATAGATTGATAAAAGAATTAGCAGTAAAGGATCATATTGGAAGAACAAATATACTAGGTGTACTCTCTCGAAACGATTTTAGAAAATGTATTCCAAGTATCATAGAGATTGTGATGAAGGATCATGATTTCAAAGTAAGACACGCAGCTATTTATTCAGTGTATTATAAAAGAGATGAAAGATTGGCTAGTATATTGGTAGAAGCATTAAATGACCCTGTAAGAGAAGTTAGATCAGCTGCTCTATCTGTTGTACTCTATGGTCCACACGATATGGAATCAGTAAAAGATAACCTAATTCAGAAATTTAAAGATAAGACAAGTTTCGGAAGATATGAGACATTTTATCGATTATGCAGTGAATCACCAAGTAAAACTTTAGTCTCAACTGATTTCATAAAAGACGCTTTATATGATGAAAATTTCTATATCAAGAGAATAGCCATAAACATGTTTGGTTTTCACAATAAACATCATTTAATTCCAAAAGATTACAATAAAGTAAGAAAAACAAGTCTTTAGCATAAATAAACAAATAAAAATTACTTGCTAATTTGAATAAAACAGATAATATTCAGTCTTCTCTTCCTCTGTAAGGTCTAGAAGACCATTTCGGGAAGGACATGCATAGATGGAAAAAAATTCCCAAAGGAAATATAAGGAAGAGGAACAAAATGTTTGTAGATTGAAAGGAAGTAGGATTGAGAGTATATGAAAACCGATTATAGTATTCCATTACTTATATCATGTGGAAGAGATAACGAAGAACATATTTTTACTATAATTGGAGATAAAGTGATTTTTTATTCCCCTAGTTGGAGAGTTGCTCATGACCTTTATTGTGCTTATAACTCTCTTCTATTACTATACAAAAACTTTGATGAAATATTGCCTTCGGAGATTCAAAAATATTTCAAAGGAAAAAAAGAAATATCTAATGTTAACAAAACGACAAATAAAGAAACACAAGATAGAACATTCAGTTCTTACCATTTAGTTGAAGTTTTTCGTGCATATGACTCCTATTATCTAGACTATTCAATAGATATTAACAAAAACAAAGAAAAATCCATTCAAATAACAAATTGTTCAATATCGTTGGTAGAAAGAATGAATCCAATTAAGAATGAAAAATTACTATTAATAGATCATTGTCTAAATATGACTCCAAAACAAGCATTCATTTTATTCGCAAATAATTGTGTAGCATATTTTGAATCACATGGAATCTTTGAGGAATCAGATTTAGAAGAATCCAATAAGGTGACTAATAAACTAGATGACCAATTAAAAACTATTCTAGATTTCACAAGAGAATACATTGAATGGTTAAAGAGAAATTTGAATAAAAAAGAAATTAAACCACTGGAAATTTTACGATATAATGGTTACAAAACGCTATGCAATATAATGGATAATCCAGTTGTGCAAGATTTGATATGGGACATCTTTCGGAAACTACAGGAATATAAAACGCTTACAGAATTCGAATTAATTCTGTATTATACTTTTTATTGTAAATTTCGTAGTCGAAAATATTACCAAATTTTAAGACGATGGGGAAAAATAACTAATGAATTAAAAAGTATAAAAATACTTTCAGTTGAAGATGAAATAGAAATTGACAATATTCTTAGAAACCTAAGTACTAAACAATTGAAAATTTTTTAAACATCCATCGCAAAGAACACTGTTAGTAAAATCGAATATGATTACTCGAACAACAAAAATTCGATCATTAGTGGGTACTTCAAGTTAACTAAAAAATAAGTAGATCCTTTTTTTCGCTCAAATAACCCTAGTCTCACTTGAGGTTGTAGGTGTTATCCTAGATTTTTGAAAGGAGACTTGAGACGGAGATTATAGGTTTTCGTTTCAAGAAGTTTGAGAGAGGAATTAGTGCTTAGTTTTAATTTCTTTCCTAACGGAGAATAAAATTTGAGAGCATTTAGAAAGCAAAAGGAAACCAATAATTCATTGCGATGGAAAGTATAATTGTTTTCAACTTTTTGAAGAATAGATTTAGTAAATTCTCGAACAACTGGCAAATGACTAAGAAAGCATAATGTTCTGATACCACCATAGAAAGCAATTTCATAAGGAGTTAATGATTAATCTAGCAAACATTCTTGTAAATAGAATAAATAGTCAATCCCAAATCGAGCAATTTGCATATATTGTTCACCAAACAATTCCAAATGGGTAGTATGAAGGAAAGGAGACTCTTTTGAAATTGGAAAATCTGCAAAAGAATTGTAATTTGCTATAATATCTTCTTTATAAAAATAACAGCGATCATTGGATAAGATAGAGGAATAAAGAAGAAATGCTTCTTGTGTAGTGACAGCAAACGGTTCAAAATAAATTTTAGGATTATAATTATGGTAGTAAATATCGGTAAATTGAACTTCAGTTGGATTTTTAGATGAGTAAGCAAGCTCTAATTCAACAATATGCGAAGGATATTCATCTACTTCACCAATTAAGTAACGAAGTATTTCAAAATCAGGTCTTTTATACCCAGATTCAAAATAATGGTGAAAACGCTTGGGAATAGCATTTCGCGCATTTGGATTATTATAGAGATGGGTTAGTAAATCAAAAGCTCGAAAAGGAAAATGACCAGCCCATCCTCCCTCTCTATTAACTATTAATTGATTGTTTAAAACATAACAATGGTTTTCATTATCTATAATCAAAAATACTGAAAGATTATCTTCTTGTATTTTCTCTAACAAATCCTTTTCTCCTATTCCTTATTTCAATTAGGATGTAGCAAT
Organism: Candidatus Heimdallarchaeota archaeon; assembly: GCA_018238155.1. GTDB lineage: Archaea > Asgardarchaeota > Heimdallarchaeia > JABLTI01 > JABLTI01 > JABLTI01. The sequence goes on along the minus strand of JABCTZ010000023.1, from coordinate 32,545 downwards.
AGTGTAAAAAAAGGTTGTGAAAAAATTCGATATAGGATGATTACTTCTTCAAGTTAATAAATAGATAGTGTAGATCCTTTTTTCGATCAAATAATCCTACTCTCACCTGAGACTGTAGGGGTGAATAAAAGAAAATAAAAAATAACTGATAATTATTTCGTAGAATCTACGGTCCTCGCTTCTTCTTGAAGGACTAGAAGATAGGTTCAGTAAAGATATGTTTAGTTGGGACGAATAAACTGAAAAAACATCTAAAGTAGATTTGCTATCAATGGTTTTATATTAGTAAGAGAAAATATATGAATACAGATGAGAAACAATGAAAGCGAAAGTGAAAAAACTTGTTCATGAAATAAAAGCATACACAATGCAAATTTATGGGGAAAAAATAAAACAAGTAATACTCTATGGCTCACATGCAAGAAAAACAGCAACTCCTGAGTCTGATATTGATTTACTTATAATTGTTGATGAATCATTAGATCCTTTTGAAGTTAGAAAACAGCTTGGAGATATCCTTTGGGATTTATTCATGGATAAAGGAGAACTCATCTCAGTTGTTGTATTACCAGAAGAATTTTTTGCAAATTATAACTCATCTTTTATTTTGAATGTGAAAGAGGAAGGGATAGTTGTATGAAAGAGATAACCAATTCGATTAAGAAAGCTGAGAAATTCTTACAGACAGCTGAATTGGTTCTAGAACATGGTGATTTTGATACTTGTGTTTCGAGATGTTATTATGCAATGTACTATCTAGCAGAGGCTGTTCTTCAAACTGAAGAAATCAAAACCAGCTCCCATAAAGGAGTTATTAGTTCCTTTGGTCAATATTTTATAAAAACAGGTGTTTTTGATAAAGAGTTGGGAAAAGCAATCAATGAAGCTTATGATAAACGATTGTATAGTGATTATTCTATAGGATTTGCTATAACTGAATCTAAAGCCAAAAAACAACTCAAGATAGCAAAGGAATTTGTTGCAGAGCTGAAAGAATATCTTGTTTAAATTCATTCTGGGAATCAGGAAGAGCATCATATGTTTTACAAGCCATTTCTGAAATCAGATATCTATTATCTTTCACAATATCAATTAAACCTAATGCTGGTCCTCGATTTTTGATTTCATCAGTTTTATAACATTTTGCATCAAAATATGATTTAAGATATTCAAAATCCTTAATACAAAAATTTTTATAAAATTTTGCGATATTTCCAGAAAATAATAATCCATCTACGAATATTCTGTAAAAACCCCACCACAAGTGATCTAAAGAAATTATTTTCTCTTTATTCAAATATTCAGGTTTAAATTTTTCAATCTTCTTTACATCATATGGATGTTCTGTTGCTTTTTGCCAATAGTATTCGAAAAATCCTTGTGAAATTACTTTATCACCAGAAAGACCTAATAATTCATTGAATTGATTCAGTGATAAAGGATTTTTAGAAATATTACTTAACCGTTCTAGTATTTTTGAGTGAGTTTCTGAATTTATCCAATTATCAATTCCATCACTTCCACCAGAAAAAATCTCAAATTCTTTTATTATTTTATCATAAACTTTTTGTGACATCCTAATCCTCTTCTATATTTACTAACACTTTTAATTAGAAATAAGATACTTAATAAACTTACTATCTAATAATATCGAAAGAGGTTTATACTTTAAATTAATTATAATGAACAATTTAAATTGCTTCATTTGCAGTTTAGATTATTACCTATCTCAAACTGAGGAAAAAATATAGCAAAGAAAATTGATATTGTTGTTACTTCTTCAAGTTAACTAAAAATAAGTAGATCCTTTTTTCAATCAAGTAATTATAGACTCAATTCACATTGAGGAATGAAAAGAAAGAAAAAAGGCAGAGCTTTATTGTAGAAAGAATTACTATCTAAGAAACAACATTTTCTTCAAACATACTAGAAAATAGTTGTTAGCTCAATTGTTTGTAATTTACTTCTTTTTCCGATCAATTAAATAGCTAGCTAGAATAAAAACAACAGGTATACTTACAACTGGAATTAAGATATATAAGAAACTATTTTTTGAAGAGAAATCTCTGTATTATCCGAATTCGTATTCAGGTAATTCATTTCCTTGCAGAATATATTCAATCTCCATTGAAGCTCTAACACTAGTATTATTGATAGTTCCCTTAGCCCAACCTCTTTGACCTAGCCCTAACGTAACTCCTGTACTAGCATCAATTTTGTAGTGAAAGCTAGTGCCAAATTCAATTGAAGTAGGATAATTTGATCCATCATTAATTAGCTCACCAAATTGAGTATCAATTTTACCACCTAACCAACTCTCAAAAAAAACTATTCCATTTTCTGTGGAAGTGAAATACGAACAATCAACATCTGGATAAAGAGAATTATTTTTGAAGTTAGATTCTATATCCTCACCTAGTGATTCAGGTGAAAGAAGATAGCTATTAACAGCAGGATTAAGAGAAGGATTCATATGATATAAATAGAGATTTAGCGCATTACCATAATAAGAATCAGAAAATATTTCATAAATATGAAAAAGAACATTATTACTATAAATCGGTCCAAAGAAATCTAACCAAGCAATACTTATAAAAGAAATCCGTGTAACACCATAGGCTCTGAAGTTAAATTTAACAATGGCATCTTCAATAGATTCAACTGTTACATTTACAAGAGTGTTTACGGCGAGATTTCGATTTCCAAAAGAGAACCCATCATTAGTATGTGTAAAATCACCGATTTGAAAGTAATGCTTTGCGCTTACAATCTCATAAATAAAGAAATCACCAACAGCTAAATCTGCTTGAATGTTATGATAACTACAGGTACTAAATTGGATTACTATAAATATAAATTAAATTTTAGATAAATATCTCATCAAATCCCCAATATTAAAGTCGTAATTCATATTTCTTAACTTCAAATCATTAAAAAAATTATCTATTATTATTTTATTTTTGTTATATGTTTAAATCAAATTCAAACAACTCGATTGTTTTCTAAAATAAGGAAAAAGCTATTATTCGACTTTTAAATAATTCACTATTTAAAGACAGAATGTTGTTGGACATTTGTTACTACACTCGTATGTTTTTTCCTCAGCAATTACATCCTTGATAATCTTATGAAACAATTAAATCTATACTGAATATCACTTGTGTAAAAACACTATAGTCAATCACTAGAGTCAGAGTCATTTAAGTTTGCAGCATAAGTATTCACATCTAGACCATTTACAAATCCATTATTCTCGTAATCTTTGTCTAATGGATTCAAATATGAATCTTATTTTAGAAAGAAGAATGCATGCTGTTAAAGTAGTCTACTTTGTTAGAAGTAACCTTAAATAGAAAAAGGGAAGACAGGCGAAGTATCTCCTCGCCATAACTCAGTTTATTATTGTGAGCTGATTACTTTTTATCATGGATCAAAACCAATATCACCACTACCAGGATAATCGGTTGAATCGTTGGGGTCAGTACCATGACAGACTTCATATCCATCTGAATATCCATCGTTATCACTGTCAGCATCATTTGGATCTGTATGGGAAACATTGACTTCATGACCATCTGTTAGGCCATCATTGTCCATATCATTATCAAGAGGATTGTAATTATGACTCTTTTCATAACCATCGGAAAGCCCATCGTTATCTGAGTCGTAGTCTTTTATTTTACTAAATGCTGAAGTATCCGATTGACCATAACTGTTTTTCCACCAGTTGAACTCTGTAAGATCATCTATACCATCGCCATCGGTGTCTTTATTTCGAGGATTGGTACCAGAACTATAAACCTCATACCCATCTTTCCAACCATCTCCATCGGTATCCACATCAAGTGGGTCTGTTCCATGGGTGTAAATCTCTGCGAAATCAAGAAGACCGTCTCCATCTGTATCTTCATTATTTGGGTCCGTAGAAAAGTATCGCTCAAGGTCATCTGTCAATTGATCTCCATCAGTATCTGGATTGTTTGGATTTGAGTGTAAGATATAGATTTCTATCCCATCTTCAACGTTATCATTATCTGTATCAACGTCTAAAGGATCTGTTCTATAGCCCAAATATTCTTCTCCATCTGTTAATCCATCTCCATCGGAATCAGCAATATTATAAAATGTACCTATTTCAATTTCTAGTGATGTTGATAGACCATCTTCATCAAAATCAAGAAATCCTTCAACTGAGCTTGTAGGATCAAGTCCATTTATTACTTCTTCATCATCTCGTAATCCGTCTCCGTCTGTATCAGAAGAATATGGATTTGTAAACGCAAAAGATTCGCATGAATTTGATAATCCATCATTGTCAATATCCATATCAAACCAGTTTGTACTGCAAGGTGTTTCTGGATCTGCAAATATTGAGTCAACTATATCGTTACCTGAATTCCAACCAATTTCACTTGCAAAATATTCCCAGCCATCTAGTAATGAATCTCCATCTTGATCTGGATTTAGAGGATCCAATTCTAAGATGTGTTCTGTTTTATCGGAGAGCCCATCAAAATCACTATCTTTTAATGAAGGATTTGAATAAAAACTGACAAGTCCATCTGATAAAACAAGAATTTCTTGATTGTCATCTAGTCCATCGCAGTCAGTATCAACAATAAATGGATCTGAACCGGCAGTTATTTCAGTTAATGTTGTAAGACCATCTTCGTCATAATCCACAGAAGCTTCCAACCAAGTATTCTCTTGTCCTAATAGAGAATTTTCATTTACTGTACCTGCAATTTCAACTTCAAAGTAAGCCATTTCAATCATATCAGGTATATTGTCGCTATCTGTATCAGTATTCTCTGGATATAAATTCCTAACTTCTTCTAAATCATTAACACCATCTCTATCAGTATCTGATAGGAATGGATCTAAAGTCAAATCTTCAAATGATATTTCGAAAAGTGTTGATAATTCATCATTATCAGGATCCAAACTCCCATCAAGCCAAGTTATTGGATTGGTGTAACCGTTTGATATTGTAGGATACAAATTATAATAATACTCCTCAACGGAATTACTGATTCCATCCTGATCATCATCCTCTTCTATGTTATTTGTTTCAATTGGAAGATTATGATTATTATATGGGTTTTGGAATTGTGGGTAGTGCACAGTGCAGTAATCTTTAGTCATCAAACCAACTAAAGAGAAGCATAACACAGCAACAGGAATATCAAAATGTGCAAGTTCTTCTATTCCAAAAGCTGTTAGCGCAGTTATAACTGCTACAACGACTAAACCTAGCAATATCTCAGGAACTTGATTTAATCTAGGAACTATTACCGTACGATATATATATAGTATAACACCATAAATCCATTCAGCACCATTTACAAGTAAAGTTGTTATTTCAGCCCATAAATCTTGAGCGAATCTATTGGGATAGCCACCAAGAGGAGCAGCTGCTATGTAATCTGAAATTAAATCAGGAGCTTGTAACAATCCACTAGTTGGTTTAGGTGAAGAGATGATTCTTTCCTCTTTAATTCTTTTCCCATAATGATTTTTTAAATAACTCCATAACTTAGCGAGAAGTAAACCTATAGTAACTACTCCGATTAACTCTTCTTGACTAATCATTTTTCCAGCATTTTTTATTTCTAGACCTTTCATAACAAGATTGGGATTTCCATACAGTCTTTCTGGTCCTACTATGATATATGTAATTGATTTTGCATCCATTAGTGAAAATCTAGCAATTACTAAATGCAATAAACTGTCAAAAATGACTAGGATACAAGCTCGATAAACACCTTGTATATCAGTATTAGATAATATTAATTCAATATCACTATTTACTACATTCGAACTTGAACCACTTATATGTTCTGCCCCAAATTCAGTCAGAACTAGAATATTGGAATATGGTATTAATTTGTGTTTTGAATATGCCTTTAATCCTGTTATGTATGCAAATATTCCAGTTATTGCAAATACATTAGTAACAGAAAAACACTGTGGAGTAACTGTAAGTTTATAATTCTTAAGTGAAGAACTGAGTATTGTATTAAGATTCTTTTTCTCACCCGTTATGGATTGTAATTTTTTTATCACATCAGTAATAGTTACTTCATAAGAAAATCCGCAGATATTGCTTCTGAGTGCATATTTTGATGAATAACACATTCCTAGGATACCAAATTCAAAAGTATCAGACATTATACTAGCAATTTTATCTATTTTCTCATTTCTATGTTGTGAGCCATGTGCTAGTAGAATACACCATTCATTGTCTTTGATAATTAGGAACATCTTTTCCCCTTCCAGCACTTTAGCATCATATATCTTAGCTATTTCGAATGCAGTGAGTAAGAGATTTAAATCCTTGTCACTAGTTATACCTAATTGTGGAGCCATTGCTGCGAAATAAGTCCTTGTTTCAAATGCTAAGTCATAACTGCATAATAGACCTTTTAACAATAAATCCATTTTAGACTTGCATGAATCATAGTCTATTTCCTTAGAAAGACTAAGAATTTTATTGTTATACTTTATCTTTTTTTTTATGTTCAACTGCTATTTTTGCATTGCTGCTCTGTGGTATAGTAGAAAGAAGAACTATAAAACAAAGAACCAAAACATAAATTTTTTGTCTATTGCTAACCCTATTAGTATTATTATTTTTTTTCAAAAATTACCCCATTTCGATATATTATATTCTATAGTTACCTATTAATCAAAGAAAGGATTGTAAGAACCCCATATTTCCTCCAATAGGTAATTTGAAAAATTATGATGTTAAGATATATATACATATTCTATTTATAGCGTAAAAACTTCCAGAGATTTTATTACTTTTATTCTATAGTTATATAAATGAAAGTCAAATAATGATATGAAAACATAGATTTTAAATATGAAGAAACTTCTTAGAAATAAATATCAGGGATTGGTTTTATGAATGGAAATAATAATGAAATATCTGATAAATTTACTATACCATTACTCATCTCGGGGGGGAGGAACATAAAGGAAGAGAATATCTTTGCTATAATAAATGATGAAGTTTTGTTCAAGAAACCAGGTTGGGATGTTCACTTTTATAGAAATTGGAATTTTAATTCGATGTTTTGGTTATATACACATTTTAGAGAAATCATTCCAGAAGAATGCAGAGAGCACTTTGAAGATGATCCAGAATTAGATTATTTTAGAGAAAAGTGGGAGGAAAATGAGATACAACAAAAACCTAATATCTTTTGTCTATTGGATGTAAATGGTTCAAAATCTCATCACATCCAATATTCCCTAGAAATCAATAGGAATAAAGAACTACCCATCCAAATGAAGAATTGGACGCAATTTGTAATTGAAACAAATCGTCAAGGAAATATTATACTAATTGAAGAGGTCATACAACTAGATTATTGCTTGGAAATGACCCCACAACAAGCATTTCTTTTGTTTGCAAATAACTATATAGCTCATTATGGAAATTTACATAATGTTGAATATGGATATTACCTTTGGGAAATAAAAGAAGAGAAAATACTCACTGGATACTTTATAAAAGGATATCTTAGCTGGTTGAGAAGAGAATTAGATGCAGGAGTAATTAAACCTCTAGAGGTTTTGCAACATAACGGTTATAATACTTTATCTCTTTTATTAAAGCAATCAGCAGTGCATGAGTTTGTTTGTGAAATATTTCGAAAATTACAACAATACAATACAATCCCAAAAAATGAATTACTCTTATATTATTCTTTCTATCAAAAAATAAAGGATAAAGAATATACGAAAATGTTAATCCAACAAGTAAAACAAAGTAATAAAACAGATAAAAAAGAAATCCTTTCTTCTAAGGATTGTGCTGAGATTGATACTTTGATAGAAAATCTATGTAATGATCAAGAAGAATCTTTGGAGTTGATACAATGAAAAACGAAGATAATACTCTACCAAAGAACTATTCTGTTCCATTACTTATCTCAAGTGATTTCGATAATAGATCGAATATCTTTGCAATAATAAACGATAAGTTCCTGTTTAATAATCGACCATGGAATGTTATCCATAAGATTCAAGGGGCATTTAATTCTTTACTTTGGTTATATACTAACTTCGAAGAAGATTTTCCAGTAGAATGCAGACGATTTTTCCAAGGAGAGAAACAACAAAAAATTATCAATGGGATACGAAAGAACACACAAAATAAGAAACCTAATGTTTATTCTCTATTAGAACTATGGGCTGGTGTTGAAAACCAATATTTTCAATATTCACTTGAGATGAATATAAGAAATGAACAGCCTATTCAAATGAAAAATTGGACGCATTTTGTAATAGAAATAAACCAAGGATTTAGAGAACCAATTATTGAAGAAGTTATACTCCTAGACCATTGCTTGGAAATGACCCCAAAACAAGCATTTCTTTTGTTTGCGAATAATTGTATAGCATATTTTGATTACAAGCTTCTAGCTTCTCTAGAAGCTCTAGATTCTCCAGATTTTGAAGAAATTGATGATATTGCTAGCAAACTTGATGAGTATGAAATAAATAGTTTCCACTTTGTGAGAGAATATCTTAGCTGGTTGAAAAGAGAATTGAATAGAAATCTAATCCAACCGCTAGAAATCTTACGATACAATGGATATAGAACAATACCTTATTTATCTAAAAAGCGAGAAATACAAGAGATTACTAGGGAAACATTTCAAAAAATACTGCAATTTAGAACACATCAGAAATATGAATAATCCTTTCTTTCAAAAAAAATACATGAATATATGAGTCAAAAATTAAATTACTCGGAAAAAATTCGACCAAGAGTGATTACTTCTTCAAGTTAACTAAAAAATATGTTGATCCTTCTTTCGTTCAAGTAACCCTAGTCTCACCTGAGATTGTAGGGATAAAAAGATAAAAAACCGTAGAATCTACGGCCCTCGCTTCTTCTTTAAGGTCTAGAAGTCCATTTCGGTAATGACACGCTTAGGTGGTAAGTACACACTAGATAAAATTAGCAATAATGAGTATTGAATGATTTAATTCATTTTTATGAAAAGATAAAACGGGAGAATACAACTACGGAGTTTTTTGTAAAGTTTATACTAGAAACTACTTAATGTAATCTAATTACTTCATTGTAATCCTTAGGAAGAAGAGAACCTTTTTGGTGAAACAATAGTAACTCTCTGGCAGCACTTTTAAGAAAGAAGAGTTCGCTAAACAAGCCTTCGATAATAAATTTGTCAGAACAAATGGCTCTTTTAATATTTTCTCCTCCTAGAAGATAGAATATTTCATACCTTCCATAGCTTTCTGAATCATTGTATAGTTTAAGCAGTTCTTCTTTCTTTGTTTTTACGAGATGTGGCCCATAGAGTAAAATAGACAAGCAATTTCCTCTGAATTCATCAATGGAGTTATTCATTATTTCTATTAAAGCATTCAAAATTTTATCATTACGATGATTATAAAATACATACAATATTGCTTTTATTAAATCTCGATCTTCCTCAGTAACAAGCAATTCGAGGTAGGTATCTAGATATAGCTCGGGTTCCATCTCTTTTAGAAATCGAATAATTTCAACTCGTCCCAGAAATGTTTTATCTTTTAGGTTTGCAAGTAGTGATGGCACTTTCTCTTTGATATCAAAAATAGCATCTAAGGAGTAGGATGCAGTTCTTCGAACTCTCCTATCAATGTCATTCAGCGCATCAAGTAATGGTTCAAGGGCTTTCGGATTTTTTGTCTTCTGTAAACAATATACTGCTGCTAATCTAACTTTCGTATGTTGATCCTTAGAGGCAATAATTAAAGGCTCAATTATTCTTGGATTATTGTAATGTTTAGCCAACGCTACTGTAGCTTTCCATCGTTGTAACCAACAAGTGTCTTGCTCTATAATAGAGAGCAATTTGCCAACATCTCTAATTATTTCAGAAGAAAGGTTAGTAATTCTTGCAGGTTTTTTGGGAAAAGTTAGCTCATCTAATGGGTCTTTAGGTTTTCTTCTTTTGATATTTTTTTTACACCCAAAACTAAATTTGAAATTTTCATTTAATTCTTTGCTAACATGTCCTTTAATTATAGGGAGAAGTGCATATTGTAACTGATTCCTCACCTGTCTATCCCGATCATTTTCTGATATTGCGAGTAATTTTGGCATTCTATTATAGAGCTCTATTGGTATTGATAATGTGCCTGTTATTGCGTGAATAAATCTTGCAATTGCTAAACGAACTTCTGTTGTCTCATCATCTAATTTATCAATTACTTTAGCAATTATTTCTACCTCAAGATTATGATCATATTTAATATAATTGATAACAGTAACTCGAATCTTCATGGAGGGGTCATCAAGTAATTTAACAAATAATCGGTATACTTGAGCATCACCCATACGGCTTAACGCTCGAACAGTGGTTTCTCTTAGCCTAAGATTTGATTCGCTCCTAACAATCGATATCAAATGGGGTATAGCTGGATAATATCTTAGCTGACCAATTAAGTGAATAACATTTGAAGTACCATAGAAACTCTTGTCATGTATTCTATTGAAAATCGAAGCAAGCTGTGTTTTAGTGTACGGTGAACAATACAACGATTTTGTTGCACGTCGTCTAATTTTTTCATTTGGATCATTTAGTGCGTTGATCAAAGGTTCAAGAACTTGACTATCAGGCATTCTGGCAAGAGCCCACATAGCCATTTGTCTTAAGGAAATAGTATCAGCTGATTCGATTATCTGGATAAGTTCTGGAATGCTTTTTTTATACCGCTTATTTCCAAATGCAAAAACAATTTTTTCTTGAAGATACAAACTATCTTCTTTTAAAGAATCTAATAAGAATTCTAAATCAAAATCATCGTAAATGAAATAACCTAATGCCCAAGCAATCTGTGCTTTTACTTTGGTGAGAGAAGTCATTTTGAATAGAGATATTAGAGGTTCAATTGCTCTACTATCAGCTATTTCCTTTAAAGCTCTAATGATAGCTTTCTGTACAGAGGGATTAGAATCATTCAAACATTTTAACAAAGGAGCAACGGCATCATTATTCCCAATCTTACCCAATATTACCGCAGCAGCTCTTCTCTCTTGGAGGGATTCACTTGACAGTTGCTCAAGACTCTTCTTTAAGTACTCATTAACCATTCCCATTAAAATCTCTCCAAGTTAAAAATTTGGTTCTGAATTCTTGTTATTTAATTTATAACTTTCAATAATTAAAATTATTGTCATAAGTAATAGGGAAATGAATTTTCTATTCACTCAAGGGAATATTGAAGATTCTGAGCTCTATCAAACAGCTCAGGGTATGATGAGTTTGTTGTTCAAATAGAAGAGAATGGTTACTTCTTCAAGTTAACTAAAAAATAAGTAGATCCTTTTTCGTTCAAATAACCCTAGTCTCACCTGAGGTTATAGGGATAAATAAAAGAAAATAAAAAATAACTGATAATTATCTTGTAGAATCTACGCCCCTCGCTTCTCCTTGAAGGTCTAGAAGTCCATTTCGGGGAGGACACACTTATTTCTGTATAAAATTAGACACAATCCCAACGAATGGTGATGTTATTGTATTCAACGATTAATACTTTATTTACTACATCATCAAGTTTAAAGCTAGCAAGGAAATTAGTAAATAAATCAGAAACAGCTTGTTTACCTTGAGAAGTAGGTCGAAGAATAATCATCCCAAATAGTGTTTCTTGTGGATGCATAATTGGATTATTAAAATCAGCATCTAGTGAAATGAGAATTCTTTGTTCTTGTAAACAAAGCTTTAGTAGAGAATGATCATCTATTCCTGTTTTCTTTTCATGAAAGACACTATCAACTTGATGGTCTCCTGTCGCTTCAATAAGTTTTTTCAAAGAAAAAGGAATGTTCTCATCCAGTTTAAATTTCATAGATGCACCTTCAACTCTCAATTTTTAATGGAATAGTCTCTCCACGAGCAAGAGAAGCAGCATATTGCAGAGCAATGCTTACATCCCCTTTCTTCAAAGAGGGGTATTCTTTGAGAATTGCTTCTTCGGACATCCCTTCTGCCACACAATCGAGTATAACAGAAAGCATCACTCGAGTGTTCTTTATACACACCTTCCCATGACAGATGGTTACCTTTGAAGCTATTTGTGCTTTCCAATCACTGGTCAATACATAATCACTAACTAACTATAAGCAATCTATCTTTATAAAAACATTCACAAACACTAACCTCTACTAACAATAGTTGAATAAAAGAAGGAAAAAAGAAAACAAGTAAATGATAGAATGTATGATTCTCTGCCCTCGCTTCTTCTTGAAGGATTAGATAGTTAAATCAGCAAATTGTATACAAAAAAAGAAGGATTTTAAATAAGAAGAAAATCTTTCAGAACTTTGCTTCTAAAATTAAAGAAATTAGATTCTGAAAAGGGAAAATAATGGGTTTATCTCTCAATTTCTTCAGAATTAATTCCTCATCTTCCTTTTTTCTCTATTTTTGTTTTTTAGGACAATAAAAATTATAAATATTCAAATAATTGTATTATAATTGCAAAGGAAAGTGGGTTATTTTGGAACCGTTAAAATTTGTTGATTTTATATATGATCCTGTTTGGAAATATATTCCTATAACAGAAATTGAGAAAGAGATAATTAACACTGATATTTTTAAAAGATTAAGAAATATCAGACAAATGAGTTTAGCTTATATCACGTTTTCTGGTGCAACTCATACAAGATACGAACATTCTATAGGTACTATGCATGTAGCTTATAAAATTGCAAAAAAAATTGAGAAGTTAAAAAGATATGCTGATTTCATCATTGAAGGTGATGAAAAAAGCTATGAAACAACTTTGCAGTTCATTAGAATTGCAGCTCTTTTGCATGATTTAGGGCATCCACCTTTTTCCCATACTGTAGAATGGGTATTTCAAAGATATCCAAATTTGTATCCTGGAGGTAAATACTCACATGATATTTACACAAGCAATTTAATTAAAGAAAATAGTGAACTAAAAAAACTTCTTAATCATAAGATAATAAATTATACAAATATCTCAAAATTTCTTGTAGGAGAATTAAAAAAATATAAACACATTTCAATACTTCACAAATTAATAGATGGAGATTTGGATTGCGATAAAGTAGATTACATAGTAAGGGATAATTATCATTGTGGATTACCTGTTAATATTGATATAGATCTAATCGCGGATTCATTTGTTCTGAAGGAAACTAAAGGTAAGAAAGATAGTGATTTTCCTGTTAATATTGCCATACAGTTAAAACTTGACAAAATTAATATTGCAGAAAATCTGCTTAATTCACGATACCAATTAATTTCAACCATTCAATATGATAAAAAAAATCGCATAGCCAATTATATGTTAATGAATGCTATGAAAGATTTCCTATTAAAATGCAAGAAAAATGCTACAATTGATTACACAAAACTTTTAGCCAATATACATGAAGAATGGACGGATTTTGATGCTTACTGTAAATTATACGGAAACCCAAGAGGTAATAAAAAACCTAATAACATTGGATTGCAAGCAATACAAGGTAATATTGCAAATGAAATATTACAAGTAAAAATGAAATTCCTGGATCCTATTATAAAGAATAATTATTTCTTATTTGAGAAAGAATATCCTTGTAGAATTCGGGCTGAAAATATGCTAATAAAAGATCAAAAAATGGATTTGATGTTGGACTTTTCATTTATTTCACCACCTCCTCTAACATTATCGGTAACATATTATGAAAACAGACTGAATCTTATTGATGGTGATGAAAGAAAACCCATTTCTAGCTCAGTTCTAAATGCTTCTAATATTATTAAGGGAATACTAAAGGATTCTATTCAAAATTCATTTATTGCTGTTTATTCTAATACAAATCCAAAAATTAGTACGAATCAGTTAATTGAAAAGATATATGGCATTATTGATAAAGAAAATATCGACTATCGAAAAACCTTATGTGATAATAATGAAATACTTCCTTGTGATTTTATTCTCTTGATATTAAGCGCATTGCGTGATTTCGGTAAAGAAATTGTTGAACATATAAGATTATGGGCAACAGGGGTTGTAAATCTCCAAGAATTTGCTATTAGTTTTATCAAAGATATTGACTTCAAGTGTGAGAAAATATCATCTATTGAAAGCAAATACTCATCATATTTTGATGTTTTATTAAACAAACTTACTTTTCTAGGTTTAATAGATCAAAGAGTTAAAAGTACAAGTTTACCTGGAATAACTTTACCAGAAGAGGAAAAAGTAAGAATCTATTTTGAAAGACTTGATCATTGCTTGAATTATATCGGCAAAAAATATATTAGGAAAATTCCAACAAAATATTTGGAAATTAAAAACAAATTATTAGACAGATTAATCAAAAATAAAGACCTATATACAGATTATATTGTCAAAAGAGATAAATTGCCTAAAGAAGAAAGATCTCAATTCCTAAACTCATGCAGAAATAAAATGAAAGACAAAAAATTACCAATATTATCAGTTTGACTTTTACATTTTCATTTTAATAAAATTGTGGATGAACCATTCTTAAACAAAGTATGACTCCCACCATACTTCTTCTTAAGTCTAAAAGACCATTTCGGTAATTGACACGCTTTGGAGGTAAGTACTTGAAATCTGATAATTTGTGGTGTAATTCATTCAGAAAAGTCTTTTTTTCCATTCTTTTTGCTTTAGAGTTTGAAATTTAGAAAATTCTTTTAGAAACTCAGGATGTTCATTTGTCCAAGATTTATTATTTGTAATGGTAGTACAATAAACAATAAAAGAAGGATTATGTTGTTGAAAGATTCCTCTATATTTCCTAGCTTGTTTTCTTACTTTAGATCGTTTATTTTTAATTGTTGATTTAGCTATTCCATCTTGGAAATATTTTGCTTCAACAACCAAGAAATACTTTCTTCCACTTGTAAGAATTAAATCGTATTTTCCAAATTGTGAGTAAGGAGGTCTAACAAAATGCTCATACCTGTAAATATAAGGATAATTGTTAAATGGTGTGAAATCGGAAAGGCGAGAAATTAAAAATGCAATAAGAAAATTCTCTCCTGATGGATGACCATTGAGATAGCTAAGTATTCGTATTCGATTTTTGTGGTTTAGTGATTTTAGTTCATTAGTGATCATAGTGGACAAGTCGAAAGGTATTGTAGAGTGAAATCTACAGCAATGTGGTTTTGTTTAATAGAATCAATGTTCTAATGGATATAGAGATAAAAGATTCAATTTGAAATGTGTTAAATGATTATATAAAACATTACAAATTCAAGAAAATCCTTCGTTTATCAAAGATCAAAAATCTTTTCAACAATGATATCATTTCTCAATGTTGAAAGAAAATTGTAGCTTTTTGATAATACTTCTCAACGTCTAAATAGGGGATTACAGCAGTTTTTTCATGTTTAGCTTTGATATATTTAATATTGATTTCGTTAATTAATTTATAATTTAAATTTGGATATTTTTTGGATTCTTTTAATCTACCAATAAGCTTACCTAGTGAATCTTTTTCTAAAATATCTGCATTATAATTCATTTTTAAATGGCACTCAAGAGATACTCCAAGTAAAATCATTGCAATAGTGGAGTCGTCTTCTAATATTTTTAAGCCATAATTATAGATTTTTGATGCTTTATCAGAATTTTTAACCATTTGATTAATTATAATATCCAATCTTTTGAATTCATTATCTAAGTATACTAGTATTGAATCAAATTTTAATTGAAAGGAATCAATCAGCTCATTTCTACAATTTCTAATCATTCTTTCTTTAGCTTTATCTAAATTTGTTTCCGCAAAGAATTTTTCTTGGATATTACCCCTATAATAGCAATAGAATTTATTATCTTCTTTTTTATATTGAGAATGAACGTTAGGATCAAACCAAATATCCTTTCTTACTAAATTTAAAATTGACTTGTATTTTCTTTCCTCAGATGGTGAAAGCAAATCATAAATATCTCTGCCAATACTATTCTGAAACTCAATATAATCATCTAAAACAAATTTGAGATCTGAAATTATTTGAATGTAAGGTTTCTCTGAGTTATCTTCCCAAAAAACTTGAAAATCATCATTTTCTTTTTTTCTAACAATTATCTTCCGTTCCTTTAAAATTTGTAATATTTTAGGTTTTATATTGCAAAGATTTTCATTTAATTTTAAATAGAAATTCATGTTCTTAACTTCCTTCAGCTTCATTCAAAATGAATTGATAAATTTCATTTGTTGTATCTCCGCCACCTGATTTTGAAATTGTATCCCTTAATCTTTTATTATATGAACTGGCTTCAGAATAAATTGCATTCCATTCGATTTTATAAGATTTAAATTGCTTCTTGTTTTTCTTATAATTCCAAAATTTCACTAAGCGAATGATATTTTTTATATTATCATTTATTGATTTAATGTGCCTGAATTGTTTTCTCGTCTTGTTATAGTCATTTAAAGGTAAATAAACAACATCTATTTCGATACCACTTTTGAATTTAATTAAAACTGACATTTTTAACAATTTAACAAATTCATTTGGAAAAGATTTCTTCATCTTTATTTCCAAATCCTTTCGAAATTCAGTTTCATTTTTGATAGAAGGTTTATCAATTGTGAAAGTTAAATCGAGATCACCATATAATTCAATTTTTGTTCCTTTTCCTAATGATCCAGCTTTCATTGCCTGTGATATTTTATAGTGTTCATTTAATTTGTTGTAAATGGAGATATATTTTGAATCAAAGGATTCTGTCTCTGTATCTCTAATTTTACTACCATATGAATTAAGTATCTTCTCTTCCTTTGTCAATTCCAATTCTTATTCATCTCTCAGATTTTTTGTTTTTCTAACCAAAAATAGACCATCATTTCAAAGCCATTTAATTCACCGAATTGAACGATGTTATTATACAATGAATTATAATTCCATGATAGTATAGTTTTCTCAATATCCATTGGTGTAATTCTTCGCTGATTATTTTCTTCATTCCAGAATTTTATCAAGCGGATTGCATCACGTCTAATTTTGGAAGTTTCTTTCACTTTCAATAAATCCCTTACACTAGTCAGGTATTCAGAATAAGGTAAATAAACAACATCAATATCAAGATTATCATCAATGAAGTGCAACTTAACTGAAACTCTTAGAGGGGTTATTGTGGCAATTTTTCCAAAATTTGCTTCAAGAGTTTTCTTAGTTTCTTCAAAAATTTCTAAATGAGTTTTGGTGGTATTAACGATTGTAAAAATAATATCAAGATCACCTTTACCTATATTGTAGGTTAGTTTCGCTCTTGAGCCACCTCTTCTTACTTCAGATACTTGCATATTATTCTGCAATGTATTAACAACAGAAATAAAACGAGAGTCATATTTTTCTTGCGATTCTTGAGCTAATCTATTAGCTAATTTAGTTAGTAATTTTTCCTCTTCAACCAATATATACTCCTCACCAATAATATCTGATTTATATATTAACCATTCAGTTATTTCAAGGTGTTCATAATCCATATCATAATTGAAATTATCAATAATAGTATACAAATTCTTCACCCATTTATTTGAAATAATATAATATTCTATGTTGTGAGAATAATGAAGTGAATAATTTTCGTTTTCATTCCAATATTTTAGCAATGCTATTCCTTTATTAAGTAAATCCATATTATCAGGTAGTAATTGAAAATATGGTATTAGATTTTCAAATTCACTTTTAGGAACATATATAATTGAATAATCAGCTTTCTCATCTTGAAAATTAATTATTATTCTATTTTCTGTAATTGAAAAATTTGTTCCAGAAGGGCTTCTATTTTTCAGCTCTTGACAGATTTCATCTAGAATTTTGTTACAGAGATTTTTCTCATTATAAAAAGTAATGACTAAATCTAATGGATTTGATTTTATATTCAAATTTGATACATAAAATAATTTCCTTTCTCCTCGCAATATATTGGTAATTCCAAATTCTTCAATTAATAAATTTACTAGAGAGATAAATTTTGACTCATATTGGTTTGAATAAACTTCAAGAATTTTATTTGAAATAAATTCCAATCTTTTTTCGATTTCATCAAAACTGTCTAACCTAATCAACCTTAACATTTCCTTTCCTATATTGTATTCATATATATCTTTTGAAATAAAAATATTTAATCAATATTATTAATCCAAAATTCAACTAAGCTTTAGGAATAAAAAGTGAAAAAAGGTAGAATTTTCACCACTCACGTTCTCTTTAAGGTCTAAAAATCCATTTTGGGAATGACATACTGTAAAAAAAATGAAAAAAAATGAAAAAGAAAGAAAAAGTAGAATTATCTACAATCACTTTTTCTTACTCTTCTGTTTTCGAAGTTTCCAATGATGCTTCATATGGGCACTTTGGTTTTTAAATATCTGAAGATTACTTAAACGATTGTCTAATTTATTTTGATTCTTATGATGAACCACATCACCATTTCGAAGAAGTCGACCTTGTTTAATTGTTCCGGTTATACGATGAACAGGTATATCTACTAGTCTTACTTTCCTATAACCACTTTTGTCAATACGTGTGAACGTGAATTTCATCAAATCTTTTATTTGTTTCAATCTATCACCTCCTCAGATTCTAAAGTTTCAACAATATTCTTTATAGCAACAATTTCAGACATTGCATCAGAAATATTGTTTTGGCATTGCAGTATCTTTGTAAGTCCTTTTTGCATATTATCGATTACTGATTTCAAACCTTGAGATGTTTTCATTTGGATATCTGCAAATTTACTAGCTGAACTATTTAATTCAGTGAAACGATGCTGCATATTTATCATGAATATTGTACTAAGCAATCCACTCGAATTAGTTGGGACGACCTTCTTATGAGCTAATTTATCAAAGGTATCGGGTTCTAATATACCATAAACATAATCAGGAAGGAACATCAGAACAAAATCAGTAGTTTCCTTAGAACTAATATATTTCTCAATTTTGCTCGCTTGATTTAGTGCAAATTTATTAAGCGCATTAATTTTCTTCTTATCGAGATTCTCAATATCACCGAGATCCTCAGGAATAGTAAATTTGCTATCAATAGGCAAAAGCAAATCACTATTTGGTAGTTTTACAACGAAATCAATTTTGCTACCTCGAATATCCTTTGGTCTGTATTGAGATGTAACCATAGTTTTTGGCAAATGTGACAAAACAATATCCGCAATATTCTCACCAAAAGCACCTGTTGCAGTTGGTTTCATTTGGATAGTATGAAATAGTTTTTGAATTTCACTATTCATATTTGTAGCTACTTTATAGATTTCATTATTCAGATGATCAAAATCTGGTTGTTTCTTCTTCTGTAAATACCAGATAGAAATTATTATTGCTATTCCAACAACAAGTATCATGCTCAATAAAATGTATATTCCAACTTCAGTCAATTTCCTTTTCACCTTCTTTATCTAGAATTAGATTTTCATTACTTAAACCTACAAGTTTTAAAAGATTATTGGGTAGCGCATCAACTTTTGACAATCCTTCAGCTATTTCTGGCAAAGTGATTATTAATTCTGTTTGAGCTATATCGCATAATTTGCAATATTTGCAATCCTTTCTTTTTCCTTTGTTTTTAACCAGGAATTCAATTGAGTCAATTTCTTTCAACTTATTAATAATAGAATGAATTTTTGGTAGTAAAGGTTCACCATAGTCAATTGTTTTTCTTATGGAATCATCTTTTGATATATACCACAATTGTCCAACTATTTCTCTGTCAGGGAATTTATTCTGAAGCATTTCAACATATAATTGAACTTGTAAATGATCTTTGATATTTTTTTTACCAGTCTTTAAATCAACTACAATGATTTTGTTAGTATGAATAATCAATAAATCGATTTTTCCGGCTATTGTGAATTCCTGAGTTATTGGATATTGAATATAGACCTCTTTGTCAAATTGTATTGGATACAACTCTCCTTTATAACTGGTTAATAAGGGTAAAGCTAATTCAACAAGGCTTTCTTTGTGTGAAAGATATTCTTGTATTATTGATAGAGAAATTGGTTGATTGTATTCTGTTTCAATTAGTGATGAAACATAAGGTTTCCATGAACTATTCCTATAGAGTAAATCTAACGTATCAAACATTGCGTTATTTTTTGACATCCCTCTATCCAAAAAAGAAGAGATAAGCGAACATCCTATTGGACCAATCAATTCCAAGAAAATGTCATGAAGAAGCGCACCCTTTATTCTTTTCACTTCAGAACCATGCCAAACATCCTCAGGCATTAGGTCAGCATATTGTAATAAAGCATGTATTATTGCTGCTTCTTCACAAATATTCACACGGGCCATAGCCCGAGCGTAGAGATTAACCATTTTTTAATCACCCCAAATATCCAGGAATTTCTTCAGTACTTAGCCCATAGCTAAGATATTCCATGTATTTTTCAGCAGCAGGAATCTCAATAGGAACTCTAATTTGAGTTAAACTAGGATTAAGATAGGTTCTATGGTAAATTGTTTCAAGCACCTCTGGGAAAGTTGTAGAATTATTAGTAGATCTTTCTAGCTCGCGAACGAAAATGGGTTGAGAAAGCCCTTGATTAGATGCTTTGGATTTGGTCTTTTTACCAATATCAGGATATCCAGTTGTAACAATGTAACCTTCTTTCCATTCTGGTAAATCTGCTAATACAAATGCAATACCTCGAGATGGTTGCCCCCATCTTGAAGGTTCATCTAATGAAGGTGAATGAATAACTCGTAATTCGGGATTTTTAATAATTTGACAGTAAATCCATTGATGTTTCTCGTCTAGAGTCCCTTCAATTTTGTGTTTGTCCAGAATATCTTTTACTGCTTCTTTCTCATCAGTAAAATCAAAACCATCTCTAAGAAAGAGAGTGTTTTGAAAAGTTAGATTCCGCTCTTTTACTCGAAGAATAAGCTTTTCAATAGAATCTGTAAGTGCAGAAATGGGTATATTTTCTCCCTTTTTCATTTTGTTTCCGTTAGATATTCGGATAAGACCTTTGTTTGTGAAAAGTGTAAGCGTAATGCAATAGTAACGAGTTTGTTTATCCCGTCGAACATCAATTCCAACTACACTATCAAAATGTTTGGATTCAATAGACCATGGGAAATATCTTGTTGCTGCGTAATATAAACCAATTACTAAATCATCAGCAATCTGTAAAAATAATGGACTATATCCTTCCTTTGATTTGGGAGTATGTTTCTTAAGTTTCTTAATCAAAATGCATTTAGTAGGGACATCTTTTACATATTCCTTAATTAGATCATGCATACCTGTTTTGTCTTTTTTATATTCAGCAATAATATAAAGAATAGCATCAACAGATTCTTTCTTAGCCAAATCTCTTAGCATTGACAAATAACTTTTAGGATCTCCTTTGAGATAAACAGGTCCAACAAAATCAACAGAATTGACATGGAATAAGGATTTATCACCCTTCACCAATTTTCTTCTAATTAATTTTATATATTTTTTGAATGCAAAAGGCCAAGATGAAAAATATTTTGGTGGTTTTCTTTGATCAATCATTTCAATAGTATCAGTAGCAACTAGTATCTTCAATTTTCGTGGTTTGTATATTGGTCCAAATGATTTCAAACCTAATTTAATAAGCTCTCTAGTTTTTTGATTTCCTTCTAGAACCAGTTTCTTCTTTTTACCAAAGACAAATTTAGGAGGAGGAAGTTGAATTATTTTTAGGGGAAAATGAATAATACCTGAATTAAGAATTGAAAATCCTCTATTTTCGAATTCGTTTCCAATTAGTGCTGAAGGATATTCTGACTCTTTGAGTGCTTTAAATCCTGTCATTCTCCAATAAGGATTAAATTTTCGGATTACTTTATTTGGAAGCTGATAGTAAGTATAAGGAACATATCCATCTCGTATGATTATTGTTGATGGATTTAGAGTGACAAGCATATTTCCAGAAGGAAGAATTTGCATGCTTTTCTTAATGGCTTTATGAAGTTCATAATTAACTTTTTCAATTTCTCGTTTACCAGTTTCAAAATCAGTATAACTATGATCCATGCATAAGGTATCAATCAATTCCTTAGATGCAAGTTTTGATTTGTCTCTTCCACCTAACGTTCTTGCTCTTTCAAATCCATCGTTAGTTAATGCATTTGTAACAACTTTATTGTGTAAAGAATTAAGTGCAATTCGAGAATTTTGTTGATGGATGTCTAATTCAATTTGGGAAACTGTTCCTGGGGAAATTATTAAATTATTTCTTCTAAAAGAAATCTTTGTGCGAGGAATTTGTTCATTAAGGTAACTAATAATATAATGATTTCCATTTGCAGCATAAGCTGCAAGAGGAAAAGGAGATTTCAAGTTTGCGTAATTTATTGTGTGAAGCTTATTCTTATCTGAAGATCTGAGACCTATTAAATCAGAAATCTGAACTAGTAGCTTTGTACTAGATTCCAAAAGAACTCCTAGAATTCCATGTTCGGAATCATTAATTGTCACTCTGAATTACCTCCAAGGAAACTAGGATCGATAATTAATATTCCGATTTTAGATAAATGGATAATGAAATCCATTTCAGCAGCTTGACTCTTTATTTCCTCCAATTTTTCACTTGAGAAGTTTAGATCTTCTAAGTAAAGAGATCCTTTCAAGGAAATCTCCTTGATGAAAAAAGCAATTTGATTCTCTTCATGGAAGTTATCGATTGAATTTTGATTGTTGCTTTCAACAAAAGTTTTATTACTTTCTTTGTTCAATTTTTATTCACCTAAATGGGTAAATTGAGTGGTTCAGACCATTGATGTGTAAGATCAATGATCTAAATTTAACCACTCAACGTTTTCTCTTTCTTGGCTTTTTTGCGACTATTACCTTGAATTTTGTATTCAATTTCTTAGCTGCATGTTTCTTGAAAGTGCTTCTTTGTGCACGATCAGTTTTCATACTCCTAGGAGTTTCTATTTCAAAAACCCTAGTTTTTTTTCCTTTCCTAGCTACTACATCAGGTATCCTATTGTATTTACCAATAGGTTTAGGACGTTTGTAGTTAGGTATATCAGCTCGAACAGACCAACCATCACGCTTATATCGAGAGGTAGTTGCCTGAACTTTTTTGTCATGTATTGAGGTTTTTTTGTGTTTTGACATGATTTTTCCTCATTTATACTATAGATTTATGAGATATATTAATATTGTTTGTAATTAAAAATACACTTTAAGACAAAAGTATAAAAAGAGAGAGAGTTTGTGTATATTGAATTACACAATGTTATCCGAAAAAATGTTTGTAGAGTTCTTTGAAGTCACAAATAATATATTTCGAAGAAGAATTATCTCTATACTTGGATTATCCGGTTCAGGACTAAGATTTCAAGAATTAATGAATAGTGTGAATATCGAAATAGCAGATCAGATTGATAAAGAACTCTCAAAAGAAGCATTTAACCAACATATTAGAATTCTAAAGCAAACGAATCTTATAGAAAAAATTGGTACAAAACATACAGACCCATTTAAGTTAACAAATAAAGGAATTTATTTTTTTAGACTCTTAAATGAATTAAGAGATAAATTGGGTAAGAAAAAAAGTCCATATATTAATTTCACTTACTCTTTGAATTTTGATATAAGTAAAGATCATATAAATATAATTCCTGATCTGCTTATTAAAAGAGGTTTTAATTCCGATTACCAAGACAATGCAATAAAACTTCTCTTAAATAACGATAGAAAAATTCCTATGGAGCTAGAAAGTGAAGCAAGTATTTGTTTTAGATCCTATGAAGATAAATATGAAATTTGGTTGAATATTATATTAAAACCAGTAAATAGGAATCTTCGTGATGCAATAGAAGAATTGCGTAAAATTAGAGGTAAGAATTTTATAAAAACGTTTATCAAACTTTCAGCTTTACAAATATTGTATGAATTAAGGTGGGCTTTCTATCAATTAGATAATATAGAATCTAATGATGTAGAGTTGGAAATTGAGAGATTTGCTGATAGAAAAATCTACCTAACAGACATTGAGTTTAAAACAAGATGAGTGAATTTTGATGGAAATTAATACTAATATTGAAACAAATATATCATTACTAAATGAAGATTTTAATGAATTAAATATACAACATATTCAATTTAAAGCAGATTTAAAAAACAAACATATCAGCTGGGATGAAAAGAATGAACATTTAAAACAAATTAGAGAGAAACTTGTTAAAATAATTGAGAAAGAGGAATATTTAATTTCTAACGATCCAAAGAATCTTGTTTTACACATTATAATTCGTCATGATGAAAGGCTTTTGAGTAAAATTTCAAATGATATTAGAACATTATATAGTAATTGTAACTTAGTTTGGTTAAAATCTAATAAGAACATAAAAAATGATTCAATACTCAATATTAAAAATATTTTAAAAAGAATTATAGGGGAGAAACTAAATAATGCTGGCTACATTTTAACTGGAAGTAATCGATTTTTCAATCAATGGATTGATCCTAATATTGAAGAAATAGATTTTGAAATTAGGGACCCATATGAGATTCAGAATTTAGAAACAGTTTTACATTATCCGGGATTCATTTTTAGAATCACTAATTACAATAATTCATATGGTATTGCCATTGATAGATCAAATTTAATGATTATCAAGAGAACACTGAAAGATTTAGAACCAAATGAATTAAATAATTTAGAAAGAAGAGTGAAAAATGGAGAAAGAATACAATTTTGGGATTGTTGTCCGAATTTTAAATGTAAATTTGTTGCTGAAAATCCCTGTAATCTTTCACCATTAACAAAAACTAGTTCTTACTATTTAAGCAAGTTTGATTATTCAAAAAGTGCACATGATTTTAAACCAAAGGATTCAGGCAAAACAATTTTAGAATTTGCTCAAGAAGAATGTAAATTAAATATAATTCAAGATTTCATTTCGAATTCTCCACCACTAGCAATTGTAAAAACCTATAAGGGTAGAGAATATACATTTCCTTTAGAAAGATTAAGAGAGAAAGTAGATTTTAGAAAAATCAAAAAAAGAGAAGATAGACAAGAAATTATGGACTTTCTAAGAAGTAGCCCCGATGAACGAAGATTTGGAATTCTAAAACAATTGGAAATTCTAAAAGAATTTGAATCGTTTGGAAGAATTCTTGGGTTTAATCAAACCCTCTATAATGGAATTAATAATGGTATACTAGATATACCAAAAAGAAAGATTGGCAAATCAAAAAATGTTGATGACCCTTATTATTCACTATATAAATACGGACCTATTGATTATAGTGAAAACTTGAATAAAACACTTGAATTGATTGTTATATCTACAGAAAAATGTGATGATATTGTTAATGATCTAATATATGGAGTACCTAGAAATGCTGAAAAACAGAAATTTCATGGTTTACAAAAAATGTTCAAATTTCAAAAAATTACTGTAAAATATTTGACAAATATAGACGAGATTAAAAAGGATGGGGACAATCAAGTTGTTTTTGCAGTTATTAGCAGTAAATCTGATAATATAAAAAGTAAAATCTATAAGAAATGCTTTGAGGAACAAATTGGTGTTCAATGTACAATTCCTGATAATAATAGAACACGTTATTTAGGCAAACTTAGGAATATTTCTCTTGGTCTTTATCATAATCTTGGTAGAAATAGTTGGCATCTAAGTAAGAAAATGGATTATATTTCAATCGGTTTAAAATATGATAATAAAATTAAACTGATGATGATATCAGTTGTGGGTCATTATGGCGAATGGAAATATGGATTAATAGAGAAGGTAGAGAATATAAGAGAAACATTAGTGAGATTAAATCAAAAAATCACCACCTTAGAGGTGAAAAGTCAAATTGAGATTCATTGGCATGGTGAAATTTTCGATGAATTAAATGATATTATTGAGATATTGAATCCAAGAAGGATAATTTTAGTAAAAGATAATATTGGTCCAATAAGATTATTCGATAGAAGTATGAATGATAAGAAACCACAAACTGGATCTTATGTAATTTTAGATTCAAGAAATGGGTTATTAGCTAGCTCAGTTGAATTAGTTAGAGAGGGAACTCCAAAACCAATAAAGATTGAACTTAAGTATCCAAATGATGAAGAATTAACAAAAGAAATAATTGAAAGAATTCATATGCTCGCAAGAGTTAATCAGCATGTTACTCATGGTCTATCAAAATTACCAATTACAATACACTATCCAAAATTAATGCTTGAAAAATATAATGAATTAGGAATTTATCCTCACGGATTCCAGAATATTGCTTGGTTCGTTTAATGACTTAATTATCTATAGACCTTTAGATTCTGTAAACAACTTTAGAATCTGAGCGGATGGATATGTTGATAAAGAGGCTATTTTATTTGCTAATTCAATTGGCAATAGAGCTCCTTCGAATTTATAACTCAAAATCTTAGGTAAAGTAGCTAATATTCTATCAAATCCAATTATTGAAGTATGTGTAGGAGTTTCATTGAATTCACCAGTTGGTATAGTTAGAACAAATTTGTGATTTTTATCTACAATAACAAAGACTTTTGCGCCATAATTTGTATCCTTACCATATGGCATACTAGTTATTGGTCTATGTTGGATATCTTCAAGTATATATCTATTATCTGGTATGAAAAAGCTTGGAGTATTCAAATCCTTGGCAATTATCTCAAGATAGTCAAAGAAGCGACCACTTTTTTCTTGCCCTGCTATATGAATTTCATATCCCTCATTACGTGCATGAGCTAAAAATCGTCTAATGGGTGCTACAAGTTTAGAATATTGAGCACGAATATACAGAGGACCATCCTTTAAAAATAAACATTCAGTTAAAATTTCTTTATTGTTCTCCCAAAAGTATTTTATTCCGGAAAATAACAAGAATGTTTCATGCAACAACATGTATGTACTAGCAATTTGAGTTGGTGCCCAATTATCATTCATATCTAAATGAAATCCTAACATATCTGTAACATAAATATCATTACCACATCCTGAACATTGTCCAATATTTTGATCATATGCTAATGTAGCAACTTTTTCTCTACAATGAGGACAATCAAATAAAGGCAATGATTTCTGTTCATTTGACCATTTTTCATAAGCTAACCATTTAAATGTTTCAAATGGTAAATTTTCTAGTAGAGGGTCCTGTAATGAACGAAAAATGATTTCTCTGTTTGTGTTATAGACATTTTGATCAGATTTTGATACATTTTTCAGAGGAAATACTGTCGCATGAAATGATGAACTTCCCTTTAATACATTTCTTAATTCCATTGGGTGAGGATATTTTTTATTTATTTTTTCTATAGCTTTTTGATCAAATTTCAGAATAGCTGTTTTTACATAAGTAATTATTTTTTCAGGACTATATCTTTGTAGTTTTATCTCTTGATAGGAACCATCTACACTAAAAATATAACTCAAAGGAGTAGCTTCACTAGAAATTTCAGTCCAATCAATTTCATCTACTTCTGTAACATCAATTTCAGTATTAAATTCATCAAGAAGCTCATTTATTAATTCACTATCTAATACTTCCAAATGACCTAGCTTACTAGCTCGCTCCCCTGGAAGTGATTTTCCAGCTTTATAGGGCATTTTTATTCCTCACCATTTGACTCAATCAAACTAAATTTTTTAGCTTGAACTGGAATTACGAATCTATGAGACCTAGTTAATAATCTGATGAAGCCAACTGTTTTCGATCTTAAAATATCATCTTGCAACCCATCAAAAGCTGAATTTATATTTGCTAACCTATTTACTTCATTTTTTGAAGACAAGTGTGCAACAAAGAAATTTTCAGTTTGTGCTAATAAATCTTGATTAATAGTTGTAACAGATTGAGTTGAGTAAACCATTCCAATATGATACTTTGCTCCTTCCTTAGCTAATCTTCTGTATATATCCTTATTATAATCATCTTGATTTGGAAATAGATTGTGTGCTTCTTCAAAGTATAATTGTATATAATGATCTCCTAATTCATTTCTAGAGAATTTATTAACTTGATTGTTAAATAACGCTCTTGCCAATTGATCTGAGTAGAAATTCATTATTTCAGGAGGAGCATTTCCTAAATCAATAATCACTGTTAATCCATCTTCAAGTAAATTGATTATTTCTTGAATAAATTCTCCAGCATTTTGATCATGATAATCACGATATGGGGGGAGAATTCTATATCCTGAACCTGTTGGTGGATTTAACATATATAATATTGATTCATCATCATTTGTAACTAATAAATTACCATTTGCAGATCTCAGCTCTTCAGCGGATCTATTGTTTCTGAAAAACTGGTATATTGTTTCAAATTCAGTAACTAATTCATTTAAATTAGTAATTTGAGGTGGCGTGCTAGAATACATCGCAATTCGCAATTCTCGTCTATATCCAGGGTCCAATGGGGCACCCCTAACAGTGGAATGATCACGCATCAATTGTATCAGAGCATTTTGGTCAACCGTAAAACCTGCTTTATACAATAAAGCCCAATACATCAATATCCTTCTTTTGGATCTTAGTCGAATATTATGTTCTAATTGATTATCTGATAAATCCTCCAATGAAGGTAAATTACAGTTAATAAAATTGTCAATATAATTAGATAAACTACCTCGCGTGGATTTAATTAATCTTGATAAAATTGTCATAGACACTTCTGGATATTCATAAAAATTAATCCGTAATGATCGTGAAGGTGTATTTGGTTTTTGGGTTAATGCATACACGACACAATTCTGCTCATAAACACTTGCCAATGACAGATTATCATCTTGTGGGTTATCATTTGCATATTCCCCATTTATATCAAATATTAATTGTCCAACATTTCTTTCTTCGTTGGTTGTTTCGACTAAGCTTTGTGCAATAATTTTTACAATATTACTTTTTCCTAATCTGGTTTTTCCAAACATTGCTGTTCTTGTTGCTAGAAAATCTCTAGGTGAAATAGAAACATCTAAGTCTGAATATTCACAGCTTTGATGATTCAATCTACATTCAGTAAACCTTAGTTTACCAAGGGGAAAAGATTGTTCTTCTTCAACAGAACTATTTATAATAAGATTTAGCAACTCTTTGTTTGGTGAATAAACCTTATACATATGAGCACTCACAAAATTATTTATGTCCCCGGAGAATTCAATTTTATTCAATCTATCTGGATGAGGATAAAACATACCAATAACATCGGTTTTTAAAGCTCCCCACTGAAGTTCCGATTGAGTAAAAATATCTAACTCGGGCATTGAGCTTTTCTGCAGTTCAAAATATGTTTGTTGAACCTCTTTTTTTAGAGGAGTTGCAGCAGCTTCTAGTACCCTTAATAGTGTAAAATGCGGTGGCATTTCTTCAAAACTATCAGGAATCATAACTAGTAGAGAATTTCTAGGTATACCTCCAACAAGCTTCTTGAATGGATCAGATGTAATAATAGTTACTTTATCATAACTAATATCTAGTACATAACCAGCAAAACGCATTTGTTCAAAAATTTCAGCTTGTTCAAATTTCTTTTCTTGATCTAAAAAATCAATCAAAGGTCGAATTTGATGCTCTTGATATTTTGTATCTTCGAGTAATTTCTTCATTAGTTTTCAATTTCCTTTTCTTTATAGTTTAGAATTAATACTTCACCAGAATTTATTGTCAGAATTCCTGGTTTGGGTCCTGTACCAACAGGAAAATTAACAACATTATTCAAATCAAATAAATCTATTATCTTTTGATGTGATGAAGTTGTTAGTGCCCACTTTACACCTCTGTCACTAGCTTTTTGCAATGAGATGGATAACCTGATATGATCTTCAAAAGTAAAACACCCATAGGAATAGTGTTCATTCAAACACTCAATTTCATTTGGTTTATATGGTGGATCTAGAAAAATGAAATCTCCTTTCTTGCTATTGTCAATTATTTCTTGAAAATCTGAATATAATAATTTAACACCTTTGAGTCTATTTGATACTTCTTTAATATCTTCTTCACAAATTACCCAACGTCTATCTTGTCCACCATATCCAATGTTAAATTTACCTTGTGAATTATGTCTCCACATACCTTTAAAGCAAGTTCTATTCAAAAATAAGGTTCTAGCTGCTCTTGAAATTAAATCAATATAATTGAAATCGTCTCGAATCTTATAATATCCTACTTTTGTTGATGGAAAATTAGAGTATAATTCCCATATTTTCTTAGGAGCATATCTAATACCTCGAAATAAGTCGATTAACTCTTTATTTATGTCGGATAATATAGCATTTTTGGGATTGATTGAAAAGAAAACAGAACCTCCACCAACAAAAGGTTCAATATATCTACCTTGAATTTCAACAGCTGTAGGTAAATATAGTAGTAAGTGATTTAGTAATCTTTGTTTTCCACCAGGATAACGGATGAATTTTATTCGCCCCAATGTACTTATACTTCCATCTTTTCCTTTTCGGATTGTTCTATCCTAATTCATTTACTTAAATGAAGGTTTAAAGGTTTTGTTTGTGAGTTTTTCATAAAAGGCAATACATGAAAGATTCGTGTAGATGGAAAAAGCAATTTTCTGATAATGAAAAGCAATAAAAATTCGAAAAGGAATGAATACCTCTTCAAATTGGCTTTTATTACTAGAAATAGATCTAATTATTAAGCTTTCATTAATCCTAGCCTCACCTGAGGTTATAGGGGTTAGTAAAAGAAAATAAAAAATAACTGATAATTATTTTGTAGAATCTACGGCCCTCGCTTCTTCTTGAAGGGCTAGAAGACCATTTCGGGAAGGATTTCACTTAAGAGGCAAGATTTTTTTGCATGATTAAATATAATCAAATGTGATTTCAATGAATAATAAGGAAGAAAATGAATTAAATTCAATAAAAGAAAGTATAACACTATTGAAACAATACAGGGATTTTTATTTAGCTATTATTGAAGAAACATTTGGTAGAGAGATTCTCTTAGAAGAAAATACTCATCAGGAATTTGCTAGTTTAATAATGCAATTGTTTAACAATTTGTTTGACACTCAGTTTAAGATTAGAGATACTATTGATTTAACTGAAGCAGTTTTGGAATTTGGTAAGAGATTAAAAATTCACAGATTTACTAAAAGACAATTGGATGACTTTTCATTAATTGATGAACAAAATATTCAACAAACAAAAGTGATTAGTTATTTTGAAAATATAGATAGAATAACAAAAATGCGACCCGAAAGTATTGAAGAATACAGATTAAAATTAAGAAAATTAAAAGAAGAATGGAAGAAAGATCCATTACCTATAGAATGGATTGAATATAAGGATGAAGTTGAAACTCGAACAGTTTCTTCAATTGAATTAAAAGAATATTTTATTGATTTGTTTGCAAAATTAAGCCAAACATATGAAACTTTCATTCTACTTTCAACACTAATTTTAATATTAATTAGAAAATTAAATTCACATGATTCCAAATATCTAGAGAAGTCACTAAAAAATGGTAAGAAACTAAAAAAAAGTCAATTATACCATACACGTAAAATGGATAAAGATCATCCAATGTTAAAAGATTATCTTTCAAATAAGCCTACTCTTCTGAAAATTCTGATGATCTACGAATGGGTATATGGTAAAAAGGGAATTAATAAAATAAGAAATTTAGTAATACATCATCTAGATGAAAAAGGAAAATGTGAAATAATTGATGATTATGTTCTAATTAATTATAATTCAAAAGAATCAGAGAAATTTAGTTATGAACAATTTACAAAAATCAATCAGCAACTGCAAATGTTAACTTTTATCATCTATTACATATCTGTGAGTTATCATTACCACGCTTATGCAATATTGTTAGAATTATCTTTAAACAAAGTAAAAGATGATGAAAACAAAGCTTGAAATGAAGCATTACTAATTACATTATAACTTTACTAGATTCAAATCAATTCATGGAATTTCAAGATTAATTACTAAAATTTCTTTTTTCTGTGGTCTTTTTATTTTGTCGTCAGCAACAAACTAGTAGCGTGTACGAGTAGTACAGGTTGCTAAGCAAAGATGACTGATGAGAGTAGTGGTTCAGATGGTTTCATAATTATTGTTGTCTTAATAGCGTTAGTGGTGTTATTCTCAATATCAGTAACAGAGATTAATACAGCGTTCAAATCATTTTTCACCTGGGTTTTTTGGATTTTTATCATCTTGATTTTTATTCTGGGAGCAGTTTTAACTATTCGATATATCAAGAGAAAAAATAAATTCAGAACATCTGCTAATCTTAATTATCAAAGTGAATCAAACATTCCATCTGATAATCAAATAGCCATTTTAGAGATCATTTCTTTACCAGATTGGACAGATATTAGTGAAGAAGAATCGCAAACAGCTATTCAAGAGTCATCCAATCGTCAATTACTAGCAACTGAAAACTTCATCCGGAATTGTATGAATGCTTTACTTCCTTTCGGAATGATGTTGTTCTACACACAAGGGAAAGGAAAGCTTCTTTATTGGACTTCAGCACAAGAAAATGGTTCAA
>JABCTZ010000016.1 GCA_018238155.1 Candidatus Heimdallarchaeota archaeon | reverse complement strand
AAGCTCATTTACGAGTATTGAAACTCGCTGATTTTATGCTTAATGAGGTGGGAAGATGACTAGAATTGCAAAGAATAAAGCTCATTTACGAGTATTGAAACTCGAACTCTTCGATACTCTTTATCATCTTTTTCAATATCTTTATTGCAAAGAATAAAGCTCATTTACGAGTATTGAAACTTTGGAAACCTGAACAGGTGGTTGATGGTGTTGATGTTTATTGCAAAGAATAAAGCTCATTTACGAGTATTGAAACAAAACGCCTGCTGTTGACACTGTTTGTGCTCGAAGAATATTGCAAAGAATAAAGCTCATTTACGAGTATTGAAACTTAAGAAAAATAAAATGAAATAAACGCTTCTTTAGTAAATTGCAAAGAATAAAGCTCATTTACGAGTATTGAAACGCGTACTCAGAAATTCTGCAAGATTCTCCTGCTTTAAACATTGCAAAGAATAAAGC
Organism: Candidatus Heimdallarchaeota archaeon; assembly: GCA_018238155.1. GTDB lineage: Archaea > Asgardarchaeota > Heimdallarchaeia > JABLTI01 > JABLTI01 > JABLTI01. The sequence goes on along the minus strand of JABCTZ010000016.1, from coordinate 26,323 downwards.
TCATTTACGAGTATTGAAACGGTGCTACTTTAAGAGAGCAATGGATCCGTAGAATAAAAGATTGCAAAGAATAAAGCTCATTTACGAGTATTGAAACTTTAGTTCCAATTTTCTTTGTTCTAAATGCCTTTCCGTGATTGCAAAGAATAAAGCTCATTTACGAGTATTGAAACTACACTAATTTCTCTCTAGTGTAGTCATGATAAGTGAAATTGCAAAGAATAAAGCTCATTTACGAGTATTGAAACATGGTCCTTCTACTAACCACATACCAGCAAAAATTGGCGATTGCAAAGAATAAAGCTCATTTACGAGTATTGAAACTCGTCAATAATATTTACTGTTACATCATCGGCTGCACTGAAATTGCAAAGAATAAAGCTCATTTACGAGTATTGAAACGAGCAGTCCTGCCTTTTTAGTCAAAAATATAATTAAAAAAATTGCAAAGAATAAAGCTCATTTACGAGTATTGAAACAGAATCGCCTACACCTACACAAATTAAATTAGCACTATTATTGCAAAGAATAAAGCTCATTTACGAGTATTGAAACTTGAACGCTGAGATCCTATCACGTTACACTCGAAGAGAAATTGCAAAGAATAAAGCTCATTTACGAGTATTGAAACAAACATTGAATTATTAAATCTAAATCTTTTTGAGTATAAAAATTGCAAAGAATAAAGCTCATTTACGAGTATTGAAACCAAGTGTAGTCTATTTCTTGATTTCCAAGACTTATAGCAATTGCAAAAAATAAAGCTCATTTACGAGTATTGAAACAAGTCTTGAACCGGATTCAACAGCAAACAATATTTTGCAGATTGCAAAGAATAAAGCTCATTTACGAGTATTGAAACTTATTGGTGTTTTTTCTTTATCTGTTTTAGTTCCACTTAAAATTGCAAAGAATAAAGCTCATTTACGAGTATTGAAACAAAAACATTATTCAACAGATTTTAATTATCGTTTTGAAAATTGCAAAGAATAAAGCTCATTTACGAGTATTGAAACCGAAAAAAGTCTAAGTGTTACTTATCGCGTTTCAAAATTGCAAAGAATAAAGCTCATTTACGAGTATTGAAACGGAATCATTTTGATAAAGTACTTTGTTACTGCAAACATTATTGCAAAGAATAAAGCTCATTTACGAGTATTGAAACTTCTTTTCAATCAATTCTCTATTTGCATAACCGTTTCGATGCAAAGATTAAAGCTCAATTATGAGTATTGAAACTCACAAAAACAAGTCCAACACTTTTTTGGTTTAAACCAAGATGCAAAGATTAAAGCTCAATTATGAGTATTGAAACTTTATTGTTGCCAGCTTTCTGACTGCTGCTAATGTTTTTTATTCAATTATTATGTTAAGGACTGTTATTTCTTTTTAATTCCTAATGTGGAATGAAAATCTTTGTCAAGATATTCCTTATAAATTTCATCTTTATCTCTTTCTATTTCTTTATTGATTGGAAAGTTTTTAATTAGTTCTTGTTCTAATTTCAGTAATAATGATTTATTTTCTTCATATAAATTCGAAATCTCCGGTATAGAGCCATATTCTTCAGCAGATAAAAATAAGGTATAATATTTTATTTTTTGATTAAGTGTAAGGTTATCATATTGATTTATCAATAAATTGATTTTCTCTCTTATGAATTCTTTAATTATAGGGTTTTTCTTCAAGTATATTGTTAACACAATTTGGCCACTTAATTGCAATATCTTTTCTGGAGAGATATTCTTTAAATTGATTTGAGTAGTCAAGTAATCATAATAATCAATACAAAACAAATCAACAGCATACCATATTTTACCCAATTTGGCGTTATCAGTAGTTTTTTCATTATAATTTTGTTCTATCCTTTTTCGAATAGAATCAATACTATCTGAAAAACTTCTAGTTTCTTTGTCATTTATTCGTAATCCCTTTGATGTTAGACATAAATTGGCAAATAATATGAAAGCGTCCTTTACAGATAGGTAAATACTATTTTGCAAATTAGTTACATACATGCCTCTTATTTGTTTGGAGTCTAGAAGAACTAGATCAAATAGACTCACTACAATTTCTCCATTTCTTTTTACAACTCTCATTTTTGATGTCAAACACTTGTTATGATAATCCTCTACATAAATCCCCCCCCAAATACATGGAGAAAATACTTTGGTATTTAGGAAATTTTCTTTATGCTTAAGAAATGGAAAATCCTCAGGTAGAAATGTTTTGGTTAAGAAATTGCTAGATATTTTTCCAATTAAATTATATGTGAAAATATAGCTACTTGATATCTCTTTTTCTAAACTCAACCCAATAAGTTTGTTATCTACTACATAAACCGCCGGTTTATCTCCATTAATGAATAATGGCAAATTATCGTCGTAATTATTTGTCATAAATATTAGTCTAAATTCTAAATTAAAGAACTATTTGTGGACAATGAAATGGTTCAAATGTCTACTGGATTTTATTACCGTAACTCAATTGTTCAAATAAATATCCTTGTTCTACCACAATCGAATTCAAGTGTGGAAATATTCCGTGAATAATCTGTCATTGAGCACTTTTCCCCTATACTAGCAAATTTTAACCTTGCTCTAGGTGAATCGTTCACTGAGAGTTACACATTTATAGATGGAACGGTAAATACAGTAGCTTATTTTTGTCGGTGTTCACCCGATAACTCCAATGCCTCTATTCAATGATGGTATGAGGTTCTTTATTCAGCAAAACCAGATGATGGATTCATTGGAATAGGACTTCTATTCATTAGTGGAGCATTTCTCCTTTCAACAATGACTTTGGTGCTCATTACCAAAAGGAAATCCAAAAAAAAGAATGAATGATTATTCCTTCTCTTTTACTTTTATTCACTATCGATTTTTTGAATATAAAAGTATAATAATTAAATTGCTCCTTGTACTTGTGATAATAATGAATCACTCACAATTAATTGGGAAAATTGCTGCGGATAAAGACAACAAGAAATTGGGGAGAATCTGTAGAATAGAAAGCTTACCTGGTAAAACCATCAAGAAAACTATTCCATATGCAATGATTGTTGTGCATAAATTCTTGCAAAAGTCTGTTGTTGTTCCTATTATAGCTGAGAAAGTGACTAAAGTAGAAGGAACTTATGTTTGGTTCGACATCACAAAATCCGAATTTACTGAAGAATTAATGCGAATCGGCAAGATTTCTACAGAGCGAGAGATCTATACTGGAACTCATAGAACTCCTCGAGAAAGAAGTCTTGTTACATATGGTTATGATCATTCTGGTCAATCTAAAAAGAGCAAGGAAAGACGAAAGTAAAGTTATTTGAGTTATTTTGTTTTAATTTTTGTACTATATCCTGTGATAGTTTCTCATTAATTGCTTGAGAGTCTTCCTGAAAGGTTCGCTAGAAGTATAATTCAGGTTATGCAAAACAAGAAATCAATATTTTTGTACTATTTTTCACTAAAATATGCCAGCCTTTTACCTCATAGATTGAATAAATAATCTATTTATACTTAAATAGCTATAAATTATATACGATGTCAGAACACAAAAAAAGAAGCAAAAATATTGGTGGCGGTGGTCTGGGTTTACCAACACTTCTTTTGATTATTTTCATAATCTTAAAATTAACCAAGGTCATTGATTGGTCCTGGTTATGGGTCTTGTCTCCTCTTTGGATTAGTGCAAGTCTAGGTGTTTTATTCCTTCTTTTCATCGGTTTCATTTTGTTTCTTGCTTTGATTGGTTTAGCAAGTCAAAGCTCACATTTGATTGTTGGAATTAAACGTTGGTTCGGTCGGATAGATAGCGAAGACATAAACGACGAAAACGACGAAAACGACGAAAATGAAGAAATCTCTAACTCTTAATTTGCTAAAATGCCTGTGGTCTAGCTGGACGTCTCTTTTTTTTTAATTATTTTATGATTGATGATGAGAGACTTTAATCTTTTGTTCTTTCATTTTCTCTTAATAAAATCTATTTGTCTTGTATTCAACCATTTTTGAAAAATGTTTTCAGCATGAGGTATATTTGTAATACCATTTTGATGTTTGCTTTTCTCAGAGATTGTTTCTTCAGGAATAAAGTTTGGGGGACTAATTGATTTCGGCATTATTAGACAAGAATTGTATTGAGAGCTAATTATTATTGTATTCTTTGCTATCTTTGTTATGGTTTCCTCATTTACTTTTTGAATTGCTTCACCAGTATTGGGGTTCACATCAAACCGTGGATGATTTGAGCTTGAAATAGAGAGCCTCATCTTATGCCCTGTATTAAAAACATAACTCGTACTCCAAAGATCAATATTGCACTCATAGATGGTTGACTCTGTACCAGCCAATAATTCTTCTTGTTGTTGCCCATTTCTGAAACGCATTCGGATAATTCCATCACAAATAAGCATACTCTTTCCGTCTGGATAAACATCCATTAGTTTTGCAGTAAAATCTGTATCTGTGCAATTTGATGTCACATAGAGTTTAGTCCATATTCTACCTGTTACTAATAGAGGTTCTGAAAGAGTTTTCTCAAATTGTATTACATCAGTTCTTGTTTCCTCTATCCCATTTTGATCAAATGGTCCTCTATTATTATCAATAAGATTTGCCCCACCAAGTGTTGGAACTGGATTGAAAGGATTAAACTGGTAACTAATATTTGCCGGTGTAATTGCTGGTGTCTCGCTTAGAGAGTTATCAGCTTGTAAATAAAATGACTGATTTGTATATGGTATTGGCCAAACATCTGAAATCGCCCATTGATTCCATTGGTTTGATGTTACCTCAACATCTCCCATTACATAATAGGTTACAGCGGGCATAGTTTTGTGATTTCCATGTTCAGTATTGTTCAGTAATTTTTCACTGAACATCGCATTGAAAATTCGGTCATAATTGGGGTCATGTTGAGCATTAACTGGGTAGATTAAATCGCCTTCAGGATTATAATCCAATTCATGTGTCCACGGACCCATTATCAAATGAGCATTCCCCGTTCCTCCTAGAGCACCATTATATTGATATCCAGTAAAACCATCAATAATTCCTTGAGAAAAAACATCGTACCATCCTCCTTTATGTATTGATGGCCAATTAACTTTGTTGAAATCAGTTATTCGATGATCATTAGCAAATTGAGATGAGCTAAGAGGATTCTCAATAACTATATCGTAATAATCTCCCTGATCAATACCTCTTAGCCATGCTTCCCCAAGCATCTTTCGAGGAGCTCCTCCTTGAAACATTGCGTGACAGTAAAGATCTGGTGTAGCTATAGAAATTGCTTGACAAGCAATATCATCTAAATGTGTTACTTGTCTGTATTGAGTTATTCCGCGAGCACTCCCACCAAAAGTAGCATATCGTCCATTAAACCATTCTTGTTTTTTCAACCATTTTATGGTATCAAAAGCATCTGCACCATCTGAGGCAAAACAAGTATAGCTTCCTTCTGAGTTATGACACCCTCTATGATCTTGACCTATAATTGCTATACCGTTCTCTAAGAAGAAACCTACGTTGTCCAAAGTTTCACTTTTGCCATATGGCGTTCTAAAAAGAACAACAGGAAATGTTTTCTCTGCATTATTTGGAAGATAGACATCAGTTGCTAACCGAACACCATCTCTCATTTCTATCATATATGTTGTCGGTTGTAAACCATTGAAGAAAACGCTAAAATAAACTGCTGTTATCGATAATACAACCAATAGAATTATTCCCGAAGCTACTAGAATTTTGAATCTTAGTGGTCTAGCTTTTCCTTTCATCGATTCTGCAATTTTCTTGTCGTCTTGAAATCCATTCAATACTTTACCTCTCCTTATTGCTCACTTTCTATTTGATATCAATAGTAATAATAATTTTTTAGTTATATAAATGGATGGATTTCATTAAACCGTTTATCATTGGAATGATAATAATATCGCGTGTTTTGAATAAGTAATCGTTTATGATTGATCCACTTTGATTTTTCTTTTCTCGATTTTAAGTATAAAACTATAACAATTAAATTCCATTATGCTCTTGTGATAAGAATGGATTACTCATATTTGATAAGGGAAATTGCCTGTGATAAGGAAAAGAAAAAATTAGTGTGAATATGTAGAATAGAGACCTTACCTGATAAAACAATAAAGAATACTGTTTCACTAGTAATGATTGTTGTTCAGAAACAATTCTAGAAATGAAATCTGTTACCAATAATCTTCCTTCCAGTATTTTTCATTTGTTTATAATAACGACTTGCAAAAAGAAAAGCAATCGTTTCGAAGAAATTGGAACCATTTTCAATAACAAATCCATTTCTTCTCGCTTCAAATGCTTCAACTGTATTACCCAAAAAGTTTCCTAGCGAAACAATTTGAATGAAAATTAAAATATCATTTACTTTTTCAAACCCGTAATAATTTACTAATTCTTCATATGCTTTTTTTGTTAGTTTACTATTTGCTTCTGTGTAATGCTTAGCGAAATTAAGAGCCACAATTTCATCGAATGAGCTTTTATTGTATTCTAAATTCATTATCGATACAACTTCTTCTTCCCATACCCCACTTTTTAGTGATGATCCTGAATGACCGTAAATACAGTATTCGCAATCATTAACAGCTGTCACCGCTAGCATTATTCTTTCAGCAAACTGTTTACTGATTCTTTCATATTCAAAAGCACTTTTCATATAGGTGAAATTTCTGACAAGCTGTTTTATGTCTTTCAAGAAAAGGCGAAGAGTGTAGCTTCTTTTATTGAACGTTTCAAAATCAACCATAGTCTATCCTAGTTAGCTAACTACCAAAAAGTTTTCGTTAGCATCTGTTTCTTTGCGATTCCATCCAATTCCATTATTAGAAAAACATTTTACATCAAAAGATTACTTTTTCTTATGAAGCTCATTAAGGATATTTTGTTAGCTTTCTTTGAAGATGAAATTAAGGAAGTACGAGTTGTTATGGAAAAAGCGAAGGAGGTTTCTCTTGATTTTCGCTTAACAGACGATAGTCGCACTTTACTAAAGTTAGTTAATCATATGGCTCAAATACCTCGTATAGATGTTGATATTTATTCTGGAAAGTTTCCCTCTGGTGAAGATACACATAAACTTGAGTTACAACTAAACAGGGAAAATATTGACGATATTTTGAATGTATTTGATGATTGTTGTGCCTATCTTCGGAAGTATTTCGAACAATTATCTGATGATGATTTAATCGAGAAAACTTTGCGTCCTTTTTATGAACCTGATTCATCTCTTCAGTCTTGGACTCATTTTCTTCCCAAGCTGACAACTCACCTTGCTCTCCATAAGGGTGTTCTTTGGTCCTATTTGAGAGTAGCAAAAGTTAATGTAACTATGTTCACTTATTATGGAGCAAAATAGAAATTCAAATGAGGGGAATATTATGGTTCGTAAACAGAATATTGGTAAATGTGATACCTGTAAAAAAGAATTCAATTATTATATGGTTCATAATGGATTCAATAATACTTCTCATGCTTATTGTTCTGAATGCGGTATGACCGCTTTTTTTGATTTGGTTCAGATACCTAAAAGCGTTACTGTTAGTTTTGGTCAAGGAGCCATTCCAGAAGCAGCTGAAGAATTATTAAAAGAATGTCAATGTGGGGGAAAATTTACGAGTAACGCAAAACCGCGTTGCCCCCACTGTCTTAATGAATTATTTGCGGAAACAGCGACCTCTTTTCTTCAAGCCAACGCATCAAAAGGTTGGCTATGGCTAAAAAAATGGACTGGTGTAGATTGTATCATTGTTGAAAATAGAAAAACTTACGAGCCTTGGAAGTAGCTCTAAATCAAAACAAAATCAAATAAGGTGCATATTTTGAAATTCGATATTGTAATAAAAAATGGGCGAATTATTGATGGTTCTGGTAACCCTTGGTTTAAAGCTGATATAGGCATTATTAAAGGCAAAATAACAAAAATTGGTTTAATCGACCCATCTGCAAAAACAGCGATAATAGATGCTAAGGGTTTGATTGTTTGTCCTGGCTTTATTGACATTCATTCTCACTCTGATTATACCATGCCTTTTGATCCTCTGGTCTTTTCTACTGTCCACCAAGGTATAACCACTTTGGTTGTTGGTATGTGTGGTGCATCCTTAGCTCCTGTAAACCCGGAGAAAAAAGAGCTATTTGACAAAGAGTTTTCAATGTCTGCACCTCCTGGTTTAGAATACAATATTACTTGGTCCTCTTTTAGTGAGTATCTTGATGCAATGGAAAAAATTGGCTGTTCTTCAAATGTTGCTCATGTCATCGGTTTTGGAATGATTCGTTTAGCAGCAATGGGTTATGAAGATCGCAAACCCACAAAGGATGAGCTCCAACAAATGAAGGATTCCATTCGAGATGCTATGATTGCTGGCGCCTTTGGCATTTCTACAGGGTTAATTTACACCCCCCAGGTGTATGCTGACACAGAAGAAGTTCTCGAGTTGGCAATAGAAGTTGCCAAACATAATGGTCTTTATTTCAGTCATATTAGAAACGAAGGAAATTTAGTGATAGAAGCAATCCAAGAAGTGATTGAAATAGTCGAAAAATCTGGTTGCCGTGGTGGTCAGATAGCTCATCACAAAGTCTCTGGCAAAGCAAATTGGGGGTTGAGTAAGGAGACTCTCAAACTAATTGAGGATACAAATCAACGTGGGATTAGTATTACTTGTGATCAATATCCTTACAATCGAGGGGCAACTTCGTTGATAACTCTTCTACCTCCTTGGACTCACGAAGGAGGATTGGACAAGCTAGTTGAACGTTTAAAAGATCCTAAAATGAAAGAGAAAATCAAGAAAGACCTTTACGAAGGAACTACTTATGAGAGCTTCATTAAAAATAGTGGCTGGGATTGCGTCTACATTTCTTCCCTTGAAACGGATAAATGGTCTAAATTCATGGGTAAATCACTCGATGAGATCACTAAAGAAGTTGGTGAAAAAGAACCGTTTGAAGTTCTATGCGAGATACTAATCGCTGAAGAAGCTAAGGGTGGAATGACTGTTGAAAGCATGAGTGAAGAAGATATTCAACGAATTATGACTGGACGTTATACAATGATTGGGACAGATGGTTCTGCAATTTCACTTATAGGACCATTGAGCTATGGTAAACCTCACCCTCGTTATTTTGGTACATTCCCTCGAGTGCTTGGACACTACGTCCGCGAGAAAAAAATTATGATTTTAGAAACAGCAATACGTAAAATGACTTCTCTCTCTGCTCAAAGATTGGGCCTAACTGATCGTGGATTATTAAAAGAGAACATGTGGGCAGATATAGTTGTTTTTAATTCAGAAACAATTATTGATAATGCAACTTTCACTAATCCACATCAATTGTCCGTTGGAATCGAATACGTGCTAGTTAATGGAGAAGTAGTAATTGAAAAGGGTGAACACCAAAGTAATTTACCTGGTAAGACACTAAGAAGCACTTAGTTTCTTCACCAAATAATTCTTCCTTTATTTTCTCATTCATCTTTTTTTCTTTTATTTAATGGTCGATGTATATAGTCCTGTACTATTTCTTAATCTCCTCTTATTTTTTTTGAAAGCTAAACGTTTTTTCACCTTGCTTAACCAATTTGAATTCACTATTCTCTACAATTTTGGTTATGATATCTCTTTCTCTCATATGAGGATTGGTAACTGAGAGAATGCCTTCGGGTTTCAGCACACGATGTATTTCTACAAAGATTTCCTTGGGTTCTTTGAACATATGAATTACATCATACATTAATACAACATCAATGCTTTTTGAAGTCAATCCTGTAACGCAATTTGTTTGTATTGTTTCTATATTTGTAATCCCTTTTTTCCTTGCTTTTTTATCAATCATATTAATAGCAAGAGGATGCAAATCCGTTGCGTATACTTTACCATTTTCACCTACTATCTCTGCTGCTGGAAACACAAAACTACCCGGTCCACAACCATAATCAAGGATTTTATCTCCCTCTTTCATCTCAACCTCTTTCAAGTATTTTTTCGGAGAATTTACCATATCTCGAAACTTGAACATAAACGCCATAACTTTAAATCCTATACCAGCCATTGGTTTGTCCTTTCTTTTTTCTTTCACAATTTTTTCCTCTGACAATGAATACACAATTTTGTTGTTCAAAACAATATTTAAATGTTCGGCAATCCTAACAAAACCTCTTCTATCTGTAGATATAGTTATTAGCAAATGATTTTGTGTAAGATTTCTCGCGCTTAAAATTTGAGTTGATACTCACCAAAATCTTGGTGCCAATTATATTGACTTCTCTTTTTCCAAGTTTTAATCGCTGAGCTCCATTGTTTAGTAAATTCTTTGAGAGAACAGTTATTTACTTCGCAGAAATGGTTTATTAGATCCTCCCGACAAAGACCTAAAGTTTTTAGTTGTTCTTTGCCGTAGTCTGTTAAGAACCATAAATCTGTTCGCTTGATTTTATGACACATATCACATAAATGATGAATTTCTCTTAAGGATATTAAGTGATCTTTGTCGTCATAATCCCAGAATTCGTGAATATGTAGATTCAAGCTTTCTTTTCTGCATATCCAGCAAATTGGTCCTTCTTTCTGAAATAATTGCTCTTTAATTTCAGTCCATTCTTTGAAGCGATTATTTTTCATGTACTTTTGGAAAAGAGATTTGGATCGAATAGTTATTGGTGTGAGCTCAACTAATAACTTTTTTTCGACCCGTTTCTTTTGAATAAAGTTTATCCATTCCATGATAATCCAATTCCATATCTTGGTAAGGCTTTACTTTGTTTTTTACGAAATTATTTCCTATTTTTCCTGGGTTCGCTTACTTTATATCTTCTGACTTTTTTTATATTTCAACTAAGTTGTGGATTTCTTTTAGAAATTCATCTAGATTCACAGGTTTTTCTTTGAAAATTACTTTATTATTATTTAAGATCTTTTGACTCATATATGGATCTCCTGTGACCATTATAATGTTCGAGTTTGGATCTCTTGCGAGAATTTCTTGTGTTAATTCTAGACCATTGATTTTTGGCATTCTATAGTCAACTATAATTATATCTGGCTTTTCGTGTAATTTGTCATATACAGTTAATGCGTCTTCTCCATCAACAGCTTCTATAATATCATACCCATTCTTTATCAATATCTCTTTAAACAAATTCCTGATTAAAGGATCATCCTCTGCTATCAAGATTTTATTCATTTTAATTGGCTCGTTTAAATTTTTGAACTGATATGATAATTTCATCTGTGATTTATGTTATTCATGGAGAGAATATCTAGTTTGTGAGATAATTCCTATTCTCAAGAAAATGACTTTTTCTTCATTTAAAATATTTTAGAGGACATTTTCTTCGTTTTTAGAACAATCGTTTTTCGAGTGGAAACCGACCCTCAGAAAAATAACAATTTACTTAAATGTTTACTTAACCTATTCGCTTTTTTTCATTCATTTCTTCTTAAATTTGCTGATTTTTCTAAAATAAATAAATAAACAAATAAAGCAATTTTATGGCGTGTTGTTTGGATTCTTTAAAAAAGAGTAAATCTAGTCCTAGCGGACCAAATTTATTTGTTAACCATCATGAATGCCGTCAGATAGAATTTCGAAAACAGTTTCAACTTCAGGCAAAACAGGGGAGTCGACTATTTTTGCGACACGTTTCGTTTGTTTAGACTTTCGGAGATAAACTCTCGTAGTGCAAGAATGAGCAACAATATGTCCACCAATAGGTGCAGTTGGATCTCCAAAGAAAAAGTCTGGCCTGGCCATAACTTGATTTGTAACTAAAATAACGACATGATGCATTTCTGCTAATGTGAGTAGGAAGTGAATATGTTGATTAAGATGTTGCTGTCTTGTTGCCAGTGTTCCTCTACCAATATATTCTGCCCTAAAGTGTGATGTAAGGGAGTCAACAATAACTAAACGAATATTTTTATCTCTTGCTAGACCGGCGATTTCTCGTGCAAGATTTACTTGATGATCTGAAGTATAGGCTCTACCAACAGTAATATTCCGAAGTACTTGTTTTGGATCCAAACCAAATCTTTCAGCCATTTCTACGATTCTTTCAGGTCGGAAAGTTCCTTCTGTATCTATATAAGCTGCATTAGCACCTAATCCTCCTCGTTCACGAGGAAGTTGTACTGTAACACATAATTGATGAGCGATTTGTGTTTTACCTGTACGGAATTCACCATATAATTCTGTAATGCTACCTGTTTCTAATCCTCCTCCAAAAAGCTCATCAAGGTTATCTGAGCCAGTAGTAATTCGGTCAAGAGCCATTCGATCTTTATAGAGATTATCTGCAGTGCTAAAAGTAAGTCCTACTTGTTCCTGACACATCTTAATTAATTTCGATGCAGTTTTCTCACCAATATCAGCATTGTTTACCAGATCTGATATACTGGATAATGCTATAGCCCTAATTGTTGTTAACCCTGCTTCTTTCAATTTGTGCGAAGTTGCTGGACCAACACCAGGTAAATCAGTGACAGGAATTTCTAAGGATGCATCTTTTTCGATGACATCAACAAAAGCTGCTTCTTCATAAAGAGGTTCTCTAGGAGTCACTTCTTCTTCTTTCTTTTTGGATTTAGAAGTCTTATTTGTTTTCTTTACCTTTTCTTCTGTTTCCTCTTCTTTAACTGTTTTCTTCTTTTCAGCATCGTTTTCTTCGAGAATGCTTTGATAAGCATCTTCCACTAAGTCTTCTAATGGAATAGCTTCCTCTGTTTTCTTCTTTGCTGTGGTCTTTTTCTTTGGTTTTTCTTTCACAGTCTCTACTTTTTTGGGCATGTTTTTTTCTCCTGAAATAAATCAAAGACCTTTTGAAATATGATTCTTTCGCTTATAGGAGAATGAAGGATAGTTTATATTTTTCTTTTTCCCTATTTGAGGTTGTTTTTTTTAGCGTCGCGTTAGGTTTCTGATTAATTTCTGAGTACATCTTTCTTTACATTGACTTAAAAGAGATGATTAGAGGGATAACCGAAAGTATTAAACACTTTTTGAGTTTCTCTCAAGTATAAATATTAGTTTTGGATAAAAAACTCTAAAAATAAGCTAATTTCTTAGGTTAAGAAAAGGAGCAAAACAAATGACCGGAATTGATTCAGATGCAAGAATAATTTTAGCCGAAGGAATTGTAAAACGATTGTCTGATATGGTAAAAAATCGACAAATACCTCTTACAATGGATCGGCAGAAAATACTCGCAAGATTATCTGAAATAAATAGTAAATTAATGGCATTGAAGTGGAGTTATAAACCTCTCGAGAAAGTAATACAATCAAAAGAATTGAGAGATATTGAGATTTTTGTTAAAGGTATATTTGATATGTTTCCAGAAAAATGGGAAGAAATGCTAACATCAAGAGGTCTAGAGGGAAGACAAACAACGGGTTTGCTTCTATTTATGAGGGACTTTTTCTATCGATTACGAGAACGATTGACTAATGGTCTCTCAGATGATTTTGCGGATACAATCGATATTCTCTGTGGTGAAATTCAAACTATTGACAAAGTAGATGGCACAACCTGGAAATGTATGGTAACAGATGGTCAAGCAAGGTACTATGTTTTAACAAATATCTATGGGTTAAAGAAAGGAGATGTTCTTCCAATAGCAAAATTACCTCCTCAAGCAATTCATGGAATTTATTCTGAAGGAATGTTCATGAGTGCACCTAAAGATGAGCTGAAATTTACTAAAGAAGATGTAGGCAAAAGACCTGCTCTAACAGATAAAGAACTAGGTCAAGCAAGAGGTATTCTTGAGAGTACGTTTCTACATAAAAAGTAATGAAAAATATACTCATCCTTTTCATTCTTTTTCTTTTAGTTTCTTGGAAAATTCAATAATGAGATCTGATTTGATTGTTCCCTTTTCTCTGTCTCCGTCTTCACAAACAGCACCGCGAATACCAATAATGTCTGGTTGCAGTTTCTTTAGAATAGGGATATGACTTAGTTTGATAGAACCCCCAAGTGCCACACTAATATCTTTCTCTCGAGAGCGTTCAATGAAATCTTCTAATATTGAATTAGAGAGGATATCAAAGATGGGTTTTTTGGTTGTTTTATCAAAGGTATCTAACATTGCATAATCACATTTTGCTACTGCAGCAATTTGAGGAATGGTTAGCGGGTCTAAAGAACCAATATTTTCTCCTTCTGCATATCCTGCTGCAACAACAGAAACTGGAAGCTGGTATTCTTCAATTGTTCGTTTAACTGCTTTCATTACTTTTATTCCTTGTTCTGGAGTTTTGATGTTATAAAGACCAACTTTAACAAAGGATGCCCCTGCTGTTGCAGCACCTAAAGACGCTAAAGCAACGGTACCTGGTTGATAAGCAATATCTCCAACAGTAGCACTTATTGGCGTTGTTTTTGGTACCATTTTACATATACTTCTGATAATCCAAGGAAAATTCGCTCCTAAGGAGCCTTCTGCCGGATTCTTTATATCAATAATATCAGCATTCCCTTTGACACATTCAACAGCTTCTCTAATAGACTGAGGAGAGATTAATAGTCGCATCTTGTAACACCAAAAAAATACTGGACATAATTGCTTACTTTGAAAGGGTTGAGAATAAAGGAGATAAAAAACCTTCTGAAAAGAGTAAAAAAAAGAGTGTTGAAATGCCAGAAAAATCCGGCAAATATGTTCAATTAATACCAAGAACCGTCATGCATATAGAGAAAAGCATTCATAGTTGCTGTAGTTGCTTGTCCAACAGAAACGGTTAATTGCTTTTGACCACCAGTGATGTCACCAGCAGCATAGATACCTTCTATATTTGTTCGCATGTTCTTATCAACACGAATATAACCATTTTTATCCAATTCTAAACCAACTGCAGCTGCTAATTCACTATTAGGTTTGTATCCAATGGATACAAATACACCATTTACAGGAACTTCCCTAACTTCATCGGATTTAACATCAATAAGCTTCAACCCTGTGACTTTTTTACCATCACCAAGAATTTCTTTTATATTGGAATGCCAATGATATTTAATACCCGATTCATTAATTTGATTGATAAGAGCTTGTTCTGCACGTAGTTTATCTCTACGATGGACGATATGAATTTCTCCGGCGATCTTTGCTAAATGAAGTGCTTCTATTGCTGCTGAATTCCCTCCGCCAACTACAACAACTTTGCGGTTTCTAAAGAAAGCGCCATCGCATGTAGCACACCAAGAAACTCCTCTACCAGAGTATTCTTCTTCACCAGGAACACCTAGTTTTTTATGTCTGCTTCCTGTGGTAAAAATAATTGTTTTTGTTTTGAAAGTTTCCCCGGTATTTGTTTCAATAATTTTTTCTTTAGGATCTATTTTTATGACGTTAGTAATGTCTTTAATTTCTGCACCAAATGTTTGTGCTTGTTTTTTGAATCTCTCTGTTAAATCCACACCAGATATAGGTTCCATACCCGGATAATTTTCTATTAAAGGTGAGATAGCCATTGCACCACCAACTACTTGTTTTTCAATAATTAGTGTTTTTAGACCGAATCTTGACCCATATATTCCGACCGTTAGCCCTGCTGGGCCGCCACCAATAGCAATAATATCATATTCTTTCATAGTTATCTTATATACGATAAGATTACGTTATTTTAAACACTTTCCTTTTCCTTCTAAGAAGATTTTTCCTTCTTTCTTAAGAAATAACAAAAAACAAAAGAATCTTCTTATGAAATAACTATTATCAATACCAGTGCTAAATAAAATATGGATTATCTCTTCTTTTTTGCTTGTATTCTTTCTCGAGATAAATAACCAGATCTGCTGCTGAAATATCTGCGAGAGTAATAATAACCTCTTTTTGAACATTATGAATAGATATTAGCGCTATTCTCTCTAGATTATTCAATATCTCTGAGAAATAACGAGCAATTTTAAGCATATTGTATTCCTCGCAGATACTGAAGAATAAGCTTGGCAAATCTATGAAATTGATAAATGCTTTTGAATTGCTTTGGAATCTTCTTGCGATAGATAAAGTGAGTAATTTTTCTCCTACCGGTAAATCTTTGATCATTTGTTTAGTAAGCTTAAATTCAGTTATTTTTGTATTTGCTTGACGTACATCCTCTGGAAGAATGAGTATGTGATGATTTTTCTGTGATATTAGATTCGCTCTCTCGAGTAATTCAATCGCTAAGCGCATATTTCCATGAGAAATCATTGCAATAAACCAAATAGTTTCCTCAGTAATTTTCTTTCGAATATTTTTCTTCACAAATACAGATAATAATTGAAAAGTTTGTTCAGCATTATAAGGAGTAAATGGGATAACATCTGTCACTACTCTTCTGAAAACACTATCATCTAATTCTTGTAAAAAGTCGATATTATGCGCTACTAGGATTTGTGAAAAGAGATTCGGTTCATCACTATTTTTTCCTTCAGAAAATCTTTGAAAACCATAAATTAATGAATTTACTTCTTCAGGCTCCTTAGTGACAAGAGTATCTATGTTATCAAAAATAATTATTAATGCTTCTTCTCTGTCATTTAAAATGTCTGCAAGAATATATTGTAATTCTGCTGTTTGACATTCATCTAGAGAAGCTTTGAAGAATGGATCGATTTTTCGTATTATTTCATAGACAACAGTTTTAGAAGAATCAAGGTTCTGACAATCAATTGTAACACAATTCAATTGAATATTGGATTTACAATTGATGATATGACTAATCTTTATTTGTTCTTGAAATGAATCAAGGAGAAAACTTTTCCCAGAACCTGGAGGTCCAATGAGAATCACTCGAGCAATTGCCTCACCAGGGTGCATTAACACACCTCGGAACGAAGTTAAAAGCTCTTCAAATTCCAAATCTCTGAAAAGATATTCATCATAAAAAATGTCCAAGTTATTTGCTGGTGATATTCCTAACATTGCATTGCACCTTATCCTTGGTTAAAAACTTTCAACGCGCCAAAGTTTTTAGCTAATCAATTAATCGATTATTAATTAAATCCAAAACATTGTTGAGAAGAAGATATAAAAATGCCACTCTTTGCAAAAACAAAGGTGTCGGTCAGTCGCATTTAGAAACACTTATACGATTAATTATTTGATACTAATTTAACTAATAATTTTTGAAAAATAGGTGGATTTCCATTGAATGATAAAAAAGATAAACAAAATGAATCAACAAAACAGAAAGAAACTTGCTTAACATTAACATTCTCACCAGATGGCAAAGTAGTCGCTTCTGGTTTTAGCTCTGGTGTAATCCGATTGTGGGATATCAAAACAAGAAAAGAAATGATGTTATTAAAAGGACACAAGGATGATGTGAAAACATTAGTTTACACTCCTGATGGTAAAACGTTGATTTCAGGTTCAACAGATCGACGAATAATAATCTGGGACAGTTTCAAAGGTGAAATGAAAAAAACGATTCGTGGGCATTGGGGTACAGTTAATAGCTTGTCATTAAATCAAACAGGAAAAATACTTGCATCTGCAGCGACTGATAAACGATTAAAATTATGGGATTTTGATCGCGATTGGAAAAAAATAAGTGATAATAAAGTACACGAGGATTCTATTTCAGTAGTAAAATTCTCTCCAGTAAAGGATCTTTATGCTTCTGCCTCTTGGGATCATACGATAAATCTATGGGAATTAAATAAGGACAAAAAACTGTTTGAATTAAAAGGCCATTTTGGTCCAATTTACGATATTTCATTCAGTCCTGATGGAACAAAATTAGTTAGTTGCTCCAGTGACGGTGTAATAAAGCTCTGGTCTGTTGAAAAAGGAAGAGAACTCAAACAATTTGAAACAATAGAAGCTGCTTTTTCATCTGTAGCTTTTCATCCAAATGGAAAAATTTTCGCCAGTGGTTCAACAGATAATCTGATAAAATTGTGGGACGTTGAAACAGGAACGGAAATAAAGAAACTAGTGAAACATCAAAGTGCAATAGTCCAAGTAATATTTAGCCCAAATGGTAAATTGCTACTTTCCATGTCTCAAGATGGAAATCTGCAAAGTTGGGATATTGAAAAATTATTGAAAGTGAAAGAGCCCGGTATTTTCGCTCGAGCAAAAGACGCGTTCACGAGCGGTCAAGTAAAACAGATAGTAGATAATTTTTGGAGTAAATCAATTGGTAGATTACTAGATCAACCAGATGAAAAAGAACCAATAGACCAGTTAAAGGAAAAAATGATTGTCGAATTGCCTGATTTAATTCTGGTAATGCAAGATGGAGAAGAGTTGAAAATAGAAGCAATAAAAAGTAGATATCATTGCAAACAAAAAATAGCCGAAGAAGTTATCGTTCATTTGCTCCGAGAGGGTTTAATTGCCGGAACTTTTAATCCTTTCACAGGAATTCTTCTCATAAAACACGATACTCATGATGATTTCAATCTTGATGATGAAGACTCTCATCAAACAATGGATTTGTTAGAAACATGTTTCTATTGTGGAGAACCTCTAAATATAGAAGATCAGATATGTCCTTCCTGTAATGAAGAAATTGCAAAATGTCCTGTATGTAAATTGAATATTGATTTTGATGCAGAAGTAGGTGTATGTGTTTTCTGTGGCACAAAAGGACATCTAAATCACATGAAGGAGGCAGTTAAGGTTACGGGTAATTGTCCTGTTTGTAGAAAAGATATGAACTGGGACACAGAAGTCACTGCTTTTAAAAGAAAACCAAATAAAGAGGTTTAGAAATGGTGAAACCTCTTTAATCATATAAAGGTAAAATACTTACCTCTTTTTGAGCTGCCAATTAGTGATTTTGTCACTAACATCCTTAACTGATGCTTTGATGATTTTATCGCCTTTACTAATTTTCTTCACAACATCAATACCAGAAGTGGTTTGACCAAAAACTGTATGTTTGTTATTCAAATGACGAGTATTTCCCTCATCAAGAACAACGAAAAATTGAGAACCACCAGTATTAGGTCCCGCATGAGCCATACTCAAAGCACCAACTTTGTGGAATTGTTTTGAGGTATTAGTTTCGCAAGGAATTTTATAGCCAGGACCACCTGTGCCTGTTCCTTGAGGACAACCACCTTGGATAACAAAGTCATCAATTACACGATGAAAATTAAGTCCGTTGTAGAATCCCTTCTCAATAAGCTCAACAAAGTTTTTGACGGTATTCGGTGTTTCTTCATCAAAAAACTCTATCTCAAATGTTCCTTTTGATGTTTCAAATGTTGCATGTGTCATAAACAATACATCCATATTATATTAAATTACTACTACTATAAAATAACTAAGTAACTCCTTTTGATATCTGCTATTTAAATTCTAAGGAAAATATCCATAAAAACTATTCTTTAATATTCAAGTGTTTTTTTTGAAGAAAAGATTGAAAAATAAATGATAAACGCAGAAAAAATTCCGCGTTCATGAAGAAAAAAGCTATTTTCTTCTTTTACGTATTTGTGATATTCCTGTGGCTCCTATGGCTAAGAAAACGATGCTGAAAATAAAACCAATAGAAGGCAATGGATTTGTTGTATTTGTTGAAGTGGGTGCAACACACATATTAGTGAATTCACCAACCCAACCATTTTCTGTAGCATAATCTTTGACATTTAGATTGTAAGCTGTAGAAGCTACTCCTTGAACAACATAACCTGTACCAATTGGTTGTTCTCTATAAATTGCTCCAGTTACATCCCAAACAATTGTATTACCAATAACTTCACCTACATTAAGTTCTGGATTTGTAACCTGCCATAAGTTGGTGTTTGGATTCCAATAAAATGAACCCGTAGTTTTCCCTTTACCATCGCCATCGGAATAATAGTAACGTGTACAAAGTAAAGATGAGGTATTTGACCACAGTCCTGAGGAATTAGTGTATTTTCTTCCTAAATGTGCTCGGTATTCATAATCATCTGAAGTTAATTCTGATGTATTAGTATTTGTAGTTAAACTCGTGTCAACGTAGAAATTATAATCAAACCAATTGAATGTTTTACTATAATTTATTGTTATCTTTTCTGCTAAAGTAATCTTTAGTATAACTACATCATCTGTTGGAGGTGAATTGTACGTAACATCGACATCTACACGTGTGATGTCGCAAGCATCAATGCCATCCGCATCACCCGTCGGATCTGTTTCCCATCCAGCTAGTGTAAAACCAATATTTACTGTTGAAAATAGAAATATGAAAAGCAGTAATCCTGTGAAAATAATTTTAGAACGTCTCATATACAAATATTACTATTTAATGTTAAAAAATATTGCTTTCTAGGCAAATCTACGATAAAAATCGAATTTCAATTCAGTAATAAACTGTTCTAAGAATAGGAAAAAAAGAATATGGCATTTTCATGCCAAATAAAATGCTGTTGACGTTCTACCATCATATTCTTCGGGAGTATGGATGCCAGAATGTGTATATGCTGCAAGAGCATAATCGAAAATTGCTTCCATAGAAGTCGTTGCGCTACCACCGAAATGGGAAATCCATGCGTAATCAAGGAAGAAGTATGTCCAGGCACCATTTTGATGACCAGGGTCATCGTAACCATAGCCACTCTTTGAACAAGTAACAGTACAATAAACATGGGCTTTATTACTCATGCTCATCAAATCGGACCCAAAACCACCAGAATAGCAATGATCAATGAAAATGAAAATTTTATCCGCAACTGCACCATTAAGTATAGCTACAAGTTCAGTGTCATAGAAATCACCGTCTTCACCACTTTCACCAGAACCACAATCCCAAGCACAAATATAGGATGAACCTGAACCATCTCCACTACCATGACCTGAAGTTATGAAAGCAATAATGTCATTGTCATCAGCTAAATTAACCATATTGTTTAAAGCTTGTTTGATATTGTGCTCCGTGGCTTTTCCAGTATATATTGGAAAGTTTGATGTGTGACCATCACCATAAACCCAAATCTGATCATAATCCATTTGTGATCCAGAAAGATGATTATACCAATCGGTAGCATCTTCATCACAGTAAGAAAGATCGCTAATTGATTTGTAGTCAGAAATACCAACGATTACAGCATATTTTTTCACCACATTTACAACTGTAGTATCTACTGTAAAAGTAACGGTGTCAGTGTTGCTATTACCAGCATTATCCAAGGCACGAACTTCTGCGGTATGACTGCCATCAGCTAAACCAGTAAAAGTATGACTTGTACCTGTTCCTTTATTTATCCAAGAGCCAGAATCCATGCGTACTTCATAGTAATCAATACCACTGTCTGCGTCAGAACCTGACCAAGAAACAGCAACGTCAGCAGTAGTTACTGTAGCACCACTACCTGGACTGCTAATGGAAACGGTTGGAGGTGTAGTATCAGGACCGCTATAGGTCATTGTTACTGTTAATTCATAATTACCACTTCCACTATAATCTCGTACCATAATGTACCAACGACCAGCACCAGGAGAATTGTGAGTAACCTCTTCACCACCAGAGGTATATCCTCTCCAATTATATGTACTAGTTGTGGGTTCAGAACCTAAACGACCGTAGAGATCGAAATCAGCACTTCCACAAGTTAAAATTGAAACCATTTTTTCGGCGTTAGCTGCAACATCAATGTACCACATTTCTGTTTGACCTGAACTGCTAAAAGAACCTGTGACTGCAACACCTGAAGTTAATTCATTATCTCCAGAAGCACTATTATCGACTGTGACCGTAACGGAATCTTCTACATAATTACCTGCAGCATCATATGCACGGCAAGTGATAGTATGAGTAGTTCCATCTGTATAACTTGTAGTATCCCATGTCCAAGAGTACGGTGATGAAGTATCATCTGTCCAAGATCCACTGTCAATCTTATAAGCTACTTTGGTTACACCAATATTGTCTGAAGCAGTGGCAGTAATAGTTGCTGTTCCACTAACAGTTGCTCCGTTTGCTGGAACTGTAACGCTTACAGTAGGATTAGTTGTATCTGGAACTGAGCCAGTAATTGTTACAGTAATTGTGTATGAATCTGTTCCTCTGTACGAATAACAACCCACTTTCCATGTGCCCGAGGTTGCGGGGGGGTCAACAGTAATAGTTTCAGGATTGGCGGAATAACCAGAATAGGCATCATTTGGTATATTGCTCTTTTGCGAGTGGTCTGCGTTTGTCCATCCACCAGTTCTTCGATTTTGGTTATCCCATAGGCTCAAATCATAATCATATGAACTGCCGAAAGTTAACTTAACATCAATCTTTGTGGCAGTAGATGCAACAATAAATGAATGTTGTGTGCTATCAGAACCTTGGTTAACTGTACCAGTAAATTCTAATGGAGCTCGAGTTAACATTGGAACTGCTTTTTCCTCAATTGCAACATTAGCATTAATAGACGTAGCAGTAACTGCTAATCCTATTACAAATATCGCAATAAAAAATAGACTTTTCATGTATTTGGTTGATTTCATTATTGATCACCAGTTTCGGGATTTCGAAAGGAGAAATCTCCACTGAGAGGATGTTTGTAACATATTTAAATGTTCTGTAATAAAATATTCGCTCTGCTTCAATAATATAATTACAATTATAATAAAAATATCAGATATCTCCTTGAGGACAAGAAAGTTTGACTAAAACAAAACTAATCGAACAGATTGATGTTGAGAGATTATATCAACATATACTAAATATCGAAGGTGTTAGACATCCAATAGATAATCCTGATTTGTTGGATGCTGTTGCAGATTATATTAGATATGAATTTGAAATGTATGGTTTGATAGTTACTGAGCAGATATTTCAGATAGATGGTTTTGAACAGAAATTTAGAAACATTGAGGGATTCTTAGATAGAGGGTCAGACAAGGAACTACTTGTAACGGCTCATTATGACACTGTTAGTATTTCTCCCGGAGCAAATGATAATGGTTCAGGTATTGCTGGAATGTTGGAAATCGCTCGAGTAATAGTAAAAACAGATATTGAAACAAATGTACGATTCATCGCTTTTACCTTAGAAGAAGGGCATCCTCAACAAGAGAAGAAAATAAGAGCGCTAATGGAAGAATCAGATCTCGTAGATGATGAGCTTCGCTTTTCAACTTACCATTCAATAAAACTTCTTGAAATTTTGGATGTTTTAAGAGAGGAATATTTAGCCAAAGGTAAAACGGTTAAAGAAACTTGGCAATTAGCAATTGGGGATATTGCTGAACAATTAACAGATAAAGAAAGGCAGTATATTGATTCTTTACAAGAACTCTATGAAAATGTTACAAGAACAAATTGGGTTGGAGAATCAATTTGCATAGGAAGTTCAATGTGGCTTGAAAAGAATAAACACAACAAACAAAATATTTTGGGTGTATTTAATCTGGAAGAGATTGGTTATTCTTCTGAAAAGAAATATTCTCAACAATATCCTACAGGGATAGATCCTGAAAGGTACCCCTCTTACAAAGTTGATATTGAAAACAGAGTTGGTAACTTTGTTGGTATTTTTGCTGATAAATATTCAAAATCAATTGCTCAAGCATTTTGTACACAATGTAAGAAAAATGATATTGAATTACCATTTCATAGTTTGGAAGTACCACTAAATTATGAGGAAATATCTCTACAAATTATTGACCTATTGCGATCCGATCACTCTCCTTTTTGGAAAGAAAATATACCCGCAATTTCAATTACAGATACTTTTGAATTTAGATATCCATACTATCATACTAGTGCAGATATTAGCGATTATTTAGACTTTGAATTTATGACTAAAATAGTTCAAGCAACACTTGCAACTATCATCGCTCTTGCCTAAATAATGAGAAACGACAAAAGAAAAAGCTCATCCTTGCCTTTTTCAAATTTAAATCGACTTAGGCTTTATCATCAGTTAAAATAGAATTTCTTTTTCTTTTAATAGCACAAATGAATCTAAGCTATTCAGGAACCTTCAAATCATCCATTGTTGGAGGACTGTTGTTCTTCTCGTTGGAAAACTGGATCAAAGCATTCCAGATAATATTCTCGATAACTCTCCCAGAAACTTTTACTTTTTCACCCACAAATTTAGCAAATTTCTCTGTATACAATTCTTTTGGAAGTGTTTCCCAGTTATTAATAGCAATTAGTTGGTATTCTTTGCCATCTGTAGCAATTAATAAATAATGATTCAATTTTTTGGAAACAATACCTGTTAGATCTGAGTTGCTCAATTTTATCACTCAATTATATTAACAAATTTAATTTTTTATAATTGTGTATCAGTTCAACCTATTTTTATCTTCTTGTCTTTTTTACTGTAAAGTCTTATGATAAATAAATAATATTGCTCTACCAAAAGTTAACCAAGCTAGATATTTCTCTAAGTTGAGGTATCATTACAAACAACACTTGTTGTTCCATACAAATCCCATAGAGGATCAAAAATAGCTTTTGCTGATGCACTGAAAAATTGATACGGACAAGCATCTTCTCTTTTCACTCTTATCATGAAATGAATGTGTGTGCCATCGCCATGGTATAGTAATTGACCTAACACTTCACCTCGCTTGATTTTTTGACCTACTTTTACTTCAAGAGCATTCCTTTGTAGGTCGCCAAATGATTCATTTAGTGCCCACGATTCAAAAGCAATTTCCAAGATATAACCTAGTGTGGTTCTCATACGGACACTTGTTTGCCATCTATCTGGATTGGTAGCATAGAGCCAAGTTTTAATGTCAAATACACGTAAATCACATGGCGCTAAAATATTTACCGAATCATTACATCCAAAATCAATGCCATTGTGAAAAAATCCTAGACCAGTATCTCCATATCCCCCAATAATATGGATTACATCAGTGTTTTCAACTGGAAAGTCTAGAACGGGTGGTTCTGTAGACCAAGAGGCTGGCCAGAAGTTCCACAAAGCATAACCACCTATGCCACTGATAACTAAAATAATGGGAATAAGTACTAACAGGATAATTCGCATTTTACGCTTCATATTAATTGGTATTGAAATTTATCCTATTAAAGATAATTGTTATGAAAACAATTTTTTAGTGATAATGATCAAAAATTAAAAAAATTATCTTATTTATGTTAATTTATACTAAAAACAATGATATATGGACTTTTTTTTGATGTTTCAATAATACAGAAAATAAACACATAAGAATAAATTTGTTAAAAGATAATTCTTAGTTATAATCTACTGAAAGGAGAATTTACTAGAGATGAATTCAGCTAAAGATAAAACTGAGGAAGATTGGAAGAAAGAACTGTCAAAAATAGAATATCATATCTTGAGAGAAAATGGAACAGAAGGACCATTTACAGGTGAATATTGGGAACATAAAGAAAAAGGCATCTACAAATGTGCCGGTTGTGGCACAGAGCTCTTTTCATCAGAAACAAAATTTCCTTCAGGGTGTGGTTGGCCAAGTTTCTATGATGTAATCGATAAGAGTAAGATAGAAGAAAAAATAGATTATTCTTATGATATGAAGAGGCTAGAAGTTTTATGTGAAAATTGTGGTGGGCATTTAGGACATATCTTCATTGATGGTCCGAGGGATAAAACAGGTTTAAGATATTGTATAAATTCTGTTTCTTTAAATTTCGAAAAGATGGATTAACAATCAATGACTACTTAAAATAATGAAATTAATGGTGTCGAAGGGGTGATTTGAACACCCGGCAACAGGATAACAAATTCTTAAGCATTCCGCTTTTTGAATCTTCAGTCCTGCGCTCTCTTACCCAGACATCGTATGATTGATGTCTTCCGGGCTAAGCTACTTCGACAACCCTTGCTTATTAAGAGTCTATATACGACACCATTGTTGTTTTCAGTTATTTTTTCCTTATAAAATCTTTCTATACATTAGGATTCTTGCTAACAGAACCTCCTTTTACGGTCGTCTCAACACGAGAACCTGAGAGAAATCAAAGAGATGAATTTGCTGTTATCGGATAGACCTCCTTAGGTTTTGGTTTAATAAATCGATAATTACTAGGAAGTGAGAAGGGATATATACAGGGATAGATAAACGAAAAAAATATACTTAGTGAAACAAATAGTCGATAGAGTTTATTATAGGAAAATGAATGAATGTTACAGAAAAAAGAGTATAGAAGAAAAACTATCTGTTAATTTTGATAGCTTTTCTTTTGGAGCGAATAATAACTCCCAATGATATTAAGATTAATGTTCCACTTGCCATGAGAACTCCTGCAGCTGAATATTTCCCTGTAACAAGTATATTATACCACCAATGTATAGTAGCAGAAGAATTTTCTGTTATTACCGAAACAAAAAATCCAAATTCAGCATGGTCAGATGAAGTT
>JABCTZ010000040.1 GCA_018238155.1 Candidatus Heimdallarchaeota archaeon | reverse complement strand
CTCTATTGATAATTCTTTTAAC
Organism: Candidatus Heimdallarchaeota archaeon; assembly: GCA_018238155.1. GTDB lineage: Archaea > Asgardarchaeota > Heimdallarchaeia > JABLTI01 > JABLTI01 > JABLTI01. The sequence goes on along the minus strand of JABCTZ010000040.1, from coordinate 48,069 downwards.
CACTCTTTTCTTTCGTATAATCCCCTTCCCCTTTTTCGAACATTTGCAAAAATCGTATCATATCTGTTACTCCTAGTTCTCTTTTCAAAACTTCTATTCCTGCTTCTCTTAAGCCATTCAAATTTCTACTTGTCATTTTCTAGCACCTCCACAGGTCATTTCACAAGATTTTCAATTTTTATTTTTGTTATTCTTTTTTCTTGTTTAATATCAAAAGCTCTCAATACAAAAATCAAACATTAAGTTTATAGATTCTTTCTCACTATGTGTACTCGGTGGAAATACCTTGGATTCAGATATTATAGTTGACACAAAAGGTAGAATTCTAATTCCAAAAAAAATTCGTAAAAGGTTAAACATCAAACTAGGAACTAGGTTGTTTCTTAAAATAGAAGATAATCGGTTAGTTATACTAAGAGCTACCTCTTTAAGCGATTTTCAATCCGAGATTGAAGCTTTTCAAGGAAAACTTAGAAAGTTAACTAATGATCCTATTCCAACAGAAAAAATGTTTTAACACTGGAGGAATTAGTTGATGATTACCATTGATAGTCAAATCTGGATTTATTGTTTTGATCCAAATGATTTCTCAGATTATCCTGGTAGTGGAGGAGGAGGCGGCGGATCTTTTGAACACTAAAACCAATGAATGGTTATTATTCATTATATTGTCTTTGAAATGTCAAAATGATAAAATCTTGGTGATGTGAAATGTTAAATGAAAAAAAGGATTTATTACTTGAGTCTTTGATATTAGATGAAACAAATTCATTAGCGAAACAGCTAAAAATTGGGTTAACACTTTTTTGTGTTGGTATTTTGTTTGAAATAATATTAAATATTATGTGGATAATTTTAGGAATAAAGGAAATTACCTATACATTGTATGTCATTTCAATGTATTCTCTATTAACAGTAGCTTTACTTTTACATATTACCGGAATTATCATTGCATCTATTGGTTTAATTAGAATTAATGGTCATTCACCAACGGGTGATCGTGTACTATTAAATATGGCACCTATTTTATTTCTAGTGTCATTGATACCTAAATTAGTAGGCGGAATAATTAATTTCTTTCTACTAACATTTATTGGTAAAGTAGAAATCACTAGTTATCCATCACCTTCAACAATCCTATTTAGAATCTCAATGATTTCAGTAATTATTTTTTGGATTCTTCTTACAATAGCTGTAGTTGTTCTAAATTTTGCACTAAAAAAATTGAAAACCAGATATGACATTAAAACTAAACCTTTGATTACTTCGTATATTCAAATTGCTAATATTATTGCATTGTTTATCTTAATACTATTAGAGTTTATTCTTACACCATTTAATTCTGAGGTTATTTTCTATTCATTCCAAATTGTATTCGGAATTTTTCTACTAATAATTTTTGTAGAATTATTCTTGATTGTCAAAGGTCTCACAAAAAGCTCGAGTGCAACGTGATACTTTAGAATAAGAAAAGGTATTTTTTCTTATTCATCTATTTTTTTTAAAAATTAAAATTCACATAGACTTTGTCACCTCAATGCAGTACACATGCATAACAGTAACACTGCTAAAATACTGGAAGAAAGTGAATAAAGAAAAGAGAAAAACAAATGTGGTAATTGCGATTAAGTTATCGACTCAAAAATAAAAAATTTCTGAAAATTCAAGAAGTAATAACTCATTTTCAGTTTGGACAAAACGACGTGAAAGATTTTCTGCTGAAATAAATGCTAAAAAAATTAATGAGTCTTATAAAAAAAAGGACATCCCCGGTTCAAGAGATTCAAGTTGCGACTTGTTTCTGGACACATCCGGGATCGCCCACCAATTATTTTCTTCTATTTTCTATTACTCTTCATCCATCTTTTTCATTTTTATTTGCTGCCAGTGCATAAGATTCATCAACTCATTTTACTAGGCATTGAATTTACAGGATAATCAAAACGTTGAACTTTGTGAATGATTTCTAGATCTCTTTCTGTTTGCTCGGTTAGTTTAAATGAAGTATGTGAGAATATTAGACTAATTTTCTTACGTTCCCCATAATAAGGTAAATTTATCCTTTTTATTATCCGCTTCCCTTTTTTCCTTGTAATCATTTTCATTATTATTTGCCTTTCATCTTATTATATTCATTATTTATTTTAAAAGTATCAGTATTCAAACTATCAATTAATAATTTTTTAAAATTAGAAAAGTAAAGCTGTTTCCCAAACCTCGTGTAATTTTCGAGTTAGATAGAATTAGTGTGAGTTTGAAGAGATTTTTTGTTTCTGTAAAAAAAATTACAAGGAGAATTAGTAGCTCTTTCTCCTCTTCTTATAAAAAATAAGTATTGGCATAACAATTAGAATTGCCCCAAAGAAATACAAATTTATCTCAAAAATAGATAGTTCTTGATAGGTAAAGAAGTTTGTTTGATAACCAAAGAATAAAGTATAATTCGTTGGATCTTCTTGGTCATATTCATTTGTTAAGATATAAAAATTCTCATTTGGTATTGCCAAACCTGTTGAATATTCGACTGGACAAGTTTCATTACTGGTATGAACAAAGTCTAACTCTACTAAAGTATCGTCCTCTATAGCATAAATCCTCGTTTCTCCAGTCAGCGTAGCATCTATAATTCTGTCAGTGGGATTTAGTAAGAAGATTGATGAACCACAAACAGATAGATCTATATTGCCAAAACTTAATGGCCATGTTACACTTAATTTGATTGCTTCTGACCAAGAACTATTATACGTTAGATAATACATCTCGTAAGCCTTGGAATCTGATAAATAGCCAACGTGTAAAGTTCCTGTCTCATCAATATCGCAAGTCGGTCCTGGAAGCATACCATTTTCTGCAATAACATCAAGTTGCCAGCTATTTTTGCGATGTAAACAGTGAATTTCTTCTTTATAACTACCATTTGTAAAAAATTCTGCATATGTTAGAACAATGGCTATTTTCCCTTCTTTTCCTGCTGCATAATCCGTTGCATAAGTAAAAATGACTGTAGTATCAGCGGTTTTTTGGTGAGGGGTAATTTGCTGTTCTTCTGACCAATTTTCCCCATCAAAGATTTTTTCATAAAGATTCTCGACATCATCTACCATCACTTTGTAAATGAGTCGCAGGTTGTTGTTTTCATCGTTCATTAAACATACTGGGTTATAAGGGATATCTACCTCACTAATCGTTGCCCAAACATGATCCTCATATCGTACATGAATGAATTTGCTACTGGTTTTGTAGTAAAAGAGAAAATTAATTCTGTTAAGATAATCGATACCTGCTACATGAGTATTTACCCCCATAGAAGTATAGGGATGATCATAGCTAAATTCAGCAATGGTCATTGTATCGGTTAGTGTTCCATTATTAAATATAATTCTGTAACAAAAAGTTGACTTGGCTGTAGTTACATTATTTGACCGCCATAAAATGAATGTCATATCATTGTTGTCATATAACATAATTGGTAATGGGCTAACATCGTTAATGTCACTAATTGCTTGATAATTTGACCATCCATTCTCTGCTTGTTGAGTGATAGTAGCATCAACATAACATTGAGGTTGGTTAAAAGCAACTAGAATTAATATTCCAAATAATATTCCTCTGGTAATAACTCCTTTCATAGTTAAACTGTCCAAGATTAATTTGTTTTTTCTTAGTATTTAAACGTTTAATTATGAATCATTGATTTCTTCCCAGAGTGTTTGTGTAACTTTATGAATTTTTTCCTCTTGTGTGAGTTTGAAAAGATTTTTTCTAATTTAATTTCTGAAATTCTCAATCCACTAACTTATCCGTCAGTTAAATTTATCTTCTCATTTCCACCCAGTACACTTGGTGGACTTCTTATGGGTTCTGATATAATTGTTGATACAAAAGGTAGAATTTTAATTCCTAAAGAAATTCGTAAAAGACTAAACATCAAACCAGGCTCCAAGTTATTTCTTAAAGTAGAAGCTGGGCGGTTAGTTTTACTTCGAGCTACATCCTTAGGCGACCTTCAATCTGAGCTTGAATCTTTTCAAGAAAAACTAAGAAAGTTAACTACTGATTCCATTCCAACAGAAAAATTGTTTTAGGTTTGGAGGAAACTCGTGATGATTAAAATTGACAGTCAAATCTGGTTCTATTATTTTGATTCCAATGCCATAGAAAATACCAGTGTTCAGAAATGGTTCGAAGGAATCTTGGCAAATGAATAAATTATGCTTAGTACGATAATCCCCCTTGAAGTCTCCCATAATCTCTATGCGGTTCCCAAATTAGACAAAATCTCCACAGAAAAGCTAATTTTAAAATGGGTGACCCAGGAAAATATCACCTTTGTGCCTGTCGATAATGGTATTATGTTAATAGCGTTAGAGTTTTTCAAGTCAAATCGAAGTAAAGGAGTTGGTGGACGAGATTGCCTAATATTAGCGAGTATGCTAACAAAAGATGTTGAAACGATTGCTACTAATGATAAAAACTTGTTAAGAATGTCAAGTCTTCATCGAATTGATCCTGTGTTTGATCCACCTCTGATATTACAAAAAGGAGAGGTATTCGATGAATCAAAATTTACTTCACTAAAAAGCTAAGTGAGGTACACAATGTTGCCATTGTTTTTGGTCAATGATTAAAATAAAAAAAGTCAAATATTGTAACCTAATTAGAAGTTCCCAGTTTGTCATCAGTTAATCCTCTTGCTTCAATCTTATATTGAAAATACTTCGTAACCTTCTCTTTTTAACCGATGTGATTAAATATTTTATCCATTATTATATCTTATAGGATTGATTTCCATGGGTTATAGATCTGTTAGTTTAACCTCTGAAGTTTATGAGCTTCTCAAAGATAAGAAACCTTCAGATGAATCCTTTAGTACTTTCATCAAACGCCTCCTTGAAAAACCTAATATTATGGACCTTATTGGTCTTGCTGGTGTTTGGGCTGACATTCCTACTGAAGAAATTGATGCCTTGAAACGTTCCACTCGAGGGAAGTAATTGTGCTTGATAGTTCTTTAATGGCTCTTTATTACTAACGAATAGCCTCGAACACTTTTCCAAAATCACTCATTTAGAGTTACACAAATAACATCATTGTTCTGCTTCCCTGCTTAACTTCCTTCTATGTTCTTTGAATTCTTCAAAGGTAATTGTGACTTTTGCTGGTTTCTCTAGTAGTTCTTCAACAGAAGCTATCCTTTCTATTATTAACTTTCCTTGGACTACTCTACACAAGAATCTTTGGTCATTTTTTTCTACTACTTCCTCAGGAACAGGTTTAAACTTTGGCAATCTTATCTACTCCCTTTGGTGAAATTTCAAAAGTAGTGATTATGGTGTGCCTATCTGTTGTCATTGGGAATTCCTCGAGATATAATTCTGTTGCTTCCACTAAATTTTCTATTGCTTTCTCTCATAATGTACTATTGTTTTTTATGATAAAAAAACAGTACTATTTTCAGTAATTTTGATACCAATGTTTTCTATAGAATAGAGGTTGAGGGTATCATATTTGAGGAATATCTTTGATTGCTTTTTCTGTTCTGTTAATTTTCGAGTGGTCACTATTCCTCAATTTATTTTTTATAGGTGACCATCTATTACCAATATAGATGAAAATTCAGTTTGTGAAGAAAATGTCTAATGATAAAGCAATTCCATACTCCTAGTGATGGATCTCTTATTATTGGTACTGCCTATAAGGAATGGAAGTATGGTTCTACAGGTGCCAAAGAAATTTTCCTAAGCGATTGGAATAGCCCTGGTATTTGGAGTTACGATTATAAAGACGCTAAAATCAATGTAAAAGATGCTGTTGCCTGGATTAGTATGACAGGTAAATTGACTATGGAATTGCAATCTTCAGATGTTTATCAATGGATGCAAGCCCAAATTAAAAATAATATTGAAAATCAAGATAAAAATCCTGATGATAAGATGTGGGATATTATTAGTTCTGCTACCTTCTATCTTAATCACACAAAGAAAGGTGACAAGTATATTTTTCCCTTTAGGTTCACTGCTGTGTTGGATTCTGAGAGCAATAGTTGGCTCTTTCATCAGATGCATTTCTCATTTCCATACGTTTTGCCCTCTCCTCCTGTAAGGATTTATGAATAAAAGGAATTAAATTTCAGTTGTTTGTCCAGCTGAAATTTCTTCTTTTCCCTTTTCTTATCTTGTTTCACAAATTATCAGAACGTGATGACTTTATCAGCATCATACGTCCATTGTGTTAGTTGGGTCATAGTACTACTCTCTATGCCTTCAATTAAACCAACTTCTTTTAATCCTCTTGCATTGAGACAGCCACCACAAGCCTTGATTTCCCCACCTTTCCGAATAACTGATTTCAACATTCGCTCTAAATTATAGTATCCGTCTGGTGTTTGCTGATTGGGTATTGCACAAGTAACGGCATCCGCAAGCAGAAAAACATTTACTTCTACATCTTTGTGTTCTTTTTGCAAAGTCATGGCTAACCGCATAGCATTGAATGCTTTTTCGGTTCCGTATGATGCATCATTAATAATTAGTAAAATCTTCATTCTAATCACTCAATTCTTCTACTAACAAATTTATTATTCTTTATTAATTTGAATTCGCCTTTAGAAAGTGAGTTAAAAAAAATGATTTATTCTTCAGAAACAACAACGTTTAAGTGAATTTTTAGATTTTGGTTTCTGTATTCTCCTCCTTTTCAACAAAAAATTTAACTAAAAAAATCGATTAGATTATCCTAAAGTAAGATTTTTTCAGAAATCATTATTTATAATGAATTAATTGGTACCAAAGAAATCTACTTCAAAGAAAAGGAGAAAAGCAAATGAAAGACTTGATAATTGTTGGAAGCGGTCCTGCGGGTTCAACGAGCGCTTATACCGCTGCGAAAAAGGGTTTAGATGTTCTTCTATTAGATAAACAGAAATTTCCAAGGGACAAAGCTTGTGGAGGAGCATTAGGGGTAAAAGTACTAAAAACGATAACAGAAAAGGATATTCTACTTTCAACTTCAAATAGAATTGCCGGTTTACATATAGTCTCTCCCTCCTTGAAATACGAAGCTAGGTGTGGAGATGGAGATGTTGCATATTTAGCTTCACGAAAGGATTTTGATAATAATTTAAGGAAAAAAGCCATTGAAGCTGGTGCTGAGTTTAAACAAGAAAATGTTAAACAAGCGAATTATGGTTCCAACTGTATAGAAATCACTACAGATACATCTGTTCACCAAGGAAAGGTTTTGGTGATTGCTAATGGAGTTAATTCAAAGCTCCCAAGGATGTTTGGGTTCAAGAGGATGTACAGTCAAAAATCAACTGCACTTACTATGAATTCAGAAACTCCAATGTCAAATGATTTGTTAGACAAACACTTTTCCAAAAAAAGATTTATCAGTCTCTTCTTTGGTCCCGTGTCTCGAGGGTACGGTTGGGTGTTTCCGAAAAATGGGGTATTAAATATCGGGATAGGCTGTACGAGGAAATACCTTTCTCATGCAAGAGTGGAATTTGAGAAATTCGTTGAAACGACCAAAGAATATTTCAACTTGGGAGATTTCAAACCAGAAAAACCAAGAGGGCATTTGATACCATTTTCCGCTCCAAGAAAAAAAACCTATGCTAATCGAGTGATGATAATTGGTGATGCTGCTTGGATGGTTTCCGCTCTCTCAGGGGAAGGGATCTGTTATGGATTAATTTCAGGTAAGCTTGCTGCTGAAACCGCCGTTAAAGCTCTTTCAAAGAATGATTTTTCAGCAAAATCATTACGAGAATATCAGCGACGCTGGGTTGATGATTTTGGTCATGATTTATCCAAGTATGCAAAGATGCTTCAAGGAATATTCTATAGGGGTAATAATCAAATGGAATTTTTTGTAAAACTAGCTTCAAAAGATCCAAAACTAATGGTTATACTAACTGATTCGATTTTTGGTTACATTGATTACAAAACTACCTGGAAAAAACTCGTCAGAAGATTACCAAGCTCTCTGCTAAAAAGAAGGGAAAGATAAACTCTCCATCCTGAGAGTTGTTCTTTTTAGTCAAATGCTTTAACTAAAGATTATTCTATCTTCATCAAAATATTCTGAGTGTTCTACTATGATTTCTCTTCATTATCTTCTTCTTGAAGATACCAGTGATACGTATCTCGATTTACAACAGGTTCAACAGCAAAACATTCAATGATACTTTGTATGAGCGCTAAAAATTTTTCCTCCTCATTTTTCGAGCGAAAAATAGGACGCAATTTTGGTTTGTAGGAAATAGCCATTGATTGGATTTCACCTTCTAAAGGAGTTAACCTGAAGGTTAATATCCGCTTGGAAACCCAACTCTTCCTTCCATTAAGATTAGATCTAATTTCCCTTTCGTATTTTAGAGAGCAAGATCGAATGTTTTTCCATTTGAAAAACCTTCTTCTAGTTAACCCACAGAATTTTATCCCATCAGAACTTATCACAAACATATTCCAATCGATGGCAATTAACACTGAAGATGCCGAAACCCAACAAGTGATTCCGAATATGAGCATCAAAGAGATTAGTATGCCTAGATATAAGGGATCAAAGATTTTAGTTGCGACTAATGTAATTATTATGGCTGCCATAATAATATAGTAGCTGATGGAAAAATAAACAAAAACAGCATAACGTTGAGTAATTTTTACCTTCTTTCCAGATTTTAAATTTTTATTTGATGAGAACGAATTATCCATTTCCAAAAACTTTTCTCTAAGAGAAAATGCTTCCTTGAGATATTTAAATATAAGTATTCAAGAAAGACATTAGAAATAATAGAGTCTTGTGGGTTCTATTCACTAGTAGGTCTACTCATCAACCAATGGGGGACATCCGTATCAAGTAAAGTAGTTTCTTTGACAACTTCAAAACCATATCTATTATAGATTTTAACGTTGTTTTCATCTTGGGTTTCCAGTAGAGTTATTAGCTTTTCAGAGTCAATGCGAGCAAGCATAGCACGCATCAGTTTACTAGCCAAACCTTTTCCTTGGAAAGAAGGGTCAATGCCAATCGGTGCAAGGTACCAATACTTTTCAGAAGTGTAATTATTTCGCAACTCGGTAGTATAGTGCCCAATGGCATTCATACGATTTAGTGTTTCTTTATCCACACTGAACATCAACTTCATTCCACCTGCAAGCATATTTCGCCAATTGGTCATTTGGTATTGATCGCTTAGGTACCAGACAGACAAACCTTCTATTGCTGGAGAAGGGGCATAAACCTCACCATAAAGAATACCATAGGTAATTCGATATGTAAAATAGGTTGGTAGGGTCTTTCGCCTAAAATCTTCATCCGGGAGCATAACTTGTGCCAGTAAATCGTCCTGGAACGCACGTGAAAAAACTGCTGCAGCTTTTTTTGCGTCCTTCCTCTTTAAACGGTACAGAGTCGATAATTCAGAGTGCATGATAAATAGAGTGCCAAATAATTCTAAAAACGTTTGTTTTTAATAATCTAAGCTCTTAAATTAACTAATATATTAAATGCTTATTTTTTGATTCATTTTGTGCATTCTTTTGGAAAAGAAATAATCACTGTGGTCCCTTTTCCTTCTGCACTCTCAATAACAATATCACCACAATATGCTTGAACTATTTTCGAGATAATTAAAAATCCAAAAGAAGAATATTCTTTCGTTGTCAATGTTTTAATTATTTTTTGCCTATTTTCTAGCGATATTCCTTTGCCATTATCTCGAATGAAAATTCGATAACCCTTTTTATCCTCTTGTGAATAGATCTCTACTTTTGTTGCAGCTGAATGTTTCACAACATTTCGTATCAAGTTATCAAAAAGTTGAGCAAATCGAATTGGATCTCCAACTATTGTTGGAAGCTTCTTTACCAATACTTCTTGCTTCGATGGATCTGAATTATGCCTAGCAACCATTCTTTCAACAAGGACTTTTAGATCAATCTCTGACTCTTCGCCAATGAATTCTCCTTTCTTGGCATAAAGAAAAAGGTTGGTAACAAATAGGGTCATTTCATCAATTTGTTTGGCAATAAAAGCTTGATTTCTATGATCATCCATTTCATTGTAAAGGGAGACTGCTTGTAATTTTCCACGCAAATCATGAGCAATTGTTCCGGCAAATAAGTCAAGCTCATTTTTCTGCTCCAAAATTTGTTGTTGCTGTTTTTTCACCTTTTGTTCCATTTGCTTTCTGGAAGTAATGTCACGAGTAACACCTAAAATACCAATAACTGCACCTTTAGGTCCACGAAGAAAGGAAAAATTGCTTTCACCCCAGATAAAGGAACCATCTTTACGGAGGCATTCCATCTCTAATGTTCGAGTTCGCTTCAAGTCCCTATCAGGTAATAATTCAATTCTCATCTCATCCTCAAAGCTAAACATTGCATCCTTAAAGGAGCTTGGTGAGAGCAAATCAGCTGCTGTAAGTTTAGTCGTCTCTTCAGGAGTGAAACCCAAGAATTGCTCAACAAAAGGATTAGCATAAGTAAGTTCAAAGTTCAAATTCATTGTCCAAATAAAATCAGAGGCTTTTTCAGCAAGAAGACGGAAATTGTTCTCGCTTTCCTTGAGCGCTCGATCGGCTTTCATAATTTCGGATATCTCAGAATCTATACCTCGATAACCAAGAAGCTTACCTCTCTTACCGAGAATTGGAACACCACTGGATAATAACCAAACTTCAGAGCCATTCTTGTGTAAGCATCTATCAATAGTTCTAAAGAAAGCTTTCTTTCCTTTGATGATTTCAGCTGAACTTTCTTCCAGAGATTTTTTATCATCAGGATGGAACAAATCATAAAAATGCTTCTCGAGTATTTCTTCAATAGTATAACCAAGAATTGTTTCAATAGCAGAACTAGAAAAAATATACTTACCTTTGGAATCCGTTTCCCAGAGCCATTCAATAGCATTCTTGGCAAAATCAGTAAAACGACGCTCATTAACTAACAAGGCATCTTCTGTTTGCTTCTTGGTAATTGCATGTTCAATAAAATGAAGCAATTTAGGGAACTGACTCTCAGGGTCAACACTTTTTTGTAAGTAGAAATCGGCTCCAAAATTCAATGATTTTATAGCAACTTCTTCACTACCATGAGCAGTGAACAAAATAAAAGGAGTTCTACTTCCGGCATTCCTTAATTGAGTTAGAAAAGCCAAACCATCAATAGAGGGCATATGGTAAGCAGAAACTATTGTAGCAAATGATACTTTCTTAATTAACACCAGAGCTTCTTTTGTAGATGAACAAGCAGAAATTTTAATTTCCGGATGGAATTCTTCAATATAGGCTTTCATTTGTTCCAAAAACTCTTTGTCATCATCGATTAGAAGAATTCTTGTTTTGCTCAATAGACAATCACCCTCAAGAGAAAGATGCTCTCGCTGATTAATTATTGTATTGATTAAAGCAATAATGCGGAAGTAAAAAAAGGAATGAGAGAATAAAAAAAACAATAAAAACCCAAGAAGGATTTTCGTGACTGTGTACTAAGCAGAAGTTTTCCGTCTCCTGACTATAATTGAAATAAGAAATCCACACAAGAGCAAGGTGCTGAAGGTAACTTCCAATGAAGAAAATGAAGCTACAGATGTTGAAGATCCTGTGAAGTTTAAATCGACAGATAAAACAAAAGTATTGTAGACGTCAAATTTACTCATAATGAAATAAACTTCTTTGCCCGAATTTTCAACAAAATCAGGATGAACGTAAGAACCATAGAGTGAAGGATATTCTGCAGCACCAACTATTAAGGAAGGAGCATCCCAAGGACCCCAAAGATTGTCAGAAGTGCGAACTACAATATCGAGGTCGCCACTATCAAAATAAAAAGCAGTCCATTTTTGAAGATAATCATTCCACATAACCGATAACTCACCAACATCAGCTGGAAAAATGGATACAGCTACAGAATGATCATTCGACCAGATTGGATTGGTAGCAAGGTCAGTACCAGTATAATATTCAAAAGCAGATTGATTGAGCAGAGAATCACGATCTACACGACTTAAATAACAAGCACCATATCTTCCTGCCGGGGTGGCTAAGAAGTAGAAATGATTATCAGACACATTGAGTAACCCTTGATTTTGTACAAATGCAAACTGAACAAAGTTGCTTGTACCTGCCCAAGAAATGTTAGACATTTTAGCAAAATTGTAACCGTTATCAACCGAAACTGCAATGGAAGCATTGTTACATTGCCAATACCCACCAGTAGAACCCCAATGACGAACGCTCATATAGAAGATATACATATTGCCATCATAACTAAGAGCCGCAGTAGGGATAGAAGTCATTTCAATATAATCTATTTTCAGACTGGAAATCAACTCTCCGGCAAAACCATTAAGAGGACTAGGTATCCATCCATCTATCGTTATACCATCCGAAGGATCAGTATCAGTACTATAGGCCATAGTATTACTACGCCAATTTAGTCCACTCTTATTACCAAAAGTGTCACCAAAAATGTAATGATATTTGTTGTTATGCTTAACAATGATGCCTAGATCAGTGCCATAAACATCATACACTGTGGAATCACTAACAGCATCTCCACCAGTCAATTTGCCATGGAGAGTGTGGGACAAATAGGAACCTGTACTAATAACCGTAGAGTAATAACCACCTACAGAAAAAGAAATGAAAAATAATATCGCGATAAGAAAGATAGAAATAAATTTTGATTTTATTGTTGACAGAAATAACATACAATAATATTTCGTTTCCTTACTAATATAATTTTTGAATAGAGTGTGCAGCGAGAAACTTTACTTTAATATTTAAAATAGGGAGCCAAATTTATAAAAAAAAAATATAACGTTTGATTCCTCAAACAAAATAAGAGAAAAAGAATAGATGAATATACTAAATTCACCTGGATTATTCGTAAAAATACTAGTTGAAAAAAAAACTTAAAATATAATAATAAATACTCAAGACGTCATCATGTTCAAAATCTTTATATAAACTTACAAATATCTTATTACTTGATACTTAGGTGAAAGGAAGTATTGAAGAGTGAGAGAGTATGGTAAGAAAGAAAATGAGTTAACAATTGTTCTTTCTTCACAAATCTTTTCTTCACAAATCTTTTCTTCACAAAAGGAATGATAAGAACATGAAAAAAGGTAAATTATTTACGGGACTAATATGTGTACTTCTTAGCATTGCTATGTTAGGCCCTTTAATTGAAAATGTGCAAGGAGCACAATATGCTTCTGGGTATGTACGGGATAGTACTGATCATTCTAATTTGAGTGGTGTTTATGTCACTATTTATGGAAGATACGAATATAGAGGTCGTTTAACATCATTTTCTAGAAGCGGTTATACAAATGGCGCTGGTAGATATCAAATAAAATTACCACGCACTACACTTTATACAAATAAGATGAGAACTTTTAAAACAGGCTATTCAACATATTCGGGTTCCATTAAGAATCTCCTCTACTTGCCTGCAAAAGATATAACTATTCGATTCACAGGTCATGTTTGTGAAGACAGAATAATTAGTAATATAAAACGTACGAATTTAGTTGATGTTTCACTAGATTTTACAAACAATGGTGCGATTCAAGGTTATTCTAATGTTATTTCTGATCAAATAATCTATGTTAGAGTCTATGATAAATGTAATAACCTTTTAAGAACTGTTTCTTGTGATCAAACTACAAATAATTATGATACAGGTTCTTTTACAGCACCAGCAGGTAGCATTAAAATTGAGATTACTCCTATAGCTACAGCTTTCAAGCGTTATAAAGTATTTACTTACTCAGAAGAGTTCTTTTCATCTACTACAGTTAGCAAAAATTTCCACTTGGAACGTAATTGTGGTGAAGTAAGGGCAGATGGAGGAATAGGTGGAGTATATGATGGATTTACTGGCCACAAATTGAGTATTCTTCAAGGTGGGGGTGATTATATGCCAGTATTTTGGAGTAATCTCACGTTTGGTGTGCTAAGTGAGCTTCCAAAAACAATTGTATACGAACCTGGTGGTAACAGATATTCTCACACCTATGTAAGTACAAAATTTGACGTTCTTGGAGTAGAATATGGTCTTTCAAAATGTATCATTCCAGGTGCTAGAGTTAGTCTATATGTCAAAAATTGTTGGTCAAATAATGTTGATTTTTTGGATTGTGATAGAATAATGTATTCTGGTGATTCAAATTTTAAGTCAGCAGATTTTAAAATGAATTTCCAAGCTTCCCTAGGTTACGGTGTAACTAGTTCTTGGTCGAGTCAAATTCAACTTTCAGCATCATATGAACAACCTGATGGAACAATAATACAGTGCAATACAGTATCATCTCCCGCAGGTGATTGGACAAAATTAGGTCATATTGATATGGATTATTCTCATAGGAGAAGATACTTGAATCAAAAAATGGATATGGCATGGAGAATAAAAATAGATAATGGTGATGATATTGGAGATCTTTTCAGTCTTTATGAATGTGGTTCGACTTTGCAATTCAAAGTAGTGTATGAATTTAATGTACAAGCATGTTCCTCCATTATTTGGGGCTATTATTATGGAAAAGTAATTGTTGAACAAATATTAGGTGATGATTCTACATCTGGTGTAATAGTTTCTTATCATCCTGAAAATCAATATTTCCGATTCTACCAAGTAGAATTAGGAGATTATAATGCCATTGATAATGTCGTAAACCTACTTGCAGGTAAATCCGCGACATCAGTTATAAATTAGAAAACAAACCTGTTGGATAACCAACAGTTCAATTTTTTTATAAAAAAAATCTTAATCAACTGAAATAAATCAACAAATAGAAAGAAATAGTGAAATAGTATCTAAATTGTATGGAGAAATTAATATTGGAATCAAAAAAAGTAAACAAAAAAGTTCTTACTGTACTAATAATTAGTATAGTTCTCTCAGTTACTGGTACATCAATTTTTCTTGGAATTTGGTTCCGTCCGATAAATATTATTGAAATTTATGAGGATAATGATTTCTTTTGGAAATATCACTTCCCAGGTAAAGGAACAGAGGATGATCCATACATTATTGACGGTTACCATTTATCAGGGAATAAATATCATAATATCTATATCAATAGTGTTACAAAACATTTCATCATTCAAAATTGTGTACTCGAAAATTCAGATAATGGAATTGTTCTTTTTAATTTAGCTGATAATATTGCGAAAATTATTAATAATACGTTTAGAAATTGTAGCTGGGCTATAGAAGCACATTCTTGTAGTTCTTGTTTCATAAGCAACAATTTCTTTGAAAATAACTATGTAAGTATTGAAACTACTGGATGTAATGGGTTCAAAATACAAGGCAATACTTTTAGTAATAACATTGAGCAAGTTATTGATTTGTTTAATGACAATAACGTAATATTGCTGAATAACACCATAACGAATATCTCGGGTATTGGGTTTTTGATCACTTACTCTCAATTGGTGCTTATCGAAGGCAATACCTTCACTGATTGTGAAGATACATGTATTATCACTCATTATATCACTTCTACAACCATTGTTAATAATTCAATAACAAATTGTAATAGTGGAATAGAAGCTAGCAATGGGAATAACGTAGTCATATTAGGGAACAACTTGTCGATCCATAACAATGGAATCGCATTTAATAGAATAACCGATGGGTTACTTGAAAGGAACTATTGTTCTAACGGTTCTTATTATGGAATTCGAGCATTTGATTTAGCATATAGCATTATTCGTAACAACGTATTGCAATCCAATAATAGTACTGGTATGTATATTGCTGGTGGGGGAGAACTTGAAATAAAGAATAATGCGTACTATAACAATAGTATTGGATTGGAAATAACTAGCTCAAACAAACTAACAATTAGCCATAACATTTTTGAGCACAATCTTGAGTATGGAATGTATATTTCTGCTGTAAATGCTACCATTTGGTCTAACAATTTCATAGAGAACAACTACAAGAATAATACTGCAATTCATGCACAAGCAAAAGATATGATAAATAATACTTACTATAAAGGATATTCACTTTGGTATAATAACATTACAAAGCAAGGGAATTATTGGTCGGAACTAGCATGGTTTGCAGGAGTAGAATATATTATTGACCATGGAAATCGAACAGATTATTATCCACTAGAAGCACGAGTAGACACGAAAACTGATTGATAATTGGTCTACACCCTGGTAAATTTACAGTTTATCATCTCATCGGTCAAACACTTGGATTAAAATTCCTGTTTAATGCTGAATATGTAGATAGTAGAGATACTACTATAAATACTATTTTCAGTGACTGGGTGAAGGTTGAATTCAACTCCTACCATAGTAATTCATTGAATGAAAGCTTATCAAACTAAAGATAGGAAAGAACAATGACTGTAGTTTAATTAAAAAAGTCTAGTATACCACTTCTTCACTATATTCTTCTTCCTCTTTTTCATCTTCCTCTATATCTTCATCATCTTTAATCTCTTCTTCATCGTCTTCAGCTAGGAGGAATTTCCATTTAGGATAAAAAGCAAAAGTAAGGATTATTGCAAAGATAGAAAATACTCCAAGGGATAATGCTCCTATTCCTTCATCAATAATAGGGTCTATAGATCCGGTAAACGTAAGAAGAACACCAGAGATTAGCGTTCCGACCGAAACAAAAACAATTGCGGTAAAAAATAACACATAATATTTCTTGAAGAGAGAAAAGGTTAAACTCATAGGAATTGGTATAAAAAGCAAAAGGTATGATATAAAACTAAAGAAAATTCCAAAACTTACTGGAACCAAGCTGTTATGGAAAAGATAATGAAATATTAATGCTTGAAGAGAGAAATTAAAAGCAAAAGTCAGTGATGATTCAATAACCAGTGATTTCAAAGATTCTTTTAAATTATTTTTGTGTGAAATGTATGCCAAGAACAGTGAAAGAAAGATAATCAAAGCACCAATACAATCAGCAATAATAAAGAGATAGTTGAATGATCTTAACATTGGATAAGTATCACTATAGAAATGAAAGAGTAACCCTAAGAATAAAACTATGAAACCTAAAATAACGAAGAGCTGATTTTTTAACGAAACGAATTTACCACGAGCAGACAATTGTATTCATTCCTATATAATCAGTTTAGTATCATAATTGAGCTTTAAAAATTTTGAGAATAGTAAATGTGGTAGTTAGGCAGCTACTTTCTCAGCAAAAGAAATCATCAATTGCTCTCATGCTTGTCGGAATCGATGCTCAACATCTCTAACTTTGTTAGATGGATCTTTAATTGGCAACTGTGTTGACTCATTACAAAAGTCAAGAGCATAATTTCTTATCTTGGAAGAAAATGCCAATATTTCCTTTCGTTTTGGCATGTAATCCAAGAAATTACGGCTGCAAAATAATATAACCTTGAACTTTGCTCTCGAGGTTAAAACATTAAATCGGTTGAGATCATAAATGAATTCCTCTTCAGCTGCTAGTTGGTCATTATCTGAAATTCCCATGGTAGCGATTATCAAACTTCTATCGGAACCCTGGAATTTTTCTACTGATACAATAGCTTTTTTCAATTCATACATTAGCTCATCACTGGTAAGCTTACATTTTGGATCTTTACTCAATTCCTCAAAAATTCGGCGAATAATGAGTCGCCCATGAGCATTATGGGGTGCTACAATACCAACTTGGGTTTTCCAAAATATTTTTTGCTCTTCTCTACTTTTTGGTCGAATCATATGATAATAGCCTAAAATAAGATCAACAGTCATACTAGCTTCAAATTCACTAATGGTCATATCAAAGTAACTGTCATGAATTAAAGTACTAACAATTTTATCAGGAGACAAGACTTCTTTTAACCAAGCTTTTTTAACGTTCTTTATATCCCCACCAATCGTTTTTTTCGCATTATCTTTGTATGCTTCCAGGTTTTCATATAGGTTTAAGCCTGATGTATACTCGACGATCAATTCATGTGAACGATAGTTTGTTTGCAGTTGTTTTGTAGGCAAATTATGAACTTTGGAATAATAATCAAATAAGCTACCGAGAACATTTTCTAATTTGTTAGGTGGCTTTATACCTCTAACAGGTGGTAATTGATTGTTATCACCAACAATTACTACTTTGGTCAAGTTTTCAGAGATAATCGGAGCTTTAGGTTTAATTTTGTTGATTAGATCATCCAAATCCCCTGAGTAATCTTCGAGTGGGGTATTTTTTTCGGTAACAAATTGTATCTGATCATTTTGAATGAATTGCAAACACGAAAGAAAATGATCGGTCGGATATTGTGATGCTTCATCAATAATAACTAAATCAAAAATGAAATCAACATCCATATCTATAGTAGTAGCATATTGATTTAATCTATCCAAATGATATAATTGATGAGCATTACCAAATAGAATGAAACTTTCGGCTAAATCAAGATCATTTTTTCGCTTTGATGTTTTATAGGAGTTCCCATTTAATTTCCAAGCAGTACCACTAGTACGATAAAAATCAAGGATATTTTCTTTTTCATTGACAATATCATAAGGCTCTCGAGATTGTGATCTAATAAACACCTTCTGTATCTTTCCGGAGAGATTATCTTTCTCGTTTTTATCTTTGGATTCATTCAATTTATCTAAGAGAACTTTTAATGCAGCATAAGAGAAAGCTGAAATCAATATTTTAACGGGTCGATCATCATTCCTCTCGAGATATTCTTCAATCAGATTAACAATTGTTTGTGATTTTCCAGTTCCAGGTGGACCAATTATAAGTGAAATAGAGGAATTTAATGCTGTTAGAATTGCTTCTTTTTGAGAAGAGTCAGGTTCCCTATTAGTTGATAATTGTAATTTCTCCTTAAGATTAGACTTTGTTGCAGGCAAGAATTCAGGAGCAAACATGAAAATTTCGGAAAGCAAGAATTCAGAATTAGATGGCTTAGCAATTTTATTCATAAGATTAAAATCTAATCTCTCAACTAATCGATGGCCAAGCCAAGATTCACCAAAATTGTTTCTTTGTAGAAATCCTGTACCATTCGAATATTTGAAGAGCTTATTTGACCAGTTATCACCTGCTTTAGGATATATGAACCATTCAAGGTCGTCCTCTTTCTCTAAAATTTCAGCTGCTTTTTCAATATAATTAGTATAGGTATTTTTTGTAGTGATCTTATAATAAACAGAATTTGGTGTTCCGGGATTAACCCATTCCATACTATCAATGATAATCTTCCAGTAGGGAATTCGACCATCATCTCTTAACTCGTTAGGAACTAATAATACATGATCGCCTACAGAGATCTTCATATTTGTAGATAAATTATGAATCTCAAAATTATATTTGTGGAGTAAGGAACCTCGTGGTGAGGGAGTAGTTGCAATGCTCATATTCTCTACTTTAGCAGCTCGTAATTTTCCAATGCTAAATTCAGGGTACATTGTTCGATAATAATCCGCTTCATATACTCCCATTGAACCATTTAATCGGGAATAAATAAACCACAAGTTAGCTATCTGATGATAGTCCCCCGGCAATCGTCTCCAAGTAATCTCTGAACTCTCAACAGGTTTTGCTTTTTTGGAAACCAACCAACCGGCAGTTGATTGAAAGTATGTTCTAAGCCTATTTAAAGTGAATAATTTATTTCTGATCTGATTACCGATTGCTATTCTTTTCCTGTTTTTCTTGGTCGTATCAATTTCCTTGATGAATTCATGCCAATTGATATATTCCATATAATTGAAATGGGGCATCCAGAAATTTCTACTAACTTTAAAACCAAATAGGGTCTCAGCAAGTTCATGCCAGGTATAATTAATAACAGAGTTGGGCATTCCGACAACTGTTTCAGCAAAAGCCCTCAAATCATAGACTTTTTTGTGCTGGTAAGGATCCTTTACCTCAGAATCAGAAGGAGTGAATAATGAAATGACTCTTTCAAGTTTGGGCTTTATTTTCACGTCAGAAATAAGACCAACCAAATTTCTTTCAATCATCTCTTCTAAAACCATCAATTGATCAGTAGACCAATAGAAAACAGCTGTTCGAAGTTTGTTAACATAACCATCTTCGTTAGACTCACTTTCAATATATCTCTCGAGATAATAACACAAAGTAAAAATATTATACAATACTTCGATCAGATTTTTAGCTAACTGAAATTCATTTGTATTATCTAAACCACCATTGACATAGGTGTAAGTGAAATTTACTGTTGTTCGATCCTTATTTTTGGTTTGTTCGTGAGGTAGGATTATCTTTGTAAAATCATTTGAGTGAACGGGATTATCCCAGAGCTCCTTGATAATTTTAGAAAGCTCAGTTAGATCCCGAGAACTAATTTCCTTTCCTAATAATTGCTCCAACTCATCCTTAAAAGCTGATGTTTTGGTTTTGTTAACTAAATGGTTTTTCCAAATAGACCACCAACCATCAAATCGTTCTTTATAGCCACTTTTGGAATTTGGTGAAACGCTCATCACTAAATTCAAACCAATAGTATAAATTCTCTCAGTTATGGGGTCAAATTCATTGTCAAACACTAAAACAATATCAGTAAATTTAGGAATGGATAAAGAATAGATTTCTCCACGATCGGGATAAAATGGTTTCTGTGAAATGATTGCATTTGATCGGTTTTTAATCAATGGTAATTGCGGGTATAATGGATTTGGTGTGGATTGAATTTCGATGTTAGTAAGATCATTAAGGACAGAACCAATGTCATTTAGATTTCTATCACGAAATTGTTCGCAAATTGCTCTCGAAGTATTTGGTAGTAATCTGATATCCCAATTAGCAGGTGGTCTATTGCCAAAACCAAGTAAAGCTTTGCAATCCTCAACGAAATTACATCGACCGCAAGCAGGATTAATATTAATGTCAAGACAATCAATTTGGCTGATATCTAAAGGTCTCTTCTGCTCAAAGGACCTTATTTTTTGAGTTAATTTGTCAAAAATCCTGAAAGCATTTTTCCAATCAATTTCCACTATAAAATCAATAATTTCTTCATGTGAATTTACAAAGAAGTTTTCGACATTAGGGAGAATGCCATTATTACTCATGTTCACAAAATACTTCGATTCCAAATTATTCTCAAAAATAAATTTGCTTAAAGTCATTGCATAATAAATAATCTCAATAAAATGCTTTTTACCAACATTCATCTCATTTGTTGATTTAATATCGATAATGTTGATAGAAATTCTGTTTTCAATCTCTGTTTGAGTTAACTCCTTGAATTTCCCATCTGACAGTATTTCATAATATTTTGATTCGGGAGTAAAATTGATTTGTTTCAGAAATAGTATATCAGGTCTGTTTTCTGATCGGTCGATATTTGAGGTGTTTTTTATTAGAAAAATCGAATCAAGAAATTGATCAGAGACTTTGAATTGATGCTCAAGTAAACATGCCTGATTGATTTTGTTACTTGAAAAATCATTGTATAATTGATTTAATAATTTGATAGTTAAACTAATGGGAGTAACCTCACCAGTTTGAGAGAGTTTGCAAAAAGTGTTAGGTAACCTTTTCAAATTTGAATAAATAGCTTGTTCATACTCTTTACCAATATCAAATGCTAATTGAGAACTTTTTTTACGACGATTACTTTCGATAATTTTGTAGCCAGGTAGAATCCAATCAGGATCATCTAAACCTAAGTTAATATATAATTGTCTTTCACATTCAAACTCTGAAAATTGAGAAAGAATGTTCTTATCTAATCTTCCCATTTCTAAACACTTCGAGCAAATTTCGTCTACTTGCATTTAAATAATTTGAAATAGTCTATTTTTAAAACTCCCTCAATAATCAATTACTCTTTTGTTCATATAATGTTAATTAATACCAGGAAGATCATTTGGATAAAAATGAAGTTTCATGTTTTGTTTTTTCTTGTTAAATGGTTGAGGAAAATCATAGATTTAGAATTTTGTATAAGTAAATGATCTATTCTTGCTACATACTAATATCAACTTTACTTTAATATGTGAAGTTATAAAATTAATCTATTCAAATCTGCTGCCTGGAAGTGATAGGTTTTGTAGGAAAGGAACTCTTTGAAACCAAGTCTCTCGTTAATAGAGAGCATAGGAGCGTTAGTAGTAGCATTGTCAGTAACAATGAACTTGATGGAGGGATGCTGCTTATGAATGAAGGAAATCATTTCTGCTTTGAGCCATTTACCCAACCCTCGGTTACGAAAGGGTTCTCGAACACCAGTGAGCAATTGTTCGATGTAATAATCGGATTCGGGGATGAAAACCATCTCAGTTAAACCGCTAAGAGAATCATCCGCTTCCTGAGTAACAAGAGTAAACAATTTATGACCTCGCTCAGTAATCAAAAGACGTACTCGCTCTCGATGAGATTCAGGGGTGATACGATGACGAACAGTAATCTCTCCTAAAGGACGCTGATTAATAATCTCAGTATACAAAGCAGCGTAGCCCTCGAGTAAATCATCCGGACAAAATTCAAAATTATGAAGGATAATACCATCTTCCTTGACTCGTTGCTCACCTGCTTTCTGCCAATTAGCAATCAATTCCCAATCAATATCAGAAAAATATAGACGAAATTCATTCTCTTCTTGAACTACCTTACCATTGAATTTCTCACAGAACCTAGCTCCACGCTGGTGGACACCAAAAACACCAATGGTGGTCACACAACCATATTCGTTGATTTTATCTAGAAGCAAACAAAGTAATCTTGTTCCCAAACCTTGTCCTCTAAAATCTTTGATGACTTCAATAGTAACACCAGCAAGGTTCTTTGCAGTGTCGAAATTTAATGCTTGTTCAGTAGCAATAGTTGCTTGTGCATATCCAATGCCTTGCCCTGTTTTCTTGGAAAGAGCAAGCCATCTGAACGTTTGGGATTCATCGCTGATCCTTTGCATCATTTTCTTCCGTAATTCACGAGGATGAGGTTTGTCATCAAGTTCATCTTCATAGAGCAAGGAGTCCTCAATATCAAATAATGCGTTAAACTGTTCTTCTGTTACCGTAGATGGTTCAATAGGGTGAACTTCATAATCAATAAATGCCATAACAATCTAACAAATTGCTTTTGAATAATATAAATTCCTACGAAAAATATTCATTTTACTTTTTTAAATCAAATCTACTTTCATGAATAATGAAAAAAAACAATTTGAAATCTCAGTGCGAAAATTTATTCTTTAGTAATCTGATTATTTGTATTGATCTACTAGGAATGGAAATCAGAGTTTCCGAATTAAAAGATTTAATAACATTTTCACAAATGATAAATAAACTCAGAAGATGATTCCATTATTTATAACCCATTTTGTTAAGATTTATTAGTTCTATACGAGTTTATTGTAGTATTAATGGGATTTTAAATGTAAAATAATGATATAGTAATAGTATAAGAAAAGAATATAATAACAAGTTAGGATTTTTAAATAAAATTTAAGAAGTTATGTTGTGAAGAATTATGATTCGAATATTAGTTATCAGTTCATGTACAAAAGCAAAGGCATTTTCATCATCTAATCAACTAAAGTGCGATGATATCACTATAAAGCAAGATAGAGAAGAGATAATGAAAAAAAGTTCTAAAGAAATTTGTAAAGTAATAGATATGTATCAAGGTTCACAACATAAAAGTATAATAAAGGGAATAGAAATTCTGAGAAGATTTGCAGAAGTAGATTTCTACATCATCTCAGCAGGATTTGGTTTACTTGAATCAGAAGAGATGATACCAGCTTATGAATGCAGTTTTAGTAAAATGAAGAATCAAGAGATAATGGATCGATCTAACAAATTGGAAATTATGAAGGATTTTATTGGTTTAATATCAAAGAAGTTTAATTTGATTTATTTAGCATTGGGTGAAGACTATTTGAAAGCAATTTATGATTGGGAGAAAGCAATCAATTCTTTAACAGTTGCTTTTGGTCAAAAAGAGAATGATAAAGCAATAACTTTGGATGCGAATAATGAAATGGTGACAAAATTGTGCAAATATGGGTTTAAAATCAATGGAACAATTGGTTTCAAGGGAGATTTACTAAGGATAATCGGAGAGGATATTAGTAAGCAAAATCACCCTGCACAAAAGCTTGAAGATATTCTTGTTTCTAAAAGAGCTCTTGAAGAATATCTTTTGAAGGAACTACTAAGACCAAAACAAAGTACGTTGGGTGATTATTTTTAAAGATTGGAATTGTTAGCTAATTATTCTTTTAATCCAATGTCATAGTCATAAAGTTTATAGGGTTTCGGATAATTCATTTAGTGAGTTATTATCATTAATTGGAGAGGAAATTGGAAATGGCAATATTGTATGATGAATTTTTAGAAAAATTTAATGAAGATTTAGATGAAATATCACAAATTTTTGGAACAGATAGAACAAATACACATGGCGCAGGAAGAACCTTCGAATGTTGGATAGCTCATAGATTTTTAGGATTCTCACTATCTGATACAAATGAAATAGTGATAGGTGAACCAGGTGATAAAGGAATTGACATTGGATCTGCCGGGAGAATATCAGATACTATACTTCTAGTACAATGTAAATATTCAGATAATATTTTTCAGAAAAAAACTCCTTCTTATGGACCGGAAGTTATTGATGAATTGATAAGAGGCATTAAGAAATTAGAAGAAAATGACAAATCAACCTCTGACTCATTCAATAGATTAAGAGATGATTACAAATTCTCAAAAAATCTCCAAAAACCATTGAGAAAAGTTGTTTGTGTAACTGGTAAGTTTAATGATGATGCTAGAAAGCTTGCAAGAGAAAACAATATAGAAATTTACGGCTTAAATCAAATCCTTAGATATGTAAGAGATATGGATTCCTTTTATGCACAATCACCAAGTGAGATTAGAATCCCGGTTGTTAGTGAGAATTTTGTTGTTAGGCGTGATTCAGACAATGAAATTAAAGCCGTTATATTACCTATTCATTCCTATACAATTTACCAATTTGTTAACCAATATGGTGATGCGATATTTGCTCAGAACTTACGTCTTAGATTGCCATATACCAGGCAAGGTTCAATAGGTCGTGAAATAAAAGAAAAAGCACTAAGTTTACTTAGAACTAGCACACCTTATGATGATTATAGCTTTGAAATTCTTAATAATGGACTAAATATAGTGTGTGATAGTATAACATTTAGCTCTCTGATGGATGCTAGTTCCAAGGATGAATATAAGAATTTTCATGATGGTAAAATCGTTGAAGTAATTCTTTTTCGTCCTCAAGTAGTTAATGGATGTCAAACATCTTGGGCGTTACATGATGCTGTTGAAACCAGAAGATCGGATTCTGAAATTAAATCTGAAGACGATTTATTTTCATCAAATGTTTATGTATGGGCAAAAATTGTACCAACACATGAAAATACACAACTAATAGATGCTATTACATTGTCCAGTAATACACAGAATCCAATTACTAAAATAGACTATAGAGCAAATCATCCTATTCATCTAAAAATTAAGGAGATTTTAGAGAAAACCACAATTCCCATTTTCTATGAAAATAAAAGAGGATTATTTAACTCCTTTCAGAGATATTTCAAAGGAAAAACTGAATTAGAAATGTTTAAAATTTCTGGAACTAGTTATCGAAAAATAGGTATAGAAGATTTAGCACAACTAAGTATGGCCTGGCAAGGAAAACCACATATTGCAAGAGCTGCTAAAAAGTCAATATTTGACAACTTGGATAATTTCAATGAAGCTTTTAATTTAGCCAAGTTAGATGAATCTGAAAACCTCGGTATGAATGTTTTTGAAACTATTGTATTTACAAATGGTATAAAGAGAATTTCAGATATTATGAAAAAATTATACGATAAAAAGGATAAACTCATCAGAAAGGCTATTCAAAATCCAAAATTTGATAAAAGAATAAAATATGTATCATTTGAAGATTATCTACAGAAAAGGAATAATTTCTGTTCATATGTTGTTTCAGTAAGATTTTGGAATTATTTGATTTTGAGTTTAATTAAAGGCATTGTTGATCTTTACTATGACTTGTATGATAATAAGGCAAATAAAAGAGAGATTTACAAAAGAATATTTGATTTCACAGATGAAGATTTGGTGAATCTATCATTTAGAGGTAAAGATTTAATAAAACAATTTACTTATGATGCCAATCCCAATTCAGACCAGTTAATTGATGGAAGAGCTGCACAACCAAACGTTAAATTACAAAGAATAGCTCAATGGATGGAATCTTTCACCAGCTTCATACCCGAAGCAATAAAATATGTTCAAGCACATCCTGGTTATAAATTCACTAAAGATGTTAAGAATTTCATCGAGCAGAAAAATGATGCTTATTCAAGGATTCTTGATTTCATACAAAGTGAAATTTTGGGTGATAGATTAAAGCGGGAAAGTTATTTTCCTGGGCTTGAATAAATGTAGATGGAAATTGGGAATAAAAATGCTAATTAACAGATATCCATTTTACTATCTAATTAACAAATCATCAAGACATATATTTTGGAGAGAAGTAAGGCCTACAGAAGTTCATCAAATGGGACAAATTTGCATTTCTTTATGTGACAAAAGCCAACATAAAGATATGAAGAAAGATATCAAGAAAGCTTGGTGGGATGAGATCTTATGTAATAGATTTCCTACAAAATCAAAGGATACAATTAAATCATATCTCTTAAATTATTCACTTCTTTTTGATCATCTATTATTATGGAATGAATTTGGTTGCCCAAAGGATAATCTTTTTTGGCTATATCAAATTGAAGATGAAAAGAATTTCAATTATCGCTTACAATTTCTTATATTAACTGTAGGGCAATTGTTGGAAATAATGAATATTATAGATGTTATGCAGAAAAAAAATAGAAACGGTTTTAGCTCTAAAAAAGATTGGATTGATAAAGCTGCAAAGCAATTCGTGGAAATGGGATTTGTTGAAAAGAAATCTATGATAAAGGATGAGCTAAGTAGGTATTTCCCAGGATTATTTACAAATTTCAATATGAAAATACTAGATGAAAATAAATTTGATAAATCCAAGGGATATGGATTTAATCTATCTAATTTAGAAGTAATAATGCTACATGGTTTGTTTGGTGGTACTGATATTTGTGACAACTATTCCTTCTGTAAAAAAATGGGCTATATAAAGTAAAAAAATTAGTACCAAATTACACAATAGTGCCTTTTCTTTTACTAGAAAGATTTATATCAGAAATTTATTCACTACACTAACTGTAATGAGGATTATTTATGGATATACAGAGCAATGGGTTAGCAAAAAATAATAATCTCCTAATTAATGGAAGAGAAATCAAAACACCCATCTTGTTCCTTGGTCAACCGATTGGTGGAACACCAAATCCTTGGGATTATTTTCATGTTGACGGAGTATTATTTAATGCCTATCATATAATACAAAAAACTAGTTTCTATAATAATTTGAAGAAAAGTGAATCCATTAGAGATTTTCTAAAAATTAAGAAAAGAACAGCAATAATGATGGACTCGGGTGGATATCTTTTTCAAAAAAGTGATGTTCTAAGCTTCGATTGTTTAGAAATCATTAATCTTTATAAATATACAAAACCTGATTTAGGTGTTATATTAGACCATCCTTATTCACCTATAGCAAATGAAGAAGAGAATTATGGTAATAGATGGAAAAAAACTATAGAAAATACAAAAAAAATGTTGTCAATTAAGAATGATGTGGTTATATTTCCAGTAGTTCATGGTTATAGCGAAAAACAAATATCTAAAAACTGGAATGAAATTCAAGCGATATTAAGTGAAACTAATGTATTTCTGAATGAAAGATTAATTATTGGAATTGGAAGCCTTGTACCATTAATGATGACATCAACAGGTGTTGTAAATGGTAAAAAACTTATAGTAGATTTGATTATCAAATTAAGAAAACTAGCTCCAAAAGCACATATTCATGCTTTTGGAATAGGTGGTGCTACTACAGCTTTAATTATGTTTTATTTAGGTGTTGATTCATTAGATTCAGTTAGTTGGAGATTAAAAGCTGCGAAAGGAGCTATACAATTACCTGGCGTTAGTGATAGATTCATTTCACCACCAAAAAGAAGAAAAAAACTTTCCTTAAGTGATGAGAGCAAACTTGAAAAATGCCGTTGCCCAATTTGTAATACAAAAACATTAAAGGAAAGAAAATTTCTATTAGGTCCTCTTTCGTCCAAAAATTTTGAAAACAGAGCATTACATAATGCTTGGGTTTACCAAAAAGAAATTGAGGAATGTAGGAAAGCTATAAAACAGAAGAGATTCGAGAAATTCATACATGAAAGATTGGAAAATAGTAACATGAAATCTATGTTTAGATATGCTGTTGATAAATTAACATCAACGAAAATAAACGATTATCGTTAAATTAAAATTATAGGTTTGAAAACGAAATTTCAAGTTATTAAGTTACTAAAAGGGTAATTAATATGAAACAAAACTATGAAGATCGTGGAGAACTCGGAAAGTACAATTTTAATAATAAACTGAATAACTTAACAGGAAAACAATGGATTAAATTTACAAAGTCATGGTTTATTCATAATCCTCCTCCCAGAGGGAAGAAAAAAATTCTACATCCTGCGAGTTTTCCAGAATCATTGGTTAAGATATTTATTGAATTTTTTACAAAAGAGAAACAAACTGTCTTAGATCCTTTTCTTGGTACAGGTAGTACATTGGTTGCTTGTCGTAGTGCAAGTCGTAATGGAATTGGTATAGAATTACTAGAGAAATATGGGGAAATTGCAAAGTCTAATTTGAAACAAAAAAGTATGGATAAATTCACAGAAGATTTTGCTGATTTATATCATGATGTTTTGATTGGAGATTCACATAATTTAGAAAAATTATTGAAAGACAAATATGGAGAAATACCTTCAATTGATTTTTGTATTACAAGTCCACCCTACTGGGATCAATTAAAGAGATCTTCCATGCGACAAAAAGAGAGAAAGGAAAAAAATTGGGATACGCATTATAGTGAAGATTCAAGGGATATTGGAAATATCAGTAATTATAATGAATTTCTATTAGAACAGAAAAAAATATTTGATGAAGTATACAAAGTTATGAAAAATAAAGGATATCTTGTTGTAATTACTAACAATGTTTTTGCAGATGGGAGAATATATCCACTCGCTTTTGATACCGTAAAATCTTTGAGTAGTAACTGGGTACCAAAAGATGAAAAAATTTGGTTACAAAATGATAAGCCATTAATTCCATTAGGAGTAAACAGTGCTTGGGTTGGAAACAGACATCATCAGTATTGTTTGATATTTAGAAAAGAAGAGAAAAATGAATGATGATTTTTTTCCGTGGTGTTTTTTTAGTTTCTTCAAGAATTTTTGTCGAAGACTATGGTAGATATAGCTTGGATGCAAAATTATGAAACAACAATCTGGTTCTTCCCTGAAGATTATCCTAGCCATGATAAAGTTCATAGTTTGAAAAATTATCCTGGAAAATTTCCACCAAAAATCCCTAGAATTTTGATTGAAAAATATACAACAAAAGGAGATTTTATTCTCGATCCATTCTTGGGTGGAGGAACAACATTAATTGAAGCTCTTAAATTGGGAAGGAATTCTATTGGATTCGATATTAATCCGAATGCTATTAATTTATCAAATGAGAAAATTATGAAAATTAGAAGAGAAGATATAATTTCTCGTGCTGAAATATGTGATGCTAAGAATTTAATATTAAAAGATAATAGTATTGACTTAATTGTTACTTCTCCACCTTATTGGAATTTGATTTCGTATAGTAGTGAGGAGCAATGTTTAGGTAATTCAAAACATTATAGACAATATTTAGAAGGTTTAGAAAAAAGTTTCGAAGAAATGTATCGTGTTCTAAAACCTCAAAAATATTGTTGTGTAGTAATTGGTGATGCAATAGACGGATGGAAATTTCATCCATTAGGGTATAAAACACAATTAATGTTTGAAGAAATTGGTTTCTCATTACAAAGAATAATTGTTCATATACAAGCTAGAACTAATAGCTTTTTATTTGGAAACGAAAAAGTTAGAAAAAAAGTTCTAGATAAAGGTTTGTTTCTATTAGCTCATGAATATATTATAATTGGAAAGAAGTGCTGAATTGCCTTAATAATTAGAATTATTTAAACAAAATTCTACCTCTATAATTAGAGAGGGTATTCTTGGAAGAATCTATCATAGAATTAGCGCTACAGAAAAAAAAAGAAGAATTATTGAATATTTTTAAAGAAAAACCTGAATTAAAAGAGGTTTTACTAAACATTCGAAATTATATGGAAAAGGAATATGGTGAAATTTTAGATTATAAACCAATCAAAACAAAAGAACAATTTCTTAAGAATTATCAAATGCACGATAGAGCTTCGGAATCCATTTTAAAACTATTAATAAACAAAGGCTATTTAATATTTCATTTAGGAAAAGATTTGAGGAATAAACGAGTTCAGATGAAAAATGAAATGCCTGATTTTCTATTACTAGCCAAAGGTTTGTTAATTGGATTCGACGTGAAATCTAAGAGTAAAAAAGATTGGTTTGGAATTATAAATGAACGTGCTGTTCTAGGATATAGGAAATTTCAATTGGATGTTAGTACAAAAAAATATAGAATACCAATTTATTCTCAATTTATTTTGATGAAGAAAAATGAGCCCTTAGATGAGTTAGGATATTCAAATTTATCTGAAGCTTATGTGGAAAAGAAAAAAATGTGGGATGGTAACTTGACATATAAATTCAATTGGAAAAGTGGTTTATTAATCTAGAATTTTAGAAAAATGATGAATTAAATTATCAAATATTTCTTAATCATTAAGAGAGTCTTTGGAAAGAAATAGTTGTTTTTTGTCCTGATCTTCAAAGAAGAAAGGATTAGTTGAGAAAAGAGGGCCAGAATTATCTTTTTAAATTGTTTCGCTTATTATCTTTGTGGGATAATATAGAAATCAATAATTCAGAAAAGGAATGTGCAATTTTTGGAAGACCCAAATGAAAGATTAAAGAAATTAGATGAACTGACAAACTTGTTTCAGTCAACAGGATATAATAGTGCCATTGGAAATCAACTAAGGATTATGTATTCAAAATTATTTGCGGAATCAGTTGTTTTTCATCAAAAATCGTGTTTTGATTTTGCCCTGAAAATTAATTTCAAGATTGCAGAATCAGCTAAAAAAACATCTAACAAATATATTGAATGCCAAGCATTATATGGTATTTGTGAATGTTTTCGAACTAAAAATGAGTTAGAGGAATGTCTCAAATATTGTTCACAAGCACTAGAATTAGCCGAAGCTGAGAATATTGCTGAAATTAAATCTAAATCTTTAAACAATCTTGGCTTGGTATATCAGGAACAAGGTAATTATTGGAAAGCTTTATCCAATCTACAAGCAGCATTGAAAATATCAAAAGAAAATAATCTATTAGAAGATTTAATATTACAAATAAGAAATATTGGGCGTTATTATCATTTTGTAGGGGATTTTCAATTGTCAGAAGAATTCCTAAAACTTGCATTAGATTTCTCAAAGAGGTATCGCTTTCCAAGAGTTTATGCAAGTGCAAATAATGAATTAGCAATACTCTATCTTATTTCGGGAAGAAATAAAGAAGCAATTAGGATTTATGAAAAAAATTTACAATATGCAATCAAAATTCAAGACATAATGTTTGAAGAAACATGTTACAACAATCTAGGAACTGCTTATAGACAAATTGGACATTTACAAAAAGCTCTTGAAAATCATAAAAAAGCATTGGATATTGCTAGAAACATTGGCGATAAAAAAGAAATTGCCACAGCATTAAATAATATAGCAGTTGTTTATTCATATTGGGGTAAAAATGAGCCAGCGTATGAAATGTATATAGAGGTACTAAAGTATGTTGACGAGATAGGAGCCAACTATAAACGAAGTGGAGCTTTACTAAATTTAGCAGCAACAATCTTGCATTTAAATAAAAATCTTGACAGTGATAAATCGAAAGATCAAGAGAAACATGCATTGGAATTAATTGAAGAAGCTTACAATTTATCAATAAAAATCAATGATAAGAGAAATACAATTTCCGCGCTACTTATGAAAATCAATTTTTTTGAGGATATAGTTGAAAAATCTAACCTCATAGAATATGCTTATGAATTAGCTTCTGAAATGGAGAGTATTGATTTAATTATTAGTTGTTTGATAATAAAGTCTGAAATAGCTCTTGAGCAAAGTGATATTTTATCAGCTACAAAATATATTGACAATGCTATGGATTTTTCTAAGAAAACGGGAGATAGATATTCAGAAGCCTCCCTAAATAGAATTATTAGCATAATTCATAAAAATAATGGTGAATATCAGAAGGCTTATGTGAAATTAAAAGAATCAATAGATATTTATGAAGTTTTAACTTCAGATATTGCTGCAGAAGGAGACAGGTTATCATTTCGAAAGAGTATCTTAGCTACATATTCTTCTATGATAGGACTTCTAATTGAAATTTATAGTAATGAAAGAAAAAATGAACATTTATTCGATATTATAAAATACATGGAAGCAATAAAATCAAGAGAAATTGTAGATAAATTAGAAAATGAAAGTGCTCATTCAATAATTTCTTGTCCAGATTATAGAGATTTATTACTAAAAGAAAAGGAAATTTGTAGTATAATTAATAGTATAAGATATAAGGTGATCACACAGAAGGATCAAACTGAAGTAAATTCATCTCGTAGAGAATTAATGATGAAAGAAAACGAACTACGTTTGATCCGGGTTCAAATACAAGAAAAATGCACTGATCCAAGTTTTCTTAGAATTAGTTCTGAATTTAACCCAAGTTCATTTATTGATGAGGTATTCAAACATGAGAATGAAGCAATAATTTGGTATTTCTTAATTTCCGATGAAAAAATGAATATTATAGCAATAGAAAATGAAACAATGCAATTATTTTCCGAAGTTGATATAGATATAAGGGATTTAGGAAAGATCTTACAAAATCTCAATAAAGGTATAATCAAAGGAGAAAATATTGAGAGGATTTTAGATGAATTATCAAAATACCAAGGTAATCTAATTGATAAGGAACTTTGGGAAATTACTTTGAAAAAGAATTTACTCATTGTAATACCTTGGGGTATTTTTCATACATTACCTTGGGCAATAACAACTAAGAAAGATACTTACTTAGGATTAGAAATTCCGAGTGTTAATGCGAATAGTATAATTTTGCTCCATTCTTGTATAAAGAAGGAAGTTCAGAATGAAAAATCAAAAATTATTGCTATTCAAAATCCAAATTTTAATGTGCCGGAACTTAATTTAATTGGTGCAAAAGTTGAGATTAATAGAATATCTAACCTCTTTGCTGAACTTTTAGATAGAAAAGAGAGTTTTATTGATATTCTTAATGAAGAAAACGCTACTGTTGAGAATTTTAAACAAAAAATGAAAAGTAATTTTGATATAATTCACTTTGCAGGGCATGGTGAATTCAATGCTATTAACCCATGGATTAGTCATCTTAAATTCTACTCTGCTGAATCTTTTACTCCTTTTACTGCAACTGAAATATCTTTGAATAAATTCAAAATTAGTCCGTTGTTTATTTTAAGTGCTTGTGAAACTGGTCGTGAAAGAGTTAGACAAGGAGATGAGTTATATGGGTTAAAGAGAGGGTTATATTTGGCGAATGTAAATTCAGTAATTGCAACAAATTGGCCATTACTTGATGAAATAGGTCCTTATTTTATGCCACATTTTTACAGGGCTTTAATCAGTGGTGCATCCGTTGTTGAAGCATTGTTTACCGCTCGAAATAAAATATATCAGAAGGAATCAATGACTAATCTTTATGATTGGGGCGTTTATGATTTACATGGAAATCCATTCAAAAAATTTATTTTCAAATAAACTCAAGCAATAGGACAAGAGTGAGTTTTATTTACAAAAGAAGAACAATCTGGATATTTACTGAAATTAAAGAGTATTACAATGAATCAATTTGAAGAGAATAAGGACGTGATAAAATACGATAATTGAACTATCCCTGCCTAGAATCTTGGAAAGGAAGAGAGATTAAAGCCATTGTTGTTGATGGTATTAGAACTTGGAATGAAATAAAAGACAGCATAGGATTGTACCTAAAAACACTGAATATAATATTAAAAGAATTATTCAATACTGAAATTATAACTAAAACGAAAAATGGAGGAGTAATCTAAAATGAACAATTATCAAATGTTTCAAATAATATTGAATGAAGGAGTAAAAACAACAACTTATAAAATTGCCCTTTTGATGAGCATAGTTGATTACATAGAACAAAACTCTAAGGAATGCCCTTCAAATTATTTGCATTTTATACCTGCTGTTTATCTTGCAAAACAGTTTATCGCTTATTATTTTCCATTAGTAATGGAACAAGTTAGTCAAGGTCCAAAATCTAAATTTAAATCTCCGACTAGAATTAGAAACTTGCTAATTGATTTCTCAAAACAAACATCTAAATTGCTATCTTTCGAGCTTAAAGCTGAAAACATAAATCATTTAGTTTCAATAATTGAAACTACTAAAATACTCCCTGAAGAAATCATTCAATTACTATTCGATATTCGCAATATTATTATTGACCAACCATTGCAACATATTAGAAAAGTAAAGGATGAAAATATCCAAATATTTGGACTATTGACAAATTCGGGTAATCTATTAGAAAATTTCCAAGAACATAGAATAAAAGGCAAAAAGTTACAATGGTTAAGTTTCAAGGCATCTGAAAATTGGCAGGATCTATTATCTAAAGAAGATCTATTTGTAATATTAAATCACGAAGCTTTCCTGGAAATTGTAAGAAATATGGGTCAATTTAGAGAAATAATTTTAGAACAGTGGGTTAAAGAAAGCACAGAAAGATTTGGTGCAGATCATCCTGAATTAGATAAATTGTTTCATCTTTGGAGACAACCTCTCTAGTATGCTGTAATCACAAATAAAAAAAATCTTTATAATAATAAATTGTATCAAAAACCCCTCTTTGCAAAGTGATTCAATCTTGAGATATACTACTAACCAACAAAAAGCAATAGATCATTGGGATGGGAATCTACAGATTATTGCTTGTGCTGGTTCTGGTAAAACTGATGTTATTACCCGTAGAATTGCAAAACTTGTTGCTACAGGAGTTAATACTGCTAGTATTGTAGCATTTACTTTTACTGATAATGCTGCTGAGGAACTAAAATTCCGCATTCGCAAACATTTACAGGAGCTTCACCCTGAAAATCCCGAGTTGGGTGATATGTATGTTGGTACTGTCCATTCTTTCTGTTATGAATTACTTAAGGAATACAAACCCAAATACAAGAGTTATGATGTCCTTGATGAGAATCAGCGAATTATTTTCGTTTCCACTTACAATCATTTTCGTCGTCTTGGTTTGGAGCGTATCTTTGATCGTCGCTATCGCAATTTTGAAATTTTCTGTCTTAATGTTGATGTTGTTCGTGAAGAGATGATTGCTCCTTCCTTTTTACCGGAGAGTTTTCGTCATTGTTTTGAACAATATCTTACGCTTTTGGATGAAGAACGTTTCCTTGATTTCTCGGGTATGATGAATGAAGTTGTTAAACTCTTCAATGAAGATTCTGACTTTGCTTCTCTTGTTTCTAATCGTTATGAGCATATTATTGTTGACGAGTATCAAGATATCAATCCTATTCAGGAGAAGCTAATCTCTCTTTTAGCTGGTGACAATGGCAATATTTGTGTTGTCGGTGATGGTGACCAATGTATTTACCAATGGCGTGGTACCGATGTTGATAACCTTCTTACTTTCACTAAAAGATATCCCAATGTTGAGTCAATAGATATTACCACTAACTTTCGCAGTAGCAATGTTATTGTTGATACTACTCGTCAATTTATTGAGCAGAACCCCAATCGTCTTTCCAAAGAGATTTCCTCTTGGAAGGAAGCTAATGTTGTTTGGTGGAGCACTGTTCTAAGATCTCACTGTGTGAGCGAACTACTCCAGATGCTTAAATTATTGAATGTATACTTTCTCTTCGAATCACTTAGTTTGAGATAGAAGATTCAATTACGACTCAGTGCTGGGTGTGTAAAGTGATGTTTACTCCACTTGAAGTAGATATTAATCCACTTGTAGAGAAAGAATTATTTACACTATCTATAATTGTTCATGTGGTGAGAGTCTTTGATTTCTCATTATATTCACTTAATTAAGTGAAGGAAACTGTCATCTGATTATCTTGACTTAACAAGTTGGTGAAGGTGTATGAATAAAGAAACATATTATAATCAAAAACAAATTGAACTTGTAAAAGAATGCGAAGAACCTTATAGGAATGGGTTAAATCCCAGAAAAACTAAAATCTCTGGTTACATCACTGAAAAACTCCTTTTGGAATTTCTTAAGGAAGAATTTAAAGGCAAGCTGTTATTTAAACAAGGAGACATTTTCGTTGGAAATGATGATTCTTTACCTTGCAAGGCGTATACAAGGAAATTATATTCTTCTCAAGGAGAAGAGCTTACAAGAAGATTATATGTAAATGCAAATGGAAAGATTGATGTAAATGGAATGATTAAGGAGAAACTAAAAGTACTAAAAATTAACAACAAAGATGAGTTTCTAGAATTACAAACAAAAAAGAATAATAAACACATTCCGCAATCTGATATAATTGTTTATGAAAATGATGAAGACTATTGGGAAAGAGCTGATGGCAATGCAATGATACCTTATAGTAAGGTTAAGTTAATTATTGAGGTTAAAAAGAAGGACACTTTAAGTAAAAAAAATGATATCAAAGTAAATCAAATAGAAAAGTTAGTAAGATATTATAATACCATACCAATTCTTTTTGTGTCTTTTAGAGGTACTGGAGACAAAAAAAGATTCGAGCAAACTATAAGAGATTATGCAAACGAGAGAACTGACATCAGAGTTTTTATGCTATCAAAACAAATGGAGAAGGATGGGGCACAGGAGAAACTCATTGAAAAAGGCGAGGTTGAACCAATAGCTAGAATAGCTAATTTTGAAGGCAAACTGGAAGAATTGGTAGAAAGTATTGAGCAATTAATTACATAATAAAGAAAATCTGCTACAATATAAAATATTATTTGACTTTTTTTCATAGTGTAATAATTCCATTCCATTGTAAGGTTGCTTCAATAGTTTTATCTTTATTTTCAAAGTCTATTATAGTTCCTGGTGTAAAACAATAAATTCCTTTTGAGATAACTGAACCTGGTTTCTCTTTGTACCCGAAATTTGCTTTTTTGGATATTTTAGTTTTTTTAATATCAAAATATGCACGACCAACTAATAACTCAATATCTCCTTGGAAAGATACACTTTCATTATATTTAAAATGGTAAAGAATTGATTCATTTTTTCTTATTTCTATTTTAATTTCTTCCGTGTCAGTTTTTTCATCCCTTATTAGAATTTTTTCTTTAGTTATTCCCTCTAAATTAACGCACCCAAAACCATAGTTTTGTTCTCCACCTAGTGTTAATTTTTCGATTAAATTAAATTCACCAATGAATATTCCTTCATTGTTTGAAACAATCGTTTTGTTATTTATCTGGCAATCTTTTCTAATCCAGATACAACCAATGATTTTTGTGTTTCTAATATTTTCATTCTCATCTCTGTATTTATCAATTATAAAGTTAATTTCATGTAGAGAGGCTTCCTTAGCTGTTCTATTTCCAGTTTCTATTGCTGTTAAAACTCGACTTCCAGTAAATTTTCTTTCGAATTTCATTACGTCAATATTTTCATTATTTCTATGACCATATATCAAACCGTTTTTTGAATAGGTTGGTAAATAAATCCTTTTCTCATGATCATAGATATAAAAATAACCAAAACGAAAGTTTTCCTTAATTTGTTTTCCAACTTCAAAATAGTCTTTTGATTTTGGTTTAGTATACAAATGTTCTGTTGTTTTTTTTGTTATTGCACCCCAAAAATTCTTTCCAAGAATATAATGTCTTGTTGGTGCTACCATTGATCCTTTTTTTGGCAAATAACCAATATGCAGTGGGCTTTTTAATGAAAAAATGATATTAAGTCTTTTCCACATTATTATCACTTCATTCCCCAATTTTAGCATGATATAATGCATAGGTTAAAGTTCTTTCTAGAATTTTTTTCAAGAAGAATAACATGTCAATATTTTCAGAAATTTTTTGTAATTTGTTACACAGATTTTTAAAATCCTTAGTAAAGTTTTCTGATGTCAAAAATTTGTTCTTAATTTTTGGTTCATTTAATAATTCAACCAGCTTCTCAATTATTACGTTAGCGTTCTTATAGTTGATCCATAAAAACATTGCATAAACGCCATCTTCTTGAAGGACACCCAACGCCTTTCGTATTTTAATTTCTGATTCTTTGTCTCTAGGCATTTTTTGAGCATGTTTGATACACAAATAGTCAAGGTTGATCATCCCTTTTTCTCCTCCAAATCTTTTATCTCTTCAACCATAATTCTTCCAAAACCCCTTGTTCCCATACCTCCTATACCAAGAAGCTTAAGATATTTGAAAGAGCTATTGATTAAACCCTCAATCTTGTTATTCTCTCTATTTCTTCGTTTGTCAATTCCAATTTCAAAACCAAAAATAGTTGTTCTGGGTATTGCTTCATAAGTAAAGAGCCCTCTATCTTCTGCTGCACCAGTTTTAGGATCAATCCTAACTGAAGTTCTAACTTCTAGATTGTCATTAATAATTTGAGAGAATAATTTCTCATTTAGAACGACTATTTTTTCAGCAGATTTGTTTACTAGAGGGTATAATAATAAAGAGGGGCTAAATTTTTTCTCTTCAAATTCTAACAATAACCACCCAAGATTTATGGAGTTGTTTTCATTATTTAGTCCTTTAATAGCATATGCTTTTTCTCCACTAATACAAGTAAAATTATTGTTGTGCTGTGTTTCACTTGATTTTTTGGACCAGTATTCTATGAGTTGTGGAGTTGTAAGCCATATAGTTCCTTTGGTTGATGAAACTGGAAAGAAAATAATTTGTGCATCGTAAAATCTTACTGATCCTTGTCTACTATCATCGCCAAAATAATTACTGACATCTCGCTCCGCACTTTCTCTTTTGTACTGTGTTTCACTTGAATTCTTTTCCATTAAGAAAAGCGTTGCGTATTCTCGTATTACACCTGCAATTGATGTTCCAGGTATTTTTGGGATATCTGTTGCAGGATCTCTAACAATTGTGTTATCAACTCTGCTAAGTCTATAGCCCCCGGCACCTACATGTATCGGATCGAGAGCAATTCCAAGATAGTTTTTCTCTTCATAGAACTTCATTTTTTTCAATTTCTCCTTTTATTGTATGCTCAAAAAAGTCTATTGTATCTAATAAAAAGCCATTAATTGCTGATTCAATAAGAAATCTTTGTTTTTTTGTTTCTATTTTTGCCCAATCTGCTCTAAAAGCATTTCTTAAAACAGCTGTAGCAAACTCTTTTAGTACTTGATTTTTTTCCACATCAGAAACATTTCTCCATATGCTTATTTTAGAGATTAACTTTTTCTCAATGGAAAATATTTGTGATTTTGATAATCCATTTGATAAAATTTGCCATAATTGATTCATTTCTGGGATAAAGTGGAGATAAAATGCCTTGTTTGATAATAATTGATAAGATCTATTGGCTCTTTTTCCATCTGATTTATAACCAATTTCAAATCTATCTGTTGTATTTAGAAGAAATTCAAAATCAAAATATCCAGGATATAAGATGAAGGCTTTCCCAGAAGAAAGTTTTTCAAGATTTTTTAATGAATTATCATGATTTTCAGTTGGATACCAATTAAAATATTTATCATCTATTAAATCAGTTGAAAGTTGCCACCATGGATCCATTACAACAGGTTTATCAAAGATTTTTTCACTGAAAAGATACTCGCTAGCTTCTAAAAGCATATATAATGGGAATTTTCTTTTAGATGCAAGTATTCCAATTTTTAGTGGTAATTTACCAAGCACTTTTTCAAAACGTTCGTTGTATAGTTTTGTAATCTGTTCAAGTATTTTCGCAGAATTTTCTGCAGGAATGATTACACGGAGGGCGATGGAAGATTTTGATATCTCAATAAATGGAGAATACTGCTCTTTCTTAATGCTCTCAGTCTTTAATAACTCCCAGTTCTCTCCATTTCTTCTCATATCACTATTCTTTAACAAATTCTTGTTGAGAGTTTCCTCAGCTGAAATCCAATGAATTCCTATTTCTCTTAAGCCATAGCGAATTGCTTTTAATCCTTGTTCCTCTTTTCCATTTTTCTTATCTTTTATACTAAACTTTGTTAGTGATTCACTTGTGTAAAATTCTCCATCTGAGGAATGAAATACAATAAGGCTTTCTGGTTTCAAGTATTTTATTTGAATAGAGTATAACGTATTCTTTTCCAAAATAGCATTTATTGGAGAATAAATTTTGAATTCCAACCTTGTCCATTCTCCAAGTTCTTTTCTTATTTTTTTACTAACTAGTTCAAAGAACTCTTCTGTTTCTTTCCAAACTCTATAGATACGTGCTGGGGAAGGGTTCTGAGAAAAGAATTGAGAAGCAATATCATCTGATTTTATTTGAGGATGAGATTTCAAATAAGACGCTATATTTTTTTCTGAGACTTTCTCTTCAAAAAAGGTTTTTAAAAGTTTTTTTCTAAAATTATTTAACTGGTTATCATTGAAAACCATAAGCAAATTATCTTGGTCAAAAAGAAGAATAAGATAATGAAGAAGAGTGGAAATATTCGGTTCTTTCTTAAAGACGAACTTTTCTAATAATTGTTTCAAAATTAGTAAATCTGCTTTAAATTTCTTCTCTTTCTCCTGAGGGAGTTGACCATTCTTTATAATTTTTGATTTTGACTTTATTTTCTTTTTTATTCCTTCTTGAAAATTATCAATGATTTCCTTTAAGATGTCTAATACAGGATTACCATCTTTTCTAGAATTTAGCCATTCCTCTATGCTTTGGGAATAAATTGTTCCAAATGCATTTCCATTTAACCAATTATTGAGATTAAAACTCAAGTTATACAGCACAATTCGATTATTATTATCTGCTATTTCATTAAACCAAATGGTATTTGAGCGATTTTTCCATAAAGATATTCGTCCTTTTCTATTTTCATTGCATTTTTCACAAAGTTTCTTATCAGGTGATTTGGTTCTCAAATTACAAACTGGACATTTATCTCCATATTTTTTATTCTGATTAAAACGTTTTTGGGATGTAATACTGACTTTAGAATTTTCTTTCTCATCATTACCAATAAAAAGAATAGGACTCATTTTTGGAAAGTTCCTTTTATCTAAAGCAAACTGAAGTTGATTAGGAAAAGTTTTTGCTAAAATACTTGTTGGTTCACTAAGAGTGAAGAATGGATATATTTCATCATTACTCTTCTTCTCTATAAGTGATAATGCAATTTCAGCACATTCTTTTGCTAATTTCTGCAAAACTTTTTCATCTGTGACATTTGGAAAAGTAAAGTAAATTCCATTTAAATCCTCATAGAGCATATTACCAATTGGATTTTCATACTCAAATTTGTTTTTCAGTCTACCTTTAATCTTTTTGATGTTCTCTTTTCGTATTAAAATATCGGCAATCTTTTTTCCTTTGTTTATATAATATGTTCCATTCCAACAAAAACCAATTATTCTAAACGGCTTATCATCAATCTTTTCAGTGCCTTCAAGAATAAATTTGGTGAGTAATGTTTTGAAAAGACCTGCTGTAGAATATGAATGATCCCACAAGGTTACATCATTAGCGGGTATTCTTGTTTCTCCTAGAGCTTGATTAAAATGTTTTTCAAGAATCTTCATTAGTTTATTTCTAAGACTCTTTAACTGATAAGTTTTTGAAAAACATTTTTTAAAAATCTTCTCTAATTTTTCTTCTAGTTTAGAAAAACCTTTAGAAAGGTTCCCTAAACTAATTCTCTCCTTTTTAAAACCAAAAGGGGAGGCAATAATCGTCTTGTTAATAGGTTGCTTTTCTCTAACAATACCCTTATCGTCAGCGGAATTTTTTCCATCACAGAAAATAAATGCATCTACAATATCATTTTGAAAACCATTATTTTGATCAAAATGGTGATATCTTATAATGTCGTAAACTTTTGTTTCCTTATCGTTAATTTTTATTTTAGATTTATTAAGAAATTTAATGATTTCAGAATTTTTACCAAGAATTTCATCAATTTTTTGATGTTCAAATTTAAGAGTAATATTTGCTGCTTTGCTTTCAATAAACTTAGGGTGATATTTACCTAGATCATGAAGTAATGCACCAATCTCGCCAAAAAGTATTGGTTCTCTGTTATCTTTAATCTCTTCAAGAAGTTTTTTAGAGCTCATTATTCTCACCAAAAGAATTATCAGATATTTTTTTTTCAAGCTCGTTTAAATTGCTAAAAAAGAATTCATTAATTTTCTTATTCTTTTTTATCCAGAAAACGCCTTCCAGTGCATTCTCGATTACTCCAAAACCAGAGCTTTTCTTTGCTGAAAAACCGAATGTATAAAACATCAAATTTAGAGTTTTTACTAAAAATATAAGATCTTCTTTTTGCTCCTCTTTGTTATACTCCTTTGATTTCGGATATGGAAAATAAAGTAAATAGAACTCCCCTTGCGTTTCTTTTTTTATCACTTCAAAGATAATAGGTCCTCTTGCAGGGGTTCTTGATTTTCTTTTTAAAGGAGTAATAGCATCTTTTTCTTCACCATTATTAAAAAATGTAGGAAAGAAATACAATCTCCCTTTTAATTGATTTTCCTCGTCAGGTTTGGAACCAAACAAGCGTCGTATAATTTCTCCTTTTGAGGTTTTATTCATGTTTAAACCTGAAACCCTTTCACTAGCAAATCGCAAATTTCCCTTCCAACCTGAAGCTCTAATTATTGGGCAACGAAAAATTTTATCCCTTGCTAATGAATTTTCTGTTATTCCCTTACCTAAAAAATGAAATTCTCCGGCCCCTTTACTCAAAAAAGGTTTTTTAAGCTTGAAAGTGATTTTGATAATTACAGAATTCTGAGGAAATACTTCTAGCTCAGTCTTTTTTGGATATGAAATTTCCCACGATTTTTCTTTCTCAATGTTTTCTTCTTTTCTATTTAGTTTTTCAGTTTTTTTTCGAGCTAGTTTTTTAGCTTGTATTTCGATGTTTTCATTGAGATAAGCTTCAAAAAGATAATAATCATGAATCATTTTTTCCATTTCTCCAAAAGTTCTCGACCTGTTTTTTTAACTATTAATTTACAGCTTATTAAACTATTATTATTCACATTTGAAAAGATATACTTCTGTAAGTCAGTTTCTAGTTTTGGAATTATTTTGGACTTTAGATTTTCATTTATATCATAACCCCAGACTCTAAAATCTGCATTTATATCATTAACTTTATAGCTATGTGAAACAAATATTTTTGAGCCATTGCCTAGTTTTCCAAATACCTCATGGCGGAGATTCTTCAC
Source organism: Candidatus Heimdallarchaeota archaeon (assembly GCA_018238155.1). Taxonomy (GTDB): domain Archaea; phylum Asgardarchaeota; class Heimdallarchaeia; order JABLTI01; family JABLTI01; genus JABLTI01. The sequence goes on along the minus strand of JABCTZ010000040.1, from coordinate 4,465 downwards.
AGGTTCTAGCATTCTAATTGAATCTCTTACGTGAAAACCTAAAGGTAAAAATTCTTTCTCTTCCCAGAGTTTTTTCCAAGTATCCCAATTGCTTCTAATAGCAGCTCTTGGATTTTTTACCCAGAAAACCTTATCATTGATTAGTTGTGCAATACTTTCTTTAAAACTTAAACGAAAGGTGTAAAAAAAGAAATTTTCAAGGTTGGGAAAACCATTGGTATTTTTTATTTTCTGTTTATTTGCTGCAAGTATTTCTCCATTACCTTTTGGAAGTGAATTTATAATAATCTTTATCACACCATTTCCTTGAGATAAATGTGCCCCTAATGCAGAGTATTCTTCTATTACCTCAAAAGTTCTGTTTAATAGAAACCATTCTTCATCACTAATTTTTCTTAGGGGTACAAATCTTAAACGTATTTCTCCTTTGTGAACTAGACCAGAAATTTTTCTCTTAAATTTGTGCCTTTTTCCGTAGTGAGTAATACGAACTCCTATAGATAATTCCTCTATTTTTTGGAAACCGTCAATCTCTAATCGAAATTTTCTCATCCAACCTGTACAACCAAATAACTCGCAAGTTCTGCAACGATTCCCTTCTTTACAATTCGTATTTGTAGGATCACAAGAAAAAAAACCAAATCCCCTTGTTATTATCTCATACCACCACCTTAAGCTCCCAATTATCCCTGTCTCTCTTAATAGGCTATTTTGCCCTTTTACATCTCCACTCCAAATAGGTGTTTTAGCTTGAAATTTAATAAAATATTCTTTCATCTCTATTCCCAATAATTACAACTCAAATTATTCTTAATAATCTTTTCGTTTTTTGTTATACAAATCTAATATGGTATTAATTTCTCTAATGCTAAACTCAAATGAAATTTATAAGAACCTTCAAATTTAATTCTTTGGAAGCACTTTCAAATTAGGTTAATTTTACACGTTTTTTTACATAGTTGAAAATGATTTTCATTACTTCAATTCCCTTAAGAGATGCTTCACTAGAAGTTGTATTCACGATTTTTTCTCACTTTCCAAAGTTTGTTTTTCTCAGAATTAATATCAAAAAGCTCGGATTTATACGTTTAATAAGAAAAATTGCCAAGTGAAGTAATAAGAGTTAGAGCACTAATTACTAGTAATTGAAAGGTACCGAGGAGTTAAATTGGGAATTGATTTCTGGATATTGCTACCAATTTTGTTATTCTGTGGAGTTGTGTTGTTTTTTTTTGTGTTGTTCAAACGAAAAAGAAAAAGAGATATTATAGAAATTTCGCAAGATGTTTTTAGCAAATTGGAACTGGTGAAATCTAAATGTATTAATCCATTGAAACAATATCGGGTATATCTAACTCTAAGAAATCACCACAAAATAAGAAACGTCCTATATCAACTACAAACACAACTATCACAATTTTTATTTTTTAGGAAAAAAGTTATTGTCAATGTTGAAATTTCTCAAACAACATCAATTGATATCTTACTTGATGAAATCAAAGATTATCTTGCTTTTTTGAAAGCATATAATGAAAATTATCTTAGAATACAAAGAGAGAGACATTCACAATTTTTTGATGGCACTGAATTTATTCAAAGCAAACTAAACAAAGAGCAAATCGATGCAATCTTGACAAATGATAATTTCAATTTGGTCGTAGCAGGACCTGGTTCTGGAAAGACAAAGCTACTAACTGACAGAATAGCATTTTATGTTTTGAAAAGAAAGATACTTGAAGAGGAGATTTTAGTTTTAGCATATAATAGAAATGCAGTAAAAGAAGTTCAAAAAAGATTGTATGAGAATTATAATATTAAGACCGTTAAAGTAGCTACTTTTCATGGTTTGGGAAATAGTATCATTCAAGGAGCGCATGATAGTAAATATTCTAAGAAGCTTATAAGAGACAAAGAGAAAAAGCTAAAAGAAATAATAATGGTCGCAAAAGAAGAAAATCCGTTCTTTCAAGAGCAATATATTACCTACAAAGAAAGTTACTCGAGAGCTAGAGATTTTCTATGGAGAGAAGACAGCAACTTAGAAGCAAAAATGCTGTACCAACAAATGAAGGAATACGAATCGTTGGATGGTACAAGAGTAAAGAGTTTTGCTGAAAAGGAAATAGCTGATTTCTTCTTAAAAAACGGCATCAAATATGAATATGAAAAGATTGTTAATTGGTGTGACAATGATGCTGATAAAGAATACAAACCAGATTTTTTTCTGACTGATTATGATATCTATTTAGAACATTGGGCGATAACAAAGAAAAATGATAGAGTTCCTAATTGGTTTCTGAAAAGTCCCAAGGAATACATAAAGGAGCGGCACTGGAAGAAAAGACAGTTTAAGAAACATGGCAAGGTGTTATGGGAAACGGACTACAAATTGTGGAAAGGAAATCAATTACATACTAAATTACTCGAATACTGTCAAATATATGATATAAAGTTTAAACCAAAAAATAATCATGAGATAATTGAATTACTGGACAGAACATTTGCTGATAAAAGTGATGATGTTATTGCAGACTTAATAATTAATACGATAACGAATATCAAAGTAGCTGGTTTTGACCAGATAGCATTTATAGAATATATTGAGAGAAAAATGAATAGTCTAAATACTCAAGATAGAGCTTTTTTTGAATTGGTTATCAGTATTCTCATCAGATATACTAGCTTCCTCGAAGATACCGGTCAAATAGATTTTGAAGACATGATAAACAAATCATTTGAAATAATTAGGAGAGATGATGATACACTTGCACTAGCGAAATATAAAATGGTATTAGTAGATGAATTTCAAGACATCTCTCTTTCTAGATTAAGATTATTGTTGGCTATTTGTAATCGAGTAGAAGATTGCAGAGTTTTTTGTGTAGGGGACGATTGGCAATCGATTTATGGATTCTCTGGTGCTTCAAATAAATATATGATAGATATTGATAATTACATAGATACCAAATGTGAGCAAATTTTGTTGGAAAGAAATTATCGCAATCCGCAAGCAATAATCGATTATGGGTATTCGATAATAAGAAAATGCACTGATTATATTGACAAGTTACTTGTGGGCAAGGAAAGTACAAGCAACTCAATAAGCATTAAACGGATTATCGCAAAGGACGATTATGATTATCGAGAAAAACAAATAGAGGAAACACTGTCATTGATTCTATCGTTATTGGAAGAAGGCGTTAAGGATAATGAAATTATGGTGCTATCACGAATCGGTTTTGGATATAGCTATATCAAAGATGAATGCAATAAAAATCCCGATATCGAAATAGAAATAAGAAATAACGAGGGGACAATAATAAGAGACGGAGTAAGATTTTCAACTGTCCACAAAAGTAAGGGCTTGGAAGCAGAACATGTTATCATATTGAATATGTTTTGTGGAACATATGGATTCCCAACTGAAATACCACCTGCTTATAGTTATAATTTAATAAATCCTGATCTATCATTACCAAATGATGAAGAGAAAAGATTGTTCTTTGTAGGAATTACGAGAGCGAAGAAAAAGGTCTATTTGTTCACTAAAGTCAAAGAAGAATCTGAGTTTCTGTTTGGAATAGGACCCACTTGAAAAATTGAGAGGATAATTTCTTTCTCAGATATTGTACTCGAGAGTATATGGAGAGATTCAAGAGTAGTGCTACTCGCATCGTTCAAAATTACGTCAAGAATTTCGGCAATGAATTCAACATGATCCTTGAAACCGAGAAATCTTTTGAGTTTGCTTTGGAAGAGACGCTCATTGCAGGTCAAATTGATCTTATCAAGAAGCTCAATGAAAAAGGTGAGTTGGAAGCCCTCAAGATTGTTGATTTTAAGGAACATGATAATACCGAGCTTGCAACTGATTATGTCAAACAGCTCCGGCTCTATGCTATTGCTTCTATTCGTGCAATTAGGTTTCCATCCTAAACAAGCCACTGTTCACCATTTAGATGAAGGAACTAGATCTGAAGTTGATATTAGTCAAGACATTCTGAATGATGTTGAGGTCGAAATCTCTGAAACTGTTAACAAGATCATGAGCCGTAAATTTTCCAAATATCCCTCACCGAAAAAATGCTCCGCTTGTGATTGGTCCTTTTTCTGTACGAAAAAAAAAAGAAGTAAAGTAAAATTTATTGTTTCTGCTCATAAGGTGATTAAGATTATTAAATGGTTATTCAAACTTGATCCATAGTCATGAAATAGATGGATTATTCGTAAAAATACTAGTTGAAAAAAGTCTTAAAATTTTCATCATATATACTCAAGACGTCATCATATTCAAAATCTTTATATAAAACTACATAAATACTATCGCTTAATACTTAGGTGAAAGGAAGTATTAGAGAAAATGAGAGAGTGTATTGTAAGAAAGGTTGTTAGTCTTTACTAATCTTTTCTTTACTAATCTTTTCTTCGCAAAAGGAATGATAAGAAAATGAAAAAAATAACCATA
>JABCTZ010000002.1 GCA_018238155.1 Candidatus Heimdallarchaeota archaeon | reverse complement strand
ATATAAATTCAATTTGATCAATAAGTTTAGCTACTTGTGTAACACTATCAGATGAATTCACTTTCTCAGCAAAGTATTCAATTCCTAAAATATCCACTAGGTCATTCGCAATATCATTATCAGCAATTATTATTAGTCCTAGTAATTCACTGATTTCCTCTATGGAAAGCTCAGATTCATTGAGAGTTTCTAGATTGTCCTTAAAAGAAAACGATTCAATTATTTGCGCTCTCTTTTCAATATTGTTTTCATCGAATTTAGAAAGTTCTACTAGTAAATCTCTCAGAGTAGTGAGTTTTTTTGTATTCATTTTTATTCTCTCATCAAAAGAAATTGGTTATTGGTTTTCGATAATATTTTTAACCTAGACTCTTTTCTTCTTCTTACTCTGACGCATCTAACGAAACAATTGTTTATCACTTCTAAAAGATTATTAAGTTTCTTAGAAAAAGGTGATTACAAAGGTAATTATTGTAAATCCTCTAAATCAAAGTACTTATCATCCCGTCGATGACCAGTAATAGCATAACCAAAATTATCTCTATTCTTACATTTTCCCAACTCGGGCAAATGTTTATTCCACATAATTGGTATTTCAGTGATGCTCTCTTTACTAAATTTGAAAATACATCCCGTTTTTACTGAATCAGTTATTTTCTCTTCGATGACAATGTAGTAATCTAATATTTCACACCAAAAATATTTTCCTTCTTGTTCTAAGATAATTGCATAACGAATATTCGAGCTATTATTTGCTTCTTTCAATTGGAATCGAACTATAGAACCAGGTCCAATTAATTCTCTTGATTTTAAATCTAGAAAAACACCATCCCAATCTGTTATTCTATTCGAACGATAGAATTTATAGCTGAAATCAGTTTGTAAATAAGATTTCAATTTACTTTTTTTGTTCAATATACTGGGTACTAAAAAGATACTCTTCGCATAAAAGGAAATTCTATCTCCATCCTTTAAGGGACATTTGCTATTTTTCCTTCGAAAATTGCTGAGTACATCCCCATATAATTTATCTCCAACTCTTTTCACAACTTTGAAGAAAATTGTTTCACACCAAGGCCTATCTTTCGTGCCGATTTCGAAAAATAAAGTTTCAAGGTCGTCAAATTTATCATAATCAAAACTATCTTCAAACAACTCTTCATCAAAATTATGTTCATCAATCAGATATCTTTTCTTAAATTTTGGATCGTGTTTAGCAGCTTCTTTTAGGTTAGCAATATGCCTTTTTTTATCCCTAATATTCTTATTAATTTCACCAAGTTCCTTGCCAAAGGAAAACACTTTTTCTTTAAATTGTTGTTTGTTTTTTTCCGCATCACTCGTGTGTTCTTTTAATTCACTAATTTCTTTCTCAATTCTCTCTTTTTCTTGTTTTAGGTTTTCTTTTTGTCCCTCAAATTCAACAATAATTTTTCTAATTTCTTTCTTTAGATCCTCTAACCTCTGATTATCACTTTTGTGATATTCAGAATACTCCCGATGTAATTTATTGTAATTCTTGAATTTGTCAATGATATCTATTCTCTCGTTTGAGGGAATCTCTCGTTCAGCTACTTTTAGACCTACTACCATGCCTTTCTCAATTGAATCTCTAAGTTTTGGATGAAAGACATTACCATCTAAATCAAAGAGCCATTCCTTTGATTGCTCTTCAATAACAAAATTGCGCATAAGAAATAATTTCAAAATTAATATTTAAGACTTGTCAGAACATATTTTTCAAGTAAAAAATTAAAATTAGCCACTTGCTAGAAATAACAACTATCATTACAACCATTAGCACAACTAATAAGCCATCTTCGGTTGCTTTTCTTTTTAGAATCGTATTCGCGTTCGAAGTCAATTTGAGCAAAATCTCAGCTTTCCATCTGGGAACTTATTTGCATACATCTACTTATACCTGCACTTGTTATTTTATACTTAGTTTCAGCTTTAGAATCAAGATCTAAAACATTTGCCACAGTAAAAGTTTCGGTTTGATAATCATTACTTCGTAAATTATCTGTTATTGCTTTAAATTCAGATTCAATAATTGGTATATAAGTAAGCTCTTTATACGAGTGATTATTTAATGCCTTTAAAACTTGGACGGATTTTTGAGCTAATAATTCTTCTAATATAAAACTCTATTATTCTTTAAAAAGATAACTTTGTTTCAAAAAACAGAATACTCGATTACAAATTATAACAGAACCCTGAAAATAAAAAAATGGAAGAAAGAGAGATTCACTCTCTTCGTTTTCGAACCAACATTATTGTTGCAGCTAAAGTAATAAAACCTCCAATTGCAACAATTGTGGAAATGTTAAATTTCGCAACTTTATTAATACCACCAAGAGCTATTTTATTTTCGCTAACAACCTTATTTGATTCAACGGGATCTTTAGGATAGGTTATTGAATATTCTAATCTGTTCTTGTAAAAGTTTAGCACACCACCAACATCATATTCTAATTCACAGGTTATTTTGTACTGATCATATGGAACGAAAATCATATGAGTTCCATTGTTATATCGTGAATGTATTGTGCCACTGGCGTCAAATTCAAAAGTCCATTTATTATTTGACGCTTTGAATCGCTCAAATCCTTTTTCGAGAGTATTCCTTCCCATTATTTTTACTGATATGTCATTGAAAAAATCACCAAGAGTCCAAGTATAAAGATCTGAAGTATATGGATCAGCCAAGAGTTCCACTATTTCTGAGGAATTAAATGCATCTTGGAAGCCTTTGTTTAACATTTCCCAGTCAGGTTCAATTAAAAGTTGCATAGGTAAAGCAAAAACAAATCTATTTAAACGAGCTTGATTATTTACATAATCCCATTTATAATCAACATCTAAACAATTTGCCGTCACTAAATAGTTATTTTTGAATTCTTGTGCACCATATTCTATATCAGTAAAATGAGAATTGTAACCATAACCTGACACATTACAATTATAAGTTTTCAAAAATGTATCAATAGCCGTTATATTGTAGGTTACATCGTTTTGAATAAAGACGTCATAAATTAATTTCCCAGATCCAACTTCTTCAAGTTCAAGATAGCTCATTGTTTGCATACCCCATGTAAAAGTATCATTTTGTCCCCAAGAAGGAATTGCCGCTTGAGAATTAGTAAAACTACAAATAGCTACACTTAGAACAAGAAAACTTGTTAACATCATAATTTTTTGTTTTGCTTTCATATCTACTCACCCAAATATTTGTTTTAGTAAAGCAAAAGCGAATTTAAATTTTATTATGAAAAATGACTAAATTACCTGTGTGTAACTGAACAAACTATTCTACTAAATACTGTTGGCAATAATGGAGAAAAGAAATAAAGTATAATAAAAAAACTCCTAACAATGTTAATTGAATTTTGACGCTTGAACATCAGATATTTTTCTATCTCGTGTGGTTTGGGAGTGTGTGTTTTATTAGTGGCTCGAATAACATAATACTTCTAATTAATTTTTCATATCTTTCCCTTTCTCTAGAATCGGTCATGATGAACCAACTAAAATACGGTTATTATTAATAAAAAAATATACCAATAAGACAGTTTTAGACTTGTCAATCTAAAAGAAAAGACTCTGTGACCATTCATAGAGATTTGTTAATAACGGATATATTTTATAAAGAAGAAATTTAAAGAGTAATTCTTAACAATTGAATGTTGATAAAAATGATTACAAGAAACATTGAAACCGAACCCGATTATGAAACTCCTCACGGAGTGAAAGCAAAAAAACTCTATAGTCATCCTAATGCAATAATTATCCAACTGTTCCTGAAGCCAGGAGAATCATTGAGAAAACACTTGACACCAGTAGATGTAGCGTTCTATGTTCTAGAAGGAAAAGGAGTAGTTCTGGTAGGTGATGAGAGAAAGGAAGTAGAAAAAGGAACTTTAATTGAAAGTCCGGCCAATATTGTTCATTGTTGGTACAATGAAAGTGATGCTCTATTAAGAGTTTTAGTAATTAAAGCTCCAAAACCTACTACTCCCTCAAAATTCTTAGAAGAACGAAAGCAATAAAGTAGAAACACAACTAGTTGATAGAGTTTAATCACTAGTTGAAGTAGTTTTTTTCCTTTTCTTTAAACAACTTTGATAAACCGAGGTACATTCACAAATCTGAAAAATATAGAAGAAAATTGTGAAATCGATTGAAATAAATAATTAGTATTTATGTATCATCCTCAAGATAGAGATTTTTTAATTTGCTACTAATGCTTCCAAACAATAATACTTCTAAAGAATTTCTGTAATAAAATGCGAACGATATTAGACTATTTAGAGAAATTATTCAATGATATTAACTTTAAAAATGGAAATTATTTATTAAGCATTGACCTTCTTAAATATTAGTGGTGTTTGTAGTTCTATATTACACACCTCATAAAGTAATGAGCTGATGATATGTCTATTCAAATAAAAGAGAGATCTTATTTCCTATGGCTATTTTTGAGTATAATAACTTTAGGAATTTGTGGTATTGTTTACCTCTATTATACGATGGATGATTTGAATAAATTGTATGCTAGAAGCGGTAAGGAAGAAGCAATTAGCATTCTTTTAGTTATTGTTCTAATGTTATTAGGTTTTGGCACATTAGTATATATGTTCATTTTATATGATAAACTCCATGATCATATTGAATCAAAAGGCGGATCACATAATGTTCCAAGTGGTGTAGGTATTCTTCTTTGGAATATATTCTTAGGATGGACCATTATTGTACCACTTTATTTTAGCTGGAAATGGCAAAATGCTTTGAATATTGAAATTCGTGGACATCATTAATACAATGACTACTAAATTTATCAAACAAAATACATGATGATTGATAATAAATCGTCATTTTTTCTTTTATTTTCTGTATATCATATTGAATTATAGCTTATGAAGATAGAGCAAATGGCAAATAGACTTTTACAGATTAAGAAATAATAAGTTGAATTTCTTTTTTAACGGCTGTCAAATTAAATTACACTCCATTTTGTTCATTACTCACACCAGTGAAGAAGTGATGTTTCAGCAATGAAAATAGAAAAAGAATAGAACATTTTCACATTTTTCTGCAAATTCAAAAATATAAATCACGTGTAGAATCCACAACAATCTAATTTTATTTAAAAAAAGTTTTCTTTGACATAAAACAAATTTCCAGTTGTTTTTCGTTCAAGGGAAAAATTCAAAATATGCTAAATATTATCTAATACTCAAGTATATAAAATAAATTCAATATAATAGTTGTAAATATCTAGAAAAGTACTTTTGAAATTATAATATTAGATAGAAAACTGATTTACTTAATTTCAAACAAAAAAACTAAGCTGGAATTCAAATATGAAATTAGTTAATAATAAATTAAAAGGAATTATTTTACCGATAATAGTTTTTGCAATGTTAATCTCATCAAGTAATATAGAGATAAATATGTCAAAACCAATTGATGATAATCTGTCAACAGTCCTGATACCAACAAGAGAACCACAATTTATCTATGAATTTCTTGGTGAATATAAACAAGATTTTTCATATGACAGATATGGTGTTTTTGCAGTTGATAACTATACTTATCTCTGTAGTGGTTCTGGCGGATTAGAAATCATCAATGTCACCGACCCATCAAATCCAGAAAAAGTAGGAACATTTTACGATGGTACTGGAATTGCTGCAGATGTTTATGTTGAAGGAAATATTGCATTTCTAGCTGATTACAATGATGGTTTGGAAATTATAGATATAAGTGATAAAACGAACCCAGTGGAAATAGGCTCTGTAACTCAAACAGGACATTCACAATGCATTGTTAAGGAAGGAAATTTTGTTTATATTGCTGATGGATGGAAAGGACTTATGATCATCAATGTTACCGATTTAGCCAATCCAGATATCGTAGGAACAATAGATGATGGAGATCACTTCTTAAGTGGAATTGATGTAGATGGTGATATTTGTTATACAGCTGATGAATCTGATGGTATGGAAGTTTTCGATGTCAGTAATAAATCAAACCCAGTAAAAATTGGTTCTTATGTTCCCGGAATTTCTCAGTGTTGGGCTATTGAAATAGAGGGCGACTATGCTCATATTGCAAATGGGAATATGGGTGTACTTATCTTAGACATTAGTACTCCTGCAACTCCAACTAAGGTTTATGATAGTTATGAGGATAGTTATGAGACTTTTTGTTGTGTAGATATAACAATTCAAGGGAATTTTGCTTATACAGCAAACAATCTAGATGGTTTCAAAATATTGGATATAACAGATAAAACAGCACCAAGCATTATTGTAGAGAATGGCGTGTTGAGTAATAATAGAACAAGTCATATCTTTCTTCTTGGAAGCTATCTCTATGTTTCTGAAAATGATTATGGCATAGAAATTTATAGAGTGGGCAATGATCAAGATGGGGATGGTTTAACAGAATATGAAGAAGAAAATTATTATGGTTCCAACCCAAATAATAATGATACAGATGGCGATGGTCTTCTTGATGATGAAGAATTACTATTAGGTACTGATATGTTAGATAGCGACACTGATTCTGATGGTATGGAAGATGGATATGAAGTAGAACATAATCTTGATCCATTTGTTGATGATAGCTCTAATGATGAAGATGGGGATGGCTTGTCAAACTTAGAAGAATTCAACAACAATACTGATCCATGGGATTCAGATACAGATGACGACTTCTTTACTGATAAAGAAGAAGTTGATGCTGGAACGGATCCTCTCGATTCGAGAAATCATCCAATGTATGCTGCTACAAAAGTTTCTCTTGGTGTAACAGGTTCTGGTGGACTTATATTACTAATAGTTCTGACCATCAATATTGCAGGAATTATTAGAAATAGGAAGGATAATTAATAATATGAATATGATCTGCTATTTCAGTTCGATGAAAGGAAAACTGAAATGAGATCATTTCTGCTATTTTTTTCAAAATGAAAAAAAGAGATTAGGAGGGAATAATCATTTTTTAAACGATTTTCCCAACTTTCTTTTTATCTTTAGATTGACAACTACTGCTAAACCTATTGTAAAAGCAAAGAAAGTTTTGATGTTCGAATATCATTATATTTATCGATTTCATGGGACTTGAGAGAGTATGTTCTATTAATGGTTCGAATAACATAATGCTTCTGTTCTTTAAGATCAATTAATGGAACCAATTCATTACAGGTCTTTACCTTAATCACACAAATTTCATAAGCAAAATATTTCGCGAATTTCACATCAATTAAATGGTGATAAATTGCTCCAAGATGTTTAGTGATTGTTTGAGCAAGCTCTTGTTTAAAAGCATCTTTCTTATTATCTCCTTTTAGAATTTTGTAATCTCGCTCTAACCCAATTATCATACCATCATCATTTACCCCAATGAAAAGAAAGCCACCTTTTGAATTCATAAATGATGCAATTACACGAGCAATTCGGAATTTTGATTCTTGAACGATATTTTTATTTTTGGAAGCACCTGTGAAAGTAGATTTAAATTCGATTTTATCAGTTTCATGTGTAGCAGTAATTTTTTTAATGAATTCTCTTAATTTCTGTTGAGCTTGTTTTTGTCTATTCTTCTCATCATTTTTACTATTATAGATGGCATTAAAAGCAGAAATTTGTTTAGTTGTTAAATTATCAGACTCAATTAAATCATTTATGATTTTCAAAGCATTGCTTTCTAATCCCTCCAACATTATCAAACCACTTGCAAAAGAGTACTTTTCATAAGGAGTGCAAGCAACAGCAACTTCTTTTTGAAAAAGCTTGATTAATTTTGCTTCATCGAACTCAATTTCAATTAATACCTCAATTATTTGATAACGAACTTTTCCTCTTTCTCTAAAAAGAGCATTGAGTAAAATTTTATTTGATTTTTCGCCGAAATTTCCTAGTGCTTGCGCTACATTTCGCCGCACTTTATCATTGGAATCATTTAACAAAATCTCTTCTAAAATTGGAATAACTCTTTTGGGTTGAGCTTTTATATAACCAATAGCTTGTATTATAGCACATCTTATTTGTATTTCTTGTTCATTTTCCAATCGTTCTAATAGAGGATCTAAAGATCGTTCAACTCTTGCCGCTTGGAGATAGCTAATTGCCAATTTAACCTCATCAAGATTCTTCTCATATTTAATTTGTTTAATGCTATCATCAATCATTTCTCTTGGTGAATGTTTTACTTCCAACAAATCCTCAATATACATAACTCCAGCTTTATTCTTAACTCTCCTGATTAATTTTTCATATCGTTCCCTTTCTCTTGAGTTGACCATGTGAAACCAAATAGATTACCGTTTTTATTATCAAAAAGCTTTCCAATAAGAGCTGAATATAAATTAACCATTTGAACTACAGTATTTTTTTGAATTAATCAAGAAAAGAATGTTAATCAAAGCATGATATAAAAAAAAGAAAGTGGAATAAAAAAACCACTTTAATTGTAATATTTCTTTCTTCGTTCAACTGTCAAAATAACAAATAAAGCAACAGAAGTAACAATACAGAGGCTAACAAGTCCACCAATAAAAGCACCATCTTCTGTTGGAGTAGTTGTATTTGCAGGGGTTGTGGTGGGCGTTGGTGTTGGAGTTGGGGTAGGTGTTGGCTCAGGAGGATCATTTGCATCTGTGGGATCTGTACCATCAGCGATCTCAACATTATCATTGATGCCATCTCCATCTGTATCAACATCATTGGGATCGGTAACAAAACCATCTGCACCGGCAACAACTTCTTCTCCATCGAGGATGGTATCATCATCAGAATCATCGTCATTTGGATCGGTGAGATAAGTGTTAACTTCAGCTCCATCTGTTAAACCGTCATCATCACTGTCATCATCATTAGGATCAGTTCCTTCAGTATATTCCTCACCATCGTTTAACCCATCCGCATCGCTATCGGAGTCGTTGGGATCAGTAATATGAGTATCATTACCTGCAACCAGCTCTTCATAATCATCTAAACCATCACTATCTGTATCTGCTAAAGTTGGATCGGTAAAGAAAGTGAATACTTCATCATAATCACCTAGAGTATCTCCGTCTGTATCACCAGAATTCGGGTTAGAACCGTAATATTCTACTTCTTCTACATCACTTAATTGATCTCCATCTGTATCAATTAATGAAATCTCCAATCCACCATAATGATCTGCAGAATAGATTGTTCCATTTACCGCAAAAATATCTTGACCTTCTCCATCATCATCGTAATATTTTCCAAGTTGAGTTGGACTATTTACGTTAGTACAGTTGTAGACATACAAACCTGCCTTAGATGTAGTAATGTATATGTAATTACTTTCACGATGAAAACCAGAATAATAAGAACTCACTATTACAGGGTCTATATTGTCTATGTAGGCAATATTCTTGAAATCACTTATATTAAGAATTTCTACACCATCATAGTCCTTTAGAGCAAAGGCAATATCACCATCTACTATTATATCTCGGTAATAACCACTAACATAATAGTAACCGACATATTGTAGATTGCTTGGATCGGTTATGTTGATGATAGTAATGCCACCTGTAAAATCAGCCATAAAAGTGTAGTTTCCTTCCAAATCAAGACCAAAGGATTGATTTCCATCTTTTATTTCAGAAATAATGTTTAGATTGCTTAAATCACTGATATTTAGTAGGCCTAATCCTTCGCTTCCTTGTGCCAAATAAGCAATATCACCTCTGACTTCTATATCAAACATTTTTGTTCCTGATTTAAAATAACTTCCTTCATATGAAGGATTTTCTGGATCTGAAACATTGAGAATGGTTATCCCAGCTGTTCCCTTACAGAGATAAGCTAAATCATCCAATACTATGATTCGACTAGCTGCCGCAGTTGTATATTGAGCTATTTTTTCTGGATTACTCTTATCAGTAATATTCAGTATTACTAGACCACTATCATAGGCTGCCAAATAGGCAATGTTTCCAACTACGCATACGTCATGGATATTCTTAGTCCAGACATAACTACATAATAGTGATGAGGATGCAGGATTAGATACATCATATATTCTAAAACCTTCCTGATTCCGGCATACATACAAAGTATCTGCATTTAGATAAACTGTATTTGCAGAATACCCGGCATAAATAGTTATCAATACCAGATTTCCAGGATCAGAGATATTTAGTACTACTACCCCACCCGATCCATCTGCTGCATATAGAACATCACCACTTATACATACACCAATAGTATAACTACCGGGACTAACAGGATCATAACCCGTGACATACTCTGGATTCTCAATATCAGTTAGATTTGCAACTATGATGCCATTAACACCATCTGCAAGATACGCGTAATTTCCACTTACTGCTACAGCAAATGTATAACCGTTTGTGTCGAAATTCGCTATCTTGGTTAGATTTGTTAAATCGGTTGCATTAACAATATCCATTCCATAATCATTAACTGCGGAAAAGATATATGACCCATGGACATAAACAGCTCTAGAATAAGCAGTACCATTGGCATAATCATCTACTTTCACTTGACTTAGAGGATTCGTTATATTAATTACTTCTACACCTCCATCCCAATCTGCGGTATAGAGATAATTCCCCTGAATGTCAACATCATGAACAGTACCCGTTGAATCATCATACGTTTCTGCTTCAAACATATTTTCTGGATCTGAAATATTCAATGTTATTATTCCATCTACACCTACAGCCAAGTAGGCAAAATCGTCCTTGACAGCAACATCATCAACTTTTAATCTACATTCAAAATTATCTATAAAAACAGGCGAAGTATTATCTGAAATATTAAATATCGTCAATCCGTTATCAGCAGACGCTAGATAGAGCAAATCATCAACGACTTCTAATTGCTTTGCTGAGTCATAACATTCGTCCCATTGACCAAGCTCGGTTATTTGTTCACTGAATCCATTTATTGAGAGAATTTCATCAGGTATTGGAGGTAACCCTAAGGATGAAACTTGGAAATCTTCTTCTCTTTCCTGTTTTTCATTGATTGACATCATAGTCAAACTACTAATTAAAAACAGAGAAACAATTGCAATCGTGATTATTTTATTTAATTTCATTTTTACCACCTTAAAATGCTATCTCTACGTCAAGCACAATTCATACAAAAGATTTTCTATCGACAAATTTTAACTGTTATCCAATTTTAAGTTCACTTGAATATGAATTCAGAAAGAATTTCAAGGAGATTTGTCTCCAAAGCTAGAGAGAGAAAATAGGTATTGTTTTACTGTTGTGCAATTTGTGCCTATGAAGTATAATAGACAATAAGAAAATCAATACAAATAACCCACAATAATTTCTATTTCTCTCTCTCATTTCTATTACCTTCCATGGAGAATCCTTTTCCAAAAAAAATAGCTCCCTCAGTATAATATACAGAGAAGAGATGAGGACTGTTTTGATAGCTACTTTAGGTTATGATAAATATAGGTTGAGTGTAAACTGAAACAATTCAGCAAGATAATTTATTAGATCAGTATCAGAATCGAAAACCTGTTTTCGGAATAGATGATGATGTACTTGTGTATCAATGATATTTAAAACAATTAAGAAAACCTTGGTTAACACCTCATCAGTTGCAGAACCAAAATCGAACTTATTCTCTCGAGCAATTTTCAAATAGGAGCTAACATATGCTCTAATAGTTTCTTGAAAGGCTAAAAAGATGTTCTGATTTATGATCATTGCTTGATCGTGAGCCTTATTTAATGAGTAATAATCTTGATGATTTTTTAAATAGTTAGCAATGAATTTTTTAGTTGCATGCAAATCTCGTTCAACAATGATTTTCATAACGTCTTCCAATTCAATAATATCCTCTGAGATGTTGCTGAAAATAAATTGCAAAATTTCTTCTTTATTTCTAAAATAGTTATAGAGTGTACCAATGCTTACTTCTGCCTCCTTGGCGATTTTATTGGTACTTATTTCACTATATTCCATCTTATTAAGCATTACAAGAAAAGTATCTATTATTTTCTTTATTTTTCCTTCTTTATCTCGGTGAAATTTTGGTTCTTCTTTATCAGACATGCTGAAATTACTGAGTAGTGCTCGTTGATTAACATTTCCATGTTTCTATCGAAAAAAGGAAAAGAATGAAATCTTTTCAAAATTTTAACTTGAATTTGTTTAAATACAATCCAATGAAATTCTGAAAGATTTTCACTTTACCCATTGGTTTAACTTTGAGACGACTTGAAAGTACAGCTGTTACTGGATTGAGTTTCATGTTCATGACATCATCGTAGACTTGTTGAGTTCGGAATGTTAAGGTCAAAGTTGGCATATCCATTTTTCCTCTACCTGCGCTAAAGTTTCCTTTATTCAGATACAACCAATACCATTGTTCTTGTGGCAATGATTTAATGGCTAATTGAATACCATCTTGTAAATCACCAAATTCGTCATAGAAATCTTCTTCACATTGAGCAAATAATGCTATGAAACCTAGGTACTCTTCCATATCTTCTGTTTGAATATTTTTAGCTCTTAGAAGAGGGATGTATTTCTTTTTGCGTTTTTCCATTTCCTCAAATATTTCATTGGAGGTTTTGTACTCCTTAGCTTCCACAATGACATCACTATCATCACCAATTATTCGAAGCTCTTCTAATTTTGCTTGTGTAGGTCTACCTGTCTTCCAATCCCAACCACGAATGTTATAATAGGTTTTGAGATTTTGCTCCAAGTCAAGTTTAACACCTTCAGTTGGACCACTTTTTAGAATTTGAGTTGCTATCTTTGGCAACCGATCGTCCTCTCGAGTAATACCTAAATTACAAGAAATCAAACGCTTAATATTGGTCATTCGTTCTCCTACTTGAAGAAGCATTTTTGGGGTGTACTTGAAATCTGTCGCGTATGAAATATATTTAGCAACATCACTGAATTTTGGTGGTGTTTCAAAATCACAGCTCACAGCAGAATCATCAATTGCACGAATGTCTTGAAAAGCAACAACACCTTCTTCCCTGCCAGTGATATCAAATCTATTACCAGGATTTATTTTATATTCAGGGAATGAGATTGATTGTGTTTCTACTTGGAACCAATCACATTTCTGATGATTTGCTCCACAACAAGCAGTCATATAGGAAAGTGCTTGACCTGCATAGGCTCGGGCATCATGCATTGGAATTTCTAAACCCTTTACATGAGCGCCAAGCTCTGGATCTACTCCAAGCTTCTCAGCCATTATCCTAACTCCCTCTGCAAGAAGATCACCGATACCTTTTCGTTCACTGATTAATTTCAGTAATTTGAGAATAAGTTCACTATTTCCCCATCTTATGTCTTCCATTTTGATTTCTTTCAGATGAGTTTTGACAGCTTTAGTTGCGATATTGTTTTCAACGAGATATATTAAGAAAGCAATAACTACTCCACTGGAAATGGTATCTATACCATAGACATTTCCGTAATGATGAGCAAGAATAACCGGTTTTGAGTCAAATGTTCCTGTAAGAGAACCATATGCTGCTACAGACTCATATTCTGGTCCATCAACAACAATTTCTTGTCCATCTACTGGAACTACTGTTTGTTTTGCACACTGTAATGGACATCTTGCACAACCGGAAATAAATGTTGGGTACTCTTCTTTCAATGTCTTGGATGTTAACAATTCAGCTGGGAACTCTGTTTCAGTAAAGTAATAAGCAGGTACATCTCCTGCAAAAGAGCCCATATCCATGTAAGTATTCGTTCCAAATATGTTCATTACTTTTGTAGAAATTGAGCCAACAAGATCATCTTCCATTATAAAATTAATGTTCTTTCGAAGTTCTCGTATCGCTTTTTTATTTGGTGTTTGAAGAATATTATCTGGAGAACCAACGATAGCAATTGCTTTCAGATTCTTCGAACCCATAATAGAGCCCATTCCACATCGTCCTGCTGCACGTCCTTCATCATTCATTATACAAGCATATCTTACTAGTTTTTCACCCGCGGGACCAATACAAGCAACTTTCAAACTGCTGTTATCGTGTGCTTCTCTAATTGCTTCTTGCGTTTTGTAAGTATCTTTGCCCCAAAATTTGTTGGCATCTTTAAATTCAAACTTTCCTTCGGAGAGAAACAAATAAGTTGGTTTCTTTGCTTTTCCAGTGAATACTATTGCATCAAATCCACTATTTCGTAAATCGATACAGAAAAATCCACCAGATGTCGATTCACCCCAGATGTTTGTTAAGGGAGATATTGCACAGACGGAATATCTTCCAGATGCAGGTCGATCTGTTCCGGATACAGGACCAGTAGCGAAAACTAATGGGTTGATTGGTGAATAAGGATCTTGTTTTAGTGTTTTATAATCCGCTTCATCAAGAAGATCATAAATGAGCTTCGCACTAAGACCTGCTCCTCCAAGATAATCTCGAGCAATTCGCTCATTCAATGGTTCAATCTTTACTTCTAATTTTGTTAAATTAACATAAGCTATTTTTCCATTATAACCGATAATATCACTCATCTTACTAGATTCCTCCTTATAGCACCAGTTCCTTTGAATCCCAGGCAGCTTCGAACATTTTCTTGTAATGATTAAGTTTTAATGGACGATAAGAGGCTAGATGAGCGATGTCATTTAAAGCAAATTCAGCCATTAATGGGATAGCTTTTTGGTAGTCCTTTTGTTTAATTACCGGATTCTTGAATTCACTCACAGAAGCAAATCCATTTACTTTTCTTATGAAGAGTTGCATCTCATGAAGCAAAGCATTCAATGCCTTCTTTCGCGGCATTCCAGTAATATCTAAATCAAAGAGGGGGCAGAGATCCTTCCATCTCTCAGTTACTTTTGCTTGCCAGGCAACTGATTGTGGAGTAAACAATCCAACAGACATACCATGATGAGTATTCATTACAGCACCAAAACTGTGCCCTAAAGCATGCTCAATTCCAGGCATTGTATTTGAAAAACCTAAACCAGCCATTAAAGCAGCCCATTGCATGTGTTCAAATCCTTCTACATCTTTAGAACCATATTTTACTAGTCTGGGCAAATAATGGATTGTCTCTTTAATAGCAGTCAAATTAATTGCTGAAGTATACGGATTATTCCAATTAGAAACAAAAGCACCAACTGCGTGAGCAAAGGTGTCTAATCCTGTACCAGCTATTAGATATGGTGGCAATTTTTTCACAAAATCAGGATGCAAAATAACCACTGTTGGAAGAATGTCGTCACAAGTTACGGCTATTTTTTTGTGTGGTTCTCTTCTAGTATCATTCAAGATAGCAGTTGTAGTTGCTTCTGAACCGGTACCTATAGTCGTAGGAATTGCTACAAGATGCTTAACTTTACGATGCAAACCAATTGCTCCAGATACAACATCAATTTGCAACAGATTTAATTCCGGTTTTTCATATTTAATATTGACTACTTTTGCCGTATCTATTACACTACCTCCACCTAAGGCCACAATTACTGTAGGTTTAAATTCTTGGCATATTTTCACTCCTTCCTCAATTGTATAATAAGGAACTTCAGGTATACACCCATCCCAAATTCTGAATTTAAAATCATATTTTTTGAACCCTTTCTCTATCTTTGAAAAGAATTTCTTCGTGAAGGAATCAGCTATTATTAAAATTCGCTTCTCATCATCAAAGAGTGTTTTATCAAGATATCTTGCAGCATCACTCATGCCATTCTCACCTGCAAAAACTAAATTCGACTTAAATCCTGACATGATACTCCGCATTGACCTTGAACCCATCAATCCCATCATTTCTTGAATGAAAGGATCTTCGTACCAAGGTTTCTCTATCATTTCTTCCATGTTTTCTTGCAACCTAAATAAATTAAATATCCTTAGAATTGTATATTATGGTCATCTAAATAGATTATTGTTTTTTTATTATCATAGTTTATTTCATATTTTCTGTTCATCCTACCTTCACGTGCGTCATTTTTCTTAGTCAAAAACAGATATACTGTTATCTCCAAATAGATCAAATTTTTTTCTTTGAAAGAATGTCATTGTTTAATGATATTCAGTCTTCAATAGATTCTTCATCAGTTTCTTCCGAAAGTGGTTCATTAAGTGCCCTAACAAGACGTAATTCCTTTTCACGTTCTAAACGATCTAATTCAGCAGTATCAAGTCTAGTAGCATAATACAAATCATCAGGCATGGTTTTAACAAGTCTATCAGCAAGATCAGATAATGCATCTTTAGACTCCTTTTCTTTAGAATCAGTGGATTTTTTCTCGGGATCTTGCATAAAGAAGACTTCTTGAAAGCATAAATATTTTTTGTAAAGAAAAGAAGGAGTGGATTATACTATAGACCTTGGAATTATTAACCTCTCAATGTGTTTACTAACAAACACTCTAAAGTCATTTTATAGCTTTAGTACGTTCAGCACTAAGTTTCTTTTCTTCTTGTTTCTCCTTGACTACTTCCACTATACAAGCTTTTATTTCCAGCTCTTTTTCTTCAGATACTTGTTTAACCAAATCTGCTAATTCTTTGAGCTCAGCAATAATTCTCTCAACTTCTCCTTCCTTTTCAAAATTCCTTTCGAAAGTCAAGGCATCCTCAATTTCACATTTGATAAAAACATGGAAATCATCTTTTGATATGTTTTGTATGAATTTTAGCCCTTTATCCTCATATATTTCAGCTACTTCTTGAAAAGTCACTATAGATTCTGTAACAGTCCCAGACAGAAAAGCCTTTTGAACTGATTCGTTATCTATTGCAATCTCTTTAGCTTTCTCGAGTGAAACTTCTCTAGCGAGTTTTAAGAACCAACCTATTTCATATGTAGTTTCAATCATTTTCTTCATATAATCAATACTAATATCTGAAATGAAAAATTCCGCATCCTTTTGAGAAGTTTTATTGATTGCTTGAATTAATCT
>JABCTZ010000001.1 GCA_018238155.1 Candidatus Heimdallarchaeota archaeon | reverse complement strand
ATGATATTTATTACCATCTTGGGATTCAACCTCATGGGAGATGCGCTTCGAGACGCATTGGATCCAAAACTAAAATAATAGACGATCTATTGGATGCTTTTGTATCCAATATCTTATCTTTTTTTATCAAATATTTCATTAGTAGAAGCAATTAATTTATATCCAAGCTATTTTTGTTTAAACCATTAAGAATAAACTCATAATAGAAGGTTAACTACTTGGCAGAAGAATTTGATTTTGGAGATGACTCTGAAGAAGTCATAGGACGAGGTACTTGGATTGATAAAATAGCATTAAATGTTATTGAACGCAAAGATAACCTCAAGGGTAAACATCCTGAACTTTTACGTACAGAAAGTGGGTTAGGTGCTTCTGGTTTCCCCCACATTGGCTCCTTTGCCGATGCTTCTCGCGCTTATGGATTTAAATTGGCCTTGGAAGACCTTGGTAGAAAATCAGAATTTATTGCTTTTGCAGATGATATGGATGGTTTACGTAAAGTACCAGTTGGAACGCCTCCTGAACTAGAAGAACATTTAGGTAAACCTGTTTCTCAAATACCTGATCCGTGGGGTTGTCACGACAGTTATGGACAACATATGTCATCATTACTTATTGATTCAATCAAAGAAGCGGGTATTGAAGTAAACCCTCAATCAGCTCATAATCTATATAGCTCTGGTAAGATGGCGCCCCAAGTGAAAAAGGTTTTATCAAAAACAAAGCGTGCTGGAGAAATCATTAAGGAAACTACTGGTTCAGAAAAATATATCCATGTTCTACCATATCATGCCGTTTGTGAGAAGTGTAGAAGAATCTACACTACGAAAGCTATTTCCTTCGATGCCAAAAACGGCAAAGTTGAATATAAATGTGAAGGCGATGAAATTCGAGGTAAAATGCTTGAAGGTTGTGGTCACCATGGTTGGGCAGATATTTCTAAAGATGACGGAAAATTAACTTGGAAAGTAGAATTTGCTGCTCGTTGGGATCTTTTGCAAATTGACTTTGAAGCATTTGGTAAAGATATCTTCGAATCAGTCACATGTAATGATACTATTTGCGATGAAATTTTTGGTTACGAGCCACCTACACATGCCAGATATGAGATGTTCCTAGATAAAAGCGGTTCAAAAATCTCCAAATCTACTGGCAATGTATTCACTCCCCAAACATGGTTCAAGTATGGTTCAACTCAATCTTTAGCATTATTAACTTATAAAAGAATGACTGGTAGCCGAACTTTATCAGTAGAAGATATTCCTGTTTATATGAAAGAGGTAGATTTTCTCGAAAATGTTTACTTTAAAAGAATAAAAGAATCAAATGCAGCTAAGAAAAGAAAGCTCAATGGTTTGTTTGAATATTGTTGTCACCTCAAACCACCTGAAAAATCATCTCTTCAAATTCCATATAGTTTATTGGTAAATTTGGTTTCTGTTGCACCAAAAGTATCTCGAGATGAATTTCTAGAAACTAGATTACAAGAATATGGCTACTTACGAGAAGGTTCAACAATCGAAGATGTAAGAGAAAGAATTACTTTTGCGACAAACTGGGTTACTGATTTCAAGTCTATTGAAGAAAAGAAAATTAAACTCAATAAAGAGCAAAAAGCAGCACTAAAAACTTTGATCAAGAATATTGAAAGTTTAGATGATCCTGATTCAATTCAAAGCACTATCTTTGAAACTGCAAGAGCAAGCGAAATTAAGCCTCGAGATTTCTTCAAGCTACTATATCAAATACTCCTTAACACAGATCGTGGTCCAAAAATAGGACCGTATATTCATACAATAGGTGTTAAGCATGTAATATCTTCTATTAAGAAGAACTTGAAATAAAATAATCAAAGCTGTTGTTCAAACAACAGTTTTTTTTCTGAAATATTTAAATCTATAAAAGTAATATATTTATTCAGGTAGACTTTAATGAATTTTAAACACATTCTTGGTAAAAAAGCAATGACTAATGATTCTGTATATATAGGAAAAGTCGCTCGAATAGAACAAATATTGGGAACAATAATCAAGAAAAATAAACCATTTGCAATAATTAAAGTGACTCGTTTGTTCAAGAAGAAAATTATGGTTCCAATAGATTTAGAGAAACTTATAGAATCTAAAGATAATGTTATTCGTTTCGATATTTCACACTTTGAATTTGATAAAGAAATGAAATGCATCGAAAGAAGAAAATTAGTTAGAGAAAGCTACTCAGAATATCCTAACGTTTCTGCAAGAGTGAATACTGGGGTAAAAATTCCAAGAAGAAAAGGAGATTAAATTATCTTTTGTGGATGTTTTCCATTTGAAAGAATAACTACTTTACTTTCTTCCATAGAGAAAATTTGTTTATAATCAGGTAATTCTTTTCGAATAGCTTCTGCAAAAGGTTGAATATCCTCGATATACGGCATGTTGTCTCGAGTAACCCTGTATTGTGAAAATCCTACAGGAACAAATCCCTTAATTTCTATGAAAGTAGGATTTGCTTTTCTTATTAATGGCACATAATCTTTCGGACGAATCATATTGATTTTCTTTGCTAAAGTTAACCTTGTTACAGTTCGACAGGTCATTTTTGACATTATTTCCAAGCTTTGATTTATTCGTTCCCAACCATCAGCAATTAATGGTTTGCAAGTTTTTTTGTAGTCAGCTTTACTTGGTGCGGGAATCGTTGTGTATAATTGAGTTGGATAAATATTTGTGTCAATCATTTTCTGATATACTTCAGGACTAGTTCCATTTGAAACAACGAATGTTGTTAGTCCTTTTTCTTTCAATAAAGTGAGTAATTCTAAGAGAAAAGGATAGAGCGTAGGTTCTCCGGCTAAACTTAATGCAACATGTTTTGGTGTAGAAGCTTCTTCGAATTTCTCTTTTGATACAACTGGTTTATAGCCGGAAATACACCTTTTCCAGCCCCATAATAATCCTTGATACACTTCTTCAGGTGTGTCGAAATCAGATTCTTCTGCTTTCCAAGTTGGTTTTAAACCAATATCTTTCTCCATTAATCGCCAACAGAATAAACATTGATGATTACAAAGCAATGTTGGAGTAGCTTGAATGCATCTATGACTCTCAATCCCATACGCTGATTTATAGCAATATCTATCTTCTTTCAAATAATTGTGGGTCCAAAGACATTTCTTTACTGCCACTTGTTTTCCATATAATTGATAACCTTGTTTAGCAAGTCGTTTCCGTATTTCAATATTAATAATAGAATTTGGGTCACTTTTTTCGAGAGACATCATTTCACCAAAAGTACTTTTTTGTTAGTTTATTAATGATTTACGGTTTTTTCCAAACAAAGCCATAATACTTTATTTCATTTGTTGAGAGAATTGTAGCAATAACATATTTTTTCCTTACAGATGTTGCGAGTCTTCCAGCTCGCACGAGTTCTATTGCAGTTAGTTTTGTTCCTCTTGATCTTGCAGTAATAACATATGGTGAATGATCAAGCCCAGGTCCTTTGTGATAGACGGCAAAATCAGCACCGAATTTTAAGCCGGGTCTGGGTATCAACCCTCTTTGTCGAATATCTTCATAAATAAGCATTTTTTCTTCAAATAACTCTATTTTTGATTTGCTTATATTGAACAATTCTTTGTAAGTAAATTCTTGTGATTTATCACTATTAATAACACGAATTCTTTTTGCTTTCAATAAAAAACAAGCTTCAAGGAGAGAGAGTTCAACAGGACGATCAAATTCATCTCCTTGTGGTTTTCGAATACCCACAGGTTTTCCAAAAAAGCCGGAATTATACATCTTCGCCCCTTGAGAATGATTCCAAATCATTACCCTATCATCAATTAGCTCAGTGATTATTGCTCTCGATATTTTGGAATCTGAAGGAGTCATAGTGATTTGCAAATCCAATTGTATTTTGAATTGATGAACTAATTTTTCTTCAGCTGAAAATTATTCTTGTTAATCTTATACTTTTTCATTGTTCAAGTCAATTCTGAGTAAATTGGTAGTTGAAAGAAGAAGAAGAACAACATCAATTATCTTGACATTGCATATATTCGGATATTAGATGAGCTATCACGAACTGCATCAATTAAATTTTCAATACGATCAACTGTTTCTCTCAGCATCATTGTAGTTCCTTTTGGAGCATCTAATCTTGATAGTTCAATTATAATCGCCCTATAGTTAACATCAGCTTTATTTTCTAGTACTTCTATTTTTTCAGAAATCTCAATAACACTATCGAGTTTTTGGTAGAGTGCTCTAACAAGATCAATTAATGCTTTTGTTGATGCAATCATTCTTCTAGAAAGTTGTTGAAGATTTGTAGAGATATTTTCAGGAGGAATCCATTCACTATCAATTTGCTTCAAGAAGAATGCTGCTCCTTGGGCAAGATCAATAACTTGATCAATATTTTTACTGATTCTTGTCAAATCTTGTCTAAATAATAAAGAAGGTCCTGCATCAGCAATTTCTTTTACTGCGCTCTTTTTCAAACCATTTGCTTTTGCTTCTAACTGTTCCAATTTTTCAAAAGTCTTGTTGAAGTCTTCACGACCAGTTGTTTTACAACAATCTAAGAGATCATCTAATGCTTTGGATCCATCGTGAACTATGCGTGTGTGGTCTAATATTATATCGAGTACTTTTTTTTCTACGTTATTTCCATTGCGTGAATAAGTCATTTTTTTAACCTACATCCTTAGTTGTTTGTATAGAACAATACCGTTATTTGCTTCTTGCTAAAATTCGTGAAGACTTTGTTTTTAACCTTTTAGGTATTCTTTGTTTATTCTAATTTAATAGAAAAAATATGCAAGTAATATCAGTAATTTTAAGATAGAACCGTTTATAACAAACTAGATGAACTTAAACAAGGCAAGTGTAGAATGTTTCAAAAGTTCGTGGAAACCAAAAAAAGTGATCTTGAATGTTTACTGGTACTTTTACTGATTTGGCTGAAATTGCTTCGAAAAAATATGATAAAAAAGCAAAAGCAGAGCTCGAAAAACAGCTTGGCTTTTTCTCAAGAGAATATCCGAAAGAAACTATTAAACAGCTAGGATTACCACAAGTGCTTATGTTTCTTTCCGCGGCTTCAGCGAAAAGCAATGAACACAAAAACATCCAATCAGAAGATGTAGTAGAAGCATTCGCATTTTTGCGTTTTCTTATTACTCGAGATTTTGTTGAGGAATTAATGCCAAAAGGTAATTTTGATATTGGTTTACCATTAAGTGAAAATCTAAAAGGAAGATTAAATGCTCTCTTACTAGTAAAGGGCGATATGAAAACAAAAAATAATCTTAATGGAAAAGTTAATCGCTTAGTCTCTTTTCTCAAAGAACAGAAATTAAATCAAAAACATGTAACTCGAATAGAAATAGAAATACGTGCAATGATTCTCTTATTAGCTAGACTTATAGCAGTAAGTAAAGCAAAACCTGAATTCAAAGTTTCAAGTGAAGCAATAGATACTGGATATGATATTGTTCGCTATTTGATTTTTAAATTAGACACAACAACGTTCAAAATTCTAAACAATTTATATTTAATAGATGATCAAAAAGTTTGGAATAAAATACCTCGAATCATTTTTGAGCAGTCAACACATGACCACTTAAGTAGTACAGCTTATGCAGAATGGGAAAGCAATTTACCAGAATCATTTGAATCATTGAAAAAACATTTGAATTGTTCAATACGACCATTTATCGCAGCAATTCATGGGTTCTGTGAAATCTATGGGGCTAAAAAAGACCTTACTCGAGTTAGTTCTCAAGAACTGCTCTTTATTTTAGAAGATTTCGAATTACTCATTTTTGGAGATAGTAATCCATTGCTAATTGAAAATTACATAAATAGAATATCCTTCACTCCAAAAGGTTTAGAGTTATTAGGGAGTATATCAAAATGGATCACAACAATTATTGTGAATAAATTTGGCAAGGATGAATTTGTGATGAGTTTTTCATCAACTGTTCCTCGGCAGATTTCATTACTATTTTTCATCGCATTAGTTGAACAAGTAAAAACTTCAGAGAAAAAAATATCTGTTAAACATGTAGCGATAGCAATTGATAAATGGACAAGTCAACTTAAGATTCTTAAAACTCTAACTAGAAACTCATTACACTAGAGTTTTGGATTGTTGAACTATGGTTGAAATTTCTATTATCGGAATAACTCACATTGACCCAGAGAGCCGTAAAAAAGTAATTCAATTTCTAAGGGAAGATAAGCCGGATGCTGTTTGCTTAGAATTGGATCAAATTCGTTTAGAAATGTTGCAAGAAAATCAAAAAGATAATTCTGGAGATTTCATAGAAAGAGAGATTAGAGAAAAGATTGAGAATAATGAAAAAGAAATTGAATCCTCTGATAATCCAAATAAAGAAGATTTGTCGAAACCTTTTGATTACTCAAGTTTGTTAGAAGATATTGGTCTTTTTGAAAGCAAATTAGCAGGGTTGATTCAGACTGAACAACCAGGACAAGAAATGCTAGTTGCTTATCAAGTTGCAAAAGAAATTGGTGCTGAAATATTTCTGATTGATAAATCAATAAATGATATTAGTAAATATATGGAAGAAGAAGTATCCAAAGAAGAAGCAGATAAATTCCAAGAAATGATTGGCAATCTCCTCTTTGAAGAGAAGCTTGTAGCGAAGCCAATAGAAAATGAGAACAAAGAAAAGAATGGTCAATCTTTGCTTGAGGGTCTTAACAATTTAGATGAAAATGAAGATATCAATCTAAATGAAGTAATAGAAATTTTCAAAGATGAAGATTCATTAGAAGAAATTCTAACCATCTTTAATCAAAATTTCCCGAAATTATTTTCAATCCTTCTTGAGGATAGAAACAGCTATATGATCAATCAAATTAAAGAAATTTCACAGAAATTCAAAAGAATAGCTGTCGTTGTTGGATATGGACATGTAAAAGAAGTTGCTAATGGTTTAAAAGAAATTGAAGAAGATTTTGAAATCAAAATCATCAAATAACGATTAACAAATT
The DNA here is from genome assembly GCA_018238155.1 of Candidatus Heimdallarchaeota archaeon. Taxonomy (GTDB): domain Archaea; phylum Asgardarchaeota; class Heimdallarchaeia; order JABLTI01; family JABLTI01; genus JABLTI01. Next base: position 108,677 of record JABCTZ010000001.1, on the reverse strand, counting down.
TCTCATCGAATAACTCTATCGTCTACTTGAAAATCTTCTCCACTTTGCCAAATCAATTGAAGTTTCCCATACAATGTGTCAATATGGTAATTTTCTTTTGCACTAATTGGAAAAGTTTCTGGGAATAATTGTAAATCATCAATAGTTCGAGCGAGTTTGATTGCTAATTCTCTAGGCTCTCCTTTGACGGTATTATTTACTGCATCTTCAAGAAGATAAATATCTTCTATCCATGTTTGTAATTCTTCTTCTTTTTCGTGAGTGAGTAAATCACTCTTAGTAATAATATTCAATTGTGGGAAGAAGAATCTCATTTGGACACTTAAGGAAAGAATCATTGAATTAATTAATCCATATGGAGTTTTACACAAATTTGCATCCATCAGATATACTAGAGCATTCTTTTCTCCTCCAAATTGTGTTGCCGCGAGGACACCTGTTGGACGAAAAGCAAACAATTCCATTTGCCCAGGCGTATCAATTAACAAAATATCCGGTGAAAATTCATTTATTTCCTGAATGATTTCTCCTGATTGAGCTGTAATCAAATCAACGGCAGCAACTAGACCTCCATTTGGACCCAATTCAAATTCGGTCATTATTTCATCAATACTTATAGAATCTCTTACATCAATATCAGGGGCATAAGGCAAATGTAATACTCCGGGGTCAAGGTTAAGTGTTCTAACATCGATTTCATTTGTTTGTAAATAATGAACCAAAGTTGCTGTTAGAAAGCTTTTACCAGAACCAGCAGTACCGACTAGAAATGTAGTGTACATTTTTTTTTTCTCCTTTATTTCAACAAAGATTTTTTCTTAATTATTTGCTTTTTTTATCATTATTTTGAAGAGCTATTTTTGGCTTTTTATCGGAGGTACCCTTCATAGTTTTGATAATCTTTACTATTTCCACTTCTGCTTCCCTCAAATTTACAGCTTCTTCATCTGAACAGAGAGAAGTTATGTGAATTTCTACTTCAATCATCCCTTTTGCACTTGCTTTAGAGCTATGAGGATGAGTTTTAACATAGATAGTTGGATACTTTTCACGTGTTTCACTTATAGCTTTCGCTAATTCGCTTTCAGGGATATGATTTACAACTATTGAACGTTCATAGAATTGTTTTGTTGGATCAAGATCAAAATATTTAGTGATTTCATGATCGAAGATAGACTTCATTTCACTTGGAACACCAGGAACGGAAATAATCAAAGTATCATTTTCCTTTACCATAACACCCGGAGCAGAACCAGCACGATTTTTTAACACCTCTGCACCTTTTGGAACCATAGCCATTCCTAATCTTTCTTCCGTTAATTTTAATTCCAAACCCCTTTCTTTCTGAAGTTTGTCTAGGCGTTCTTTTATAAATCCTACAGCTTGTTCATTTAATTCTAATTCCCTATTTAGGGCTTTAGCAATAGCTGTATTAGCCATATCATCAAAAGTAGGTCCAAGACCACCTGTTGTTATAATCACATTTGGTTTTCGTATTAATGCTTCTTGAACAACTTCAGCCATTTCTTCAAGTATATCACCAATTGTTGTTACTCTTTGTAATTCTGCTCCAAGCATTACCAGTCTTTTTCCCAACCAATTTGCATTCGTGTTGATTGTTTTTCCAAAAAGTAATTCATTGCCAAAACAGATTATTTCAACGGTAATCATTTTTTTACTTTCCTTCAGATAATGAGTTATTTCTATTATGTGTTCAATTCAATTAAATTACTTCTACATCTGCAACCATTTGCCATTGCCTTGGTGCACTCATTCTTACTTTACGAACTTCATGGACAGAATCAATCTTTCGACCATTTTTTTCTAATTCACGAGAAATATCTTCTACAATAGTCTTCTCAGGATTTTCTCCACCTACAAATTCAAAGAAGTGAATAATTCCACCCTCTTTTTTCAGAGTTTTACATGCAACATCTACAAAATCGATAGCATATCCAGGTAGATTCATTATGACTCTATCTGCAACATTTTCAAGCTTATACTTATCAATAACTTTTCTACAATCTCCACAATAAGGAGAAATTGTTCCACGTAGTTTGTTTAAAATGATGTTTTCTTCAAGTAACGCTATTGCACCTGGGTTAATGTCAATTGCATGAATTTGAGCATCAACTTTTTTAGCAATCGGTATTGCAAATGGACCAATGCCACAAAACAAATCAACAATTATTTCATTATCTTTGGACTTATTAGCTATCCTCGAGTGCTCTTCGCTCAATCTGGGACTGAAATAAGCTTGTGTTATATCTACTGCTAATCTTACTCCATGTTCTTTGTAAATGGTTTTTGTTTTCTTTTCTCCCACTAGAAATTCTACAGGACGAATTCTATTTATTCCTTCTACTTTACCGGCTTTTGCATAGACTGTTTTAATAGCGGAATGAGCAGTTAATAGAGCACTGCCAATAGCTTCTTTTTTATCTATTAATTCCTCTGGAATTTCAATTACAACAATATCACCAATTGTATCAAAACTTCGTGGAGTTAAGTCTAATTCCTTTTCAGAAAAACATTCTTGCAAAACATCAAGATGTGATTTTGGGAGAAATTTTGTTGGAAGCAAAGTATCACTAAAGGATTGCTCTATAGTTAAATCAATTTTAGAGAGAGTAGATAATTCTTTTTTTGTCAACTCTCTGTTTATTGGAAGAATCAAATGTTTTTCTTCTGCTTTTATTCTAAATGATCCATTGAGCAAATTTCTTCTGTCTAGTTCTCTTCTAATCAATTCGCCATATTTTTTTAGAGTAATTAGACAATATGACATATTTATCAACTTACAACTTTTATTGAATAGATGATATTCAACAATAAAAGAATGCTTCAATGTCGATTAAACATCATTAAATTTCTTTAGGTTGTAACGAATTAAATAAAAAAAAGAGAAATTAAACTGAACTGTTTTCCTCTGTTGTAATCCTCCGCCATAACGCTTCAATATCGTCTTGTATTGTTCTTTCGCTGCTTCCTCGTTCGCCTAATTTCCTCACATTTCTTAATGCATCTTGAATTAACTGTCGGGCATCTCTAAGATCTTGTTTAGCTCCTTTGAGATCACCTTGTTGCATCTTTTCATGAGCACTTTTCTTTTTGGTTTCCGCCTTTGTACGGAATGTTCTTTTCTCAGCAGAAATCATTTTAGATATTCTTAATTCATTTGGTATCAAAATTCATCCCCAATTTAAATAAAGTGTAATCTTAATTAAAAAGGATTCGAAATAATAGGATGTAAATCAACTAATTGAGAAAATAAATAATCAAAAGTATCTTCTTTATAGAAGAAAAACATTAGTTTTACTTTCATTGAATGCTGATAAAATTTACAAAATGAATAACAATCTTTTTTACCTTACTTATATCATTCACAAAGTGATGTTCAATGTGTTTAGCAATACCAGGTAAAGTTGTTGAAGTAGTCGACGATGATACACTCCAAATCGATTTTGGTGGTGTTATACGACAAGTAAAATCTACTCTATTGGAAGAAAAACCAAAATTAAATGATTATGTACTAGTTCATATTGGATATGCAATGGCAATTGTAGAGGAAGAAGATGCATTAGAAACATTGAGACTCCTGGCAGAAATTGAAAGCTTTAATGTCAATGTAGAAGCAATCTCAAAAACAGAGCAATGAATCTTCAGTTATTTATTCCTTTTCCAATATCAATTCCAAATAAGATTTTGCAATATTTTCTTTGGGTTTTAAGCCCATTTTCTCTACAGCATGAAAAATTTCTTCAAGCGTTGGATCCACTTTTTCTTTTGAGGAAACAATTTTTTCTAATTCAATATAACTTCCTAATGAATCAACTAAATCCAAACTCCAGTGAATATTATCTAACAAGTAGATTTTTCTTTCTTTACTCACAACAAGAGCTTTTCTAAATCCTAAAGAAATTAATATTTCAGACATTTGTTCATTATTGGTAATTTTGATTTCGATCTCTTTTCTTGTCTTGGATTTTTCATTGAATTTTGCGCCTTTATAAGTTAAATAAACTTCGGTACCCTCTTCTCTTATACGAAGGGCTTCATCCGTTTTTGCAAAATCTCGAGCAGGATGATTATAATAATGATCCCTTTGTATTACCATTTCAACTAGTTTTGCTCCCCATTCCATTAGTTGATATTCTATCTCTTCTAAATCATCTACTCGATATTTTACTTCTACTTCAATTGGCATTTTAAACACACTCAAATGTGTTAATAATTTCAAATAATTTAATGATTTCGAGCATATCTCTAGAAAGAGATAAAAAAGAGTAGCTTTAAGATTATCATGGAGTAGATTAAACGGTTTCCGGGTGCTCTCGTTAGCATCTGAGGAAGGTCCTTTCTTCCAGGCAAGCGATACAGTGAAAGCTGTCAAGCGAAATCTTGGCTCTGGGAATAGAAACGATACGTGATACCGATTTTAGCAATGATACACGGCGTCTTCGGAAGCTTTGTTGAGTCTGTCGTATATTAAACGTTGAAACGACCCATCATCGCGGAAGCAAGCTCAAATTGGCTTCAATGACTTGCCAGGAGAAGCGGGTTGAGCGCGTAGATTGATACCGTGAGAGGAGCTCATCGCAAGGTGATCCTCAAAACAGAAAGAGGACTATTATTTACTCCACCATTACAAATAATTTTCTGAATATTCACTAATAACTAATTTGTAAATGGGAGAATGTCCATTTGTTTTACCTGTTTTTTTAAATCCTGCTTTAACATACAAATTTGTTGCTAAAGCATTTTCTTCAGCGACATCCAAAAACATCTCTGAACAAGAATATTTTTCCTTCATAAATTTGATGAGGACTTTTAAGGCTCCTTTACCGTATCCTTTTCCTTGAGATTTTTGATCTATCATATATCTAACAATCCAAATAGTATCATCTTCAGGGTTTTTTCCAAATGCTGAGAAACCAACCATTGTATCTTTACTATAAATGCCATAACATTCAAGGAAAGTATGGAATTTTGATTGTGCAATACTTGCTGCATTAGACGCTACAAAATTTTCTTGATCATCTTTCACTTTTAATTTGAGTGCTTGAACCCAATTCTCTGCTGTTATTTCTTTAATTGTAATACTCATGTAAAACACCATAATTTCTTAAGATAATATTTCATACAGTGGTCACTCTATTAGAAAGAGTTGGTTAAATATAGCTAGATTCTGACCGGTGTGAATAATATTCATTCTATTTTTATCCTAATCGTTTCCTTTCATTGAAAAATTGAATAGTATTACTGACAACGATATGATGAGTCATAATTTTTAGTGCGTTCTCAGGAAAGAGCCATCTGTATTCAGATTGTTTTAAATGACCACCAGCATCCTCCCAAACAATTAGGTAACTCAGAATCAGGACTTCTTTTAATTAACAAAATCTATCCATGATTATTTTCAATTATCACAGCAACCACAACCATAAAATTAGCTTTTTCATTGAACATCACCTATAAACTGGACAGTAAATAATACCAAAAACAGATATTATTAATTTACCTACTTCTTAGAAAGACATAAAAAGCTAAAGTTTTCACACAATACAAACTAGAATTAATTCTAGTAAATAATCCTTTACCTGGATGTCGCATAAGCGGAATTGGTAAGGTGTAAAACTATGTATAAATACGTTGGCAAATTTTGGAAAAATAGAAACAGTCCTGAATTTAAAGCTTTACAACGTAGTAGGTTAATTGTTTGGCGTAAAGAAAGTACAACTATTAGAGTTGAAAAGCCAACAAGAATTGATCGTGCTAGAGCTTTAGGTTACAAAGCAAAGAAAGGCTATGTTATTATTAGAATTAGGATTAGAAGAACACGTTTAAGAAAAAGCAGACCAAGTCAAGGTAGAACTGGCAAGGGTCAAGCTGTGAGAAAAATCCAACCAGGCAAAAGCTTCAGATGGATTTCAGAAGAACGTGTTGCACGTAAATATCCTAACCTTGAAGTACTCAACTCGTATCCAGTAGGCGAAGATGGAAGATTCAAGTGGTTTGAAGTCATATTAGTTGACCCTCATAACCCAGTAATCGTCAAAGATCCAAAAATAAATTGGATTTGCAGACCCGCTAATAAAGGAAGAGTGTTCAGAGGCTTAACCAGTGCAGGCAAAAAATCAAGAGGTCTGTCAAGGAAAGGTACAGGAACTGAAAAAATCAGACCATCTCTTAGAGCACATAAAAGAGACGGTAAATAATCCAAGATTTCGACAATTAGTCGATTTCTTTCTTTATCTTTTATTTTTTACTAATTACAAATCTCTTATTTAGGAGTCAATATATTTGTCATCAGAAAACGCTATCAAAATAAATGACATTAGAATTTCTTGTAGTGCACATGCTACTGAAGACCTACAAAAGGTCAAAGAAGCAATGCTATTCTTCCTTCCAGAAAAATTGCGCGTAATAGAAGAAATAACCGACCTTGACATCAGTGGTCATGCAGGACATCCAATACATCTTTTAGAACTAGTAGTAAAACATCGAAGAAAAATACTCGAGATGGTAAACTATCTTGCCGAACTTTTAGATGATGCGGATAAAGAATTTCTTTTTGATGAACTAGATAACCATTTAGGGGAAGATAATTGCTTGTATATACGAGCAAACAAACAAGATGCTCTTAATGAAACATTTACTTTAGATGAGAAAGATAATACAATTAAACTTGTAATCAAATTGATAGTTTATCAACGTAAGCCACAGTTGATTGAGAAAACACTTGAAGAATATGGATTGATAAAGAAGGATTGATTCATCAATGATTCCTTTCGTTGAACCAACAGTATATATTGAAAATGAGAAATTAATGCTTGAATTTGATACTTTTGCTTCACGTTTAGGAATTACTGGTTATGCAATTTGTGATTTTTCAATCAAAGATGGAAAAAGTGCTGAAACACAAAAGACCGTTGAACATTTTTCAAGAAAGGATATCAATATTCCAAATCTAAATAAAGTACGAGATTTTCTTTCAAAAGAAAGAAAGCAATGTGAAATATTGAGTGTGACCACTATAGATGCAAAAATCGCTCAGTGGGTAGTAAAAGATAATAGAGTTGACATTCTATCAATTCCTGTCTCAAAAATAAAAGAGATAATATCTGAACAATTAGCAAATGTTGCAGCAACAAATCAAACTTTTCTTGAAATAGACCTAAGCTCAATAATACATTCAGCAGACAGAAAATCGATTATTCTGCATAAATTAGCAAGAGTAATGAGATTAATACTAAAACAAAGAGCACCTTTTATTTTTACTACAAAAGCAAAAAATCCGTATGATCTAAGAGATTTGCGTTCAATTATTGCATTAGGTAATCTTATTGGAGTCCCAGAACTGAGAACTAAAGATTGTATGAAAGCATTTTATGAAAGAATACAACTGAATAAGAAAAAACTCGGCGATGAATTCATTGCAACAGGCATCTGGAAGAAAAGTAAGAATCAATCACCAAAAGAAACTAAATTCAAAAAGAAAAAGATATCTGATGTTGAGATTGAACTTGATGATTTACCAGTAGAATTCATTAAACAGTCTAAAGAAAAAAGAAGATTAGATAGACAGAGATATGTTCTCTTTGAAATTCTTTCACAGAAAAATACTAAATACGAAAAGAAGCAAATTGAAGATCTAGTGTGGAAAGAAATCGGTTATCATTTTGGGTCCGTTGGAAGTTCTAGAGTTGGTTTATATTTCTCACACTATGATTTAGAAAGTCAAATTGGAATTATTCGCTGCACAAATCATTCATTACAATCAATCAGAGCGGTCTTTTCATTCATAACAGAGATTGAAAATGAACGGGTTCTATTTCATATTATGAAAGTCTCAGGTACAATTCGCTCTTTGGTTAAAATAGCAAAGAAAAAAGCAACTTAATAATTAAGTGAAAACAGTGCGATTAAATCGCTCTCTCTTTATAATTTTTTGTTATTGAGCATAGAAAGTTTCCATGGATCACTTTTTGAATCTCTTTCAAGAACGTTTAACATACAGTTTCCAAACCATTCATCTAATTTTCTCGGCAAAAGATTTAAGATTAAAACCAAAATATGATACAAAGTTCCACCATGACCAACAAGTAAGATTGTAGAATTCTCTGGGTTATTTTCTACAACTTCATAAAATGCTTCTTGTATCCGCACAGTCATATCATAATTACTTTCTCCACCAATAATTTTCTCTTTTAGATTTACTAATAATGAATCAAAATATTCTCTCTCTTCTTTTGTAAAATCTGCTGATAACTTTCCGGTGAAATCTCCTGAATCTCCTTCTCTCAATCTTTTATCAAAAATAATATTTTCAATACCAAGGTCGTTACATATTATAGTAGCTGTTTCTGAAGCTCTTTTCAAATCAGACGAATAAGCAACATCAAACTTTATTCTTTTTTCTAAGATTTGTTGACCTAAAGATTGTGCTTGTTCTCTCCCTAAATCAGTTAAGGGTGTTGCTCTATGACCAGATACTACTTTGTTTATGTTATCTTCACTTTGACCATGCCTAATTAGATAGAATTTCATATTGTGACCTCAATTATCTTATGAGGAAATTGTTTTGATTTAAAACTTTTATTTTAGTGTTTGTTAGTAGTGTTTTATCTTAGTAAATCAAAAGAAAAAACAAAATACAAATTGAGGAGTCAGTTCGTCGCATGCTCATCATTTTTGTGGCGTGGAGGCGCCGTCAGGCTGGGGCGTTGTATCATCATTCTCCAAGCCAATTATTTCTACTTATTACTAAAAAGTTTTGTATATAATTTAAATGAAAAACTATTCCATTGTTGAATCACCAATTCTAATATCCTTATCTAGAACATAAGGTTCCAATGGTTGCTTTAATTCAGATGTATTATCAAAAATGTCTTTGGAACTATTAAGTGCTTTAGAGGATTCTTCTTTTTCTTTTGCTAATTCAGCGATTTTTAATTTAATAGAATCATCTAAGTGTTTTGCCGGTGTAAAGAAGTAAATTGCTAGGAAAATAATTGCACCCAAAACTCCTGAAACAGCAAATAGAATTCCAATAGAAACATATTCACCTATTAAACCTGATAAGAACATTCCAATTGGAGATATTGCCATAGACATAAACATTGTTGTAGAACTTACTCGACCCATTTTTTCTTTTGGAATAATAAGTTGTAAAGAAGTACTGAAACTAACATTTGCCATTGGATTAGGAATCATCCCAATGAAGAGGATTAAACCAATGAGCCAGAATCTAATTGGCAACGTTACTGGAACAAATACAAGTGCGACCTCTGCTGCAAATAATATCAGCACACAAACCAAAACAGCTCTTATCATATTTTTGAATCCCTTGAAAAAAGTCATAAAAAGACCACCAAGTATTATTCCAACTTGCATGAACCCAATAACAAGAGCATAATTCACCTCTGTACCTCCGTGAACTTTACTAACAAATAACGGTAATAGAGTGCTTATTGGAGAAAAGAAGAAGTTGATTAAAGTAGCACCAATCATAATCGCCAATAATCCTTTTATGTCTTTAATTACAGTAAAACCTTCTTTGAATTGAGCAGAGAATTTTGATTGATATTTTTTTTCTTGTTGAACAGGTGAAGGTATTTTAATCAATAATAATGGAATGACTGCAATTGCGAAAGTAATAGCATCAATCCACATTGTTAAACTTAGATCAAATATATTCAATAACAACGCACCCAAAGCTGGACCAATAACTTGAATTACACCACTCACAAGATAAGCTGCACCATTCATTCTACCAAGGTGTTTTTGAGGGACCATTGTTGGAATCAAAGCACTTACTACAGGAGAATGGAAAGCTTGCATCGCGCCTCGCAAACCTAAAGTGATAAAAACACTCACAATTAGCAGTGTTTTATTTGATATCTGTGTTGGATCTGCAGGATTTGGTACATAAAATATCATAAAAATAATCGTAAGCATAACAGTAAATAGAGCTTGAATTGTATCAACGGTAAACAATAATGGTTTTCTTTTAGCTCTATCAGCAATAACGCCAGAAAATGGAGCTACTAGTAGAAATGGACCTAAACTAGCTAATGCAGCCAAACCTAGCATAAGTTCACTTTGAGTGGTTTCTGACATCCACCAAATAAGCACAAATGATACTACAGAGGAACCTAATATCGAAATCTGTTGACCTGAAAAGAAGAATAAAAAATCTCTAAATCTCTTTTTCTCTTCTTGTACGATCTCTGCTTGATTTACTCCATTCAATTCTAATCCATTATCAAATTCTTCGAGTTTGCTATCAACCATTATCTCATCTTCCATGAATATCTATGTTTTATTTAAGTGGACACTCTATTTTTCCCAATTGGGTAAGAGTGACCAGTAAGAAATTTAAGATATTTAGTGAAAAATATCGGATTAGTACGAAGAAGAATTTTTTCTAATTATTTGGACAGCAATCAAAATATGTGGAATTACTAGTTTTACCATTTGGTACTATTCCAAGAAGAAAAAGATAATAGAAGAATTAATAATGGTGACATTCAAAAATAACATATGGACGAACAATTACCTCTCTCTGAGGAAGAAAAAGATCTATTATCTTTGAAGAAACAACAAACAATAGAAGCAGCACTTTACTTGGCTGGAAGACCAGTTCAACTTTTAGAATTAGCACATGTAACTGAAATTGACACTTCTAAAATCGGTTCTTTAATCAAAGAATTACAAAATAAGTATCGGCAATTTTTCAGTTGTTTTGAGATAATCGAATTACCAGGTAAGAAATTCGTTTTTCAAGTGAAAGCTGATATTGGAGAGATCGTTAAAGAAATAACTTTGCAACCTATTCTCACGATAGCAGAATTACGAACGTTAGCAATGGTTGCCTATCAGCAACCTGTTATGCAATCCACTGTTGTTAAAGTGAGAGGACAGCAATCCTATAATCATATTAAAAGTCTAATTAGAAATGGTTTTGTTAAATCTGTCCGAGTGAAACAAACACTGGAGTTAAGAACCACACCAATGTTTTCTGATTATTTTGGTTTATCGCAAGATGCAGGTGTTCTTAAAAGACAGCTTGGTTGGAGAACAAAACGAATTATTCGAGAGAAAAAAACCGGCCAAAGAGATTCTCATTCAATTGATAGCTTTATTCAGCGAATTGGTTTAGAAGACCTAAAAGATAAATCTCAAGATGATATCGAATCTAGCATTTTAGTGGATAAGGATGATGCAAAAAAGGCATTTCCAAGTATGCTAGACGATTTAGAAGGACCAGACCCTTTTACAGAGGAATCAATTGATGCTTCTGAGAAAGAAGAATGAAAAAAAGACAGCTAGTTTTAACCGCTAGCTCAATTATTTATTTTTCAGCTGTGCTTGATTTAAACTTTCTTCATTTAAATTGAAAATAAAGCTATATTCAAAATGATTTCTTTCAAAAATCTTTTATAAAAAAAAGACAGCGAATAGAACGTTTGAATAAATAGTTCAATATGAAAAGAACTAAAAATCAAATTATTTGTTAAAAACAAAAAGACAAACTAATATGGAGTTTAGTCACTTGGGTCTTTTATTAGAATTTGAAGGAAAAAAAGTTTTCGAAGAAGTTGGAATACCAATCCTCCCGGGCTTAGTTGCTTATAATTTACAAGAAGCAATAACTGCAGGGGAAGAACTTGGTTATCCTGTCGTTGTCAAAGGACAAATCCTAACTGGTGGTCGAGGCAAAGCAGGTTTAATCAAGGTGGTCAAAGATAAGAAGGAATTGGAGGAAGTAACTCCTAAGATTCTTAAGGGAACAATCAAAGACATGAAAGTTCAAAATGTCTTGATAGAAAAGGCTGTAACAATAACCAATGAGTTATACATCAGCTCAATGTTCGATACTTTCTCTCGAGAGATTATCTTCATATTGAGCACAGAAGGTGGAGTAGATATTGAAGCCGTTGCAGCTAAAACACCAGAAAAAGTAAAGAATATTCGATTTGATATTGATTACGAATTTTCAGCAAAAGATGCCACAGATTTAGCGGCAAGCTTAGGGTTTAAAGGAACCGAACTAGAACAACTTTCTGATATCCTAGTGAAAATGTGGAATGCAATGCATACAAGAGATATTCAATTAGTTGAAATAAATCCTATGGCTGTCCTAGAAGGTGAGAAAATTATTGCTTTGGACTCTAAAGTGATAATTGATGATAATGCTATTTACAGAAATCCCCTCTATCAACAATTCATGGAAAAACGCATTCCAGATGATCCATTGGAAGATAAAGCACAAAGCTATGATGTTGCCTTCGTAAGATTGGATGGTGATATTGGTATCATAGGAAATGGTGCAGGATTAGTAATGGGTACTGTTGATCTCATTGCAGAATTTGGTGGTAGTGCAGCAAACTTCTTAGACCTTGGTGGTGGAGCAAATACTGAACGAGTGCTAAAAGCTCTAAGCATCGTAAAAGAAGTTGGTGAAACTGGAAAGTCTATTGACGTTTTGTTGATTAATATTTTCGGAGGTATAACCAGATGCGATCATGTTGCAGAAGGAGTAGCGAATGCTCGTAAAGAACTCGGTCTTGAAATGCCTTTTGTAGTTCGATTAGTCGGAACAAAACAAAAAGAAGGTATGGAAATCCTCGAAAAAGCAGGAATGAATGCTTTTACTGAGATGGAACCAGCTGTTAGAAAAGCAGTTGAAATTGCTAAGGCAAAATAAGGTTGGTGAAAATTAATGAAGATTCTTGTTAATAAAGATACTAAAGTTTTAGTGCAAGGAATTACTGGAAACCAAGGTACATTCCATACCAAAGCTATGCTAGATTACGGAACCAAAGTTGTTGCTGGTGTCACACCAAAAAGAGGTGGTCAAGAAGTTCATGGAGTGCCAGTTTATAATTCTATCAAGGAAGCTAAAGTAGAACATGAAATCGATGCAACAGTTATTTTTGTTCCAGCAAAATATACCGGTTCGGCTCTCAATGAAGCGATTGATAATGACATTCAACTTATCGTTTGTATAACAGAAGAAGTTCCAGTTTGGGATGCTGCTAGAGCGGTCAAACGTGCAAAAGGAAAAGGAATTGTTATTCTCGGACCTAATACTCCAGGACTTGTCTCAACAGACGGCTGCAAAATCGGCATTATGCCCAATTCAATCTTTAAACCAGGTAATGTTGGTGTTGTTGCACGAAGTGGCACACTATCCTATGAAGTTATTAGAAACATAACTCTCGAAGGACTCGGTCAAACTGTTTGTATTGGTATAGGTGGCGATCCATCTCATGGTCTCGGTTTTCTAGAAGGCTTAGAAATGTTCGAGAAAGATCCAAACACAGAAGCAATTGTTCTCATTGGTGAAATCGGTGGAACAGAAGAAGAACATGCTGCTGCTTACATCAAGAAACATGTAAAGAAACCAGTTGTTGCTTTTATTGGTGGACGTAATGCCCCTCCGGGAAAGAAAATGGGTCATGCAGGTGCAATAGTCTCAGGTGGCAAAGGTACTGCTGCCTCCAAGATCAAAGTTCTTGAAGAAGCAGGAGTAAGTGTTGCACGCTTATTGAGCGAAGTACCAAAAATGATCTTAGAAAAATTGAACTAAAGACAAGAATTATTGGATTTTTTCCAATAGTCTATTTTTTTTTTTATTATAAAAAATAGTTATCACTGATGAATAAAACCTCTTTTTACAAATTCTGACTAATCAATAAAAAGAAGAAAATATGGTTAAGAGTTATTTCCCTTTTTTATTTAAACATTATTTATAGAGGGGTTAAAACTCCATAATCCAAATTGAAACAATGGTCACAAAAAGCTGATAATGATTCATCATGTGAGACTGTTATTACAGTCGTATCTTGTTTTTTTGCTTGTACTAGTAATTCCCAAAATATTTTTTTATTTTCATAATCAAGTGATCCTGTAGGTTCATCAAATAACAAAAGTTTGCTGTTTTTAATAAAAAGACCAGCTAATGCAACTCTTTGTTTTTCTCCACCACTTAGAGTTCCAGGTTTTAATGAAGCTAAATTTACGATGCCAAAATCTTCTAATAAACTCAATGACTTCTTTTCTGCAGAAGCTATACCCATTCCTGATAATTCGGCTTGAATTTCAATATAATCTTTGACTTTAAGGTTATTTGGTAAAAAAGGAGTTTGAAATAAATAACCAATTTTTAATCTGAGAGATGATAATTCCTCTATGGAAGAATTTCGATTGATCTCTTGGTTTACGTAATAGTATTTACCACTTGTTGGAAATAACAAAGTAGCAAGTATCTGTAATAAGGTTGTTTTACCCGATCCAGAAGGACCTGTTATGAGATGAAAGTCCCCTTTAGTGATAGTTAAATTGATATCAGCCAAAATTTTTTTTTGTTCTTTTGAATTATTACCAAATGAAAATTGAATATGTTCTAATCTTATTAACTCCATTGTTGGATCCTCCTGTCAACTATCTTAAGTGTAAATTTTGGATCTGTAATTGAATTATCATGGGTCACAATAAGGATAATTGGATTAAATTCTGATACAATTTCATGAAAAATCTTCATAATATCTTTCTTATTTTCATTATCTAATTGAGCTGTTGGTTCATCACAGAGAAGAATTTTTGGTTGAAAAATAATACTGCAAGCTAAACCTAAACGCCTCATTTCCCCTCCTGAAATTGAAAGAGTTTTCTGTTGAAGAAGGTTTGATAAATGAAATTTAGTTGCGATATCATCGATTTTCTTTTTTCGTATCTCTCTCGGTAAGCTTTGATGAAGCAACAAAGAATAATCCAAATTTTGTGCAACAGTAAGGTTTGTTGACAAGTAATCAGAGGGAAATTGATCCATATAACCAACATCTTTTAAATAAGTAATTCTTTCTTTTCCACTTAAACTATTAATCACAACATCATTGAATATTAATTCTCCAGCGTTAATTTTTTCAATCCCATGAAGCATTCTTAGCAATGTTGTTTTGCCCGATCCCGAAGAACCCAATAGGTAATTAATAGACTCACTAGTAATAATGAAAGATGCACCAGCAAAAACAGGGAAATTAACATCTTTTTTATTAGGATGAGGATAGATTTTTGTAATCTCGTGCGCAGATATTTTATTTATAGTATTAGCCATATTATTACCTCCGATATTCATTCTGAATGACGATATAGTAAATTTAATTTTAGTTTCTTGAAACTAATGTATTCTATTGAACTCTGTATGAATAAGAGAGCAATATAAAGAGCGAAAAATATTCCCGTATATAGTATTGTTTGAGAGGAGAAAGAAAAATCACCCGGGGATAATAGAACCCAAGAAATACTACCCAGTAATAAAAATAATGAAAGAATCAAAACGAACAAAAAGCTAAATAGAATATTTTCAAAGATCTTATAATTCCTAAAGGGTTTCCTGTAATCAGCATTCATTGAAATTAAACCAAATAACTTGAAATTTTCATTTGATTGCATTGGTACGATATTTGAATATATAGTTAGAGCAATCATGATTAATATGAAAAGCTCAAAAAGTAAACAAATAGGATATAAGAAAACGATTCGGACTCCTATAAAAATCATGAAATCGATAGCAGTTATTTCCTCAAATGAATCTAATGCAGACAGTTTCTCATTTAAGTAATTAACTGTTGGAATAATATTCTTTGGTTTGACATGAATCTTATAGGTATAAGAAACAGAACCATTACCAGCAAAACCTTGAATATGTAACATATCAGGTTGAGTCAGAGCTACTATTAATTGACTTTTTGTGCAATATATATCAGAAATACCAGACCACTCATTCAAAAAACCAGCTATGGTTAAAGATAAATTATCTTTTAATACTAAATTATCACCGATGTCATAATTATACTCTTTGAATTTTAAGCTTACAAATATTGATTGGTTATCTAAAGCATCAAGTGTTCCACTTTGAAGCCAATTTCGCTTATTCCAAGTCTTATAAAAGTTGAAATAATCATCTATATTCAAACCATAAATTGAACATGAATCATTATCAAAAGATTCTTTCAATACCGTAATATTATACACTTGGTTGTGATTAATCATAGATATAATTGTATAATCAAGAATATTGGAATTATTAATGAGTGTATCTTTAATCAACGTTGAATTTGAATCGGCATTTACAGTAACACTTATCTCACTGCCGTGCATTAATAAATAACCATTTTTAAAACCATCAGCAGTAATAGCTGTATAAAAGAACATTAAAGAAACAATTGTTAATAGAAAAGAAAAGACTCGAACCCTATTTACAAGTGATTTGTTAAATAATTGACAAATAATATTGAAAACTGAACGAGGTTGATCCACTTTCCTTTTTCTTTTAATACTAAACCGATATATTACTTTAAGCAAAGATTTTATCAAAAAACCAACCAAAGATGCAATTATAATTACAACAATAATATAACCTAATTGAAACAAAAGTGAAGTAAGTGATTTGTTCAATAACCAAACTAAAAGGAATGCAACTGGAATAAGCATTACTTTGACGATATTTGGTATTTTTGTGAATGGACGATATTTTTCAGATGAAAAACCAGTTTCTAAAATACGTCGAAGATAAAATTCAAAATCAAAATAAAAACCAAATAACAGGCATAGAAAACAGATAGGAATCAGTCCATACCCCAAAGCCATTGCTTTTGTAAAACTAAAATCTAATCCAATTAAAATCTGAGCTTTCATAAATAGAAATGAAATTGGTAATGCTATCAAGCAACTACAGAATTCAATAATAGATATTTCAGAAAAATGGCTGATTAATCGAGTAGACCATTTTTCTCCAGCCATTAAAATACGCATTTCTTTTTTTAGCCCACTCTTTTTAACTTGTGAAATTGTTAATCCTACAATAGCTATTGATATTATCCAAATGGTAATTTGGATACCACGAATAAATGAAAAAATAGTCTTGATTAAGATGGAATTATTCGCTATCGAAAAATCTTGATTCCTAAAAAATTGAATTGTTAAAGTTGATTCAACTGATTGGAGGTTAGCAATTAAAGTCTCTTCAAAATCTAGTAATAATGATTGAGAATTAATAGACCAAAATATAACATCCTTTTGAAAATCAGAAAACTTGATATAAACTTCAAAATGATATTTATTACTAAAAGACTTTTCTAGATTATCAAATATTGGAGAGAATTCAACCACAGGCATTAAAATAATATTTGTTAAATTATCATTTTGTTGATTTCCAAAGATTTGATGTTTCAGAGAAGGATAATATGTTTCTATTAGATTGCTTTCAATAAGATAATTTATTGAAATAGAGGTATTTTGATTATTATAAGTTATATTGTATGAACCTGATGAGAAACTTGAGGTATTCGTAATAATTAATGACCCACCGATGAAAGTAGTATTCAATAATTTTCCTATTTCATTATAGAATCTAGAGCTTATTGGAATCAAAGAAAATTGATTATCGATAGTCAAATTATTGATGTAAATATTTAGTTTTGAAATACAATAATACTCTGAAGGTTCAAATAAACCATAAACTTCTTTGGATGTTGTTTCTAAAATATCAGAAAAATTATCAAAGAAGCCTAAAGAGCTAGACTGCCCAGCTGTTGTTTCAAAGTCATATCCATATCGATCCCAATCAATGGTGCCTTCTTTGAAATATAATCCACCATTGCTAAAATTCCTGAAATAATTTCTAAGATTATGAGGGTTAGCTACTTGAGGTAGATATAAAACACTTACAGAAACAATTATTATCAAACTATATATCATAATCTGCTTAATTAGAGAATTTTTCTTCGAAAGTAAGTTATAAAATATTTTCATCATAGTACAACCATCTCCTCTTATTCATTCTATTTAATTCTTAAAAAAAATGTAATGGTGTTCCCATTACAATAAATTGACTGTGAAATATACAGTCACATGCCCGCCATAATTTCTATAATTCAAATCTCCACTCGAATACATAACTCCGTAGTCCAAATTATTAAATTCTTTAGTAAAGACATGCTTGCCATGTGGATTTCTTCTGTGGAGTGTGAAGCTGAGAGATAGTTCAGATTTGTCATCGTCTTCAAAAGGTAAACAATAAGAATACTCAATATTTAGAATATTAGAATAAACCTTGATTTTATTAGCTTCAATTCCAGCAGGATATCTATTTGAACTACCAATCCAATCCTCATATTGAAAATCACTATTTTGAAGTCGATCGCCCCAAGTTCCAAAGTGTCTTTTGTACATTGGTTCAATTTCCATAAAGTACCAAGTACTAAAAAACCATACTTTCGCCAATTCATCTGTTACAGCTATCTTATTGATTACAATTTGTATTTTATCAAGCTCTATTGTTGTGGAATTTGTTGAATTCATCCTTAAAAAAATGGAACAACAAAAGATTGATATTAACAATATTACAAGTAATTGTTTTTTCCTCATTTTTCCTCATTTTTCCAATAAATTTCTAATAATCAGAAAAACTGATTACTAGTTCTCCAACGCAAATTATATTAATAAATGTTATTCAGTATTGGTTTTTTGTCGGTTTTCTTCAAGAAAAAAATCTTGTGAGCCAAGGATGGAAAGTAGCCATAGATTGCTCTGGTACTATTTTAGGCATTACACAATCATTTGTTATGGAACAATGTGTTGAAATTGAAGGTTATAACATTGGCGAATTCTACAATGAAGCAACTGGTTTTGAATGGTTAATTGCTATCCCTGCTTTAGCAGCTGTTGTTGGAGTAACAGCAGTAAAAAGAAGACGAAAATAATCGAAGCGCAGAGTTTATACTCTCCTCTTTTTTTTCTTTTTCAGTCTTTATTTCAACAAAAAGCTTTTTTTACATTGAATTTAGCTTAAAACACCCAAATGATTTAAATTAGATAATTTAAGAATAGAATTTGACCTAGCAAAAGTTTTTTTGCTTATGAAATAAATCAGCTGTATACAATTAAGTAAATAGTAAGAAGAATAGATTTATCAATTGACGTTGTTATTACATTTAACTACGGAAACTAACTAGGAGACACAATAATGGCTTCAGAATGGGTTATGTACATCAGTGTTATTGCAATCGGAGTTATTGCTATTGCGGGTGTTACTGTAACTTTCAACACGATTAATATGAACACAATTGAAAGTACCGTTGAAGTAGGACTTAATGATGTATTGACAACTGTAGCTGAAGAGCTAAAAAATGTTCTAGAGTTAGGTATGAGTACCGATCCTCAGACTAGAGTAGCAATCAACAGAACTCTTAGTCTTCCTATAGACATTTCAGGTCATCACTATGAAATCACTTTCAAAGTCCTCCCAGGAGCGAACCATTGGTTTATGGTAGCTATTGATAGTTCAGATGCATCCATAAGTGAAATTCCCTTTGAAACTACTATTCCTTGGCAAGATGTTTCATTAGTAAATAAAGCAGGAACTGGATTGCCATTGTTACATAGTGAAAGCTTCCAACAGCATATTGATTTTATCCGAGCAGCAGGATCAAATACTTTTACAATATATATTTGGTAATATTAACAGGTGCAGATAAAAATGACAGAGAAATTCCCAAAAGATGAGAAACAATTCAAACCAGTTTCCTCCATTGAATCAGCTCCATTACTTGAGGAGACGTATCCACTCATCCCTCCTTTTAGTTATTGCTTGATTCAGACCGATCCAATCTCTAAAAGAACTCAATACATTGTCGTTGAGGTTCCTTTAGAACAGAAAGAGGAAGAGAAATTTAAAACCATCAAACAGATCCTAATTGAAGAATTGGACGTTGATTTCTCCCTCTTAAAAGAGAAGGATCGAGCAGCTGAATATCTTCGTAAAAAAGTCTTCGATATCGTTAAAGATTATTCGTTAAAATTGAAGGAAGAATCGTTCGATAGGATTCTCTATTATGTTCAGAGAGATCTTTTGGGTTTTGGCAAAATTGAGCCTATATTAAAAGATCATATGATCGAAGATATTTCTTGTGATGGTGTTGGAGTACCAATCTATGTCTGGCATAGAAAACACGAATCAATTCCTACAAATATCATTTTTGATAATGCAGAAGAACTGGATTCATTTGTTATTAAGCTAGCCCAAAGATCAGGTAGACACATCAGTGTAGCCAATCCAATTGTAGATGCTTCACTTACAGATGGAAGTCGTATTAATATTACTTATGGAAAAGAAGTAACTCAAAGAGGGTCAACATTTACTATCCGTAAATTCAAAGCAGATCCAATGACAATTACGGATCTTATCCTTCTAAATACTCTTGATCCATTAATTGGTGCCTTTTATTGGTTTGTTATTGAAAACAGACATTCAGTTATGATTGCAGGTGGAGTTGCCTCAGGAAAGACAACATTGCTTAATTGTATTTCAATGTTTATTCTCCCAGATGCAAAAATAGTTTCTATAGAGGATACTGCAGAAATTAACCTCCCCCATGAAAATTGGATTCCCGCTGTCTCGAGATTAGGGTTTGGTGGGATTGAGAAAGATGGTAGAAAACGTGGAGAAATATCCATGTTTGACTTGCTAAAAGCTGCTCTTAGGCAGAGACCTGACTATATTCTTGTCGGTGAAATCCGTGGTGAAGAAGCATATATGTTATTCCAATCGATGGCTACAGGTCATCTTGGTCTATCAACCATTCATGGAGACTCTGTAGAATCAGTAAT
This sequence comes from Candidatus Heimdallarchaeota archaeon, assembly GCA_018238155.1. Classification (GTDB taxonomy): domain Archaea; phylum Asgardarchaeota; class Heimdallarchaeia; order JABLTI01; family JABLTI01; genus JABLTI01. The sequence goes on along the minus strand of JABCTZ010000001.1, from coordinate 87,998 downwards.
TCATAGGTTAGAATCAGAACCAATGAATATTCCAAGAACACTCTTACGATCACTTGACATCGTTGCGGTGCAATCAAAAGTGCGCTTAGCAGGTAAATTTATGAGACGTACTGTTGAAGTCACTGAAATTGCCGGTGTAGATCCTGTAAGCAGTGAATTGCTAACGAATCCAGTGTTTAAGTGGAATCCTAGAGAAGATAACTTCACATTCTATGGTCGATCATATATTGTTGAACGAATTCGAGATAGTCTTGGTAGTACTGATAAAGAATGCTGGGCAGAAATCGAGCAAAGAAAGACTGTTCTTCGATGGATGGTCAAAAAGAAAATCCGATACTGGGAAGATGTTAGCACTATAGTTCGTGAGTACTATAGCAATCCCGAAAAAACATTTGAGCGTGCACGAAGAGGATTGCAATAAATCCTTTTCAAGATCAATTTTGCAGAGTCAGAAGCATAATTTGTTCTTTTGCAAAAAACCAAAATTTAAAATAGAGAATATTAAATAATATAAGAGGAAGGAAAAACCTATGAGCAAAACATTTAAGAGAATAGCTTATCTCCGCGTCGGAAGATTAATGGAACCGTTATTACCTCGTTTTGAAAACCTTGGAAAATTACTACGAAGAGCTGATATGGGTGTAAGTTTACGAATGTATCTTGCATCTGCAGTATCAATAACTCTTATTGCACTTTTGCTTGGTTTCCCAATAGCTATTGGTATTGTCTATTTGTTCGCAGGCAAAATTGTTTGGTGGTTAGCATTTTTTATTGGACTTTTAATCCCATTAACAACTCTGATAGGGTTTTACGTTTATCCCAACTATATCGCCAGCAATCGAAAAAGAGCTCTAGAATCATCTCTACCAACTGCATCTTCATTCATCGCAGCAATGGCATCTGCAGGAGTAGCACCAGATAAAGCATTCTTAGCATTAGCCAATGAAAATATTAAACTTGAAGTATCAAAAGAAGCAGAAAAAATCACTCGAAATATTGAAATCCTAGGGTATGATTTACTAAGCGCACTGGAATTAGCAGCAGAAAATTCACCTTCAAGAATATACGCATCCTTTTTGGAAGGATTAGTTTCAGTCGTTATCAGCGGTGGAGATTTAACTAGCTATCTCACTAATGAAACGAAAATGTTAATGCGTGAAAAAGTTAGAGAAGAAAAAGAATTTATTGAAAGTTTAGGAGTAGTTGCAGAATTATTCTTAGTAATTGGTGTTGTAACACCCATCTTCTTTGTAATTATGCTCGCAGTTCTAGCAATTATGAGCACAGAATCAGGAACACAAGGAACAGTTTTGATGGCTTTGCTTACTTATGTTTTAATTCCGATTGGAATGTCAGTTATCATTGTATTAATAGACGGTATGCAACCATCTGACTAAGTCTTAAAAAAAACTAAATAGGTAGCTACAACAAACTACCATCCTCTTCTTTTTATTTTTCCATTTATTACAAAACTCACAATCTTGCCATAAATTTCTCTTTATTGACAATGTGCCTTTCGTGTGTTCCTTCACCAATTTTGTGTTCTCCTTCAAAAGCCTCCACATTAAAAATTAGATGCTTATTCTCAAAGGATGTTAATTTTGTATTTACAGAAACGATTACTCCTTGTTTTGATGCTCTCAAATGAGAAATACATACTTTAGTTCCAACAGTTATCCAACCATCAGGTAAATACTCCTGTGCATGGATCATTGCTGTTTGTTCCATCATCAAAATCATTGAAGGAGTTGAGAGAACTGCAACCTTTCCACTACCAAGCATATCAGCGATATGTTTTTCTTCTACAGTAAACTTCTTGATGTGAGTTGTATCTATAGGCAAATCAAATTCCATATTTTTCACCAATCTAAATTAAATTATTGTTTTAAATAAAACCAGTAAAGAAGTAAAAAGAATATTACGAATATCTAGAAAAGAGCTGAAATAATAAGAGAGAATTAAGCTTCAGTTGAAGCTCTGTTTGTCTCGATAATTTGTTTTCTAAAACATTTGGTACAAAGATAACCACCATAAGGTCTATTGGTCCTGGTATGACTTTTTGTTGGTTTAGTGTTATCTTTCATTAATCGCTTCTTGGTGCTATTAATTTGTTTTTTACAAATCGCACATTTTCCTAGACCAGATTTTACAGGTACTTTGTGTCCTACAGAATCTTTTTTGGGTGGTTTTCGCCAAACTTTCTTGGCAAAACGTTCACTTGGTTTCATTAGCTTCACTATTCCTTAATTATTAAACTATATCATTCGCTATATCGCGAGAATTATTTATCATTCTTGAATATTGTGTTTGCAATGAAGATTTAAGTGTTACCTTCTTGATGAGAAGTTCGGTTTTATATGCACTCTATTAAATAATTGAGTAGGTAAGTATTAATATTACTCTTTTCTATTTCTCTTTCAGAGAAAAAAAAGACCATTTTATCGAATAATAAGAAATCTTTTATTAGATTAAATGTGTCGTCTTATCATAAGAAACACAATAATAACTTCAATAGGAGAAAAACACTTTGGGTTGGTTAAGTTTCCTTGATCCCGTAGGAGCATGGTTTAGCTTCATCTTTGAAGCTATAGGAATATTATATGCACCAGGATCAACATATTTTATAATCTTGTTCAATATATTGATGGCAGTGTTAATGAGTTTACTCACAAAAGCACTTGTGAATGTAGAGAAAATCAGTCGAAACCAAAAAGAAATCAAAATTCATAATGAAAATAAAAAGAAAGCAATGGATTCTGCTGATAAGAAATTATGGCAAAAAGTTCAAAGAAGAGAAGAATATATTAAGAAAATCCAAAGTGAAATGATGATTCAAAATATGAAACCAATGTTGGTTTGGTTTGTTCCTGTAACAATCATTTTCTTCTTGATGAGATCAGCATTTGTTAATATTCCAATCGCTTGGATGCCTTTTAATTTCCCATCTATTCCTTTAATAATACCAAATGTTCGATATCTTGGTAATTTAACTTGGATGGGATTCACGGGTTGGTATTTCCTAACATCTATTGGTTTAGGAAATTTTGTTCGCCGATTCATGGGCGCAACACCAAGTGCACAAAGAGCTATTGCAACATAAAACAAAGTTTGTCCACGAAAGAAGTGGGCAAAAATAATCTTTTTTATTTTTTTGAATCAAAAATCTTTTTTTTGCCCTAGTATTATCTAATGAAAGATTATTTTATTAGATAATTAATTTAAAAGTCAAGCATTTTTTTTCCATTGATGACGAAAATCCTTTTTAGAAGAAACATTCTGCAATTATTCTTGAAGAACTATGACAGAAACATCATTCCTCGGAAAGAGTTTAGTGTCAATTCGGGACCTCACTAGAGAGCATATTAATCTAATATTAGATGAAGCCGAAAAGATGGAAAAAATCATTCATTCAGGGAAAAAACCTCTTGTTGGCAAAGTAATGGTCTCTCTATTCATGGAACCAAGCACAAGAACTCGTTTAAGTTTTGAATCTGCAATGCATCGTTTAGGTGGTGCAGTTATTAGCGTATCTGATCCAAAATCTTCTTCTGCAGCAAAGGGTGAAAGCCTTTCTGATACAATTCGAACAGTAGCTAATTATGGCGATGTAATTGTAATCCGTCACCCTATGGAAGGATCTGCACGGTTAGCAGCAGAGTTTTCATCGGTACCAGTAATTAGTGGTGGTAGTGGAGCGGAAGAACACCCAACACAAGCATTACTTGACCTTCTTACTTTAAAACGTGAATTGAAAGAAATTGAAGGAAAAAGAATCGCATTAGTAGGCGATTTGAAATATGGTAGAACCGTACATTCCCTTGCATATTCTTTAGCAAAATATAAAGGTGTAATAATCGACTTTGTATCTCCACAATCATTGAAGATTAGAGACGAAATAAAAACTGATCTTAAAGAAGCAGGATTAGAATTTCATGAAGAAGAAAGTTTAATCAATGTCATTTCAAGAGTAGATGCAATTTATATGACAAGAATTCAGAAAGAACGATTTGCCCAAGAGAGTGAATATGCCAAAGTTAAAGATGCTTATGTTCTAACTAAAAAAATAATGAAAGAAGCGAAAGGACCTATACCTGTTTTACATCCACTCCCTCGAGTAAATGAAATCGATTATGATTTGGATGAAACTGTTCATGCAGTATATTTCAGCCAAACATTCAATGGAGTGTTAACAAGAATGGCACTTTTAAATCTAATACTTGGAGGAAAAATATAGCAATATTATCAAAGGATTTGATGACTATGAGCGAAAAGACAACCGAAACAAGTGAACTCAAAGTTTCAAAGATTAAAAATGGAACAGTGATAGATCACATAGCTGCCGGAACAGCACTACTTGTACTTGAGATGCTAGGAATTACAGGTAGAGAAGGAACAATGGTAACACTTTCGTTAAATGTACAAAGCAAGAAAAAAACCAAAAAAGATATTGTGAAAGTTGAAAATAGAATTCTAGATAAAAAAGAAATTAATCAAATTTCACTTATTACTCCAAGAGCTACAATTAACGAAATAAAAAATTTCAAGATTGTGAACAAATTCAAAGTAGAGTTGCCTAAAGAAGTTCATGGATTTCCAAAATGTATCAACCCAAAATGCATCACCAATGCAAGAGAACCACCAAAACAAACCTATTTTGTTAAAAACAGTGATCCATTGATGATTCGGTGTAAATATTGTAACACCAACATGAACAAGAAAGATATTGTAAAAATGTTACTTAAATTTCAAGGTTTGACAAAGTAGCAAAAATGTTTACCATAGAGCGGTATAAAATAAATTGAAAATTAGGCAGTGAAACTGGAAAGAATTCCAGCCACATTTTTTTTTAATAATCCACAATTGGAATATTGATTCTTGCTCGAATGGTTTCAGCCTCATTTACTGGAACCTTAATTGTGTAGAGTTTATGTTTAGTTCTGAATTTTAATTTAACTTCATCGCCTACTCTTTTTACTCTACATTCAGTTGCACGAGCAATGATGTCATCTAGTTTTGAAATATCTTTGATTTCCTCGGGCATTGGTTTTCACATCATTTAATTATTCTAATTATTCTACAAAATGGATGAGTATTTAAGAGTTTGTTTAAGAAAGAATTTTTGAAATAATTAAAGCTGTTGTTAATTACAACAGCAATTGACCATAATTAATGTCTTGTAAAACAAGACCTGAAATCATTTTTGGATAGAAATCAGTTGATTTTTGAGGCATTCGTTCGTTATTTTTGGATGCATCAAGTACTTGAGCAGCTTTCGTTGAATTCATAATTAGTGCAATAGTTGCCTTACCGTCATCAACTTTCTTCAAAGCATCGTCTAACCATCGAATGTAGAAAATGCTTTTATTGATTTTTAGGTCTTTTGTTTTGAGGATGCCATTGAAAATAATTTCTCGAACGATTACTACATCCAATTCTTTATAGGATTCTGCATGTTCTTCTTTTAAGAATTTGTCAATAGTATTTGTGTCTTTCAAAACTAAACCATAGGCTTTACCTTCAGTATAGATAGTGAATGCATGCTTTTCATATGAATCCATAAAAGCTTGAATTTCATCTTTTTCTAAGGATGAAACTTCAAAGTATTCTTTTATTTCTTTCCAAGCATTGTCAGAAACTTTGTAACCATCCAAAATTCTGTGAGTTGGTAAAACAGTTAGACCTTCATCTTGTACTGCAACTAATAATGTCATTCTAAAATTAACTGCATCATCTTCAGACCAATTTGAACGAGTGTTTCGAATTGTATCACTATAACCACAAGCAGTTTCATAACGATGATGACCATCTGCAACAACAATTTGTCCAGGTGGGATTTCAAAGACTTGTTGAATTTTCTTTATTTTTTCTGGATCTTCTAATTTCCAAATTCTATTACGAACGCCTAAACTATCAATGACATCCATTTCAGGTTCTGATATGGATACTTCATCGAAAATTTTGGTGGTAACTTTGTCAGGATCATTATAAAGCATAAAACCAGGTTCTAAGAATGTTTGAGTAGCTTTCAGCATATTTAATCGATCGATTTTTGGTCCTTTGTGAGTCCATTCGTGTGGAAGAACAATTTCACTTTCAAAGTGATGTAATTTGACTGCAGCAAAAAAGCCTTTTCTGATCATTTTTTTACCAAACAATTCGAAATCTTGAAAATAAACATACAAACCGATTTTATCATCTTGTTCAAAGATACCGTCTGTTTTCCATTTCTCTAACCGTTCTCCTGAAATTTCATAACGATTTTCTTCTATTGGTAAACTTAACCGGCAAAAATTATATTCGGACTTTGTATAATAGCTCTTTTGCATTTCAGCAGTAATTTTGTCATAGGGTTGAACTACGAGACCTGCTAAATCGCCTGCTTTCTTAGTATATCGTATTCCTCTAAAGGGTCTTATTTCTACCATCTTATTTTTTCACTTCCTAATTATAAAAAAAATGACTGGGAAGCTAGAGCAAAAAAAAGCTTAGCTTCATTTTTGGTTTTACTTAGTGTGAGTAATCAATTATCACTTTTTTAAAGCTTTTTCAGCTCTTCGATTACTGCCTCTGCAACTTGAATGCCAGCTCGTTCTTGTCCTTCTTTTGTTTGAGCACCAATATGTGGACTGCCAAGTACTTCATCTAATTCGAGAAGTTTCTTAGAGACCTCTAATTCAATTGGTTCCTTTTCCCAAACATCTAAAGCAACACCACGAATCTTTCCACTTTTTATAGCATCATAGACTGCGCCTTCATCAAGTGTGCCACCACGTGCACAATTAATAATACAAACACCATCTTTCATTTGTGCGATGGTCTTTTTACCAATAAGGTGTTTTGTGTCAGGTAACAATGGCAAATGAAGAGAAATATAATCTGCTTGAGCGAAAACATCAGTCATTTCGCATTGATCAACACAAGCTTCATGAATTTCAACAACATCACATCCAACAATTTTCATACCAATTGCGTGAGCCTTGCGAGCGAGCGCAGATCCAATACGTCCACACCCAACAATACCTAATGTCTTACCAAGGAGCTCTGTGCCTTTAAGTTGCTTTTTAGCCCATTCACCTTTCCGCATAGTATTTGTTGCTTTTACAATCGGTCTTGCAAGAGCAAACATAAAAGCTAATGCAAGTTCAGCAACAGTATCTGTTGTAGCATTTGGAGTATTGCGAACAACAATATTGCGCTCTTTACATTTTGGAAGGTCAACATTATCTAAACCAATACCAGCCCGTCCAACAACCTTTAGATTTTTGGCTGCTTCTAAAAGGTCGCCTTTGACTTTCGTTGCAGAACGAATAACTATTGCATCATACTCTCCTATGATTTTGGGGAGGTCAGCTTTAGGTATGTCCCAAGCTTTGTTCACATCATAACCAGCAGCTTCTAAAAGTTCAACACCTTTATCAGCGATTTTGTCAGTAACAATAACTTTCATTGAGTTTACAGCTCCCAAATTTCTTCGATGTGGTTACAAACTTCTTTGACATCAGGAAGAGTCCAATCACCCATGTGACCGATTCTAAATGTTTTCTCTTTAAGCGGTTTCCCATAACCGTTTGAAATCATAAAGTGTCTTTTAGCTAATTCTTTGTTTAAATCACTAATACTCTTTCCAAGAGTATTCTTAATTGTTGACACTGTAAGAGATTCATAGCCTTTTTCTGGGAACATTTCAAAGTGTTTATTTGCCCATCCTTGAGTCCAAGTAGCCATTTCAGCATGACGCTCGTACCGACCTTTAGCAGTTTCTTTGAGCATTTTATCCAATTGATAAGAGAGAGCATATAAGAGAGAAACGTTGGGTGTACTTGGTGTTTGTTGTTTCTTCTGATAGTAATTATATAACCCAAGCAAATCAGTATACCGCCCTCTATTTGGTACTTCTTCGCATCTTTTCAATGCTTTCTCAGAAGCGAAACCAATTGCTAATCCCGGTGGAAGCGCATAGGCTTTTTGCGTGGAAGCAAATATTAAATCGCTGTGAATTTTTTCGGGTTCAACTAAATCTCCACCCATTGCAGAAACAGAATCAATGACATATACTATATCAGGAAATTCTTTATGAAGCATTTCACCAATTTTGTAGATTGGGTTACGAACACCAGTACTTGTTTCATTGTGACAAACAAGAACAGTATCATAATCTCCTGAAGATAGTTGTTCACGTACCATTTCAGGTTTTATTGCTTTACCCCATTCAACATCTATTGTATCGACTTCTTTGCCACAAGCAGAAATTGTCTCTGCAAAACGTTGTGAGAAAGCACCGTTGACGCCTGCTAAAGCTTTCTTCTTAACAAGACAACGTGCAGTGATATCCATAAATAGTGTTCCAGAAGAGGTTGGAACAGTAACCCATTGTTTAGTTTCATGGAATTTTTGTAACTTTTCAACTATGCCAGTATAAAGTTCTGTAAATTCCTTAGGCCTGTGACCAATGAGGGGCTTCGCTTGTTGCATTAAAACATCAGGGAAAACTTCAGTTGGTCCTGGAATAAATAATCTTTTACGCAATGCTATTTTTCCTCCAATTGATGCCTACACTTCTGTAGACAAAGAAACATTGATAATATACGTATATAATAAATTTTGTGCTATTCGAGAAAAATGATTAAACAATCGAGAAGAGAAAAAGATAGGAAATTATGATCAGTAGATAGATATTGACATTTAATTGTACTTGCTGAGAAAAGGAATAAAAATAAGAAAAGCTTATGACAGAAGAAACGCTTACTTCTTCTTAAGAATTCTTGACTCAGCTGCAATCATAGTCATTGTTGACCGCACTTTATTCAAGTGTCTTATTTTTGTACTAATGATTTCTTTTAAGCTTTCCATCGTATCAGAAGTAATTTTGGCAACAATATCATAAACACCATAAACAACGGACACTTCTTCCACAACATCCATTGCTTTGAGCTGACCAATAACTGATTCTTCGCCACCAATTTCTGTATTGATTAAAACATATGCGCTTGCCATTTTTTTTCACCAATTGTTCATTATTGTTTTTCTTTTTGTTATTAATAGAATCGTTAAAATATATAACTTCTTTGAGTTTTATAGCGTTTATTCACAGTTTAGAGCCTTTTTTACATACAGTTTCTCAACATTTCTTTCTACTAAGTAGAGGTTTTTTATAAAAATAAGATAAAAAAACATTTCTTCAAAAAAGAAAAAAACTAAAAACATCTCTTTAGATCAATATTCTTTATCAGCGAAAGTTGAAAGGAAAAGGCTAAGAAATAGCCTTTCAATTAAGTGTAAATCTAATCTGCGCCCGCAATCATTGTCATTGTTGATCGGACTTTATTGAGGTGTCTAACTTTAGATGTAATTAACTCTTTTAGAATTTCCATAGTTTCAGCTTCTAGCTTAACTATTACATCATAAACACCGTAGACAACACTTACTTCTACTACTTCTTTCATATCTTTAAGCTGTTTAACTACTTCAGCTTCTCCACCAATTTCTGAATTAATTAGTACGTATGCTTTAGCCATGTTTTTTATTCTCCATACTCTAGTAGTTTTAAGTATCGAACTATTAGTTAATTCACAATTAGTGATAAAGATATATTAGGTTTTTCACTCAACAAATTAGCTTACTTTTTGATATTAAACTGATTTTAGTTTTCAATATGGTTATTTTTCAAAGATTTGAGGATTTACGCAGTTTGGTGGATGCTTGTTTTTCAAGCCTGCAAGTAAATTTTCACCGACCATCATGCCCATTTTTGTTCTGGTATCTATTGTTCCAGTGCCTATATGAGCAGTCACAATTACATTGTCTAGCTCTTGTAAGCCGGGACTTAGTTTTGGTTCAAATTCATAAACATCAAGTGCTGCACCGGCGATTCTTCTCTCTTGAAGAGCTTTAACGAGCGCACTTTCCACAATTACAGACCCTCTTGATGTATTGATGAGAAAAGCAGATGATTTCATTAATGCTAGCTCTTTTTCACCTATCATATGTTTTGTTTTCTCTGTTAATGGAACGTGCAGAGTAACATAATCAGATTGTTTTAGTATTTCTTCTACGGATGCGAATTCAAGTCCGAGTTCTTGTTCTAATTCAGGTAGTTGCTTTGTATTATTATAGAGCACTTTCATATTGAATCCCTTTGCAGCTCTTCTCGCAACAGCAGAACCTATCCTTCCACAACCAATTACACCTAATGTTTTACCATATATATCATTTCCAAGATGAAGCATTGGTCCCCATCCGGTGAATCTGCCTTTTCGAGTAAAATTATCACTTTCAACGATTCTTCTTCCAATCGAAAGAAGTAATGCCATAGCTAAATCTGCTGTTGTTTCAGTTAACACTCCAGGAGTATTTGTTACGGGTATTTTTCTTTTCGTTGCTTCCTGTAGATCTATGTTGTTATATCCAACAGCATAATTAGCAATTATTTTTAGCTTTGAACCGGCAGCTTCCATGATTTCTCCATCTATTGAATCCGTAAGCAAACAGATTAACCCATCCTTTCCTTTCACTCTTTCTTTAATTTCAGAATGGGATAGCACTCTATCTTCTTCGTTAATTTCCAAATCTATACCATTTTCTAACATGTAATCAATGGCAGGTTGAGGTATTTTTCTTGTAAGTAAAACTTTGAATGTTGTCAATTAATTAAAACTCCGATGGATAGCATGTTTTTTGATATTAATATGCTTTTGTGTTTTTTGATTAAAAAGATGAAATAATTGTCCCATCCATAAAACATATATGAAACATTTTTCCTCTTCAATAATAGAAATTATTCTTTGAGCAAAAAATAACATTTAAGATGTGTTCATTATGGGGTTAAAGGCAAAAATACTAGTTATTGATGATAACGAACTAATTCGCACTTTGTTACAGGAACTTTTAACTCGAAATGGGTATGAAACTTTTATTGCTATTGATGGCAGTTCAGCAATTGAATTAGTAGAAAAGGTAAAACCGCATCTGGCATTAGTAGATTTAATGCTACCCGATACTTCGGGCATTGAAGTAATTAAACAAATAAGAAGTATCTCCCCTACAACAGAATCGATTATCATCACAGGTCACTCTTCTTATGAATCAGCAAAGGAAGTTCTTTCTTCATATGTTGCATGTGGTCTCCTTGAAAAACCAATTGATGTGAATTTATTACTAGATACGATTGAGAAAGTAATGAAAAGGCATGAAAGTCATATTCAAATTGAAGAGAACTTAGATGAAATCACTCACTTAAATTATCAACTTGATTTTTTCAATACTATTCTTGTGCGTGATTTCAAAATTTTAACAAAAGCACTCGCAGAATCAATTGAGCTTTTAGAAGATGAGAATTTAACTGAGAAACAAAAAAGAAGTCTCGCAATAATCAATACCATTTATTATAACAATGCCAGACTACTTCATTCTTACAAAAAAATGAAGAAAATTCATACAATGAATGCTGATGAGTTCATTTGTTTAGATATAGTTGAAATATTGAAGCAAGTTCTTGAAAACTTAAGAAATACTGATGTTGATTGTAAGATCGATCAATTAAATGAATTTCCAAGCAATGAAATTTTTGTTTTAGGAACAGAAAAAGAACTCCAAGAATTATTCTATGAATTGTTTTTCTCAATGATTATGCCCGGACTTCTGAATCAAATAATCATTGATTTGGACCTTAAGAAAACGAATTCATTAACTAATGAAGAAGAGCAAGAAATTCCTACGGTAGAACTAAAACTAACAGTTAAATCAGAGAATGTACCACAGATGAGTAACCAACCTATAACAGAATTCGAATCACAGAAATATGGTCTTGGTTTCTATTTAGTAAAAAATATTGTTGATCTCTTCAATGGAAAAGTATTCTTAGAAGATTCAAAAGAAAATGGAAAACTGATCACTACAATAGTTATTTTTCTCCCCGCGTGTAAAAAAAAGTAATAAACCAATAGATTATTACTATGTATTACAGACGCTTATTTGAAGGAGACAATGACGATTATAGTATTTTTTATTGAGCGATTTAATAAAAATGATATTGGTGGAGTAAAGTCATATCTCCGAAGAATCGCAAAATATCTTATTGACAATGAACGTAAAGTAATCATTTTAACACAATTAACTAGAAATGATCAAGAAAAGGAAACGGTAATAGAAGGTATTCCAGTTATACGGTTAGATTGTGGTGATTTAGTAGATCGAATTGAAAATTTCTCTAATACACCAACAGAAGATCGCTTACAATTAGCAAAGAGTTTGTTCAATGATAATGACCTCGAAACTACAGGTTTGAAACTTGCAGGAGAATTAGCAGAATTCATAAACAAAAATAAACCACAAGTCATCCACTTCCATAATTCATATTTTATTAGCCCATATGCACTCTATTTTCTGAAACAGAGATTGAACACATATACTATACCTTCATTCTATTTTTGGACTCATAGCCCTCCTATGAATATTATTCTACCTGATGGAAAAGAAGACAGCATCTATAGTGCCCTGGGTTCATTCCAAAATTTGTTCAAGGGAATCTTTTCAGTAAGTCTCTCTGTGAGAGATTATCTACTTAAAGCAGGAATTAATTCAAAAGTAAAATATCTAGGAGTGGATACAGAAGTCTTTGTAAAAAGTGATGAGAAAAGAACACAAATCAGAGAAAAATTTGGCATTTCTGAACACGCTTTTGTAGTCCTCTATACAGGTAGGATCATCAAAGAAAAAGGATTAGATCTATTTCCAACAATTTACAAAGAACTTTTGAAAAAAGGTGATTCTTACGTCAAAATCCATTTTCTAATTGCAGGGGAAGGACGTTATAAAGAAGAACTTATTGAGACTTTGAAACAAGAAAAGATCGATAATCACTTTCATTTTACAGTGGCAGAAACCGAAGAGAATCTTGCAGCATTATATTCCAGTGCTGATTGTTTTCTGTTACCTACAAGAAGAGAAGCATTAGGGCTTTCATTGCTAGAAGCTATGAGTTGTTCCTTACCATGTCTTGCAACGGATTTAACCGGAGTAAAAGAAATAATCACTCATGGGAAAAATGGTATAATCTTTCCCAAAGATAATATAGCAGAAATAGTTAGATGGATTTCAGCTCTATTTTCTAATAAAAATATGAGAGGAGATCTTGCACTACAGACCCGCATTACTATTACAGAGAAGTTTAGTGCAGAAAATCATTATCGAAACTTTATGCGAAGATTGTTAACATAATTTTTTCCCAAATACATGAAAAGGTTATTACCATATTTTGTTTTTTGCTAGCTAAAACAGTAGAGTGATAAATATGAGCGAACGATTAGATTTTGTTTACGGTGAACGGGATGACTTCAAGGATATTTTTCGAATTGCGAAAACTACAGATTGGGATGAAACATTAAATGATATCCAAAGATATCTTAGAAACCCTCATCATAAATACATTCTTTTGGTAAATCCAGAAGGTGTCATTATTGCAATTACTCTTACTGTTACATATGGTGATGTGGGATTCATCGGACATGTAATTGTTGAACCAGAAATGCAAGGAATGGGAATCGGTCAAGAAATAATGATTGAGGCAACGAATTATTTACTATATAATGGTTGTAAAACAATTAAACTTGATGCAGTGCAAAAAGCTCGGACATTATATGAGAGAGTTGGTTACAAATTTGAGTTAAACTCGTTGAGATTTTACTTAGACATATCAACAGAGGAAAAACAAGCTCTATTTAAAGAAAAGAGAATGAAGTTTACTAAAGAATTTCCATTACATAACGTAAAAGAAGATGATTTAGCAGAAATTCTAGAAGCAGATGAAGAGATGTTTGGTTGCAGTAGAGAAGGCTTACTTAAATTGCTATTCGAAGAATTTTCTGAATATGCATTCATTACTAGAGATACAAATGATTTTTTAGCTGGGTACTCGTTTGGTGTTGTTGAAAATAAAACACTCAGAATACGAGCCGGTTTGAGTGACTCTCTCCAGACAACGATTAATTTAATTGATGCAGCAATAATCACCGCATTGGAAACAGATGAAATTGAAGGTGTATCTATTGGCATGGCTGAAAATAGTAAATGGGGCATCAAAGCAATGGATGCTTTAGGTTTTGCAAAAACAGGATATTCTTTGAGAATGTATACTGGAGAAAAAACTGAAGCAACAAATAACCCCTCATATTTTGCTATAGGGCATCCGGCGAAAGGGTAGAAAAAAATCCCTTCGTTATTTAAAACCAAATAGCAAAATGCTCTAATATCGTTCTAGAACCTTCTTCAAAGGATTTAGCAGAGATCATATAATGAACTAATTCAGTTTCCTCAATTGATAATGCTGCTTCAACCAACACCGTTGCATAACCAATTCTTGCAAGTTTTCCACGAGTATTCAGACTAAAAGAATCACCTGACTTTTGCAAAAGAGGAGCAAGCCTTGGTATTGCATCATGAAGTTCACCCAGATGTATTTCGCCAACTCTATCAAAGATATAATCTTTAATTTGTTCTGTTGAAACTTTTTTGGGCGCGCCAGCAATAAATTCGAAAATTCTTTGCGTAACAAAACTTGCCTCGTTTCGTTTTGCGTAAAAATGATTATCATAATCACGAATGGTTAATCTTTTGTTAACCACACTATCAATTATGAGATTCAATTCGTTTTCAATTACATCATCCCAATCTTCGAAGCCAACAATACTTTGGAAGTTCACTGCACTACAACGTAATGAAGTTTGTAATACTAACAAAGCTTTTCCGAGTGGAGTGAGATTATAATGGGAATGTACACCACCAAAACCAGTCCAAGCCATCCCATCTGAAGGTCCTTCTTTCTCGCGAACCATTAAACCATTTTCTCTGAAAGTCTTGAGTAAGCGTTCGAATCCCTTGAGCTTTTTTGCTTTCACGCGCTTTGAAATAAGCGTAGTTAGCTCTTTAACTCGGCTAAATCTATTAATATCTTTGGGACCAAAATACAATTCACGTTTTTTGTCGTAATTGAAAAAACGGGCACGGTTAATTGGTTCTTCAAGATGAGGAATTAAAGAAGCTGAAAGAAGTATAATGAAACTTGATTCACTATCTGTTTCTTTAATCAAATTTTGAGTTATTTTTCTAACATCACTCATGATATCACAATCATACTAATAGAATATAATACTAAAAATGTAAAATGGAAATAAAAACGATTCCATATAGCAACCAATAATTCATTGAAAGAAAAAATAGTAAGAAGAGAGACTATTCCTCTCCAACCTCAGATAAACTATCTGGTGCAGAAAGCTCTTCTTCAACAATTTCAATTGCTTTTGAAGAAACATTTTCGTCGGAACCAACTACGAGATCATCATCTTCTAGATTCTCTTTCTTCTTCTTTTGTTGATTTACATAGTAAATAACATTTGACAAAACAAACATCAAAACAAGAACGCTGAAAATAATGAAGAATATAGCATTGAATTGACTTGCAGCAGTTTCTATTTCAGTTTGAGTTAATGTTAAAATTTCGTTAATATCTCTATCACCCAGAAGTTGAACTCCAAGAATAGAATAGAAAATTGCGCGAGGAATTGATCCAATAAATGTTGCTAAGAAATATTGTTTATCTTCTACATTCGCTATACCAGCTGCATAACTTATAGGATCAAACATAATTACAGGCACAGCTCTACCAATGATAATGGCCCAAATTCCCCATCTTTTGATCCAAATATCAAAAATATATATTGTACGATCGATTATACCGGATTTCTTTCCAGCAGCATCAACTAATGATCTCCCACCACGTTTTGAAAGATAAAAAGTGATTGCTGCACTAAACATGGAACCAACAACACCAATCAATGAACCCCAATAGTACCCAAACAGCATACCACCTGATAAAAGAATTAATTCAGATGGAATTGGTGCAAAAAGACTTTGGAGAACCATAACAGCTAAGAACATAACAATACGCCATACAATATGTATTTTTAAAATGGGCGCAATAAACCAATCACGAACAACTGTGAATAGGAATGTTTCTTGAACTATGATAACAACTAACAAACCTACAGAGATAAGCATGATAATAACAAAGATTATTGCAAGCACAATGCGATCTTTTGTCCAAGTAAATACTTTGGCGTTCTTAGTACCTTTATCGTCGCCGTTAACAAGAACCCTATTTGGCTCAGATATTGAGTCAATTTCAGTCATTTCATATTCACCAATGAGATTAGTAGGTGCTTACTTGATAGATTAAGTATTTTCCTATGAAATACTAAATTGGCTATTGATAATCATTTCATTCTGAAATTTGAAGAATTATTTTCCTTTTCTAGTTAAAATACCATAATTCAATTCATAAGTTTTATCTGAAAGAGAAGTTATTGAGACGTCATGAGTGACAGCAATAATAGTAAGACCTTTTTCTTTTAAATCAGTTATTGCTTCCCAGATAATTGATTTGTTTGTAGAATCAAGAGAACCAGTAGGTTCATCTAATAAGAGAAGTTGAATATCTTTAGCTAAAACACCTGCAAGAGCAATGCGTTGTTTTTCTCCTCCACTTAATTTCTGAGGATAATTGTTAGCAAAATTCATCATATCGAATTCTGTTAAAAGTGATTTTGCTCTTTCTTCAGCAGATTTAATGCCAATTCCAGAGAGCATAGCTTGTAAAGCAATGAAATCCTTGATTTTCATTTTAGGAGGAAGGTAGGGTTGTTGAAAAAGATAACCAATTTTTCTTCTTGTTGGAATCAAATCTTGTGTGGATTGTTCATCAGAGTGATTTTTTCCAAAAAGTATTCGTTCGCCAGTTTTTTGATGTAGCATTGTAGCAATGATTTGTAACAATGTTGTTTTCCCTGAACCCGATGGACCTGTGATTAAAATGAACTCAGCCTTAGTGACAGAAAGATTCAATCCTTGGAGAATTTCTTTGATAATTACTTGATTCTTCATTTTTCTTGTAAAGCTATAGTGAATTTCTTTTAGTTCAATTACCATTTTATTATCCTCCTATCTTTTATTTCGAAAACATTGCCAACATCTATAATGGATTGATCATGTGTTGAGATAAGAATCAAACAGTTAGTCTTTTTCTGCAAATCTAGGATTGTTTGCATAACAGCTTTCTTATTCTCTTCATCCAATTGTGCTGTTGGTTCATCACAAAAAAGTATCTTAGGTTGAAAAATAGTACTGCAAGCAATGCTGAGTCGACGAAGCTCTCCACCTGAAAGGAAATTGGTTCTTTGTTCAAGCAAGTGTTCAATACTGAACAATGAAGCAGTTGATTGAATGAGTTTTTTTAATTCCTCTCTGGATAATTTGGAATGAAGGAAAAAAGCTTGAGCGAGATTAAACCAAACGGTAGAATCTAAAGAGAGATATTTAGCAGGAAATTGATTCATATATCCTATCTTTTGTAAATAGCTATTTCGTTCTTTCATTGTTAGAGAATGAATGGTCTGTTCATTCAAGAAAATCTCTCCAGCATTTATAGGTTCAATACTCATTAGAATTTTGATGAGAGTGGTTTTTCCTGAACCAGATGGACCGATAACAAAATTAATTTTGTCAGCTGTCATCACAAATGACGTTCCGGCAAAGAGAGGTATATTTGTTTTTTTCTTGGATGGATGAGCAAATATTTTTGTAAGTTCATTTGCTTGTAATTTTGTTTCTGAAACCATTTTTCACTTTCTCTCCATAATTCATTCAATATGACGGAATAATAAATGGATTTTCAATTTATTAAACTTCAAATAATCAAAAACATTTTGTACGACAACTATTAAAAGATAAAATAGCAAAATAATTATCGAGTAAAAAACAATATTTTTTGAAAATCCTAATCCTGCTTTTATTATCTCAATAAAATTCGGTACATTGTTAGAAGTAAAATTACTATCAAGTATTATTGAAAAAACAACAAGTATACTACTCACAATAACTGCAATAAGTGTTATCGAAAGTAACATTTCGAAAAGTTTCACGCGAAACAAGGTTTTTTTAAAATCTGTGTTCATAAAAAGAATACCAAGTGTTCGTGCTTCATCACTGGAGTGAATATCAGTCAAATTGTTAAAAATACTAACTGCTATAAAAAAGATAACTAAAGACTCAAGAGTCATCATTATGGGCATGATAAATACTAATTCTATTCCCTCTATCATATCAGGAGGTACATATGAAATAGCAAAAGGCACATCAATGTCACTTAAATGATTAAGAAGATATTCAACCGAATGTTCAATATTTTTTTCTTCACTATTGAATCTAAACTGATATTCTATAGATGAAGTATTAGAATCTAATAGTAATTTTTCCATTATTTGACTTTCAAGAACTAAAACATAATTACCAGTACTAACAATACCTATCCACTGATCAAGGAAACCAGCAATGGATACATTTTGATTATTGACTAAAGTTATTGAATCACCTAGTTCATAACCTAGCTGTGCGAAACTCTTACTAACAAAGGCATTTGAACAGTTCAATTTTTCTGGTTGTATGCTATTTTGCAACCAATTATCTGTTCGCCAAGAGGAATAGAATGCCTGATAATCAGTAATATTAATACCATATAATAAGCAAAAGTTCTTGGGTAACTCAACAATTGATTGATTGTTGTGTACAAATGAAATATTATCCCATGGATTGTGCTGAGCAAAAACTAATTTTGTATAGTGTTCATTTAATAATGAATTATTCTGTAGAAAAACTTCGATAGATGTTGTATCATTATTTGGAAGACTAACTGTTGTTTTTATAGCACAAAAATCATTATTGAAAAACATTGTTGTTTTCTGTACCTCAGCATTAGCAATGCTAAATATGCAGAGACCAATGATCATTGTTCCAATAAAGCTACTAAGAACAAATCTTGTATTAATTGGTTTTTTCCACATCTCAAGAAGAAGTACAAAGTTAGATAATGGTTTGTCATATTTGCGTTTAATTTTCTTTACTACTCTTATGATAACCCACATGCAACCCTTAATTACTAAAAATAAAAGAACACTAATTATTCCTAAAAGGAATAAAAATCCTATTTGGTATAGAAATGGTTGCAATGAGCGATTTAATAACCATAATAAGAAAACAAAGACCAAAAAAATCTGGTAACGAATATACTTTGGAATCTTAGCAAAAGGTTGATAGGTTTCACTATCGATTTGTCCATTTTTAAGTGACTTTCGTAAATGCAATTCAAAGTCAAGATAAATAATCAACAAACTAAAGAATAATGCTATTGGAAAGAAAATGAGAGCAAATTTAATATTTTCATTATAGAAATCAAATGGAAAATTAAAGATAAGTGCTTGCAGTTTAATAAAAGGCAATAGTAAACCATAAGCAATAACCGAAACACCAGTGACAATAAGAATGTTTTCTAAAACAATTGTAGATATTCTCGTAAGAAAATTCTTTCCTGCTAATAGCATCTGAAATTCTTTGTCTTTATTATTTTGTTGCATTTTTATTAAAATCAAGAAAATCAATGCTCCAGATAATCCCCAGATAATTAATTGAATTGCATGAATAAATGAATAAATAATATTTACAATGAGAACATTACTCTCTACTAATCCCTCTTTATAGATTATAGATTGATAAAGTAATAAATAATTTATTGATTGTTCTTTTGCGTGAAACTCTTGACATAAGCTTTCTTTGAATAACCTTAGCTTTCTGGGTGCATCTAAAGACCAATATAGAATATCCTCTTGATAAGTTGTGAATTCAATGTAACCCTTGATGAGAAAAATATCAATTTTAAATATTGTTTGAAAACTTTCATGTGGAATAAAAATCATTCGTGATTTGTTTATTGGATTATCACTATATTTATTCAATTCATTGATGTAACTATTAAATGATGGTAATTTTTCTTGTAGATCCAAAGTTTGAATATTATGATTAATTGTTATACTAAAATTACCAATTTTACTAGAATTGAACTCATACAAACCAGTTGTTATACTATGATTAGTTACTAAAATAGGTACATTATCAAAACTTGAATTTAATGTGCTCACCAACTCGGTATATAATTCTGTATTAATCCCAAAAACAGTCCAATCTTCAAGTGTTTGATTTGTAATAATTACATGCTCAATACTAAAACAACCAATGGAAGAAGGTTGATATAAGTCATATATCTTAAGCGATGCTTCTTTGCAAATTTGATTAATTTCAGTTATAAAAGCGATATTGTTGACTTTAAAATGATACATAAAATCCGGATTATTAAGACCACTATTTTGTAGATCCTCACCAATTATAATTGGATTACCCCCCCAATTGAAATGCTTTCTGATAATGTGTGGTGTGGCAATCTGTGCAGGAAACAGAAAAGTCAGAATAATCAGAGATAGTAATCCAATGATTATAATAGTCTTCAATAGTACTTTTCGTTTTGCAAATAGATGGTATAACATGGTTTTCATATCTCTCACTTTCATTTGCACTCAACATTTTTTAAAAAAAAAGCTTTTCAGCTTAGAAGCTGAAATGTGATATATACTTTTACAACACCCATTCCGTAGTGCAGAGTGGTTATATATTCTGTATCATAAGAATAAGTATTGTATAATATTGTAATATATTCAGTACGACCCCATAATTTGTGCTGTCTTAATTTATATTTTATTTTAATTTCACCACTGCAATATATTGCATTTTGAGTAAAGTCCATACAAAGAGACCAATCACAATACAAGTTATTGTAATAGACATGGGTTCCAGAACTAATTCCGGGAGGGTAGAGAAAACTACCTCCTGACATATCCCCACAGTTGGAATTTGATGTAAATTCATCACCATAACCTCCAAATGGCCGAAGATATGTAGGATACAAAGTAAGAGAGAACCATCCCCCTTGAGGTAGACCTATACAATTTACTTGTGTTATGAAAACTCGCACTTTGCGTAATGGGCGAACAGGTGAATATGCACTATTTGTTTGAGCAACTAATGTTACTGCTAACATAGTCAAAATTAAAGTACTTAACAATAATATTTTCTTATTTTTCCTCATTTTCCCTCATTTTTCCTATAAATTTCTAATAATCAGAAAAACTGATTACTAACTTTCTAGTATTTATTATACTTATAAAAGTTATTCGAAATTGAATTTTTGTCGAATTTATTTTGAGTATGCCTTAAAAATACTTTACCTTCTATTATATTCAAATCTATTGAGTATCATAGTATTTTTCATATGAAACAAAAGTGTAATATTAAAAACTAATAATTTCATTTTGAAAATCATTAAAATCAAATGTAAAAAAAAATATAAGTCAGTCAAAATTTCATTTCAGAAGTTGTTATTTGAAATTAAATGGCTGTTAGAAAATTGTTGATTATTAAAAAAAAAGCTATTAGAAGTTTTAAAAGGAGCTTAAAAAAACATCAAACATAATTAATACAATATGTGTTGGTTCAAATGACTTTACAATCATTGCTAGAAAAAAAGGATTTAACGTATCTCTTCCTTGGAGGAAAGGGTGGTGTGGGTAAAACAATAGCTGCTTCAGCTATTAGTATAGAATTAGCAAAACATTTTGATAAAGTACTTGTTGTAAGTACAGATCCAGCACATTCACTCTCTGACTGTTTTGATCAGGATTTATCAGGGGGCGAATCTGTCAAAATTGAAAATGTTGATGGAAATCTCTTTGGATTGGAACTAGATGCAGAGAAGGGCATGGAGAGTTTTAAACAGTTGAGCTCAATGGGAATGCCAGGTGCCCAAGGAATGGGTATGCCGGGTTTTGGGACAACATCAAATACTACAGAAGGAACAACAGGAGCACCACAAATGCCACCAGGTTTAGAGGGACTAGGTGCTGATTTGTTAGGTGAAGATTCTATCCCTCCCGGTTCAGATGAAGCATTTGCTTTTAGCAAATTACTTGAATTAATAGAATCAAATGAATATGATTTAGTTGTTTTTGACACCGCACCAACGGGTCATACTCTTAGATTCCTCTCTCTTCCAGATTATCTTGATAGCTTTATTGGCAGAATGCTCAAAATGAGAATGCGTTTTGGTAATCTTTTCAAAGGAATGCGAAACCTCTTTTCAGGTGGAGGAGGTGGAGAAGACGTTGAGGATAATTCTCTTGAAGTAATGGAAACGCTCAAGAAAACAATTACAAAAGCAAGAATACAGCTTGCAGATGAAACGAAAACAGAATTCATTCCTGTAACAATACCTACTATGATGGCATTATATGAGACTGAAAGATTAATCACTTCATTAAAGGAATATGGTATACCTGTAGAACACATCATTGTAAATCAATTAATACCACCAAGTAAAGATTGCCAATTCTGTGCAAAGAGATTCGAAATTCAAGAAAAAACAATGTTAACAATGAAACAATATTTCGGTGAATTTATTCAAACTGAAATTCCCATGGTTCCACAAGAAATCCGTGGTATTGAACAACTAAAACTACTTAGTAAAGTTTTATTTAAATAAAAGATAAAATAACTGTTAGCTATGATCCGTGAATCATAGTGAACAATTTTTTTTGTTTGATATTTTATTCAATAGGTGCTCTTATTGTTGCTATAGAATTATCTTGAATTCCTTTAATGAGCAAGTCCTCTGGGTTACCATAGATTTTATCTTCTTCTACAGTAGTTTTAGTCCGAACTTTGAAAATAAATCTTCTTTTTGCAACAACAATTTCTACTTTAGTTTTAATATCTAAATCTTCTTTCAGCTTGGTATGAATTACAAGCTCGTCTTCTTTAGCAGTTTCATCATGTAAAATTCTTAAACGTCTTTCTTTTACCATTCTATCCAACACTTTCAAGTTTACTGTTTTATATATTATTGAATTATTAAACTCTAAATTCTTTAATTAATGTTTGCAAAAAACAGACCAAAAAAAGTCTAAAAGAGACTGAAAAATGAAATAGAAGAAAAAGGAAAAGATTACATTCCTTTCTGTGTTTTTCTTCGTCCCTTGAAAGTAACAAAAGCAATTACCAATGGAATAACAGTAAAGACTACTACTCCAATGCTAATACCAATAGCAATCCACCATTGTGTGGATAAATCAACCTCAGGGACATCAAACGAAATTGTAAGTTCAATGATACATGAATAAATTGTTTGATCCATTACATGGACAAGAGTTAATTGATTTTTATAGGAGAAAGTAACTTTTGTGGGTTCAAATTTGAAGCTTCCTAGAATGATAGGAGTAACAGTATAAAACCGGGTCAGATTTTGACCTTGGGCTAACTCTTTGATTGTCCATATTTCTAAGAAATCAGTTTCGAATACCCAATCATTAAATTGTGTCTCCTCTATTGTGATATTATAAGCAACAACTGAACCTGTATTTGTTACGTTAATCATTATTTTAATAGGTTCTTCTGTAGTGTTGAATACTTCCAACTTTTTGTAGTATTTTTCTACAAGATCACCATCTAAATTCTCTTCAAAAATCACAAAGTATTTTTCAACACTTATCAAAGGCATTTTCAGAGTCCAATCATCTCCGTCATATATTGGCATATATAACTCTATTTTTGGGCTATTGGAAGTGAATTCTTTGACAGTTCCATTATTCAAATATGTGACTGATATTTCACAAGGATCAAGTGTAAATGTACCATTCTCTACTGGGGTTATTTCATAGGAATATGAGAATTCTTGATTGGGAAGTAATAAAGAAGTATTAAATTCCAAAATTGATGAATCATCAAAAGTAAAATTGGGACTGGGGTCGGTATCATTACATGTAAGGTTAATATCGTATGGAATGAAATTTTTGATTACTATTCTTACTGTTACATTGACTACTTCTTCTTGTAAGATAAAAGCTTGTCTACCGTCTAAGGTATTCGCACCATTAACAACAAAGAATTTTTCAACCCTAACTGTTGGAGCAACTTCGAATACTCTAAAATCGATTTCATTTGAGTAACTAACATCTTCTGTGCTATTGCCCCAGTTGAAAGTCATATTTGTAGCACTAAAAGTAAAGAATTCTTTTTGAATAACCGTATCGTAATATTCCTCTTCGAATCCAATTGTATAAGAAACACTCTTGGATTGACCGGGATTAATATCACCAAAGAATTGTGAACCATTACCTAAAATTTTAAACCATTCTTCTTCATAGACAGATTGACTGATGATTTCTCTCATATCTGTGACGTTAATTTCAGGTGAAGTCATGCTAGCATTATGAAGAACTTCACTTGCTGTGTTTGTAACTTCAACAATGACGGAGAAAGTCTCCTCTGAATAAGTATTATAGAATTCAAGCAAGCTTCCATTAGATGCAACAATCTTTTTGGTTATTACCACATCAGAGCTTCGAGGGGTTAAAATAATAGAATCTTCAATAACTGATGCTTTTGTCTCAGTTGGTGAGATAAATTGAACTGACGTTACAAATACCATTGCAAGTATTATGAATACTGCTGAGAGTTTCTTTGAATTCAATAGTAGACCTCAAGTGTTTTCTTATTCTGCTTTATTTTGGTTTTACTTTGATATTAAAAAGTTTTCTTTTAGCTTTGTTTCTCTCCAATCTCAATTTTTCAAATAAAAAATCCTTCTATTCGAAACAATGGTTTGAGATATCACTATTTAGTTTTGAGAAAAGGATATCCAATCTCATCCAAAATATTGGTTAATCTGCTAAGAGGTAGTCCCATTACATTATAGAAACAACCATCTATATGATCAATTAGCGCTGCACCAATTCCTTGAACAGCATATGCGCCTGCTTTGTCCAAAATATGCTCAGATGCAATATACGCTTGAATTCTACTATCAGAACAAGAAATCATACTCACTAAAGTTTTCTCAACTCCAGAATATAATCGATCAACCTCAAGGTCATACAAACATAAACCAGTATAAACTTCATGAACATTCCCAGTTAATCTCTTGAGCATTTCAAAAGCATCTTCAAGGGAAGAAGGTTTTCCAATAATCTCATCATTTAGTACTACAATAGTATCTGCACCCAAAATTAAAGCAGATTTCTTTTTTGCAGGAGATAATGTTTTCGCAACACATAGTGCTTTTTGACATGCTACTTGTAAGATGCTTTCTTCTATTGTTTCTTGTTTTTTTTCTGAAGCAGAAGATTTTGAAGCATTATTTGTTACTTGACCTTCTTCTTCTTTACAAGGAATAACAATATGAGGAATTCCAATTAGAGTAAGCAATTCATGACGCCTTGGTGATGCAGAGGCTAAGATAATCTCTTTCATAATTATCACAACGATTAAACAAAAATTATTAAATGAATATAATATGCTTTTGATATTTCTGAGCGAAAAAGATATTATCTTTTAGGACTAAATCCATTACTAAATATTAAAATGGTATTATGTAGCTAATAGTACTATAACGTAGATATCTTCTCTATCAACAATGACAGCAAGGGGTTCAAACCATTTGGCTAAAAATGAAATTCAATTGGAAAATTTCGGCAAAAACTATATTTTAACTTTAATTGAGGAACTAGATATAAGAAAAAGGAAGCGAGATATCAGTGATGAATTATATGAAACGTTAAAGAAAAATTACTATCACGTTTTAGAATCAGCCGAAGAGAAATCATATATTCGAGATGGTTTTGCAACTTACGAAGCAATTATACCTGACCTTGAAACTATCCATGTAAATGTTCAAAGTTTTATTAGAAGATTGGAGTATATTGAAGAAGAAAAGAAAAGTGTTCAAGTTCGAATCAAAAAACTAGATGAGCTGGCAGCAAAAGGTAGTGTTACAGAATCAGCAATAAAAAGTAAAAAAAGAGAATACGAAACGTTATTGTTAACAATTAAAGCCAAAAGAGAAACGCTAATCCAAGGAATACCAAAATCATTAGAATTAATTGAACAACTGAGCACTGTTATTAATCAAAACATAGATGAGCTTGCAATCGATGCTGCAATGGATACAGCAAAAAAGAAGGAATTGGATTTAGAGAGAAAGCGCTTATTAAAGATTCAAAAGAACACTCATTCTGTAGCTAAAAAATTATCAAAAATTGCAGATGTAGAGTTTAAAAAAGAAGATTGGACCAAATCAGAGAAACAAAGAAAATCAACAAAACAAAGAGCTATTGCTACACCTCAACCAAAAGCAGAACCAATACAAACTAACGCTCAAAGGGTAACTCATGAGCCAACTAGACCACCACCAGGAGAGGACATTTGGATCAAATGGAAAGGAATCACTATTGGGAAATTAATCGGTGATATAAACATCATTGGGAGTAGTTTCGCGATAATTGCAACAGATAGACCTTCTCTAGCAGTAATTCGTGATATAGCTGTAGTAGGACCTTCAAGATTGCGATCATCCTCAAATCCAAAAGTAATTGAAGACAGATTACAACAACTAATAGTGGATTCATTTGGAGTGGATAAAGAACAGGCACTATATCCTGAAAATGTAGTAAAATATTCTATTCAGAACAAACTTGGAATTGATTTGTTGAAATTAATTAATTCCTATTTCGCTTCAGTTCCTGTTAGTGCGATTAATTATATAAATAATCAACCAATTTTAAATCAAAACTCTCAAGTTTTAACTCTAGCAGAAAATGCAGGGTTATTAGGACGGAGAGTACTATCACCAGATAGATCATTGGTAGGTGTTGTACATGAATTGTATTTCGATCCATCTTCTCTGGAATTGTATGCCTTTGCTTTCAAGGGTGTTCCACCAGCAATAATTAGAAAAATATATCACGATACACATAATAGAAATCTCTCTGAAGGGAATTTCAGCAATTTCCGAAACGAAATATCCAAAAAGTTGTCAATACCAATTTATGAAGCATTAACTCCATCGAGTATGATTCGATATTGCCTCCACAGCGGACAAATAGCAAATATGAATCAATTAGTATCAATAGTTGATAGCATGAATCCAAGAATCTCAAAAGTAAGAGATATATCTTCCATTTCCTCTCAAGGAGTGCTTCTTTCAAGATTCCCACAGAACTCTTTGCCAAGGATTGAATATATTAAATTTTAATCTCAAAGATGATGTGGAAAGAGAAACTTTTTTAGGTTTCTTTTGGGTAGATGTTTGTTTTTTATTATTGATAATTGATTTTGAAAGTGCAGATGTAAAGTTGGAGTTTATTAATAAATAATGATGAAATATTATCTACTATGACAACGCAAACCTCGTATCACAAATTATTGCCTATTTTTCTTCTGAGTTTAGTGATTGTTACTTTGTTATATTTTCCAGTAAATAAATCAGAAAAAATGAATCAAATTGCAAGCAGTATTACAGGATGCGAAACCATTGAAGAAACTGAAATGGTAATTCTTTGGAATAAAACATTCGGTGGAGAAATGGAAAATGTTGGGAAGTCTCTTGTAAAAAGTGCTACAGGAAAATATGCCATTTCTGGTTGGACAAACAGCTCAGGTGCAGGGGATTTGGATGTTTTATTGATTGGATTAGATTCAGATGGAAACCAAGAGTGGAATCAAACAATTGGTGATGTCGGAGAAGATCAAGGGTATCAAATAATAGCATGTGATACGGGAGGGTATGTAATTGCTTCAACATTTTATAATGTGAGCGCAGCAATAACAAATTCTGATTTTATGGTTACACGAATTGCTGATGATGGAACAATTATCTGGAATAAATACTTCAGTGGATCTGAACAAACTGGTGGAACATATATTAGCGATGTTGGTCGTTCTGTCGTTCAATGCTCAAATGGTGATTTTGTTCTTAGTGGAGTAACAATTACAACAAGTGGTGGGTGCGATATATGGATATTCAGAATTGGTCTAAATGGAATCAAAAAATGGGAAAGAGTATATGATAACTGGGCTATTGACAGATGTTTTGCACCTCACAGTATTGTGCAATGTGACGATGGAGGATTTGCAGTACTTGGCTATACGTATAATGATACAAAGTCAAGTGATGTGTGGTTAATTAAGACAGACTCATTTGGAATTCCGTTATGGAACATGACATATGGAGATGAAACGGGATATCAACGACCAGAAGCACTTGTTAAATGTTCTAGTGGAGGATTCGCAATAATTGCAAATACACATAGTTTTGGTGAAGGTGGCAGTGATTTTTGGGTTATTCGCACAGATCTATTTGGAAACCAAATTTGGAATCAAACATTCGGTGGGATAGAAGAAGATACTGGAAATCATATAATAGAAATGCCGAATGGCGAATTAACTTTTCTCGGATCAACACACAATTTTGACCAAGCAGGTCAAGGAGATGCTTGGATTGTGAGAACAGATGAAAATGGAACACATCTATGGAATTTTACTATAGGTGATGTTTTTGGAAACGGTGCAGGGTCATTTGTCTATGATGGTAGTGAAACATTTACAGTCTTAGGTTCTACCCATTTTGTTGGTGAAACAGTTAGTAGAATTTGGCTTTTTAGAGTGGAATTGAGCACAACAATCATTACATTAACTCCTTCAACTTCCAATGAAGCCAAAATCAATTATCCTTTCATTGTAATTAGCAGTTTATTAACAACAATCCCAATAATTTTCTTTAGAAAGAAAAGAAGATAGTATTCTTCTTTTCAATATTCCTTTATTCTTCAAGTGTTTTTTCATCACCACTTTCAGCAAGAAGGTATGCCTCTTGCTTCTGCTCAGACCATCTAAACATGAAGATGCATCCAAAGAGTACTACAGCAATGACCATAAATCCTATTCCAAGGAAGATTCCCGACCCACCACTAATAGCAATGAGAACAATTGAAAAAACGATATCTCCAAGGATAATGCCTAACCCAACTCTTCTCCAAAGGATTTTTTCCATAAATATTCCTCCAGCAAAGAGATAGAAACCTATTAGCACCCAACTAACGCCTATCCAGATACTATTAAAGTCCAGCAAAATAAGTAAACTGATCATTATCATCATTGAACTAGTTAGAGATAATATTGTAGTTAATGGCTCACCTTTAATCCATTTTTCATTTATTATTGAGAAAATTAGCAATGCTCCTGAAATGCTTATCAAAACAATGAGAATAATATCGAGTACAACGCTTCCAACAAAGGACATTGTTAAACCTATAAACAAATAGGATGTAATCATTGTAATTATTGTCAGATACTTGTTATTTATCACAATTCCAACAACAAAAAAGAGTATTGAAATTATTAAAACATTGATTAGATTTAGATTGCCAAATACCCAACCTAACATTGCTAATGATGATATTGCAAATGACAAATAGAGAATGAAAGGTTTGAATTGAGAATATCTTTTATCGTTAGCAGCTATCTCATCTTCTAATAGATTCTCCCTGCTTTTTAAATAACTAAAAAGATAATTAGCTATTGTAAAGATTGCTAATGGAATATGCAGAGCATAATCTATGATAAGAGCATTATTATTAGGACTTGTCCAATTAAATCCTATATTGAATGAATATGAGAGAATAACAATGCCTATTTGTAGGACAATAACTGAGAGAAGAAGATGAAAATCATCTAATTCTTTATGTCTTGTTACCAGAACCAAAGTTGTTACTGCGGTGACTATGAATCCTAAAGCACAAATTATGGTATAAACGTTAGAATTGACTCCTTCTGGTCGAATGAAAGGCATAACTACGGTAATTATTTGAGCTGAAAGTATATAGGTAAATATCTGCCCAGGATTATCTCTCAACATTATTGTGGATACTGTTGCACAAACAATCCATAAAAATAACATCCCACTAATAGCATTTAGCTCATAGTCGACTTTTATAAAACCTCGATTAACTAATGACAATGATGTTAAAATTACTAGCATTAATCCTGTGGTTATTGTAGTGATAATTGAATCTTGAGCATCTTTCTTAATAATTGCAATAATGAAAAAGAATAGACAATTAATACCATAAATGATTGTTATTAACAATGGAAAGTCAATCAATAGACTTGCTACTAACAATGAAATAAAGGGTATTGGAATAAGAAATTTAGCCGATTCCTTTTGAGTCCAAATATAACCAATTGAGCTAATAGATATTACTCCATAAACTATTGCAGAGATCCAATTGATTTTGAAAGCTTCCACAAGCTCAAAAACGATAAAGAGTATATTGATAAAAACCAGAAGAAATATTTGGTGAACGTACTTAGAGATAAAGGTTTTTTGAACCAAAGAGCCAGTTGCTTCTTCTAATTCGCCTTTATTTTCCTTTGATTTTGTTTTCGAAACTGATTGCGCTTGTTTATTATTCATTGATAATTGCCTCCTGTTCCTTCCAATTAATAAAGCCCGATATTGAAGCTAAGAAGAAGAATATGAAAATAATAAGTGGAACATAATCAAAGTAAGCAAATCTCCCACTTAATAAGAATACTAGAACTGCTATACCATTAAGGATTAAGGATGTCACCGAAAACTCTCGCCAACGAGTTGCTTTTGGTATGATTATTGGAAGAGCAGCTATTATTGAACAACTCAAATGAAGAACAATGATCACAAAAGTTAACCATGGACTAATTATTTCCATCAAACCTAGCAAAATTAGATTGATTGTTGAAAGAGTAAACCAAATAAAAAAGAGTACTGGTTGTTGGTGAAGCAAATGTGGAATAAATAGGCTAACTATTGTTATAAGCACAAACGAAATTCCGAGAATAAAAACAAGTATAGCTTGTGCTGTTGTATTTACATCCACTAAGACAATAATAAGAATAGCAAGTATTTCAGCTATAACAAAAGAAGCGATAATATTTTGAACAGCCAATTTTTCTCTAAAGAATTTAATCGTGCTTAAAATTCCAAAGATAAAGAAGATTGTAAAGAATAATGATGTTATCAATATATCTTTGTAAAGCCCAACAGTTAGAAAAGCTATTATCCCTGTAAGAATTTGTCCTGCAAACCAAATGATCTCATTTGAAGATTTGATATCTAAATGCTTCTCTTGGATGAATTGATAATAATAAGATATACCAATAATCACTACTCCGATAAGCAACGATTGATATGATTGATAGGCAGCCCAAACAGGTTCAGTAATTGGATTATAATAACTTGTGAGTGAAATAACAAATACAGATATTGTTGGAAGAATAAATGATAAAACAACTAAGCTTCTTTTGATAGGCATAGGTATTTTTTCGGAACCAAATTGAATAGTCAAAATAATCATAATTGGTACAAATATCAGAATTAAAAATTCAAGACCTATCTGCGAATATACTCTTGGTATACAAATTAGAATAGGAATAACAGCCATTGACACAGCTGAAACAGTCCATTTTTTGAAGAATACAGAAACGCAAGTAGCACCAATAATTATCAAAGAATACACAATTAAACTTGAGATGTTACTTAGAATAGGAGGATATTGAGCCCATAAAAGATCAACTGCAACAAAAATAATTGCTTGAAGAATACTAGTCAAAGCTAAGAGTTCTGATTTATTCAAGATACTTATTGCCATACAAACAGCACTTAAACCTAAACTAAGACCAATAAAAACTCCTTTTGAAACACCCAGAGATTCATAAGATAATATACCAATGATTCCACCAATAAAGAGGACAATAAATCCGATAAATGAAATAACAGAAGTCATTTGTGGGGTATATTTAATAATTTCATCTTGCGAAGGTTGCTTCTTTTTATCAGAAGTTTGTTTAGATTCTTCTTTCGCTAATTTTTTCTTCTTGTTATGTTTTGCTAATAAATTAAGACCCTGACCAAAACCAATTATTATTGCACCAATAGAATAAATAATTACTAATTGCCAAACCTCTGATTCCAATTCAACAGAAACGAAATAAAGAGTAATGGAGATTCCAACACTAAAGATAATTGTTGCAAGATAAAAGAACCAATAATCGAGCAGATTTTTTTCGAGCTTGCTATATGCAGCACTTTTCTTGCGTTCAGGTTTAATTTCTGCTTTCTTAACACTTGGTTGTGTTTGCGAGGATGCTTTTTTCGGTGTAACAACAGGCATTTTTTCAAATTGTTTCTTTGGAATAGCAGTCCTCGGTTGTTTTTTCTCCGAAACAACAGTGGAGCTATCGACGTCCTCTCGACCTTTTTCGATTGTTACTTTTTCTACTTCTTCTCTATTAAAATAGAGAATCAATTGTCTTATGTTTTTAATAATAATCTCTAAATCAGTGAGAGCTTCAATTGCAAGTATTTTTGCAACCATGTCTCTAAAAAGATTAACCTTTCTCTGGGTTTGAGCCAAATATTGCACATATCCTTGCTTATAATCGCCTTCAAATTCAACCAAGGATTTACCACAATTTTGACAGAATTTTGTAAGCGCAACTTCTTGTCCACAACTAAAACAAATTATTAAAGAACTCTCAAGCTCTTTACCTTCAAGATTCATTCTTTCAGAATCATGAACTATTTTATTGATCAAAGTATCGATACTAAATTTAATTTCATCGAATTTTTGATGATAGTCAAGTGCTAGAGCTTTTAAAACAGAACTTTCAAAATTAACAAGTTTTTTGCTTATTTCATCCAACCTATTTTTTTGGATATCAAATTCTTGTTCAAGTGATATTGATAAAGCCACGCCACACTTTGGACAGAATTTACCAACAGCTACATTAACGCCACAATTAGAACAAATCATTCCACTTTTTTTAGACAAAATACTACTCTCCTGTTTTTATTTGAAAAAAACTTTTCAAATAGATAAATAACTAACATTTACGTTAAATTTGAGATTATTATAGTTTTCCCAAAAAATAAAATTGGGCATAAAATCAACAAATTGTAGTCTCAAAGAGTTTCATTGATTCAATATGAAGCAATTCCAACCAACTATTAGTAAGATTTCAATTATCTAATTTACTTTATTTGGAAGTTATTTAGAGTAAACTTTCCCAAAATCCTTCAGTAAGTATCATTTAATTCTGCTATCTTGTTCTTCCTTATCCTATTAAAAATGAATTTTCTTACTTCATCA
This sequence comes from Candidatus Heimdallarchaeota archaeon, assembly GCA_018238155.1. Taxonomy (GTDB): domain Archaea; phylum Asgardarchaeota; class Heimdallarchaeia; order JABLTI01; family JABLTI01; genus JABLTI01. The sequence goes on along the minus strand of JABCTZ010000001.1, from coordinate 55,053 downwards.
GCAATCATGATTGGAAGCGCAGTTAGTAATACAATCAACCACTGCATCCCATTCAAAGGAGTTGTATGAGCAAATCTTGACATAAATGGTACATACAATGCGATAACAAGCATAATAATGCTAAATAGTACTGCTAGAAAGAGTTTATGATTTTTGAAAAATTTTTTAGTAAAAATCAAATCATCTTGACACAAGGACAATGAATGAAGAAGTTGGTAAACAACAAGTGAAACAAAAACCATTGTTTGAGCAGCTTTCACCGTCTCAACATCAGTTGATAATGTAAAACCCATCGCCCAGAAATAACCAAAGAGTGTGCCGATGCCATACATCAGTCCCGATGTGATTATTGAAACTAGCATCTCCTTATCAATTAGAGGTTCTTTTGGATTTCGAGGTTTGCGAAGCATAATATCTTCCTCTGCGGGGCTCACACCTAAAGCAAGTGCTGGAAAAGTATCTGTTAGCAAATTAATGTAGAGTAATTGGATGGTCAAAATAGGGATAATTGTTGTTTTGAAGAAAATTAGACCAAAAATAATTCCAAAAAGAACAGTGATTAGTTCTCCTGCATTTGCTGAGAGAAGGTAACCAATGAATTTTTTAATATTCGAATAGATTGTTCGTCCTTCTGAAACAGCTTCAATTATATTTGCGAAGTTATCATCTACTAAAATCATATCACTTGCTTCTTTGGATACATCTGTTCCAGTTATACCCATTGCTACACCAATATCTGCTCTTTTTAGGGCAGGCGAATCATTAACACCATCACCAGTCATGGTAACAATTTCACCCAGTTTTTTTAGGGCATTGATAATACGCAGTTTATGATGAGGATTAACTCGAGCGAAAATATCTGTTGTTTGAACGATTAACTCAAGTTCATCATCGGTCATTTTATCCAGCACTTTTCCGGTAATTGGGGTTGTGCTTGTTGTAAGACTTATTGAACGTCCAATTGCTTTTGCAGTTTCAACGTGATCGCCAGTAATCATGATGACTCTAATACCAGCAGCTTTTGCTTTGAGAATAGCAGGACGGGATTGAGTTCGTGGTGGGTCTATCATCCCTACAAACCCAGCAAATGTGAGATTCCGTTCAACTAATTCTGACTTTTTAGAAAGCAGTAATTTTTCTGCTTCTTCATCAGTTATTTCTCTAAAAGCCATTCCAAGAATCCTGTAAGCGTAACTCGCAGAATAATTTTCACTATTTTGAATAATGATTTGCTTACTTGCTTTCTCAAGTGGACTTACAACGTTATTCGAAAATTGATTTGTGCAGAAATCAAGTAAAATATCAAGCGCACCTTTAACCATAATAGCATATTTTTCAGTTTTGCGATTTTTAACAATAACACTCATACGTTTTCTATCGCTATCAAAAGGAAAGAGATATTCTAAAGACCATTCAGATTGAATTGTTTCCATCGTTTGTCCTTTCTCAGCAAGAATTAGTAGTGCAACTTCTGTAGGATCACCAAATATTTTGTAGGGATCATTTTCACCTTGTTTTTCAATTGCAGCTTCATTAGCTAAAGCACCGATTTCAATATTTTTAAGAAGAGTAGAATTTGTTAATGATTCTTCTTTTTTCCCAGTTTCTTTAGCAACGATATTTCCAGAGCTGAAATATCCATCACCTGTAACACTATACTTTGTATCCAAAGTCCAAATTAATCTAACCGTTTGTTCATTTCGAGTAAGTGTACCTGTTTTATCTGTACAAATAATAGTAGATGAGCCTAGAACTTCAACCGCAGGCAATTTTCTCACAAGAGCATTTTTCTTTGCTAAACGATTAATCCCTAAAGCCAGTGAAAGCGTTAGAACAGCTGGTAACCCTTCTGGGACTGCTGCAACAGCTAATCCAATAGAAAAGATCAATAAAACAGCCCAACTACTCACACCAATTGAAAGGATACCAATAAGAAAGATAATTACCGAAAGAATGCCTATACCAATTGTTATTTGTTTTGCAAGTTGATCGAGTTTCTTTTGGATAGGAGTATCTTCTTGCTCAATTGAAAGCAATGAAGAAGCAATCTTGCCCAATTCTGTAAGGAACCCTGTGCTTACAACAATACCCAAACCAGAACCATTAACAATCGTAGTTCCTTTGAAAAGAGTATTTTTTCTATCAGCTAATTGTGTATCTGTTGGAAGAGAATCCGTATGCTTGGCAATTGTGGTCGATTCGCCAGTTAGAATGCCTTCGCTCACTCTGATTTCATAGGATTGAATTAATCGAATATCGGCAACAACTGAATTACCTGCTTCCAGAAAAATAATATCTCCAGGAACGACATATTCAGAATCGATGTATATTTTTTTGTGGTCTCTAACAACAATAACTTGACTTTCAGAGAGCTTTCTCAAAGCGCTAATAGCTTTTTCGGCAGAATATTCTTGATAAAAACCTAAACAGGCATTTAATAGAACAACTATTGCTATTGCACTGACATCAATTATTGCTTCCAAATTCGACTCAATAATACCAATTACTCCAGTAATGAGACCAGCAATTAAAAGAATAATTACAAGGAGATCCTTGAATTGACTTAGAAAAAGTTTGATTGAACTTGTCTTTTTTTCGGAAGAAACAATATTCTGACCATGTTTTTCAATTCTTTTTTTTGCTTCCTCTGTAGATAATCCTTCAAATTGTGAATCTAACAAATCATAGATTTCTTCTACAGTCTTATCAAAACCAGATACCATACTATAGAAAAACAATAGGATAAATAAAAACTATTTCTAAGATAATGAAATCACAAGGTGCCAATTTATATGTCAATGAAATAGAAGGAAAACATTATTTATTTTACTTTGAAAAATTTCTTGCATAATTAATGGTGTTTTAGTTGCTGAATAATATTTATGAACATTAATAATAATTATTGCTTGTAAATCAAGGAAATCAATTTCTTCTCGAGTAAATTTGGAGAGAATATAATGACGAATGAAAATACAGACAAACCAAAAGATTTTGCTGAAATAGATGATGTTAAGGAATTAAATGAATTGGGGATAAACTATGGAGAAATAGGTCAATTTGATAAAGCAATAGAGATTTTTGAACGATCATTAGAAATTGATCCCAACTATGCAGAAGCTTGGAGTAACATCGGTTTAGCCAACAATTATTTGGATAAAACTGAAGAAGCAATCGAATGCTACCTGAAGGCTATAGAGCTAAATGATAAACTCATAGTTGTACGAAGAAATTTAGCTATAGTTTATGAAAGAAGAGGTGAATATGAAAAAGCAATTGATGCATGGAAAAACATGTTGAAAATAACTCCAGATGATCCGGGAGTATATAATGATATAGCAACAATTTATTATGGCATGGTAGAATTCGATTTAGCCCTTGAATACTGTAATAAAGCACTCGAATTTTCACCGTCTATGACTGAACCAAAAAACACCATTGCTTTAATTCATTTGGTGAAAAAGGAATACGACAAAGCAATTACAATATCTGAAGAGATATTAGAATTAAAACCACGGGATATAGTAGTTTTATCTAATTTGGGTCTTGCTTATCATGAAAAAGGCAACTTTGATAAAGCTATTGAACTACATGAAAAAGCTATTTCCATAGATCCAACTTATTTCTTTGCTTATAATAATCTGGGATGGGCATATCATCAAAAAGGCAATTTGGAGAAAGCAATTGAATATTATGAACAAGCCCTACAGATTGAATCAGAATTTGGATTAGCTCAAATAAATCTAAATAATGCTCAAGAAGAATTGAAAGAAAAGTCAGTTGGCGATAAGAAATGACGAAAAAAGTTAAACTCGGAATGAGTGCGCTGGAAATTGCTACCCTCCATTATGAATTACTTTTGGAAGGCAAAAAAGAAGAATGGATTAAAACAATCAAACAAGCGAAACAATCAACCGTTAATTCACGTGGTCATGGACCATTTTATTGGTGGAAAACAGGTCAAAGATACAAAGAGCAATATGGTTACTCTTATACTTTCAAACATAAAGATGAGAGACAAAGTTCCGAGAAACACATCAAATTGTTTTTCCATCGCATAAACAGGGAAGGAAAACAACAAGGACAAGTACCCATTCATCTTATAGTTGATGAAGATGGTGAATGGCGAGTAGATGTGAGTAGTTGGTAGATCTTTAATCTTAAGAAACTACTTTTCTTTCTTAAAAGGCACTCTTGCAAGATTCATAGTATTTTTAGCTGTTGACGGGCAATAACTTTATGATTATACAAATTCTTTTGATAAATAGAAAGTAAACTTAGCTTAGATACTAAATTTTTTGGTGATAAAAATGGTTAGCTGTCCATTCAATAAAGGTGATACAATTACCTTAAAACAACAATATGTCATTGTATCTCTATTAGAAGAAACTCAGAAATATTGGTTGCTTGAAGGAACTCAGATTCCAACTCAAATGACTGTAATGATTAAGATTTATATCAATAAGAAATACTCATCTATTGCAGAAGCTGAAATAGCATGGAAAAAGGAAATTGGTATTTTACAATCGAAAGCTGGAATTACTGATTTGCCAATACAATATATCGAATCGGGATCATTAGTGATTTCCGAGGAAAAACTATTCTTCATTATTCTCAATTATATAGAGGAGGGGTCAGAGCAATTAGTGGAAACAGCAGAAGATGATGAGTTTGAATTTGAAGAAGAAGAAAAAGTTATTTCAAAAACATCTACAGGCATCAAAGATGGACTTAGACATCAGTCAAAAGAAAAGCAAAAGATTCCTACTCCAACAACAGCCTTTCTCAGAAGTAAAGCAGAAAATAAAATTCCAATTAAACCTTCTATACCAGAAACGAGTGGCGCATTACCTCAACCTATTCCAGAACGAAGCTATAGGAAAAAAGTAGCTAGTCAAGCAAAAGAAATGCTGGAAGAATCAAAAAGAATTTCCTTTGTTGATGAAAAGGATTACTTGAAGCATATTTCTATGGAATATTTCGATCGAATGAACCCTCAGAATTACTATCCACTCATACTTGATATCTCAGATATATTGCAAGATGATAAAGCACCTATTATTAACCCTTTAACTGGTGAGCGGAAAATTCAAACACAATCACAATTAGATGTGAAATTAAAAAACCCTATTGTCAAAATTCGACCTATTTTACCGGGATGCATTGTTGTTCCTCAAGAAATTGAAACTGATTTCAACAAAACAACTGACAAAGTAACGTTCTATGTAACCCCATTTGTAAAAGGAGAAATAATTGGACAAATTTCCTTCATCAGTGAAGGCAAGGTCTTTCACACCACGAAATTTGATGCAAAAGTTGTAGATCCTAATTATGCTCGAGTTGTGGCATTCTTTGGTATTCTTGCTAGCTTTGTACCGAAAATACTTAGCCTACTTGGAATGAATCTAGGTTTAGACACATCAATAGATGTACTTGCGTCTTCTACAGTAGCAGTAATAGGTGGTATGAATATTGCTAGTTTAATTGCAATTGGTGGAATTATACCTATCATATTTGCCAGTGTTTTAGTTAGCAAGAGATTGAAACCAAAATCTACCAGAGTTCAATATAGACTCGCCGATTTCCGATTAAAAGACCTTAAACTTCCCACAACATCGTAGTTCTTCTTGAATGTTGAAATAAAACAAACAAATGACTACTCATCGATTTAAATCGATGATGAATTTCTTTTTTACTGGAAGAACTTCAATTTATACTAAATTGTGTTAATGATTCTCTACTTTTTCTTGAAGACTTGACTTTTTAAATTCGAAAACTAATTTCGTTTTGAGAGGTTTGTGTTTTAGAATAGCATTTATCCTTTGCATATAGATATTACTTGCTGCACTCCCTGTTTCCCAAAATTCTACTTTTGAATTTTTTTTCAAATGTTGCAGTAATTTGTACTTCATAGTTAAGCCTAAGTTATTTCCACGATATTCTTCCAATACTCCAGTATCATGTTGAAAACCAACATTTGGTTGATATTCATTTACTCGAGTCATTGTATATCCTGCAAATTTAGCAGATTCATTATGAATTGCTAAAACAGTTAAAAATTGATCTCCTCTTTTAATTCTATAATTGAATGACTCTATTAGTCGTTCTGATGTCATTGTTATTTCATCTGATGATTGATCTTCTATAGGAGTAGCATTCCAATTTCGTTCGATCATTTTAACAAAATCCTGATTGGCAGAAAGAATCAATAATTCTCCTGTATCTACAAACTTAGAACTGAATCCTTTTTTGTGAGCTTCTTCAACAGATTTCCTAACTTTCTGCTTTACTTCTTCATCAGTAAAATCTGAGAGTTTGGATGCAATAGTTAGCTCAGTAAAAACTAAATTACCATCAAGCTGCTTAAGAAATTCTTCTCCATCAGTTCCTTCGAAAGCCATTATTGTTTGAGTAGTTACTTGAGCATCAATCTCTTTGAGAAGGAAATTTAGTACCTTAGAGCCGATTTTTTTTCTTCTAAACTGTTTTTTAACAAAAATTCTTATTGATCCTTTATTCAAATTTTCAAATTTTATTTGCCAATAACAATACCCAAAAGCAATCATCTCAGTATTATGAAAAACTAGTACCCAATATTCTTTGAATTCAGAAGGTATAGTTGCATTGAATGTGTTCTCTACAAAAGTTCGTTCAATTGAATAAATATTAGTCTCTTTCTCGTATTCGTGCAATAATCCAACTAATGCATCTCTATTTTGAGCTGGTATACTCTCCTTAAGAAAGCCTAGTAATGTTATTTCAATCAATATATTCACCAGAGCAATTAGTAAATGGAACTATATCTAACGGAATCAATAATAGATTTAATACTTTAATGCATTCTGTTCATTTATGTATATCCCATCCTCAAAGAATAGAAGCATATGTTTCTATTGTCAAGATTTTCAAAAGGAAGAAAAAGATTATCCTCTAAGAAAAGGAAAATATAGTGCAGAAGGATTAGTCCATCGTTGTATTTGGCATGCTAAATTTCAATGTTCTGAGTGTAACAATTTCTTTCATTTCAGTTTTCTTTATTGGTGCCCAACAACAAACAAAGTCGTATGTGGTAAATGCAACAAACCAACTTTCTACCCGGTAAAATTTTGGAATAAAACTTACGCTTATGCTTTCGAATGTGATGATTGTAACCAAACACACTACGATCTTCTGTATACCGAGTACATGGGCAATCATCCTTGGCAAGTCAACAAAGGGAAATTATTCAATGAGGAAAATTCACTAAATTCGATTATCAACACTCGTTTTCCTTGGGATCCAATTTGGAAGCCAGCTAAGGAAAGAAAAGGAATTGAAATAACAATTGAAGAAGCACTGAAAATAGAAAATTTAGTGCATTCAGTTTGGAAAGAGATGGGAAACGTGAATTTACATTCAGAAATTCTGCAAGATGATCAGGTTGATCTATCTGAAACAAAGACAAGATGGGAAAAAACAAGTCAGAACTGGCTGAAAAATCTAGATAATATTGAAGAAGATAAGGGAGATGCAAGTAGGGAATTCATTATTGACCCTGCTTTATGGAAACAATTAGGTGACATAAAGGGACTAGCAATATTAGATGCAGGGTGTGGAAATGGTTATCTTTCACGCTTATTAGCGAAGAAAGGAGCTAATGTTGTTGGTATTGATTTCTCTAGACATTTCATTGGGTTCTGTAAGAAAAAAGAGAAAGAGAAACCATTAGGATGTAATTATTACAAAGGATCTTTAACGGATATGTCGTTTATAGAATCCGAAACTTTTGATATTGTTGTTTCAAATGTAGTTATGGTTGATGTGCAAGATTATCAAAGGGCATTTGATGAAATAAATAGAGTTTTGAAATCTAAAGGAAGATTCGTTTGGTCAAATCTCCACCCAATATTTGGAAGCTTTAATCAATACTTTTACCGATTGCCATTTGATACACCTAGAAATGAGGAACGATTATTTTCAATGATAGACAGATACTTCGATTCCGGAGCGATATTAGTGTCATGGGGTAACATAAAACCTATTTGGCAATTTCATCGAACGCTCCAAGAATATACTCAAGCATTAAATAAAGCAGGTTTTCTAATAAGAGAAATAATCGAACCAAAACCATCAATAGAAGATATTAGAAAACATCCACGAGCGATAGCCTTTGATGCAGATAGAATTCCTTTCTTCATTATCTATGATTGTGTGAAAGCTTGAGAGTTAATCTTCAATATTTTTCTCTTCAGCTGCAATTTGTTCATCATGTGTGGTAATTTTTTTTATTTCAGTAACTATTTTCGTCAAAAAAGGGGGTATCTCTTTTTTACTCATGAATTGATGTCCAAATATTACTATCAGAATTATACCTGCGACAAAGAAAACACCTATTTCGATAACCCCTTCAAGGCTTATTCGATCTGTGAGCATAATCGTATTTCCAACACTAAAGCCCCATGCATGGGTAGCATTAGAAAACACATGCATTATTATACAAAGTAAAATACTTCCAGTATTGTTGTAAAGAAAGGTTAGAAAAAAGGCAAATACTACTGTTGAACAAGCAAATAGCAAAATGCTTGTTTGATATTGATAAACGCCAGGAATAAAAAACAATGGCAAATGCCATGCAAACCAAATAATGCCAATTACTAGTGAAGTAATGATTGAATTATACTTTTTACCAATTTCATGATTCCCAACACCTCTCCATCCGAACTCTTCAAGCCCTCCACCAATTAGCATTAAGCCCAAATAGCCAAACCACATATACCATCTTTCTTCAAGGTTCAATGTAAATTCTTTAGTAGCAATTGCAGACAAACCTATTGAGACAAGTTCGAGAACTAAAATAAAAAACATTGCAAAAAAATACCAACCAATGTTAACTTTCCATTTGAGCAAGCGTTTTCCATATTCTTTGAAATTTCTGTCTGTTAATGCTATGGCTATAAAAGGTCCCACAGTTGGTCCTAATCCTCCCAAAAGATAGAGTACCATAAACAACGGTTCACCATTTTCGGAAATGCCTTTTGTACTAATCGCAACAAGAATCCACCAACAAGTATAGGTTATAAGAAAAGTAGATAGAATGAAAAGAATCGGTTTCTTGAGGTTGGTTTCATTTATCATAAAATACAAAAGAGAAAGCTGTTATAAATATATTATCAAACTATTGGAAACATCTGAGAAGACAAAAACAATATGATTGATTAGTTAGCTCATTTCTGCCTTTCTCCAAAGGATTCTATTTGAACTTTGGAACTGACTTATTCAATACTAGTATAATTTTTTTATGTTAAAATAACTAATAATGCTTTTGAAACGCTATTTTATTTTATTTCAGAATCTCAAAACCAACTTTAAAAGGTTTAATGAGAAATAGTACAAATGCCAAATCAGAAATGCCTTGCTTGTTTAAATGAAATCACACAACGTGCAATTGACCTCTCAACTGAGAACATAGAATCACGAGAAAAACTTTTCAAAAAAATAACTGAAAGAACAGAAAAAGAATTTGATCAAATAAAACTTCCTGACTATTCTACAGAGGTTTTTTCTATAATTGCACGAGAAACAGGCACCAGTGACCCATTTCTAGCAATAAAAAAAGAGAGTAATAAATACTTCCAAGACCTTGTTCCCAAAATTATTGATTCTTTTGAGGGAAAGATGGTGAAAAACATTGTCCGGGAATTATTCCTTTTCACTATTGCTGCAAATATGGTTGATTTCAGCACAGGGGGACATACTGTAGATTTAGATGAAATAGCAAGAACAATTATCCAGTTTCCAGATGAAGGTTTGGCTATTAACGATTTTCAGAAATTATACGATTATATCACAGAAGCAAAAAAAATTGTTTACCTTTCAGATAATTGTGGTGAGGTAGTAATCGATAATATGATGGTTGAATTACTAGTAAAAACTTTGAAAAAAGAAACCTATTTGGGATTAAAAGGTGGACCAGTTGCAAATGATTGTTCCCTAGATGATTTTAAAAGAGATAAGATTCCTTTTACTGCGACTGAAACCTTTATTGTAAGCTCATCTTTTGGTTATAACGTCCATCAAGTATCAGATAGGTTCAAAGAATTGTTAAAAGATGCCGATTTATTGATTGTTAAGGGACAATCTAATTATGAGACTACTTTGAACAATTTAGTAAGATATCCTGATTTAGATTTCCCTCCAACATTCTGTATTCTTCGAACAAAATGCCAAGTGATTACTGATAATCTAGGTGTTCCTCTGGGTTCAAACATTATCAAACAAATGCACCCTCTACCTACGGAAGAAAGAAAGAAAATAACAGAAATAGTTGAGTGCAAATAAATAGTATCACTATTTTCTTACAAAGATACTAATTCCATTGTTTTCTGTTGTTACATATCTCTTGAGTATCAATATATTCAGTTATTTGACTATCATCTCCATAACTGTTCAATAATAAAATGATAAAACGAAGAGCGATTTCAACCGAAATTTGCTCTCTACCATGATGGTGGGATACAGCCAATGTTTTTGCTGTGTTCTTAATTCATTGGTTATTCTAATTGCTTTTATGTCTTTATTGTAAAAGCTTTCACCGATAATATCTACATCCATTAATTGAGGGGCAATATTATTGAACGCAGAGACCTCTCTCCAAGAGCACTTGTGTTATGATAATGATTATCGTAAAGTAAAGAAATGTCGGACCAAGTTCTTGTAACATCTTGTAAGACGGGTTCTTCCAAAACCAAAGTTGCTCGAACATTTTGTGTGAAATTAGGCATGAAAAACGAGAAGAGAAAAATAATAAATAGGGATTTTAAAATTAATTTCTTTTTTAACGTAGAATGAAATAGAAATATCTCTTAATTAAACTATCTCGGATATAATTTATAGTAAAAAAGGCAAAAATAAATCAATTGATGAAAAAAATGAATCGATTTTTTGACTTTTTGAAATAAATAACCTTTAAAAATTTGAATAACTAAATCCTATTTATGTTTACTGTTAATCATGATAAGGGAAAAGAATATCTCAAAAAAGCAGGAACAAATGAGTTTATTATTAAAAGACGAAAGAAAAAGATTTTCAAGCCAGGTTCTGCTTATAATAATACTAAAAAAGAAAAATTACCGAAGGAATTCTTCACTAAAGAATATGGTAACTTGAGTTTATCAGAGGAATTCATTAAACACTTCCAAATTACTCATCTTGTTGATATGGCACGATTGTTACGAGCAATTTCAATTCTGCTTACTAATTTTACTGGTCCAGAATCAGAGGATTTTAGGAAGAATCATACCGACAGATTGTTTTTCCATTTAATGTTGAAACCAGGACTTTTTGCTGAGGCAGATCTTGCTGGTGCTCTCTTTTCTTTTGGGGAAGTTCTCCAGATACCCAAAATAAATAAAATCACTAAAAAGGACTATAATACTGCGGCAAAGATAATCGGTGGGTACTTTGCATTACTAAATTATGACCAAATGTTGCTAATGAATTATGATGGATAAAAGCAATCTTTTTTCATTGTTTTTATCTTTTCTTGTTTTTCAATTTCTTTCTATTTTTTGTTCAGTCAAATCTAAGCTAGTGAGCTATTTTAGGGACTTTTTTTGCATGATTTCATAACATTAGTAAATATAAATAATGAAAAAGATAGCTTTCAATAGTCTAGAGCTGTTTTGACTAAAGTTTGTTATTAAGTATCTTTAAGAAAATTAGAGAGACTCTTTACTTAGGTGAAATAATATTAAAGAAAAAAATAGCAAATCTATTGTTCTCGGTGGCGGATGTTTCTGGTGCTTTGAAGCTGTATATCATCAAATTGAAGGATTGGAAGTCATATCTGGATATGCAGGTGGAACAATGAATAATCCTTCTTATCAAGAAGTTTGTGCTGAGGTCACAGGTCATGCAGAAGTAGTGAAAGTAACATTTAATCCCGCAATTATATCATTACTAACAATACTTGACATTTTCTTTCAAATGCATGATCCTACAACAATCAATAGACAAGGAAATGACATAGGAAGCCAATATCGTTCTATTATTCTCTACACAGCTGAAGAAGATAAAATAGTAATCCAACAAGCAATAAATAACGCTCAGAAGAAATGGAGCAAACCAATTGTATCAGAAGTAGTGAAGCTTGACCTTTTTTATAAAGCGGAAGAATATCATCAAAATTACTACAAAAAAAATCCGAATCAAGTGTATTGTCGTATTCTGATTCAACCAAAAATCTCGAAATTAAAAGAGATAATTCTACCAAAATTGGAATATTCGAGCATGTAATGATCACTACTTCTGAAAGATTGTATAGGTTTGTTCTGTTGGAACAAAACAATTTATGGTAAGAAAGCAATGTTGGTAGATTGTTATTATCATTTGAATGGCTAGTTACAAAACATCTTTAATTGACTTTCTGATTTATCCAAGTCCACTGTCCCTAGAATTATTAGTAGATTAGAGTTTAAAGAATTAATAGTGAGACGAAATTACAGGACCAATGATTTCATCTCTATAAATGAAGATTTTTTTCTGTCGATTAGAAGCGTAATGCTTGAGAATATAACTGACAATTATGTGTGTATACGTATATAATATGACGTTAAATTACAATCAAAATTATTATTGAAGTTGACTGAAGAATTTATCGCATTAAAATAAACTGAATCGCCGTAAGTATAAATCGGATCTAGTGGTATTGCGTGAAGATTACTTGAGAATTCAACAGCTAACCAATCAGTAAATGCACTAAGTGTTTTTTTTCCTCCATCAAAAAAACCAAACAATATTTCTGGGTCAAAAGTCATAATATCAGTTAATGTATTATTTATTGAAGAAAATGTCTGATAACCATTTGTAACATCTTCATTAGTAATATCAAGAGCTCTAGTCCACCCATTAAATTCAATAGTTTCATAATCGTCAGGTTTTAAAATATCAAACATTTCTGTTAACCCGTATAGTGGATTTCCTTCAACAATAACTAGTTTGACATCGAAATCAATTGCTTCTATCAGTGTCCTGTAAGGAGAAAGTGTATCATTAAATTCATCCAAAATTAACAAATCTGCATGAAATCCTACTTTAATTTTACCAACTAGATTCTCCCACCCACAAATCTCAGCTGCATTTGTTGTAACCATTTGAGTTAGATTGTAATCGCTAAAGAAATTGCTAAGTTTATTTATATTCCATTGATCAGCAATTTTTAATTCACCTAAGATATTCTTTGCACCGCTTGGAGACCAATCAGGTGCTAAAGCAACCGTTACACCTTCTTCCCATGCTGCTTTCACATCAGTGGTGTTACCATACAACATAAGATTACTTGTAGGGGACCAAACCATTTTGGCACCAATGGAAGCCATTTCTTCAAAGTTACTTCTATTAAATGCTAACGCATGGATAGCAACTAATGGTTCTATTAAAAGTCCTTTATTCTTTAAGGTATCAAATTCATTATGAGATAATTCGTCAGTTCCTTCACCAATATGTAAGAAAAATGCATCGAGATTTCCTTTGTTATGAGCATTAAGAATGGATCTTTCTGACAAAGAACCTACAGGAGCATTAAACATCATTGTTTTATCTTTGCCAAAATTTGTATGATCAATATTTCGAACCAGTATAGAATTATATTCATCATCACAATAGCCTGCCCCTTGTATAGAAGTAGTTCCACCAATTAATGCCTTAATTTCTGCATATTTGGTAGTTTCTGTTCTTAAATCTGCATATTTCGAGTTTATTAGTATATCACAGGGATTATCAATATCTGGACTGTAATTATCTCCCGCTTGCCATTCATATCTATTAGAATATAATGTATCAATATCCCAGAGTGGAATTGTATTATAGTATGGGTGGTTATGAGTATCAATTAGACCAGGAAAAATAATACCATCTGTCTCAATAAGTGAAATACCAGTAATGTCAATATTTGCTGGAGGGCTTGCGCTACTTTCCCATATTGCTTCTATCAATCCATTTCTAACCAATATTTTACCTGACGGTATTATTCCCATTTCATTTTCCATCGAGACAATTTTCCCTTGCAATATATAATCTGTTTCAAAAGGTGAAATTTCATCTTTACATCTAAAATTTAAAGCTATGAAAATAAAACTTGATATTGTAATAACTGAAATTAATGAAATTGAGATTAAAATTATCTTTTTATTCTTTATTGTCTTCATTTATATCTGCTCCTCGATTTTAAATAACCATTTTTAAAGAAAAAATTGATACTGCTCACTCAAAGTATAAAATAATGTTTTTTAAGTATTCCTTGTTTTTCTTAAACACTCATTCTATTTGCAAATTGAACAGTTTGGAAAGTAATATAAGAGAACGATTAATGTAAATAGAAGATAGAAAAATCTAACTAGAATATTCCTGGTAAGGAGCTAACAATGATGCCAAGAAAATCGAAAATTTCTAAAGAAAAAAATGAAGAAATGGTTGCACTGCAAGAGTCAGAGGATTTTGATTTACCTCTATCTGATGCAGAATGCCCTGAAATACTTGAGATGATTGAGCCAGAAGAAGCACTAGGAACGATAATCAAGAATATACATAAGTCAACAATAATCACTTTTATTCTTGGAATCATCGTTGGAATATTCTTTTATATCGCAGAAGGATTTCCCGAAGTTTTTCCAGGATGGTCTCGAGTTCTCCTTGGTTTTGCAGCAGGATTATTGATTGTTTTTGGAGCATCAGAAATGGTTATTCTTGGTGTAAAAGGGGTCAAAGATAAATTGAATATGAACCCATATATTGCAGGTATAATGAGTGCTATCGGAGCTGCACTTGCAGAGCTTGTAATCGTTACATTGCTTTTAATTAGATCACATTTAGAACCTGACCCAGTAGTAGGTGGTAAATTGGCAACCACAGCTATTATTCTAATTTTAACTACAGTAATAATTAACATACTCTTTCTTGGAATATCAATGATTTTTGTATCGAAAAAAGGTCCATTCAAGCTTCCACCAGAATTGACAATGTATGAAACAAACATGGTTTTAGGAATAAAGGTCTTCACTTTTGTGATGGTTTTGTATGGACTTTTTTATGAATTCTACGACATTCGATTCGAATCAGCTATTCCTTCTCAATATAGCAGAGGTGTTGAAATCGTTTTTGGAGCAGCATTACTCCTCGTTTACGGATTATTTATCTTTGTTCTAATAAAACGATATGGTAAAAAAACGTCTACCCCTCAAACATTAATAACAGAATTTTACGAAGATGATAATAAAACAGATCATAATGAAAAGGCATCAGAAACAGTGCAATTGAAACTTGGTACTAAAATAGAAACAAAACTTGATGAAGAGATACCATGTGAACCACCAAGGAAAGTGAGTACAAGTCACAGCAAACATGATGAGTTAGCAACGTTAAGACGATTCCCGTGGATTATCATTATTGCATTATTCGCCATAGGTGCAGGTGGAATCATTTGGGGCGGAGAATTTCTCGCATCAGGAATTGAAAATGGATTACATGTATTTGAGCATGATTTTCTTATAGAAGTACCAATATTGGTTTATGCGGTAGTTGTAGGATTAATCTCAACTTCTCCGGAATTAATTGTTACCTTCAGAGGATTATTACATCCAGATGAAGAAACACAGAAAATAGGTTTAATTAACCAAGTATCAGCAATTAACCAAACATTCTTTTTATTGTTTGGTTTGCCATTCTTGATTAGTGGTATAATTGGTATTGGTATCCCTATTACTATTAATATTACAATGGTGCTGGGCTGCATTTATATTATGTCTACTGCTGAAAAAATGATGATAATGGATGATAACAGCTTCGATATTTTAGAAGGTGGGGTCATTACTATTCTTGCTATTGTTAGTCTTTTAGCTTTAGCATTAATGGGCGGAACATAGAATCTCCAACAATTAAGAAAGAAACCCAGTATTAATGTGGTTTCTATCTCTATTTTTCTAAGAAGAAGTAATTCAAGATTTCTCTGATTTGGATTCAACATTATAATCAGAATTATTTTCGCTAGAAACAATTCCACCTTCATCAACGCCTAATGAAGAAAATTTTCCTTTCACATATTTTTCTAGATCGGGTTCTAAGAGTTTTGTAGCGATTCGTGAATATTCTCTTTCTGCGTCCATTCGGGTATTAAACCCAGAGCAGACACCAAGTTGGTCGAGTTCTTGACATCCTTCACACTCATCTCTGTTCCGTTTTGTTCTTCGATAAATAATGCGAAATAAAATATAGGTTGTTAATGCTATCCCTAATAAAATTACACGATATGCAACTATTCGATATCTAGTATAATTGTAGTTGTTGAAACAAGCAAGTCTGGTTGTTGACTTGGTTGTTTTTGTTCAGACATTATTAAGAAAACGATTTGTTCTTTATGACTTTTTGTTTTTTAAACAAGATGATTTATAGTTTGTATTTTTTTGATCTATTTTTTCCGAGTTTTTATAAATTTGAATGATTATTTGATTACTCGAAATTAAAATTGAACATAAAGGATTATATACGATAAAATTTAATTTCCTTAAAGTGGATTCTCAAAAAAAAGGGGATTCGGGATTATTTAGTAATTATCTAATTAGGAGTAGCTAAAGTTATGGCACGTTACGCTTTATGTTCTATTTGCGGCAAAGGTACAAGAATTGGTAGAGCAAGAACATGTACTTACTGTGGAAGATACGTGTGCAGAAAACATCGTACAAATGGTTTATGTCCTGCACATATCAATATCATGAGCAAAGAACACGCAGATGCTTTACTTGTACAAGATCATATACATCATTGGATTGGAAGAATTACAATACCAATACTATTTTTCACATTTATCGCTTCATTTGGAATTATTGGTCAGCAAGGTAGGATATTGGGATTTGTAAGTTTAGGTATTTTTCTAGTGACATTGCTGCTACTCATAACAGTAAGTAGAAATTCAAATAAAAAACATGAAGCAATCTTGAGAAAAGCAATTCATTCTGAATTTAGTGATATAGAAACTACTCTTTGTTTGAATTGTGTTGTTGCTCTTCCAGCAGGAACTAAAAAGTGCCCCAATTGTAAAAATAAAGTTTCTATTGTCCCAGGCAATCCTTTTCAAGATTCATCCCCAACTTTTACCATTTCATCAGAGCAATATACTCAACCATTACAACAATATGTTCAATCAACACCTCCACCAGTAAAAACAGTAAATGAAACTTTACCGCCACCCCCTCCTCCTCATGAAAGTCAACAAGTATATGCGATTCCATCTCCTCATGAAAGTCAACAAGTATATGCGATTCCACCTCCTCCAGAAAATCAACAACAGTATCCGACTCCTCCTCCACCACCAGGATATATACCACGACAGGATACCAAGAATCAAGATTTGGATAGTCTATTGACTGAGATTGTTAATCAAATCCCGGATACTAAAGTAAATGTTACTAGTTCTCGTAACGAAAAACCTTATTCTGAACTTCATACATGTTACTCATGTGGTAAGAGGTTTTCAATGATAAGTAGCACGAACAAATGCCCATTTTGTAATATACCACTATTTGGCACACGGTAATTCTTTAATTTGACTTTAGAGGATTAATTTCCCTTTTATTCTTTCATTATTCTTTTATAAGAAAACAAAATCTTAATTTAATGTAGAAACAATTTAAAAAGAAAAAAAGAGAATAATTATTCTCATTATTTC
Source organism: Candidatus Heimdallarchaeota archaeon (assembly GCA_018238155.1). GTDB lineage: Archaea > Asgardarchaeota > Heimdallarchaeia > JABLTI01 > JABLTI01 > JABLTI01. The sequence goes on along the minus strand of JABCTZ010000001.1, from coordinate 37,361 downwards.
TTAGTCAAACCAAGCTTATCAAGCATATATCCATAGATAAAAGCTGTTTCTTTCATGTGTTCATACCGTCCAGAAGCACCACCATGCCCTGCACCCATATTTATTTTCAATAACAGCTCATTTTTATCAGTTTTCGATGCTCTCAGTTTGGCTACCATTTTTGCCGGTTCCCAATAAGCAACTCGAGGATCATTTAATCCTGTTGTTACTAAAATATTAGGATAATCCTTTGCTTCTACATTGTCATAAGGGGAATACGACAGCATATAATCAAAATATTCTTTATTGTTTGGATTTCCCCATTCCTCCCATTCTTGAGCAGTTAGCGGGATGGTTTCATCTAGCATAGTATTGATTACATCAACAAATGGCACTCGAGCAATAATTAACTGGAATAATTCAGGAGCCATGTTCATGATAGCACCCATTAATAATCCACCGGCACTTCCTCCTGCAACTACTAATTGTTCTTTTGTAGTTATTTTTTGTTCTAGTAAATATTTTGCGCAATCAATGAAATCATAGAAGGTATTCTTTTTCTTGAGCATTTTACCATCGTCATACCATTTTCTTCCGAGCTCTCCACCACCACGTATATGAGCAATGATATACACCATATCTCGTTCGATTAGACTTATTAAAGTTGGAGAGAAATTGGTATCCATAGAATAGCCGTAAGAACCATAAGCATAGAGCATGGTTGGTGCTGGTGTTACCAGATCTTTCTTGTGAACAATTGAAATAGGTACTTGTACACCATCACGTACTTTTACATTAACTCGAGTTGTCACATAGTCTTCTTTATTGTAATTCTTTACTTCATCCTCTTTCAAAAGGACTAATTTCTTATCTTTAAGCTGATAATCGAAAATGGTTGCAGGAGTTATTAATGATGTATACCGAAGGCGCAAAACATCCGATGAATATTCAAAATTATCTCCCGGACTAACACTATATATCGGTTCAGGAAATGCTACATCATGATTTCTTGCATCATCTTTCCCATAGAAAATACCTATTTTTGTTATGCCCTCATGGCGTTTAATGATTACCAAATAAGGTTCATAGGCATAAGACCATGTGAGCTTCACATCAGCATTGTGAGCAATTAATTCTTCCCAATTATCTTTAGTTAGATTGTCAATCGTAGTTCTCATTAATTTGAAATTCGTAGCCTTATCATCATTAGTTATAATGTAAAAATAACCATCTTTATGACTAATATTGTACTCGTGGTCTTTTTCTCTCGAGTGAAAAACGACAAACTCTTCTAGTGGATTTGACAAATCAAGGAATCGTGTTTCCGAACTAGTTGTTGTTTCAGAATCCATAAAGAGGTATTTTCCATCTTTACTTTTCCAGACTGTTAAACTTCTTGTAATATCCTTTTCTTCAAAAATAAGAACATCTGTTTCTGGTGAAGTACCAAGAATATGTCTTTTTAGAGCGTAAGGTCTTTGAGCGTCATCCCTTAGAATATAGTAGATTGTTTTATCATCTATCCATTCAAAGCTCCAGCCAATGTTTTCAACTCCAGTAGAGCTCATTTCACCTGTTTCTAGATTCTTAATCTGGATGCTAAATTTCTCATAACCAGTGTTGTCAATTGAATAAGCCAATAATTTCTGATCTGGGCTAATCTTCATTGTTTGAATTTTATAATATTCAAAATCCTTAGCTAATTCATTTACATCTATAATCAATTCTTCTTTGCTCTCTAAATTCAAGTGTTTTCTAAAGTAAATCTTGTACTCTTTACCCTTCTCATTTTTATTATAATAGTAATAGTCCTTGAATTTGTAGGGAACACTCTCATCATCTTCCTTGATTCTATTTTTCATTTCTGAAAATAATTCATCAATGAAAGGTTCAAGATGGTTAGTTTTTGTTTTAGTATAATCATTTTCAGCTGTTAAATAATCGATTACTTCTTGTTTTTCTTTTCCTCGCAACCAAAAGTAATCATCAACTAACTCATGCCCAAAAATCTTAGTGACCTTTGGTTCTTTCTTTGCAATGGGGGGATTATTTTGTTCCGGCATAATCGTATCTATTCATTCAACGTTTATTAAAAGTTCTTCAATAGAAAAGAAGAATATTTTTTCTTGATTATTTAGAAATAGATTTGTTGAATTTCTGTGCTTTTTTTGACCAAGTTTTATAATTAAAGAGCAGTATTTCTCTATATGGCCATTTTGATTGAAAACTTGGAAGGAAATGAAGAAACACAAACTATTCATTCCCTTATTCCATGCCCTGAGCTAAATTTGTTAATAACTGCTTCAGGTAATCAAATGAAAATCTGGAAACTTACTAAACGTGGCAAGTGGGATGGAAAACCACCCCAAGTAATCAAGGGGCACAAGTTTCCTATTAATTGTATGAGCTGCTTCTATCTCGGGAAGAAAGGAGCTCTTCTAGCTTCAGGAAGTGCTTTTGAAGGTTCTTGTGTAAAACTTTGGTTCATAGATAACAAAGGTATTTGGAATGGGAGTAAACCTGAGTCGCTTAAAATAAAGACTTGGTCCATTAAATCAATAGCTATGGAGTTTCTTGAAGATGGGGGAGTGCTTTTGGCTGTAGGAGGAGGGGAATATGGCAATAACCTTTCTGTTTACAAACTAACTCCAGAGTATCAATGGGACAAGAAAGAACCACTAGTACTAAAGGAATTTACATATTGGGCTTATCCTGTTTCTCTATGTTCCTTCAACAAAGACAAAGTCATTCTTACAGTATCTGGCGGTTGGATGGAAACTTTCCTCAAACTTTGGACTTTTGATACTAAAGGCAATTGGGATGGCAATTCACCACAAAAGTTGAGCTTACCTCCAAGCCCCGATTATGAATCGAATTATCTACGATCTTTTTCAATGAACAGCATTAACAGTAAAAGTGCAGTACTAATTGCAGGAATTGGTTCTGATGCAGATGAATATTGGACTGGAGATGCAGGTTATATTGTAGTTTGGAACTTTGATGCTGCAGGCTCAGTATCTAATGAGAAGGCAACAATTTTGAATCGATATGATTTGCCTGTAAAGGACTTAGTGCTTTATGTTCTTAGTGAGTGTGAGATTCTAGTAGCATTTAGGATTTCTTATAATGAGATATCAGTTAAATTTCTCAAAAAAATTGCTGGTGTGTGGAAAGAACAAAACACATTGATCTTCAAGTATCATAACTGGCTAAAGATTGGTTGCTTCTTTACGATCCCTTCTGAAATTCGGCTTATTGGGATATCAGAGAACAAGCTAATTTCTTGGAGTGTTCTTGCAAGTAAATGATATCTGTAGAAATAAAAAATGCTTTAGTATACTCAGTAATAATTTGAGATAAGGATTTTTTTTGTATTTGTTTCTAAATAAGAAAAAACTAGGTATTTTTTTTTGATGTAAAAAAGCAACACGAACAATGCTGTAAATGGAATACAATTACTGAAAAAGATGCCCATCAGAAGATTCTGTCTTTTATAAATTGGGTCTGTGTTTAAATTTTTTGCCGCCAGTTTTTGCTACTATTATGAGGAAAGTTAATAAAAACGAAAGAAATATAACTTTCAAACATAAATGTTTTATCCACTGCAAAAAATGGGGATTTCATACAATGGCAAATATAATTAAGAATATTAAAGCTTGGATGCCGTTATTAAAGCTTGGCAATACTGTTTCTAGAAAAAATGAACTTGAAGAATATAGCCGTTTTCTTGTGCTAAATAATTTAAAGAAAGCAAATATTATTGATTATTTAACCAAACCTAGAGCTCTTTATGATCTTATTAATCAATTTAATTGGGAATATCCATCAAAGTACGTAGATGATTTTCTAAAATTACTCGTAAATGATAAAGTTCTCAATCTAAAATATGGCAGATATTCGTTAAATAAAGGTGTTGTAATCGAAAAACCAAATGTTAAATTTATTGAAGATTTTAATGACGTTTTTGAAGTTTATTCAACGGGAATACCTAATAGATTGAAAGGTAAATTCTTTGATTATACAGGTCGATTAGCATTATTTAATTGGGACTCTGTATTAGCTGGACAAATATATCAAGCTCTTAGGGACTCTGCTTGGAATTTCATTGACACGAAAAAGATAAATAATGTCCATTTACTTGATATCGGCTGTGGTCCCGGATATGAAACAGCAGATTTTTGGGTCCGGTTCCAAGGAAGAAACACTAAAATTACTGCACTTGATTATGATGAAAATCTCTTAACAATCGCTAAAGAAGAGTTTTGTCAAAATATCTCTAGATTTGGATACAAAGAAACCACTTGGGACCAACTAGACAATCCTCCTGTCTTTATTCATGGATCAGCTGATAACATGACAATGCTTGAAGATAATAAGTTTGATATGATCTACTTCTCAAATTTCCTTCACTGGTTGGATAAACCCATTAAAGGCGTAAAAGAAATGTTCAGAGTTTTAAAACCAGGCGGGTTCATTTTCGGGAGCCAAGGTACAACAGAAGTAACTAACCCATATCTTGATATCACTGCTAGGGTAGTAGAAGGGATAACTGGTTATTTTTCAAAAAAACAATTTAATAAATGGTTCATAGAAGCTGGGTTCACAGAAATTAAATCAGCAACAATGGTTAATACCTTTAAAGCAAAAAAACCTATCAAGTAAAAGAAAGGTAATGATTTAAAGAGCGAAATAAACACAGAAAAGATATCTTAATAATACACTTTGTGGAGAATTAAAAATATGGATTATCTTGAATATGTGAAATCATTCAAGAAAATAAGGAAAATTCTGATCCTTGGTTCAGGTGCAGTTGGAAAGACTAGCTTGACTAAGGTACTTAAATCTAAACTGCCGCTTAAAGATATGAATGGTGATTGTAATTATAATCGAACATTATTTGTTGAAATCGATCAATTCAAAACTGAAGATAAAAATGGTACTTTTCAAGTGGTTGATTTAGCAGGTCAATTGGAATTACCAATTCATGCTACTCGAGACACGCCAAAACTTGCGTTTAGTGCTGTTGATTTGATCTGTTTTGTATTTGCAAAAGATAATGCACAAAGTTTACTCGACCTTAATCAGTGGGTCAATATTGCAAATAATTACTATAATGAAACAAACTTGAAAATTCCTCCTTTTATAGTAATCAAGAATAAAATGGATCAGGAAAGCAACATAGATGATTCTTTGTTGGATATTTTAAAGCCAAGATTAAAAGGATATTTTGAAATATCTTGCTTTGATGGTAAGGGAGTGAATGAGCTAAAGAAATGGTTCAGTGAGTTCTTCAATGAGTGCAATAATAAATACATGGAGAGATAATACTTGACAGCTAAAATCACTCAACCAATAACAACTGAAGTTAAAGTCAAATGTAAACTATGTAATGCTAATATCACTTTCGATGTAGATAATAACGCATCATATTTATCGAAAACAAAACATCTAGACTTTTTTGGTATGATGTTAATTACATATAGAATTCAGCATATAGTTAACGGAGAAAAACATCTCAATGCAGTTTTAATAGATCAGCAGAACCTTTTCAGAGGATATATTGATGCCTACAAAATTCCAGTAAAACAAGAGGAAAAAGAGGTAAACATGATTGATTATAATAATTTCATGGTATTGGAAGAGGAAATAAAACCATTAGTTTCAAGTGACATTTTTACAAATTTCTTCATTGTGAATTTAAATGGTTGGATTCTTGAAGTAGTTAAATTAGCGAGTATTAAAACAGAAGCAGTTCTTAAGAATATCTTTGATAAAATTGAGGAATCAAAAAGTATCTATGAAAACATTCCACAACCACTTAGTATCAATGTAGCCAATTTAGAATTCTTCATCTGGATTGAAGGGAAAACTCATCTAATATTGACTTTTCAAAAGAAGAAAAACAGAATAGAGCATAATAAACTATTTGAACAAATAACGAAAAATATTGAAAACAATGGAATAATCCCTAAAAAAAGACTTTTCATGATTTTAAATACAAGCCTACAAGAATCTGCTTTAGTAGATAAAAATCCTGATTTAATTCTTAGATTACTAAGTGATGATCTATATTATTCCAAAATAAAGACAAAATATCCCGAAAGAATTATGGAAATAATTCCTAAGATATCAAAAAGACATTCAGTCTCAAAAAATATCTTGAAGGATTTATTACTTGGGAAATATTCTGTAATTGAGCTCTTTGAAAAGAAGCCAGAATTAATAGTTAAATGTAAAGAAATAACAGAAACACTAAATTTTATTAATCGCAGAAAATTATTAGATTAAGATAATTTATACTACTAATTTTGATTCTTAAGAATTGAAGAACAACTGTTAAAAACATCAACCAAAGTGATAACTGAGTATTTGATGATATATCGATTGTAACTAATTCTAAATACTTTGGATTTCTATGTGGCGCTTTTACAATTGCTTTCAATTGGTCATTGATAGTATTTCGAATTTCGTAGCGGGTATCACTCATACTTTTGAGTTACAACGATCGGAATAACTCATTTCTTTGCTCATCCTTTGATGTTTTACCAACCACTACCATCAATAATTAATGTCATTGGAAAGTAAGATATATTTAGAACAAACTATTTTTAGATAATAGAAGGAATCTATTGTGAGGATGAGTTGAAAGAAGATGGTTGTTTTACGTGGAACTAAAACTGATGGTTCAAATTTTGAGAAAGAATTTAGTAAAAAAGCTGAAGAAATTAGTTTAGCATATCATGGCATTGCATCAATTGATATTTCTCCTCTTATTGATTGCATAAATCTTAAAACACTAAACTTAAGTACAAACAACATTCAGACCATTGATCTAATACCACTAAGTAATTGTTCAGAGCTTGAATTCTTGTATCTTTTAACCAACCAGCTCACAGACATAAATCTTTCACCGCTAAACAATTGTAAAAATCTTAAAGAAATAAACCTAGGGTATAACAAACTAACAACAATCGATTTTTTCTCCCTAAGAAATTGCTCAAAGTTAGTTGAAATTAACCTCGAATATAATCAGTTAACTGCAATTGATCTCTCTCCACTAAAACATTGTAAAGAAATGAAGATATTCTCATTGTTGGGCAATAAACTTCAGACTATTGATTTATTACCTGTATCCGATTGGTCTAAATTACGACAACTGTATCTCGGTGAGAATAAACTTCCATTTATTGATTTAACTCCACTCAGCAGTTGCCCAGTTTTACAAGAACTATGGCTTACTTACAATGAATTATTAGAGATTGATCTTTTCCCCTTGAAAAATTGTCAGAGCTTGGAATGGATATCTTTTCGAGGAAACAAATTGCAAACAATTGACCTTTCACCTCTGAGTAATTGTTCGAATCTCAAAATGCTCTATCTTGAATATAACAACCTTCGCTCTATCGATTTTTCACCACTTGAAGTTTGTTCTGAACTTGAAGAAATCTGGTTAATTGGTAATCCAATTCAAACTCTGGATATTTCACCATTAAGAAATTGTATGAAATTGGAAGAAATATCCTTACCTGAGAATTCTCTGGAAAAAATCTTTTGGAAACATGGAAAATTCAATCCTAGAGAACTTCCTCAAGGTTTCAGGAAACAAATAGCAAAAATCAAGAGCTATATGAAATAAATAATCTTGAATAATAGTTTCATTAAACTTGAATGAAGAGATTGATTCAGAGAAAAGAGTAAAATTATTTTTAATAATATTAGCAATTGCATTAAATATCCTAGTAATTTTTTCATTTAGGTTTTTATGGAATGGAGCATTTCATAGTATTTTACATGAAATATATTCATTTTCTTTGAAATATTCTATTCATAGTATAATGATATTTATTCCAAGACCTCTATCAATAACTACACTAATATTATTTATTCGAGCTTTAGAAGTAACAAAAAAAACAGATAGATTTAGAAGAAGAAAAGAAAATTGAAGCAATTTTCAATGATGCTCTTGGCAAACTCTATTCACTTTCAAAATTAAAAACAAAACCAATAGTGAGAATTCTTTGGATTCTTTACACCTTAGCACTTACTACTTTATTAGCTTCGCGAATAGATATTTCCATTATATCTCTTTTGTTCTTGTTTATCTGAAACCATATTCTGATTAAAAGAATTAGGTTTAATAACATGAAATACAAAAATAAGTGCAACACTCCTTATCGATTAAAAAAAAGAGAGAGATTTAAGCAATTATTTCTTGTATTCCAATATAGATCACACCTACAGCAATTGTATAGGTAATCATTATTGACATTCTAATCAGTGATTTCTTTTTGGATAAAATTTCTTGATTTATTTGGAATGATGGATAGATATTGGTTAGATTAATGTAATGCATGGGAATTAGAAAAACAATAGGGAAGAATGTTAAAAAGAGAGATAACTCTAAAATATTAGCCAAAACGTAATATCGTATACAACCAATCATGATAAAAATTTTGACCGATCCAACTAATACAACCACAGAAAGGATTAGATAATAACTTCGAATTAACATTCTCAATTCTGAACGAGAACGTAATAAAACTCCAGAACCAATTAAAGAATATAATCCTATCATTAACCAATAATTGATGTGAAAATTAGTTGTGTAGGTTAAACCAAATTCTAGAATTGGAAAAGGCATATCAGAAAGAGAACAACCATAAAAATCATATCCTACAATAGTCTCTTTGATGAGGTAATAAAACTCATAATTTTTTACTTGTACAGGAATCGATAATATAAGCATAATATTAATTATCACTGCAAAGAAAAGCAGTAGAATAGAAAGTCTATAATTCCATGATGAATTCTTTAGTGATTTAACAAACGAACGCTTATTAGCTGTTACTCTTAACTCAAAGGGTAGGTTTATCTCACTCATAACTATTCACAAATATATTATTTAGATTATATGTTTATTTACTTTCCTCACAGCAATAGTTTTTCTAGAAAAATCTTTAAGACAGTTAATCTTCTAGTAGCTGGTGTTGAGCTCATGTTTTTAACAAAGTTAAAAATTGATAGAAATAAAGTGCAAGAATATATTAGTAAAATTAGAAAAGTATATCCACTAATTTTTGATGTAGAAGAATTCGTAGGATTTCAATTTAAATCTCGTAAGGAATTATTCTATTTTATCATTGATGAAATCTGGGAACTTAAAAAAAGGAGTTTTGGTATTATATGGAAAATGCTAGAGGATGTTTTTGAAGTGATGAGATATACTGAGATAATTTGGGAAGAGATTAAGAATGAAAAATATATCATTCCTAATGAAGACATTATCTGGGAATTGTTCTGTTTAAGAACTATTCAGTTATACAAATCATAGTGCTTTCAAATCGCAATCTTTCTTAGGAGATGAAGACATAACAGTCAAAGTTTATTATTAGATGTCAATTAGAAACAACCCTTCTTTAGCGATAGGATAACTTGCTATTATTTCACCTGTTGATGAGATAGCGCATGCACCACCAATTGTTACCCAGTTGCTATCTGAAAGTTCAGGTGAATAGTAGTTTACCATTAATGTAGGCACTTGAAGATCTCTAAAACGAGGTAAATATCCATCTTCTATTTCTTCATCCCATTGCTCTTGAGTGAACTTTTGGGATGTATCAAATGACCTTGCAAGAGGGAAAAGTAAATAGTCTAGTTCTAATCGCTTTACTTGCTCTAGCATTCTATTCTCAAAGAGGTCACCACAAATTATAAAAGCCATTCTCCCAAAAGCTGTTTCAACAGATGGAATAATATTAGATTGGCAATAAACAGAAGGATTTGCTTGAGGGGAATGCCATCCTACAGAGTTCCGGCGATATTTTAGAATAATTTTACCTGTTTTATCAACAAGAATAGCACTATCATAATATTTTTCATTTTCCCGTTCAAAAAGTCCTAATCCTACATATATCTTATTTTGTCTAGCAGTGGAAGAAATTTGTTGAGATACATCTCCAGGAATTGGAACAAACAAAGATAAATCATTTTGAATGTCACCTGTATTTATCAAACCAGTGTAAACTGCTTCAGCGAATAAAACTAAATCAGCATTCATCCTAGAAGCTTCATGAATGTAATCTAAAATTTCAGTTAGGTTTTTCTCAGGATACTTCCCAGGTCGAGTTACTACTAAAGCTGCTCGCATTAATGAAAACATCCACAAAATACTTTTCAGTAGGATAGAAAAGGATGTCTAATGTTAAAAACATTTATTCAGAAAAGAGAGGAATATAAATGACATGTTTTGGTTATACACTCAAATTAACCAAATATTTTAACTGAAAACTCAACGTTAGAATATTCAGATTTTGAATAAAGATTCTTTAGAATTAAAGAAGAAAGGTTTTATTTCAACCATTCGAATGATATCTCTCTATCAAATAGTAAGAAAGAATAGTAAATAACTGATTAAGGTCGTGAATATTTGAATATTTTTAACCGAGTTGCAAATAGTTATGATAAATTGGTGGGTCCTTTTGATTTGGATGAAATTAACGAATATTTACCATTAAAATCAGATGGATTACTCATCGATTTGGGTGGTGGAACGGGTAGAGTTGCATTCCAATTGTCAGAGTATGTTAAAGATTGCTTTGTTTTAGATTACTCGTATGAAATGCTACAACAAGCACAAAAGAATACAAAGATACTTCCACTAATCCAAGCTGTAAGTGAAAATTCACCATTCAAATCAAATGCTATAAATCAGATTTTCCTAAACGATTCATTGCATCATATCCAAAAACAGCAACAGACTTTAGAGGAATGCTACAGAATGTTAGCACCAAAAGGCGAACTCATTATCAGAGAATTTGACAAGAAATATTTCTGGAACATCTTTCTCATAATTGGAGAAGCGTTTCTAAGATTCAAAAGCAAATTTCTTTCCCCCAAACAACTATCTGCTATGTGTGAAAAAGTTGGTTTTTCCACTCGTTGGATGAGACCAAATAAAGCAACGTTTATTCTTATAGCTACTAAGGAATAAATAGTTGGAAGTTATTTTTACTTCTTTTTCTTCGATTTCTTTTTGGATTTCTTTTTCTTACCTTTCACAAGTGGCGAAATAATTACCATATTTATAATTAAGGCAACCAAATCTCCACAACCTATTACAACATACCACCACCAATCCAAGTCTTCTTCTAACGAGCTAAAGTTAAGTACGTAAGTTGCAGCTATGCCGGTTCCACCATTTCCCACCAATAAAAAATATTCTCCTGTTGTGTCAGCTACTGCAGTAAAGTTTAGTATCTTTTCTACACTTGCATCACCTAAAAACCAAATACCTGTATCAGCTGCGAATCCAAAGGATTCTCCAAGCCGATTGATTTGTAGATAAAAAGCCCCTATGATATCAAGATTAAACTGTACTCTGAAGAGTTTTCATCTTTTAAACCTCGATGTAAATTTATTTAACTTAAAATTCTAAACACTCTCTTTACTTTCTGAGATGAATAGAAGTTTTTGTAATAAAAAAAACGTCTTTTGAAACTTCTTTCAATTAGAATTTTATAAGAGAGGAGCAATAAGAGAATATGAGGAATGAAACATTACACTCGAAGAAATAGAAAAAATAATTCTTGATCTCATTCATAAAGAAACAGGCTGGGGCAATCCTCTAAGACCTCGCTGTGAATTTGAAGATATAAAGATAATTTCTCAAGAACAAATAGAGGATAATTTGAACATAATTTTTAGTTATCATTTTGATGAGGATGGTTTCTCAATGTATGACAAAAACCATCGACTTGATGGAAAGATTACTATTGATAAATTAGGAAAAATACTCAACTGGGTTCTGGAGGAAACAGAAACTGGCATTGCTACTGTTGCAAAACCTTACAAAACTGAATCGAAAGAAACTAATCATACTTGATTTTTTGATTTTTCAATCAAGGCAGTGATTCCATGAGTTTCGCAGTTTCCTCTTCAAGAGCTCGTAAATCATTAGAATCCACTCCAAATCTTGGTTCTATATTCATAGGTATTTTAATTTCTTTGATAAAAACTTTAACAATCCAATCTTTTTCTGAAGAATTTGTAGGTAAAAATGCTTGAACTTTATATCCTCTTTCTTCAAATTCATCATATAGTTTCATTGGAAAGGATAAGATGCTTGTTTTTAATAAATTCTTTCAATAAGGGTGTTTTTATATTAGCTAAGTAATTCTTGAAAATTCTTTGAAACAATTTCATCAATTGAGGCTATTTCTTTGTCATCTTTTATGACAAAACCATCTACTTCTTTGAATGCAAATTCACTCTCTAAATAGTTTTCAGCAAAATTACGTAGTTTTTCTCGTATTAAGTAACTCTCTTGAGATAAGACAAGTGCAAAAACCAATTCTTCTAGAGTTTCAAGCATTATAGCTACATCTCCATGGTCAATAAGTTTCAAACCACCTTCTTTTGAATCCAGAAGTGTTTCGCCCATCGTTCGTATTGCAGTTAGCAAACCTGAGAGCAAGTTTGCATCAATTTTCAAATCTTCATCAAAATATTTCTCATAAATGGGAAGACCGATCTGTTTAGAAATGATATAAAGTGCTTTCAACTTTGTTTCAATTACTTTTGGTTTAGAAAGACTCTCGAGAGTGAATGTAGAACGAATAGATTTTGTCATGCGAGTGAAAATTTTAACAAGTAAATGCTTGTCTTCACTTTTTATCTCTTTCAGTTGTTTTTTAGCCTCTTCTTCTTTTTCAGGGAGGTTAATCTCTTTAGAGAGTTCGATAGCTTGTTCTAGAATTTTCACCCCTTGTTTTCGTTTTTTCGCTAAAGATAATAATAGTCCTTGAAGAATGTAAACATCAATCAAAACTAGCTTGTATTCTTGTTCTAAACACAATTGTTTTGTATCTTCTATTTTTTCTAGAGCAAAACTTAGGAGGAGCTCTTGTCCTGTAATTCTATGCTTGATAAGGTCAATCTCAGCAAGTTGTAACTTGGTATTAATGATGATTTCAAAAAGATTCTTCTCGAGAGCTATTTCTAGGGTTTGTTCTAGAAGTTTACTTGCATCACCTAGATTTGATTGACGAGCTGCAATATGAGCTTTTCTTAGATTTACTTTAGCTACTTCTGCTGTTAGTTTTGCTTCAGCTATTTCTGCGAGAGCAAAATCTAGTTCATCTGTTGCTTCGGTATATTTATCCAATGTTTCAAAGATATCTGCACGGCAAAGTTTGAGATCAATACAGATACGAGGAGGAATAGATGTTTGACTTTCTTTAATAACTTGAAGTGCTTCTTCAGACATAGTAAGAGCAAGTTCTGTTTGACCGGAAGCGAGTAAAATATGTGCTATATTGGTATCTGTTGCCACAATAATGTGTGAGGAATTGTTTGAACGCTTCGCATAATCTGAAGCAATTTCGAAATATCTTAAAGCAAAATCCAAATAACCCAATTGCCTGTAGATAAAACCAATATTATTTGCAAAAGAAGCAATCCGAATTTCATTAGCAAGTATTCTTGAAAACTCAAACGCTTCTTCAAGGTAAGCTAAACCTTCCTTTAAGCGTCCAATTTCAATTAAACAAAGAGCAGTATTATTCAGAAGCCTGTTTAACAAAAACCTATTATTGAATTCTTTTGCTTGATCTATTAGATCTTTTCCTATTTCAGATCCTTTTAACAAGTCTCCTTTTCTACGGTTTATTGCGATATTAACTGAAATTCCATGAATATATTCTTGAAGTAAAAAAATTTGGAGAAATGTATCTGCAGAAGCAATTTCTTTTTGTTTGATATATTCCTCCTTCAATTTCAAAATTTTTAATGGAACATCATCAAAAGATTGGCTATAATAACTGAAAAGAACATCATTTGCTAAAGTAGAGATAAGAAGAACAGGGTCAGTATCTCGAGATAGCTCCTCATTTCGTATTAATAATTCTGGAATCTCATCAAATTTCCTACTCTGAATAAGAGCATTAACTTTCAAATTTAAAAGTCCAGGGTGTTGAGGATAATTTGAACAAATTGAGATTATCTTTTCATTCTTCCCCTCATAAAATAATCCATGAAGAACAAAATAAATGAATTCAGGATTTTCTCGGTAATTATCGAGTTGATCCTCAATAGAGTGCATTGCTAATAAAAATCGTCTTAGATTATCTTCTCGCTCTGGTGTTGTATTCTTTACCTTCTCAAGAAACTCTTCTCGAAGGCTCTCACTTAGACGTGAATAATGAAATAATAACTCCTTTGGCCAAATCTCGGGAATAGACATCCTTTTTTTTCTCCGGCAATATCCACTTTAAGGATTTATTATCTTTTAATATATCTCTTGGTATCAACATTTAATATTAGCATTAATTATCTTCCTCTAACATGTAATTGCAGTATGCAACAACAGATCGTAGCTCAAAATTATAGTTAGTATTTAAGATGGAATAATCTACTGTGTTTTTTATTTCTTATACCTAGATACTTTTGCATCACAAAAAGTTGGTGCAGGTTTCGGATACAATTGATCATACTCTTCTTTAGTCAAAGTCTTCTTTTTAGCTTCGCCTTTCTTGTTCTTAGGAGTAATTAGATACTCTCCTTCAATTTCAATATGGAGACGTGAGGCTAAATCAACAATTTCGTCCTCTGTAAGAAGGACGATGCTTGCTATCCAATTTATTTTAACCTTATTCTGTTGTTGAACAAGAGAAAGAACTTGCTTTTCGATTTCTTCAGCATTATTATTCATTCAATTCCCATCAGAATTATCTTCATTTGATAATTAATAGTAATAGTTTACTATTGAGGTATTTTCGTATTTAATTTCAAAGTTAAATGCATTTCTTGGCAATATCACTTGACTACCAGAGCTAGTTATTCCTCACGTTTCCTTGAATGTCTATATATGAATTCCTAATGTTCAAAAACACTCTTCTTTTAGATCCAGAACTGATTTAGTGATACTTCTTGTCTGAATTACAAAATATCATAATGGACCGAAATTTCACAATAACAATATTTATCAACAGATCCAATGGGTTTAGTGTTTTATGAAAGGTACAATTCGCAAGGACATCAAAATAGGATCAGAAGTGCGAGTAATTGAAAAATACAATCAGCGCTCTGGAAAATTAACCAAAGGAATAGTCAAGGACATATTGACAAATTCACCCCAACACCCTCGAGGGATTAAAGTAAGACTCACTTCTGGGAAGATTGGGCGGGTCGCTAAAATTATTGCTACCAAAAAATAATTTATTCTGATTTTTTGTTTCAATTGCTTTACGTTCAATCTATACAATATCTCTTAGTTTTATACTACTAAATATCACTGGTTTTTGTAAAGCAGATCAACCCACCAAATTGATTTATCCGTTCACCAGCAGCAGTTTCAGCATCAATAATTTTTGTCTTCACTTTTTTATTTTCGAGTATTTGTAAGAGGCGATGTAAACGTTGTTTTTGTTTATTCTTTTTTAGAAAATTAGTAGTAAGCATGATATAATCAGGTTGTCGTTTCCCATATTTCCATTGTCCATAAGATAATTCCTCAATTTCTTGAAGAGAGTATAGCACTACTTCTCCTTGAGTTACTTTGCCAAGACGTTCTTCTAATTCCTCAATAATATTACTCGCTTCTTTTGTTGTGGTTTCACTAACAATCTCTTGAAATGTTTCTGTTTGAAATAATTCTGAAACATCTTCCACATTTTTAGCACAACCATCTATTGTTCCAATCATTAGAAAAGATGAACTTGTCTCTTGGGATAACCATTTGTGATGCTTCTGAATATGCTTTTTGAATTTCACAGAATATAGACTATTTCTCGGTTGAGCAATTATGACACTCCTAAGACCTTCTTTGATGTGGAACCGTATTTTATCAATTATTGCTTCATGGAAGTTATAGAGCTCATTATCAGCTAATTGTTCTATTTGCTTACTCAGAGCAATTGTCTCGAGAGGCTTCACCATTTCACTGAAAATCTGCCAAAGAACTGCTTCTTTCGATTCAAATCCAATCAGAATTGCTACTGGATATCCTCGTTTTTTGCGAGATTTCTTTCGTCTTTTTGTCAAAAATGGTTGCTCCTTCTTTCTTCCTTACACATTTGATTGATAATAGGATATTCGTAATATTTATAGAGATTAATAACTTGTCTTGAATGATTATAATGAAATTTGCTAAAATTGTTTTACTTATTAACGGAATTGTTGATGTCGTAATTGGATTAACGCTAATTTTTCTTCCCAATGTAATGACTAAATTACTAAGTTACCCAGATATGCCTAATCATGCATTCTATTTTGCTAGTGGGTGGGGAATTGCAGCAATTTCCTTTGGTGTAGCTCGTATTTGGGCTTCATTTGTTGATGCTTATGTGTGGTACAATGTATACCTTGGAATACTAGAAGGGAGTATTTTGACACTCTTCTCGATTTTGTGTCCAATCATCTACACAGATGTTAGTTATGTTCAAATAATTCTCTCTCTAATTGTTGGAGCTTCATTCATGATTGCTTATACTATTGCATTGATTCTACGAAAAGTCAATAACAATAAAGAAGAGTGAAAAATACTTCTTACATATCAGGAAGTTCAATTATAAAAGAAAGATATCTACTTAAAATGGGGTTGTTTTTTTAGAAAAACAATTTCTTTTTTCTTATATTAATGTGAAACCTGTAATCGCAGTTATTATTATTCTCATTAGAGTAATTTTCTAGCAACTATTCTCACTATACTTTAATAAATATACAAATTATCATTATGCTAGATTTATGGAGAAAGAGTAGATTTTTTTGACAAAGAAGAAAGAAGTTATTAGCATTATAATAACGATAATAATTCTGGCTCTGATTTATATCAGTGCTTTAATGGTTAGTTTAAAATTCTTAAATATTGGTCAACATGATGAGATTGCGCCAACAATAAATATTATTGATCCAATAGAAGATACCATCTACTATTCTACTACATTGAACCTAAAAATCAATGCTTCAGATGATATGACTATTGATGAGATCTGGTATGATTGGAATGGTGTTAATAATAGTTATCAAAACCAAACAAATATCGATTTCGATTATGGTCAAAATAGAATTCAGGCATGGGTAAATGACACAACAGGAAATGTGGCAACTACAACAGTTTCATTTTACATTTCGAGTGGAAACTTCACTTCAAGATGGAATAGCACAAAAATATCAGATGAGTCGAGTGCTTATAATCAAATTCAATTGCCATTAGAGTCTAGTGGAAATTATAACTTCATTGTTGATTGGGGTGATGGAACGAATGATAGAATCACCATTTGGAATCAACCTGAAACATTGCATAATTATACAAGCGAAGGCGTTTATACAATTAGAATCGCAGGGTTAATCAATGGTTGGCGATTTGCCGATAGTGGGGATAGATTGAAAATAATTGCTATCGAATATTGGGGTGACCTTTGCCTTGGAAATTCAAATGGTTATTTTTCTGGATGCGAAAATCTACAAATCACAACTACTGACATTCTAAACTTATATGATACCACTTCATTACAAGCTGCATTTCATCGTTGTAGCAATCTTAAAAATATTACAAATCTAGAGAATTGGGACACGTCAAATATTACAGATATGAGTTCTATGCTTGCTCTTGCTTCTAGCTTCAATCAATCGCTAAACTCTTTGGATACTTCGAGTGTAACGGATATGAGTAGCATGTTCAAAGACGCTTCCAGTTTTAATCAACCAATTGGTTCTTGGAATACAGCGAAAGTAACTGATATGAATGATATGTTCTATAGAGCGTCTAGCTTTAATCAACCAATTGGCTCTTGGAATACAGCGAAAGTAACTGATATGAACAATATGTTCTGTGATGCCTCTAGCTTTAATCAACCAATTGGCTCTTGGAATACTTTGGCTGTCTCTGACATCAGTAGTATGTTCTCTTTTGCTACAAGCTTTAACCAACCAATTGATTCTTGGAACACATCAAAAGTAACAAACATGGAAGGGTTATTCAACTTTGCTTCTAATTTTAATCAACCAATTGGTTCTTGGGATACAGCGAAAGTAACAATTATGGGGAGTATGTTCTATCAAGCTTCTAATTTCAACCAACCCATCGGTTCTTGGGATACAGCGAAAGTAACAATTATGGAGAGTATGTTCTATAATGCTTCTAACTTTGATCAACCCATCAACTCATGGGATACTTCTAGCGTAATTCATATAAGTTGGATATTCGCTTATGCAACCAACTTCAACCAACCAATTGATTCTTGGGATACATCAAAAGTAACAAATATGATTGAAATGTTCCATAATGCAACTAATTTTAATCAACCAATTGGCTCTTGGAATACGTCGAACGTAGAACGTATGCCTTGGATGTTCGCTAGTGCAACTAACTTCAACCAACCTATCAATTCTTGGGATACATCAAAGGTAAGAATAATGTATAATATGTTCTACCAAGCTTCTAACTTTAACCAACCCATCAACTCATGGGATACATCGAAAGTAACATCCATGTCTCAAATGTTCAAAGAAGCTTCCAGCTTTAATCAAAGCATTGATTCTTGGAATACTTCACAAGTAATAGAAATGAATAACATGTTTCATAAAGCCTCTAGCTTCAATCAGAACATCAGTTCTTGGGAAACTTCAAAGGTTACAAATATGGAAAATATGTTCACTCATGCAATTAGCTTTAATCAAAACATTGATTCTTGGAATACTTCGAGTGTAACAAATATGAGGCTTATGTTTTATAGAGCCTCTAGCTTTAATCAAAACATCAGTTCTTGGGAAACTTCAAAGGTAACAAATATGCAAGGCATGTTTCAAAGTGCTACTAGCTTTGATCAAAATCTGGGTGAATGGAACGTTTCGATGGTATCAAATATGTTTCAAATGTTCTATGGTATAACTATATCAACAGCAAATTACGATGCATTACTAATTGGTTGGTCGCAATTAATTTTACAAGCTGGTGTGAATTTTGGTGCTGGTAATGCAAAATATAGCGCAGGTTCAGCTACAACAGCAAGAATAAAAATCATTAGTGACTTTGGTTGGTCAATATTTGACAATGGGCAAGTCTAAGTATTTCTTAATCTGTATGGTATAATTTCTCCCTTTGAGGAGAAATTTATCATTCTTTTTCTCTTATTTTCTTACTTGATTTTATTCAGATTAGACTTGTTCCTTCGTAAGTATCTCAAATTGTAAGCAGCTTGTGCTTTGCAAAAAAAAGATTTTAAAAGACAAATGCTTACGAGGCATTGTCTTTTCTTTTGTAGAAAACCTTACCGTTTTTTACGTTTCAAGGTGAAACAACTAATTGTTGCTAAGGCAAATGAAATCATGATGATTATTGATGGCATTGTACCAAGAGTAGATTTTCCTGTCGGTTGAGTCAATGATGGAGGAATGCTAGTAGGAAAGTCATCAGGATCTAAAGGATCATAACCAAGAATTACTTCAATACCATCAATGACTCCATCGCCATCGGTATCTGGATTATTTGGGTCTGTAAGATATTTTTCAGTCTCAAGGTAATCTGCTAATAAATCAGAATCAGAATCCTTACCAGCTATCTGTAATCCACTTCCACCAGAAGCAACCAAAATGAAAGCATCTTTTGGAATCGCTGAACGACAGTCCTGCAAGCGAAAATCTAAACCGATTTCTACAAGAGCAGTTGGATCTGAAATATCAAGAATAACTAAACCTGAAGAAGTGCCTAAATAAGCTGTGTCTCCTTGAATATTGACATCGTAGACATAGCCCCAATTTTTGTACTGATCTTCTTGTGTAGGATGTTCTTTATCACTGACATCAACAACTCGCAATCCTTGACCATTATCAGCTACGTATGCATAATCACCTGAAACAGCAATTCCAAGAGTTGAACCAAATACATTATCAAAAGTACCTTTGTAGTCAATAGCATGTTGAACGCTTATATCATAAATTAACATTCCCCAGACACCAGTAGCGACATAGAGAAAATTATTAACAGCTACAAGATCATAGCACCAACCCATAGTAACTGCATGGATATCTCTCGTCACAGCAGCAGGATTGGAAATGTCAAGAACTTCAAAGTCATTGTATTCATTTGCAAGATAAGCAGTATCTCCGTTAACAGCAATACCTCTTGCTTTGCCTAATATAGTGTCATAAGTTCCTAGAAGTGTTGGATTTGCTTTATTAGTAATATCAAAAATGAATAATCCATACCCACCATGAGCAACGTACAATTTATTTCCAACGATATAAACATCATAAACTCTAGATGTGATATTAAATTTATATGAATAAACTTTTGTTGGATTTATTGGATCCGAAATATCAATTATTTCTAAACCATCGCGTTCATCAGCAACGTACGCGTAGTTGCCTGAAACGGCTACTCTATGAGCAAAACCTGTTGAATAAAACACTCCTATTTCAACAATATCCGTGACATTTGAAATATTCCAAATATCTAATCGCTCAAATGTTAATCTAGAATAGAGATAGTCTCCTTCAATCAAAAGATTTGATGTGGAAACATTCACTTTTGTGATTAAACTTGGATGTGCAATATCACTAATATTATACATCGCTAAACCACTAGCGTATTCATTGGCAAAAATAATCTCATTAGAAACTGAAATGTCGATGCATGCATCACTTAAAGTTGCTACTTGCGTTGGAGATGCCGGAGTAATAATAGAGATTATTTCTATACCTGGATTACCACTTTCTCCTAAAAAGGCATGATTTCCATCAATGAAAATTTCTGTTATACTATCAAGTGGTGTATAATTACCCACTAACGATAAACTTGTAGGGGTTGTACAGTCTAAAATTATATAATCTAATCCATTACCACCTAAATGTAATTGATTGCCAGATATGTATAGGGTATCTATCCAACCATTGTTAGTATCTTCATAGGTGTCAACAACTTGCATATTACTAAGGGTACTAATATCTAAGACCTTTAAGCCGTCAAGACCACACGCAACGAAAACATAACTTCCTTTTACACAAATATCGTAAATATAGGTTGTATCACTGAATGTAAATTCTCCAGCTTTGCTTGGATTTGTGGTGCTGGTAATATCAATCACAAAAAGAATATTTTTATGATCTACAAAAGCATAATTTCCTTCAACATAAACATCATTAAAAGATAATTCTTCATCGTATTGTCCTTTTAGGACAGGATTACTTTTAACTGTAGTATCAACAATTAGTAATCCACCATCAGAAGTAGCAATGTAAATATTGTTTCCTTCTTTGAAGATATCTTCAAAATGTCCATGATTGTCATCACTTTTCGATATTCGCGCATAGTCATCCGGATCGGTAGCATCGATTTTATAAATTGAGTCGTTTAAAGAATTGTCAGATAATTCACTATAGTTAGTTTCAACATTAAGACCACCGTTACATTTCACAGCAGTGAGTCCAACTACAAAGCACAAAATAATTACTCCAAGTATCCTTGGGGTTTTTTTTCTAAAGTCTCGTGTTAATTTCATTTTATCATCTTCCTTGAAGTTTATACAAAAGACAATAAGGGCGACTTGAAATTTAAAGCTCAACATTATTTACCATACAAACAAGTAAAATATATAAATCATTAATTTATATCGTTAACCGACATTATAATCTATTTTACTTTATTCGATTTATTGTCCCCATATTTCTAATATCTATTATCTCACGAGCAAAATAATTTGTGACTTCATGAGGGAAGAGATTATAGTTATTTCTTTTTCGATTTAGTTTTCTTTTGCATTAAACCCTCGACAGGTAATTTCTGTAAACAAACAGGACATGTCCCTTGAGTTTTCAACCATTCTTGCATGTGTGTTAAATGACCTTTTGTTTCACATAAAACACAACTACCTATTTCATCACCAAATGATATTGGTAGTTTACAAACAGCACATTTAATGACATCACTTTTACAGTCAGGACAGATTTGACTTGTACTTTCAATTGGAAAACCGCATTGATAACATGAGTAGTATTTAGAAATTTCAGCTATTTTTTCTCTAACAGATTGAGTGAAATCAGTAGTATTTTGTACTTCAATGAAATCACCATCAATTTTGAAAGGAAGCACATCTTGCCATTGAATCAACTTTTCAAATAATTGTGATTCTGATATCGCTAGGCTTTTTGCTACATCAGATATTTCTACACTTTCAGTCATCTTGAGAATAGTTTCAAATTTCTCGAGCAGCTTCTTTTCATTGGCATTTATATAAGCAATTCTTTTTCTTTCTTGCTCTTGCCGTATGACTTCTTTCTCTTTCATTTTTTGAGCTCGTTCTTTATTCCGTTGTTTGTGTTTCTTTGCTCGTTTCTGTTTATTTTCTTCACGCCAGCTATTAAATTTATCACCAAAACTAACAGTGGTTCCATCTTTGTTAGCTTTATTCCGTTTTCGTATATATGGGAAAACGCAGAATCCTAGAAAAACTATCGGAGCACAAATGAGTACCACAATACCTTCAAGAGTATAAAAGAACGTGTTTGGACCATCTTCAACGATTATACTAACTGGAAAGTGCCATTCTCTTAGGGATGCATCTACAATTACAATTGTGAAATTAAGCACTCTACCAGTTTTTGCCTTTTCTGAAATAGTAAATTCCCAATAATAACTATCATAATAATAATCTGACTCGCCTTCATCCATTGGATCAAATGAGTTAGAATCAGTTCCATTTCCATAATAGAAATTAACATAACTGTCAGAAGAAACGAGGTAAACTTCAATATCATTACCAGTTGTTTTCCCGATGTTCATAATAGTAATATTGACATTATATGTGTCCCCAGCATCGATTATACCATTACAATCGTCTTCGTAATAACAATCTTCCACTATTTCGAAAGCAATCAACTCAAAATCTGTAACGCCAACAAGTTGTACAGAAGTACTGATAACACTCGTTGGTCCACCACTATCGTCATTGATAACAATGTTGAAATTCAATTGTTGATCTTTTGAAGCTCTATCAGAGATGGTAAATTGCCAATCATAGGTTCCTGTTCTAGTGTCTATAAAACCTGCATAAAGATCCCCAAATGACAGAGCAGTATTTGAATAATAAAAATCAATTTCATCATCATCAGAAGTAAGACCAACTTCTACACTTGGACCTATAGCATCACCAATATTTCGTAAAGTAATACTTGCATACCAAGTCTCACCTGCGTCAATGTAGCTGTCATGATCACCATATCGTTCCTTGAAGGTAATGTCCAACAAATCGTATTCAGGATGCCCACTAACAACAAGCTCAATACTTAAATTCCAAAAATGACCAAAATCGTCTACTAGTGAGAGGTTGAAAGGAATATGGTATTGAAGAGGGCAACCACCACTCACAATTATTCCAAAATAACCATAGTCTGTAGAACCATTTCCGTCAATTGTACCAAAACCGCCAAAACCATCATCAACTGTCACATAAGGATCAGATGATGTCAAATAACCATCAACATCAAAGAAATTACTTCCTCCAATGTTTTCAACATATAATCGAAAATCAATTTCTTCACCAGGATCAATTACATCATCATCATCAGCATTTAGGTCACCATCATTTTCACTTGTTACACTGTGACCATAAAAGACCGGTTCAGGGACACCAACAACTGTTAGAGTAAATGTATCGAACCATATCCCTTCATTTGCTGTTATCTCTAAAGTAAAACTAATAATTTCACTTTCATTCAATTTACTATCAAATTCGATTATGTAATAAGATGAAGAAATTCCAGTCTCACCAGCGGCTATCCCAATATAAGTCTGATTTGAGGAACTTATAGAAACAAAGGGATTTAATGAGGTTAGGTTTCCATAAACATCTGTAACTCCTTGATCACCAGTATTTTCTAGTTGCAAACGTAACTCAATAGTTTCTCCCGCATCCACAATATTATCATCATCACCAGTGCTACCTCCAAGATAATCATCATTAATTTCGTAAACTTGAGAGACAATTAGAGAAGGAGCTCTTGGATTTGCTTTTGGTTTGAATGATAAGCTATTGCCAATTGGTGATGTATCTAAATCGTGCATATATTCAGTTTTCTCTGAAATATTACCAGATGTGAGAGAGAGAGATAAAAGCGAGAGAATAGTTCCAAGAAAGAGAACTTTAACTAACGATTTAATGAGTTTATTTAACATGAAAACACCAAGGATTTATTTAATCCGACAGTATATCTTAGATTCTTATTTGTTTAAATGATTTTCTAGAGGGAAAATTTGCTTGAGCTAGGCGATTTTTCTGATTTCAATCACAAGAATTTTTTCTCCTAGAGTAGTGATTAGGTTTATACTGTAAATGCTTCAAGTAATATTAGAATGTGTTATTAGGAGCGTTTTTTTATGGTCCAAAACCAAAGAGCAAACATCTCCTTCCTTCAAAAAAGGAGAAGAATAACCAGTTTTCTGATAATTGTACTCTTTTTTGGTATTTCATTCAATAAGATTACAAATCGTTCATTGATGAACAACAATGCAGAAGGCATTTCATTTAATGTTGAAGGTATCCCAATTGCAGAAATAACTATTCCTATAGATTTAGTCTTTACGGGATACGAAGAAAATTATATTGATATGGCAATGATGTCCAATAGTTTGAGTGAAAGTGTTTACTATATTGGAATTGATTCCGTATGGAATGACGTCACTCACAAATATGATTCACTACTTGATTTAAATATCACATTAGAATATAATTTTCATTTTACAACTCCAAGTTACGAGTCAACTTTAGACACTTTTATTGACACAAATTCATGGAATGGCACTACTAGTGCACTAAATACAACTCAGTTAAATTTGCAAGAAAGCACAGGTGAAAGGATGTCTATCTTCTACGAACAGGAAGGAAGAGCAATCGATGGAGAAGCACTCGAACAATATTTAGTTACTAACCCGGGCTATTCTGCACCAAAACCAAGTTATGCCATTTATCTTTTAAATCAGTCAAGATTTGATACTTCAGACCATAGCTTTGAACATTGGTTTGAAATTGATGAGGAAGACCCAGATTCCAATGTGACAGCTGATTGGTGGCGGTTAGAATGGGACAACGATTTAAATCCTAATGTTGAATTTCCTTATCCATGTTGGGGTTTCCAGAACAGAGTCTTCTTTGTTGATCCTTTTAGTCATCAATGGTACACAAAATGGACAGACATTTGGTGGAATAGTGACTTCTATGAAGGTGATTTTGATTACCTTACAGCAGACCTAGATACTTATCTTGGAAATAATATCACAGGATCATCAGAATATATTACTCATCTCAATACATATTTGATCGATTACTTGAATGATATCGTTATAGATGTTGGAGGTCGTGGTGATGGGTTGTTGTATAATGAAAGAGAAGTGAGTGCACAGATATTATTCATTAACAATGAAACTGCTCACGGATACAGTCAAGAGGACCTAGAATGGATTTATCATGAAGAAGTTGTTGAAGACGCCTTTGAGTATGTGGTTCCAAATGAAGTAGCTACAATATCCCTAGAAGATAAATGGGTGGAATTAACAGAAAATCTAGAACTAAACCAGATACTAAATGATAGAACTTTGGGATTTGAGGACATAGGAACGTATCCTTGGTATAATCCTAACTGGACATATCTTGATGGAGTAAATATTTTCTATGATTTCCAAAATGTGGCTGAAAATTATTTCAATATGAGTAAAGGAGATGCTATTTTTACCTCTTGGGTAATCTTACTTCAAAACGTTTCAATGGTTGCTTGGTCGTATGGTGCTTATAGAGAGTACACTGGATTAGGTGGTGTTGGCAATGTTGTTTGTTATAAAGACCTTAATCGTTATTTTGCTAGTGATGGAACAACACCTCGATCTGGACTGTCAACTCTCTTGATCCACGAAATAGGACACGTTTTAGGATTTGCCCATTCTGAAATAACAAATGATGCAATCGAAGGTGCAGGCGGATTTATGAGTGATGTGATGAGCTACTACACCATAGGTGCACCCGATTTCTCAATATTCTTGAAAGATTCTCTTTACAGAACCTCGAGTTTTGTAAATTTCTTCCGAAATAAACCAGTAATTGACGCTTATCGAGAAGATGCATTACATAATACGACAATTCTTGCAGAATTAGATCAAGTTGTTAGTGATGGAGAAACAGCATTAGCAGCAATGAATTATATAGATGCATTTCTAGCTTTTAGATCACTTTACAAATTGACATCAAACCTAGAGAGAATTAGCCTTTCCAAATCATCATCGTTAAAACTAATTTTACCAGTTATGATTCTCATACCAATTATGGCTTTTATCTTTAAAATGAAATCTCGTAAAAGAAGGTTATAATTTCAACCTTCAATTACTTTTTCTAATTGCTAAAAGCTAAACTCAAATGAGTTTCATTGGATTCTTTTTTCGGTTCCAAGCTCTTTTCAAGAACCAAGCAATTAAATTTTTAGCTGGTTTAGTGATTTCCTTTTTGGGTCTTGGAACGAGTTTAAGTGCATCTTCAGGACAAACAAGAGCACAAACACCGCATCCGATACAATTCTCATTTGCAACACAAATTCCATCATTTATATCTAGAACTTTGAATTGACATTGTTCAACACATTCTCCACAACCAGAGCATAACTCTTGATTGATACTAATTTCGTAATTAGATTTAACAAAAGCATTAGGTTTGTCAAATTCCAATAAAGCTCTAAAGACATTGCAACAACAAGTGCAACAATTACAAATGTATGGATGCTGTGATTGTATATTCATTGATGTATGAATTAAACCGGCTTCTTGAGCTTCCTTTAAGTATAGAAAAGCTTGTTCCATCGTAATCGGTTTTGTAGTATTACTAAATTGGAAATCACCTTCTATCTCAGAGAGCTCTATACAAACACTTTTTGGATATTTACATTCATTGCCAAGCAATGCTTGAGCAGAACGACAAGTGCAATCTCGGATACCCCAGCTTTTAGCATTTCGAAGAATACTTTCAGCTTGAGCATATGGATGAATAACTAACTCTGTTTTAATTACTTTATTTATTGGCAAAACCCGAAAAATTGGTGGATCTGAAGTAAAGACAATATCACCTTTGCTTTTTAGGAGATATTCTTCAATTAATTCAACCAGTTCTACATCTAATCGCTTAATTTGCTCTTCATAAATGCCAGGGACAAACGGAAATAAACCATACTTGATAACGCCTTTTTTATCTATAAACTTACGAAGTTGACCTTTCTTATACATAATCTTAAGCATTTTTTCTAGTTGATCCAATGGCATCTTAATTCGTTTTGCCAATTTCTCTTTTGTTTCACCTGTTAGTTTTAATTTACTAGCAAGTAATGCTTCCTCAGGTTCGAAGATATATTCTAGTACTCTCAGGTGAGTGCCATCCTCAACTGTTGGGAAACCCATTGGTACAGTATTCAGTGTTTCTGCTAATAACAAATAAGGGTCATCAGTGCTTCTATTTACTTCGGTCATACTATTTGTCTCCTGATTTAAAACTAATGATGTAAATTTAAACATAGTCACTCTTGGTTAAATATAAATGTTCTATTTTCGAAAGTATAATTTGAAAAGGTCTTATTGTAAATAGTTTTGATATTTGCTACAACTTGAAAGTAATTAAAAGCAATGTAGAAAAGCATTTTCCATGGATAATCTTTTCTTCATCAGTAAAAGAGAATCTTAAATATTTGAAAGATAGTTTATTATCTTATGAATTCAAATGAACCTAAAGTATACCCTGGTAATAAAGAGCAATATTTTGAGAAAGAGGGAATGAAACCAACCCCTGAAATATGGGAAGATGGACAAAGAGTTCCTGTTGACCGGAAGCATTTTGAGTGGTGGTATTTTGATGCAGAATTAGATGATGGGTCAGTAATAGTCATCATTTTTGGACCAAAACCATATTTTGACACTCATTCTCTAATAACACCTCTTATAGCAATTGATTATACAGACCCAAAGGGGGAAACAACCCGTGAATTTTACCTTGAAAAACAATGGAAGAAAAATTACTCTAGCTCACAAGAACAATGTGACGTTCGGATAAAAGATAATTATTTCATTGGAGATTTAAAAACATATAAAATAAAAGCATCCACAAAATCCATTACGGCTGAAATTAAACTTGAAAGATTAACTCAACTAGGAAAGAGAATGGATAATGGATTCCTTTATTTTCAAAAAAATGCTATGGAGAAAGAGAAATACTTTGCTTGGTTTCCCTCAATCCCTTATGGAAAAGTCTCCGGTACTCTAACTATTAACGGTAAGAAAAGACAAATCAATGGGCATGGTTATCATGATCATAACTGGGGAAATGCCGATCCTAGCAGCTTGTTTAATCATTGGTACTGGGCAAGAGCACACATTGGTGATTACATTCTACTTGCAGGTAATTTGATCGCAAGAAAAGAATACAACTTTATACAAAAGCCATTTGCATTGTTACTTGATAAGACAGGTATTTTAGCAGATGATTCTGAAAAAATCACTGTTTCCTATGACCAAATCAAAAAACATCCAAAGACCAAAAAAATGGTCTCAAATTTACTCAAGTTCAATTATGAGGATGATAAAATCAAATTCAAATTAAATCTCCAACGAAAAGAAGATTTGATGCATCAAAATTTGCTATTTGGAAATAGTCCTCATTTGTTTTTAAAACAGATCGGTAAAAATCCTCAGTATCACCGATTTTTGGGAAGAGCTGAATTTTCCTTAGAAAAAGACAGTAAGAAAGAACATTACGAATCTACAGTGATCTATGAGCTAATGTATTTCGGAAAAAATATGAAGCTTTAATTCTAAAGCTATCTTTTTTTTTAAGTAAAAAAATCATAATAACGGTTGATTAGTCGTATATTTGAGTTAAAGAGCACAAATTTTAGGAAAACAAATGGATAAACAAAGAACCCAGAAAACATTACTCTATTTTTCTAAATTCATCAATCAATGCCAGTGAAATCAAAGTTTGTTGTGGAAAAAATAAAATTGGTTATATTTATAAGATAGATTGTAAATTGACATATTGAGAGAATATAGCTTTTATAAATTAAGCAGGAAAAAGTCATTGAGTAGTGAAGAATATGCAATTGAGATTACGAATCTCATAAAAATGTACGGGGAATTAGCTGCAGTAAATGATATCTCCTTCAAAGTAAAGAAAGGAGAAATTTTTGCTTTGCTTGGTCCCAATGGTGCAGGAAAAACGACCACAGTAGAAATTTTCGAAGGAATTCGAAAAGCTACGAGTGGGCAATTGAAAGTTTTTAGTCTTGATGTTTCAAAAAGAAGTGATTTAAAAAAAATACAACTACTTATTGGAACTTTACCTCAAGAGTTTAGTACTCATGAAAACCTAACGGTTATTGAAAACTTGCGATTTTGGGGTAGAATGTATCACAGTTATCTACCTCCTGAGGATTTAATCAAACTATTAAATCTTGAAGATAAAACAAAAGAAAAATTCAAGAATTTATCTGGTGGATTAAAACGAAGGGTAGGAATCGCAATAGCCTTAATTAACGACCCAGATTTGGTTGTTTTAGATGAACCAACCACAGGATTGGACCCTCGAGCTCGAAGAGAATCTTGGGCAGTAATAAAAGATTTGAAAGCAAAAGGTAAAACGATTTTCTTGACTACACACTACATGATGGAAGCTCAAGTGCTTGCGGATAGAGTAGCAATTATTCATAAGGGAAAGATTAGAGATATTGGAACACCAACTGAACTGATTGATAAATACGGTGGCGAAAATAAAATTATTGTTCGCTGTAGTAACCAAGATTCTCGAGATCAAGTTCATGCTATTTTGTTTGAACATGGTCCGATGGAAAATGAAGATGGAGATATTGTCATTTCTGCAAAGAAAGGTGCGATTTCATCTGTTGTGGATGTCCTTAATGAAAAGAAGATTTCCTATACAGACATCATCTCTCAAAGACCTACTCTTGAAGATGTTTTCTTATCTTTGACTGGAGAAACTTTGCTTTCTACAGGTCAAGGTGATGTTGTTTCAACAAAGAGTTCATAGTGGAGGGTTGTGAATGAATGATAAATCTCAAATAGGCGAAAAACTACCCTTCTCAAAAAAAATTTTCTATAGTCTAAGACGAATTGGTTCTATCTATATTGGTACAGCAGCGGATTGGATGCGTTCCAAAGAAGCATTGTTTTTTACCTTCATTTTTCCGGTTATTATGATAATATTGATGGGTTCTATCTTTGGTGGAGGATCAACTACTACACAATTCGATGTTTATTATGTTAATGAAGACATATATCAAGCAGCAGATGGTTCTATGGTTAGCTACAATCCAACAAATGAGCTGCTAGAAAGCATGGGGTTAAATAATGATTCTCTTGCAAGTGAACTGAATATTCGTTTAGTAAAAGTAGCCTATAACTCAACACTACATGATGCTTCAGATTGGACAGGGGCAAATGATTATTCAAACTTAATGGTTATTCCTAAAGGTTGGTCAGAAGCCGCTAATCTCACTGAGACAGACCCAAATGCTCCCAAAGCCAACATTTCATTCTATTATGATCCATCCTATTCTTCTGCTCTAACAATCATGCAAATACTTACAGATATCTTACATGACATGAATGCTGAGAAATTTGGGCTTGTTTCACATATCGATGTTGAAGTTGAAACAACTCCTAACAGGGAAGGATTAGATGGTATTGACTTCTATGTTCCTGGAATGATTATGGTCACTCTCTGTACTTCAGGGATACTTGGTGTTGTTTCCAATGTTACTTCACAAAGAAGTACAGGCTTTCTTTACAAATTATCTGCAACACCAGTTAAAAAATGGGAATGGGCGTTTGCGATTGAATTATGGCAGATAACTATTGGTTTTGGTATTAGTCTAGTGTCAATCTTAACAGGGTGGCTGGTTTACGGGTTCAATTTATCTATGCTACATCCACTAATGATCTTACCAGTAATTTTTGGTTCAATGGCCTTCGCGGGAATGGCTTTAATCATTTCTCGGTTCGTTAAAAGACCAGAAGCTGCTGCAGCAGCAGCAATGATGATTGTTTTTCCAATGATGTTTCTATCAAATTCAATAATGCCCGTCAGTATGATGCCAAATTTTTTGGCAAAAGTAGCTCAGTTCATACCATTATATTATGCAAATGAGGCAATGAAATCTCTCATGCTTGAATCAACCATGAGTAACTTTGGCTATTATTTTGGTATACTTGTTGTCATAGGCATAGGGTTCTTTGTGATAGGTACACTAATTATGGACTGGAAAAAGGAATAATTGGAGGAGATGATTTAATGGCAACAAAAAATAACAATAAAAAATCAGACGAAACTCAGAAAAACTCTATGAACCTAAAGAGGAAGCTAAAACATTCTTTCAGCAAAGTTAGTGGATATTCGATTGCTGCTTTCATAGATTTCAAAAGATCGCCAATGACAATCTTCTTTGCAGTCGCTTATCCTATCATAATAACAACACTATTTGGGATGATTTTCTCGGAAAGTGCAGTCAGTTATACATTATATATGCAAGTTGGTGAGGATCAAGGATATATTCAAGATGTAATGGGTACTCCTGTTTTCGTGAATGTTACTGACAGCATTATTGCAGCAGTATCTGAGATAAAAACAGAAGATAATACTTCCTTGATAAATATTCAATACATTCCACTTCAAAAAGCAGGGGAAGCAGTAGACCCTGGGTTATACTTAGAACAACAAGATAATGCGTATATTGGTTTAGTAATTCCTGCGAATTATAGCTATAAATTGTTTACAAACGCATCAGATGCTACTCTACGAATCATAGCCATTGAAAATGACCAATCTTCAAGTGTTGTCTTGCATATTGTAGATCAAGTTTTTTACAACATCAATATGTACATAGATGCACTCTTAGATCCAATGAATCCTGCAAGAGATCATTTTGGTATGGAAGTACAAAACATCTACTTGGAAGAAGATTATGATTATTTTGCTTATTTGGTTCCCGGAATGATTTGTGTTGCAGTAATGAATAATGCTGTAATAGGCACAGTACAAAGACATAGCTATTTCAAGAAACAAGGATTATTCAGAAAACTTGCTTCAACACCAATGACTAAAGCTAACTTAGTTGCGGGCGAAACTATTTGGCAATTCTTCCTTGGTTGGATATCATTCATCGCAACGTGGGTATGCAGTTATCTCATATTTAGTATTGCAAAAGGCAATTATTCATGGATCATTGATGTCTTAGATTGGAAAATAATACCAATAATGATTTCTGCTGCAATGGGTTTCACAGGTTTGGGTATGACCGTTTCCCGTTTTGTTAAGAACCCTGATGCAGCGGCAGGAGCAGCTAATTTACTTACCTTCCCAATGATGTTCCTTAGTGGAGCATTCTTTGATATTTCAGGAAATCCTGTATTGAACGTTATATCCAAGTTCTTCCCCCTGACATATCTAAATGATGCTTTACGAGCGGCAATGATAACAAAACAACATATTGTTTCATTAACTAATCTTGGGTATGGATTTGCATTCTGTTTAGCAATTTTTATCCTTGGCATATTCCTAACCAAAATTACCGATGAATAAAATACTCAATTGAAATCCCTTCAGGGATTTCTCTCATTTTATTTTAAAGAAAGTATTATTCATTGAAAATTAACTTTTCTTAGTAAATTAAAAATTTGAATAAAGTAGATTTTCTATTCTCAGTGAACTAGTTTGTCACAGTTGCATTTTTAAATAGTCTCTCTTTTTACTCTTGAATTAAGAATATTTTTAAGTAAAGTCAAAACTATTCAAGTATAGTCAATTTTAAGAGATTAGGATTTATTAAGGAAGAAAGAGGAATGATGAAGGATCAAATAGAAGAAATGGAAATAGAATATTCAGAAGATTTTGATAAGAATCAGAAAGTAACTAAAGAACTCTCTCATATCAAAAAACTAAATTTAATTATTTTTTTACTCCCAGTCTTTTTAGTAATATTTCTAACGTTGAATTTTAGTTTTCAAGTATGGATACTTGGCGAGACCATTTTAAATGCAATCATATGGTCATATTGTATACCATTATGTATATACATTGTATTATCTCTTTTAGCTCACTTATTTATTAGAAAAATTAATAAGAAAATCAAAGTAGGGTTAAACAACCACCCAATTAATCGTAAGGTAATATTAAACAATGAAGGAATAAATATTGATGCTACAATTTCAAGTTCGATTCTTAAATGGGATTTCATCAATAAAGTAGTGGAAACAAACCAACTAGTTACTTTTTACTTAGCAAAGTTTAATTGTTTTTGGATTCCAAAAATAGTATTAGATGAAGAACAATTAAGAAAAATGCACAGGATTTTACTAAATAATATAGACAATACTAAAGTAGAATTTTTGTCAAATGATATTTCGATCATAGAAGAAAACAAGTAAAAACAATAAGTTATTTGAAGGAGAGAAACATTATGGCAATTGAAGAAAATGAAATGGAAATTATCTATGAAGAAACGTATGAGGATCGAAGAAGAATCACTTTTGATCAATTATATAATAAAATAACAATATTATTATTTGGTGTCATTCCTTTTGTTTGTTTAATGATATTTGAAGTAGTGATGATTATTATTGGATTTACGAGTGAATTTTCCTACATTGGTATTTTATTAATGATTACTCTGCCAAGTATATATATTTTTGTTAGCCTAATGTTACCGATTGGTATGATAATAATTGAAAAAGTTAGGTGGAAATTTGAGATAAAAATGCCTAAGGAAAGAAAGTGGTCTTTAAACAAAGAAGGTATAATTATTGATGAAATATTTAGAAAGCAAAAGTATTCTTGGGATCAAGTCTCAGTTGTTAGAGACAAAATGAGAAATACTCTTTGGTTTCACTTCATGGACATCTTTCTAGGTTTTATTCCTAAGAGGGTTCTAGATGATGACCAAATGAAACAATTAAAGACAATTTTATTGATCTATCTTGAGAGTGATAAAGTGAAATTAGAATAGAAAACTCAAAGAAAACAAGCTGTTATTTTTTATCTCGAATAGCTTCTATCTTTTCCTTGATTTTCTCTCTTTCGTCGTAAAAATCGAGCCCGTCTTTTCTTTTTCGACTTGCTAATACTAGAAGATAATCTATTTCTTCCACCATTGTAAGATAAACATTTTTACCTTTATGAGAGCAGTAATAATTTCCGATTTCATCTTTCTCTAACTTAAAATTCAACATCTTTCTAGAGCGAAGAACAACTCTAAGAGATCTTTTTAGTGCAAATAATTCTAATAATCGTTCTGTTTTATCCTTTTCATTCAATCCCTCTAATTCGTCAAATTCATCATTTCGTAAAAAGGTTCTAACAAAATCCGGCTCTCGAGATAATTTATCTAGAAACAAATGTTTATCAATTACTTCCAACCAAGTTTTTTTCGGTATATGTAACATTTGACGGATTCTGTGAGAACGTAATTTTTCAAGTATACTAGAAGTGTCACCAAAATTTATTTCCACCATTTGAAAATCAGTGACTTCCACATGAACATTACCCTTTTTTGATAGAACACTGAAATCAAAAAATCCTCTTTTCTTACTATTTTCTCTTCCAACAATGAAGTATGGTTTATCATCAGTTTCAAAGTAAGTTATCTGTTTAATCTTTGATGGAAGACCTGCACGACCATTAATAATAAAATCCATTAACCCGATGGCTTGAAAACCCGCTTCGAGAATAAATGGTTCAGTTAATAACTCTTTGACCTTCCAGCCAAAAAGTTGTCTCTTTCGAAAACTGCCGACTGCAATCATCTCATTCTCAATACTATTTAGTTCAGCTAATACTTGAAATGAGGAGCCGTGAGGTAATATTTGATAAATATATTCCCCAGTAAGCATTGGCAATTTCTTTAACACAGGTATCTTTTGTCTTTCTCTTACTCTACTACCAAAAACCATTTTTGCTGTGAAATGAACTTTGGAATTTGATTTGTTTACCGAGAATCCTTTACTAATTGATGTAATTACGACATCAGCAATGTTATCACTAGCAATTATATTTGTGTAAATAGTAATTGGATTATCTTTCTTTAATCTAATACCTGAAA
Source organism: Candidatus Heimdallarchaeota archaeon (assembly GCA_018238155.1). Classification (GTDB taxonomy): domain Archaea; phylum Asgardarchaeota; class Heimdallarchaeia; order JABLTI01; family JABLTI01; genus JABLTI01. Next base: position 2,261 of record JABCTZ010000001.1, on the reverse strand, counting down.
GAAAGTGAATATCCTCATATCGTTGAATTGTTTTATTCGGAAAAAGAATTCTACCCAATTCTGCAAAGAGTTCCAAGCCGATTACTCCAGGAAGAAAAGGTGTATTATTGAATCGATGATGATCCAAATAGCAATCACTTTCCAATGATAAAGTTCTCTCGCAGGATAAACTGTTATCATTTCTTTGAATTATTTTCCCGATCATAGGGAATTTATCTCGAGTTATTTGTGTATTTTCTTCCATTGAAAACAAATCCATCTACTAAGAATTTCCTAGAAAAGCTATTTGGGCGTTGTGGGGAGTTATTGTTTTGGTGCTTTTAATTAATTTCGGATTTTAAATTTTGAAGAAAGAAAGAAAGATTAACATATTTGTTAATACTCTTCAAATTTTTTTATTCAATGTTACCAAGAATGCTATGCTAACACTAAGCAAACACAAATTCATTTGCACCAACAATTCCAGCTTCGTAAATAGCTAAGCTAATATGATTAGCAGTTGCTGTAACAAAGTACAAAATTCCAATGATAAGTACTAATAATCCGACAACAAGGCTAATTTTTCGAAGCTTTACGCTATCAAAAGAGGTTGCAAATCCCATAAGAACACCTGCCAATGCTAAAGTTATGAGTGTATTATTGAAATCCTGTATAATAGAATTCGCTTTTTCACTGAGGAGTACATAGCTATCACTATATTCAGATACTTTAGCAAGGGAGAGATTAACATAAGTTAAGTCGATAGAACTCAATTTATTGTTAGCGTATTTCATAGCACTATTAGGACCAACGTACTCTATAATTGATAAATTATTATACAGATGGTAAGACCAAGTTTCAAGTTTAATTTCCGGGAGATCTATGGGAACACTTGCAAGAGTAAATGTTGTATTTACAAAATCAAATATATCACTATGAACTGGTTCATAAGGCATTTCCCAAGTATTCCATCTATTAATTATGAAAAGATATTCATATCCGGAAACTGTGTAGTTATTTTCAGTATCCGATCCAATAATTGTTGTACAATATTCGTATACAGAGGTACTATGTATGATGTTGATGATGTGTTTCATTTTTAATGTGAATTCCATCTTAACTTCATCAAAATCTATCTGTGTATAATTAAAAGCATGGGTTTCATTGTACTCTACCATTGCGATATATTGATCGTTTAGAAGGTATAAATCATTCAAAAAGGAATAGGCTGTCTCATATTTTGCAGAATCTTCTTCAAGAATTACCTGAATATCAATCTCCGCTAAATTTCCAAAATTGTTTAGCATATCAGCGGTTGTTGAATGTCTAGTTGATTGGGTCTGCACCGTTGTGCTAATTAATGAAAAAATAGATATTGACATCACTGATATGATTATAATTGAAATAATTATTACCATTAAATAGGGTTTAGGCTTTTCATTGGACGTTTTACACACTTCCTATTATATTTACTAATATGCTCATTCGATAAGGAATTAATTAATTTTTTTCTTTTGAGCAGCTCTTTTATCATTTTAATCACAATTGGAGTTATTCTAGTTGTTTTAACATCAGTCTTTTTAGGAGTCTATTTTACAGTCTTACATAAAAATAATGATACACAACAAAAACCTTCTTTCTTTATTCAATTGATAGGCAATAGCATTGCTGATACCAATAAAGATTCGACTTTTGATCGCCTTTCTTTCACTATATGTAATAACTACTCAAATACACTAACAAACACCCTAAAGCCATTTTATAGCTTTAGTACGTTCAGCACTGAGTTTCTTTTCTTCTTGTTTCTCCTTGACTACTTCCACTATCAAAGCTTTTATTTCCAGCTCTTTTTCTTCCGAAACTTGTTTAGCCAAATCAGCTAATTCTTTGAGCTCAACAATGATTCTCTCAACTTCTTCTTCCTTTTCAAAATTCCTTTCGAAAGTCAAGGCATCCTCAATTTCACATTTGATAAAAGCATGGAAATCATCCTTTGATATGTCTTGTATGAATTCTAACCCTTTATCCTCATATATTTCAGCTACTTCTTGAAAAGTCGCTATAGCTTCTGCAACAGTTCCAGACAGAAAAGCCTCTTGAACTCTTTCGTTATCTATTACAATCTCTTTAACTTTCTCGAGCGAAACTCCTCTAACGAGTTTTAAGAACCAACCTATTTCATATGTAGTTTCAATCATTTTCTTCATATAATCAATACTAATATCTGAAATGAAAAATTCCGCATCCTTTTGAGAAGTTTTATTGATTGCTTGAATTAATCT
>JABCTZ010000044.1 GCA_018238155.1 Candidatus Heimdallarchaeota archaeon | reverse complement strand
ACCAAGTTAGATTGATGGGAATCTATCAAGTTACAGATAAATTAACTATCATGCCTAGAATCAGATATTCTATAGAAAGAGATTTATCAGAAACTTCTAAAACTTATGATTATACAAGTGATTATAGAGTAAGAGCAGAACTATTGGCAGCTTATTCAATCAATGATCAATGGTCAGTTGATGGAGGAATAGCTTATGATTGGCAAGATAGAGAGTATGATGGTGGTTCTAATGGAAAGTCGACAAAAAACATCGATATGTTCTGGTATACAATGGGAGTTAACTAGAGATTCTAAGGGCGTATCCCAAATTTAGTGTAAATTAATTTTAACCTTCTTAGTTGATAGAGTATAATCTATTAAACTGAGGAGGTTTTTTTATGGCTAAGAAAAGAAGAAGAGAGGTAGATCCATTAATTGCTGAAATTATGGATAAATATAATATTGAGAATGTTTTAGATTTACAATCTATCATGAAAGATTTACTTAAAGATGGGGTTTCTGTACTCCTTGATAGTGAGATGGATGAAACTCTTGGATTCTCTAAACATCAACGTTCTTCTAATAAAACTAATACTAGAAATGGGTATAATTCCAAAAGGGTTAAAACTTCTCTTGGTGAAATTGACTTTGATATTCCGCGGGATAGAAATGCTGAATTTGATCCTCAGATTATCCCCAAACACTCTAGAGACATTTCTGAGATAGATAATAAGATCATCTCTATGTATTCACGTGGGATGAGTGTAAGCAGTATTAATGAGCATTTAGAGGAAATCTATGGTATTTCTTACTCAGGTTCACAAATAAGTAGAATTACTGATAAAGTAATTGGGAAAATGGAAGATTGGAAAAATAGACCTTTAAAATCTTGTTATCCATTTGTTTTTATGGATGCTATTCATTTCAATGTTAGATCAAATAATAAAATCGTAAAAAAAGCTGCTTATGTTATCATTGGGATTGATTTAGAGGGAAAAAAAGATATCTTAAGTATTACTATTGGAGAAAATGAAAGTTCTAAATTTTGGCTCAAGGAGTTAGATTCACTAAAGTTAAGGGGGATTAAAGAGATTTTAATTATGTCTGTTGATAATTTAAAAGGATTCTCTGAAGCAATTATCGCAGTATTTCCAGAGACTAAAATTCAAAAATGTATAGTACATCAAATTAGAAATACTATGAAATATTTAAACTACAAAGAGAGAAAAGCTTTCGCTCAAGAACTAAAAAGTGTATATACTGCTATTGATGAACCTAGTGGTTACAGTGCTTTAGAAACTCTTAAAGATAAATACCCTGACTATAATGTTGCTCTAAGATCATGGTATACAAATTGGTCAGAATTAAGCGAATTTTTTAATTATCCAGCCGAAATAAGAAAAATTATGTATACTACAAATATTATAGAAAGTTTGAATAGTAGTTTCAGAAGAACAACAAAGGCAAGAAACATCTTCCCTACAGATCAATCATTGATGAAATTATTGTATTTATCAAGTGAGAATATAACTAAGAAATGGACGCAAAAGGTAAGAGGATGGGAAAGTATTTTAAGAATGCTATCAATAGAATTTGAAGATAGATTAGAAGGACATTTATAAAAAAATAGGTAAATGAAAAGGGTACCAATTAAGATACCCTCTATCAGCTAAGAATATAATTTACACGTAATTTGGGATAGACCCAAAAATTCTGCTCTGTACTTCCCCTTCAACATTCACACCAGATTTTTAATCGTCTTCCGAAAATCCAACAAGAAGGGCTAAACTATTTATTTAAAACAGTATATTGATGCTGCTATTACTTCCTCCATCATAATGAGGGTTTTTAGGATTTTTATGTCCAAATGCATTCCCATTTGATTTGTTGCTCTTATGATTGCTGCTGTCATTTATCTGGATACTTCCATATTTTCCTTTTGTAGTAATAGAATCACATCCTACCAAAAAAATCATCAATCCAAATATGTATATAATTTTTTTCATTTGTCCTCCCTATAAGAATATTTACATTCATTGTATCACATTTTTATTATATATAAAATTATCCCATTCGCCTATGCTATTAATTTGTATTTTAACTGCAGAAATAAATTTATTTGGATGTAATAAGACCCTTTTCATACGAAATTTTCATCTCTTTAT
>JABCTZ010000005.1 GCA_018238155.1 Candidatus Heimdallarchaeota archaeon | reverse complement strand
ATCCACTAAATGCTGATACTGATGGAGATGGGTTGATAGATGGAGACGAAGTAAATACATATCTTTCTGATCCTACTGCACCAGATTCTGATCTTGATGGTATCAACGATGGTGATGAAGTGCATACGTATGGTATAAATCCAATAGATACTGACACAGATAATGACGGAATGGATGATGTTTTTGAAATAATCAATAATCTAAATCCACTTGCGGATGATGCTGCGAACGATCCTGATAACGACGGCTTAACCAATATTTCAGAGTATTCACTTGGAACAAATCCTCGAGATTCCGATACCGATAATGATGGCATGCCGGATGGTTGGGAAGTAACCTACTCACTTGATCCCACGAGTGATAGTGATGGATTAACCGATGTAGATGGTGATAACCTCAAGAACATCGATGAATACCTCTATGGAGGAAACCCCCTTGTCAGCGATACCGATGGCGATGGGTTAAATGATCGCTTAGAAGCTTTTACCTATGGCACCAGTCTTACAAATAGTGACACGGATAACGGCGGTTGGTCAGACTATTTTGAAATCTTCACTTCTGAAACCAATCCAACAGATTCTGACACAGACAATGACGGCATAAGTGATAGTGCTGAATATTCTTGGTGGGTTAATACCTATGGTCTATCCTCCTCTTCTGCTTATGCAAATATCAAAGATTATGACGTTGATAACGATGGTTTATCCGACGGTTATGAGAAGAGTCACAACTATGACCCACTCGATAATGATATGGATAATGACGGGCTATTAGATGGTCTTGAAGTCAATCCGTACAATACTGATCCGCAAGATTCTGACAGTGATAACGATGGCTATAGTGACCTCACAGAAGTGACCAATGGCACTGACCCTAATGATCCCTCTGATTATCCTGGTAGTGGAGGATTTGGTTGGTAAGAGAAATGAATGCTTAGCATTAGTACGGTGAATTTCTCACCTTACTATTTTTATTTTGAAAAAGTAGTTTTATAGAACCAAATAATGCGAAAGAAACTTTTTCTTACAAAATACTATCCTTTTTTTGAGATGTATAAGCAGAAGCTTGTTTTCTTGAGTAATTATTGCGTATCTTCATTCCCAACCATTTGAATCATTTTTCCAATACTTTTTTGAGAGAAGCTTCAAGTGATAATTCTTTGTTTGGTTAGAGAAAAGTTTTTCTTACTCGTTTAAGTTTTCTCCTTAGAAAAAGTTTTCACAAAAATATTGGTTAACTAATTCGAGTTATAGAAAATTCAAGGAACAATAGAAGAGATAAAACAAACTCTTGATATTGGCGATTGTTTAATTCTCCAGAGACCAAAAGATGTCAAAGCGTTTATTGATAAGAAAAATGAAAAGTGAAGAAAAATCATGACTCACTTTTCAGACAATTTAGCTTTTATTTGATCAACTAGTACTAAACTTTCTTCGGAATCTGTTAGAAATTCTATTTCTTTAGGTGATGAAATACCTATTCCTAATTCAACTGCTCTTTTAATTTGTTCTTGATTAAAGATTGCTCCGTTCATCACTTCCGGAGTTGTTCCAAGTAATCTTAGAATTGCTACCCCAACAGCATCTAGTGCTATCTTGTCTGTTCCTGCAAGGAAAACATTGGCTTCTTTTCGTGTTCCTTCCATTGGTCCACCATCAATGAATGTCACTATTCCATCTATAACGATTAAGTCGGCTTTATACACACTATTAATTTCAGCAATCATTTTTCTCTGGTGTTTAGAAGAGTGCAATTCTTTCATGTATTGGTAATTATCTCGAGGAACAAGTCCAACAGCGTTCTTCATTGTAAGTGTAAAATGCCCGCCATATTGATGTGTTTTCAAACAACATGTTTCAACAATGCATTCTGCATCATCGAAAATCTTTGCGAAAAGAAAACCGTCTTTCCAGTGACTTCCTTCGGGTTTCTTTAAAACATATTCATCTTCTGGTGCAGTTGCTAGGTTAATAATTTTGAAATCCATTTCTTCAGCTAATTTGTAGAGTCCTTTTTCTTTAAAGACTTCTTCTGTATTTGCCGGACCACTTCTTTCAGCAACAGTTATTTTTTTTGCGCCCATTTCTTTTAGTTTGAGTGCGAGAGCTTTGAAGGTTTCCATTGATGTTGAAGCTGGAGGAGGATCCGCAGTGTTAAAATTCGGTTTAAAAATTACTTCTTTGCCTTTAACAGGATTTATTTCTAATAATTCAATAGATTTATTCACACCAAATGTTCTGTCTTTTGTAACTACAACAGCAATTTTTGTCATCTAATTCACACGTTTTTAATTTGTAAGAAATAACTACTATTGCTAAGTTATAAAGTCTTTATTTCATATTGTAAACTAAACTTGTAAGAAGCGTATAATTCATCTCCACTAGTTATTTAATAAAAAAGAACATTTTATACTAACAATTCATTGGAGGAAGAATATTGAAACATTTTTTAAGAAGATCAACTATATTTGGAATCATTATTAGCTTAATTTTCATATGTATAATTCCCACTGCAATTGTACAAGCTCCTGTAAAAAAAGACTTAATATTTACTTGCTATCACCCTAGTCCACCTGTGATAGATGGTCACTTAGGCACTGCCGAATGGTCACCTGCTATTACTTATAATATCACACTCTATAATTTAGTTAATCAAGCTGATACAATTATCATCAAAGTTATGACTTTGTATACTGAAGAAAACAACTTGATTTTTGGAGTTACAATTCCTGATACAGATGAAGGTGAAGCTGATGACCAGCTAGCTATTATATTGAAAACAAATACTGCTGAACCACTAGTTCGAAAATACGATGAAGGTTGGGGATATGGCAAAGATCAAGATATAAAATATCTCTATTCACACAACAATCATTCTGTTGATGGTTTTACAAAAGATATTGCTGCTCTCAATTGGGATGAAGACATTAGTATAGCTACTGCTTCAGAAGATAGTTTGGGAAAAGTCCATCCGGAAATAACCTATGATGAATACGAACTCGAATTTCCATTAAATTCTGGAGATACTGATGGACGAGATCCTGCTTTAGCACTTAATGATGATATTGAAATCTTCTTCTTTTATAAAGACGATAGTGCTGCAGCAACAACAACTTATACACAAATAAGAGAAGCTGATGGTGATTTCGATTATAATGTATTAAGAATTGCTTGCACTGCTACCACACCTGTACAAATATTTCCAATTATCGTTGGAATAATTTCAATGACCTTTGCCAGTATTTTGTATTCAAAGAAGAAAAAGAAAAGAAGATGCTAGGATTAATCCATCCTAGGCTTTTTTTATTTATACATATTCAATTGTGCTAGGTGGTTTTGTTGTTACATCAAAGTAAACTCGTCGAACATTGGGCACTTTCAATAGTTTACTACTTATCTCTTGGAGTAATTCATATGGTAGGTTGGTGATATTCGCGGTTCGGGCATCTATACTATTTATGCACCGTATAACAGCATCAAATTTTCCTTCTTTATTTTCACCTAACTGATAGAATAACCTGGTGTAGTTAGTTAAGGTTAAACCATCTTTCACGAGTTGATCAAGATTCCATTCACCGGAAACACATTTGGCTTTATCATATGTTCGTCTACCATCTTTTAATCCAGTGACTTCAGCATTTGTTGCATCTTCAAAAGTTGCTGCAAAAACTTGGAAAGGCTCTTGTTCCCCTTTTTCATTGATGATCATTGATTTGCCATGTTTTGTGATGTAAAAGTCATCAACTGCAGATTCAACAATGTCATGTATTTTCTTTTGGAAAATTAATTTCTCCTCTGTGACTGGACCAACAATGCGAGCAGCTAATGCTGGACCTGGGAATGCTTTCCGAAAGACAACATCGTGAGGCATATCTAAGTACTGGAGCACTTCTCTAACTTGGTTTTTTGTTAAAGAAGCAACAGGTTGAACAGTGGCTTCAACATCATATTCAATTTCCACATTATGTTGACTTTTCACAAAACCTAGTCCTTTTTGAGCTTCTCGAAGTGTTTTTTCATCATCAAAGGACATACTTTCATTGAGTTCAGTAATTTCAACACCAAAGCTTTCCTCAAGATCAGGTAAAATCGTTCCATCTGTTAATAACTGACAGTTCTCTTCTCGGATAATTTTATCAAAAGTGCTTGAATATGCCTTTTTGAATAATTTCCTTTTTTTCTCAGCATCACCTTCTCCATAAATTTGTGGGAGAAATTCATCACGAATATCAACTACTTTTACATCTGGAAAAGTTTCTTCAATCCATACTCGTTCCTCTTTTCCACGAATAATTCGCATAAGTCCGTGATCTATGAATACCGGTAAGACATCTACACCCGCTTTCTTCAAAAGAAGGTAAGCAGCTGAACTATCTATTCCTCCTGATAGAGCACAAAAAACTCTCTTATCTTTAACATGCTTTTGAATAAATTCAACAGCACCCTCCACAAAGCTCTCTGGATCTTTATATTGAGTTAAATATCTGTGATTAAGCATAAGCTATAAAGTATTTTGAAAGATATAAAAATTTCTTACAATGAAGAAAAGAAAAAAGTCTATCTAACATATAATATACGGGTTTGACTGATTTCAAATATCTGTTTTAACCCACATCAGTAACGTCTTTTTTAATTGGTTCTGATTCTCCAAAAACTTCTTCGTAACCAAATTCTTCACTAGGTAATGGTTCTTCAGATAATCCTTCTTTTTCTTTCGCTTCCCTCTCTTTACCTACTAAAGGCATTAAAATAATAATTGGAATCATGCCAATAATATAGACAAAGGTAGTTATAATGAAACAGAGATTATATCTATTTGAGTCACCAATTAGGAAACCACCGATTACTGCTGAAACGTTCCAAAAGAGACCCCAAGCTATTGCTTCTACTGAATTCCATTTCCCGCGGTTTGTTTTAGGAATAACATCCATCAGTATTGAACGACTAAGTGGTTGACCTGCATTCATAAAAGAACCTCTGAGAATGAACAAAGGCATAAGAATTGCAATTGGTGGATAAATTGCAATAAAAAGCAAACAAGTAGTTGCTATAAATTGAACGTAAAATATCGTTTGAACCCGACCTAATTTTAGTGAAGCTTTTTGTGCTGCAATACCAAATAAACCAGTAATCAATGCAGTAGTGCCCATCACTATCTGTAATATAACAGGTGACAAAGCATATTCATTCATAAAGAATATAGGGAAATATTTTACTGTCATTCCGGCACCTACACCTATTATTACATTGCTTATCACTAGAATAATCGGAATAAGTTTCTTTTTCAGCTCAGAATCTAAATTTGCGAGGCGATTCCCGAAGTGCATTCCATTTCCATTAACTTGCTCCTTTGATTGTTCAATTGGTTTATTAGTAACAACTTCTTCAGCGATTTCTTCACTTTCTTTACCAAGTGTTTTGTCATCTTTGAAGAAAAACATCAAAACAATTGAAATCATTGTAATTACTAATCCTACAATCATGACACTTCGGAGTATCGTTAAATTCCATTCATCACCGAAAATGAAGAATAGACCTATGTTAATGAATGGACCTAGTGCCATAGCAATCTGTCTTACTAAATGTCCCCACGAATAGACCTTTGACCGGTGTCCAGATTCAACAGAATCAGCAAATAATGCTTCAAGTGAAGGACGAACTAGAGCATTAAACAATCCCCACAACAACAATGAAATAAAGATGAAAATTATTGAATTACCAAAGATAAGAAATGCCATTGCAGCTATCCCAATAACAGTTGCAGATTTGAGGATAATATCTCGCCTGAATTTATCAGCCATAAATCCTGCAGGAAAGACAAAGAGAGTCATGGTTATACCTGAAGCAGCAGCAGTTAATCCTAATATAACATTAGAACTTAGCCCCCAGAATCCTCCTCCACTTTCAGAAAAAAGAAAGATATAAGCGCTAAGAACGTTCCCCATCCAAATACCTCTGCCCAAAGAACTCGTTGTATAGAAGGCAAAAACTAGCTTAATATTATAATTCATTGACTTGACAACATCTTTGAATGATGCCTTTGTTTCTTCCTTTTCATGTGTCATTTCATTACCACGTAGTGGAGATTATATTCTAAAACCGTTTAACTATCAAAATTGTTTTATCCATAAAAACATATTGAATGTTACATATAAAAAAATCTCTGAGTGAAACTTAAACTTCATTAACCACATTGATGCAAAAAAATAATTTTAATCAATCTTTAAAAGTATATTACTAACTTAGTTTCAATACAAGAAAGGTAATTATTGCTTTCAAACTGTTACCCACTAATCAGAATAGCTTTTCTTCTATTGATACCACAATAGTGCAACCAATCTTCCAATGAAATCAATAGTTTAGTAGATTTACTTTTCATTCTCTACTAGTTGTAAAAAGAATATATATTTATAAAGACTAAATCTTATTGTTATAAAAATGATTCTCGAAAAGGATCAGTTTCGGTGAGATGGTATGAATTTTCACAAACAATTTTCACAAACAAAGGCAAAATAGCAGTCTTTGTTATGGTAATAATGGCGAGTGTCCCATTCATACAAGCATTTTCAACGTTTGTACCGGGAACTTTTGCAATTCATCTTGATAGAGATGATGCAATAACAACAGCAAGCAATACTCTACTGGAGAATATTCCAGAGATGCATATTCTTGAGTATGGATCATTGAAATATCAACTCTTAGCACATAGGATCATTCAACCATTGATCTGGATTGGTCACGGAAACAAAGAAGGAATAACTATCAATAATGCACTTTCCTCCTGGGAGGAATTCTCAGAAGACCTACAGCATTCTCATAGTTTTGATGTTGTACTCTCTTGTTTCTCGAAAGAAATAATCAAACAAACTTCACTCACTCAAAAAGATGTTCTAACCTTCAAGGGTGAGATAGATGCAAAATTAGGAAGCTATTTAATATCTTACCTCCTAACAGGGTCGGATATTGTCTTATCAAAAGTATTTATGCACTATCAATCATTACAACAAGGAAAAACACAATATCAACCACTTCATGTTTTTGATCCCGGACAAGGAGGAAGTGGTTCTAATATTAATTTGCCTTCGGCCTTTGACATACTTAAATCTATGACAAGTAATGTTTTCCTAGATATGAGTGGAATTGAATTATTTTATCATATTCTAATGCTGTTCGTTTTAATAATACAAATTTTATTAGTAGTCTATGTCATGCCTTTTCAATTCAGTTTCCTTGAATTTGCTGCAATAGATTTATTTGCAGCAGGTATAATGCAATTACTCATTGCTTTTGCTTTCTACAGTGCTGGGGGAATGACTCTAGAAAAACTGACATCAAGTCTTTTTGGAATAATACTTGATGCTTTAGGATGTTTATTTTCTGCAATATTTGCAGCTCCTGCTTGGGAAATAGCTGTTTTTGTAGCATTAACACTTTTAGGTGGAGCTATACTTCTTGTACAATTTTTTGCTGATGCTACGACAGGTGGAGTAGCTACTTTCATAAGAATTGGTACCACTATATTACTTGTGGGTATCTACATAGCTAATTTTATGGTAGATCTATTAGATAATGATTATGTGGTTGGGTAACAACCTCCATTCTTTTTTTAAAAAGAAAAATGTAATAATAAAGAGTGAATATTAAAATAGATAAAACTGCTAAACACAGAAACAAAGAGTGAAGAATAATGCTTGATTCAATTAGGAAAACACGATTTATGATTAAGACTAGTGATTATTGGAAAAAGAAATTCCTACGGTTTCGGATTGTGTTTTATATCCTCTGTATTATAATAGTTTTTTATTTTTCTATGGCATTGGGAGCTTTCAATGTTTATTATTATTTTCTTGGTATACTAAAAACAGTTATTTTCTTCTCATTGTTTATGGCATCAGGATATTTTTTTGTTTCAGATAGAGAGACTTATGACAATTGGCATAATCGCTCTTACAGGAATAAGGCTTTACTAGGAAAACTAGTGCTTGCAGTACTCGAGGGTCTACTATTTTTTGTTTTCTCTACTGTGATTTTTGGAATTTTCTATCTCATTGGTTTTCCTTATGACCTTGAACAAAAGCACTTTCCTGGAGATTCCAGTACAAGCCCATTAAGATTTTCACCCTCCCAAATCGAAGGAGTGCTCTTCGTAATCATTATCTTACTACAAGTAGTAGCACTCTTTACAAGTATATATTGGTATTATAATCGCGGTTTCAAAGTCGTTGGATTTAATAAGTACAAAAAAATCAGTATACAGGATTTTAAAAGATTCATGTGTACTCTTCTTATTAATCTTCTTTTTTGGAATTTTATACCACTATTTTCGGATCATGTTTACTTCAACTTTATTTATCCAGATGCTTTTCCTAATTTCCATTTTCTAGACGATTCCTTCTTCGCTTCGAAACCTTATTTGTATCTCGTTTTGCAATTAGGAATACTTGTTGCTGTTAATCTCTTTTATATTATTGATGGTATCATTGCAAATAAACGACGAACAAACTTTATTGAGATTGATCTTCTTGCTACTGTAGATTGAACTCATTTTTAGGAGATTGATAACATTGATTGAAGAAGAACAATTGAAAAGCATTGAATATTCTACATACCAGGAAATTAGTTTCTTAGTGAAAACTATACCACAGAATAAATATATTGTAAGTCGGATGCGAATAGCTTATTTATTGGTGACAACTATTTTTATTGTTGCTGAATCAATATTCGCTATGTCATTTAATCCTTTCTTCTTTTTTCTTAGTATATTTAAATTAACACTTGCATCTAGTTCTATTTTAACCATTATTTATCTTGTAATAGGTACCACTAAAACCTTTGAAAAATGGCAACAGAGATCAACAAGAAACATTGAAATACGAAGTAGGCTTTTGCATTTGTTTAAGGATGTAGGGATTATGTTAGTAATCCCATTAGCAATTTTTGGATTAATACATTTAAGTGGACTGCCAAGAAATACTGAATTCAATTTTCTTGAAGAAAATCCTAATCTTGAATTTCCTCTAACTTATCATCCTACGATTTCAGAACTCTTATTGATCATTTCTATCATGACTTTACTACTAGTAACTCATTTTTCTCTAAATTATTGGTTAATTACGAGATGTACTCAATATATTGGTTATAATTACGAGCGGAAGAAATTAAAGATAAAGATGAAAAGAGTAATTATTGCTTTTTTAATTAATTATATTATTTTTGGAGTTTTACTAACCAATATTCTAGACAATCTATTTGTTAGCACTAAATTTCCTGATATCCTAGTTAGTTGGGATAAATATGATACTGTTTTTGCGTCAAATCCGGAAATAATTCTAATAATAGAACTAGTGATCATTATTTTCTTGAACGTCTTTTATATTACAGATGGATTATTAGCGAACAAATTTAGAACAAATTTTGTTGAGAATGAGATCCTAGAAAAGGTTTCAGAATAAAAAAATTCTACTTTTCATTTTTTGAAAACGTTTTTTGTACTAAGAAAAGTTTTTCAAATATTTCCACTTGCTGTGATACGGCATTGTTACATTCACTACTAGCTTTCAAGTAGTTTTCTTTTCCATTTGTAGAAGAATCTTCAAATAGAAATTATTTATTAGTTATTTTTTAGAAGTTTAGCACAGTAGTAATATGATGCGAATGAGCTGATTTGAAATGTTTCAAGGTTTAGAAAAAAATTTGGTTGAAGTAGTAGATGATATTCTACCGTGTGTTGTTAGTGTTTCCACAACAGTATTAGCAAGAGTTGATTTATTTCGAGTGCAACCTGTTCAAGGGCAAGGTTCAGGAGTTATTTTTGATGCAGATGGAATTCTTGTGACAAATGGTCATGTTGTCAAAAATGCCACTGCTGTCGAAGTACAATTACACGATGGCAAAAAATTGAAAGCTAAAGTACTGGGAAAAATGCGTGGACAAGATATTGCCTTTCTACAAGTAGATAAAGATCCAGATCTAGAAGCAATAAAAATCGGTGATTCGAGTTCTCTTAAAGTAGGGCAATTTGCTTTAGCAATAGGAAATCCACTTGGGCTTGGTAAGAGCGTTACTTTCGGGATGATTAGCGCCTTAAATAGAACTATTTCTGCTGGAAATATGCAATTAGAAGGTTTGATTCAAACAACAGCGGATATTAATCCTGGTAATAGTGGTGGTGCATTAGTTAACACTCAAGGTGAATTGATTGGAATTAATACTGCTGTCATTCAGCATTCTCAAGGTCTTGGTTTTGCTATTGCCATTGATTCCATTAAAGGTGTTCTAGATGAATTTCAAGAAACAAAAACAATAAGCACTCCTTGGATGGGTGTAGTTGGTTATACAATAGACAAAAAATTAGCCACCTATTATAATCTGTCAGTAGAAAAAGGTGCTTTACTACTTGAGGTTCCAAAAGGTCCTGCAAAAACGGCAGGATTATTAGTTGGTGATATTATCATTGGACTAGATGATGAAGAGGTCAGTAGTGTTCAGTTACTTACTCAGAAAATCGTTATGAGACGAATTGGAGATGAAGTAAAAATAACCTATCTTAGAAAGGGTAAAAAATCTGAAATGAAAATAACTTTAGGAAAGGCACCACCATTAAAATGAATGGGAGAAATTGATTAGTATTACTACTAATCATTTTTAAATATGAGAAGTAGGTTTTAATAACCCATCGCTTAAATATCTTGAGTTTAAAAAAATGAAACCAGACCATGTATTCCTCATAGTAAAAAAAGAAATTGGTTTGAAAATAATTCGTATATTTCCTGATTTTTTCTTTAAACGAAAGCTCAAAGATTTACCAAAAGTATGCTTACCTTTTGGTGTTATGGAGGGGGATTTTATTTCCTCTGAAATTAATAATTACTTTTTTGCTAGTTACATTTTCTTAATTCCTTCTAATGAAGAGGCTATGCTTGCTTCTCTAACAGCTGTTTATAAAAAGAATGATTTTGATCCTGAAAAAGTTAAATCTTATTTCAAGAAAGTTATTGCTACTTTGCGAGAGAACAAAAAAGGGGATCTCGCTTTTATTGCTAACAGCTTGCCTAAAATTTATCAAAATCATCTAAATAAAAAGATAAGTCTAAAATCAACCATCACTACAGTAATTCAAATCAATTCAGATGAAAACAAGCAAGTAGAAAAAAATAATGCTTTAGAGGAAGCAACTAAACGGGTAGACGAAGATCTTTGGTTTGATGATGAAGACGATGAAATTAATTCAGAGAATGAGGAAACAGAAGTAAGTGTCGAATATAAAAAAAAGTGAAACAGAAATCTACCTTAGTGATTTCTTTTTCTTATGAATCATTATTATTAGCTCTAATGACAATAAACTTAGTATTGAATAGCCAAAATTCAATCCTGGACCTTTTTTCGTTGCATCTTGAATTTTAATTATAAGAGAATAATAATTGGTGTAATTATCATCGGGCAAGATTTTTAGATAGAAATAACCTGTTTCAGCAGGCTCAAAAGAGCCCCCTGATGTATGGTTTATCTTCCAAATACCTTGATGAGTAAAATCCTCGTTGAAGATTTCAACTGACAATGCTTGTGCTAGAAATACCGAATCAAGGCTCATATCTAACAATTTATCTTTCTGTAGATTTACTCGATATAAATCAAAATCTTGAAAATTACGAAGATTTCCCTCAAGTTTTTCTTGTACAAGATTGTCTGAAAGAGTATAATCTCTTATTAAAAAGCCAATTTTATAATCTGAATCAACATTTTTTTTATACATTTCAAAGTTGAAGGAACAAGCAGTATTCGTTAGTTTAGAATAAACCAACTCTTTCCAATTATGAACTTGAACTGGAAATGGAGGGACAATAATTATTGTAGTGTAATAGTAATTTTGCCAGTTTTCTGTGTAACCATTAGTGAAATTCACTGCCCATTCATGTCGATTCCCAAGTTCAATTACTTTTAGCTGGTATATACCTGAAGGAATATTGATAATAAATTCCGGTTCATCTGATCCATCAAAGAAGAAATCATCAACAATTGTAATTGTTTCTGGTATCAAATCAATGACTACTTTTCCTAGTTGCATCCGTAAAGTGTAATTGTTTTTTATCCCTGCATGGGGCGTCTCCCATGAAACCTTGAAGAGATATGTAGCAATATTTTCGAATGTGAAGCAATCTCCTTCTACCCAATCATGATATATGAGATCAGTTTCATTATAGATATCTATCATGAGCGAGTAATCAGATGCATAATGCCACCGAAGTTTTTCTGGTATTTCAGTTATATCAATTGAATAGAGATCAACTGAATGCTCTTCTGATAACCATGATGTGTATGTTTCAGTTGTAGAGTCAACAATAATTTTGTCTGTAGAATCAATGTTTACTGTAAAATTCATTGGAAAATAAATTGGATTTCCGATTAGCTCAAAATAGATTGTCCATACTTCTCCTGGATTTGCTTGAAATGTAATGAAATTTTCCTCTTCTTCCGGACCATCTGAAAACATCCATCCCTCATAATTATCTGGAGAAACTTTAGTAGTAAGATCAAAATCAGGTAAACCAGTAATATCTAATTGTGTATGAACATCTACAATTGTTATTTCACTATAAGTAATTTCTATGTAGTGAAAATCTCCACTTGCGTAAAATGTTTCCTTCCAAATATATTCTTCCTCATCTGTTAATAATTCAATTGGACTTTCGTGAATAATAAGCTTGAAAGGTGCTGGATAAGATCCACCTGTTGCTTGAACAGTTATGTTTAGATGAATAGGTTTTTCAAATCTTATTGTGAAAGATTTTAGTGCAGAATTCCATATCTGGGTATTATTTCCCGCTGTAATATTGTAAATCCTCAGCATAATTATTGCTTCATTTATAGTAGTAAAATTTAGCAAACCATGGACAACACTTGGTTCTGTTCCAGTGGTTATATCTGTATGGAAAATATCTCCTGTGGAAGTAAAAGTATCTTCTAATGTCCAATCTACTCCTGTTACAGATAGGTGACTGTTAAAAGCTATAGTTAAAAATCCCGATAAGAGCATAATGTTAATAATTATCAATTTGAGTTTTTTATTGGAAAACAATTAAATTTCCCCCTAATATATAAAAATTTACTTGAAATAAAAACAATTTGCCTTTTTACGCTATAATAAAATTAAAAATGATTCTTTACTCTATTTATTTCATTAATTTAAATTGACATAGGGGACAGTTATCATCTTCTTCTATCCATTCTTCTAAATAATCAACATGAAAAATAGCATTGCACTGAGGACACAAAACTATTTCAAGGCAATTTTCGATTTTTTGATCACATAAAACGCATGTAAGATTGGTGAATTCTCTTTGAGAATTATTCACAATTTTGTATAGGTATGATTTGAGGTGTATACTTTTTGGACTGTAATTTTAATTTCAGGATGTATTTGATAAACACTTTTCTTCCTTTCTTTTTTCTTCTGTGTTTTATCATTAATCCAAATTATAATTGGTGAAATAACTATAATAGATGAAATAATACCAAAAACCGTTGCTACAAATTCTGCTATATAATCCCAAGTTTCACTTAATCTTACGAATAGATAAATATCAAATAGTAAAACTATAACGAAGAACACTGCGAAAATAATTATTAGAAAAATAGCTATTTCTTTTATATTTTCATTTATTCATTGTTTAGTTGTTTAATACTCCAATACCTCAAGAAGCTTTAGTTCCTCTATTCTAATAAATATTATTAATTTATTAATGAATTAAATACCTACTCATTTTCCTTTTCATGTGAAATGAATTTCAAATACAATTCTTTACATAATCTCCAAAGTAAAAAAGATTGGAGAATAATAATTCATGTATGAAAATGAAGAGACTATCGAAAATACAAATCAACCTTCAGAAAGTAAATGGTTAAAAATTTTGATGATAACTGGTTCTTCAATTATTGCTTTCAGTTTTTTATTCATAATCTATTATGCGATTGTATGGCTTGTTGAAATTTCTACTAATTCTAGCATAGAACTTCTTACTAATATTAGTGTAATTGGGTTAACTGTTTTTAATATTGCAATTAGTTTTGGAGTAATTTTATTAGCAATTGGGTTTATTGAGCTAGCTCGATTAACTGATGGAATAGCTAAAATCATTTTAATTATAAGTTCAATAGGATTGTTATTACTGATAATTGTTGATTTAATAGCTCGAGTTGTAAATGCTATTTTTATTCATTCTTTTACAGAGGGTATTGGTCAGAGAGCATACTCTATTGTTAATATTTACTTATTCATTTTCAAATTATTTCTGATTGCAATATCACTTCTGATTGTATCATTTTCAAAAGGAAAATTAAGAAATCAAGATAAAGAATTCAATTTAATGACAATATCTTCTTTTACTTTACAGCTATGGATCATTGCAATAATTACGTCATCAATTTTTATGCTCCTCTCCCTATTTGGTGATACAAGTTCGATGATTTATCTTTACGCCTTAATTGCTTTAGGAATAAATCAGATTGTTCAAACGATAGAGTTTTCTTTGAAAGTATCGAAAATTTAGTAAAAAATAAAAATTGATTTAAACGTCAATTCTTGAGTAGGGGACTGCTCGTTTTCGTCTTTTTCTAGGAAAAATAGCTCTATTCGGCTATTTTATTGTTCAGTAAATTGTTTGTTCTTAAATGGACTTTACCAATTTTTGCTTCTTTACACAGAAACTGAATGTATATAAAAAACAATAATTAAGCATAATTAAATTTCAATTCAAAAAAAATTATTGTGTACCTCCAAAAGTTTGGTACATCAATTTATTACTAAAAAATTGGAATTAAGAGCGTTGTTTGCCATTTTTTTCATCCGTTCTTTCTATTTTGTAGATGAGCTTTACATTGTTTTCTACTTTTATTTCTAAAACAATGGAGCTCTCAGCAGGAATATTTATTTTCCATTTGTATTCTGGTGCATCAATTTCATTTGGAGTAGGATTGCTTTTTATAAATTGAATTTCCTTGTTTTCAATAAATACAAGATCCATAACTGATATCTCTCGATTTGTTTCATTTTTAAGAGTTATTTTTCGTGTAACCTCATCTCTTCGTTCGTGAATTTGTAATTCTTTGAACCTATGAGCTTCATGTGGTGGAACTGGCTTCTTAGTTACCTTTTCTTCACCTTGATTTACTTTTACTATTCTATCTAATATGGTGATACTAGGGTCCTCTGTTTTTTCTGTGCTAAATTTATTACCAACACTACCTGTTGTATTAAGGTATGATTGTGGTAAATCTCCTTGAAACATAATAATATTAGTTGTTGGAATTGGGTTTTTCAAACTTGAAAAAACATATTGCATAAATGGTTGATGATCGATTTCATTTGCCGTAATAGTATTCTCGTAATATGACCATTCTAATGTTCTATTCAATTCAAAAGGAATTTTCTTCTGTTTGAACCAGTTCAATCGTACACTTTTTCTACTTTCTAGAGTTGCTTTCATGTTAATCGTCTCCTTTTTCCTCTAGTACAGCACTTTATTCATATTCTTTATCTGTGACATCACCCTACTTCTCGGCATGACATTTTGTGCTTCTTGTTCTATGTCTAAGTCATCTAAGTAACCTGTATCATCTTCAGAGCATTGTGTTTCAAATTCAGCAAATCCTAATTCGCATCTAGCATAACTAATATCAGTATTATTCATCACTAGTATGAAACCTTCAATTGTTGCAGTTCCAGTTTCTTCATCTACTGTTACATGAAGACTTGGTTCCCATTTTATCCTATCGTCTTCCAAGAAATAACGAATTCCTAACTCCATCTCTTGTAATGTTTTACTTTCGATTGAGATTATTAAGCTACCAAACATATCTTCATATCTTCGATAGTGTGCACTTTCGATAAGTGCTAATATTTTCTCTCGAGATGCTCCTCTTAGGTCTGTAGCATTTTCAATAATGATGTCTGCAGCTACTTTTTCTCTCGAAATAAAAGTATCAACAATTCGTTTGTCAGGTCGTTTTACATCTACTTGTTGTAGAGTAACACCTGTTGTGCTCGGAAAGAATACCGTTGTGGTTGCAGGATCAAAAGCTGCTGGTATATTCTCAATTTCAAATCGATTCAGTCCTTGTGTGAGGGTGACTTTTTGTTTCCTTTCCAACAAGCCACCTCCACCTGAAAAAATAATGAATTTTATTGGAGGAGGGTTTATTTTCATTTTTTTTTATTCTCCATGAATTATCTTTATTTCGTATTGAAACAATACTATATAGAAGTTATTTTGTTTGAATTAAAATCTTATTAAAGAAAATAACAAAAGGATTTGAAATTAGAGTAATTATACAAGGATAGAGCTTTGTTTTGAAAATGATTTTTTGAGTGGACCATATTTTCATTTCTTCATTTTTTCACTCACAAGGAATTTCGGTGACAAATCAAAAAATCTGATAATTGACTTTAAAATTATTTTAACATTGCAAAAATTCACTGAAGGATTTGATCAGTGCTTTTCTTGTCTTCTCTCGAAAGAAAGAGAATAGCATAAGCCATACTGATTAACCAGAAGAAGAACATTATTGAACCGATTTTCGCACCGAGTTGCAAGATTATACCAAATGTTCCATTAATAAATAAACCAAAAACAAGAAGAGAAAAAATGGCACTTGAAATAGCAGTCCAACCAAGAGTACCTCTTAATTCTTCAATTCTAACAATAAGCAATCCGTATGTTCCTGCTCCCAAAGTATAAATGAAGACATAAGCGATTGCTTGAATAATATCAATAATTACATTCAACTTATTGAATTGAGCTAATAGTAGTGTTTTTTCAGGTTCTATAGCCGCTACAAAACTTGGAGCTAAATTATAAATAATATTTATCTTCATAGTAAAAAGTGCAATTAATAATCCACTTCCAAGGATAAAAGTGATTGTTGGTAAAAGGAGTATTTTTTGTTTTCTTTCATCAACTTTTGTTCTCATAAAGAACATAAACCCTATTGCTACAGGAATAATGAATGCTCCACTTAAAATACCACATATTGCTTCCAAAAGGTTCAATGTAGATTTGTCATTTATCATAATGATATAGGCTTCTATATTTGGAGTTTGAATACTATTGGTCATTATGAAGCTCATTGCTATACCAGCAATTGTGCAAATTGTCGCAATAATTGCTGAAATAGCTCCAATGATAGCAAGAGTTTCTCTGGTTTTATTCAATTACAAAATCTCCAATTGGTTTCAGCAATTGCTATTTCAAATATCATTAGTACGTTATCAATATAAAGTGAACCATACTTTAGCTAATTTAGATGGAAATTCAATAGTAGGTTTTTCATTGTATTGATAACTGCTAACATTGAACTTTTATGCTTATTGAAAATTTGAAAAAAAAAAATAAACTCGGCAGATGATTTTTACGTTTCACTGAAAGAACAGACAAGAAGACGATTTGAAAACTTTGCTACATAATTACATTCTTTCACATTTTTACACAAAAGATAAAAAGTACAGTCATAGTTTCTTAGTTTAGATAAGGGATTGCAGGGATTCAAAAAATGACAACTAAGAAATCTTCTGAGAAAAAGGCAACAAGAAAGGAGAAATGGACTGCTATTGGTAGTTTAACAATCTTAGTATTATTATTAGGTTCTTCCGGATATTTGATTTATTATTTCTACTACCCTGCAAGTGATGATAGTTTTATCACCCATAACGGCATTAGCGATGGTTTTTTAGTAAGTGTCTATCATCCTCTCTATCAATGGGATGATATTGAAATGGCCGATATCCCATGGGAGTACATCACTAATTTAGTTTTAGGTTATTTGCATCTCACACAAGATATTGATAATGATTATACACTAAAGGCTCCTGATGGTTTTTCTATGAGCTTGAATGATTGGTTAGATGAAGCTCAATTATATATTACAGAAGCGCATTCAAATAATGTGACAGTATGTTGCATGTTAGGTGGAGCCGGTTCCAATCCAGGTTCAATTTGGAATACTGCAACGTCTAGTTCAAATATCGGCGCTTTTTCTCAAAATATTGAAGATTTGCTAACTTCAGTTGGATTTGATGGCGTAGATTTAGATTGGGAAGATTCAGTTGATTATCCACAATTAGTTGATTTATCTAAGAACATTCGAGAGAGATGGAGTGATGCGATCATTTCCATTCCTACAGGTCCTACTGGAAGCGATGCTGCTCTTTTTGCCCCTGCTTCAGCTTATGTTGATATGTTCTGTCCAATGTCTTATATTTCCTGGCAACAATGGGGTGGTTGGATGATTCCTATCCCCCTTACACCTCTCTATGGTGCAGAACGAGATGGATACAATACAAATCCTTTATCCATTAATCTCACTTTACAAAGGTGGCTTGCTGAAGGTGTTCCTGCTTCTAAGATTGTTTTAGGATCAGGTGGTTTTGGAAGTGTTTGGGGAGATTCAAATGGAGATGGAATTGCTCCAATTGAACCATACTCTAATGCTGATATTAATGGTGCAGCCTTTACTGAAACGCGTTCTATTGCTAGCGATAATGCTGTCACATGGTCTTGGGTAAAAACCACTACTGAAACTCATCCTGAATTGACACTTGCATGGGATGACTTTGGCAAATGTAATTATTGGCATGCTCCTGCTGTTGATAATCTAGTTACTGCCCCAAATAGATATGGAACTAACATTGATATTGGTATCATCTTCTATGAAACTCCAAGATCTATTAATGAAAAAGTGCTTTTCTGTCAAGAAAATGATATGCTAGGGATGTTCTTTTGGACATTATCACAAATGATGGATGGTTCTTCTTGTCCGAATCTAGAAGCTATTACAACATAATCATAAAGTCAATTGCTTGTTATTTGTAGTATTATTTGATGTATGCATAGTTAAAAATAAAAAAAACTGCATTGCTGATTTCAGTAATTATGGTTAAGAGCAAGAGCTTGTGGCTCCAGGTGTTAATATTTATAGCACAATAGGACGTAAAACATATGGTTATATGAGTGGTACATCAATAGCTTGTCCTATGGTTTCAGGTGTATGTGCATTAATTCTTTCAGTATGTCGTCATCTACGACTTGAAGAAGTTAGATTTATCTTGCGTGAATCTGCTACAGATCTTGGTGATAGTATGAGAGATGATATCTATGGTTACGAGTTAGTTAATGCTGATCAAACAGTTGATTTTGTTTCACTAGACAGTGATTGTTATGGCATTTGTAATGAGATGGAAATATTTTATTGGAATACTGATCCAAATAATATACATGAGGGAGGAGGAGAATGACCTTTTATTCCCTAAAAGCTAATAATAATTACTATTATTAGGTTGGTTGCTATAATGCAAAAATGAAAAATAAAAACCTTGTGATGCTAAATGTATAATGAAAAAAAGGATTTATTACTTGAGCCTTTGCTATTGAATGAAAAAAGTTCATTAGTAAAACAGTTGAAAATTGGACTAACACTTCTTTGTGTTGGTATTTTGTTTGAGATAATACTTAATATTACATGGATAATTTTAGGTTTAAAAGAGATTACAGATACATTCTATGTTATTTCAATGTATTCTCTATTGATAGTAGCTTTACTTTTGCTTATCGCTGGAATTATTATTACATCCATTGTTTTAATTAAAACTAACAATCATCTACCAACGAAAGTTCATGTACCATTAAATATATCAGCTATTTTATTTCTTGCGTCCATAATACCAAAATTAGGTGAGGGAGTTATTAATTTCTTAATATTAACCTTCATTGGAAAAGTAGAAATTGCTAGTTATCCATCACCTTCAATAATCCTATCTAGGATCTCAATGATTTCAGTGATTATTTTTTGGCTCCCTATTACCATAGCTATAATTATTCCATATTTAGCGTTAAAGAAATTGAAAAATAGTTATGCTATTACAACTAAACCTTTGATTACTTCCTATATTCTAATAATTCCTATTGTTGCAGTGTTTCTACTAACTCTATTAGAGTTTATTCTTCCCTCATTTAATTCTGAGGTTATTTTCCACTCATTTCAAATTGCATTCGGAGTTTTTCTACTAATAATTTTTATTGAATTATCATTGATTATCAGAGGTCACACATAAAATCCAAGTAAAGTGTGAAACTTTAGAATGAGAAAAGGTCTTATTTTCTTTCTTCTCCTTTTTGTTTTTTCATCACTGTTTTTTTGCTTGGAACCTTTTTCTGGGCAAAAAAGGAGAAATGACTTGCTTTCATAACAATTCTAACGTTCATTTCCAAATTTTTCCAATTATTTACATAATTAATTATTTTCTCTTTTTCAACTTTTGATTTCGTTTTGATGAATGTTTTCTCATAATAATATAATGGTTTACAAGAATGATTGTTGACAAAAATTATTGCTTTACATGGTTGTAGTCACAAGCGACAAAATCTCACAAGACTTATATATTTCTATGATAATGCTATCAATAATACTTGTGTGAAAGGAAGTATTAGAGAAAATGAGAGAGTGTATTGTAAGAAAGGTTGTTAGTCTTTACTAATCTTTTCTTTACTAATCTTTTCTTTACTAATCTTTTCTTTACTAATCTTTTCTTTACTAATCTTTTCTTTACTAATCTTTTCTTCGCAAAAGGAATGATAA